>PHEQ01000040.1:0-19396 GCA_002842985.1 Alphaproteobacteria bacterium HGW-Alphaproteobacteria-1
CTTTGACCAACCCGTGTCAGCGGGGTAGTTTAATCGTGTCAGTAACCCTGAAAACGCTCATGAGAGCGTACTATTCTGCCCCCTCCGGCATCAGACCCCTTTCTGCTCGGTTTCATGCGCCGGTGGCGCACCTCACCCGGTGCTGCAGTGCGTCTCGAGAACGCGCCCAAGCCGCAGCGGATGGTGGACCCGCGAGAGCAGGAGCTGCACAATCAGATCAAGGCCGCGCCAACTTCAAATCGGCAGTTCCACGCATCGGATTTGTGTCGTGTCGCGTGATCGGTCAGGCCGCCTATGACGCACGCGTCCTAGAGGTCATCCGGCAGTTTGGATGCCCAACCTTCACCGCGACGCTCGTCGTCCACGGGCGGGCCGTGATGGCGGGCGAGATTGCTCAGTGAGCTTCGGTTCGGGTTTCAAAACGCGAATATCGGTTTTCGCCCGTGCGGTCGGGAATGTCCGAGGACATGGGGGGCGGCAAAAACGCCGCTGCTACCGCATCGAGGAAATCGGCGGGCTCGTGCATGCAGCCCGGTCAAACATCCAGACAGGGACTTCCAGAGACCGGTCCGACCGACCACCAGTGAGATTGCATCGAAATACCGCCACACCAGGTTTGTCGATCACCTCATGGACATAAACCGATCGGCCAAACCAAGGGTGCCATCGATAAAGAACCTCGCGCCGATCGATAACGTGGGTGTTCTGGCGTTCAGTTGTACAACCAGCAGCTGCCGCAATCAGCCCTCGGCAGCAAGTCGCCCTTGCAGGCGATGAAGGACTGGCACAAACTCAAGCCGCAGCTATTCAGGAAACAGCCATACTACCTTCCGGGATGTGACACGTAGTGGCTTGACGATGCCGACGTTGAACCAAACAGGATGTCTTCTGCGTGGGCGCCTCCACAAGCCATGAGGCCTGCTGTCAGAACGCCGAAAAATGTTTGTTTCATGGTCTCCTCCTTGAGACTTTGACGTGGTTAGTGGTACCGGTGTGGGCCTGCAATCATGCTGCAGACCGGTCTTCATCTGCCCTTGCACGTCGCCTTATCGGTGTCGTGCAAGAACGGGTCATTCCACTGCCTGGCCGATGTCGACCAAAATCTGTCTGGCGCGCTCTATCACGGGGCGATCAACCATCTTGCCATCAACCTGAACGACCGATCCGGCGGCTTTGGAAAGCGCGGATATGACGCGATTTGCCCAGTCGACTTCGGCTTTGGAGGGGGTGAACCCCTCGTTCGTGGCCGTCACCTGAGCGGGATGGATGCAAAGCTTTGCGCCGAAACCCATAGTTCGGGAACGCGCGACCTCGTCGCCCAGAATGCCCGCATCCTTCAACTCTGCGGTCACGCCGTCTATCGGCTGCGCCAACCCGCCAAGGCGTGATGCAAGAACGATCTCAAAACGGGCCGGATCAAGCACAGGCCCGGTCCCTGGGATCCGTGTATCCGCGCCAAAGTCGAGATTGCCAAATGCAAGGCGTGTCAGGCCGGGGCAGGTAACCGCGTGGCGAACCGAGGCAAGGCCTTCTGCGGATTCGATCAGTGCAATCAGCGCCCGTCCTGGCAACCGGTTGGCAACGGTAGCCAGACTATCCGGTGTGGCCTTTGGCACCATGACCGCTGTTATGGCGCAATCTTCGAGCGCGGCCAGATCGTCATCGAACCATGGGTTTTCGGCGCCATTGATCCGTACGACTCCGCTCCCGCCGGTCTTGAACCAGCTGACAATGTTCTCGCGTGCCTCATGCTTGAAGGCGGGGCCAACCGCGTCCTCGAGATCAAGGATGATTGCATCAGCACCTGAACCTGCGGCCTTCGCAAAGCGCTCGGGCGTGCGGCCTGGCACGAAAAGATAGCTGCGCGGCGTTCTCATGATGCGGGCTCGACCACGGCGCTGGCTTGCATGGCAAGTTCGCCGTCTGGTCCCTTTGCCCAAACTGCAAGCGCGCCATCCTCGTTTGTACCGGCTTCCAATGTGAAAGGCCGATCAACAAAAAGAGGCGCCATTCCGCGGAATTCAAAGCGGGTCAGCCGCCCGCCTTCTGCTGCAGTTGCGAAGCCTTGCAGCAAGGTCGCGGTCAGCGGCCCGTGGACGACCAAATCATGATAGTCTTCCTCGTCCCGTGCATAACCGCGGTCATAGTGGATCCTGTGGCCGTTCGAGGTCAGCGCTGAATACCGAAACAGAAGGACTGGATCCGGCGTCACAGTCTCGGACCGTGTCGCAGTATCGGGGGCAGGGGACGGTTGTGGCTTGGGCGCGCCATGAGGGGCGGCCTCGCGGTAGACAATGTCCTGCTCTTCCTCGATGCAAACCTTTCCGTCCTGCGAAAGACGATGCCCGACCGTGACAAAAACAAGCTGGCCTGCGCGACCGGACTTCACCTTCACGTCAAGAATTTCGCTGGTTTTCTCGGCTTCTTTCCCGATCGTAAGCGGTGCGTGATAGACCAGCCGGCCACCCGCCCACATGCGGCGGGGAAGGGCGACGGGGGGAAGAAAGCCTCCGCGTTTGGGGTGTCCATCGGGGCCGATATTGCGACGCTGCACGAAGGGATTGAAGTAGAGCCAGTGCCAGCCCGGGGCAAGCGCGTCACCGTTTCCGGGGACGTTGTCCAAGTCCAGCATTGCGGCCAGACCTGCTGCGCGATCCGCCGAGATCATCTGCACATGGCTTTCGGTGCGGCCAATGGCTTCGGCATAATCGGGGGTGATGGTCATCGTGATTCCTTCAATAAATCGCCTTGTCATCGACCAAGGCTTTGATCCGGGCGCGGCTGAGTCCAAGAAGTTCCCCATAAACGTAGTCTTCGTCGCCACCGAAGGCGGGTGTGCCGCGCGTGATGCCTGGTGCATCGTCACCAGCGAACCGAGCGGGGCGACCTACAGCGGCGCGATGATGACCGTTGGTTTCGGTGACTTCAAGGATGGCACCGCGCGCCCGCATATGCGGGTCTACGACGATATCGGACGCGGCCCATGACAGATGTGCAGCGATGCCGGACGCCTGAAGCTGTTCTGCGGCGGCTTCGCCGTTTTGTGCCGAGGTCCAATCTGTGATGGGACCGTCAAGATCCCGCCGATGCGTATGGCGGCTTGCCTTTTTGGCATAGCGAGGATCGGCAGCAAGCTGCGGATGCCCTATGATCTGCGCCAATTTCTGCCATTCCCCGTCGGTCGAGACTGCAATCGACAGCCAGCGGTCCTTGTCCACAGTCGGGAAAAGTCCGTGCGGTGCGCGGGTCATGTCGTCATTGCCCATTCTTCCCACGCTGACACCTGCAGAGGCAGCGGTCAGCGCATCGCCCACCAGCGAAGACGCCACTTCTCGTGCGGCGACATCCACATGGCAACCAAGGCCAGTACGGCGCAGGCGGTGCAACGCGGCCAGAGTTGCCAGCGCAGCATGCATCCCGACCGAGTGATCCATAACATGGCGCATCTCTACCGGTGGTCCGTCGGCATGGCCCGAAAGATAGCCCAGCCCGCCCCATGCTCCGAACAGCGGTGCATAACCGGCGAAATGGCTTTCCGGTCCTGTCTGCCCCGAGGACGAAACAGAAACCATAACAATATCTTGCTTTGCAACGCGCAAGGTTTCATACCCAAGGCCCAACCGTGTCATGACGCCCGCGCGGAAACTTTCGGCGGCGACATCAGCGATAGTGACCAGCTTTTTTGCCAGCGCTACGCCGTCGGGATGTTTGAGGTTTAGCCTGACAGAAAGCTTGTTTGACGACACCTGATCGAATGTCGCCGGGCCCTCACGGCCATAGACCGCATGTGGCTTGCGGAAAATGTCTGGTCTCAGAGCCGTTTCAACCTTGATGACCTCGGCCCCCATCTGGCTTAGCATATGGGTGCAGAATGGTCCTGCAGCATGTACGGTGAAATCGGCAATGCGAAGTCCTGCAAGAGGTTTCATGCAGAGGCCCTCCGGCCATTGTCACCCGTCAGAATGCTCTGGTCTGCGCCAGGACTGGCGACTGTAGCGCTGACCGGCAGGGCGTCTGGCCCGAACCGGAAGGGCAGCGAGTGCACTTTCACAGGGCCCTCCGGCGTATCGAGCGTCGCAAAGATGCTGCGCGATGTTTCCTGCAGCCCGGTCAATACATGCTCTGGTGCATTGTAGCGCGCCATTGGCACGCCACGTTTCTGAGCTTCGCTTACCAGAGTCTCGACCTGTTGGTGTCGCGCCCAACTGCGGATGCGTTCGTTGATTTCATCGCCTCGCGCGCTGCGTCCGACCTCGTCCGTCAGGCTGGCGTCATTGGCCCAGTCATCGGCCCCCAGCAGATCAAGCAGGCCGTCCCATTGGCGCGGCTCGAGCGTCAACAGCTCGACATAGCCGTTGGCGCATTCGATCACGCCGCCGAATTTGAACGACCGGGTCAGCCGGTGCTCGACCGAACCATCGCCGAAGCGCTGGATGGCAAAGGCTCCGACCGCGACATTTGCATCCTGGACCGAGACATCGACAAATTGTCCCTTGCCGGCCCAAAGCGCGGCAAGCGCAGCCATTGCCGCCGTTGTTCCACCTTGCATCTCGGCAAAATGCCCAGCGATCTTGAGAGGTGGACGATCAGGGAAAAGATCGGCAGACAAACCGTTTGGCAACAAGAAGCCCTCACCGCCCGCGTGGATCAGGTTCAGTTCCTCACCCTTCCATCCGGCTTTCGGTCCGAACGCGCCGTAAGGTAGCACGGAAAGATGGACAAGTTGCGGATGCGCCTCGGCGATCCTTGCTTCGTCCAGTCCCAGACCGGCGCGGTCTGCGACTGGCGTATCGTCGATAAATATGTCGGCCTCCGCCAGAAGTTTGTCCATCTCCTGGCGAAAGTTCGGGTTTGACGGATCGCAGACTACGCTCCACTTGCCTGCGGACAGGTAGGTGAACAGCGCGCTCTGGCCACCGGGGAGGAGGGGGTGCTCCTGTCTGATGCAAGAGCCCCCCGCCGGTTCGACCATGATAACGTCGGCCCCCATCTGGCACATCAGGCGCCCGGCCTGTGCCGCAGCCACGCCGGAGGCGCGTTCGATGACACGAAGGCCTGAAAGAGGCTTGTCGGTCATGACCGGGTTTCTTTCCTTAGCGAACGACCGGAAGGTCCAGTTCAAGGTTTCCGCAGTCGAGGAAGACCCGCAGTTGGGGATCGCGCGACTGAAGCGCAACGGTGGCGATGCCGGGTGTGGTGATCTCGCCGCGCTGGTTCTCGCCCCAGATCTCGATATCCACCAGGGCGTGACCGTCCTTGATGTATTTCTTGGATACCTTGCCCTTGCACCAGGTGCTGTCGCCCATGGTGTTGAAGCGCCGCATCTCGGTACGGACCCGCTTGAGGAAACCCGCGTCGCCCATCCAATTGGTGACCATGGATGCCATCCAGGACGACCGCTGCGGACCGTAGTCATAGACCCCTGGAACGCCGACTTCCTTGGCGGTGCTTTCGCGGTGGTGGCCGATGCCGGTGTATTCAATACCGCCGCCCGCTTCGGGGTTGCGGAAGAAGTGGCCAGGATGCTTCATTGCACTCTGGAAAACCACGCCATGGGTGTGGCCACGTCCGGAACCGACCAGAAAGCCCATCGTATCCATCAGAGAAAGCGGACCGCGCACGATTGTGTCGAGGCTTTCGCCCTCGGTCACGTCTTCCCAATAGCGCACTTTTGAACCGCGGATCTTCATCGGCTCTTCCATGATGCAGGCGTCAAGCTTCTCGAACTCTTCGTCGGTATATTCGTAGGTCGTGATGTCCTTGTATTTACCGGCGTCGCGGGCTGCCTTGCGCTCATGACGGGTGCAGGTGCCAAGCGCGCGCGACAGCATGTCGCCATGCTGGTTGTAATAGGTCGCCTCGACATACTGGAGCACCAGTCGGCCAGAGAACTTGCTTTCTTTCACTTCGATCCCGATCACCCGTTCGATCGCATTGATCCGATCACCAGGGCGGATGTGGCGGAAGATTTCCCAGTCGTTGCCTGCGTAGAAGCCGTGCACGCCAGGAAGGCCCCAGCGAGTACGACCGATCCAGCCCAGTGCCATCGGGAACATGGGATGGCCCAGCTGTGTGCCAAAACGCGATCCCGCACCATAACCAGGTTCGCGGTAAAGCGGGTTGAGGTCGCCGATGCCGTTGCACCAGTTGCGCAATGTGTCGGCGGTCGCGTCCTGCAGGTAGGGGCCCTCGGGTCGCAGCTGAAGTCCGACCATCTGTTCTGCGGCGGCAATCGCTTCGTCGGTGATTTTGCCTTCGGCGGGGGCGCCGCCCATGCCTTTGACGTCTTGGTCCTTGCTCATTTCCGCTGTTGTCACTGTTTGGGTCTCCTTGTCTGTCTGCAGTTTGTTGATGATAGCTTTGGCGTTAGAAGTTATTTTACATATAATGCATTATTTTTGAAGCGGTCAAGAGGTCATTTTTCCAGAAAATATGGGCTTTAACGGGTTCTTTGAAAGAAATATGAGAGCCGTGTTCAGCTCAGTGCATTTTTAGATGCATTATTTGACGTGGGTCTGCTTAGAAACTTATGTCTGCCGCCGTCGTGACCTGCGCATAGCGGCGCAGTCCGGACATGGCGTGTTCATGTTCCTCGCGGGTGGCTCCTGCACAGCAATCCTCAAGCAGGACACAGGCATAGTCGCGGTCGTGACCCTCTCGGACCGCTGCCGACACGACGCCATTGGTCGATACGCCAGACAAAACCAAACGTTTGATGCCTTGGGCGCGCAGCAGGGGCTCGAGTTTGGTTGCGTAAAAAGGGCTCACGCGGTGCTTGATGATGTCGGGATCGCCCTGTTGGGGCGCGAACCGGCTGAACACCTCTGTGCCCCAACTGCCCAGTTTGAACAGGCCATTGTCGCGCGCCTTCGAGAACACGGGCGAATCTCCCGGGCATTCCGCGTAATCCGGAGAGAATCCCACCCTGACATAGCCTACCATCACGCCAGCCTTGCGGGCCTTGCTGATCGCCAGCTCCGTCGCCTCGTATACACCACGCTCTTGCATGATCGGCACATAGCTTTTACCGCCCACCCCATCGGGATGCACAAGGTCGTTCATCATGTCCATGACAAGGAGGATTGTGTCAGATGCCATTGCAGTGTCCTTTCAGGCTGGGGTAGGACCCCGTGCCTGAAAAGGCGCGGGGCGTTATTCCGAGTAGCTGGCCTTGAATTCGTCCCAGGCCGACCGGATGTGCGAGCGCAAAGCTTGAAGGAAGGCAGCCTCGTCGCGTGCGATAATCGCGCTTAGCATCTCGCGGTGCTCTTTCGACGCGCGGTCGATCCGTTGATCCAGACGGTTGATAAGGTCGAACGGATAGCGCGCCCAAAGCGCACGCACGAAACTTAGCGTCTGCGGCAGATCCGCAGCGATATAGATCAGTTCGTGAAACCGGTAATTGATCGAGCGGACTGCGTCTCGGTCTCCACGTGCTGCGGCATCCTCGATCTGGTCTTGCAGATCGCGAAGATTTTCGATGTCCTGCGAGGTTAGTCGCCCGACCGCCTTCAGCCCCAGCTTGCACTCCAGTGTCACCCGCAAATCGGTGACCTCTTCGGTGGCATTGATGTCGAAAGGGGCTACGATCGCACCGCGGTGTGACGAACCAAGCACAAAGCCCTCTGCCTCCAGAATCTTTATAGCTTCCCTGACTGGGGTTATCGAGGTGCCGATCATCTCGGCGATTTGCGCCTGTTTGAGTTTGGCACCGCGGGGGAATTGACCCGAAATAATACCTTCGCGAAGAAAATCCGCTACATATTCTTCCTTGGTCTGATGCTTCGCGCGGTTTTCCATAATCTATCCCTTCCCCCAGCCTATCGCAAAGGTGCAAAATGCATTCCTTCATGGCGTAGGCTCCGGTCGCCTGTCAAGCCGCACGATACGCCCCTCCAGTTCGGGACTGGCTGCAGGATAAAGGCGTAGAAGCCGCGGATCATGGGCGGGAAGGACATGGTCGTCGCTATCTGCCAGTTCCCTGATGCGGTCATGTGCCGCCATCATGTCGGAAATGTTGAATGCGACGGTAAAGGGGATGCCGCGCTCGTATTCTTCGTAGTAGTGCAGCGCATCGGATGCCAACACGACCCAGCCGCGGTCTGTCCAGATGCGGAGCACCTCCTGTCCGGCGCAATGGCCACCGACCCAATGGGCGCTGATCCCGTCGGCCATAGTAAACTCGCGTCCGTGCAGGTGAAGACGGCCATCGTACAGCAGATGCACTAATCGGGCGATTTCGTCTGGCCAATAGGCATGGCGGAAAGTTGCCTTTTCCATCCATGGTCCGGTCACATAGGCCATTTCTTCGGCTTGCATGTAAAATTGCGCGTTCGGAAGGGCGTCAAGATATCCCAAATGGTCGTAATGCGCGTGGGTCAAAACCACGGTCGCAACCTGCTTTGGGTCAATCCCGAGCGCTTTCCAAGCGTCCGGCGGGCTGATCACCTGCACATGGTGATTTTTGACGCCTTTCGCTGGGTCTATCCCGGTATCGACCACGACGACCTCATCACCCGATTTCAACACCCAGCAGTAGAAGTCCAGAGTCAGAGGTGCGGTCGGGTCTGGATCGCTGATGAAGTTGACGCCGCGAGTGCGGACGGTGTTTGTGGCGTGCCGTATGCCGAATATTTCCCAAGTCTTCATTGCTGGTTCCTCAGGCTACAGCCGCACCGAGATAGGCGTCTATCGCTTGCTGGCGAGCCGTCACATCCTTGAGTTCCGTAGCGCTGCTGTGACCGACGATCCGTCCGCCGCGAAGGAAGTGCAGTTCGTCACACAGGCGGATTGTCACGGCAAGATTCTGTTCGACCAGCACGATAGCGAGATCGGATTCCTTGCGGATCATGGCCAGCCGGTCAAATACCCGTCGCACCAGAAGCGGCGCCAGACCAAGTGAGGGCTCGTCGAGAAGCAGAAGCTTCGGGTCCGCAACCAGCCCGCGACCGATAGCCAGCATCTGCTGCTCGCCGCCTGACAGGCGCCAGGCCTGACGATCGACCTTCTCGGCAATCTCGGGGAAAAGGTCTAGGACCATTTCTATCCGCTTTTTCCGGTCTGACGCGGTTTTCTGGTATCCGCCGAGGATCAGGTTCTCGCGCACGCTCAACCCGCCAACAATCTCGCGCCCCTCGGGCACATAGACGATACCTCTGGCAACACGGGCGCGGGCGCGTAGACCGCTGATGTCTTCGCCCTCAAAAGTGGTGGTTCCCGTGGCCGGTGTAAGACCAGAGATCGCTTTCATGATTGATGATTTGCCCGCGCCATTCGCACCAAGCAGCGCAACCACTGCCCCCTTGCCAACTGTGAAGGACACGCGGTTGACTGCGGGGGCGCCAGCGCCGTAGGCCACTGACAGGTTCTCGATTTTCAGAAAGTCACTCATCGTCATCGCTCCCCAGATAAATGCGGATAACGTCGGGATTTCTACGCACGTCTTCAGGGCTGCCGACAGCGACGAACTCACCAAAGTTTAGGACATAGATCCGGTCGCAGATCGACATGACGAGGTCCATGTCATGTTCCACGACAACCATGACCAGATCGCTCGAGGCCAACCTGCGTAGTACGGTCGTCAGGTCGCGGGTTTCGGAGTTGTTCAACCCTGCTGCCGGTTCGTCCAACATGAGAACCGAAGGCTTGCCAACCACCGCCCGCGCGATCTCGACCAGTCTCTGCATGCCGGGCGGCAGTTCGCTTGGGAACTTGTCGCCTACATCTGACAGACCAAGATCATTCAGCGCTGTGTCGGCTGCGCGTATCATTTCCGCGCGTTCCTGCCTGCCGCAGGGCAGGGGAAAGAACGCTGAAAGCCAGCCCGCCTTGAAGTTGCGCGCAATCCCCATCATCACGTTTTCCCGCACTGTAAGGTCCGGACAAAGTGCGACATGCTGGAAGCTGCGGACGATCCCTTTGGACGCACGGGCTGCGGGGGGCAGTCCATTAAGAGGTTGTCCGGCATAGGAAATCGTACCCTGCTGTGGCGAATATGCCCCTGTCAGGCAATTGAAGAGGCTGGTTTTACCCGCGCCATTCGGGCCGATCAGGCCGGTAATCTCGCCAGCGCGAAATTCCACATCAAGACCCTTCAGGACCTTGATCCCACCGAAAGAGAGCGAGATCCCATCACCTCGCAGCGCGTTTGTCATCTGGCCCATCACGACACCTCGGAATTGCGGGACATGGTCTTGCGGATGCGCGGCATATAGTGGCCAAGCAAGATCATCCCCAGCAGTGACAGGCCGTAAAACACGGGGATCCATGCACCTGATGCCGATAGAAGCTGCGGGACCAGGGTGACAAAAGCACCGCCAAGAAGCACGCGGGGTAGGGACAAGCCGTAGAAGCTGACGACTGAGCCAACCAGCAAGAAGATTGCCTGCCAGAAAGTGAATCCTCCTGGTGAGACAGTGGAGCCGGAGAAGGCAAGTGTTGCTCCGCAAAGTGCGCCGATCCCGCCGCTAATACCCATGATAGAGATGCGCGCCCAGACCCTGCGTGTTCCGAAAGCGTCAGCGGCCGCAGGATGGGTTTTGGCCAGTAATAGCGCCATGCCCTGCCGCGACAGCCGCAGCCGTGAGACTGCGAAACAGACGATCACAAGCATGGCAAGCGCCACATAATAGCGTTGCGACCCCATGCTTGCGCCCGGGATCAACGGGGTAGCGACGTATAGTCCCTCGTACCCGCCGGTCACACTGTCGAAGTTGTTGATCATTTCCGGCACAGCCAGCGCGAGCGCAAGCGTTGTCACGGCAAGGTAGATGCCGTGCAGGTTGCGTGAGGGCCACGCGAAGATGATGCCGAAGGCCACACCCAAAAGCAGGGCCAGCGGCACAGAGGCCCAAAGTGATATGCCATATCGCGTGTCCAGCACGCCTACGGAATACGCGCCAAGCGCGGTAAAAAAGGTGTGCCCGATCGAGACTTCGCCGCCGTAGCGGACCAGCATGGATACCGCCAGAACTCCGATCGAATTGGCAAAACACAGACCGAGGGTAAAGGTCCATGACCCACCAAGCATGAAGGGCATGAGGATCATTGAAGCAACCACGATGCCTGACGTCACTGCGGGCGTGGCGATACCAGTCAGGCGCATCAGCACGGATTCATTCGTTGATATATGGGTCGATTGATTAGACACGGCTGCCTCCGACTTTCTGAAGGACGCCGTTTGGAAAGATGTTCAGCGCCACCAGGATCGCCGCCAATAGGAAGGTTGAGGAATACTCGGGCGACACATAGAAGGTGAAAAGGTTCATCATCACGCCGACCAGAATGCCTCCGACTAGTGCGCCGGGCAGCGATGCGAACCCTCCGATCACGGCGGCAGCGAAGGCCTGCAACATGAAAGTCGCGACAGTCGTCACTGACAGAAAGGTCGTGGGCACGATCAGCAGCGCCCCGATCACACCCAGAAGTGCAGCGGTGATCCAAGCGAAATAGTGAACTGATTTCAGGTTAAGGCCGCAAACCTCTGCGGCAAAAGGGTTGGCTGAAATCGCGCGAAAGGCGATGCCAAGCTTTGTGTAGTCGATAACCACAAAAAGTGCGCCGATGGTGACAAGGGCTACAACCAGAACTGTCAGATCATATCCCGTAACCAAAAGCCCGAGAACCGAGATTGCAAACCGTGGGATAGGCAGGTCAAGCGCCACGATATCCGCCCCAAAAACCAGAAGCGTAACGCCTTGGGCGATCAGACCGAACCCCAGTGTGGCAATGGTCGAGGTCAGGTCGGATTCGAACACTAGCGGCGAGATGATGGAGTAGATCAGGAAGGCGATCGCAATCGCTGCCAGCATAGCAAGCAGAACCGCCGCACCCCAGCTAAGCGACAGCAACATCCCCGAGGACAGGCCATAGACCAAAAAGGCTGTCAGCCCCGCAACGTTTCCGTGGCTGAAGTTTACGACCTTCGAGCATTTGAAGATCATCACCAACCCAAGGGCACCCAGAGCATAGAGACACCCTGTGATCATGCCGGACCAGATCAGTGGAAAGAGGTCATAGATCATTTGGCCGCCCCCATTTCATCAGTTTCCACAAGTTGAATGACCGAGGGGAAGTACTTGCCACCAAACCCCTTTTCGACTGCAGTCTGATAATAGGCGCGGGCCTGATCTGCGGCGGGAATGAAGGTTCCGGTCTGGTCGGCCAGATCGAAAACATACGAGATATCCTTGAGAACATATTCCGCAGGGAATGATTTCTCGGGGAATTCTCTGGGTGCCATTGCCTTTCTGCCGTGGTTGCGCAGGACGAAACTGTCCCCTGAGCCTTTGGACACGGCATCTAGCAGCGTGTCGGCATCAACCCCGGCCCGTTCAGCCAGTACGATCATCTCGGCCAGCGCCACCGTATTGGCAAACACCAGCATGTTGTTCACCAGCTTCAGAACCTGACCCGCACCGACATCGCCGCCATGGGTGACGTCCGAGGCCATATAATCAAGAACCGGCCGCACCCTGTCATAGGCTGCAGGATTGCCCCCTACCATGATGCTCAGCTTTCCCTGCTGCGCTGCTTCGCGTGTGCGGGCTACGGGTGCATCGACAAAATCCATGCCGTGTGGCGCAAGCATCTCGGCGGTTTCACGGGCCGAACTTACGGTTGTCGTCGACAGATCGACCAGAATCTTTCCGGTTCCGGCGACGGGGGCTATCATCCCTGCAACTTTCTGCACCTGGGGGCCGCCCGGCAACGACATGCAGATGATATCCGCCTCCTTAGCTAGCGCCTCGATTGAGAGCATGCGTTCGGCTTTCGTATCCGACAGCGCGGCAACGGCGTCTGCGGACAGATCAAAGCACAGGACGCGACCCGTATGTTTGACCGCGATGTTGCGGCACATCGGTCCGCCCATGACGCCAAGTCCGATAAATCCTATGGTATCCGTATCTTTCATCGCATCAATCCATCAACATTCCGCCGTTCACATCCAGAACGGTGCCAGTGATCCAGTTGGACGCAGGCGAGGCGAGAAAGAGGATTGCTTGTGCAATATCCTCGGGTTGGCCAAAGCGACCAAGCGGCACGCTGCCATGGGGCGAGGGCGCAGAGCGCTGCGTCACGGTTTGCCACATCGGGGTTTCGACGGGGCCGGGCGCGATGACAGAGGCATAGATCCCCTTGGAAGCTCCGTTCTTGGCCACCCATTTCATCAGGCCATGAACAGCCGATTTTGCGGCAACATAGGAGGGACCGGATGCAACGCCGCCAATCTTGGATGCGATGGACCCCAAGGCAACGATCTTGCCAAAGCCCTGCGCTTCCATGATCGGGAAAACTTCACGTACAGGGTTCACGACCCCCATCAGGTTCACGTCGAGGATGGACCGCCATTCATCGTCGGTCGAGTCCACCAGATGCTTGTGAGAGATCGTTCCGGCGCAAAGGATGAGTGCATCAATGGCACCGAACCGCTCGCGTGTCTCGGACAGGACCGCGGCGGTTTCGGACCGCGAGGTCACATCATAGCGGTGATAGCTGATCTGGGCATGGTCGAAATCCGCACTTTCAGCAAGATCGGTGGCCACTACAGTGGCGCCAGCGTCTGCGAGGGCAAGGACCGTGGCACGCCCGATGCCACCGGTCGCACCTGTGACAATGGCCGTTTTGCCGTCAAGCCGCGCAGGCCCGCTGACTGGTATTAAGGGCATGGATTGCTCCTTTTCCGGAATAAACGCCCGCCAGCAACAAGCCGGCGGGCAAGGTTGGTCGCGTTACTCGCTTTTGGCAGCGTTGAACGCGACGTCTGGGTAGGGCTGGAACTCACGCACTAGGACGAATTCACCGTTTTTGTACTGGATGATGCCTTCCTGACGGGTGCCGCGATGGTCGTCAGCGCTGAAGGTCACACCTCGTGCGCCACCGACGACAGCATCTGTCATCGTATTCATCGCCTTTACAAGGTTCTCACGCGTGATCTCGTCCCCGCTTTCGAGAAGCAGTTCGAACCCTTTGTGAAACAGTGCCGCATTGCTCCAGCCATTCAGGCCAAGCACCCCGATCGGATCGTTCGGGAAGTATTTGGCGATCGACTCGCGATAGGCCACCACTTCAGGCTCGTCGCTGGATACCGGCAGCAGCCATGACGAGAAGTAGACGCCTTCCAGTAGGTCGCCAGCCAGCTTGAGTGTCGAGGGGTCCGCAGTGAAGAACGGAGCAAACCACGAAACATCAACGCCCTGAAGATCTGCGGTCTTGAGCGCTGCCGCAAGGTTGGCGTTCGATCCGTAAAGCAGAACCGACTCGGCGCCGGAGTTCTGGATGCGGCGGATGTGGGCGCTGAAATTTGTCGTTTTTACATCGAACGGAATCGACTCGACAGGCTCGATCCCAAGGTCGGCCATGACAAGATCAAAGCCGCGCTTGGCTGATTTGCCGAGTTCGTCATTCTCCCAAAGAAGGGCGATCTTGGTATGGTTCAGGCCGTTTGCTGCGTATTCGGCTGAAGATCCGGCTGACCAGCCGTAGTCGGGCAGCAGCGGAAATACTGCAGTCACCTCGAAGAACAGGCTGGACCCGCCAACCGGACCGATGATCGGCACGCCGGCTTCTTTGGCGTAGGGGATAACCGCGACGTTGGATGCGGTGCCGATCGGGGCGGAAAGGACAAAAATATCGTCGTCTTCGACCAAACTCCGGGCTGTGGCGACGCTGCGCGCGGGGTCGTAGCCATCATCTTTCGTGATGTAGTTGAACGTCCAGCCGTCCACCTCGCCAGATTCGTTGAGCATCTTGAAATAGGATTCGGCAGCATGAGTAAGAACCGCGTAGAACGGAACCGGACCTGTGACAGGGGTAAAGGCACCGATAGTGACGACCTTCTTTTCGAGGTCGATTCCAGATTCGGCAGTGGCGGACCCTGCTGTCAGCGCGGTAGCCGTGAGAACGGCAAGCGCAGGGCCTATCCAAAGTTTATGTAGCATATTTTCTCCTCCCAGAGACTATAATTTACCGTTTCGCACGGCTGCTGGCACGTCTCCGCCCCGTGGCGGCTTTTGCGCGACGCAACCCTGATCTCTTCGCGCCCGAAGCATCCCGAACGCGGACTCTTCTTCGTCCTGATCAGATCGCTCTTGACGTTCATATAATGCATTATGCATTCTATGGCTGGCAAGAGCAAAATATAAACAAACAGAAAATGGCCATAGTCAAAGATGGCGGACAAGGAGAAAATGCATGAAAAAGGGAATTCTCGCAGGTAAAACCGTGGTAGAGTTGGGCAGCATGATCGCTGCCCCGTTTGCCACGCATCTGCTGAATCAGCTTGGCGCCGACGTGATAAAAATAGAACCGCCCGCCGGCGAAACGACTCGAAAACTGGTGCGAGGGGGGCCGAGCGGCAGTTATATCGCGTTCAACCGCGGCAAGCGCAGCTTGTGCCTTGATATGACATCCGACGAGGGCCAGAAAGCGTTCCGCGAGCTGATCGCCAGCGCAGATATTGTCGTGCAGAACCTTTCGCCCTCGGCCGCGCGCAAGTTGGGCGCAACCTTTGAGGCGTGCAATGCCATCAATCCGGACATCATCTTTTGCCATATCAAAGGCTATGGGGCCGGTCCGCTGGAAGAGCAGGTGGCCTCGAACCCCATTGCCGAAGCAGCGACGGGCGTGATGTATTACAACCGCCCTGACGGACGTCCTGCCCGGCTCGGGCCATCCTACCATGACCAGTTTGCAGGCTGCTATGCGGTGATTGCGGTTCTTTCGGCGCTCATGTCCGGTCGGTCCGAGGCGCAGCGCAACATCGAGATCGGACTTTATGAAACGGGTCTGCACATTGCCGCGCGTGACCTTTTGGGTGTCCAGCTCAAGACGCAACTGTTGGGCCGTCCGGAACAGGAGCCGTCTGCCGAATTCTCAATGCCCGGCTATGGGGCGTATGAAACCCGCGACGCGCGCTGGATCTATCTTGTGATGCTGACGGACGACCACTGGCGGAAATTTTGCAGCGCCGCTGGTCTGGTGGCGGACCCCGAGCTTGACACATTGCGCCAGCGTCGCGCGCGACGCCCTGATGTTGAGGGGATCGTCGCAGCCGCTGTTGCCGCTATCGACTATGACGATCTTGTCGGCAGGCTTAACGCGAATGGCGTCGGCCATACAGAGGTCCTGCCGCTTGATCGTGTGCTCGGGACACCACAGGCGCAGTCGGGCGAAAAGGTCTCGGACTTCGGGTTTGGCGGATACTCGTTTCAGACGCCAGAGTTGCCGCTTGGCGCTTTGCTCGGCCCGGTCGCGGACTTGCTGCCGCCGCCTGTGCTTGGCGAGCATACCGCGCAAATCCTGCAAGAGCTGGGTTACTCGGAGTCGCTTGTTTCGGAAGTGGTTTCTTGTGGCGCGGCGGTTGTATCGGACCCTGATGCGCCGTTGTGGAGCAAGCCGCGCGCCGGTGCGTCAATGGACTGATTTGCGCGGCATTCGAGAAAACAGCAGCCGCAGGAGTATGCGGCGTTTGTGCGGCCCCGCTGTATTGCGGGGCCGCTTTATGTTTGAGAGCATCGACGCCCTATGCGCCACGCTATGTCTGATTGCTATTTTTAGGCCGAACGGCTTAATAATGCATTATAATTTAGCGGCGAATGGCGGTATCTGCAAAAATATGGTTTTTTGTGCAAATAACTCGCGATATCTGCTACCATTGAAAAAAATAATGCATTATATGGCTGGCAACATCCCGTTTAAACCCCGCGATCGAGGCCCTCAAATGACCAAGACTTTCCCCAACGCGTCCTATGCTCGTGTCCGTGACCATTCACTTTATGCGCGGATCGTTTCCGCCGACGCCGCTGCAAGCCTGATCCGCGACGGAATGGTCGTCGGAATGTCCGGATTTACAAGGTCGGGTGAAGCAAAGGCGGTACCGCTCGCTTTGGCCCGGCTAGCCACAACCAATCCGGTGGGGATCACCTTGCTAACCGGGGCTTCCCTTGGCAACAATCTGGATGGTTTGCTGGCGGACAGTGGCGTGACCAAACGGCGGTTGCCTTTCCAGTCTGATCCCCGTCTGCGCGCACGGATCAATGATGGCAGCGTCATGTATATTGATCAGCACCTGTCCGAGACTGTCGAACATCTGCGCTCGGGACAGCTTCCTGCTCCCGACATCGCCATAATCGAGGCCGTCGCCATCACCGAGGATGGCGGCATTGTTCCGACCACTTCGGTTGGAAACTCCGCCAGTTTCGCAATGCAGGCAAGGCAGGTGATCGTCGAGATAAACACAAACGCTCCTGTCGCACTTGAGGGGATGCACGATATTTATATTCCAGCTGTCCGACCTAGTCGCACACCGATTCCGCTGCGTCGCGCGCACAGCAGAATCGGCGAAGGCGTCATTCGTGTGGACAAGGACCGGATCGCCGCGATCGTCATGTCCGACAAGCAGGACAGCACAGCGTCGCTGGGGGCGAGCGATGAAGAAACGCGCGCGATTTCAGAACATATCATTGCCTTTCTCCAGCGCGAAGTTGCCCGTGGCGCGTTGCCAATGTCGCTTCGTCCACTACAGGCAGGAATCGGCACCATCGCCAATGCGGTCTTGTCCGGTCTGGCCGATGCGCCGTTTTCCGGCATGACCATGTATTCCGAAGTCCTGCAGGATTCCGCCTTTGACTTGCTGGATGCTGGCAAGCTCGACTTTGCCTCGGCATCGTCAATCACCTTGAGCGCAGCCAGACATGCGGATGTAATGGGGCGACTGGCAGAGTATCGCGATCGTCTTGTTCTGCGCCCGCAGGAGATCTCAAATCATCCTGAAATCATCCGACGTCTGGGACTTATCGCGATCAACACGGCGCTGGAGGTCGATATTTATGGCAACGTCAACTCCACTCATGTGATGGGAAGCCATATGATGAACGGCATCGGCGGATCGGGAGATTTCGCACGCAATGCCGGCCTGTCTGTTTTTGTGACCAAGTCTGTGGCTAAGGGAGGTAAGGTGACATCTCTGGTGCCAATGGTCAGCCATGTCGATCACACCGAACACGATGTGGGTGTGATTGTGACCGAGCAAGGTCTGGCCGATCTGCGCGGACTGGCCCCACGCGAACGCGCGCGGGTCATGATCGACAATTGTGCGCACCCTGACTGGCGGGACAGCCTAGACGACTATTTCGAACGCGCTTGCCGTCGCGGCGGTCAAACCCCGCATGTGCTTGAGGATGCCTTCAAATGGCACTGCGCGTTCAGGGACACCGGAGCAATGGTCGGGAACGTGGCCTTGCCCGCGTGATCGCCGCAACGAAAGCTTGAAAACAAGGAGCAGGCCATGGCCGAGTTCAGAAAGATCCTCATCGCGAACCGTGGCGAAATCGCCATCCGTGTGATGCGCGCCGCCAATGAATTGGGCAAGCGCACCGTCGCCGTCTTTGCCGAAGAGGACAAGCTGAGCCTGCACCGTTTCAAAGCCGACGAGGCCTACCGCATCGGCGAAGGCTTGGGTCCGGTCGCCGCCTATCTGAGCATTGATGAGATTATCCGCGTGGCCAAACTGTCTGGCGCGGATGCGATCCATCCCGGTTATGGCCTTTTGTCCGAAAACCCCGATTTCGTGGATGCTTGCGTGGCCAACGGGATCACCCTCATCGGCCCCAAAGCCGAAACCATGCGCGCGCTTGGTGACAAAGCCAGCGCGCGCCGCGTGGCAATGGAGGCAGGCGTGCCCGTCATCCCCGCCACGGACGTGCTGGGCGAGGATATGGACAAGATCCGCGCTGAAGCGGCGGAAGTCGGCTACCCCCTGATGCTCAAGGCCAGCTGGGGCGGCGGCGGACGCGGAATGCGCCCCGTCTATTCGGAAAAGGAACTGGCCGAAAAGGTCATGGAAGGCCGGGCGAGGCGGAAGCCGCATTCGGCAATGGCGAGGGCTATCTGGAGAAGATGATTCTCAAGGCGCGCCATGTCGAGGTGCAGATTTTGAGCGACAGCCACGGCGAGATCTACCACCTGTGGGAACGCGACTGTTCGGTCCAGCGGCGCAACCAGAAAGTGGTGGAGCGGGCCCCCGCCCCCTACCTGAGCCAAGAGCAGCGCGAGGAACTGTGCGAGCTTGGCCGCCGCATCTGCGCCCATGTGAACTATGAATGCGCGGGCACTGTCGAATTCCTGATGGATATGGCGGACGGCAAATTCTATTTCATCGAAGTGAACCCCCGCGTGCAGGTCCAACATACCGTGACCGAGGCGGTCACCGGGCTTTGTCAGGTTGTTGGAACTTGCGCTGATCAAGATCGGCGTCGCCATCATGCTTGTATTTCATCGGCATAGTCGACCCACAGGCGGCTTTGTCAGGTTGTTGACCTTACCCGGGTTCATGCTTAGCGATCTGTCATGATCGGCCAAGTTTCACAGCCTCGCCTGAAGGGCTTTCGGTTCCCTC
>PHEQ01000040.1:19501-20112 GCA_002842985.1 Alphaproteobacteria bacterium HGW-Alphaproteobacteria-1
GCAACGCGCGCAGGGCATCAACCACGGGAGCAAAGCGCCACGTCTGAACGGCTTCCTCGACCGCCTGATCCAAGGTGGCCACACGGGCCTCGGCCTGATCAACGGCGCGCTTCAGTTCCTCGAAAGCCAGTTGCTGATGATCAAAGCGAAAGCGTCGCAACTCGGCGAGCCATCGGCGGTGGCGCTTTGTCCAGTAGCTGCCATTCTCGTATCGCAACCCATGCCGAAGCAGGAAGCTGAGCAGTTGCTGCTTGGCTACCTTCACGGCATCCATCGCCTGCTTGCGAGTGCGGATCAGGTCGCGCATGGCTTCCTGCTCCTCATCAGGCGTCCAGATCGGTGTCAGTTCCCCTGCACGCCACAGCCGTGCAAGCATTTCAGCGTCCCGACGGTCCGTCTTCACACGATCCCCAGCCTTGCGGGGGATCATCGCGGGCGCAACAACGGCGCATTCAAAGCCGAGTTTCGTGAGAAGCCGATGCAGGCCATACCCACAGGGACCCGCCTCGTAGCAAAAGCTCGGTGTGTTGCCTGCAGCCGCAAGCTGCTTGGTCAGCCGCAAAACAGAATCGGCAGTATACGCAATCGTGCCAAAAAACCGGATCTCACCA
>PHEQ01000041.1:0-1824 GCA_002842985.1 Alphaproteobacteria bacterium HGW-Alphaproteobacteria-1
TGCGTGTTCCACGGGATGAGGGGCGCCCATTCCAGCTAATCGTGGGCAGCTATTCCACGCGATGATGGGCAGCCGTTCCACGCGATCGTGGGCGGATTGGCCGACAGTCTGAAGCTACGGTGAGCCTCGTTTTGAGCGAGGGAGCCGAGATGCCAACGGGACGACTGTCAATGCGCCGGATACGAGATGTGCTACGGTTGAAGTATGCTCAGGGGATGAGCGATAGGGCGATCGCAGCCTCGCTTGGTCTTGGAAAGGGAACTGTCGGGGCGTATCTCGGGCGGGCGCGGACAGCGGGTCTGACCTGGCCGCTTCCCGGCGCTCTGTCCGATGACGACCTCGAGTTGCTGTTATTCCCGGCCGCGCCGTCGGTGCCGGACGGGGAGCGCCCTGTGCCCGATTGGTCCCTCGTGGATCGGGAGCTGCGGCGCCCATCGGTCACGCGCGCCCTGCTCTGGGAGGAATATCGTTCGGCCCATCCCTTTGGCTTCGGCTACGCGTGGTTCTGCGAGCATTACGAGGCCTGGAAGGGCCGGGTCCGGCCGACGATGCGACAGACGCATGTCGGCGGGGAGAGGGTCTTCGTCGACTTCGCGGGCGACACGGTTGACGTGATCGATCCTGCGACCGGGGAAGTCCGGGCGATGAAGCTGTTCGTGGCGGCGATGGGGGCTTCGAACTACACCTACGCCGAGGCCGTGGCGTCCGAGAGCCTCGAGGACTGGATTGGCGCGCATGTCCGAATGTTTGCCTTTCTGCGCGGCGTGCCGAAGGTCGTGGTGCCGGACAACCTGAAGTCGGCGGTGTTCAAGGCGGATCGTTTCGATCCGGGCCCCGCTGGAAGCGCGCCCGCGTCGCGCCCGATTATCACGTCGAGGTCGACAGTTCGTGGTATTCCGTGCCGTTCGGGCTGATCCGGCAAGAGGTCGACGTCCGGGTCTGCGGCGCTGTGGTCGAGATCTTCCACAAGGGGCAACGGGTTGCCAGCCATCCGCGCTGCCCTGGCCGACGCAGTCACGTGACGGTCCCAGAACACATGCCCTCGTCCCACCGTCGCCATGCGGAATGGACGCCTGCCCGGGTATTGGCGCAGGCCGAAAAGCTCGGCCCGTCGGTGGCGGCATTTTGCGAGGCTGTGATGGCCGACCGCCCCCATCCCGAGCAGGGCTTTCGAAGCTGCCTTGGCGTTCTCGCCCTGGCCAAGAGCTATGAACCTGCCCGCATCGATGCCGCCTGTCGGCGTGGACTATCCATTCGGGCCCGTTCCGTCGCCTCCATCAGATCAATCCTGAAGAACGGGCTCGACACTGCCTTCCTCGAAGAAGACCCCGAACAGCTTCCTCTCCAGCACCCGAACATCCGCGGACAGGGCTATTACCATTGAAAGGAGATCCCACCTTGCTGACCCATCCCACTTCCGAGCGCCTGATCGCCCTCGGCTTCACCGGCATGGCCAAGGCGCTGGACGAACAGCGTCTCGCCCCGACCACCTTCGACGGCCTCAGCTTCGAAGAACGGCTTGGCCTCTTGGTCGATCGGGAAGCCGCCGAACGAGACGCCAAGCGACTGACAGCCCGCCTCAAGTTCGCCGCCCTGCGCCAGGCCGCCTGTGTCGAGGATCTTGACCTGCGCACCCCGCGGGGCATCGATCGCGCTGTCATGGCTCAGCTGGTCGATGGCGCATGGATCGGGCGCCACGAGAACCTGCTCATCACCGGCCCGACTGGCCTGGGAAAAAGCTGGGTCGCCTGCGCGCTCGGCCACAAGGCCTGCCGCGACGGCCGCGCCGTCGCCTACCATCGGGTGGGGCGTCTCTTCGAGGCC
>PHEQ01000041.1:1919-21212 GCA_002842985.1 Alphaproteobacteria bacterium HGW-Alphaproteobacteria-1
CGAGCCTGACTCCATGCACCAGTCGGCCAGACTGCCCGAGGTGTGGAATGGCTGCCCACGATGCCGTGGAATCGATGCCCATCTTCCGTGGAATACGCACCGTCTTGATCAAAGCTCAGATCTTGGAAGGTGCCGATCAATTCGCCATACCGTCTGGCAGGCACGGCCAGGATGAATTCCAGCTTGCGCCCGCCCTGATTGGCCATTTCTGTCAGATGATGAATGTTGTCGAGGCTCAGCAGGCCGCGATCTGCCACCAAGATGACACGGTCAATAGGGAAGCGTTGCAGAACGGTCTTCAGCATGGCTTGCAGCGTCTTGGTCTCTGCGACATTGCCGGGGTGAACAGTATGCATGAGTGGCAGGCCATCCGCCGTCTGCACAATGCCCAAGACAAACTGGCGGGCGATGCCGCCGCGCTCCTTGTTCATTCCGAACGCCCGGATGTCATCCTCGACCGCGCCTTCCCCATGGATGCGCACTGTGGTCAGGTCATAGAAGACAACAGCCAGATCGCGATCGACCAGGGGGCGGATCTGACGCGCCAAGGCGTCCTCGACAGCTTCGCCATTGTCCAGAAGCGCATCCATGGCGCGCAACAGGTGCTGGTGCGTCACGCCGTCAGGCATCGCGGGAATGGCAACAGTTTCCAGCCAGCGCAGGCAGCCCAATTTGCTGTCTGGTTCGCACAGGCGGTTGAACACCATGGCGCGGATCAGGGCTTCGGCGTCAAATTCCCGGCGACTGGAACGCAGCGCGCGGTTGAGCGCCTTCTGGAACCCCAATTCACCACCTGAGATCGTTGTTCAGGATGGACTATGGAAAGGTCTTCCGAACAGAATCCCGGCCAGCGTCAGAGCGAACGCCGTGAACAGCAGCGGCAGGGACGGGAAAATTGCCAACGCCACCGATGCACCGTAGACAATGATCGCTGCGCCGCGGCTGCCTAGGATCGAGGTGCCAGACAGCAGCAGCGAGAGCGCTGTAACTAGAACGCCGCCGGAAAGCACCGCTTCCAGTATCTCCGCCGACGTCCCGCCCCACAGAATGCCGGGATAGGAGATGAACATGAACGGAACCAGATAGGTTACCGCTCCCAGCCGAACCGCATTAAGGGCGACGCCCCACCAGGCCGTGTTGGCGATCGAGGCTGCAACGAAAACCGCGACGCACAAAGGTGGCGTGATGACGGAGATCGTCGCGAAGTAGAAGACGAACATATGGGAGACCAGCGGCTCGATCCCGATTCCGATCAGCGCCGGCGCCATGACAGCTGCGACGAGCACATAGGCGGCGGTGGTCGGAACACCCATGCCGAGGATCAGGCAGACGACTGCGACGACCAGCCCGACACCCATCTGCGTCTGCCCACCCATAGAAACAGTCATGGCGGAAATGGTGATCCCGACACCTGTCAAGTTCAGCAGGCTGACCAGGATCTGGGCGCCCGCCAGCATGATGAAGACCACGACCAGCCCGGTGCCCGCCTCGCTGATTCCCCCAAGGATGTTCCTGCCGGTTTCCAGCGGCCGCCGTTTTGTCCAGAAATCGATGAGGACGTATGGCACTATCATGCCGATAATGCCGACGGAGGCGGCAAAACCGACGGAGCGGCCGGCGACCAGCATCCACATCAACCCGCCAATTCCCCCGACGATCGGAAGAAGCCTGGACATCGTCAGCACGCTTCGCGCCGGCGGAATCTCCTCGGGGGGCACCACGCCGAGGTTCTTGCGCAACGCGATCAGGTGAATGGTCAGCAAGATGCCCGCATAGAACATCACCGCCGGCAGCAAGGCCGCAAGCGCGATTCGCAGGTAATCCACGCCCACCATTTCCGCCATGATGAAGGCGGCCGCGCCGAGGATCGGCGGCGTGATCTGCCCGCCAGTCGAGGCAACGGCCTCGACGGCTGCCGCAAGCGGCGCCGGATAGCCTATACGCTTCATCAGAGGGATCGTCATCGATCCCGTGGTCGCGACATTCGCGACCGCACTGCCATTGACGGTGCCGAAGGACGCGGAGGCGATCGTCGCGATCTTGGCTGCGCCGCCAACGCGCCGCCCTGAAACCAGCAGCGCAAGATCCATAAACGTATTGCCGGCGCCTGTGCGCAGCAGCATGACGCCAAACAGGACAAAGGCCGCGATCACCGTTGCCGCGATGCCGGTGAGTTGCCCCCAAATTCCAATGTCGGAGAGGAGCAGGGTCTCGGTGACGAAATAGACGTCGTATCCCCGGTGCCCCAGGCTTCCCTGTATGCGATCGCCGAAGAAAACATAGACGATCCCGACAACGACCAGCAGGGGAAACGACAATCCGACCGCGCGGCGCGACAGTTCGAGGATCGCCAGCACGAGAATCGCGGTCATCGCGATTTCCGTGCCTGATGCCTCCGGCAGAGAGGTCATGATAGTCTCCGCCGACATGACGACGAAGATGCACGCCGCCATCGACCCTGCCCACAGCGCGACATCGATGGCCACACACCAGACCGGAATGCGCTCCCGCTTCACCATAGGAAACAGCAGGAAGCCCAGCGTGATCACCATCGCCAGCAATGTCGATCGCTGAACCAGCGCCGGGAAAGGCCCCGCGATTGCGGTCCACACGACAAAGGCGCCGACCAGCAACGCGACGATCGAGCGAACAGTGTCTCGCAGGTTTGGTGATGCGAAGGCGGACGCACCGCCCAATTCTGTTTCAGACGGTGCGGTCACAGCTAACTCACATCGCCGGACGCAGGCGATCGGGTATCTCGATGCCGATTTCCTCGTAATAGCGGACCGCGCCCGGGTGGAGCGGCGTCGCCGAGAGTTCCATTGTCAACTTCGGAATATCCGATCCGAGAAGACCCGCGAATGCACCCGCCTGAAGCTGGTTGTCTTCGACAACTGCCTTAGTCATCTGGTAGGCGGTCTCTTCATCAAGCTCGGGACGGGCCATGAAGCCGGTAGCGTATGCCCAGGTGGTGTAGCCGGGAATGTCTTTGCCCGCCTCGTTATCCGCGACGGTGACGACCGACAGGTTCTTGAGTTTCTCGCGGACGGTGTCTGCCTGTTCATCGGTCAGGCTCAGCACCCTGATCGGCGTCAGGGCCGCGATGCTAACCGTCGAGGAATCCAGCTGACGCCCGGCGCCCGATTTGACGTATCCGAGGACACGGTTGTCCTTGATCTGGTCGACGATGTCGCCGGTCGATCCGCGAACCCAGTCGCCCTCGATGCCGAGCGTCGCGAAGACGGAATCAGCCGCAGCCTCGGTCCCGCTGCCCGCGATACCCGGATTGAACTTGCGCCCTGCAAGCTGCTCCAGGGACTCGATGCCGCTGTCCTTGCGCACGACGACGTTCTGGATGGTCGCGCCATAGATCCAGAGCATCAGGCCCTTGTAAGGTTTGCCTTCGAAGTCGCCGACGCCGTTATAGACATCGAAGGCCACATTGGTCGTGACGATGCCGACATCCGCCTGATTACGGGCCATGCGTCGCAGATTGTCCCGCGCGCCGCCGGTTTCGATGACATTCGCCTCGACCCCTTCGGCATTCGCGTTGATGGCCTGGCTCGCGGCGACGGAATAGGCGTAGTGGCTGGATGCAGACGCAGTCGTCGCCATGGCGATCCGCTTGGGTGACTGGGCATTCGCCACCAGAGGCAGCATTAGTACTGACGCGATAAGCAAGCTTCCTGCGAGATAAATTCTGCAAGACTTCATTTTCTTCCTCCCGATGAAAACTGGAGAACCATGTTGTCAGTTGCCTGTCCGGCACCCACAAGAAACACAATTCCAAAAATATCTGTGCATGTTTACAGTAATTCGTCAACTGTCAACACATCATCAATTAGATAGTCGTCCCCTCCGCACCGCGTTTGCGTTGACAAGAATCCTATGCCTCATGAAGGGAGAATTAGCGGTAGGCGCTTTCGTTCGAACTAAAGCTTCTCAGTCAATTTCGGCACAGCCTCAAATAGATCAGCTACGAGGCCATAGTCGGAAACCTGAAATATCGGCGCTTCCGCGTCCTTGTTGATGGCGACGATAATTTTCGAATCCTTCATACCTGCCAGGTGCTGGATTGCACCTGAGATGCCGACAGCGATGTAGAGATCCGGTGCCACGACCTTGCCGGTCTGGCCCACCTGCCAGTCATTCGGAGCAAATCCGCTGTCGACTGCGGCGCGGCTTGCGCCCACCGCCGCTCCGAGCTTGTCGGCCAGCGCGCCGATCAGGGAGAAATCCTCTTTCGAACCGATGCCGCGCCCGCCCGACACGACGATGCCCGCAGAAGTCAGTTCGGGGCGGTCGCTTACCGCCACCTTGTCCTCGATCCACTCCGACAGGTCTGGGTCTTCCGCGGCGGATATGGTTTCGACCGGGCCCGAACCGCCGTGCGCGGCGGCGTCGAAAGTCGACGCGCGGAAGGTGATGACCTTCGTCGCATCGGAGGACTTCACGGTCTGGATCACGTTACCCGCATATACCGGGCGCTCAAACGTGTCGGCATCCACTACCGCGGTTACGTCGCTCAGGATCATCACGTCGAGCAGCGCCGCAACGCGCGGCAGGATGTTCTTGGCATCGGCCGTGGCCGGCGCCACGATGTGGCTGTAGCTGCCCGCAAGCGAGGCGACCAGCGCCGCGACCGGTTCGGCCAGGCGATGCGCGTAGATCGCGTTCTCGGCAACCAGGACCTTGGCCACGCCTTCAATCCCGGCTGCGGCCTCCGCGGCCTCGGCCGCCTTCGCGCCCGCGGCCAGTACAGTCACGTCGCCCAGTTGCTTCGCTGCGGTAACGGCCTTCGCGGTGACATCCAGCGCAAGCACGTCGTCATTGAGTTCGGCAAGCAGCAGTACGGCCATCACACGACCCCCTTCTCTTTGAGTTTGGCAACCAGCGCATCCACGTCCGGCACCATCTCGCCAGCTTGACGTACCGGCGGTTCGGTGGCCTTGACCACGGTCAGGCGCGGGCTGACATCGACGCCGTAATCGGCGGCGGTTTTCTCATCGAGCGGCTTCTTCTTCGCCTTCATGATATTGGGCAGGGAGGCGTAGCGCGGTTCGTTCAGACGCAGATCGGCGGTAACGACGGCGGGCATCTTCACCCGGATGGTCTGCAAGCCGCCATCCACCTCGCGGGTCACGGTCGCGCTGTCGCCATCCACGTCCAGTTCGCCGGCAAACGTCGCCTGGCTCCAGCCCAGCAATGCCGACAGCATCTGGCCGGTGGCGTTCATGTCGTTGTCTATCGCCTGCTTGCCCGCGATAATCAGGCCGGGTCGCTCCTCTTGCGCCACCCTGGCCAGGATCTTGGCCACCGCGAGCGGCTCGATGTCCTGGTGTACGTCGTCAGCCGCCTCCACGAGAATCGCGCGGTCGGCGCCCATCGCCAATGCGGTTCGCAATGTCTCCTGAGCCTGCTTGACGCCGATCGATACCGCGACCACCTCGTCGGCCTTGCCCCGCTCCTTCAGGCGAACCGCCTCTTCCATCGCGATTTCATCGAACGGGTTCATCGACATCTTCACGTTCGCGAGATCGACACCAGACCCGTCAGCTTTGACGCGAGCCTTTACGTTGTAGTCAATCACGCGCTTCACGGGCACGAGCACCTTCATTTCTGCAACCTCCATTCCGAGGATCAATTCGCTGGTTCTCAGCGGCATAGGCGATCACTAGTCATCGCCGAAAAAGAATTCAACAAAAAATGTCAACAGTTGACATACTTCTCGCAGCTAGGCTAATTTTCCGGCCATTATGATCAGGGAAGAAACGCCATGAACGAACAGGTAAGCCCCCCCGGAGATTTCATTCGGGACAGTGACTTCCCCGGCAGGAGGCGCGCGCTCAAGGCGCTGGTGGCCGAAAGGGACGCGGTGCTGTTGCCGGGCGTGCCCAATGCGCTCACCGCCCGGATTATCGAAGACCTGGGATTTCGCGCGGCCTACCTGACCGGTGCGGGTCTGACCAACATGACGCTCGGCATGCCCGATCTTGGCATCGTCACCGCAACCGAAGTGATCGAGGCAACCGCTCGCATTAGCGATGTTTGCTCCTTGCCGCTGATCGTCGACATGGACACCGGTTTCGGCAATGCCCTGAACGCTTACAATACCATCCGGAAGCTCGAGCGTGCGGGCGCCGCCGCGATACAGATTGAGGATCAGGTGTTCCCCAAGAAGTGCGGACATTTTTCGGGCAAGGCGGTGGTGCCGCTTGACGAGATGCTGGGCAAACTCCGCGCCTGCCTGGATGCGCGGCGCGACGAAAACACGCTGATCATCGCCCGCACGGACGCCCGCGCGGTCGAGGGTTTCAACGCGGCGATCGAACGGGCTCACCGGATGATCGAGACCGGCGCGGACGTGATCTTCGTGGAAGCACCCGAAACCAAGGAGGAAATCCGGATCATCGGCAATCTTCCGGCGCCGCAGCTCGTGAACTTCGTCTTCGGCGGCAAGACGCCAATGATGGGCGCGGACGAACTGAAGGAGTCCGGCTTCGCGCTGGTCCTCTATGCCAATGCCGCGCTTCAGGCATCGGTCAAGGCCATGCAGGAGGTGATGGGATCGCTCAAGCGCAATGGCGCGCTGGACGAAGTATCCGACCAACTGGCCAGCTTCGCCGAACGTCAGCGCCTTGTCGGCAAACCGGACTACGACGCACTCTCGCAGCGCTACGAAGGCGCCTAGGCAAAAGGGTAAATCATGGCATTGCGAAAGGTGCCCGCGCTGTTCATGCGCGGGGGGACCTCGAAGGCACTGGTCTTCCACGTACGGGATCTTCCCGCAGACCGGAAAGACTGGGGGCCGATTTTTCTGGCCGCGATGGGAACGCCCGATCTGAACGGCAGACAGCTGGACGGGATGGGTGGTGGTGTGTCTTCCCTGTCAAAAGTCTGTGTCCTCGGGCCGTCCGGCCGGACAGATGCCGATGTCGACTACACTTTCGTCCAGCTTGGCGTGAATCGGCCGGATGTGGACTATGCCGGCAATTGCGGCAACATGAGTTCGGCAGTCGGTCCGGCGGCTCTGGAACTGGGCCTTCTGCCTCCTCCCGCGGACGGGGACGCGGCCATACGCATCCACAACACGAACACGGGCAAGATCATTGTTAGCCGCTTTCCGGTCGCCGACGGGTTGCTGGCCTGCAAGGGCGACCTCGCCATCGCCGGAGTCGCGGGACGTGCGGCGCCGATCCGGCTCGAGTTTCTCGATCCCGGCGGCGCCAAGACCGGCAAACTGTTGCCCACTGGAAATGCTAT
This sequence comes from Alphaproteobacteria bacterium HGW-Alphaproteobacteria-1, assembly GCA_002842985.1. GTDB lineage: Bacteria > Pseudomonadota > Alphaproteobacteria > Rhodobacterales > Rhodobacteraceae > Roseovarius. Next base: position 9,183 of record PHEQ01000041.1, read on the forward strand.
CGACACGCTTGGTTTGCCGGACGGCGGAGAGGTCCGCGCCAGTCTTGTCGACGCCGCAAATCCCTGCGTCTTCGTCGAGGCCTACGACCACGGCAAGACCGCCACGGAGATGCCGGATGCCCTCGCCGGGGACGCGGCGTTCATGGACCGCATGGAGCAGATCCGTCGCGCCGGCTCCGTTCGCATGGGGCTGACGGCCAATCTGGAGGAAGCGGGCGGAATGCCGAGCCTTCCCAAGGTCGCCATCGTCGCGCGGCCTGCGAAAGCAACGACGCTCTCGGGGGAGGAAATCCCCGCCTCCGACATGTCCCTGAATATCCGCATGCTCTCGATGGAACAGCCTCACCGCGCCGTTCCGATAACCGGCGCCGTATGCCTGGCGGTTGCCGCGCGAATTCCGGGGTCGATCCCCAACGCCGTATCCGCCGCCGGAGACGACGCGATCACGATCGCGCATCCCTCGGGCACGATCATGGTGAACGCCGAAGTCGAACTTGCCGGCGGCTCGCCGCGCGCGGTCAACGGCGCCATCTTCCGAACGGCGCGAACGCTGTTCTCGGGCTTCGTCCACTACGCCGAAACCTGAAGACGGACACGCACTCCGCTCAGCGCATCGTCGGCGGCCCTTCTTCAGGGCCGTTTTTTTCATCGCCCCCCCTCCGCCGCACCTACCGGAAGGCTCTAACGCATGAGGGCCACCCCGACGGGATGGCCCTCATCTGACCGGCAGAGATGCCAGGCGAGTGTCTGTGTCAGTATCTGTGCCGCATCAGGCGGCTGCGCGGCGCCCCACATAGGCAGCGGCGCTTTCGCCGGCCAGCTTGCCGAAGACCGAACCCGACATCAGGCCCGTGCCGCCCGGATAGTTCTCGTAGAACAGGCCGCCGACCAGTTCGCCGGCCGCGTAGAGGCCTGGAATGGACTGGTCAGTCATGTCCTGCACCTCGCCCTTGGTGTTTACCTGCAGGCCGCCGAAGGTGAAAGTGATGCCGGTGGTGCAGACATAGGCCTCGTAAGGCGGCTTGTTGATCGGCAGAGCCCAGTTCGTTTTCGGCGGGGTTATGCCCGCAGTGCCGACGCCGTCGAGAACAGACGGGTTATAGTCGCCGCCCTGACAGGCGTCATTGTACGCCTGCACGGTCCTGACCAGTTTCTCGGGATCGAGGTCAAGCTGCTCAGCTAGCCCTTCGATAGTATCCGAGACCGCTTTGGTCACCTCGCGGATCCGGTATTCGTCGCGGAGCCTGTGGATGGTCTGCTGGTCGAATATCTGGATTGCCGTACGGTTCGGCTGCGCCATGATCTCGCGCCCGTATTTCGCATAGGTCAGGTTGCGGTAATCAGCCCCCTCGTCGACAAAACGTTCGCAGTCGGTATTGACCATGATGCCCAACGGATAGGAGTGCTTCTGGAAGTTGTCGAGGATCCAGCGGTCGCCGTAGGGCGGGGCCGAGATATCCCATTCGCAGGCATGGCAGGACGACCAGTTTCCGTAAGGCTTGGCGCCGATTTCGAGCGCCATTTTGATGCCTTCGCCCATGTTGTGGCGCGTGCCCCGGACACGACACAGATCCCAGCCCACGCCCAGGTAGCGCACGCGCCATTCGGGATTGGACTCGAACCCGCCGCTGGCGATAATCACGGCCTTCGCGGTGATTTGGGAATAACCCTCTTTCGTGCGGACCTTCACGCCGGTCACGGTGCGATCATCGGACTGCAGAAGGCCGATGGCCGCAGTGCCATACTTGATCTCGATGCCGAGCTTTTCGGCCCGCTCGATCTCGGCTTCAACAAGACCCGCGCCGCCGCCCACGGCTTCGATGTTCACGCCGCCATAGAAATGGTGCTTGCCATCGACCAGATAGGACTGCCGGCCGAACATCGGCACGAAGCGGATGTTATGGCTGCGGAGCCAGCCCATCGTCATGCGGCTGCGATCCACCAGAAGCTGCGCGAGTTCCTCATCGCACTGGTAGCGCGTGACTTCGCGCATCTGGTCCATGAAGAATTCGCGGCTATGCGGCGGCAGTATGATCTGTTCGCGTTCCTGGTCCGACAGATCGGTCAGGATGTCTTGGGTGACATCGTCCAGGCCCTCATGCGCGAAGCGGAAACCGCCTGCGGTAAAATAGGAATTGCCTCCGCGTTCATCGATGGGCGCACGCTCCAGCACCAATGTCTTCGCCCCGTTTTCATGTGCGGACAGGGCAGCGCAGAGCGCTGCGTTACCGCATCCGACCACGATCACGTCATATTCACTCATTTAGTGACTCCTTTTCATAGGTACCGCGGTCCACGCGGCGTCTTGCCATGTTTTTACCCGTGTCTCGGGTAAGTTAATCGCATCGAAAGGCATCAGATGCCGAGATACGCCTTGCGCACATGCTCGCTGGAGGCGAGTTCTTCACCCGTGCCCTGCAACGCGATTGATCCGCTTTCGATCACGTAAGCGCGGTGGCAGAGCCGAAGCGCCATGTTCGCGTTCTGCTCCACCAGGACGATAGAGAGGTTCTCTTCGCTGTTGATCTCTTTGATGATCTGGCCGATTTCCTGCACCCGGATCGGCGCGAGTCCCAGGGACGGTTCGTCCAGCAGCAGCAGGCGCGGCTTGGCCATCAGGGCCCGGCCGATCGCCAGCATCTGCTGCTCACCGCCCGACATCGAACCGGCCATCTGCAATCGGCGCTCGCGCAACCGCGGAAAATGGTTGTAGACCCGCTTCATCGTGGCTGCGGTTTCGTTCTTATCCTTTCTCAGATATGCGCCCAGTTGAAGGTTTTCCTCGACGGTCATCTGCGGAAACACGCGGCGCCCTTCTGGCGACAACGCGATGCCCAGCGCCACTACACCGGGCGGCGACATGCGCGAGATGTCCGTATCGCCAAACGAGATTTTACCCTTGTCCGGAGGGGTCAGTGCCATGATGGCGCGCAAGGTCGTTGTCTTTCCGGCTCCGTTCGAACCGATCAGAGCTACGATCTCGGCTTCCCCGACATGCAGAGAGAGGCCATGCAGGGCCGCGCGCGGGCCGTAACTGACTTGAATATCCTCGACGGAAAGCCTGGTCATCCTACAACCTCCGTACCGAGATATGCCTCGATAACGTGCGGATTGTTTCGCACCTCTTCCGGCGTGCCGGCGGCGATTTGTTCGCCGTGATCGAGCACGATGATCCGGTGGCAGATGCCCATGACGAGTTTCATGTCGTGTTCCACGATCAGGACGCTGACGTTGCCGCTTGAGTGAATTTCCCGGATGAGTTGCCCCATCGCTTTGCTCTCTTCCGGATTCAGGCCGGCGGCGGGCTCGTCCATCATGATGACCTTGGGAGAGCCGGCGAGCGCGATGGCCACGCCGAGGCGACGCTGATAGCCATAGGGCAGTTCACCCGCGAGATCGTTGTAGACGTGCTGGATGCCGACCTGTTCCAGGATCGCCATGCAGCGGTCGCGCTCGCGCGCCTGTGCCGCCTTCGAGGCCCTCGTTCCCAGCATCGAACCCAGGAAGGTGTCCTCGCTCCGGCTGAAGGCGCCGCGCACGACGTTTTCAAGGACCGTGGATTTGGGAAAGACGCTGGTTGCCTGGTAGGTGCGCGACAGTCCCATGCGGATGATCCGGTTGGAGCGCAGCCCGACAATGGTTTTGCCGCAGAAGCTGATCTTACCGTCCGAAGGCGGCAGCGTGCCGCTGATTACGTTGAAACAGGTTGTCTTGCCCGCGCCATTCGGCCCGATAAGACCTATGATTTCGCCCTCGGAAATCGTGAAGTTGATGTCCTTCAGGGCCATCAATCCGCCGAAGCGCTTGGTCACGCCCTCTAATGCGAGAAGTACGGTCATTTCCGGCCTCCCAACCTAGCGAGTTTGTCGGGAATTGAAATCAGGCCGCCGGGCAGGATCCGAAGCACGAGGATCATGATCGCGCCATAGATGATGCGCTGAAGTCCCTCGAAATCCCGCAGGAATTCCGGCAGGGGCGTCAGGAAGGCTGCGCCTACGACGGCACCCCAGAACAACGATCTGCCGCCGACGACGAGCATGGTGATGTAGGCAACCGAGTTGTGAAACGTGAACGTGTCGGGAGAGATGTAACGGATGTAGTGGGCGATCAAGGCGCCGCCGACACCGGCAATGCCGCTTCCGATCGTGAAGGCCACGACCTGGTAGCGGGCGGTGTCGATCCCGCAGATTTCCGCGAGATCGATATTCTGCTCTATCGAGTTGAACGCACGCCCAAAAGTCGACCGGGTGAGCGCCCAAGTGAACAGCAATGTCGCCATGAACATGCCGAAGGCGAAGTAGAAGAACATCGGGCGCGGACCGAAATTCAGCCCGAGCACGGTGATCGGGCTGATGCTGATCAAACCGTTCGCACCGTTGGTTACGTCCTGCCAGTTCAGCGCCACCAGTGTGAACATCTGGCCGACAAGGAACGTGACCAGCACGAAATACACGCCCCGCAACCGGAGAATAACGCTTCCCAGCAGCGCCGCCACCGTGGCGGTCAACAGACCGGCGATGACCAGCGAGAAGATGGGCGGAATCCCGAGCCTCAGCGTCAACAGCGCCGAGGCATAAGCCCCTATCCCGGCGAAAGCCGCATGGGAAAGCGAAAGCTGCCCGACCGAATATATGATCCACAGGCTGAGGGCGAAAATGCCGCTGATCAAGGTGAGGTTGGCGATGTGAACATAGAACAGGTTCGGCAAAAGGCCGGGCACAAAAGCCGCGATCACGCAGGCTGCCGCCACGAGACCCAGGCGGAGGACGAATCTGTTCATGGTGCCTTCCCTTTCATGCGGCCGGCCGGCCGCGGTGGAGTCGGAACTGTTCATTCTCAGGCCTCCTTGCGGCCCAGCAAGCCAGACGGACGGATCAGTAGAATTGCGATGACAAGGGCGAGTTGCAGCATGTCAGCGATCATCGCGCCGAGCATCGTCGCGCCAAAACTCTCGATCATGCCTAGCAACAGCCCGCCTAAAACCGCGCCCGGAATTGAACCGAGGCCGCCAAGGATCACGACAATGAATGCCTTCAGCATCGGAGTGATGCCTACAAAGGGCGAAACTGAGAAAACCGGGGCCATCAACGCGCCGGCGACGGCGGCGAGCGCAACCGAGATGCCGAAGGCCAGCGGGAAGATACGCTCCACATCGATGCCCTGGATAAGAGCCGCCTCGCGATCCTGCGCCACGGCGCGCATCGCCCGTCCCGTGCGCGATTTCTGCATGAACAGCCAGAACACGCCGATCACGAGCACCGCGGAGACGATCACGAAGATCCGCGACCAGGAAAAGACCGCCGGGCCGATGCGGACCAATCCGGAGATCACCTCGGGCATGGGACGCGGAGACGCCCCGAAAAACATCAGCGCGCTGTTCTGGAGGACAACGGAGATCCCGAGCGTCGCAATCATGCCGGTCAGTTCATCGGCCCGCAAAGGCCGGATCAGCACCCACTCGATCAGCGCCCCGACGAACCCGACAAGCAGTATCGCGATGACGATCGTCGCGGCAAAAGGAAGCTGCCATTGCGCATAGGTGAGAAAGGCGATGAAACTTCCGGCCATGTAGAACTCGCCATGCGCGAAGTTCACCACCCGCATGATGCCGAAGACCAGGGTGAAACCGATCGCCATGAGCGCGTACATCGTTCCGATGACCAAGCCGTTCACGCCGGCCTGAGTCAGAAGTGTCACTATGTCCATCTGTCGCTCCGCTGTCTGTTCGCGGGTAAGCGGTGAGGCCGAAGCCTCACCGGCTCCGCCTTATTCGCACTTGTCGAGAGAGCAGGTCGCGATGACTTGGGGTACGCCGCCGTTCACCACACCGATCGCATAAGGAATGTACTGCTGACGGGCAGTGCCCCAGATCTCCTGCCCCATCCAGTTGGCCTTGCCAGCCGGACCCTCGAAATCCGACATCTTTGCCATCTCGGCAACGATCGCATCGGAATCTTCCGTCGTTCCCGCAGCCTGCATCGCTTCGAAGATCATGTTGATCGTCGTGTAGAACAGCGGACTGAACGCGTTCATCGTGCCGCCATAGGCATCGACATAGCGCTGCTGATATTCCTGGGCCGACGGCAGGGAGCCATCGTATTCCATATGAACATACAGCCCTTCCGAAGCGTCGGGACGGGCAACAGCCAGGATATCGTTCGTGGCGTCGCCGCCGGTGCGAACGATATTGCCTTCGAAGCCGAGTTCGCGCAGCTGGCGCACCAGCAGGCCCGCCGTTTGCGGCGGCGAACCGTCCAGCTCGAACGTGTCGATGCCCTGGGCCAGCAGGCGCGTCAGAAGCGGCACGAAATCGACGCGGTCGCGCTCATAATAATCCACCGCCGAGGCATCCGCGCCGGCCGCCTCGTAGGCCGAGGCAATGTCATTCGACATCGTCTGGCCGGTTTCGTCGTTCGGGAACAGAGACCCGACTTTCCGGGCGCCGAGCTTTTCGACGACATAGTTGATCTGCGGCGCAGCATAGATCTGGGTCGGCAGGACCGCGCGGAACGAATAAGGGTGTTCAGGTGCCACGGCGATGGGCGTGAAACCGCCGGTGATCGTGATTTTCTTGTTTTCGGTGGTGACCGGCACCAGCGCCGCGAGTGGAGCCGAACCGAGCGGACCCACTATAAAGGCGACCTGATCCTCGTAGATCAGACGGTTGACCGCCGTAACCGCGTCATTGGGGTTATAGTGGCTGTCATATGCCGCGATCTCGATATTATAGGTCGTTCCACCCACCTCAAGACCGCCAGCACCGTTAATGTCCTTTACAGCAAGTTCGAGGGCGCCTTTCATCGCAGTGCCCCAAGCCGCACCGCCGCCGGACAACGGCGCCACCAGACCGACGGTCATCGTATCAGCGTTGGCGGCCGTTGCCAGCGCAATCGTTGAAACACTTAATGTCAGAAGCTTCATTCTCATGATCGTAGTCCTCCCGTGTCGAGACGGCTCACCTCAGCGTAAGCCAAGGCGTTTATGCCGTTCAAATCGCCAGCAGTCAACTGTTGACAATTATAATTTCGATAGGCAGCTTACGGCCCAATCGAGAGGCGGAGCATGAAATGAAAGACTATAGACTTTTCATCGGCGGCCAATGGGTAAAACCCCGGGCGGGAGGTATGTTCGATGCCGTAAATCCCTACACGTCCAAGCCATGGGCCCGTGTGGGCGAAGCCGATGCCGAGGACGTTGACGCCGCCGTCGCCGCCGCTGTCAAGGCGCAAAAGGCGTGGGCCGCGACAAACGGTATCACCCGCGCGAACATTCTCCACCGGATCGCCGACGTAATTGTCGAACACGCCAGGGAAATGGCGGTGTTCGAGTCGACGGACAACGGCAAGGTGATCCGCGAAACGTCGTCACAAATGCTCTTTGCCGCCCGCCTGTTCCGGTACTACGCGGGATATGCGGACAAGCTCTACGGCAGCGTCATTCCGCTCGACAACACCCAGGTGTTCGACTTCACCAGCCGCGAGCCCTACGGCGTCGTCGGTCTCATCACGGCCTGGAATTCGCCCATTACGTTGCTGTGCAACAAGCTCCCTGCGGCTCTCGCCGCCGGCAACACTGTCGTTATAAAGCCGTCCGAGCATGCTTCGGTTTCCACCCTCGAGCTGTGCAAGCTGTTTCAGAAGGCCGAATTGCCGGCAGGCGTGGTCAATGTGGTGACCGGCGCCGCCGAGACAGGCGCGGCCCTGGTCGCCCATCCCGACATCGCCAAGGTCAGCTTCACGGGTTCGCCCGCAGTCGGCCGCCGCATCGCCGCGGCGGCGGGCGAACATCTGAAACCCATCACGCTGGAACTCGGCGGCAAATCGCCCAACATCGTATTCGACGATGCCGACATCGAGGCCGCCACCGTCGGCGCGCTCGCGGGCATCTTCGGCGCCACCGGCCAGACCTGCGTCGCCGGGTCGCGCCTTCTGGTTCAGCGCGGCCTCTGCGACGAAGTCACCAAACGCCTCGTGGAACGGGCAAAGACCATCCGACTTGGCGATCCGCTCGATCCCGCATCGGAGATGGGAACGGTGGCCAACAAGCCGCAGCTGGAGCGAATCCTTGCCGCAATCGAGGGAGCCAAGTCGGAGGGCGCGCGCCTGTTGGTTGGGGGAGGCCGGGCCACCGGAGCCGGCCTCGACAACGGTCTGTTCGTCGAACCCACGATCTTTGCGGATGTCCGCAACAACATGGCCGTCGCGCAGGGCGAGATCTTCGGCCCGGTCCTGTCCATCCTTCCCTTCGACGCCGAGGAAGAAGCGGTGCAGATCGCCAACGATATTCCCTTCGGCCTGGCGGCGGGCATCTGGACCCGCGATGTCGGCCGGTCGATGCGCCTGATCCCGCAGCTGAAATCGGGCGTCGTCTGGGTCAACACCTATCGCGTGGTCGCGGCGCAGGCGCCGTTCGGCGGAACCAAGGAGAGCGGCTTCGGGCGGGAAAGAGGGGAACAGGGCATCCTGGAGTTCACCACCCTCAAGAACGTCATGATCGACTGGTCCGGCAAGATCAGCGATCCCTTTGCGATCAAGAACTAAGCCCGCAGGCGGGTTAATCGGGAGAGAAAGAATGAAGATTTCCGGCGGAAAATTTATGGTCACGGGCGGGGTCAGCCTGATCGGCAGCCACGTAACCGAGCAGCTTCTGGAGGCGGGAGCGGAAGAGGTGATTCTCTTCGACAACTATTCGCTCGGATCGAACGACATGATCGGGCACATTCTGGATAATCCGAAGGTGCGTCTGGTCCGCGGCGACATCACCCGCGTAAACGAGTTGTACGATGCGCTGGAAGGCGTGGACGGGATCTTCGCGATCGCCGGCTTCCTCACCCTGCCCTTCGCCGCCAATCCCGCGCTGGGCCTCTCGGTAAACGCCCTGGGCCACGTCAATGTGCTCGAAGTGGCACGCTATCGCGGAGTGAAGAAGGTGATCTTTTCCTCCTCGGTGGCCACTTATGGCGATCCCGAGCCGGGCAAGATTGACGAAACCCGTCCTTTTCGCGTCCACACCATGTCCCCTCCCGGCGTCCTGTACGGCTCGACCAAGATCATCGGCGAGCAACTGGGCCGGCTCTATTCCGACCGGTATGGCGTACAGTCCGTGTCGCTGCGCTATGCGACGGTCTACGGCGAACGCCAGCACTATCGCGGCGTGAACGCGCTCTACATCATCGAAACCTACGACAAACTCATGGCCGGCGAACGCCCGCGGATCCCCGGCGACGGCTCCGAGGTGCATGACTATATCCACGTGGCGGACGTCGCGCGCGCCAATCTTATGTCGATGGAAAGCGATGTCACCGCGGAGAGTTTCAACGTCGCGACGGGCAAGGCCACCAATCTCAACCGCCTGTTCGAGATCGTCGCGAACATCGTCGGGACGAACGTCAAGCCCGAATACAAGGACAAGGAAGGCGCCGTGCGGGTGACGACGTCCAGTTCGCTCGATTTCTCGATCGACAAGATCGAACGCATGATCGGCTGGAAGCCGCAGATATCCGTCGAAGAGGGAATTGAACGTCTGATCCGCTGGCGTCAGTCCCAATCGTGAATGCGGGGCAGAGCCAATGTCGGAATATGAGATTCACGCCGTCAAATACGCCTCGATGGATCGCAGGCGGTCTGACAATTTCATCAAGACCGACGATCACGACGGCCCGATGCCGCTGGACTTCTTCGTCTGGGTGTTGCGCGGCGAGGCCGGGACTTTCGTAATCGACACCGGCTTCGACCCGGAAACGGCAACGCGGCGCAATCGAAAGGTATGGCGGCCGGTCGCGCAGGGGCTCGAGGCGATCGGCGTCGAACCCGACAAGGTCAGCGACGTCGTCATCACCCATCTCCACTGGGACCATGCCGGCAACCACGAGCTGTTTCCGCGGGCAAGATACCATCTCCAGGAAAAGGAGATGGTCTACGCCACCGGCCCCTGCATGTGCCACCATACGCTGAACCATACCTTCGAGGTCGCCGATGTCCAGAACATGGTCAAGCGCGTCTTCGAAGGCCGGGTCTGTTTTCACAACGGATCGCGCGAGATAGCAACCGGCCTTAGCCTGCACTGGGTCGGGGGACATTCGCGGGGGCTTCAGATGGTCCGCGTCAAGACACGCCGCGGCTGGATCGTGCTCGCTTCGGACGCGGCGCATTACTACGAGAACTTCGAGGCGCGCTCCCCCTTCCCGATCGTTGTCGATGTCGCCGATATGCTGGAGGGTTACGAGACCATGTGCGCGCTCGCATCGTCGCCTCAACACATCATTCCGGGACACGATCCGCTGGTGCTGGACCGCTATCCGCTTTCAGGCGCCGACAAGGCAATCGTGCGCCTCGACGCGGACCTCATCGGCTGACCGGGCCCGCCAAAGGAGATATCCATGAACACCCAGACCACCCTGGACGCCGGGTCCGTGACCGGGCCCTCCCATGCCCTCGCCAGGTTCGCGGAGACCTTGCGATACGAGGACATCCCCGAAGCCGTGCTCGACCGCGCGCGGATTCACATTCTCGACGGGCTCGGGCTCGCCATCGCCTCGACAACCTTTCCCTTCGCCGCACCTGCATTCTCGGCCGTCGAGGAACTGAGCGGCGGCGACCGCGGCTGCTCGGTGATCGGGCGCGCGTTCCGGGCCTCGCCGCGCGATGCGGCAATGGCCAACGGCATACTGGTCCACGGACTGGACTACGACGATACCCACCTTCAGGCCATCGTTCATCCGACCGCAGCCGTATTGCCCACGGTCCTGGCCGTCGCCGAACAGCGCAATCTTTCCGGGCGCGAGGCGCTCGCCGCCTTCTGCATCGGGATGGAGGCGGCAATCCGCCTCGGCGCGGCGGTCAAAGGCGGGTTCCACCACACCGGGTTCCATGCCACCGGGGTTCTGGCCCATTTCAGCTCGGCGCTGGCCGCAGGCCGACTGATGGGCGCGACAGCGCACGACCATGTCTTCGCGCTCGGCATTTCCGCGAGTACCGCCTCGGGCGTGCAGGTCTTTCTCGAGGAAGGCGCGTGGACGAAACGGCTCCACCCCGGCTGGGCGGCGGCAGGCGGCATCACCGCGGCCACATTGGCGCGCCACGGTTTTGTCGGCCCGACCCGCGCGCTGGAGGGCCGCTTCGGCCTGTTCGATACCCATCTGCACGAATACGCCAAGGACGTCGAGATGAGCTACCTGACGGACGATCTCGGCACGAAATGGATGATGGAAGATACGGCTCTAAAGCCTTATCCCGTCTGCCATTTTATCCACGGAGCCGCAGACGCGGCGCTTGAACTCCGCGACAGGGTGAAGGGCGATACGATCGAAAAGATCGAAATCCTTCTTCCCGAAGATACCTTGAAGATCGTGGCTGAACCGATCGAGCACAAACGGCACGCGAAGAATGAGTACGAGGCCAAGTTCAGCGCGCCGTTCGTCATCGCCTCGACCCTTCTCAAGGGGCGGTTCGGCCTGCCCGACCTTACCGATGAAGCAATCGCCGATCCGGAAACCCAGGCGCTGGCGCAGCGGTGCAGTTGCCGTGCGGACCCCGACTCGCAGTTTCCCGAGTACTTCTCGGGCGGCGTCATCGTGCGCCTCGCCGACGGCCGCGAATTGTCGGCACACATTCCCGTCAACAGTGGCGCGGGCGAGCGGAAGATGTCGCTGGAGGAAACCACCGACAAGTTCCTGCAGAACACCAGCCTCGCCATCGAGGACCGGAAAGCGCTGATGGTGCGCGATGCGGTGATCGGGCTTGCGGAGGGCAGCATCGCACCGCTGGTCGACGCACTTCGCTATGCCGAGTGATTGCTCGCAAAATACGGGCGTTCATCAACATCGATAACCGGTTCAATCGCGAGTCTATCCGTCGGCTCTGGACGAGCCTGGTGGAGGCATTGGCCCGCGAGGCTTTGTAAGGTTGTTGGAACTTGCGCTGATCAAGATCGGTGTCGCGTTGCCCTTAAATCGGCTCTGCCTCACTTTGTGTGGCGCAACTATCCTGAAACTGGAAAATTCAGGAGGGATAGTTGTGGGTTCGAAGAAGC
>PHEQ01000042.1 GCA_002842985.1 Alphaproteobacteria bacterium HGW-Alphaproteobacteria-1
TTTCTGGTGACAGGGAGGGTGGGAGGATTTTCACTGTGGATTTGTATCGGAAGGTTCGGCTGGCCTGTGCTGAGGGCATGAGCCAGCGAGAGGCGGCGCGGTATTTCAACATCTCGCGCGACAGCGTAGCCAAGATGATGGCGTTTTCGGTTCCGCCTGGGTATCGACGGTCGGCCCCGGTCAAGCGACCGAAGCTGGATGGCTTCACCGGGATCATCGACGGCTGGCTGGACGGCGATCGGGAGGTCCATCGCAAGCAGCGGCACACGGCGAAGCGGGTGTTCGAGCGGCTTCGCGACGAGCACGGGTTCACCGGGGGCTACACGATCGTGAAGGATTACATGCGACAGCGCGAACGGCGCAGCCGCGAGATGTTCGTGCCGCTGGCGCATCCGCCCGGGCACGCCCAGGCCGATTTCGGCGAGGCGGTGGTCGTCATCGGCGGTATCGAGCAAAAAGCGCATTTCTTCGTTATGGATCTGCCGCACAGTGATGCCTGCTTCGTGCGAGCCTATCCGGCAGCCACTGCCGAGGCTTGGGTGGATGGCCACGTTCACGCTCTCGCGTTCTTCGGCAAGGTGCCTGTCTCGACCCTCTACGACAACGACAGGTGTCTCGTGGCGAAGATCCTGCCAGACGGGACGCGCCAGCGCGCCACACTCTTCAGCGGGTTCCTGTCGCATTACCTGTTCCGCGACCGCTACGGGCGACCCGGCAAGGGCAATGACAAGGGCAACGCGGAGGGGCTGGTCGGTTATTCCCGCCGCAACTTCATGGTGCCGATCCCGCGGTTTGCGACCTGGGACGCGTTCAACGCCTACCTGGAGGAGCAGTGCCTCAGGCGTCAGGCGGATGTCCTGCGAGGTCAGTCCGAGACCATTGGCCAACGCCTCGAGCGGGATCTGGCCGCGATGGCCGACCTGCCGGCCGCGCCGTTCGATGCCTGCGATCAGACAACCGGACGGGTCAGTTCGCAGGCACTGGTGCGCTACAAAACCAACGATTACTCGGTGCCAGTGGCCTATGGTCATCGTGGCGTCTGGATCAGGGGCATCATGCCAGAGGCATGTCTCCGACATGACGTCGACGCGGTCGTGATCGGCTGTGGCGGCGAGGTCATCGCACGTCATCCGCGCTGCTACGACCGCGAGGACATGGTCTTCCAGCCGGTCCACTATCTTCCGTTGATTGAGCAGAAGATCAACGCCCTGGAGTGAGCCATTGAAGGCGCCATTGGTTCGAGCCCAATGGCGAACGCGGCTCCCTTGGCGGAATGGGACCTGCCGTCGGAGTTTGCGACCCTCCGCCGCCTGATGGAAGCGCGGATGATCAAGGCAGGACGCCGCGAGTATGTGCAGGTGCTGCGTCTGCTCGAGACCTTCGGTATGGATGACCTGCATGCCGCCGTGAAGAAGGCCCTCAAGCTGGGAGCGGTCGGCTTCGATGCCGTAAAGCACCTCGTGCTCTGTCATGTGGAGAAGCGCCCCCCGAGGCTTGATCTCGATGTCTACCCCTACCTGCCGCGGGCGAATGTCGAGACGACGCGGGCGGCCAGCTACATGGCCTTGATGTCGGAGGCGGCAGAATGACCGATGCCCCGAAGATCCTGCTTGCCCACCATCTGAAGACGCTGAAGCTGCCCACATTCTTGCGGGAGCACGAGAAGGTTGCGCACCAATGCGCCGCCGAAGGGTTGGACCATGTCCGATTCCTGTCGCGCCTGGTCGAACTGTGCAGCCTTTATCCAGCGCCGCGATGCGGTTCGCCCGCGCCGTAGGCCTGCCGCCAGAGATCGGCATCGACCTTGGACACGAGGGGAACGCCGCGCGCCTGAAGCAGGGCACGGTAGGTTTCCTCGGCCCCTGCGCCAAGGACAAGGCGCAGGGCGGGATGTTCGGACAATCTCTGCGTCCAGGCGGAGAGACGTGGAAGACCGCTCAGCAGATGGGTCTCAAAGTTCCGATCAACGAAGATGATGCGCCACAGGGTCGGGCCGAAGACGACGCCGACATTGGAGAGGGGCCTGGCAATGACATCAGGCACCTCCGCCAGCGTTTTCTCGACCAGGTTCAGACGTTGGCGCAGGCGATGGACCGCATAATCGTTCTCGACCGAATCTCGGGCATGGGTCACCGCGGACAGCCGGATCTGAAGCCCGCGCCCCAGTTCCATCAACGCGCGCTCGACCGCGCGCGCCTCGGGATCAGCAGGATAGAGCGGCTGATCGGGATGCAGGGCCTCGACCTCCTCGACCATGGAGATGCTTTTCTGGAAAATTCGGTCGACAGACCCGCTTTGGCGCACCACAAGTTGCGGCAGTCCGGGCCGACGTTTGTCAGGCCCTGGAATTTCCTCAAGGGTCCAACCTGTGCCGCGCGCCGCAAGCGCGATCATAGAACGCTGCGCAACCGGACAGAACGGGATCGCCCGAAGGTGAAAGGCCACGCCTCGGATCGGTGCGGCATCGCCCCGCAGTGCGCCACAGGCCCCATGCGTGCGGGGCACGCCGCCCGTGCTCATCGGAAAAGAACCAGCGATGGCCGGGGCACGGTGGGCTCTGTTGCAGAAGGTTCCAAACGCATCTGTTTTCCCCTCAGAACGCCCAGCGTTGCGCCGAGACCTCACCAAGCAGGCTTGCGCGAACGTAGCGGCGGGCCCGCGTAACAAGATCGTCGCGCAGCGCGATCCCGTCCGGCCAAGGCCCAAAGCCGCTTGCCGCGTCGATATGGCCTGCGTCGCCAATGTCCACGAAGGTGCTGCCCCAGTGCGCAGCCAGACGTTCCGCCGCGTCGATATCGAGCGCGGGATCGGTTCGGCTGGCCACCACGGTGGTGGGCATATTCAATTCCTCGAGCGGCGGACCAAATAACCGCGCATGAGGATCCTTGCCGCTCAAATTCGTCGGCGCGACGAAAAGCACCCCTGCGATACCAAGATTCACACGGCCGCTCAGCAGGCGCGCGACAAAGGCACAGCTTACACCATGGGCCACAAGGAAGGTGTCCGGATCCGCCGAAGCCACGTCCGCGATCGCATCGGCCAACACGGTGTATCTAAGGCTTGTATCGCCAGCTCGGCCGACGATCTTGGCACCGGGATCGACATGCGACCACCAGCTTTGCCAGTGATCTGTGAGCGCGCCGCCCGGTTCGGGAACAAGGATAGTTCTGGCCATGGCAATCTCCCTTCACGATAAATATTACCATGTTAATCGTGTATTGAGAGTCTAAAATTGACCCGCAATAGGAAAGATCGTTCTCTTAGAGTGTTGAATTCTGCGAAGAATTGACCCAGTTTCCCGAGATTAAGTGACCCACTTGCATCAATAATTCCGCTGACTTTTCATGAGATTAACACGTTTCACAGGGGGCAGCCGTAAATGGAAAAATGGGTCAATCCGACACGAAAATCAACAGTTAGCTAAAGCCGAGTGCGTCATTCTTGCTCCAGGTGCCTGTTCCACCCTCAGTCTTTCACCACGACCGCCCTGATACCCTCCGACAAATCCGGCCCAACGCGTTGAAAACCAAGTAAACGCGCCACGGCTTTGGTCATTTCTTCGGGCGGCATAATGCCGCTTTCAGCACTTATCTTCGCAACTGCAGCGGAAATTTCCATGGGAGGCAGGTATTCCGCCTTCAGCACACCGCCCGTCTCGGCCCTCCGGTCTCGAACCGGCGGAGCGGCTGCCTGTTCTGTGGTCATGACAAACTGTCTCACTGTTTTCAGACGATTGTCGCTGCGCCTCTGCACCGCCTTCAAAGCACGCAATGTCGCGGCAACGATCCGGCTACCCGCCTTGAGCTTACCAAAAGCTGTTGCGACCCTTCTTGCGATTTCATCCACATGGATCGGCCCTTCAATCTCGACAATCTTGATGATCAGATCGCCGATCTGCCCCTGAGGCGCCTCGTGGGGTTCAACAGTGCTCCGGACCGACAAATCCGCGCGCTGATAGGGAGGGGCTGTCAATTCCAGATGGCCGATCTCGATCGGGCCCGGCGCGTTCTGTTCCACATCAACCACTTGCAAGAGTCCGTCCGTATTCGCGCCTCTCACAACAATGCCGCCTGCAGAAGATTCTTTTGCGGCGAGAAGGGCTTCGGCAAGACGGCGAATCTCATGATCTCGGCGATGGAACCAATCCGTGCTCCATATCCGGTGGAAGCGCCAGCCAAGGCCCTCGAGCACATCCTGCCGCAAGCGGTCACGCTCGCGTGCCCAAAGTGCTGCGTGATAGGCCGCCCCATCGCATTCAACCGCGACGATATACTGACCGGGGCGGTCAGGATGGCGCACCCCGATGTCGATGCGGAAACCAGCGGTGCCAACCTGCGGGTCGGCCTCATAACCAAGCTCACGAATGACGCGGGCGACATCCTCTTCAAAAGGGCTATCCGCATCAAGCCCCGTTGCCACCTGTTCTTCAATGATACCGGTTTTCGCGAAATCGAGAAAGCGTTTCAAAACGCGCGGCCCGACGCGCGATGACCGGCTTGGGTCAATGTCGCCGGGATCGAACGAGGCGAAAATTTCACAGCGCACCCTTGCCCGCGAGAACAAAACGTTCAGGCGGCGTTCGCCACCTTCCCCATTCACCGGGCCGAATGACATGGACGCCAACCGACCGTTGGGCTCTTGCGGGCCGTAGCCGACCGAAATCAGGATCACATCACGCTCATCGCCTTGCACGTTTTCGATGTTCTTCACGAAAACATCCTCGGCCCGACCTTCGCGCAGGAATGCGTCCAGAACCGGATCGCGGCGGCGTTCATATTCCAACGCCTCGGTCAGAGTATCGGACTGCGCTTTGGAAAAGGCCACAACGCCAAGCGACAGGTCGGGGCTTTTGCGGGCATGTTCAGCAACGGCTTTGACCACATGCTGCGCCTCGATCCTGTTGGTTCCAGCCCGGGCTGACGTAGTTTTCCCGCGGGCATAAACGCCCGGCACGCGCCGGAACTTCATCCCATAATTGGGATCTAGCTGCAGTGGCGATGGCGGTAGAACAAGATTGTCATCATAGAATTCCGCGTTCGACACCCGGATCAAGGACGGATTGCGGGACCGATAATGCCATTCCAGCATGCGCGACCGCAAGCCACGGGCTTCGCAAAGCGACAGGATACTTTCCATATCTGCCGCCGTTGCGCCTGCGGGCATTTCGTCGTCCTCTTCGTTGTCTTCGACATCGTCCACAAGACGATCAAAGAACGACGTTGGCGGCAGTTGCTTTTGGTCCCCGACCACCACGATCTGGCGCGCACGGGCAATCACGCCCAACGCATCCTCAGGCCGGATCTGCGACGCCTCATCAATCACCAGCAAATCAAAGGTCACCGTGCCGGGCGGCAGAAACTGCGCCACGGAAATCGGGCTCATCAGCATGACGGGCTTGATACGCTGCACCATCGAGCCCGCGTTTTTCATCACCCAGCGGATCGGCTTATGTCGGCTTTTGCGACCAATCTCACCGCGAATGACGCCCATTTCGCCCATGCTGCCCTTGGGGATCTGGGCAAAATGGCGCGCAAGGATCAGCGTTTGGGCCTCGTTCAGACGCGAGCGCTCCTTTTCCTGAAACATCTGCACAAGCTCATGCCGGTCCAAACCAGCCAATTGCCCAAGTTCCGGCAGCACCGCGCGCGCCGCATTCCAGCGCGCCTCGGCGCAGGCATAGGTGAATTCGTCCCCAGCGGCGGCAGGTTCGACCCGACCATCCGCAACCGCGTCAATCACGTCGCCTGCTCCGTTCTCCACCGTCTGCGCCGTCGCGCGCGCAAGGGCCGCCCAGTCGGCATAGCGCCCGCTTTCCGCCTGCATCCGTTCAAACACTGCCGCCAAATCAGTTAGATCAGCCTCTTTCAACTCCGACGACAACCCGGCCTGTTCAAGATCGAACCCCAATCGGGCAATCGGCTTTTCCGCCTTTTCCTGCGCGTCTCGCACCAAAGCCGCCAAAGAAAGCGCGGCTTGTCCCGGCGTTTTGATTTCGGCCAGAGCGGCCAGAAGATCGTCTGCCGTGGCAAAGCCAGCCGCCTTCGCCGTTGCGAGCCAGGTTGAGATTTCCTTGATCGCGGCAAATTCCGTGCGCTCACCACGCCAATTCTCGCCCAAGGCCACTTGCAGCCACGCTTCCTCATCAGCAAGTCGCTGCCTTCGGGCCTGCACGCCTGCCAACTGGTCAACCAGCGCCAAACGCTCAGCGGCGGGCTTTGGAAGCGCGCCCGACAACAGCCCGGCCAAAACGCCCGATGCCTTGCGGTATGGCCCGAAAATCCGCGCAAAGAAGGATGATTGCCCACCCGCAATAGCAGACCGCAGCGATACAAGCTCTGCCGACCACGCGGCTGGCGTGAACCTGCCTTCGGCCTCGTGGCGCGCTTCGGACCATTCGATCCCGGCCGTCAAAGCTTCGATCAAGCGGGGCTGATCAACGCGGTCAAGCAGGCTTTGCGTGATAAAAGGCTGTGCATGCACGGGCGCTGAGGCCAATATATTCAAACGGGACACCAGTGCCGCAGCATCCGCCAGCGTCGAAGGTGCAGGCCGCAGGAGGCTGGGTGCCAAAAGCGCGGCCTCTGCCGAAACATGTGTCAGCGCGGCAGCGGCGGCGGCCAGTTCGCCGCCCAAGCGTGATAGATCGGTTGGTTGAAGATCATACTCCCGCACACCGCGGTAAGGGTGCGCGTCCGGCGCGCCCACAACCCGCAACGCCTCGATAAAGCGCGCGATGGCCCCCAACGCGGCCTTGCGCGCGGGCGCGTCCAGCCGTTCAAGCCCTTCCAGCGGGATCGACGGCGGCTGCGCGCCTTTTCCGATCAGGCCGATAATCTCGGACATGGCCCGGAAGGGCGCGTCGCCCGATGCGCCCACGGGCGTGTGCAGCAGGTCTGTAATCCTGTTCAACGCGTCCCGGTTCTGGCGAAGGCCAGAGGCGTCAGACACCCCCGGCACGGCAGCAGCGCTCGCCATCAACGTCCGGCCAAGCTCTTGCGCCAGCGCCTTTTTATTCGCACTGCGCGAGTGCAGCTCCAGACAGATATCGCGCAGCCCCGACCGCACCAGACGGTGATGCACCACAGACAAGGCCGCCATCTTTTCGGCCACGAACAGCACCGTTTTGCCGTCATGCGCCGCCGCTGCGATCATGTTGGTGATGGTCTGCGATTTGCCCGTGCCGGGCGGCCCCTGCACCACAAGGTTCGCCCCGCGCCGCACCTCTTCGATCACCTTGGTTTGCGACGCATCCGCATCGACGACCTGAATGATATCCGCCGGGTCCAATAACACATCCAGCTTGTCCTCTGGCCCAAAGATCGACTCCCCACCATCGAACCCTTCAGCCAACAGCCCGCCCAGCAGCGGGCTTTGCGTCAGCCCGCCATTCGGCCACGCCGCCGGATCAAGGTCGCGGTGCATCAAGAGCTTGGCGAAGGAGAAAAACCCAAGCTGCATCCCGTCCGCATCAACCGTCCAACCCGGCTGGCTTGAAACCGCGTCCGCCACTTGGGCAAAATACGCTGACGGCAGCCAGCCGTCGCCCTCTTCAATCTCGGGCAACAGGATGCCGAAATCTGTGCGCAGCCGTTCTTGCAGCGGCAGGTTGGTGGTGATGTCATCCTCGCGCGCGCGGATGTCATAGGTCGAGGTCCGCTCGTTGCGCACCAATTCAACCGGCAACAGCACCAAGGGCGCCTCGCGCCAGATGTCGGAACTGCTGCTTTCCCGCCATTTCAGGAACCCGATGGCAAGGTAAAGGATGTTGAGCCCCTGCTCTTCCTCGGCGGTGCGGGCGTCAGAGGCCAGCCGCAGCAACCGGCGCGCCTGCGCCTCGGGGCCAAGCGGGGTTTCCAGAAACTGGTCGGTAAACCGCTCGGGGCCTGCCGCAGCTGCGGCCTCCTCCATCGGCAACAGGGTGAACTGGCTGGCCTCGTCCTCTTCGCCGGGCTTGCGATCCTTGCCCGTGGGCTTGAACCGCATCCGCTTGGCCTGATCGCGCAGGATGCCAAAAATGTCGTCGCACCGCTCGTTGATGATGTTCAGCGTATTGGACCGCTGGTTCGCACGGTTGACGTGGATCAGGCGGTTCCGGGTGCCGGTTTCCAACAGCTTGCGCCGGGCGGCATCCAGAACTTTTGTCGTCAGGCGGTCTGTTTGGGTCAACATGGCAGGCAAACTCTTTCTTCAAAGGGTCGTGACACAGGCATCGGAGACACCGGAAAAGGCCAAGACGGCGCGGTCATGCGGCGGCCCCGTTCAAGGCCTCGTGCAACAGCGCGTCAAGCAGGCGAGAGCGGGTGGTGGCGGCGGTGGTGAGGCTGGATTCAAGCTGATCGCAGAGCGCCATCAGGGCATCGACGCGTGCAACGATGCGGCGTTGTTCGGCGAGGGGTGGGAGGGGGATCGGCGTTTGCTCTATGAGGCCAACATTCAACGTCGGTTGCGCCAAAGTCCGCGTCGTTTCTGTAAAGTAGGTTTGCGCGGGTTCGCCACGCAGCACTAACAACAGGTATTCTTGCGAGATTTCAGGTATAGGCATGATCCGCGCAACTGCGCGGGCGATATTCGCCCCCGCCCATGATTGCGGCACGATTCCTAGTTTACCGATGCTTCCCACAACGCAGACAAGTATCTCGCCACCGCGTAGTCGTGTTCGAGCATAAGGGCGCTCGATTTCAGGATCGATGGTTTTGTTGGGTCGATCTGGGTGCCCAGTTAGGGCCAAATCCTGAGCACGCACAAATGGAATACCGTCAGGAACCTCGTTGCCAGGCACCAGTACGCCATAGGAAATCGTATTCTCTGGATCAACAAGATTGCCAAGACGTTCGACGGTCCAGCTAGGAGGTAGTGCAGCGTCAACAGCCAGATCGTCATAGCCGTCCAACTTCTTAAGCCTAACCTTCTTCGCACGGACCAGCGCAGCACGCCGTGCAAGCGCCTTGGCAAGCGTTGCATTGATCGGTTCATCACCCGCATCCTGCGTCACCAGCTTCCCCCGCACGGCGAGGTTCAGGATGGTCTGGCGGAGGGTTTTGATCTGGCCCGCGCGGGTGGTGAGGGTGGGGAGGGTTTGCAGGGCAAAGCGGGCGTGGGTGGGGAAGGTTTCCGCGTCGGTCTCGGGGGCGGTCAGGCGGGCAAGGGTGGCGGCGGTCAGCCGATCCCGCACCCCCTCGCGCCCCGCCCGCGCCGCCTGCAACTGATCACACAGCGCCATGAGTTCATCAACCTTGGCCACGATCCGCCGCTGCTCGGCGAGGGGTGGGAGGGGGAAAGGCGAACTTGTGAAATACTCTGTCGGCACACGCTTCTGCCCCGCAGTGCCGGTCATTTTAGGAATGCCGGTTTCGATGAAGTGTGGGCACTTCAAAAACAACAGAATGTAATCAGCATCGACAAAAATCGGCCGAACAATGTGCAATTCAGTTGTTCCCGCGCCTATTCCGCCGATCAATCCCCTGAAAACAGTCGATTTGCCGTTTTCGAAGCAAGGAGTGATTTTAGCGAGCCCCACATCTCCTTCCGCGAAGTGGGTGTAGCCTTTTTTGATCTCGCCCCACGGACGCGCCTCCTGTCCGTTCGCTACGCCGTACTCCGCAGCTATCAAAGGCATCGGCACAAAAGACGCCTCGGAATCGTCGTCTGCCTCGTTGCGAGGGCTGATCACGCCAAGTTGCCCGATTTGTGTCCAAGTCCATCCACGAGGAAGAGGGAACGGCAGGTCATCAGCTTCCAAAGTCACCGTGTCCCTCGGTTTTCTTATCACTTTGGCCTTCACCAGCCGCGCCTTTTCCTTCGCGATCCGCTTCAGCAACTCCGCCGCCGGTTCGTCGCTCGGGTCCTGTTCCACCAGCTTTCCGCGCACGGCCAGATCCAGCACAAAGCGGCGCAGGCGGGGGATGGCGTCCTCGGCCTCGGCCACGCGGCCATAGAGCGCCAGCAGGCGGTCGGCGGTGAAAGTGCCGTCCTTCATCGCGCCAGCGCCTCGGTCAGGATCGCCTTTAGCTGATCGCGCAAGGTCGCCACCTGCGCCTCGGCAGCCTCCAGATCGGCCAGCAGGGTTTCGGGGTCGCCGTGATCCTCGGCCACCGTATGGGGGTTCTTGACGTCCAGATTATAGCCGCGCGCCTTGATGTCAGCGGCGGATACCTTCCACGCCTGCGGACCATCAACGCGCCCTTCACGCGCGGACCCGCCCCACCATGCGGCGCAGTCGGAAAGATGCTCCAGCCGGATCGGCTTGGTCATGGAATAGGCCTTCTGCCCCTCGGGCACCTTGTGTTCCCAAAACCAGATGTCCTGTGTGGGCGTACCCTTTTCAAAGAACAGCAGGTTGGTGCCGATGGAGGCATAGGGTTTGAAGACCGAGTTGGGCAGCCGCACGATGGTGTGCAGGTTGCACTCCTCCATCAGGTGTTCCTTGAGCCGTGTCTTGATCCCCTCGCCAAACAGAGACCCATCCGGCAGCACCACGGCGGCGCGGCCACCGGGCTTGAGCAGGCGGATGATCAACGCAAGGAACAGATCGGCGGTTTCGCGAGTCTTGAAGGTCGGGAAGTTGGATTCAATGCCGTCCTCTTCCTTGCCGCCAAAAGGCGGGTTGGTCAGGACGATGTCAACGCGTTCATCCTTGGTCCAACTGACCAGCGGGCGGGCCAGCGTGTTGTCGTGGCGGACGAAATCGGGCTCCTCCACCCCATTGAGCAGCATGTTGGTGACGCAGAGCATGTGGGGCAGCGGTTTCTTTTCGACCGCGCGCAAGCTGGTCTGCATCAGCGCCTCATGCTCTGGCCGCTTGACGTAATTGTCGCGCATATGGCGCATGGCGCAGGTCAAAAAGCCGCCGGTGCCACAGGCGGGGTCGAACAGGACCTCGCCGGGATGCGGGTCAATCTGCTGCACCATGAAGGCGGTGACGGCGCGGGGGGTGTAGTATTCGCCCGCGTTGCCCGCGTTTTGCAGATCGTTCAGGATTTGCTCGTAGATGTCGCCGAAGTGCTGGCGTTCGGTCAGGTTGTTGAAATCCACCTCGTTGATCTTGTTGATCATCTGCCGCATCAGCTGGCCGGATTTCATGTAGTTGTAGGCGTCTTCGAACACGTCACGGACGACCTTTGCCCGTGGGCCAGCGGCGGTGGGCAGGGATTTGAGGCGCGGAAAAAGGGTGAGGTTGACGAAATCCAGGAGGGCATCGCCTGTGATGCCTTCGGGATTGGCCGCCCAAGCGCGCCATTGCAGATCTGTAGGGATGGGTGAGACGTAGTTGTCTTTGGTCAGCTCAAGTTCCTGATCCTGATCGTCGATGATTTTCAGGAAGAACATCCAGCAAAGCTGGCTGATGCGCTGCGCATCGCCATCAACGCCGGTATCCTTGCGCATGATGTCCTGAATGGATTTGACGAGGGTGCGGACGGACATGGGTTACGCGCTTTCTTCATAGATGGCAGATTGCAGGTCGCGGACGGCCTGTTCGAACCCCGGTTTTCCCCCGAAAGCGCGAACGAGTTCAACCACGCTTCCCATGGCGCTGAAGGGGGCAATTTTCAGCACGCTCAGGTCGTCGAGGTTCATTACCCCTTCATCGGCGTATTTGGCCAGCAAGGCTTCGAGGACAGCGCGGGCCTGGGGGCCGAACTTGGTGAACACATCGCGCTTTTTGACGTTTTCAGCCCGTTCTTGGCGGGTCAGCGGTTTGGCGTCAAAGGCGATGTGGCAGATCAGATCGAAGGGATCGAGATCGCGGCCCAGTTCGGCGGCGATAAGGTCGAGGGGCAAACCCTCGGCTTCCAGTTCCTCGACAACCGCTTCCTTGCGCTGTTCGCTGTTCCAGCGCTTCAGAAAGGCGTCGAGGCTGGAAAACTGCTTCTGCAAAGCCTTGCGTGTGTAGTCGCGCAGAGACTCCGTGACCAACTTGCCACTTTCATCGAGATATTCGACCCGTTCAGCCACGATCTGAGCCCCCACCCCGTCCACGTATACCTTTCGAATGGGACTACCGGTCGTCGAGGGGCTTGCCATCGGGTCGACTGGATCAATCAGAATGGTTTCATCGTCATCGGGTTCGGGTGACAGCGGCTCGCCATCATCCCCTGTCTGCGGCGCATTATCCGGGGGCGTGATCGGATCGTCAGGTCCGGGCTGGTAGATTTGCACCGGCTCGCCATCGAAATCCGGATCGGCGAAATGGCTGGTCGAGCCGCGGAAATCCATCACCGTGAAGTAGAGCTTCTGGGTGTCTTCATGCACCCGAGTGCCACGGCCGACGATTTGCTTGAACTCGGTCATCGACCCGACCTCGCGGTCCAACACGATCAGGCGGCACGTTTGCGCATCGACGCCAGTGGACAGAAGACGGGAGGTGGTGACAATGACCGGGTAGGACGCCTCGGGGTCGATGAAGTTCCCAAGCTGATCGAGGCCGTCTTTGTCATTGCCGGTGATCCGCATGACATAGCGGTGGTTCTGCGCCACCAGATCGGCATTCTCATTGATCAGCGCCTGACGCATGCGGGCGGCGTGTTCCTGATCGACACAAAAGACGATGGTCTTGGCCATCCTGTCGCCACTTTGTTTGAGGAACTCCGTGATCTTCTGGGCTACCAGTTTGGTGCGATCGTCCAGCACCAATGTCCGGTCGAAATCCTTGGTGTTGTAGATGCGATCTTCGACTTCTTCACCGTCGCGATCCAACTGACCTTGAACGGGCCGATAGCCCTGCACATCACGGTCGATGTGAACCTTGATCACCTTGTAGGGCGCAAGGAAGCCATCGCGGATGCCCTGCTTGAGCGAATAGCTGTAAACCGGCTTGCCGAAGTA
Organism: Alphaproteobacteria bacterium HGW-Alphaproteobacteria-1; assembly: GCA_002842985.1. GTDB lineage: Bacteria > Pseudomonadota > Alphaproteobacteria > Rhodobacterales > Rhodobacteraceae > Roseovarius. The sequence goes on from PHEQ01000042.1 coordinate 12,823, forward strand.
ATCGATGTTCGAGGCGTATTCGGTTTCTTTCGGCGTTGCGGTCAGGCCGATCTGCGTCGCCGTTGAGAAATGCGCGAGAATTTCGCGCCAGGCGGAATCGTCTGCAGCACTGCCGCGGTGACACTCGTCAATCACGATCAGATCGAAGAAATCGGGCGAAAACTCGCGGTAAAGCTTCTGACTTTCATCGGGGCCGGTGATGGCCTGATAGAGGCCGAGGTAAATCTCATAGGATGTGTCGATCCGGCGCTTTTTATCCATGGCAAGCGTCAGATCGGTTGATGTGCCATCAGCGCGCTCAATGGTTTTGGACTGGGTCGACAGTTTTGCCATGTTGCCCGCGAAGGGCCGAAAATCATTCACCATTGTCTGGTCGATCAGCACGTTGCGATCCGCCAGAAACAGGATACGCTTTTTCTGGCCCGCCTTCCAAAGCCGCCAGATAATCTGAAACGCCGTGTAGGTCTTGCCCGTGCCGGTTGCCATCACCAGCAACACACGGTCCTGGCCTTTGGCGATGGCTTCAATCGCAGAGTTGACAGCGTTAACCTGATAGTAGCGCGGGGTCTTGCCGCTGCCATCGTCGAAATAGTCTTGCAGCGCCACCGTCGCAGCCGCGTCCGACAGCCCCTTAGCAGCCTGATACCGCGCCCACAATTCGGCAGGTGACGGGAACTCATCCAAGGATAGTGTGACTTCGGGTGTCGGGCTTGCGCCGGTTCGATCATGAAAGACAAAGCCATCGCCGTTTGACGAAAACACAAACGGGATGTCCAGGGTTTCAGCATAGTCCAATGCTTGCTGCAGCCCGGCGCCAACCGCCTGTGTGTTCTCTTTGGCTTCAATAATCGCCAACGGGATGTTCGGCTTTACGGACAGAATGTAATCCGCACGCTTGCCCTTACCCCGGCTCACCAGCTTTCCGCGCACGATGATCCGGCCCTTGGTAAAGCTGACCTCTTCGCGGATCTGGGTCATCTCGTCCCACCCGGCGGCACGCAGGGCCGGCGTGATGAATTTCGTGCAAATGTCACGCTCACTCAGGGATCGTTTATCCAAACCGCCACAACCTTGATGCATGCCACCAAATTAAGGGAAGAACTATATCGTCATCGTTACTCAAGGACTTAATCAGTTTTTCAGCCTCGGGACAACGCTGAACGGCATATCGTTTCCCGCCAAAGTTGCGGTTGAACTATTCCCTGCTTTGATTTGCAATGTGAAAGGGTAAACGCTGTGCAAGACTGGGGCCCTCTACGAGCATTCCCAAGACATTTAAAACACAAGACGGCGTCCAAACTGGGCTTGTCAGACATCCCAACGGCAATGTTAAACTATGCGCCACTGCCACCTATCCGTCATCAAGGCGACCCACGCATGATCACCTTCCAGACTCCGCCCTGTGATCTGATCCTGCCGCACTCACCCATGACGCGGGCCTTTATGGCCGCGGCGGACTACATGGCCAAGCATGGCGAAATCGGCTTGACCAAATCCGGCGCATGGAACCGGCGGTTCATCGAATGGGCGGTCGCACAGATCGCATTTCCTGGCTGGACAGAAGAGAAGCTCTATTCCGTCAACAAGGTGCTGAACGAATACGACGTGGCCCCCTTGGAATATCTGCATGCGCTGATGGATGGTCTGAAATGGGGCCGAAGATACAAAGGGACTTATTGGCTCACCAAGACCGGCAAAGCGCTGGCAATGTCACCAGCGACTGCATTCGCCAATGTAGCGCCCGCCTTTCTGTTCCGGTTCGATCACGCCGACGGTATGCGATCCGAAGCGCCAATGGGCAACTGGGACCTCTTCCTGAACATCCTCAACCACGAGATCGGCCGCGGCATCACGGCCGATCACTTTGCGCGCATCCTCTATGGCGACATTACCCCCGGCTGGGTCGGCCCGGCAAGCGGGCTGTCCCTCGCCGTCTTGCGTCCGCTTTGCTGGATCGGCCTGGTGGAGCGCGACGAAGGTTTCGGGCTGGATGAACGTATTTATCGCAAGACGCCGTTGTGGGATGCTGCGATGGTTCTTGATCCGAATTTGTCCGGTGACAACGTGATCCCGTTTCGACGTTGACTTTCTTGTGGGCTACAACCCACAGAATGTTCTGGTCTTATCTGGTGCTCGATCGCTGTTTCGATATCCGTTCTTGCCGCGATGCTGCGATACAAAGGCATCTGGCAGACTGATGGCTGGCATGACAAGTCATCTCAAGCCTACCAGACGGCATCCGTTTCGTAGACATTCGAAATTGTCCGTAAAATTCACTTAGAGATTTTGGGGTCACTACAATATGGGGTTAAACAGGAAAAAGCGAGAACATAGGCGGAACATTAGCGTGACTCTCCGATCTCAGCGTAGGAGTGCGTTCAAATGAACAAGCCCTCAAAAAGACATAGCTGAACAAGGACGCTGCCGGTTTTCCCGATACGCTCATCCGATCATTTCGGACTCACTTTGATCCAAGTGACCGCTTTCGACCTTTTTCGAATACCGCCCCACCACAGCCACTATCAAACAATCAATCCGGCGATCTCATGTGTCGAATTCTGTGGACAACCAGAACCCGACTATCGCTTTTCGCTCAGATACCCGTAGTTGAAAGGGACGGCATAGAAAGGAAACGCCATGAACATCAGCACGTCCCCCATTGAGACCAATGACACCCGCCCGACACCCGCCAAAGCAACCAAGCCCGTCACCTCAAATGTGACGATCGACCTCAACCTGATCGCGCAATTGAGAAAAGACATCGCAAAGATCGGCACGGATTCAGCGGAAGGCATCACGAAAAGGCAGGCCATCATTCTCCTTCTTCCAGCGCAAACGACAAAGCCCGCGCTTATGGCACGGGCTGGGTCGGAAACGATGGTTGCGGGAGTAGGATTTGAACCTACGACCTTCAGGTTATGAGCCAGATAACCCACAACATCTAGAGCCTTGATTGTTGACACAAATTCCGGCTTACTCTCCCAGAGCACTGTATTTGCAACCTTATTCGGCGCGACCAGATGTAAACCAGCGCCAGAGGACGACAAAAACAGCCATATGATGTGTTGACACAGTGTTGACACGGGGAGGGTCGGAATGTCGGAGAAACTGAGTGAGGCAACCGCACGCAAGGCCCTGCCACCGCTGCGTGGGCAGACCATGTTGTGGGATGGCGACGTGAAGGGCTTTGCCCTGCGCATCACGCCTGGCGGAGCCAAATCCTTCATTCTGGACTACCGCGCCGAGGGGCGGCAGCGTCGCATCACCATCGGCGCGTGGCCCGACTGGACGGTGGCCGCCGCGCGCGAGACCGCCAAGGCTATGAAGCGTGAGGTCGATCTGGGCACCGACCCGATGGGCGAGCGACAGGCGCAACGCGAAGCCCCGACCGTGCAGGAGTTGTGGGACCGCTATTCCCGCGAACACCTGCCCAAGAAGGCTGAACGCAGTCAGGCCGACGAGCGGATGATGTGGGACAAGATTATCCTGCCGCGCTTCGGCAAGATGAAGGTGGCGCTGATCACGCATGACGATGTCGATGCCCTGCACCGCGACATCACCGATATCCGGGGCACACCCGTGCGCGCCAATCGCACCGTCGAGGTGCTGCGCAAGGCATTCAACCTGTCGATCCGCTGGAAATGGCGCGAGGACAATCCCGCCTCGGGTGTGCGGCGCAACGAGGAGGAAAAGCGCAACCGCTTCCTGAACAAGGTCGAGATCGCCGCGCTGGCGCGGGCGTTGAACGACCATTCCGAGCCCATGTCCGCGAACGCCATCAAACTCCTGATGCTGACCGGCGCACGGCGTGGCGAGGTCTTGGGCGCGACATGGGAGATGTTCGACCTTGAGAATGCCGTCTGGACCAAGCCTTCGGCGCACACAAAGCAGCGCAAACTGCACCGAGTGCCGCTGTCCGGCCCCGCCATCCGGCTGCTGCTCGAGATGCGGGAGGTCGCGCGTCTCAAGGCCGAGGCGGCGGGCGAGCGGCCCAGCCCCTTCGTGTTCCCCGGCCCGACCGGCAAGCCGCTGACCGAGATCAAGCGCACATGGGTGACGGTCTGCCGCAAGGCGGGGCTCGGCGCGGAGGTGCCGCTGCTGGACGCAAAGGGCAAGCCGATCCTCGACCGCAAGGGCAACGCCAAGACCGAGTTCCAGCCCAATGTCCGGATCCACGATATCCGCCATTCCTTCGCCAGCATCCTTGTGTCGGCGGGCGCATCGCTGCCCTTGATCGGCCAGATGCTTGGCCATACGCAGGTGCAAACCACCCAGCGATATGCCCACCTGTTCGACGATCCGCTGCGCAAGGCCGCCGAAACTGTGGGCGCCTTCATGCTGCAGCCGTCGCCGGATCAGGTCGCCACCACGGAGGCCGAGCGCCCATGACAGCACAGGATGATGATCTTCCCCCGGATGCAGCCGCGTCAAAGCACCTTGCCATCGCCTACCGGGTCCATGCCGACCCGGACCTGATGGCCGCCTATCATCGCAAGAAGAAGCAGGTCGAGCATGAGGGCCGCTGGGAATATGTCGGCAGCGTCCGCAACCCGGATTACTATGTGCTGAGCGAGTTCGACAGCCACGGCCAGCGGCTGCTTGAGGAACAGAAGCAGATCCTCATGCAGATCGAGGGCGATCTGATGTCCAAGCTGCGGCGCGGGGTTCTGACGATCTGGGCGCGCGAAGGCTCGCCCCTCGCGCCTTGGCGCAAGATCCCGGCATCGGCATGGCGCACGTTGAAGCTGGACGATGTAATCAAGGGTACGGCCAAGGGGCCGGGTGTGGAGTTGTTCGACATCCGCATGGGGGTGCCGGTTAAGGTGCAGGCACCACCTGCTGCCATCGCGCCGCCGGTAGAGGACGACCTGATCCCCAAGGGAACGCCGGGACGGCCCAACAAGGGCATCGATATCATCAAGGTCGAGTTCGAGCGCCGCGCGGCCGCGAAGGAACTGGCATCGAGTCTGGCGGCTGAGTCCCGCACCCTCGCGGACTGGTACCGCCACACTTATCCCCGGCGCGAATGTCCGACGCCCAAGACCATCGAGAACAACATCCGCCTCGATTACAACGCAGCCAAGACCGGACAAGCCTGACCCCCCGAAATTATCGTTTCGGGGGCATTTTCGGGGCGCTTTTTCGGGTGTTTGGCTTTCGGCATTTCTCGTTCATCGGCGGCGCATTGCGTCGTCTGCATGAAGGAGACGTCGATGAACATGCCAATGTCACCCCATGGCCACGGGACAGCAACGCCCGTCGCCGAAATCCCGGATTTCCTCGAAGGCTTCATTTCCGAGGAGGAATATGCCGCCCGGCGCGGGGTCAGCTTGCGCACCTGCCAGCGTGATCGCCAGTTGCGCCAGGCCCCGCCGTACGTGTTGATCGGGCGGCAGGTCTATTACCGCACCGAGGCCATTCGCGACTGGCTGATCGCCCGCGAACAGGCCGCCGACCGCCGGCCGAGCGCACCGCGCACCGGGAGGGGCAAATGACCGCGCCCGCCTCCCTCGCACCCGACATGCTGGTGGGCGCGGCCGAGATTGCCCGCTTCATCTTTAACAGCGACGAATTCCGGTTCCAGCGCCGCGTCTATTACCTCGTCACCAGCACCAAGCGCCCGCTGCCGCATTTCCGGATCGGGGCGCGCATTGCCGCCCGCCGCAGCACGCTGATGGACTGGATCGCCATGCAGGAAGGTTTTGCCCGTGCTGAATGATTTCTCCCAAATGACCGGTGACGTCCTCGACCGCCTCGAATCCGCCGCCGCCGAGAAGGCCCCGCACCTTCTGCCCATCGTCCATGCCATCCGCCACTTCGGCATCGGCTACCTGGTGATCCCGCAAAGCGCGAAAGGACTGAACCGCGGCCTCGACCTTCTGGCCCGACCCTTCATCATCATGGTGGGTGATGACACCGACTGCGCGCTGGGCCCCGAACAATACAACCTCGCCCATCTTGAGCGGATGATCGGCATGGTCGATGGCGTAGCGATCATCTCCAGCGCCCCGCCGCCTGAGGCCTACTCCTGCATCGCCATGATGGCCGTCGCGGGGCGGAACGGGCTGATCATCGAGACCCGCCCAGAACAGGAGATCGCCTGGACCAATCTCGTGCAATCCGTGCGGCCCGACATGCCGATCCTGCTTTGCACCGTGAAAGCAACCCGCCAATGACTGTGCAGGACCATCCTCTGGATTTCAACGATGCGCCGCCTGCCCGAAAGGCGCGCAGCGCCACCCGCATGTCGGCGGCCCGGCTGGCGGAACTGCTGAACGACCGGATCGCCGATCTCGCCGTGGAACTGCTCGGCACCCAGAACCGCGCCCTGTCCAGCGCGCAGCAGTTGCGCTTCGGGACCAAGGGCAGCATCGCGGTGGAAATCGCAGGCAAGGACGCCGGGCGCTGGTATGACCATGAGGCCGGAACGGGCGGCGCCGGGCCAGAACTGATCCGTCATCACTTCGGGATGGACGAAAAGGCTGCATTGGAATGGGCACGCCATTGGCTGGGCGATGCGGAAATGCCTGCGTCCTGGACCGCCGCCAAACCCGCCGCCACCAAACCCGCCAAGGCCCCGACATCTGGCGCGGGCCGTACCGTGGAACTGTCGGAGGCAGAACTCGCTGCCAAGGTCGCAGAAATCGTCCGCCAGACCGAGGTTCCGAACGGCACACCAGTCCACGCCTACCTGCACAGACGCGGAATCGCCATTCAGCCACCCGACTGCATCCGCTATCGCCGGAACGCTTATGGCAGCTACGGCGCGATGGTCGCGCTGGCGACCGATGCGGCGGGCGAGGTGCTGGCGATCCAGCAGGTCTATCTGACAGCCGAGGGCAATAAGGCTCCGGTCAATCCCGTCAAGCGCACCAACAAGGCGGTTGAAGGCTGGGCCGAACGTTCCGCCGTGCGCCTGCCCGGCCGCGAACCTCTGGTGCTTTGCGAGGGTGTCGAAACCGCGCTGTCGGTCTGGCAGGCCACCGGTCAAGAGGTCTGGGCCTGCCTCGGAATCTCGAACATCGCCCGCGCGCCCGTTCCGGACAAGGCGACAGTGATCATCGCCCGCGATGGCGACGCGCCCGGCAGCAAGGCCGAGGGAATGATCACCCGGGCCGCCACCGCCCTCGCACTGCGCGGGCTGACGGTGATGATCGCCACCCCGCCCGAAGGCGAGGACTTCAACGATGTCATGCTGCGCGAGGGCGAGGAGGCCATTCGTAACCGGATCGCCGCTGCGGAACTCTTTCGCCCGGACCAGGCCGAGCAGGGCCGCAAGCGCCTCTACATCGGGTCGGACGTGGAGATGGCGAAGCGCGTGCGCGAGGATCTGACCGAACGCCATGGCCGCATCGTTCATGCCGAAGGCGAGTTCTGGCGTTACGTCGGCACCCATTGGGAGGCGATCCCGGCCCACGAATTGCGCTTGCCTGTCCACACCTATGACGGCGCAAGCTTCGAGACGCCCGCAGGCGAGCCCTCGAACGTCAAGCTGACCCAGACCCGCGTCAACTCAGTCCTGCACGAATGTGCTGCGCTGTGCGCCGAGCCCGGTTTCTTCGACACCCCGCCCGCTGGCATCAACTGCGCCTCGGGCTTCCTGCGCTTCGATGCCGCCGGCACGCCCCATCTGGAACCGCACCACCGCAATCACCGCTGCCGCCACACCCTGCCCGGCCGCTGGAGCCCCGGCACCTCCGGCATCCCGCCCGAAGGCTCGATGCTGCGCCGCCTTCTGACCGGCAGCTTCAAGGGCGATCCGGACGCTCAGGCGAAATGCGATCTGCTGGCCGAGGTCTGCGGATCAGCCGCGCTGGGCTATGCCACGCGCCTGGTGCAACCGCGTGCCGTCGTCCTGCACGGCAAGACCGCCGAGAACGGCAAGAGCCAGATCCTCGATCTCGCGCGCGGTCTTCTGCCCGCCAGCGCCATCTGCTGCATCCCCGCCGCCAAGATGGGCGATGAACGGCATGTCACCGGCCTCGTCGGCAAACTCCTGAACGCCTCCGACGAGTTGTCGCCCGAGGCCATCGCCTCCAACATCTTCAAATCCGTCGTCACCGGCGAGCCGATCGAGGGGCGCGATGTCTACAAAAGCCGGGTCGAGTTCCGCTCGGTGGCGCAGAACCTGTTCGCCGCGAACCAGTTGCCCAGCTTCAAGGGCGGCGTGGACCGGGGCGTGCAGCGCCGCCTGCTGCTGATCCCCTTCACCCGCACCATCCCCCTCGAAGAGCGCATCGAGGATATCGGCAAGCGAATCGCCTCCGAGGAAGCCGACCTCCTCTTGGCATGGGCGGTGGAGGGTGCTGCGCGGCTGATCCGCCAACGCAACTTCGCCATCCCGGAAAGCTGCCGTGAGGCATTGATCGAGTGGGTGCTGGGCGAAGACCCGGTGCTGGCCTGGATCGACGCCTGCGTGCGGGTCACGCCCATCGTGAACGGAGGCCCGATGCTGGCCACCCGCGATGCGCACCTCCGCTTCCAGAACTGGGCGTTGGCCGAGGGTTTCAAGACCGAGAAGATCCCCGCGATCAACGGCTTCGTCCAGCGCGTGCAGGCTCAGGTGGCCGGGATCCAGCACAAGCGCACCAGCGCGGGCCGGTTCTTCCTCGGCATCACAGTGACGCAAGGGTGACGCAAGAATGACGGACTTTCAGCCGCAACCCATTGAAAGTGTTGAGGTGACGCACTTGGCTCAGACCTTTTTGATAGAAGGGGAAAACCACCCAAATCTGAACACCCAATATACCCCCTATATAAAATGTTCCCCGGGCAGGTGCGTCATCTCAACACTATCAACGACTTACGCCCCGAAACCCGTCATTCCTGCGTCATTGTTGCGTCATACGCCGCGCCCCGCTGGCCGGTCTGAGGGGCATCCATCGGGAAGGATCGGGAAAGCGGCGGTTCCTCCCGGGCCAATTCCTATGCGGGGGAGCGCAGCGCATTGGCCCGCCAGCGTCAGGGGGCGGAAATGACTAAACTCGACAGCCATGAGACCAAGACCGCCTTCGCCGCCCGCGTCGGGCTGACCAAGGGCCGCATCTCGCAACTGGTGGCCGAGGGGCTGCCGGTGCGTGCGGACGGCCGGATCGACGTGGCGGTAGGGCTCGCGTGGATCGAGGACAACCTCGACCCCGCCCGCCGCAACAAGGGTGGTGTCAGCCCTGCTCCTGCCCGCGTCTCGACTACGCTGGCCGAGGCCAAACGGCTGCATGAGATCGTGAAGGTGCAGCGCGCCAAGCTGGCCTTCGAAAAGGAACAGGGCCTGCTGGTCGAAACCGCCGCCGCCACCCGCACGGTATTCGCCCGCGCGCGTGCAGAACGCGACGCCCACATGGCATGGATCCAGCGCACAGCGCCGCTGCTGGCGGCTGAGGTCGGGGCCGATCCCCGTGCCACCTTTGCGGCGCTGGACCGGATGATGCGCGAACATCTCGAACACCTGGCCGACATGCCGTTGGGGAGCTTCGGCGATGGTGCCTGACATCGACCTCGCCTGGCGGCGCGGCATCCGCCCCGAACCGCCCATCCCGGTGTCGGAATGGGCCGACCTGCACCGCATCCTGCCGCCCACTTCGGCGGAACCGGGGCGCTGGCGCACGGATCGCACGCCGTACCTTCGCGCGGTGATGGATGCCCTGTCCACCTCCAGCCCCTATGAGCGGGTCGTGCTGATGAAGGGGGCGCAAACGGGTGGCTCCGAGGCCGGGCTGAACTGGCTCGGTTACATCATCCAGAACGCCCCGGGCATCGCCATGCTGGTCATGCCGTCGCTCGACATGGTGCGCCGCAACACCACTGTGCGGATTGACCCGCTGATAGAGGCCACCCCCGCACTGCGCGATCTGGTTTCAGCCCCGAGGTCGCGGGACGCCGGAAACAGCCTGTTCCGCAAATCCTTCCCCGGCGGCCAGCTGGTGATGACCGGGGCGAACAGCGCCGTCGGCCTGCGATCCACACCCGTCCGGTATCTGTTCCTGGACGAGGTGGACGGCTATCCCGGCGATGCGGATGGCGAGGGCGATCCCGTCGATCTGGCCATCCAGCGCACCACCACCTTCCGGGGGCGGCGCAAGATCTACATGGTCTCGACGCCCACGCTGAAGGGTCATTCCCGCATCGAGGCGGCCTATCTCGACAGCGATCAGCGGTATTTCCATGTCCCCTGCCAGCACTGCGGCGACATGGCCCCGATCACTTGGGCGCGCATCCGTTGGCCAGAGGGACAGCGCGACGCCGCCTATCTGGTCTGCGAGGCCTGCGGCGGCGTGCATCATGAACACGAAAAACCTCGGCTTTTGACCGCTGGTGAATGGCGTCCGACCGCGTCGGGCGATGGCCGCACGGCAGGGTTCCACCTGTCATCGCTCTATTCGCCGTGGGAAACTTGGGCCGAGATCGCGCAGGAACATGCCCGCGTCGCCAGGGATCCCGCCCGCCTGCAGGTCTGGGTCAACACCAAGCTTGGCGAGTCGTGGGAGGACCAGGCGGGCGACACCGTTCCAGCCGATCCGCTGATGGCGCGGCGCGAGGACTGGGGCAGCGACCTCGCCCCCGGCGTAGCCGTGCTGACGGCGGGCGTCGATGTGCAAGGCGACAGGATCGAGGTGCAAATTGTCGGCTGGGGTCGCGACGAGGAAGCGTGGGTGATCGACTACCGCGTGCTGTGGGGAGATCCCTCTGGCCCGCGCCTCTGGGCCGATCTGGATGGCATGCTGAACGGCACTTATGGCGACCTACCCGTGCGCGCTGTAGCCGTGGATACGGGCGGTCATCACACCAAGATGGCCTACGAATTCTGTCGCACCCGCCTTGCCCGCCGCATCTGGGCGATCAAAGGCCGGGGCGGCCCCGCGATCCCGGTCTGGCCGCGCCGCCCCACCCGTAGCAACAAGGCAAAGATCCCGCTCTTCATCGTCGGCGTCGATGCCGTGAAGGACGCGGTCTACGCCCGCTTGAAGCTGACCGAACCCGGTCCCGGCGCCATCCACTTCCCGCGCCGCCTCGACGCCGATTACTTCCGGCAATTGACCGCCGAACGTGTCGTCACCCGCTTCGAAAAGGGCCGTCCCATCCGTTCCTGGCAACCCAAGCGCGACGGCGAACGCAACGAAGCGCTGGACACCTTCGTTTACGCACACGCCGCCCTGCACGGCCTGATCAGCATGGGGATGCGGCTGAACGAGGAGGCGGAGGGGGTGGAGCGTTTCCACGCCGGAACTGGGCGCGGACCTCAGCGGCAAATCATTCGCTCGACCTGGCTAACTTCGTGAAGTATTACTTGATCTTGAAGGGCGATCTCCCTCGCCATCAACATAATGTAAATCCCGGTGCAGCCTTTGTCCGACTTCAGCAATGCCGATTCATGACCACCTGCTGCGCTATGCGCAGAGAATTCGCGACCTGCGGCGTGCGCATGCTGCGGTTCAAGAACCGGCTCTTGCACCGGCCTTTCAGGAATTGCTCGAAAGCGCTCTGGCCGAAATGCCGGTGGGTGCCCGGCTCACCGTAGTTCCAGAGTTCGTCAATCCAGGGATTGGCCGACCAGATATCGCGCTGGTCCGCGCTGGTGCTCCGGCACGTGCTTTTGTTGAATTGAAGGCCCCGGACAAACCGGCGAACCCAGCCCGCTGGCGCACCCCGCATGACAAGCGTCAGGCAGAACGATTTCGGGAACTGCAGTGCTGGTGCACATCCAACTTCGTCGATGTTCTTCTGTTCCAGCGGAGCGACGAGCTTGCGATGGCCCGTATTGTTCCAGATCAGGCCATTGATCCAACCTGTGACGATGCGCGAGCAGCCCGGCTCATCCGCGCGCATGATACTGCCCCTCTGCTTGCCTTGTTCGAGCGTCTCGCAGCAGGAGCGGGTCAGGAACCGGTCGCACGGGACGCACAGCATCTTGCTGAACTGCTTGCGCATTCATCGAGGTTGGTGCGTGGCATCATTCAGGACCGGCTTGCAGACCTCCGGCAACAGAACGTGGCAGCAGACCCTCTGCTTGACGTTCATGCCGAATTCCAGACCGTGCTTTACGCGCATCCGGAAGCGGGCGGCTATCCTGCGCAGGACTTCGACATCCTGTTTGCATCCGCATTTGCGCAAACCTTGGCGTTCGGCCTGTTGCTTGTGCGGGAAGGCAGCGGTCGCCCTGTCGAAGCAACGGCTTACCAGCACATGCCCGCAGAGCATCCCTTGATGCGGACAGCCCTGCGCGTCCTGACGCAGGCCGAGATCCTTGATGTTGTCGGGATTGGTTTCACTGTCCTGCTGGACACTGTGAACAGCTTCGCGCCACAGATCCTCGCGATCCGGCCGGGACACCCCGACCCGATCCTGTATTTCTACGAGGATTTCCTGTCTGTCTTCGACCCGGCGGCGCGAGAACGCCATGGCGTATACTTCACGCCGGTAGAGGTCGTTCGGTTCATGGCGGGTGCTCTGAACCGCGTCGCCCGCGCCAACCTCGGGCTGAACGGCCTTCGCGATCCGAATCTGACAATCCTCGATCCCGCCACCGGCACCGGCACGTTTCTGCTGGGCGTGGCTGAGCGGGTAAGGGACGAGGCAACGGCAGCGGGCGGGCAAGGCCGAGCAGACCTTGAACTGCGCAACCTGGCTGGACGGATGTTCGGGCTTGAACTGCTCGTCGGGCCCTATGCCGTGGCGCACTACCGGCTGCATCATACCCTGCGCGATCCGGCAGCGCCGGGTCCGCGACCGGCATTGCCGCGACTCGGCGTCTATTTGGCCGATACACTGGCCGAACCGGGTGCCGCTGCCCCACTTGGTCGGCTCGGCTTCGTGTCGGCGGGGATCACCGAAGAACGGCGTGCCGCCGACAGGATCAAGGCAGAGCAGCCCATCCTCGCCATCATCGGCAACCCGCCCTACCGGCGACTGGAGGAGGGCGAGGATCGCACGCTCGTCGGCCAGTGGATGAACGCGCTGTGGGACGACCTGAAACGCCCGGTGCGCGAAGCGCATCAGGGCAATCAGTTGAATACCTTTCCCGAATTGTCGGTTGCTTTCTGGCGCTGGGCGATGTGGAAGATCTTCGAGGCCGAGGGCGCACCGCAGCGCGGGGTCGTCGCCTTCATCTCCAACCGCAAGTTCCTGACCGGCTGGCCTTATGCCGGTTTGCGACAGATGATGCGAAGCCGCTTTGACCGGATCGAGATCATTGACCTTCGCGGCGACCTGCGGCGAGGGCCGCGGGCAGGGATCGACCGGGATGTCGGCGTCTTCAACATCCAGGTGGGCACGGCCATCACCATCGCCATCGCCGACGGTTCGCGCGGCGGGCAGCCTGCCGAAATCCACTACCTCGACTCCTGGGCCGAAGGACATTTCTCGCGTCGGGCCAAACTCGATTGGCTGGAGGGGGGCGCAGCAGCGGGGCTTTTGCCGAGCAGCATCCCGGTTGTGCGCGAAGCGCTTGAAGACTTCCGTCCGCAACCATTCGGAAACGGAGAGTGGCCAAGCCTACGGGAGTGCTTTGATTTCGCCCACAGTGGTGTTGAAACGAAACGCGATCATTTGGTTTATGACATCAGTCGGGCTGCACTTACCGATCGTCTCCAATCCTTCATTGCAGCGCCAATTGCCGAAGCGCGCGAGACATTCAACGAAATCGGCGCTCGCACGGCTGCCGCAGCACGCGCCGTTCCTGTCGATCAGACTTTGATACAACCTGCCTCGTATAGGCCGTTCGACACGCGCTTTCACTACCGGCACGTTGTTTACAATGATCGATTGCGTCCGGACCTTCAGGAAGTCTGGGGCGCGCAAAACATTGGTCTATTTGCACTTCCATCCAGTACGGGCGCTGGACCGGGCGTCTGGTGTCACGGAAACCTTCCAGACCGACATGCCTTCCGTGGCAGCTATGGTGGATATGCCTTCCCATTGCATGACCGTCGCCCCGCGTCAGCTGGCCCCAATGTTTCGGTTGTTCTGCTCGAAGGCTTGGCTGCTGCCTACGGTGTCGCCGTGACTCCGGAGGGTGTTTTCGACGCCATCCTCTGCCTGTTGTCAGCACAAAGCTACAGCCTGCGCTTTGCCGAGGATCTTGAGGATGTATTTCCGCATGTGCCATTCCCGGCCGACCACGCGGTCTTTGTGCGAGCGGTGCAACTCGGTGCCCGCATTCGCGCGATCCAGACCTTCGACCCCGCACACCCGCCTGCACGCTGCGCCGACCCGGCCTTCGTTCGGCTGGCCACGGCACCAACGCCAGGCGGCGGACTGGCGCCGTCCGCTCCCGAGGGCGACCGCATGACGCTGTGTGCCGACGGGTCCGGTCAGGTCGAAGGACTACCCGCCGCCCTTTGGGCCTTCGAGGTCAGCGGCTACCCCGTCCTTCAACGCTGGCTAGAAGGCAGGGTCGATCATCCTGTGGACCTGGCGTTGTTCGACGCTTTCCGCGATATCTGTGCGCGCGTTGCAGAGCATATTGATCTCGCCGCACAAGCGGATACCATCCTTGGTGAAGCGCTCGGCGCAACTCTGAATCGGGATGTCCTTGGGCTCCCTGCCGCATGAAGGAAAGAACCTCATGACTATCGACGCCCAAGGTAGCCTTTTCGGTGACGGCCGGATGGCCCCACCCGCCCGACAATCGACTCCCGACCTTGAGGCGATCCGCGTGCGGCTTGGCAAACTGCTGGAAACTCTGCGCACATCAGAAACACTGCCTCTTTCGGACAAGGATATTCGGATGTGGCAGACCGTTGTTCCGAATATGACCCGCTGGCTGCCAACCGACGAGGCCGATACAATCCGTGCTGAGTTCTCGAATGAGATGGACCGCCTTACCACCAACGCCTGACAGGGTTGGCTGTCGATCCCGGCGGCCTGCACCCGTCTGAAGACTTTTGGCAAATATTACCAATCATTCCTAGTAGCTTGCCGCACCCCTGCCATGCGACTCTCCCCGCATGCGCAGCCTGTTCCACCGTCTCTTTGCCCGCCCCGGCACTCGTGCGTTTGACGCTGCGGGTGGTGGGCGGCGTTGGGAGGGCGCGCGGACAGTCGATGGGCTGAACACGGCGATCCTTGCGGGTGCTACCACGGCAGCGCGGCGGGCGGGATGGTATGCTCGCAACAACCCGTGGGTCGCGGCGGCGGTGGACAGCCTGGTCGGCAATGTTGTTGGCGCGGGGATCAAGCCGCAATCCACCCATCCCGACCGGGCGGTGCGCGAGCGACTGCAGGTGCTGTGGCTGCGCTGGACGGATCATGCCGATCCCGGTGGGCTGGCCGACTTCTATGGTCTGCAGGCCATGGCCGTGCGGGCGATGGTCGAGGGCGGCGAGAGTTTCGCGCGGCTGCGGGTGGTGCCCGAAGGCCCTGCCGTCTCCCTGCACATCGACCTGCTGGACCGGGACCAGGTGCCGTTGGACCTGCACCGCGACATCGGCGGCGGCGCATGCATCCGGGCGGGGATCGAGTTCAACGGCGCTGGGCAGCGCACCGCCTATTGGGTAATGCGCGACCGGCCCGGTGATCCGCTGACCTCCCTGCGGCTGGAACCGCTGCGCCTACCCGCCGCCGATTGCCTGCACCTGTTCAAGCCCCTCGCCGCTGGCCAATTGCGCGGGATCACCTGGCTGGCCCCGGTGCTGCTTCGGCTGCATGAGTTGGACCAGTTCGAGGACGCGGCGCTGGTGAAGGCCAAAGTGGCGGCGCTGTTCACCGGCTTCATCACCGACCCTGACGGCACGGCTGGTGGGCTGTCGGGCACGAACAGCAACGGCGCGCTGACCGTGGGCATGGAGCCTGGCAGCCTTATCCCTCTGCCGCCAGGCACCGACATTCGCTTTTCCAACCCGACCGAGCACGACGCCTATGCACCCTTCGTCAAGAACCACCTCCGCGCCGTCGCGGCCGGGATGGGTCTGCCCTATGAACTGGTCTCGGGCGACCTGGAGGGCGTGACCTATTCCTCGATCCGGGCAGGATTGATCGAGTTCCGCCGCCGCGTCGAGCAGTTGCAGCACAACGTCGTCGTGCATCTGTTTTGTCGCCCGGTATGGGACCGATTTGTACGGCTGGCGGTGCTGTCTGGTGATCTACCAGCCCGCGATTTCGACCGCGATCCTGCGGCCTATCTCGGTTGCGAATGGCTCCCTCCCAAGTTCGACTACGTCGATCCCAAGAAGGACGTCGAGGCAGAGATCCTCGCGATCAACGCCGGTCTCAAAAGCCGCAGGCAGGCGATTTCCGAACGGGGGTACGACGCCGAACAGGTCGATGCCGAGATTGCCGCCGACAAGGCGCGCACCGATGCGCTGGGCCTGAGCTTCGGCGCGCCGCCTGGCCAGAAGGAGGACATCCCCGATGAATGACACCATCACCCTGCTGACCCGCCGCGCCGACCTGGCCCCGGCCAGCGCCAACCTCGATGACCGCACCGTTGAGGTGATCTGGTCCACCGGCGCGCCTGTGCGCCGCCGCGACATGGCTGGCCAGTACATCGAACGCCTCAGCCTTGCGCCCGAGGCGGTGGACCTGTCGCGGTTGCAAGGGGCCAGCGTGCTCGACGCCCACCGGCAATCCGCCGTCCGCGATGTGCTCGGCAGCGTGCAGGCTGCCGCCGTCGATGGCCAGCGCGGCACGGCACTGATCCGCTTCTCGGCCCGCCCCGAGGTGGAACCGCTCTGGCAGGACGTCCTGTCCGGGATCCTGCGGCACGTCTCGGTCGGCTATTCGGTCGAGGACTGGGCCGAGACCACCGAGAACGGCGCGCGCGTGCTGACCGCCGTGCGCTGGACACCCCAAGAGATTTCCCTTGTCCCGACCCCGGCTGACCCGGGTGCCCGCATTCGCATGGAGACCAACATGACCGACACCACCATCACGCCTGCCCCGCCCGAGGCACAGACCCGCGCCGCGATCAATACCGAGATCCGCTCCATCGCCCGCATTGCCGGGTTGGACCAGTCCTGGATCGACGGCCAGATCGACGCCGTCGCCGATGCCGACACCGCACGGCGTGCCGCCTTCGAGGCGCTGGCGACCCGCAGCGCGCCGACGATCCGCTCCGAACAGGTCCGCGTCGAGATGGGCGAAAGCCAGGACGATACCGCCCTGCGCGCCCGCCAGATGGGCGAGGCCCTCTATGCGCGCATCAATCCGCGCCATGAACTGTCAGAACCGGCCCGCCGCTATGCCTATGCCACGCCGGTGGAAATGGCCAGGGAACTGCTGACCTTGCGCGGCGAGTCCACCATGGCGCTGTCGCCCGCCAGCCTGGTCACCCGGGCGCTGCACACGACGTCAGATTTCCCGATCATCCTCGGCAACACCGTGGGCCGCGTGCTGCGCGATGCCTACCAGGCTGCGCCATCGGGCATCCGCCGTCTTGGCCGCCAGACCTCGGCGCGGGACTTCCGGTCGGTGAACAAGATCATGCTGGGCGAAGCGCCGCTGCTGGAAAAGCTGAACGAGCACGGAGAGATCAAGGCCGGGACGATGGCCGAGGCGCGCGAGGCCTACAAGATCGAGACTTGGGCGAAGAAGATCGGCATCACCCGGCAGGTGCTGGTGAACGACGATCTGGGGGCCTTCTCGGACCTCGCCCGCCGCATGGGCCAGGGGGCCGCCGAGACCGAGGCGCGGATTCTCGTCACCCTGCTGGAGGCGAACAGCGGCAACGGCCCGACCCTGTCTGACACGAAAGCCCTGTTCCATGTCGATCACGGCAACAAGGTTGGTGCTGGTGCCGTGATCTCCGACGCCACCCTGTCCGCAGCCCGGCTTGCGCTACGCACCCAGAAGGGCATCGACGGGCGCATCATTCGCGTCACGCCGAAGAACCTGCTGGTGCCGCCCGCGTTGGAGACCGTGGCCGAGAAATGGCTCGCCACCATCGCGCCCGCCACCGCTGCCGACGTGAACCCGTTCTCGGGCGCGATGTCGCTGGTGGTCGAACCCCGGCTTTCCAGCGCGACCCGCTGGTATGTCACCGCTGATCCCGGCGAGATCGACGGCCTCGAGTTCGCCTATCTCTCGGGCAACGAAGGTCCGCAGGTGGAAAGCCGGTCGGGCTGGGACGTGGACGGCGTGGAAATCCGGGTGATCCTAGACTTCGGTGCAGGCTTTATTGACCACCGCGGCTGGTTCCAGAACCCCGGAGCGTAAGATGGCCGACCTCGCCCAACTCACCGCCTGGCGCGATGCCCTGATGGCCGCCCGCTATCAGGGCATCCGCACCGTCGAATACGACGGCAAGCGGGTGACCTATGCCAGCGACGCCGAGATGGCCGCCGCGCTGGGCGACCTGAACCGCCAGATCACCGGCACCACGGCACGCATCGCCGTGGTCCGCATCCAATCCTCGAAAGGGCTCTGAGATGAAGAACTACCTCCAGAACGGCCACGTCATCACCGTAGCCACGCCCGCTGGCGGCATCGCCTCGGGCGACGGGCTGATCGTCGGAAACATCTTCGGCGTCGCTGCCTACTCGGCCGCCGAGGGCGATCCCCTCGAACTGGCGACCACCGGAGTCTACAAGCTCCCCAAAGCCAGCGCCGCGGCCCTGACGCTTGGCGCGCGCGTGGCGTGGGACAACACCGCGAAGCAGGTGAACACGCCGGGCGCTGGGCGTTTCCCCATCGGTGTCGCCGCGGATGCGGCCGGGAACGGCGTCACCAGCGTCGCGGTGCGGCTGGATGGCGTGGCGACAGCCGCTGACTAGCTTCTGGCGAGCATCGCAGACGTGTCGTCCAAGAGGCCCACTTCTGCATGGCGGCCGGCAGCAGCGATGTCGGTCGCCAGCGCACCAAACAAAGCTCGAACACAACCGAGAGCTTCGGCATCATCCATAAGAAGCTTGCGCACTGCACCTTCGTACTGATGACGATCTTGAAAGCCCAGCTTTCGTACAATCGCATCCAGAGCCGGCGTTTCGCGGATAGGATAGCGCGCCACAATCGTGGTCAGATCGCCTGCCTCGAGAACTTCCTGAAAACGCGCGCGTTCTTCCGCGACGACCCCCGGCACGTCGATTGAGATACTGACCGGATCGGCCGCGGCTATCTGTTCCCTGCTGGGTATATGGCGAAAAAACTCCTCTCGAACCAATTTTTCGGCTACCCGCTCACTGAGTCTTTGAATGTGAGCGGCCACCGCCGCAAGCGCCGCCGACTTCGCCTCGGCGAGACAGCTGTTGAAGTCGCTGCCGGTCGTGCTTGCATGTCGCTCCGCGACCCGGCGCTGAACCTCGGGATGGTAGTAAACTCCCTCAGCCGAATAGACGGTGGTAGCGTAAACACCTTGATCTTTTAAGCGGTCGATCTCGCCTTGCGGGCGACGGTCGTTGTCCACAAGCCCATACACATCGAGCCAATGAAGCTCATTAGCATCACGGATACTTAGGACCGCGCGCTCGACGTCTCGACAGCCGCCTTTCGCGATCACGGACACTTCCGGAAATATCAAGCTGTAAATGGGCTTGTCTAGACTATTCCCCGTCCCTTCTACGAAGAGGATTTTCCGCCGAGCGCCAAGTATATCCTTCGTTAGGTCGTCACTGATGCGCGATTCAGGCGACAGAACGTCGGCATCCCATGCGTTCACCGTCGAGCTGTTGTAGTTGCAGCCACGGATCAGCAGCGTACGCGCATCGGGATTGTCGAGCGGAAGCATTACGTCGTGCGTTGAAACGACGAACGCGCAATCTGGTCGCTTTGCAAACAACAAAGTCAAAAGCGGCGAAATTATGGACCTGTGGAGGTGTCGCTCCGGCTCGTCGATCAGCAGAAGAGTCCCAGGACTGCACGTCAAGACGTTCGCTGCAATCAAAACCGCATTTCGTTCACCGTCCGACAGCTCTGCGATGCTATAGGGCGCACTTCCATTCTTACTCGCAACAACCTGTGCGTTCTCACGGATTGTGATCGCGATAGGGATGTTCGACAGCTTCAGGAACTCGTTGATAATCTTGATTGGCGCATCTTTTTTCCGCAGTTCCTTAGCTAGGTCGAAATTGTCATCGTCGACTGCGTCAGCAATTTGGCGCGCTCGGACGTTCTCAGCATCAACTAGGTCATATATCGCCATGCTAGATCTGGCAGCGGCGTAGTCGTCCTTCCACCGCGATTCAGGATTCGTGTCATGGCTCCGTGCGTTCCGCTCAGTTTGCATCCGCTCCTGGGGGGACAGTGTAATCGCGTTGGACGCGAACCACGTCTGCCGATGGGCCGTAATCCTCCGAGCGTTCTCATGGTGCGCGCGAAAGAGGCGGTGCATGAGGCTCGACTTCCCCGTGCCGTTGGCTCCGAGCAGAAAGAAGACACCGCCCGCCTCGACAATAAGATCGAGGCTGGTCCCGTCGGTTCGTGGGATCTGCAAACTGAAGGGCACGTTGGACTCTCAAGAAACACACGTCCCACAGATAGTAATCACTTCGGCAATATCACACAAGATGTGGTTGCAAAGTCGGCACACTGTAATGGCCTCCGCACGCCATCCGTTGACAGGGGCCGCCGGCGTTCTGTTGACACAGTGTTGACACGGGCTCGGAACGCAAAAGGCCTCCCGTTCGGGAGGCTCTTAAGCTGTTGTATTCTTTGGGGATTTTGGTTGCGGGAGTAGGATTTGAACCTACGACCTTCAGGTTATGAGCCTGACGAGCTACCTGGCTGCTCCATCCCGCGGTGTATGATTTGAGGTATCGTT
>PHEQ01000074.1 GCA_002842985.1 Alphaproteobacteria bacterium HGW-Alphaproteobacteria-1
CCCCAAGGCGGGCGGGCCGCATTACCTGACGCGCTTCACCGCGCAGCCCGCGCCGGTGCAGGGCCAGAAATGGGAGGCCGCGATGCCTGTGCGCGACGCACAGGCCGCGCTCGACAAGGCCAATGCCGCAGGTCACGCGCCGCGCGCGGCGCTGGTGTTGCCCGGGCCGACGGGCGAATCGAACCGGTTGACCACGCATCTGCGCCCCGCGCTGCTCTGCCTTGGACCGGGGGCAGAGGCGGCACAGGCCCAGAAACGTGCGGTCGAGGCGCTTGGCGGTGTGGCGGTCGCAGCAACGGGCCGGGTGGACCCCGAGGCGCTTGTCACCATGGGCGGACTCTCGGGCGCGCTCTGGTGGGGCGAGGCGGACGAGGCGCGCGCCTACGCGGGCGCGCTCGCGCGCCGTGCAGGGCCGATCCTGCCGCTGATCGCCGGGCTGCCCGATACCGGCCACGCGCTCCACGAGCGTCACGTCTGCGTCGATACCACAGCAGCAGGCGGCAACGCGGCGCTTCTGGGTGGCATGTCCTGACCGCGCGAGAGCCCGAAATCTTCAAAAGATTTCGGGCCGCTTTCTTTTCAAGAAAGCGGCACCCTGCGCAATGATTTGCAACTTTCCGCAGGGGCGAAAGCGCGCTAGTTTCAGGCCATGTTCCCGATCCGAGATCACAACCCCTCGGGGCGCACGCCCTATGTGACCTATGCGCTGATTGCCGCCAATATCCTGATATTCATCGGGTATTGGCCGCTCTTCGGGGATGAGCGCGCGCTCATGCGCTTTTATTTCGACTATGCCATGATCCCGGCGAAGGTCACGCAGGGGGGCGTGTGGTCAGGCATCGTCACCTCGATGTTCCTGCATGGCGGGCTGCTGCATCTGGCAGGCAACATGCTGTTTTTATGGATTTTCGGCGACAATCTCGAGGACCGGATGGGCCATCTGCCCTATCTCGCCTTTTACCTCGCCACCGGCATCGCAGCGGGGTTGACGCATATCCTCGGCGGGCCGCTCTCGCAGGTGCCGACGGTCGGGGCCTCGGGGGCGATTGCCGGTGTGATGGGCGGCTACCTGCTGCTGTTCCCGCGCGCGCGTGTGGATATCCTGCTGATCTTCATCATCTTCTTTCGCATCATCACGATCCCCGCAGCCCTTGTGCTGCTGTTGTGGTTCGCCATCCAGGTTTTCGCGGGGTTAGGCAGCGATCCCGATGCGGGCGGTGTCGCCCATTGGGCCCATGCGGGCGGGTTCGTGGCTGGGGTCGTGCTGGCGCTGCCGCTCTTTCTGCGGCTTGGCGGACCACGCTTCTGGGAGTTGCATGGTGGTGTGCCGCCCAACCCGGAGGCGCGCTACGCGTTTCGCCGCACCTCCATTCCCCGCGTGAGGCGACGCCGATGACCCAGCCCCTCAAGGCCACCTGCCATTGCGGCGCCGTCGAATTGCGCGTGACCCTCTCCGAGGGTCTCGCCAGCGCGCACCGCTGCGATTGCTCGTTCTGCGCGCGGCGGGGGGCGGTGGCGGTCTCGGCCCCGCTCGACGGGCTGGAAGTGGTGCGCGGGGCCGACAACCTCGCCCTTTACACATGGGGCACGCATACCGCGCGGCACTATTTCTGCAAGACCTGCGGCATCTACACCCATCATCGCCGCCGATCGAACCCCAATGAATACGGCGTCAACCTTGGCTGTCTGGAGGGCCACCATCCACGCGACCTTGGGGAAATTCCCTGGGTGGACGGGATAAACCACCCCGCTGACCGCTGATCACGGCAGCAGCTGCAACCAGCCCCAGGCCGTCACCACCGTGAGCCCCGTGGCAATCAGCACGCTCGAGGCGGCCACGCGCCTCGCCTGGCCATACATGTTGGCGAAGATATAGGCGTTGACCCCCGGCGCCATCGCCGCCGTGATCACCGCCGAGCGCAGCGCCTCGGGCGACAAATCAAGCCCAAGCCCAAGCCCGTAGGTGATCGCCGGATGCGCCACGAGCGAGATCGCGCAGACATAGAGGATCGCGCGCATGTCTCCCTCGGGGCGGTATTGCACCAGCACGCCCCCCAGACCGAAAAGCGCGGCAGGCAGCGCCGCCCGCACCATGAGATCAAGCGCATCACCCACCGGCCCCGGAATCGGCAGCCCCGAGAGGTTGACGGCAAATCCTGCGGCGATCCCCATGATGAGCGTGTTGGAGAACATCGCCCGGAACACCTTGGCCACCACCTGCCCCGCGCTTTGCCCACGCGCCCGCGCGACCTCCATCGCGGTGATGCCGATGCCGTAGCAGAACGGCGAATGGATCGCGATGATGGCGAAATTGGCCGAGAGCGCGCCAAGCCCATAGGCGCGCTCC
>PHEQ01000010.1 GCA_002842985.1 Alphaproteobacteria bacterium HGW-Alphaproteobacteria-1
TGAACTGATCGCGCCGATCGCCATGGAAGACGGCCTGCGCTTCGCCATCCGCGAAGGCGGCCGCACCGTCGGCGCAGGCGTCGTGTCGAAGATCCTCGTGTAACAACTTTCAGGGTTCGAAGAGGGAGGCCGGGCGGTCCGGCCTTCCTCCTATCAACTCCAACGCCGCGAAAGGCTACCCCAATGCAAGGCCAAAACATTCGCATCCGGCTCAAGGCGTTCGACTACCGCGTTCTGGATGCCAGCACGCAGGAAATCGTCAACACCGCCAAACGGACCGGCGCGCAGGTGCGCGGACCGATCCCGCTGCCGAACAAGATCGAGAAATACACCGTTCTGCGTGGCCCCCACGTGAACAAGAAATCCCGCGACCAGTTCGAGATCCGCACGCACAAGCGGCTTCTGGACATCGTCGATCCGACCCCGCAGACGGTGGACGCGCTGATGAAGCTCGACCTCGCCGCCGGCGTGGACGTGCAGATTTCGGTTTGAGGAGGGCAAGGACATGTTGCGCTCTGGTGTGATCGCGAAAAAAGTCGGGATGACCCGGCTATTCATGGAAGACGGCAAGCAGATCCCTGTGACCGTCCTTCAATTGGACAAGCTTCAGGTGGTGGCACAGCGCACCCCTGAGAAAGACGGCTATTCGGCCGTGCAACTCGGTGCCGGGACCGCCAAGGCCAAGCGCACGACGCAGCCGATGCGCGGCCATTTCGCCGCCGCCAAGGTCGAGCCCAAGCGCAAGATCGCGGAATTCCGCGTGGCGCCGGAGAACCTCATCGCCGTTGGCGAAGAGATCACCGCCGATCATTACTTCGCGGGGCAGTTCGTGGACGTGTCGGGCACCTCGATCGGCAAGGGTTTTGCCGGGGCGATGAAGCGCCACAACTTCGGTGGTCTGCGGGCCAGCCACGGTGTGTCGGTCAGCCACCGCTCGCACGGCTCGACGGGTCAGTGTCAGGACCCCGGTAAGGTCTTCAAAGGCAAGAAGATGGCCGGTCACATGGGGTCGGTGCGTGTCACCACGCAGAACCTCCAGGTTGTGCGCACGGATGCCGACCGGGGCCTGATCATGGTCAAGGGCGCCGTGCCCGGCTCCAAGGGTGGTTGGGTCACGATCAAGGATGCGGTCAAGAAACCGTTCCCCGAGAACGCGATCCTGCCTGCCGCGCTGAAATCCGCCGCTGAAGAGGCTGCGCGCGCCGCCGAGGAGGCCGCCGCTCTGGCCGCCGCCGAGGCCGAGGCCGAAGCCAAACGTCTGGCCGAGGAAGCCGCCGCTGCCGAGGAGGCCGCACTGAAGGAGGCCGAGGCCGCAATCGAGGCCGAGAAGAAGGAAGGCGAGGAATGAAACTCGACGTGATCACACTGGACGGCGGCAAGGCCGGCTCGGTCGATCTGGGCGAAGACATCTTCGGCCTGGAACCGCGCGCGGACATCCTGCACCGTGTCGTCCGCTGGCAGCGCAACAAGGCGCAGGCCGGCACGCACAAGGTCAAGACCCGGTCCGAGACCAGCTATTCGACCAAGAAGATCTATCGCCAGAAGGGCACCGGTGGCGCACGCCACGGCGACCGCAACGCGCCGATCTTCCGCAAGGGCGGCATCTACAAGGGCCCGACCCCGCGCAGCCATGCGCATGAGTTGCCCAAGAAGGTGCGCGCGCTTGGTCTGAAGCACGCACTGTCGGCCAAGGCCCGCGCAGGCGAGCTTGTGGTGATCGACATGGCCGCAGGCGATGGCAAGACCAAGACCCTTGCCAAGCAGATCAAGGATCTGGGCTGGAAGCGTGCGCTCATCATCGACGGCGCCGCGGTCAATGCCGAATTCGCTCGTGCGGCGGCCAATATCGAGGGGCTCGATGTGCTGCCCTCGATGGGCGCGAATGTCTATGACATCCTCAAGCGTGACACGCTCGTGCTCACGAAGGCGGGTGTCGAAGCACTGGAGGCTCGGTTGAAATGAGCGCGAAACCCGAACATTACGACGTGATCCGCAAGCCGGTCATCACCGAAAAGGCGACCATGGTTTCGGAAAACGGAGCCATCGTCTTTGAGGTGGATATCGCGGCCAACAAGCCGCAGATCAAGGAAGCGGTGGAATCGCTCTTTGGCGTCAAGGTGAAGGCGGTCAACACCACCATCACCAAGGGCAAGTCCAAGCGGTTCCGTGGCATGCTTGGCCGCCGCAAGGACGTCAAGAAGGCCTATGTGACGCTCGAAGAGGGCAACACGATCGACGTGACCACCGGTCTCTGATCGTCTCCTATGCAATGCCGGAAGGCCCCCGCCCGTGCGGGGGCCTTTTGCGTGGGCCGGGTCACCGAACCACCTTGCCCGCGTGAACCATCTCAGTGCGGCCCTGCGCGCGCACTTCCCAGTCGACGCCCGCGCCATGGATGCGGAAAACCGCTGTCGCCATCGTGTTCTCGTCGTCGGGATCGTCGGGCGCGGTGCGAAAGATGGGCAGGCCGGGGCCGTCGGTATCGCGCAGGATGGCAAGCGGGTCGCGCACCTCTTCGGCCAGGAGGGCCGTGCCGCGCGCCTGCCGGTGGGCCGAGGAGCGGGTGATGCTCTGCCCCTCGGGGCCAAGGCGCAGGTGGAGTGCGTGATTGGCATGGACCTGCGGTTCGTCCACCTCCACCACCGAAACCGCGCCGCCGCCATATTCCACGCTCAGGAGGCGCGTATCGCCCGCCTGTGCAAAGGCCATGTGGAACCCGCCGCTATCGTTGTTGGCTTTGAAATGCGCGACCGCCTCGTCAAGGGATTGACACCCAAGCGCAGCGCGCCCCAGTGCCATGCGCGGCACCCCGGCCACGACGCCGCGCAGACGGATATTGTTGACCGCCTGTACCAGCCCCGCCCCGGTTACCGCGAAGGTATGGCCGGGGATAGAGCCGGGATAGCAGAAGGAGGTAAAGCCGGGCGCGCCCTCGGGCGTCACGTCGGCCAGGAAGACGTGGCCGGCAAGCCCCGGTAGACCGTCCTCGTTATGGGCAATGACCGGCTCCGCCCCCGGCAAAAGAACCGTGGTGCAGCCATCGGGCGCGTTCGAGACAAGATCGCCCCGGCAATTCCAGGCAAGCACATGTTCGAAAGGCAGGGCCAGCCCCTCGGCCAGCCCCTCCATCTCCTCGTGGATGGCCGGAAAGCGCGCGCGCAGTCCCTCGCCCATCCGCGCGACCGCCGCGCGATGCGCGGGCGCGGTGACCGCCTGCCAATAAGGCGCGCCGAGCAGCACCTGATGCACCGCCGCGCGCCCCGCCTCGCCCAGGGCGCGCCCCACCTCGCGCGGGGTGCCGCGCGCGGTGATGCGGCCGAGTTCGGGCGCGCCGGTCACGCCAGCACGGCCTCGGCCAGCCGTGCCGCGCCATTGCGCACCGGGTCGGCCGTGGGCAGGCCCGTCTCATTCTCGACAGCCCGAAGCGCGGCCTCGGCCTCGGTCGCAGTCAGCCGCGCTGTGTTGAGCGCGATGCCCACCACCCGCGCGGGCGTAAGCGCGCCCGCGGCCCGCGCCACCGCCTCGTTGAGCGCGATCACCTCGGGCAGGGGAGGCACGCGCACTTCGTCGAGCGTGTCGAGGGCCGTCATCCCCGCGCGGTGACACAGGATCATCCGGTTGCAGCAACTGCCGCGCATCAGCGGCAGCGTCGCCGTGCTGCCCGGATGCAGGAGCGAGCCTTGGCCCTCGATCACCAGCACCTCATGCGCGGCGGCCTCGAGCACCATGCGTTCAACCATGCCGCCCGCGTGATCGACGCGCACCGCATCAAGCGGGATGCCCCGCCCGGTGATGGCGATGCCGGTCTGCCCGGTGGCGAGAAAGGCCGCGTCGCGCCCCATCTCCTGCAAGCTGCGGGTGAGTTCGAGCCCGGCGGTCATCTTGCCGATGGCCATGTCGGTGCCGACCATCAGCACGCGGATATTGTCGAGCTTTGCCGCTCGCGCCATGGCGATGGGGGGCATGTCGCCCTGCGGCACGCGCAGGTCCCAGACCCATTGACCGGGCCTCAGATTGCCGCCGAGGACCGGCTCTAGCCGGTCATGCATGCCATTGACGATGCTGAGGCCGTCCGCCACGGCCTGTTGCAGGATCGCCATCCATTCAGGTGGCACGCGCCCCCCCGAGGGGGCTGTGCCGAGAACCAGCACCTGCGCACCAAGCGCCTCGGCCTCAGCCAATGTGGCCACCACCGGCACGTCGCTGTCGAGCGGGCAGAGATCGCGCACGCGGCGGCCCGCCTGCGTGCTGTCGATCACGGCGGCAACGGGGTTCTTGCCATAGCGCAGGATGCCCTCGGCCATCTTGGCGTTGAGCTGGCCCATCGTGGCCTCGGCATAAAGCGCAATGGGTTGGGATGGATCAAGCATGGCGCAGGGCTCCTCCGTGGCCGGGGCGGTCTTCGGGCAGGGTGACGCCGTCCACGAAGGGCGCGCCATTGCCGGGATCCGGGTCGAGATTGAGATGGGAATCGAGGTCGATATAGTCGAACAGCGCCGAGAGCGACGCGCCGGCGGCGATGGAAACCGAGCTTTCGCCCATGCAGCCGATCATCGTCTTGAGACCAAAGGCGCGGGCGGTGGCGACGATGCGCAGCGCCTCGGTGATGCCGCCGCATTTCATCAGCTTGAGGTTCACCCCGTCCACCGCATCGGCATAGGCGGGAATATCGCTCGAAAACCGGCAGGATTCGTCCACGAATATCGGCAAGGCGCGGTCCTTGAAGAGGGCAGGCAGTTGATCCTCGGCCCCGCGCACCAGCGGTTGCTCGACATATTCCACGCCGCGCGCGGCGAGCCAGTCCATCATGTGGCGTGCATCGCCCAGCGACCAGCCGCCATTGGCATCGACCCGAAGCGCCGCGCCGCTGCTCTTCGCGGCCTCCAGCACGGCGGCAAACATCGCCTTGTCGGCATCGATCCCCTCGGGGCTGCCCAGCTTGATCTTGAGCGCGCGCGCACCCTGTGCGAGCAGGAGCGGCACCCGGTCGCGCACCACTTCTGGCGGGTTGATCCCGACGGTGAGCGACGAGACCACGCCGCGCCGGGGAAGCCCGAGCAGCCGGTAAAGCGGCATCCCGGCCTCCTTGGCGCGCAGGTCCCACAGCGCCATGTCAAGGGCGGCCAGTGCGCATGGCGCCACGCCCGCCGCCTGCGCGGCCTGCCATGTCTCATGAATCGAGCCGGGCAGGCCATCCGAGCAGAACGCTTCGAGTTGTGCCTGCCCCTCGGCCACGTTCGCCGCGCCCTCGCTTGCGCCAGGGGCCATCTCGCCCCAGCCGGTATGCGCGCCCTCTGTCACGGATACAAAGAGGTTCTCGCCCCCCGTGATCTCACCCCGAGAGATGCGCAGCGGGAACCGCTTTTTCAGATAGAGCGTTTGATAGGCGATCTTCATTGCGCACCTTCCATGATGCCGGTGAGAAAACTGGTGAGGTTGCCCCCAAGCGCGTCCGAGACATAGCCGCCCTCCTGCACCAGCAGAAGCGGCAGGCCAAGTCCCGCGATGGTGGCGGCGATGGTGCGGAAACCGGATGTGGTGACGCGCAGGCCCTGGAACGGGTCGTCCTCGTGGGCATCAAGGCCAAGCGCCACGATGACCACATCCGCGCCGAAATCCGCGATCCGGTCGAGGGCCGTGGCAAGGGCGCGGTTGTAGCCCGCATCATCGGTGCCGCGCGGCAGCGGCAGGTTGAGGTTCGCGCCCAGCCCAGCCCCTGTCCCGCGCTCCTGCGCATGGCCCCAGAAGAACGGGTAAAAGCGCAGCGGATCGGCATGGATCGAGACGGTGAGCACGTCGCCGCGCGCATAGAATATCCCCTGCGTGCCGTTGCCGTGATGCACGTCCACATCAAGGATCGCGGGGCGCAGCCCGCGCGCGCGCAAGGCTTCGGCGGCAATCGCCGCGTTATTCAGAAAGCAGAACCCCCCCGCCAGATCGGCGAAGGCATGATGCCCCGGCGGGCGGCAGAGCGCGTAGGCCGCGCGCGCGCCACCGGCCACCGCCGCCGCACCCGAAAGGGCGGTCTGCGCCGACCAATAGGCGGCCTGCCATGTCTCGGCGGAGATGGGGCAGGCGGTATCGGCCTGATGATAGCCCGCCTGTCCCACGGCAGAGCGCGGATAACTGTCGGTGCGGTTGGCGGGGTGGATATTGGGGATCACCTCATCGCCCGCCCCCTCGATCCGCCGCCAGCGGGCGTGGATCGTGCGCAGGAAGGTGAGGTATTCGGCGGAATGAATGGCCGCGATCGGCCCCTGTCCGTGATCCTCGGGGGCCTCGAACCGCAGGCCCGCCGCCTCGCCCCCATTGCGCAGGATATCCACGCGCGCGGGCACTTCGGGGTTGGGCAGGACGCGCCCGTTGGCCATGAAATGGCGCGGGTCATGGGCCGATTGGCGGGGATCGAGAAAGGCTTTCATGGCTGCTCCATCAAGCGGGTCAGGGCCGTGCCGGACAAAAGCGCGTTGCGATCCGCCTCGCGGATGGCAAAGCCCAGCCGGTCGTAAAAGGCGCGCGCGCGAGTGTTGTCCTGATATACGGTGAGGCGCAGCGCGACGGACTGCCAGCGCGCCGCGCCCTCTCGTGCCGCAGCGGCCAGAAGACGGCGGCCAAGCCCGGTACCGCGCGCGTCCCTGCACACCCAAAGGTCCGACACGAATGTAACCGCGCCGCCAAGCGAGGTGCTGAGCGTGGGTTGGGCCAGCACCGCGCCGTCCTCCCCGGCGAGGAGGGCAAAGGCGCGGGGCGCGGGACCGAAGAGCGCCGCGTCGAGCGTGGCCGCCTCCATGCGAAAGGGATCATCAAGATCGCGCGCGAGCGCCTGCAAGGCGTGCATCAGCGCGGGCATGTCCTCGGGGTTTGCCACCCGGACCACGTCAGAAGCGCACATGATCCGCCCCTTTCAACCCCAGCATCGCGCGCGCCTCGGCGGGGGTGGCCACCTCGCGGCCCAAAGCCTCGACAATGCCCCGCGCCTTTTCCACCTGTTCGGCGTTGGAGCGCGCCAATTGCCCGCGCGCGATCATCAGGCTGTCCTCCAGCCCCACGCGCACATGCCCGCCCATCCCCGCCGCCATCGCTGCCATGGGCATCTGGTGCCGCCCGGCGGCGAGCACGGAAAAAAGGTAATCCTCGCCGAAATACCGATCCGCCAGCCGCTTCATGTGAGTGAGGTTCTCGGGGAGTGCCTCCATCCCCCCCAGCACGCCGAAGACAAACTGGAGAAAGACCGGCGCGCGCACCAGCCCGCGATCCATGAAATGGCGCAGCATGGTCAGGTGGCCGGTATCGTAGCATTCGAACTCGAAACGCGCGCCGCGTTCCTCGCCCATGCGGCGCAAAACGGCCTCGATATCGCGCGGCGTGTTCTTGAAGACCAGATCGTCCGATCCTTCAAGAAACGGCCTTTCCCAGTCGAAGCGCCAGTCGCTGATCCGCGCGGCCATCGGGTAGAGCGCGAAATTCATCGTGCCCATGTTGAGCGAGCACATTTCCGGCGCGGCGGCCAGCGGCCCTTCAAGGCGCTCGTCAAGACTCATGACCGCGCTGCCGCCGGTGGTGAGGTTGATGATCGCATCGGAGCGGCGGGCAATCTCGGGCAAAAAGGCCATGTAATGCGCGGCGCGCGCCGAAGGGCGGCCCGTCTCGGGATCGCGCGCGTGCAGATGCAGGATCGCCGCCCCCGCCTTGGCCGCCGCCACCGCCTGATCTGCGATATCCTGTGCCTGACAGGGCAGGTAGGGCGACATCGAGGGGGTGTGGATCGAGCCGGTGACGGCGCAGGTCAGTATGATCTTGGACATGTCACAGCCCGCATTCGGCGGTGAACCGGTCAAGCGCGCGCCCGAGCTTCTCCATGATCTCGTCCACTTGTGCCTCGGTCACGATCATCGGCGGGGCGACGATGAAATGATCGCCCTCATGCCCGCCTCGCGAGCGGCGCGCATAGATGATCAGCCCCTCGTCATAGGCGGCCTCGGTCAGCCGGTCATAGGCGTCGAGGGGCTTGGGCAGCGGCGCGCGGCTCTGGCGGTCCGAGACCAGCTCGAAGGCCTGCAAGAGGCCCATGCCGCGCACGTCGCCGATGATGTCGTGGCGCTGCATCAGCGCCTTCAGCCGCAGATGAAGAAGATCCCCCATGGCCACGGCATTCTTCATCATGCCTTGCCGCTCGATCTCGTCGATCACGGCAAGCCCTGCCGCGCAGGCCAGAGGATTGCCGGCATAGGTAAAGCCGTGCGGATAGCTGCCATGGTCGAGCACCGCCTCGACGATGGTATCGCGCGCGATGAGCGCGCCAAGCGGCATGTAGCCAGAGCCGAAGCCTTTGGAAATCGTGATCATGTCGGGCACCACGCCCCAGTGATCGGCGGCCAGAAAGCGCCCCGTGCGCCCGCCCCCCGATATCACCTCGTCATGGATCAGCAGAATGCCGTAGCGGTCACATATCTCGCGGATGCGCGGCATGTAGCCCGCAGGCGGCACCAGCGCCCCGGTCGAGGCACCGCCGATCGGCTCCACGATGAAGGCGAGCACGGTTTCGGGGCCTTCCTCAAGGATCTGGCGTTCCAGCATGTCGGCGTAATGCTGCCCCGTCGCGGGGTCATCGAGCGGCAGGCCATCAAGCCAGGCGCGCGGCGCGGGGATTTTCGGCATCTGCGCCATCATCGGCGCGTAGGGGGCCGTCATCGGCGCATAGCCCGTGACCGAGAGCGCACCAAGCGTGCAGCCGTGATAGGCCGGAAAGCGCGAGATCACCTTCCATCTTTGCGCCTCTCCAATGGCAAGGGCATGGCTGCGCGCGAGTTTCAGCGCGGATTCCACCGCCTCGGACCCGCCCGACACGAAGAACACCCGCCCCAGTCCCTCGGGCGCGATGCCTGCCAGCCGGTCGGCCAGTCGTTCCGCCGGTTCGGTCTCGAAATGGAGGCGATAGCCGAAGGTCGCCACCTCCATCTGGGCGCGCATCGCCTCAAGCACCGCCGGGTTGGAGTGGCCGATATTGCACACCATCGCGCCGGACGAGCCGTCAAGCCAGCGCCGCCCGTCCACCGCGTCGATATAGACGCCGGTCGCGCGGGCGAGTTTCGGCCTGCGCCGTCGCGAGCCGTAGAAGAGCCGCGATGTATCCTGCATCATGCTACCCAGAACGCCTTTTCCAGATCGGTGAAATCGCCAGATGGCCCCTCGTATTTGTTGCGGCCCAGTTCCAGCACATAGACGTAATCCGCGATCTTGAGGGCGTGGCGGATTTCCTGATCGACCAGCAGGATTGTCAGTCCCTCGTCGCGCAGGTCCGTGAGCATGTCATAGACCTCTTGCGCCAGAAGCTTCGACAGCCCCGCCGTCGGCTCATCGACCAGAAGCATCTTCGGCTCTGCCATCAGCGTGCGGCCGATTTCCACCATGCGTTGCTGACCGCCCGACAATTCGCCGGTGGCCTGTTTGCGCTTGTCGCGCAGCGCCGGGAATCGCTCGTAATTGGCCTCGATCTTGCGGCGGATCTGCGCGCGGTCGCGCCGGAAGGTCCATCCGCCAAGCTCCAGGTTTTCCTCCACGGTCATGTCCTTGAACACGCCCGGCTGCTGCGGGATGTAGGCCAGCCCCTCGTTGATGCGGCGATGGGTGGGGATGTCGATGATGTTCTTGCCCTCAAGCAGAACCTCGCCCTGAAACGGCCGCAGAAATCCGAACGCGGCCTTGAGTGCCGTGGATTTGCCCACGCCGTTCGCGCCCAGAATGGTGGTGATCTGCCCGCGCCGCGCGGTGATGTGCAGATCGCTGAGGATGTTGAGATCGCGGTAATAGCCGACCGAGAGATCGCGCAGTTCCAGAACCGCCTCGGTCATGCCGCGTCCTCCTCGTCGTCGCGGCCGAGATAGGCCTCGATCACGGCGGGGTCGTTCTTGACGTCCTCGGGGCTGCCATCGGCAATCAATTCGCCGAAGTTCAGCACGATGAGCCGTTCGGAGAGCGCAAAGATCGCGTCCATCTGGTGCGAGATGAGGATGATCGCCTTGCCCTCGGATTTCATCCGCCGGATATAGGCATAGATCACCTCCATCAGCTTGGGATGCACGCCCGCGAAAGGCTCATCGAGGATGATCACATCGGGGTCGAGCATCAGCAGGCGACCCAGTTCCAGCAGTTTCTGCTGCCCGCCCGAGAGAGCGCGCGCGTATTCGTTGCGCAGATGGTCGATGGTGAGGAATTCCAGCACCTCGGTGGCCCGCTCGGTCAGCGCGCGCCCCTGTGACATATGGCCAAGCGCCAGAGCGGGGACATAGAGGTTTTCCAGCACCGTCATGCGCCGGAAACTGCGCGTCACCTGAAACGTGCGCCCGAGGCCTGCACGGGCCACCTCGTAGGGCTGCAACTGGTCGATGCGCCGCCCGTTGAGATAGACCGTGCCCGATGACGGCTTGATCGCGCCGTCAAGGATATTGGTCAGCGTCGTCTTGCCCGCGCCATTGGGGCCAAGCACGCCGATCAACTCCGGCCCGTTCACCTCCAGATTGACGCCCTTGAGGACGTGCAGCCCGCCAAAGCTCTTGTGCAGGTTGGTGACCTTGAGATGGATCATGGCTGCGTCTCCCCGGTCTTGGCGGTGCGTTTGGCGATGGTTTCCTCGGCCACGCCCGCGCGGGCGAAATAGTCGATGAGCGGCGCGATGAGGCCGTTGCGGAAAAACCGCAGCACCACCATCAGCAGCACCCCGAAGAACACCAGCCGCCATGTTGTCATGTCCACCGTCACCCCGCCGATGGAGAAGCTTGTGCGCATCAACTCGAGCATGACCTGAAGGAAGATCGCGCCGAGGGCGGCGGCGACGAAATTTTCCACCCCGCCGATCACGGCCATCGCCACGACAAGTGACATTTGCAGCAGGAACAGCATGTTGGGCGTGACGATCTGGATGTAATGCGCCTGCACAGCGCCCGCCGCCGCGGCCATGGCCGTGGTGATGGTAAAGACAAACACCTTGTAGCGCGTGGTGTTGACGCCCAAGGCGGCGGCGGCATCGGCATCTTCGCGCAGCGCCCGCACGAAGAGGCCAAAGCGCGAGCGGGCGAGCCATGTGAGGATCAAAAGGCAAGCAAGCAGCAGGAAGAACATGGCGTAATAGGGCGGTATCTTGTCGGTGCGGGTGAACTCGGTGCCAAGGATAGTGACCCCGTCATTGAAGAGCGCGGGCAGCACCATGCCCGCCTGACCGCGCGTGATGTCGATCTCGGCCGAGATCACCGCCTTGATGATTTCCGAGAAGCCCAGCGTGAAGAGCGCAAGATAGGCCGCGCGCAGCCGCAGCACCAGCAGCCCCACCAGCAGGCCCGAAAGCCCGCCTGCCACCGTGCCCAGCACGATCCCCAGCAGAACCGGCATCCGCCAGACCTTCACGCTGTCGCCCCAGCCTGAGATGGCCTGTTCCAGACAGTCCTGTGTCAGCGTGGTCGAGGTCACGCCGATCGCGTTCTTGATCACCAGCCAGTTGCCGAAGAACGCGTATTCCGTGCAAAGCCCCGTGGGCTCAGCGGTCAGGTAGAAGTAATGGCTGAACAGTGCGGCGCCATAGGCGCCGATCCCCATGAAGGCCATGTGGCCAAAGCTGAACTGTCCGGCATAGCCCGCCAGCATCGACCAGCTTGACGCGAGGATCGCGTAGAAAAAGCCGGTGATGAGGACATGCATCACATAATCGTAATTGCCGCCCGTATAGACAAGCGGGAAGGCCGCGAAGAAAAGCACAAGGCAAAGACCGGCAATATTGGGAACCTGTCGCATCTCAGCCCCCCTGCCCGTGCATACCCGACGAGAACCGCCGCCCGAATAGCCCCGTAGGCCGCAGCAGAAGCGTCAGCGTCAGCACGATCATGCCATAGGCGGGAATATAGGACGCAGCCTTTTGCGCGTCGGGAATGCAGCCCGTTCCCGCCGCCTCCACCAGCCCCACCATGATGCCGCCGACAAAGGCACCGGGCAGCGAGCCGAGGCCCCCCAGAACGACGATGACGAAAGAGCGCATCGCCGGAATGGCCCCCACCTGCGGCAGCCAGGAAAACGCCTGCACCAGCAGCGCGCCCGCCAGTGCAGCGATCATGCCGCCCAGGGCAAAGGCCAGCATGTTCATGCGGTTCGGGTCGATGCCCGCGATGGCGGCGGCCTCGCGGTCCTGACTGACCGCGCGCAGCGCCTTGCCGGTCCAGGTCCGGTGCAGCAGGTAAAGCAGCGCCAGCAGCACCAGAATGCAGGTCACGGCGGCGGTAAACCGGGGATTGGAGATCGAAACCGTATCGAACAGCGTGAGATTGCCCCGGCTGGTGGCGATCACGGGCGTCTCGGCCCCGGCAGGCCATTCGAAGCGCGGGAAATCGATGAACCGTTGCACCTTGACCGGGCTTGCCCCGTGGATTGCCTGCACGAAATATTGCAGGGTGAAGGCCAGTCCGAAGGTGGCGAGGATGCCGTATTCCACGGGGCGGTCGATCTTGCCGGTATACATCGGCGTCAGCATCGCGCGCTCGAAGATGGCCCCGATGCAGAAGGCGATGAAACAGGCCCCGAGCACCCCCATGAGCGGCCCCGCATCGGGAAACCAGACCACGGTTATGTAATAGACCAGCATCCCGCCGATCATGTAGAACTCGCCATGGGCAAAGCTAACCACGCCGAGGATCGAGAAGATCAACGTCAGGCCAAGCGCCATGAACCCGTAGATGATGCCGATGATGATGCCGTTGGTGATCTGGCTGGCGCGGAAGGCGCCATTGGCGACGCAGTTGTTTTCCGGATCGGCAAAGGAAAAGGCCGCAGCGATCAGCACCACCGCCAGAAGCGCCAGCGCCGTGGTCAGGCGCGCGCTGAGCGCGGGCGTGCGCAGCCACAAAAGGCCCACACCCACAGGCCCGAGTGCCGCGCCCGCCATCGCGCCCGCAAACGGCACGTTGGAGGTGTCGAGATCGCGCGCGAGATAGCGACGACGCAAGAGCACCGCGCCCAGCACGCCCCAACCGATCATCCACAGGATGACGGTCCAGAAGATTTCGGGTGTCTGCACGGATCAGTCCTCCGTTGGCACGGTCGGCGCTTCAAGCGGAACGGTCGGGCCGGGAGGCGTTCCCGGCCCGGATCGCTTACCGGTTGACCCAGATCGGCTCTGCGGTCTTGTAGGCCTCGGGATAGACGATCGCCGCATCGGTCGAGGCCTGCCCCTGTTTCTGGAACTGGATGATGGTGATGGCCGGGTCGGGCCACTGGTGCCACCATTCATCGCCCTTGCCGTCTGCGGACGGGTCACGCTTCAACCCGTAGTCGAAATAGATCCGCCCCAGTGTGCCCTCGTGGCTGATTTTCTCCAGCGCGGTGACGATGGCATCGCCATCGGTGCTGCCCGCCTCCTCGATCGCCTGCGCCAGAACGGCGATGGAATCATAGGCCTCCATCGCGTAGCTTTCCACGTCCGACTTGCCGGTCTTGGCCTTGTAGGCGGCGGCAAAGGCGCGGCCCTTGTCGGTGAACTGGCTCTCGGGCACGCCGATGCGCTGGACAAAGGCGTATTGCCCGTCCGGCACGTTGGTCCAGTAGGTGCCCGATTCAAGCGCGTCCTGCCCGGTCTGGAACGGCAGGTCCATCGGGCCGATCCCGGCATCCGCCGCCTGCTGGGTAAAGTTGAAGGCCGCCTCGCCGGTCACCAGGGTGATGATCATGTCGGGGGTTTCCGCCTTGATCCGCTCGACGATGCCCGCGTAATCCTGCGTGCCGATATCGACCGAAAAGATCGTCGCGGCGACGCCGTTGGCCTCAAGCCCCTTGGCCGTCTCCTGGCTGGCGGGGATGCCGTAATCGGTGTTTTCGGTCAGGATCGCCACTTTCTTGATGTCCGGCAGGGTCAGCGCGAACTGCCAGTTGATGTTCGAGGTCCAGGAGGACAGCGGCGCGATGCGGAAGATGTATTTATGCTTGTCGCCGGTGATGGTGTCGTTCCATGTCTCGGCAAAGACCACCGGCACGCCGCGCGCATCGGCCACTTCCTTGGCCGCGACGCCCACCGAACTGTGATAGCCGCCGCCGATGGCCACAACGTTGTCCTGGGTGATCAGGCGCTCGGTCACGGCGGTGGCGCGCTCGGGCAGGCCCTCGCTATCGGCAAGCACCACCTCGATGGGGCAGCCCAGAACGCCACCCGCCGCGTTGATATCGGCCTGCGCGAGCATCATGGCGTCGCGCATCGCCTCGCCGCCGACCACGGTGCCGGGGGCCGAAAGCGGCGCAAGCGCGCCGATCTTGATCGGGCAGTCCTGCGCCATCGCCGCTCCGGCCGAAAGCGCGATCGTCGCCGCCGACAGCATGAGGCCGCGCCGTGTCAGAATGCTGGTCATCTCAAGTCTCCCTGTCTGGTCCGGTGTTGGTCCCGGAATTGGGGCGCATCACGCGCCTGTGACGACACGTTGCGGCAGTTGCCGAGGCCCTGTCTTTCGTTTATCCGTCATTTTCATCTGAAAACAGACATAAGGATGCGTTCGGGTGCACCCGCGCAGCAAGGCGAAGCCGGATGTGCCGCAATTCGAGGCACTGACGCCGGGTACCGAGACGGCTCTTTCGGTGGGGGTTCTTCTCTGGCCCAGCTTTCCGATGATGTCGCTGGCGGGGCTGGTCGAGAGCCTGCGCCATGCAGGCGATCACGGCGACGATTCGCAGCCGCGCTATGCGCGTTGGCAGATCGTCGGTGCGCCCGGCTCCGCGATACGGTCAAGCTGCGGGATTCCGGTGCCCGCGACCTCGGATTACGTCCATCCCGGCCGGTTCGATCATCTCTTTGTCATCGGTGGCCTCTTGCGCGACATGGAGAGCGCGCCGCCGCGCCACCGCGATTACCTGCACGCTGCGCGGCGGGCAGGCGTGCCGCTGGTGGGAGTCTGCACGGGCAGTTTCGTGCTGGCGCGGGAGGGGTTTCTCGATGGCCGCCCGGTCTGCGTCCACCCCTATCATCAGGGCGATTTCGAAGCGGCCTTTCCCGGCCACCGCTTTGTCACCAACCGCGATTTTGCGGCGGCGGGCGATGTGACGACGGTGCTGGGAGGCGTGTCGATCCTGCCGCTGATGAAACGGCTTATCGGCGCGCATCTGGGTCCTGATCGCGCCGCCAAGGTCGAGCATCAGATGACCTTGCCCACGCCCGAGGCCGCGCCGATGCAGCGCGAGGGGCCAGAGCGGGGCGCGATCACCGATCCGCGCATTCAGCGCGCGCTTGTCATCCTGGACGCCGAGGCGAGCCGGACCCCCTCCATCGCAGCACTGGCGCGCACGCTCGGCCTGAGCGAACGGCATTTCCTGCGACTCTTCAAGGCGCAGGTCGGTATGGCCCCAAAGGCGTATCTGCTGGAAACCAAGCTGCGCGCGGCGGTCTGGATGCTGCGCAACACCGCGCGCTCGATCACCTCGGTGGCCTATGCCGCAGGGTTCGCCAGCGGCGCGAACCTTGCCGATCACTGCCGCAGGCGGCTTGGGCGAACGCCCGGCGCGATCCGGCGGGGATCGGGGTAGGTGCGTCAGGCGTGTCCCGCGCGTGTCGTCCGTCCGTTTCTCGTGATCACCGCTCGGCTTTTTACGCGAACAGGCCTACACAGGCGATACGTTTCAGAAAAGGAGCTAAGGCGGGCATGACGAGATCGAGGGATCACGGCGGCAATCTCGATACGGCGCGGCAGCGCTTTGGCGGGGCCATGGCCGAGTGGCTCGACCTCTCGACGGGGATAAACCCGGTGTCCTATCCGATGCCCGACCTGCCCGCGCGCGCATGGACCGCCCTGCCGACGCGGGACGACATGGCGGCGCTCAGCGCCGCGGCGGCGGCCTGTTACGGGACGCGCGCCGAGGTGGTGCCGCTGGCGGGTGCGCAGGGGGCGATTCAGGCGGTGCCGTATCTTGACGCGCGTGGGGTCGCGCGGGTGCTGGGGCCGACCTATAACGAACACGCCGCTGCGCTGCGTGGTGCGGGTTGGACGGTGCAAGAGGTCAGCGCGCCCGAGGCCCTGGCCGGGGCCGATCTGGCGGTGGTGGTCAATCCCAACAATCCTTGCGGGCGGCGGCACGCGCCCGACGCGCTTCGGGCGCTGGCGGAGAATGTCGGGTGTCTCGTGGTGGATGAGAGCTTTGCCGACCCGGAGCCAGACCTGTCGCTGGCGCCCTTGCTCCATCGCGCGGTAAACGTGATCTTGCTGCGGTCCTTTGGCAAGTTCTACGGGCTGGCGGGGCTGCGGCTGGGCTTTGCGCTGTGTGACGGGGCGCTGGCCGGGCGGCTGCGCGAGATGGCGGGGCCATGGCCCGTTTCCGGCCCGGCGATTGCGGCGGGGCGGATGGCGCTGGGTGATGCCGACTGGCAGGCGGCGACGTGCGCGCGGCTCAGGCGCGATGCGGCGCGGCTCGATGCGATGGCGGCGGCGGCAGGCTGGCAGCTCATTGGCGGCACGCCGCTCTTTCGCAGCTATCACGTGGCGGATGCGACGGCGGCGCAGGAGAGCCTTGCCCGCGCCCGGATATGGAGCCGGATTTTCCCCTGGTCCGCGACATGGATCAGGCTTGGCCTGCCGGGGACGGAGGCGGATTGGACGCGGCTGGAGGCGGCGCTTGGGGGGTAGGCGACAGGTCTCGCGTGTCTTTAGCCGTCATCCCCGTGAAAACGGGGATCTCCCTCTGACGGCAGACCCTCGGGTCAGGCCCGAGGGTGACGGGTTTCTGTTTTGCGGGTCGCGGGGAGCGTCACGGAGCGGCGACCATCAGCCGGGGCAGGGGCGTCATGGCAGGACTTTGCGCAGCGCGGTGCCGAGTTTGTCGACCAACTCCTCGATCTGGGCGTCGTCGATGATGAAGGGCGGCGCAAGCAGGACGTGATCGCCCTGCCGCCCGTCGATGGTGCCGCCCATCGGATAGCAGATAAGACCGGCCTCGAAGGCGGCGGCTTTGAGCAATTTGTTGATGGCGCGCTCGGGGGCGAACGGGGTCTTGGTGGCGCGGTCCTCGACGATCTCGAGCCCGCGGAACATGCCGCGCCCGCGAATGTCGCCGATATGGGGATGCTGGCCGAACGCCTCGTGAAGGGCCGCGTTCAGGCGCTCGCCCATTTTTGCCGCGCGCGCGGTCAGGCCGCCGTCAGTGAGTTTTCCCACCACCACATCGGCGGCGGCGCAGGCGATGGGATGGCCGATATAGGTATGGCCATGCTGGAAAAATCCCGTGCCCCCTTCGATGGCGGCATAGATCGCGCCCGAGCAGAGCATCGCGCCGATCGGCTGATAGCCCGCGCCGAGGCCCTTGGCGATGGTGACGATATCGGGGCGCACGCCGTCCTGTTCGCAGGCAAAAAGCGTGCCGGTGCGACCCATGCCGCACATCACCTCATCGAGGATCAGCAGGATGCCGTGACGGTCGCAGATTTCGCGGATGCGCTTGAAATAACCGGGCACGGCGGGCACGGCCCCAAGGGTTGCGCCGACGACCGGCTCGGCCACGAAGGCGATGACGTTTTCCGGGCCGACGCGGTGCAGTTCCGCCTCAAGCTCGTCCGCCACGCGCAGCCCGTACTCCTCGGGCGATTCGCCGTCCGCGCGCCCGCGATATTCGTAACAGGGCGCGATATGCGAGCTCTCGACCATCAGCGGCGCGAACGGCTCTCGCCGCCACAGGTTGCCCCCCGTGCCGAGCGCGCCCAATGTATTGCCGTGATAGCTCTGCTTGCGGGCGATGAAGCGCGTGCGGCTGGCCTCGCCCTTTTCAAGGAAATACTGGCGGGCGAGCTTGAGCGCGGCCTCCACCGCCTCGGACCCGCCGGAGACGAAATAGACCCGTTCGATCCCTTGCGGAGCATGGGCGATGAGCCGGTCGGCGAGACGCTCGGCCGGCTCGGATGTGAAGAATCCGGTATGGGCAAAGGCGATCCGGTCGGCCTGATCCTTGATCGCCTGCGTCACCTCGGGGTCGGAATGCCCAAGACACGACACCGCCGCCCCGCCCGAGCCATCGAGATACCGCTTGCCGGTGGCGTCGATGATATAGGCCCCCTCGCCGCGCGTGGCGACGGGCGGGCGGGCGCGGGTGTGGCGGGGAAAGACATGGGTCATGGCGGCATCCTTTGATCGGCGGCGCCAGTGAAACAAATGAATCAAGTGTTGACAATAGATGAAACGAATGGAACGACTTGTTTCAATGAACATCCGGGGGGAAAATCCGGCGGCGTCGTTCGAAGAGCGCATTGCCCGCAATTTCGACGGCCTCAGCGACAAGCTGCGGCAGGCGGCGGAATATGTTGCGGCAAACCCGGTGGACATCGCCACGCGGTCGCTGCGCGCGGTGGCGCAGGAGAGCGGTCTTGCGCCGGCGACCTTCTCGCGGCTGGCGCGGGCGCTCGATTTCGAGAGCTTCGAGGCTCTGCGCGAGGCGATGCGCGCCAAGATCGGGCGCCGCGTCAACAGTTTCGCCGATCGAGCGGAGCGGCTTCAGTCGGCGCATGAGGCGGGACGGACCGGGTTTTTCGAGGCGCATGTCAGTGCCTGCCAGAACAATCTCCAGACCTTGTTGCGCGATGTCGACATGGATTTGCTGGAGCGCGCGGTCGCGCGGCTCCATGCGGCGCGCAATGTGGTTCTGTTCGGGGCGCTCGGCTCGACCGGGGTTGTGGAATACCTTTCCTATATGGCGAATTTCTGCGCGGGCAACTGGTCAATGGCGGGGCGCATGGGGGCCTCTCTCGGGGCGTCGCTCACCGGGCTGGACGGCCGGGACGCGCTGGTGATCGTGACCAAGCCACCCTATGCCAGCCGCACCATCGAGGCCGCGCATATGGGCGCGGCGCAGGGCGCCTATGTTATCGTGATCACCGACAGCCCGGCCTGTCCCGCGCTCGGGCAGGCCTCGGCGGGATTCGTTCTGCCCACCGACAGCCCGCATTTCTATTCGTCCTACGTCACCACCCTTGCCTTTACGGAGGTGCTGGTGGGGATGCTGGTCGGGCGCGCAGGCAGCGTGGCCCGTGCCCGTATCGCGCAGGTTGAACAGAGCAGCCGCCGTCTCGGAGAGGTCTGGGACGGCTAAATCTACCGCAACGACATCAATCAAAGGGAGACTATGATGTTCGACAGGTTCAAGTTCACGATGACCGGCGCGGCGCTTGTCGCGCTTATGGCCCCCGCTGCCATGGCCGAGGAGTTCATCACCATCGGCACCGGCGGCGTCACCGGGGTCTATTACCCAACCGGCGGCGCGATCTGCCGTCTGGTCAACCAGGGCCGCAAGGAGCATGGCATCCGTTGCTCGGTCGAATCGACCGGCGGCTCGGTTTACAACCTCAAGACCATCCGCGCGGGCGAGCTGGAATTCGGCGTCGTGCAATCGGACTGGCAGTATCATTCCTTCCACGGCACCTCGGACAATTTCGCCGCCGATGGCCCGTTCGAGGAGCTGCGCGCGGTGTTCTCGATCCATCCCGAGCCGTTCACCGTGGTCGCGCGCGCCGACAGCGGCATCAAGACCTTTGACGACCTCAAGGGCAAGCGGGTGAACCTTGGCAATCCCGGCTCGGGCGCGCGCGGCACCTTCGAGGTGGTGATGGAGAAGATGGGCTGGAGTGCGAGCGATTTCGCGCTGGCCGCCGAGCTGCGCCCCGCCGAACAGAGCCAGGCGCTCTGCGACAACCAGATCGACGCGATGGTGTTCACCGTGGGCCACCCTTCGGGCACCATTCAGGAGGCAACCACCGCCTGTGACAGCGTGCTTGTGGACGTGACCGGCCCGGCGATCGACGCCCTCATCGCCGAGAACGCCTATTACCGCGCCGCGACCGTGCCGGGCGGCATGTACCGCGGCACCGACGAGGACGTGAAGACCTTCGGCGTGGGCGCGACCTTCGTGACCTCGGCCAATGTCTCGGACGAGGCGGTCTATACGGTGGTCGCGGCGGTGTTCGACAATTTCGACGATTTCCGCGGTCTGCACCCGTCCTTCGCCAATCTTGACGCCAAGGAAATGGCAAGCGCGGGTCTGTCGGCCCCGTTGCACCCCGGTG
Source organism: Alphaproteobacteria bacterium HGW-Alphaproteobacteria-1 (assembly GCA_002842985.1). Lineage (GTDB taxonomy): Bacteria > Pseudomonadota > Alphaproteobacteria > Rhodobacterales > Rhodobacteraceae > Roseovarius. The sequence goes on from PHEQ01000010.1 coordinate 20,057, forward strand.
CCGCAAGATATTTCAAGGAAAAGGGCCTGATCGACTGATCGGCGATTGTTCCCGGCAGGGGCGGCGCGCCGCCCCTGCTGTTTGCGTTTGGGAAAATGACCCCAATCGCCTAACGTTGACAGACCGCGGAGCAAACGCGGCGTGACAGGGAGAGTGTGACGATGACCAGCGAGACAAATGGCAAAGGCCCGCTGAGCGAGGCCGAACTGCAGGAACTGGTCTCTTCCAGCGATGGCGGCGCACGCAATCCGGCGGGTTCGATGGGGCTTTTTCTGGCGGCCGTGGCGGTGATCTGGTCGCTGTTCCAGATCGCGCTCGCGTCGCCCATAGCCAATTCCCTGCTGCCCGGCTCGGTGCTGAACAATTCGCGGCAATTCCATCTGGCTTTCGCCATCTTCCTTGCATTCATGGCCTACCCGATGTTCCGCAGCAGTCCGCGGTCCTACATCCCGGCCTATGACTGGGTGCTGGCGCTGGGTGGCACGTTCATCGCGCTCTATGGATATTTTTTCTACGACAAGATCGTGCGCAGTGGCGGGCTGGCCGATGACACCGACAAATGGGTGTCGCTGGTGGGCCTTCTGATCCTGTTCGAAGGTGCACGGCGCGCGCTCGGGCCGGCCATGGCGCTCATCGCCACGATTTTCCTTGCCTATGTGTTCTTCGGTGCCTCCGAATGGGTGCCCGAGGTGATCCGCTGGAAGGGCGCGAGCCTGCAAAAGGCGATGAGCCATATGTGGATCACCGGCGAGGGGGTGTTCGGCATCGCGCTGGGCGTCTCGACACGGTTCGTCTTTCTCTTCGTGCTGTTTGGCGCGCTTCTCGACAAGGCGGGTGCGGGGAATTACTTCATCAAGATGGCGTTCGGCGCGCTGGGCCACCTGCGTGGCGGCCCCGCCAAGGCCGCCGTTGTCGGGTCCGCCGCAACCGGCCTCATCTCCGGCTCGTCCATCGCCAACGTGGTGACCACCGGCACCTTCACGATCCCGCTGATGAAGCGGGTGGGCTTCACGTCCGAAAAGGCGGGTGCGGTCGAGGTGGCAAGCTCTGTAAACGGGCAGATCATGCCGCCGGTCATGGGGGCTGCGGCCTTTCTGATGGTGGAATATGTGGGGATTTCCTATGTCGAGGTGATTACCCACGCGTTCCTGCCCGCCACGATCAGCTATATCGCGCTGGTCTATATCGTGCACCTGGAGGCGGTGAAGCTGAACATGCCGACGATCGGTGACCGGGTGGTGAGCCTGGGGCGCACGGTCGGGGGGATGTTCGCGTTTTTCGTGGGCTTTGCGGCGCTTTGCTACGGGGTGCAATTCCCGATCGGCTGGGTCGTGGCGGCGGTGCCGGGAGGATCGGCGCTGATCCTGTCCGGACTATTGTTCCTGTCCTACCTCGCGCTTTTGTGGCTGGCGTCGAAGGTGCCGGATCTGGAGCCCGACGATCCCAATGCCGAGGAGGTGAAGCTGCCGGATGTGGGCGAGATCTACAAGGCGGGGCTTTACTATCTGCTGCCCATCGTCGTGCTGGTCTATTTCCTGATGATCGAGCAGAAATCGCCCGGTCTCTCGGCATTCTGGGCCTCGGCGCTGCTGTTCGTGATCCTGCTCACGCAGCGACCGCTCAAGGCGCTTTTCCGGGGCGAGAGCGAGATGGCCAACGCGTTCCGCGCGGGTGTCATCGACCTTGTGACCGGCCTGATCGCGGGCGCGCGCAACATGATCGGGATCGGCCTTGCCACGGCAACGGCCGGCGTGATCGTGGGCACGGTGACGCTGACCGGTGTCGGGCAGGTCATGGCCGATCTGGTGGAGTTCCTTTCGGGTGGCAACCTCGTGCTCATGCTGATCATGGTGGCGCTTCTGAGCCTTGTTCTGGGCATGGGCCTGCCGACGACGGCCAACTATATCGTGGTCTCTTCGCTCATGGCGGGGGTGGTGGTGCAGCTTGGCGCGCAATCGGGGCTGATCGTGCCGTTGATCGCTGTGCATCTTTTCGTGTTCTACTTCGGGATCATGGCGGATGTGACGCCGCCGGTGGGGCTGGCGAGTTTCGCGGCCTCGGCGGTGTCGGGGGGCGATGCAATCAAGACCGGCTTTATCGCGTTCTTCTATAGCCTGCGGACCGTGGCGCTGCCCTTCGTGTTCATCTTCAACACCAATCTGTTGCTGATTGATGTGACGCTCTTTCAGGGAATCATCACCTTCATCGTGGCCACGATCGCGATCCTTGTGTTCACGGCCGGCACGATGGGCTGGTTTCTTACCAAGAACCGCATCTATGAGAGCGTGGCCCTGGTGCTCGTGGCCTTTGTGCTATTCCGTCCCGATTATTTCATGAACCGGATTCAGCCACCTTTCGAGATCGTGGAGCCTGCGCGCCTTGAGCAGGCGCTCGATGCCGCCCATGCGGGTCAGGACCTGCGGATTGTGGTAGCGGGACCGGATTTCATGAACGGGCAGCCGAAGGAGACGACGCTGGTCCTGTCGGTGACGAGCGATGCCGATGGCGCGACCCTCTTGCAGGAATTCGGGCTGGTGCTTGTCCCCGAGGGCGACCGCGTGCTTCTTGAAGAGCCGCCATTCAGTTCGCCCTTTGCCGAGACGATGCAGGGGTATGATTTCTATGGTGACGAGCCGGTGGTCATCGCCTCGGTCAAGGCGCCGGTCGATCAGTGGCCACAGGAGTTGATGTTCATTCCGGCCTTGGTGCTGCTGGCGCTCATCGCGCTGTTGCAACGCGCGCGGCTGGGTCGGGAAGAGACGGAATTGAAGAAAGGAGCCACGGCATGAGCGGTCCTGTCCTTTGTGCCCTCGATGTCAGCAACCCGCATCGGGATGACGAGGTTCTGCGCCGCGCGGCGCAGATCGCCGCGCTTGACGGCGCACAGCTTGATGTGATCACCGTCGTGCCCGATTACGGCATGAGCGTGGTGGGAAGCTTCTTTGGCAGTGGCCATCACGATACGCTGGAGGCCGAAGCCCGGCGGCTTCTCAATGTGCTGGTGATCGAGGTTCTGGGGGAAGAGGTCAACAAGACCGTGCGCCATCTCGTGAGCACCGGCAACGCCTATGACGAGATCCTGCGCGCGGCCAAGGCCGATGGCGCGGCGCTCATTGTCATCGGCGCGCACAAGCCCGATTTCAGCGATTACCTGCTTGGCCCCAATGCGGCGCGGGTGGTGCGGCACGCCAAGTGCTCGGTCATGGTTGTGCGGTAACGACGCGCACCTCAGATCGCCGAGGAATGGCCCTCGGCGTTCATCTCGTAGGCGTCGAGCTTGCGGGCGATCATCCGGGTAAGCGGGCGTGCGTCAGGCGGAATGGCGAGGCCGCCCGCGTCGAGCCGCAGATGTCCGGCAAAGGCGCGGTCCACCTCCGAGAGCATCGTGTGAAGCGCCTCGGGGGTGATGGCGAAATCGCGGGTGATCTCGGCGGCATCCACGCGGAAATCGCACATCAGCGCCTCGATCAACCGCGCGCGCAGCCGGTCATCCTCGGAAAAGGCATGGCCCCGGCTGGTGGAGAACCGACCGTCGCGAATCGCTGCCGTATGCGCGCCGGTGGCGGATGCGTTCTGTGCGTAGCCTTGCGGAAAGCGCGAGATGGACGAGGCACCAAGCCCGATCAGCACCTCGGCGGTGTCGTCGGTATAGCCCTGGAAGTTACGCCGCAGATGCCCGGCGCGCTGTGCCACGCTCAGCCCGTCTGCGGGGGTGGCGAAATGGTCGATGCCGATCTCGTCATAGCCGTCCCAGAGAAACAGCCGCCGCGCGGTCTCGAACAGGGCAAGGCGCTCTTGCGGGGTGGGCAGGGCATCCGACGGGATAAGTTGCTGGCGTTTGGCCATCCACGGCACATGCGCATAGCCATAAAGTGCCACGCGGTCGGGGTTGAGCGACAGTAGTTTCTGCACGCTCTCGGTGATGCGCGCGCGGCTTTGATGCGGCAGGCCGTAAAGGATATCGGCGTTGAGGCTCTGCACCCCTCGCGCACGAATCTCCTCCGCCGCCTGCCGGGTGATGTCATAGCCCTGAATCCGGCCGATGGTCTTCTGGATCTCGTCGTCGAAATCCTGCACCCCGATCGAGGCGCGGTTCATTCCCGCCGCCGCCAGCGCATCAAGCCGCGGCCCGTCGATCTCTCCGGGGTCGATCTCGACCGAGAACTCGGTCGTCTCGGTAAAGGGCGCGATCTCGCGAATCGCGCCGACAAGATCGGTCATCATCGCAGGTGACAAGAGCGTGGGCGTGCCGCCGCCCCAATGCAGCCGCGAAAGACGCACGCCCGCAGGCAGGGTGCGGCCCAGCATGGCGATCTCGGTCTTGAGTGTCTCCAGATAGGCTAACACGGGCGCATCCGATTGCGTGCCCTGCGTCCGGCAGGCGCAAAACCAGCAGAGCCTGCGGCAGAACGGGACATGCACGTAGAGCGAGATTTGCGCGCCCTCCGGTATCGCCCTGATCCAGTTGATAAAATCTGCCTCCCCGACCGCCCGGTTGAAATGCGGGGCCGTCGGGTAGCTTGTGTAGCGCGGCACCTTGGCATCAAAAAGACCCAGACTGCCCAGTTTGGTTTGCGTATCCATCCCACAAGGATTACGTTTGAAACATCTTAAGTCCTTGACCCAGATCAAGCCGGGAACGTGACATTGGCAACGATTGGAAAAATTGCGGACACGCACGTGCAGGAATGCGCGGATTGCCCGATCCGGCATCGGGCCGTCTGTGCGCGTTGCGAACCGGACGAGCTCGATCGGCTCGACTCGATCAAGTATTACCGCAGCTTCGAGGCCGGGCAGACCGTGATCTGGTCGGGCGACGCGATGGATTTCGTGGCCTCGGTGGTGTCCGGCATCGCCACGCTGACCCAGACCATGGAGGATGGACGCACGCAGATGGTGGGCCTTCTGCTGCCGTCGGATTTCGTGGGCCGTCCGGGGCGGTCGCGCGCCGCCTATGACGTGGTGGCCACGACCGATATCGTCATGTGCTGTTTCCGCCGCAAGCCGTTCGAAGACATGATGGTGCGCACGCCCCATATCGCGCAACGCCTCCTTGAGATGACGCTCGACGAGCTGGATGCCGCGCGCGAGTGGATGCTGGTGCTTGGCCGCAAGACCGCGCGGGAAAAGATTGCCTCGCTCCTGGCGATCATCGGGCGGCGCGATGCGGCGCTGTATCTGAGTGGCAAGGCGGGGCCGCTCACCTTCGATCTGCCGCTCACGCGCGAGGCGATGGCCGATTACCTTGGCCTCACGCTCGAGACGGTCAGCAGACAGGTCTCCGCGCTGAAAAAGGACGGGGTGATCGTGCTTGAAGGCAAACGCCGCGTCATCGTGCCCGACATGAATCGCCTGCTGGAAGAGGCGGGCGACGACAGCGATGGCGGGATGCTGTCCTGAGCGCCGCGTTCTGACAGGTTTGTGATCGGCAATCCCGCGCGGGGCTGTTTTGTCGGCATAACGCTGGCGTTACACTCTGCCACGATCAGGAAGCGGAGACGGACCATGGCGAAATCCACCAAACGCCGCGTGCGCAAAGCGACAGCGCAACCTGCGGCCGATACGCCCCTGTCGCGCCGCGCGCTCTTGTCACGGGCGGGATATGGCGCGGCCGGGGTTCTGGTCCTGGGCGGGGCCGGGCTTTGGGGGGTGCGTCATGTGCAGGCGGTTCAGGCCGAGCATGATCTGGACCGGATCGGGCAGGGCGTGCCCGCCATCGTGCAGGTCCACGATCCGCAATGCCCGATCTGCAACGCGCTTCAGGCAGAGACGCGCAAGGCGCTGCACGGTTTGGGGGAGGGGCAGGAGGTGCTTTACCTCGTCGCCAATATCCGCACCCCCGAGGGCACCGGCTTTGCCACTCAATACGGCGTGCCGCATGTGACTCTGCTGCTGTTTGACGGATCGGGGAACCTTCAGGAGACGTTGCGCGGCCCGCACGAGGCCGAGGCGCTGCGCCCGGCCTTCGCCCGGCTGGCGCGCCACGGCTGAGCACGCTCAGAGCGCCGTCTTGCGGCTCTCCTCCAGATAGATTTCTCGCAACCGGGTCGCCACCGGCCCCGGCGTGCCCGAGCCAAGCGCCGTGCCGTCGATCTCCACCACCGGCAGGACAAAGGCACTGGCGGAGGTCACGAACGCCTCATCCGCCGTCTTCGCCTCGTCGATGGTAAAGGCGCGTTCCTCCACCTGCATCTGCGCCTCTTGCGCAAAGCGCAGCACGGCGGCACGGGTGATGCCGTGCAGGATGTCGTTCGAGAGCTGCCGGGTGATGATCCGGCCGCCCTTGACTATGTAGGCATTGTTGCTGGTGCCCTCGGTCACATGCCCGTCCTCGATCATCCACGCATCATCGGCACCGGCCTTCTTTGCCATCATCTTGCCCATGGAGGGATAGAGAAGCTGCACCGTCTTGATGTCGCGCCGGCCCCAGCGGATATCCTCGATGCCGATCACCTTGATGCCACGCTTCGCTACCGGGTTGTCGGCAAGGCCCGGCTTCGACTGGGTGAAGAGCACCAGCGTGGGTTCGGTCGTCTCCGGGTCGGGGAAGACAAAATCGCGGTCGCCGTCGCTGCCGCGCGTGACCTGAAGATAGATCAGCCCGTCGGTGATGGCGTTGCGGCGCACCAGCTCGCGGTGGATCTCCAGAAGATCGTCGAAACCCCCCGGTTTTCTCATGTCGAGTTCACGCAAGGAGCGTTCCAGCCGCGCGACATGGCCGGGGAAATCGATCAGCTTGCCGCCCAGAACGCTGGTCACCTCATAGACGCCATCGGCCATCAGGAATCCGCGATCAAAGATCGACACGGTGGCTTCGGTCTCGGGCAGGTAGTCTCCGTTCACATAGACGGTGCGCATGGTCTTATCCCCACAGGGCCGCCTCGGGCGGGTGCACCCCGGCGGCGTCATATCTCAAAGCGTGGTCCCGGTCTTCGGCCAGAAGCAGCGGGCCGTCAAGGTCCGTCACCATCGCGCCCTGTGCCACCAGGGTCGCGGGCGCCATGGCCAGCGAGCTTCCCACCATGCAGCCCACCATCACGCCAAAGCCCTGCGCGCGCGCCGCCTCGCGCAGGGCCAGCGCCTCGGTCAGCCCGCCGGTCTTGTCGAGCTTGATGTTGACCACGTCATACTTGCCGCGCAGCCCCGACAGGCTGGCGCGGTCGTGACAGCTCTCGTCGGCACAAAGCGGCACCGGGCGCGCCAACCCGACAAGCGCGTCATCCTCGCCTGCGGGCAGCGGCTGTTCCACCAGCGCCACGCCAAGGCGCACCAGATGCGGGGCCAGATCGGCATAGACCGCAGCACTCCAGCCCTCATTGGCATCGACGATGATCCGCGATTGCGCCGCGCCGCGCCGCACCGCCTCCAGCCGGGCCATGTCGTCGGGCGTGCCCAGCTTGATCTTGAGAAGCGGGCGATGTGCATGTTTTGCCGCCTGCGCCTGCATGGCCTCCGCGCTGTCGAGCGAGAGCGTATAGGCCGTGATCTCCGGCCCCGGCGCGGGCAGCCCCGCCAGTTCCCAGACGCGCCGCCCGGTCTGCTTGGCCGCAAGATCCCACAATGCGCAATCCACCGCGTTGCGCGCCGCGCCGGGCGGTAGCAGGCCTTGCAGCGTGGCGCGGTCAAACCCCTCGGGCAAGCCCTCGATCTGTGCCGCCACACTGTCCAGCGTCTCGCCGTAGCGGGCATAGGGCACGCATTCGCCGCGCCCGGTCGCATCCCCCTCGCAGACCGTCACCGTCAGCACCTGCGCCTCGGTCCGCGAGCCGCGACTGATGGTAAAGACCTGCGCCAGCCGAAAGCTCTCGCGCGTTACCGTGATCTGCACGCCGCCCCCCGTTTCACTGTTCCAAAAATACTCACTCTCAGATCGCCGCCAGCGCCGCCACCAGTTTTTGCGCGCCAAAGCGGTAGGGGTCGGTGGCGGGCAGGCCCGTCTCGGTCTCCACGCCATCCAGATAGGCGCGCGCCTCCGCCTCCGTCATGTGCTGCGTGTTGATCGAGACGCCCACGACCGCGCAGGCCGGGTTGGCGATGCGGGCGAGCGGCAGAGCGGTGTCGCGCAACTCCGCCAGCGAGCGCAGCGCATGGCCCGGCAGGCCGCGCATATGCGTCCGCGTCGGCTCGTGGCACAGGATCAGCGCATCGGGCTGCCCGCCATGGATGAGCGCCAGCGTCACCCCCGAATAGGAGATGTGGAACAGGCTGCCCTGCCCCTCGATCAGGTCCCAGTGGTCGGGATCATTGTCGGGCGTGAGCCATTCGATCGACCCGGCCATGAAATCGGCCACCACCGCGTCGAGCGGCACGCCGTCGCCGGTGATGAGAATGCCGGTCTGCCCGGTCGCGCGGAAGGTGGCCTTCAGGCCCGCCGCGCGCATGTCCCGTTCCATCGCCATGGCGGTATACATCTTGCCGACCGAGCAATCGGTGCCCACGGCAAGGCAGCGCTTGCCGCTCCGCTTGACGCCGTTGGCGATGGGATAGGCCACCTCCGGCACGCGCACGTCATGGAGCGCGCGCCCCGTCGCCTCGGCCACTGCCCTCAGGTCAGGCTCGTCGCGCAAGAGATTGTGCAGCCCCGAAGCAAGGTCGAACCCCTCTTCCAGCGCCATGACCAGCGCCTTTTTCCAGGCCGGGCTGATGACGCCGCCGCGATTGGCCACGCCCACCACCACGGTCCGCACGCCCGCCGCCCTGGCCTCGGCCAGCGTCATGTCGGGCAGACCGAGATCGGCACCGCAGCCCGGCAGGCGCAATTGTCCAAGGGCGTTCTCGGGCCGCCAGTCGCGGATGCCGATGGCCACCTTGGCGGCAAGCATGTCCGGCGCATCGCCGAGGAAAAGGAGATAGGGCGTTTCGATCATCGCGGGGGCCTTCCTGTCCTGCGTCCGTGGCAAAGATGACTCAGAGCTTGCGGCATGTCCTGCCTGATTCAGGCGCTGGCGGCGATTTCATGCATGATCCTTCGCGATTTTGGTCATTTGCGCGAATATTGTGCGATCCGTTCGGAGGCCGGTTGCCGCAGTGCGGCAGATGCGGCTTGCGAAACGGGGTGCGATTGCATACCCAATCCGCGATGACATTTCCCAACCCGAAGGAACCCCCGAGATGAGCTTTCGCCTGCAACCGCCCGCGCCCGCCCGCCCCAACCGCTGCCAATTGTTCGGACCCGGCTCCAACCCAAAACTGTTCGAGAAAATGGCTGCTTCCGAGGCGGATGTGATCAATATCGACCTCGAGGATTCAGTCGCGCCCAGTGACAAGGACATCGCGCGCCAGAACACCATCGAGGCGATCAACACGGTCGATTGGGGCAACAAGTATCTCTCGGTCCGCATCAACAGCCTCGATTCCCCGTTCTGGTATCGCGATGTGGTGGACCTTCTGGAACAGGCGGGCGAGCGGCTCGACCAGATCATGATCCCCAAGGTCGGCTGCGGCGCGGATATCTACGCCGTTGATGCGCTCGTCACCGCCATCGAGTCCGCCAGGGGCCGCGCCAAGCGGATCAGTTTCGAGGTGATCATCGAATCCGCGGCCGGGATCGCCCATGTCGAGGAGATCGCCGCCGCCTCGCCCCGGCTTCAGGCCATGAGCCTCGGGGCGGCCGATTTCGCCGCCTCCATGGGGATGCAGACCACCGGCATCGGCGGCACGCAGGAGGATTACTATATGCTGCGCGAGGGGCAGCGCTATTGGTCCGATCCCTGGCATTGGGCGCAGACCGCCATCGTCGCCGCGTGCCGCACGCACGGTCTTTTGCCGGTCGATGGCCCCTTTGGCGATTTCTCGGATGACGAGGGCTTTCGCGCGCAGGCGCGGCGCTCGGCCACGCTTGGCATGGTTGGCAAATGGGCGATCCACCCCAGGCAGATCGCGCTTGCCAACGAGGTGTTCACCCCCTCCGAGGCCGCCGTGCAAGAGGCGCGCGAGATCCTGACCGCGATGGAAGAGGCCAAGGCGCGCGGCGAGGGGGCCACCACCTACAAGGGCCGTCTGGTCGATATCGCGTCGATCAAGCAGGCCGAAGTGGTCGTGAAACAGGCCGAGATGATCGCCGCGCGCTGAACCACGCCACAAGGCCCCCGTGTCGCGCGGGTCCCCGCCCACGCCCGTCATCCTCCGGCTTGACCGGAGGATCTCGTGTGGCCGGAGACCCTCGGATCAAGTCCGAGGGTGACGGGGAGAGGGAGACACGCGGGTCAGGCCAGAGGGTGACGGAGAGAAGGGCGCGGTCTCACAGATCGAGCGCGCCCTGTGCCCGCGTGTCGGTCTCGCGCGCGGCGCGCTTGTAGGGGTTGCCGTGGCGCAGCGGCGTGTTGACGGCGCGGGGGCCTTTTTCCATCGCCTCTTGCACGGTGATGATTTGCAGGCGCGGGATGGGATCGAACCCGTCCACCTGAAAGGTGCCCGCGCCGCGCGCCCAGTCGAGCATCGGTTTGGTCGGTGGTGTCAGGGTCAGGAAAACGCCGATCTGCGCCTTCTGTTCGGTCACGGTGGCGTCGAGAGGCGGGGATTAGAGTTCAAGGGCACCTTGCGGATCTTCCGGCGGAAGATCCAGTTCTACCGTTCGAAATGCCACTAGGCCAGCGCGCCTGGCATAGTTATACACATCAAGGTCATCAGCGTAGACAGTATGTGCGCCTTCGGCTTTGGCAATCGCGACGATTTGTCGGTCGAACTTGATTTTTGTCTTGCTCACATCCGGGTTGGCTGCGTCAATCCGGTGTCCTCCGCGAAGGATTGCGTCCCGCATCGAGAGCGCGCACTCGATTGCCGCTTTCTGGTCAAAATGCGCGATGCGAAAAACGGACTGTTCGTTCAGTTGGTCCAGATAAGATTGCATCGCGTCACCTGCGTGAACAAGCACCTCGCTCAAGACCGGCGTGGGGATCACGATCTTTTTCTTGTCGGCTGTCAGGTTTGTGATCAGGTGCTGGATCCTCTCCGCCGCCTTTTCCACACTTTCACCCGTGACCGGATCGTCGGGCACCTTAGCGTTTGGATCAAGAACAAGGAGCAGAACCGAGGTGTCGAAAACAACCATCAATGCAATCCGTCACCATTGTCGCGCAGCGCCCTAAGAGCACCGATCGGGTCATCCATGCTCTTCCACTCGCTACCCTCAACCCCTCGCATCTGGTCGATGACATCTTTCAAGCTGTCCGACTTTAGCACCTTGAAATCCTGCCGGACCTTGAACGATTTGAGAACCCAGTTCCCTTGTTCATCGCGTAGCCACCGTCCCGTGCCGAACAAGCGCACTGGCTCATACATATGCTTGGCCAGACGGCGTGCAGTTTCCCGATTGGTTTGTATTCCGGTGTATTTGAGATTGCCGTTTTGCAATTGAATATGCACGGTTTCATCTGCGCCGCCCACGCTTATCAACACACCATCAAGCGAGCCTTCCTGATTGAAAGGGCCGTAAGTTGTTGGCTTTGGTTTGGTTACCCCGGGAAATAAAATAACTTTGACCGCCTCGTCATTCCCTTCATAAATGAACCCGGTAGCGTTGTCTCCTGCGAGCAGATCGTCGATCTCCATCTTGGCCTTCATGGCGGCAGGCGCGCCTTCCCCCTGCCTGACCAAAGCAAGCTGTTTAGCCACCTTCGGCACGGCCTCGTGATCTATTCTCGAAACAAGCTGAGTGCTGCCTTCCCTGAGCGTGTCAAAATGCACGTCGGTCTCGTGCCCAAGCATTTCCGCCAAGTTTTGCATATACCGCGCCAGTCGCGCCATCGGGATGGTCCCGGGCGTGTAAGCGTCGATATACAGAGTATAAGTCTTGGTCATTACCGTGCCGCCAATATGCCAAACCCTAGATGAGTCAGATCAGTCAATCTATCAGGACTTGCCCAGAAAGCCCACCATCGCATCCAGCATCTTCGCCGCGTCCTGATACGGGCTGTCGCGCAATTCGATCAATGCCTTGCCCGACACCATGTCATCCCAGTGCCATGTGTCGTCAAAGGCCGCGATCTGCGCGCCGGAAACCTGCCCGCTTTCGTCCTTGAAGAGGTGCGAATAGGTGGCGTTGGAGTTGAACGGCGGGTCGAGATAGATGAGATCCACGGACTCGGTTGCGATGGATTCGCGCAGCACGGTCAGGTTGTCGCCGTAATAAAGATGATTGCCCATGACTGCCGCCCCTGCCCGCCTTGCCCCGCCATCATAGGCGCGGTCTGGTTAAGGCAGAGTGTAGGCGCGGCGGCGGGCGGCTGTCCATGGGGTCTGGTCCGCCCGTCACCCTGTGCTCCCGTCATCCCGCGCGCCCGTCATCCTCTGGCTTGACCGGAGGATCTCGTGTGGTCGGAGACCCTCGGGTCAAGCCCGAGGGTGACGGGGGAGAGGGGAGAGGGGAGACCCTCGGATCAAGTCCGAGGGTGACGGGGAGAGGCAGACCCTCGGATCAAGTCCGAGGGTGACGGGGAGAGGCAGACCCCCCCGCCGCCCATTTCGCCGCAGTGCAGCATTGGCAGGTGACATTCCCCCGCCCACCCCCTATAAGGCGCGCAAATCCAACCCGACACACAGGACTGCCCCATGAGCACGCTCGTCTTTGGCCACAAATCCCCCGACACCGATTCCACCGGCTCGCCCATCCTCTGGGCCTGGTATCTCAACGAGATCAAGGGCCAGAGCGCCGAGGCCGTTCTGCTGGGCGAACCCAATACCGAGGCCGCGTTCCTTCTGAACAAATGGGACCTGCCCAAGCCGCGCATCATTGCGGATGTCGAGGACGGCCAGTCCTGCGTCGTGGTCGATACCAACAACCCGGCGGAACTGCCCGCCAATATCAACGGCGCGGATGTGCGCGCGATCATCGACCATCACAAGCTGGTCGGCGGGCTGGAAACCAAAGGCCCCATCGACATCACCATCCGCCCGCTGGCCTGCACCGCGACGGTCATGCTTGACCTGATGGGCAACGATGCCGCGCAGATGCCCGACTGGGCCAAGGCCACCGCACTGACCTGCATCCTGTCGGACACGCTGGAATTCCGCTCGCCCACCACCACCGCGCATGACCGTGCCGTGGCCGAGCGTCTGGCCGCCGATCTCGGGCTGTCGATCCCCGATTACGCCGCCGAGATGTTCGCGGCCAAATCCGACGTGTCGGCCTTTTCCGACGCCGAACTGCTGCGCATGGATTCCAAGGAATACGCGGTCGGCGGCAAGAAATTCCGAGTCAGCGTGCTGGAGACCACGGCACCCGCCATCGTGCTTGACCGCAAGGCCAGCCTGATGGACAGCATGACGACCGTGGCCGCAGAGGATGGTGTCGATCAGGTGCTGCTGTTCGTGGTGGACATCCTGAATGAGGAGGCGACGCTTCTGGTTCCCAACGATCTGGTGAAGGCGCTGGCCGAGAAAAGCTTTGGCGCGTCCGTGTCGGGCGATGCGGTCGTTCTGCCCGGGATCATGTCCCGCAAGAAGCAGATCATCCCCAATCTGGCGCTCTGAGGTCGGAACGATCCAAGAAAAAAGGCCCGCGGGGACACCGTCCGCGGGCCTTGTCGTGTCCGGCGGGGATGCTCAGCCCCGTCCGGCTTCGATCACGTCCTCGACCGTGCGCAGCCCGGTGCGCGGGGCCTGAACCAGCACCGCCATGTTGCCCGGCTTGTGCTCGTTGCGCATCATCTTGGTATGCGCCTGCGGGATCTGGTCCCAGGAAAAGACCTCGGACATGCAGGGATCAAGGCGGCGCTCCACCATCAGCTTGTTGGCCGCCGATGCCTGCTTGAGATGGGCGAAATGGCTGCCCTGAAGGCGCTTCTGGTGCATCCACATGTAACGCACGTCAAAGGTGCAGTTGAAGCCGGAAGTGCCCGCGCAGATCACCACCATACCGCCCTTCTTGCACACCAGCGACGAGACCGGGAACGTCGCCTCGCCCGGATGCTCGAACACCATGTCGACATTCACCCCCTTGCCGGTGATGTCCCAGATTGCCTTGCCGAACTTGCGCGCCTCTTTCAGCCACGCGTTGTATTCCGGGCTATTGACCTTGGGCAGTTGACCCCAGCAATTGAATTCCTTGCGGTTGATCACGCCCTTCGCGCCCTGATCCATCACGAATTGCCGCTTGCTCTCGTCGCTGATCACGCCGATGGCGTTGGCCCCGGCAGTATTCGCCAACTGGATCGCGTAAGAGCCAAGCCCCCCCGATGCCCCCCAGACCAGCACGTTCTGCCCCGGCTTGAGGTCATGCGGCGCGTGGCCAAATAGCATCCGGTAGGCGGTGGCCAGCGTCAGCGTGTAGCAGGCACTTTCCTCCCATGTCAGGTGTTTGGGGCGCGGCATGAGTTGCTGCGCCTGCACGCGCGTAAACTGCGCGAAAGAGCCATCGCCGGTCTCATAGCCCCAGATGCGCTGCGAGGGCGAGAACATCGGATCGCCGCCGTTGCATTCCTCGTCGTCGCCATCGTCCTGGTTGCAATGGATCACCACCTCGTCGCCGACCTTCCAGCGCGTGACCTTCTCGCCCACCTTCCAGACGATGCCGGACGCATCCGATCCGGCGATGTGATAGTCCTGCCTGTGCACGTCAAACGGGCTGATCGGCTGGCCAAGACCGGCCCAGACCCCGTTGTAGTTGACGCCTGCCGCCATCACGAGGACGAGAACCTCCTGGCTGTCGATCTCCCAGGTTTCGACCACTTCCCGCTGAAACGACACCTCCGGCTCGCCGTGCCGTTCCCGCCGGATCGCCCAGGCATACATCTGCTTCGGCACATGGCCGAGCGGGGGCATTTCGCCGATTTCATAAAGGTCCTTTTCGGGCGCGTCATATGGCGCGATGCCGGTATTGGTGTCCAAGGCCATGCTCCGTCTCCTGTTCGCTATGCCGCGATGCAGAATCGCGGCGCTCTGGTCATCGGGATACTGGCGCTTTGGTAATATTGCAATAGCTACGTGGCAATTTTTGTAATTTTATGACCCAGCGGGCGCAGAAAAATCAGTTGTTTCGTGCCGCGTCTGCAAAAAGATGGGCGATGGATCGGGCGTAATAGGCCACCATGTCCTCTTGCCCCGCGACAACCCGGATCTGCCCCCCGTCGGCTTGCACCATGCCGCGTTTGCGCAGCACCTGTAATCCGAACCGCGCCGCATAGCCCAGGTCGTCGCGCGGCAGGTGGATATGCGCCTCTGGCAGGGCCGCGATCATCGCGGCGACGTGCGTCTCCAGTGACTCCCGGTCAAGCGTGCCGCCCGCCTCCGTCAACGCCCGCGCTACCAACGGCACCGGCAGCACCGGAACCACCGCGCCGATCCGCGCCGAGAGTGCGCGCGCCAGCCCGCGCACCTCGCTCATCGGTTCGCTGCGTTGAAACTCCCGGAGCGAGAGCGGCGCGCCGAAACTGACCGCCGCATAGCCATGGCGATGAAAGCGCCCGCGCACCCGCAGCCAGACCTGCCCCAGAACAAAGCCCGCGATGACCGAGATCCGCGCCGGAAAGCGCCGCCCACCCGCTTTCCCGGCCGCCACCAGCAGCCGATCCTCGAACACCCTGTCGTAATTGATCGCTGCGCTCCTCGACAATATACTTGAGAAGGCCAAGCTTGAGCGGCTGCAAGCCGCCGTCAAGGCTGAGGCCACCCTCGGGAAACATTGCCTGTGTCACGCCGCCGTCGGTGGCCATGCCGACATAGCGCGCCAGCACCCGGCGGTAGAGATCCCCGCGCGAGCGGCGGCGGATGAAATAGGCCCCCATCGCCCGGATCATGCGGCTGAGCGGCCAGACCCGCGCCCATTCCCCCACCGCGTAGGACAGCGCCGAGCGCTCCGCCGCCAGCCATGTCACCAGAACATAATCCATGTTGGAGCGGTGGTTCATGACGAAAACGACCGTCGCCTCGGGGTCGATGCTGCGAAACGACGCCTCGTCGAAATGCCCGAGCCGGACGCGGTAGAGCGATTGGCTCAACATCTTCGCCACACGGATGGCAAAGCCGAAATAGAGGCTTGCGCTGAAACTCGGGACGATCTCGCGGGCGTAGCGGCGGGCGCGCTCGAAGGCGACGCTCTCGGGAATGGCCTCGGCGCGGGCATGCTCGGTCACGGCGCGCAACACGGCCGGATCGTAGATCAGCCTCTGGATCATGTCATATCGCCGTGCGAGCTTGAACGGCTCGATGGGCCGTTCCAGCCGGGTATTGAGCCGCGCCACCGCCCGCTCCAGCCTGCGGCGAAAGAACCAGCGCACCGAGGGAAACAGGAAATGCGAGGCAAAGGTGACGGCGGCGAACGCTACCAGCACGAGAGTGCGTCGGCAGAGAGATGGCATTTCACCTGATGCCCCGGGGCCAACTCGCGAATGGCGGGCACCTCGCGCTCGCATAATCCCCCCGGCACCTCCGGTTTCCACCGGCAGCGCGTCTGGAAGGGGCAGCCGGGCGGCGGGTTCATCGCCGAGGGCACGTCGCCCTCGAGCACGATATGGGTCTTCTTTACCCGCGTGTCCGCAATCGGCACCGCCGACAGGAGCGCCTCGGTATAGGGGTGATAGGGCGGGGCAAAAACCTGATCGGTGGTGCCCAGTTCGACCACATGGCCCAGATACATCACCATCACCCGGTCGCTCAGATAGCGCACGATGCTCAGATCATGGGAGATGAACAGCAGTGTTGTCTTCTGCTTGCGCTGGATCTCCATGAGCAGATCGGTGACGGCTGCCTGCACACTCACATCCAGCGCCGAAACAGGCTCATCCGCCACCACGATCCGCGCGCCGCCGGCGAAGGCGCGCGCGATTCCCACCCGCTGCTTCTGCCCACCCGAGAGCTGGCGCGGCATCCGCCCGGCAAACTCGCGTGGCAGCTTGACCAGATCGAGAAGCCGCAGCATCTCGTCGCGCCGCTCCCGGTCCGTGGCACCAATGCCGAACACCTCCAGGGCGCGGATGATCTGGCGGCCCACGGTCATGGACGGGTTGAGCGTGTCGAACGGGTTCTGGAATACCATCTGGATATCGGCGACCGTTTGCGTATCGCGCCTCTCGATGGGGGTCTGTTCTATGTTGCGGTTGTCGAGCAGGATCGCGCCATCCGTCGCCGTCTCCAGCCCCATCAGCATCTTGGCCAGCGTGGATTTTCCACAGCCCGACTCGCCCACGATCGCCAGCGTCTCGCTCTCTCGCGCCTCGAAACTCAGGCTTTCATTGGCCTTGACCACCTTGGTCGCGCCACCACCTCCGAACAGCGCATTGGCCGCCACCTCGTAGTATTTCCGCAGGTTCTCGATCCGCAGCACGACCTTGCCAGGCGGGGTGGCCTCGACCGTCCCGGTCTTCTGAAGCGGCGCGGTCCAGTCGATTTCGGCCACGCGCAAGCAGCGGGTGAAATGGCGGTCACTGCCCTCGATCCGCGCCATGGCAATATCGCCCGCGTCGCATTGGCCTGCGCGGAAATAATCGCAGCGCGGCCCGAAATTGCAGCCCGTGGGTCGTTCATGCGGCAGCGGGAAATTGCCCGGAATGGCCTTCAATGGTTGCGCGTTCTTGTCCGTCCCCGGCAGCGGGATGGACCGGAACAGCGCCTGCGTGTATGGGTGTTGCATCCGATCGAACACATCGCGCACGCTGCCTGTCTCGACCGCCTCGCCGGAATACATCACGCAGATGCGGTCGCAGGTCTCCAGCACGAGGCCCAGGTTATGCGAGATGAACAGCATCGAGGTGCCGTATTTGCGGCCCAGATCCTTGACCAGATCGACAACCGCCGCCTCGACCGTCACGTCGAGCGCGGTGGTGGGCTCATCGAGAATGAGCAGCGACGGCTTGGACATCAGGGCCATGGCAATCACGATGCGCTGTTGCTGGCCCCCGGAGAGTTGATGCGGATAGCTGTCCAGGATGCGTTCGGGATCGGGCAGCTTGACATCGCCCACCACCTCCAGCGCGCGCGCGCGCGCCTCTGTCCGCGAAATGCCTTCGTGGATCATCGGCACTTCCATGAGTTGCCGCCCGACCCGCATCGCCGGATTGAGCGACGCCATCGGCTCCTGATAGATCATCGCGATCTCGCGTCCCCGGATGGCGCGCAATTCCGCCGCGCTCATCGTGCCCAGATCGCGCCCCTTGAAGCGCACCGTGCCGCCGACAATGCGCCCGTTCACCCCGAGATCGCGCATCACCCCCAGCGCCACGGTGGATTTGCCACAGCCCGACTCGCCCACCAGTCCCACCGCCTCGCCGGGGCGCACCGTCACGGAGAAATCCATCACCGCCGGGATCTCGTGCAACCGGGTGAAGAACGAGATCGACAGGTTCTCGATCTCGAGGATCGGTGCGTCATGCTCGGCCATGCCCGTCTCCTTCACTGTTCCACAAATACTCAATCCCGCAGGCTCTCTTCCCGCAGACCGTCGGCCAGCAGGTTCAGCCCCAGAACGAGGCTGAGAAGGGCTATGGCGGGTGGCAGGGCGGGGTGCAGATACATCGACAGAAGCTTGCGCCCCTCGTTGATGGTGCTTCCCCAGTCCGGGCTCTCGGGGCTGAGGCCGAGCCCGAAAAAGCCCAACGTGCCCAGCAGGATTGTCGTATACCCGATGCGCAGGCAGAAATCCACGATCAGCGGCCCGCGCACATTGGGCAGGATCTCCCACAGCATGATATACCACGTCCCCTCGCCCCGCGTCTGCGCGGCGGCGACGTAATCGCGTGTCTTGATGTCCATGGTCAGCCCCCGCACGATGCGGAACACCGTCGGTGCGTTGACAAAGACCACGGCGACGAACACCACCAGAAGGTTGGGCGGAAAGCTCACGATCCCCAGCGGATCGGCGTTCCAGGCGATGCCAAGATAAAGCCAGGTGCCCACCAGCAGCGTGATGCCCACATAAAGATTGCGCGTCGCGGGCTGGGTGTGAAAGCGCGAGTTCCACAGCAGAACGAGAAAGATGATGGGAAAGACAAAGAGCACAGCCGCCATATAGACCGGAATCCCGGTCTGGATGATTTCCGGCGTGACCAGCAGGTAGAAGAGCAGGATCACCGGAAAGGCAAGGATGAGATTTGCCAGAAACGACAGGACCGTATCCAGCCGCCCGCCGTGATACCCGGCGGGCAGGCCAAGCGTGATCCCCACCATGAAGGCGAAAAGGCTGGCAAAAGGCGCGATCTTGATCACCTCCCAGGCCCCCACCACCATGCGGCTGAACACGTCGCGCCCCAGATTGTCGCCGCCCAGCAGGTAATAGGGATAGGCATTCGGGTCAGGCGTGCCCATCATCTGGGTGAAGGGCGTGCCCGGTCCCTTGTTCTTCATCGAGGCCGACTGGTCGAGCACGTCATGGGTGAGGATCAGATCGAACGCGCCCGCGAAGATCCCGGTATAGGTCCAGAACATGACAAGGCCGAAACCGACCATGCCGATGGGGCTGTCAAAGAGCTTGCCATAGAGCCCCAGCCGCCGCTTGAACGTGATCGACAGCGCGAATGTGGCAATCAGCGCGATCCAGACGGGCGCAAGCTGCGCGGCGATGCGCAGGAAGATATCGGTCCAGCTCAGCGGGTCCATGGCGGTGCCCTTCGTGTCCTGACCGGCCCTGCCCACCGCCCCACCATCATGCCCCGGCTCGACCGGGGCATCTCCGGGTCAAGCCCGAACGGTACGGCAGATTGCCCGGTCAGGCCGGGCAATGGCGGGCGCTGGTGAACGCGGCCCCTCATGATACGCTGATCCGGGGATTGAGATAGACATAACCGATATCGGAAATGAGCTGCGTCACCAGCACCACCACGACCGACACGACCGAGACCGCCAGCAGCAACTCGATGTCGTTGTTGCTCGCCGCCTGCACCAGCGTCCAGCCGAAGCCCTTGTAGTTGAACAGCGTCTCGACGATCACCACCCCGTTCAAAAGCCACGGGAATTGCAGCATGATCACCGTGAAGGGTGCAATGAGCGCGTTGCGCAGCGCATGTTTCAGCACGATATTGGGGAAACTCACCCCCTTGAGCCGCGCGGTGCGGATGTATTGCGCGGTCATCACCTCGGCCATGGAGGCGCGGGTCATGCGCGCGATATAGCCCATGCCATAAAGCGCGATGGTCAGCACCGGCAGAAAGAAGTTCTCGAATGTCGGCTTGTCCACCGCGCCCGTCGCCGTGCCCTTGAACCATTGCAGCCCGACGGCGGAGCTTGCGAAAACGGCGATGAACAGCACGCCGGAGACATATTCCGGTGTTGCCGTCGTGGTGATGGCAAAGGTCGAAAGCGTGCGGTCGGTGCGCGAGCCTTCGCGCATCCCCGCCAGGACGCCCAGCATCAGCGCCGATGGCACCATCAGCACCATCACCCAAAGCATGAGCCAACCCGTGAGCGCCAGCTTTTCGCCGGTGATCACGCCCACATCCTTGCGGAACACGGTCGAAAAACCCCAGTCGCCCTGAAGAATACCGCAAAAGCGCGGCGCCTCCTCGGGGGGCTGCCCCGGTTCGATGCAGCGCCCGCGCGTCGCGCCCTCCTCCTCGATCACCCAGCCGGGCCAGACCCCGATCCATCGCCCGTATTTCACCAGCATCGGATCAAGATAGCCGTTGCGCCCGAGGTAGCTTTCGACCTCCGCATCGGTCATGCGGAAATTGCCCTGCGTCTTGGCCAGCTTTTCGAGGTTGGGATAAAGATTGGTGAGGAAGAAAACGATAAAGGTCAGGCAAATCGCCGTCAGGACCATGACGCCGACGCGGCGCAGGATGAACGTGACCATTTCTCGCCCCCTGTTGGCGTTTTCAGGTCACGCTAGGCGAGAGGGGCGGCCCGGTCCAGCAAGTTTTACGACATGGGCGGCCCGAAAACGACCCCCGGCCCTGTGACAGGCCGGGGAAAGATGCTCAGACGAGCGATTTGGGATCGACGGTCGCGATGCCCAGTGCCTCGCCCACGGCGGCATAGGTCAACTGGCCCGCGTGAACGTTGAGCCCGTTGAGCAGATGCGGATCGTCGGCGCAGGCCTGTTTCCAACCCTTGTCGGCCAGCGCCAGCATGAAGGGCATGGTCGCGTTGCCCAGTGCCAGCGTCGAGGTGCGCGCCACGGCGCCGGGCATATTGGCCACACAGTAATGCATGATCCCGTCCACCTCGTAGATCGGATCCTGATGCGTGGTGGCCTTCGAGGTCTCGAAGCACCCGCCCTGGTCGATGGCCACATCGACCAGCACCGCGCCGGGCTTCATGCTGGCGAACTGGTCACGGCGCACCAGTTTGGGCGCGGCGGCTCCGGGAATGAGCACGGCACCAATCACCATATCGGCCTGTGGCAGCAGTTCCTCCAGCAGCCCGGCCGAGGAATAGCCGGTCTTGAAACTACCGCCGAAGACATCGTCGAGATAGCGCAGGCGTGGCAGCGAGCGGTCGAGCACGGTCACATCCGCGCCCATGCCCGCCGCGATCTTGGCCGCGTGGGTGCCGACCACCCCGCCGCCGATCACGATGACGCGGGCCGGGCCCACACCGGGCACGCCGCCCATCAGCACACCGCGCCCGCCATTGGCCTTTTGCAGGGTCCATGCCCCCACTTGCGGGGCCAGACGGCCGGCAACCTCGGACATCGGCGCCAGCAGCGGCAGGCCGCCCGCGCGATCCGTCACCGTCTCATAGGCGATGGCGGTGCAACCCGATGCCAGCAGGTCGCGCGTCTGCGCCTCGTCAGGGGCCAGATGCAGATAGGTAAAGAGCAGCTGCCCCTCGCGCAGCATCTTGCGCTCGACCGCTTGCGGTTCCTTGACCTTGACGATCATGTCGGCCTCGGCGAACACCTCTGCGGCGGTGGTGATGATGCGGGCGCCCGCCGCCTCATAGGCGGCGTCGTCAAAGCCCGCGCCAAGGCCCGCGCCGGTCTCGACAATGACGTCATGGCCGTGGCTCACCGCTTCCTTGGCGGCAATCGGCGTGATACCCACGCGGAATTCCTGCGGCTTGATTTCTTTCGGGCAACCGATCTTCATTTGGGTCTCCTCCCCTTTCCATTGCGGCCAGAATGCCGCAGATCGTGCGCAAGGTAATTGATATTTTCCTCGCCAGACGATGAAACTTGTGAATTATATTCCGCTTGGGCCGCTATTAATCGAAAAGTCTTGCGCGCATGTTCCTCGATCCAACTGACCGCCGTATCCTGCAGGTGCTTCAGCGGCGCGGGCGCATTTCCAATGCGGACCTTGCCGAAGAGGTCAATCTCTCTGCCTCGGCTTGTCACCGCCGGGTGCAGCGGCTCGAGGCAGAGGGCTATATCAAGGGCTATGTCGCCCTGCTTGACGCGCGCAAGCTGCGTGTGCCCGCGGTGATCTTCGTCGAGATCACGCTCACCACCCAGGCCGATGACGTGCTTGACGCCTTTGAGAAGGCCGTGGCCCGCGTGCCGGATGTGCTCGAATGTCACCTGACGGCGGGGGCGGCGGATTATGTGCTCAAGGTCGTGGCCCATGATACCGAGGATTTCGCGCGCATCCATCGTCAACACCTGGCGCGGCTGCCCGGCGTCGCCAAGATGCAGTCGAGTTTTGCACTTCGCACGGTGTTTTCCACCACCGCCTTGCCGATCGACACATGAAAAAACCCGCTCCGGTGACGGAGCGGGTCAGGTGTCTGTTGCCGTGAGTGGTATTTCACTTCTTGAATATGTCGTGCGCGCCGGATGAGGTCCACCTATCCCTGCGCATAGGGTGGTGTATGTCGCGCGCTTGCCAGATGCGCGATTGTGTTCTTATCATTGTTGCAAAGCGCGCGACTTTGTTCTTATTGTTGTTACAGTGACCGTTTACGCAACTTGCCGCCGCAGTCATCTCTGACCGGCGGGCAAAAACCATACGAATGTCTTGCCACCACATCACTCGAAAGGGACCGGAGCATGAACAAACATCTTCTTGGAGCGTGCCTTGCCGCCACCACGGCGCTTGCGCCCGTCGGGGCCAGGGCCGAGATCACCATCGACTGGTGGCACGCCATGGGTGGGGAACTTGGGGAAATTCTTGAAAGCATTGCTGCAGGTTTCAACGAGACCCAGTCCGAGTATCGCGTCGTGCCGAGCTTTCGCGGCACCTATACCGAGACGATGACCGGTGCGATTGCCGCGTTCCGCGCGGGCGAGCAGCCCCATATCGTGCAGGTGTTCGAGGTTGGCACCGGCACCATGATGGCCGCCAAGGGCGCGATCTATCCGATCCATCAACTCATGGCCGAGAAGGGCGTGCCGTTCGATCCCTCGGCCTATCTGCCGGCGGTTGTGGGCTACTACACCGATCCGAACGGAAACATGCTGTCCTTCCCGTTCAACAGCTCGACCCCGATCATGTATTACAACAAGGACGCCTTCGCGGCAGCCGGGCTTGACCCCGAAGCGCCGCCGCGCACCTGGGCCGAGATGGAATCGGCCTCGCTGAAGATTGTCGAATCGGGAGCGGCGCCTTGCGGGTTCACCACCTCCTGGCCAAGCTGGGTAATGCTGGAGAACTTCAGCGCCTGGCACAATATTCCGCTTGGCACGAAGGAAAACGGCTTTGGCGGGTTTGACACCGAATTCGTTTTCGACAACGAAACTGTCGCCCGCCACTGGGACAACCTCAAGGCGTGGCAGGACGCGGGCGCTTTCCGCTGGGGCGGTCCCGGCTCCGGCCCCGACGCATTCCCGGCCTTCTACGCGGGCGAATGCGCGATGGTCTTCGGCTCCTCGGCCAGCCGCGCGGGCGTGCTGCGCAATGCCGAGTTCAACGTGGGTTACGGGATGCAGCCCTATTATGACGATGTGGCGGGCGCGCCGCAAAACTCGATCATCGGCGGCGCAACGCTGTGGGTGCTCACGGGCAAGCCTGACGCGGACTACGAAGGCGTCGCGCGGTTCTTCGAATATCTGTCGCAGCCCGAGGTGCAGGCCTCGTGGCACCAGCAGACCGGCTATCTGCCGATCACCCAGGCGGCGTTCGATCTGACGCGCGAGCAGGGCTATTATGACGCCAACCCTGGTGCCGATATCTCGATCCGGCAGATGACGCTCAACGCGCCGACGGAAAACTCCAAGGGGTTGCGGTTTGGCAGCTTCGTGCAGATCCGCGACATCATCTCGGAAGAAATGGAGGCGCTGATGGCCGGCTCCAAGACCGGCGTGCAGGCAAGCGCGGACGCGGTGCGCCGCGGCAATGAGCTCTTGCGCCAGTTCGAAGCGCAGGCGCGCTAAGCCAACCCACCCTGCTGCGCCCCCGGATCCTTTTCGGGGGCGCGCTTCTTCCGCTCAACGGGACGCGCGCCGATGCAGACCAAACGCATGACCTTCCCGAGCTCGTGGCTGCCCTATGCCCTGCTGGCGCCGCAGGTCATCGTCACGCTGATTTTCTTCATCTGGCCCGCCAGCCAGGCGCTTTATCAATCCTTTCTGCGGCAGGATATTTTCGGTCTGCGCACCGAATTCGTCTGGTTCGACAATTTCGAGCGGCTGCTGGCCGATCCGCTCTATCTCAACTCGCTCAAGGTCACGGCGGTGTTCAGCGTCGGCACCACGGTTCTGTCGATGTCGCTGGCCCTTCTCTTCGCAGTGATGGTCAACCGCATGATCCGCTCGCGCGATGGCTATACCACCTTCCTTGTCTGGCCCTATGCGGTTGCCCCGGCCATTGCGGGGGTGCTGTGGTGGTTCATCTTCAATCCCGCCATCGGGATTGCGCCCTATGTCTTGCAGGGTCTCGGCTATGACTGGAATCACCGTTCCAGCAGCACCGATGCCATGCTGCTTGTCATCATCGCCGCCGCATGGAAGCAGATCAGCTACAATTTCCTGTTCTTCCTGGCCGGGCTTCAATCCATTCCCCAATCGCTGCTAGAGGCGGCGGCGATTGACGGGGCAAGCCGCACCAAGCGGTTCTGGACCATCGTGTTCCCGCTTCTGTCGCCGGTCACGTTCTTTCTGATGGTCGTCAACGTGGTCTATGCCATGTTCGACACGTTCGGCGTGATCCATGCCACCACCGAGGGGGGCCCGGCGCAGGCCACCAACATCCTTGTCTACAAGGTCTATCGCGACGGGTTCGTGAACCTCAATCTTGGCTCTTCGGCCGCGCAATCGGTGATTCTCATGGCCATCGTCGTGGTGCTCACCGTCATCCAGTTCCGCTTTATCGAGCGGCGCGTGAATTACTGAAAGGGGGCTGCGATGGTCGACAACAACCGCCTTGGCGATCTGCTCGCCCATCTTGTCCTCATCCTCGGGGTCGCGGTGGTGGTGTTTCCCGTCTATGTGGCGGTCATCGCCTCGACCCATCCGCCCGGCACGTTTGTGCGCGGGGTCATGCCGCTCTTGCCCGGTCCTAACGCGCTTGAGAATTACAAGACCGTGATCCTGGAGGGGCGCTCGCGCGCGGGCACACCGCCCATCGGCGGGATGCTGTGGAACAGTTTCGTCATGGCCATGGCCATCACCATCGGCAAGCTGTCGATCTCGCTCCTGTCGGCCTTTGCCATTGTCTACTTCCGATTTCCGTTCCGCATCTTCTTTTTCTGGTTGATTTTCCTGACGCTGATGCTGCCGGTGGAGGTGCGCATCGTGCCGACCTTTCAGGTGGTGGCCGATCTGGGGATGCTCAACAGTTTCGCGGGCCTGTCGATCCCGCTCATCGCCAGCGCCACGGCGACGTTTCTCTTCCGGCAGTTTTTCATGACCGTGCCGGAGGAATTGATGGAAGCGGCTCGCGTGGACGGCGCGGGGCCGATGAAATTCTTCCGCGATATCCTCGTGCCGTTGTCGATCACCAATATCGCGGCGCTGTTCGTGATCATGTTCATCTATGGCTGGAACCAGTATCTTTGGCCGCTGCTGATCACCACGGACCCGGCATATTACACCATCGTCATGGGGATTCAGCGAATGGTGACGGGCGGGGACAGCGAACCGCTCTGGCATCTGGTGATGGCAACGGTGGTCCTTGCCGCGCTGCCGCCCATCCTTGTGATCCTGTTCATGCAGCGCCTCTTCGTGAAGGGGCTGACCGAGACGGAGAAATAATACATGGCCTCGATTACCATGGACAACCTCGGCAAGGTCTATGCAGGCGATGTGCGCGCCGTGACCGGGGTAAGCATCGACATCGCCGATGGCGAGATGATCGTGTTGGTCGGTCCCTCGGGTTGTGGCAAGTCCACGCTTCTGCGCATGGTCGCGGGGCTGGAGACGATCACCGAGGGCACGTTGCGCATCGGCGACCGTGTGGTGAACCGGCTGGAACCGGCAGAGCGCGATATCGCCATGGTGTTCCAGAACTATGCGCTTTACCCGCATATGACCGTTTACAACAACCTGGCCTACGGGTTGAAGAACCGGCGCATGGCGCGCGCCGAGATCGACCGCCGCGTGACCGAAGCGGCCGAGATGTTGCAGATCGGCGCGTTTCTGGACCGCAAGCCACGGCAGCTTTCGGGCGGGCAGCGGCAGCGCGTGGCCATGGGCCGGGCGCTGGTGCGCGAACCGGCGGCGTTTCTGTTCGACGAGCCGCTCTCGAATCTCGATGCCAAGCTCCGGGTTCAGATGCGGGTGGAGATCCGGCAGTTGCAGAAACGGCTTGCCACCACCTCGCTCTATGTCACCCATGACCAGCTTGAGGCGCTGACGCTGGCCGATCGGCTGGTGGTGCTCAATGGCGGGCGGATCGAGCAGATCGGCACCCCGATGGAGGTCTATGCGCGGCCCGCCACCACCTTTGTCGCGGGGTTCATCGGCTCTCCGGCGATGAACATGCTGCCCGCCGACTGGCTGCGCGGCGTCGTGGCGGCGGATGCGCTCTCGCACCTGCCGACCGGGGCGGACCTGATCGGGCTGCGTCCCGAGGACATGTCGCTTGCGCCCGCAAGCGACGGGGGCCTCACGCTTGAGGCGCGGCTGATGCTGCTGGAACCGGCGGGCGCGGAAAGCCACCTGCATGTGAAATTCGACGGGATGGACGAGATGTTCGTGGTGCGCCTGCCGCATGTGCCGCAGGTCGATGAGGGGTCGCGGTTGGCGTTCAGCCTTGCGCGCGAGGCGCTGCATCCGTTCGACGCGAAAACCGGCCTGCGGCTTTGACGGTGTGCCCTATTGTGCCTTCTGATCAGCCAGCGGCGGCAGGGCGGGCTCGGTCTCGGGGGCCAGTTCCTCGAAATCGAAATTGTCCAGACGCCGTGCGCGCCTGCCCGCCTTGTCGGCTGAAATCTTGATGTCCGAGATGTCCTTGGCCGCCTGATGGAAATGCCGGTCGAGGTTCTCGACGCGGTTGCCCAGCCGGTCTACATCGGCAAAGAGAAGCCCCAGTTCGCGCCGGATCGCACCCGCCTGTTCGCGCATCCGTGCGTCCTTGAGGATCGCGCGCATGGTGTTCAATGTCGCCATGCAGGTGGTGGGCGAGACGATCCAGACGCGGGCGGCAAAGCCGTCGCGGACCACCTCGGGGAAATTGGCGTGCAGTTCCGCATAGACCGACTCGGAGGGCAGGAACATCAGCGCGCCATCGGCGGTCTCACCCTCGAGAATGTATTTCTCGGAAATGTCCTTGATATGCTTGCGCACGGAGGTGCGCAGAAAACGGGCGGCCGCAACCAGTTCGGTTTCGGTCGTGGCGCGGCGCAGGGCCTCATAGGCCTCCAGCGGGAACTTGCTGTCGATGCAAATCGGCCCCGGCGGGTTGGGCAGGTGAATGAGGCAATCGGCGCGGCGGCCATTCGAG
Source organism: Alphaproteobacteria bacterium HGW-Alphaproteobacteria-1 (assembly GCA_002842985.1). GTDB lineage: Bacteria > Pseudomonadota > Alphaproteobacteria > Rhodobacterales > Rhodobacteraceae > Roseovarius. The sequence goes on from PHEQ01000010.1 coordinate 47,743, forward strand.
AGCGTCGCCTGAAGCGTGTAGCTGTCCGAGGGCAGCGCCTTGGTCACGATATCGGTGAGCTGGATCTCGCCAAAGGCCCCGCGCGTCTGCTTGTTGCTGAGGATGTCCTGCAATGACAGCACATCGCCCGAGAGCTTGGTAATATTGTCCTGCGCCTTGTCGATGGTTTGCAGGCGCTGTTGCAACTCGCCAAGGCTCTGCGCGGTGCGGCGGGCCGAACCTTGCAGGTTCTCGGTCATCTGGTTGCCCACCTCGGCAAGGCGCTTTTCCATCAGTTGCAGCATATGCGACTGGCTCGCGGCTTGCGCCTCCGCAACATGGGTAAGCCCGCCGGCAAGCTGGTGCTGCCCGTCCGAGAGCCCCTGCACGCGCGCGCCAAGCTGTATCATCTGCTGCGCCAGCGGCTCTGCCAGACGGGCCGAGCGGGTGGCGGCGCGCAAGGCAGCGATGAGCAACACGAGGATCAGCAGCAGAACACCCGCCCCGATCAGCCCCGCAAGCGTCATCGGGTCGGCGGTGTCAAAGGCATAGGGACCGATCTGGATCATGTGCGCCCGAACAATCGCTCGATATCCGACAGGCGCAATTCCACATAGGTGGGGCGGCCGTGGTTGCACTGGCCGGATTTCGGCGTGCGCTCCATCTCGCGCAAAAGCGCGTTCATTTCCTCGCCCGACATGCGGCGGCCGGAGCGGACCGAGCCGTGACAGGCCATGCGCGAGAGCACCGCGTCGATGCGTGCGCGCAGCGTGCCGCTGGCACCCGCATCGCGCAGCTCATCGAGGATATCGCGCACGAGTGCGGCGGCATCGACCGGGCCAAGCAGCGTCGGGGTTTCGCGCACGGCAAGGCTTCCCGGGCCGAAGGACTCGATCACAAGGCCGAGCGTGGCGAGGTCCCCGGCATGGTCCATCAAGGTTGCGCAATCGGTCTCGGGCAGGTCCACGATCTCGGGGATCAGCAGAGCCTGCGCGGCGATGCCGCCCTCTGCCTGTGCCTTGAGCCGCTCGTAGACAAGGCGTTCGTGCGCGGCATGCTGATCGACGATGACCATGCCGGTCTCGGTCTGGGCGACGATGTAATTCTCGTGGATCTGCGCGCGGGCGGCACCAAGGGGCAGGGCGGTGGCTTGGGTCTCGTCGGCCTCTTGCGGAGCCGTTTCCACCCGTCCGCTCCAGCTATGGGCCATTTCGGCAAAGCCGGGGGCCTGCGCCTGATAGGCAATGTTGCGCGCCTGTGGCGAGGGGCGGTCCATCTGGTAGGGTCGTGCATGGTCCGGCGTGCGGAACGCGCCAAGCGTGGCACCTGCGACCGTCGAGGACGCCCGATGCCCCTCCCCGGCCAGCGCGTGCCGCAGCGCCGAGACGATCAGCCCGCGCGCCAGTCCCGGATCGCGGAACCGCACCTCGGATTTGGCCGGGTGGACGTTCACATCCACAAGATGCGGATCGCAGTCGATGAAGAGCGCCGCCGCCGGGTGCCGGTCCCGCGCGAGCACATCCTGATAGGCGGCGCGCAGCGCGCCCATCAGCATCCGGTCGCGCACGGGCCGCCCGTTGACGAAAAGATATTGCGCCACCGCCGCCCCGCGCGAATAGGTCGGCAGCGCGGCGAGGCCGGAGAGACGCAGCCCTTCGCGGGTGGCGTCGATCCTGAGCGCGTTGTCGGTGAACTCGCGCCCTATGATCCGCGCGAGCCGCTCCGACAGCGCGTCAAACAGATCGCCTGTCTCGGCCTCGGCGCGGAACATCACGCGCCCCTCGCCGCCGCCCGAAACATCGCGCAGCGTCACGGCCACGCGGGGTGCTGCCATGGCAAGGCGCTTGACGGTATCGGCAATCGCCTGTGTCTCGGCGCGGTCCGAGCGCAGGAACTTGAGCCGCGCGGGCGTGGCGTAGAAGAGATCGCGCAGCGTGACGGTGGTGCCGGGGCCGCGCGCCGCCGGTTTCACCGCGCCCACCTGCCCACCCGCGACTGTGATCTCGGCCCCGTCCTGCCCCGGCGCGCGTGCCGTGATCGTCAGCCGCCCGACCGCGCCGAGCGAGGGCAGCGCCTCGCCACGAAAGCCGAAGGAGTGGATATCGAGCAGGTCGCTGCCGTCGATCTTGGACGTGGCGTGGCGGGCAAGCGCGAGGGTCAGGTCCTCGGGCGTGATGCCGCAGCCATCGTCGGCGACCCGGATCAGCGTCTTGCCGCCATCGGCAATGGCCACGTCGACGCGGGTGGCGCCCGCGTCGAGCGCGTTTTCCATCAGTTCCTTGACCGCAGAGGCTGGACGCTCAACCACCTCGCCCGCCGCGATGCGATTGATCGCGGCCTCGTCAAGCTGCCGGATACGGGGCAGAGCGGCGCTTATCTTGGGGGCGGGCGTGTTCATGCCACAAAACTTAGCATGAAGCCGTGCGATTCTGAAAGCGTCCCGGTGAAGAAAAACCCCGGGCGCGGACGCCCGGGGCAAGCTCTCTGAGGGATGATCGGGAGGAGGAGAGAGGGATCAGCCCTTGGAGAATTCCGGATAGGCCTCCATGCCCAGTTCGGCCATGTCGAGGCCGTTGATTTCCTCTTCCTCGCCGACGCGGATACCCATGGTCATCTTGAGGATGGACCACACCACCAAGGAGGCGACGAAGACAAACCCGCCGATCGCCGCGATACCAACGATCTGCGTGCCAAAGCTGGCCTCGCTGTTGTAGAACGGAACGGCGAGCGTGCCCCAGATACCGGCAATCAGGTGCACCGGGATCGCGCCGACCACATCGTCGATCTTCATCCGGTCGAGCATCGGCACGGTAATGACCACGATCACGCCGCCCACGGCGCCGATCCAGAGCGCGCCGAAGAGCGAAGGCGCCAGCGGCTCTGCGGTGATCGATACCAGACCGGCTAGCGCGCCGTTGAGCACCATGGTCAGGTCGGGCTTTTTATACATCACCTGCGTGAGGATCAGCGCGGTCACGGCCCCGGCAGCCGCGGCCATGTTGGTGTTGGCGAAGATACGGCTCACGTCCGTCACATCGCTCACCGTGCCCATGGCAAGCTGCGAGCCGCCGTTGAAGCCGAACCAACCCAGCCACAGGATGAAAGTGCCGAGGGTCGCCAACGCAAGGTTCGAGCCGGGGATCGGGATCACGCGGCCGTCCTTGGCGTATTTGCCGATGCGCGGCCCGAGGATGAGCGCGCCCGCCAGGGCGGCGAACCCGCCTGCCGCGTGCACAAGGGTCGAGCCTGCGAAATCGGCAAAGCCCATCTCCGAGAGCCAGCCGCCGCCCCACTGCCAGGACGCCTCGATCGGGTAGAGCACACCGGTCAGCACGACGACAAAGAGCAGGAAGGGCCACAGCTTGATGCGCTCGGCCAGCGTGCCCGAGACGATCGAGGCGGTGGTGGCGCAGAACATCAACTGAAAGAAGAAGTCCGAGCCGACCGAGGCATAATCGAGCGAGGCCGCCGCCGCCTCGAGCCCCACCGGTTCCAGTGAGGTGATCGAGAACCACGGCCCCATCCAGCCCGCGATCCACCATCCATCGCCGGGATACATCAGGTTGAACCCGATCAGCCAATACATGATCGCGGCGATGGAAAAGAGCGCGATATTCTTGGTCAACTGCATGGTCACGTTCTTGGAGCGCACGAGGCCTGCCTCGAGCATGGCAAAGCCGGCCGCCATCCAGAACACCAGAAAGCCGCCGATGAGAAACAGCAGCGTTGTAAAGATATAGGGGTTGATGTCGGGTGCGGCCTCGACCGCCTCGACCGCCTCTTGCGCCAGCCCAAGGTGGGGCAGAAGTGCCACCAATGCGGCGATGCCAAGTGTCTTTTTCAGGGTCATGTCCTTGTCCTTTCCCTCGCGCAACTCAGAGCGCGTCGTCATTGGTTTCGCCCGTGCGCACACGCAGGGCCTGTTCGAGATCGAGCACGAAGATCTTGCCGTCGCCGATCTTGCCGGTGCGCGCGGCACGGGCGATGGTCTCGACCACCTGATCGGCGAGCGGGTCGGTCACGGCCACTTCCAGCTTGACCTTGGGCACGAAGTTCACGGCGTATTCGGCCCCGCGATAGATCTCGGTATGACCCGACTGCGCGCCGAAGCCCTTGATCTCGGTGACCATCATGCCGCGCACACCGATGCCGGTGAGTGCCTCGCGGACCTCCTCGAGCTTGAATGGTTTGATCGTTGCGATGATGAGTTTCACGTCTTCCCCTTTCCCTTGGGCGCGCTTGATCCGTGCGCTTTGCAGATGCAGCAAAGTCGGCGCGGGGCTTTTGGGGAAGGGAAAGCCGGCGCGTGCGGGCGTGTTTTCCGGTCTTGCTGCGTAAAGAATGGGCAGAAGTGATGTTATGATTTGAAATTGTGCAACAATGGAACGCGACTGTGCGATGCCGGGTCTCTACATCCGGCGCATGGCGCGGTAGAGTAAGCCATCATCGACAAGGCCGGGCAGGGCAATGGGCACGACAGGACGACGCAAACCGCCACTCGTGGCGCCGAAACGCACAAGGGCGGCCAAGCCCGCCCCGCGCAAGGCGCCCGCCCGCAAGCCGCGCCGCGCGGCACGGTCGCGAAACCCGATCGTGCGGTTTTTCGGGGCGATCCTGCGCTTTGTCTGGCGGATCGTCTGGGGCATCGGCTGGCGGGTGACAGCGGTTCTCGTTCTCGTGACGGGCCTGGCCGTGGCCTATCTCTACACCGGGCTGCCGGAGTATCAGACGCTGATCGACGGGCGCGCGCGGGGTTCGGTCACGATCCTCGACCGCGAGGGTGACGTGTTCGCCTGGCGCGGCGATCAATTCGGGGGGGTTGTGACGGCGGATACCGTCAGCCCGCACCTCAAGAACGCGGTCATTGCCACCGAGGATCGCCGCTTTTACCTGCATCCCGGCATCGACCCCATCGGCATTGCCAGCGCCATCCGCATCAACCTGCGCGAGGGGCGCGGGCCGCTTTCCGGGAATGGCGGCTCGACGATCACGCAGCAGACCGCGAAACTCTTGTGTTTCGGGCAGGAATACGACGCATCGGAATGGGAGAGCGAGGCTGCCTATGTGGCCTATTGCCGGCAAAGCTCGCTTCTGCGCAAGGGGCGCGAGGCGCTATATGCGCTGGCGATGGAGGCGAAATATTCCAAGGACCAGATCCTCACGATCTATCTCAATCGCGCCTATCTGGGCGGCGGGGCCTACGGGGCAGAGGCGGCGGCACAGCGCTATTTCGGCAAGTCGGCGGCGACTCTGACGCCCGCCGAAGGGGCGATGATCGCGGGGCTTCTGACCGCGCCCTCCACGCTTGCGCCAACGGCCAATCTGGAACGCTCTCAGAACCGCGCGCGGGTGGTGGTCCGTCTGATGCGCGATCAGGGCTATCTCAGCGACAGTGATGCCGCGGTGGCGCTGGCCGCCCCGGCCGAGCTTTCAGAAGCGGCAGAGCGGCGCGCGGGCGGGTATTTCGCCGATTGGGTGATGGCCTCGGGGCCGGAATTCCTGACCCGCGACACGACCGAGGATGTGGTGATCCGCACAACGCTTGATCAGCGGCTTCAACACGCGGCGGAAGAGGCGCTGCGCGTGGTTTTCGACGAAAAGGTAAGCGAAGGCTCCAAGGCACAGGCGGCGATCGTGGTGATGGACGCCGATGGCGCCGTGCGCGCCATGGTCGGCGGCCGCGCGACCAAGGTCGTCGGGGCCTTCAACCGTGCCACGCAGGCGCGGCGGCAGACCGGCTCGGCCTTCAAGCCCTTTGTGTATGCGACCGCGCTGGAATTGGGCTTCAGCTATGATTCGGAGGTGATAGACGAACCTTATTGTCTGAATATCCCCGGCTCTGGCCGTTGGTGCCCCGAGAACTATACCCGCGATTTCAAGGGCCGGGTGAATCTCACGCAGGCGCTGGCGCAATCGCTCAACATTCCGGCGGTGAAGATTTCCGAAAGCGTCGGGCGCGATCTGGTGCGCAAGGTGGCCAGCGACTTCGGCATCGAGAGCGATCTGGCCGACGGGCCCGCGCTGGCGCTCGGAGCCTCGGAAAGCACACTGATCGAGATGACCGGCGCCTATGCGGGCATTCTCAACGGCGGCTCTTCGGTGACCCCCTACGGCCTGACCGAGTTGCGGCTGATGGGCGAGGACGCCCCGCTGATGAGCCGTCAGAGCGGGATCGGAGAGCGGGTCATCCGCGAAGGTGCGGCGCGCGAACTGACCTACATGATGAGCCGGGTGATCGAAAACGGCACCGGAGGGCGGGCAAAGCTGCCGGGGCGCGAGGCGGCGGGCAAGACCGGCACCACGCAGGCGGCGCGCGATGCGTGGTTCCTGGGCTTTACCGCCGATTACGTGGCGGGCGTCTGGATGGGCTACGACGACAACACGCCGCTCAAGGGCGTGACGGGCGGCGGCCTTCCGGCCGAAATCTGGCGCGAGACGATGTTGCGTGTGCATGAGGGGTTGGAGCCGCGCCCCCTGCCGATGCTGCGCCCTGCCCCCCGGCCTGCGCCGGCACCCGCACCTGTCCCGCAGCATCGCGCGCCGGTGGCAAGCGGCAACCCGATCGAGAACATTCTGCGCAGTATCTTCGGGAATTGAAAACGGCACCCGCCGGGGTGCCGTTTTTGCCGTGATCTCATTGCGCTCAGCCAGCGCGCTTGATGTCCTCGATCAGCGCGTTGATATCGCCGTTTCGGCGGTCGAGCATGGCGCCGATCTCGGTGCGCTCGCTCAGCCGCAGGCTGATGCCCTCGATGATCATGTCGAAAAACAGGTCCTTGCCCGAGCGGTCGGACACCAGAAAGCTGACTTCGAAGGGCGATTCGCCACGCAGATAGGCCATCGACCTGACCTCATGCCAGGATTTGACCTGCCGCACGCCTTGCACCTCGATGCGCCCGCCGATGAACTCGTTGAACCGCTTGCCGTATTTGCGTGCGACATAGCCGCGGAAGGCGTCGGTGAAGGCGCGCATCTGTGCCGCGGAGGCACGATTGGCGTCCGCCCCGAGTGTCGAGCGGGCGATGATGTTGACATCGGCGTAACGGCTGAAGATGCGTTCGAAATCCGACACCATCTGCGACAGGGGTTTGCCCGTGGCAATCACGCCGTTGATATCGGACACCACCTGATCGATGAGGGCGCGCGCGCGCCCCTCGGTCAGGGCGAAAGCAGGCAGCGCGACGCCGCTCAGGCCGAGCGCGGCGGTGCCGGTCACAAGCAGGCGTCGACGGGTAAAATCATTCATCATACGGGTCCTCTACAAGGGCGGACGCAGGCGCACCGCCCGCTCCGTCATAGGGATCAGTATAGGTATCGCCGCCGGTGCCGCCAAGTTTGAACCGGCGATTTTGCAGGAAGATCGACCGTGACAATGCGTAACTATCTGCGCTTTCATAGAGAATCTGGTCGATCGTATCGGAGAATTTATCGCGCCGTGACAGGCCCGAGGCAACGCCTGCCGCCGTCCCGGCGAGGTTCTCGGGAGAGTCGATCACATAAGTGAGCGGGTTGGTGAACAGATCGACGAACATCCCGAATGTGTCGCGCGCGGTCGACGGGCCAATCAGGGGCAGTTCGATATAGGCCCCTTCACGCGCCCCCCAGACATGCAGCGTATGGCCGAAATCCGTGTTGGAGGGTGCGGCCATCCCCATCTCGCTTGCCGGATCGAAGAAGCCGCCAAGCCCGACGGTGGTGTTGACGACAAAGCGCGCCGTGTCCCGGAAGGCCGCGCGCATGTTGAGTTGCAGCACGTTGTTCACGACATCGGCGGGCAGCGAAAGGTTTTCGGCAAAGCGGATGATCACCGTCTCGATATCGTCGGGCACGGCGGCGGCGTAGGCATGCGCAACGGGCCGCAGCAGCGAGCGGTCGAACCCGCGGTTGAACTCGTGCATGCGCCGGTTCTCGGCCTCATGCGGGTCGAAAAAGTCGCGGCTGGCCGCGTCGGGCGTGGCGCAGGCGGCGACAAGCATGAGGCAAAGCAGCGACAGCACCCCGGCAAACCGGCGCGGAAAAGGGAATGTCAATGTCGGCAAAATCATATCCACAGGCTCTGAGTCATCATTGGTGCTACATATCCGAATCTTGGTTCAAACCCAGTATCGATACTACATCCTTCACATTCCTGTGGCAGAATGGCGACAGGCAACGTATGCAAGGACAACAAAAATTCGTGTCTTTACGGTCAGTGAGCCAGACTAGAACAAGATGAGCAGAAATGCGACTTGAGAAATCGAGGATCGAGGCCGGGCGCGCGGAATTGCGCGGCGTGCGTCGCCAGAGCCGCGGGCTCTACTGGTTCGTGGCTGTTTTCAGCGTCTTCGCCAACCTGCTGATGCTGACCGGGCCGATCTACATGTTGCAGGTCTATGACCGCGTGCTCTCGAGCCGGTCGGTGGAGACGCTGATCGCGCTCTCGGTTCTTGTGGTGTTCCTGTACGCGGTCATGGGCGTACTCGATTTCGCGCGCGGTCGGATCATGGCGCGGGTTGGCGCGCGGTTTCAGGCGGCGCTTGACCGGCGGGTGTTCGATGCGGTGATCCGCAAGTCGGCACTGACCCCGGATCCGCGCACGGCGGGCGGTTTGCGCGATCTGGAATCGGTCCAGCGCCTGATGAGCGCGCCGGTGCTTCTTGCGCTTTTCGATATGCCCTGGGCCCCGGTCTTCATCGCCGCGATCTGGGTGTTTCATCCCTGGCTAGGGATGCTTGCCATTCTTGGCGGCGCGCTGCTGATCATGGTGACGATGATCAATCAGGCGGTCACGCGGCGTCCCTCGGAACGCGCGGGCATGGCCGGGATGCAGTCCGAAGCCGAATCGGACCGGCTCCGGCTCGAGGCCGAGATGGTGCAGGCCATGGGAATGCGCGACGCCGCCTTTGACCGCTGGCAGAAGATCCGCGATGTGGGATTGCGCGAACAGGTCCGCGCCGCCGATCTGGGCGGCACTTTCGCGAGCGGGTCCAAGGCGTTCCGGCTTCTCTTGCAATCGGCGATGCTGGGGGTGGGGGCGTTTCTGGTGCTGCGCGGCGAGCTGACACCGGGGGCCATGATCGCGGGCTCGATCCTTCTGGGACGCGCGCTTGCCCCGATCGAGATGGCCATCGGCCAATGGCCGCTGGTGCAGCGCGCGATGCAGGGCTGGGACAATCTGGCAGAGTTGCTGGGCGAGGTCCCGCCCGAGGCCCCGCGCACCGCGCTGCCGCGCCCGAAGGCGGTGCTGGAGGTCAAGCAGATCACCATGCTGCCGCCGGGCGAGAGCGTGCCGGTGCTGCGCGGCGTCAGTTTCAAGGTCGCACCCGGTCAGGCGCTTGGCATCATCGGCCCGTCAGGGGCCGGCAAATCGACGCTGGCGCGCGCGCTTACCGGCGTCTGGCGGCCTGCGGCGGGCGCGATCCGGCTTGACGGTGCGGCACTCGATCAATACGCGCCGTCGGTTCTGGGCGGGCTGATCGGCTATCTGCCGCAGCGGGTTCAGCTTTTCGACGGCACCATTGCCGAGAACATCGCGCGGCTTGCCTCCGCGCCCGACGATGCCGAGGTGGTCAAGGCCGCGAAGCGCGCCGATGCCCATGAGATGATCCTCAAGCTTCCCGATGGCTATGACACCCGCGTGAGCGCGGCGAGCGGGCGGCTCTCGGGCGGCGAGATGCAGCGGATCGGGCTGGCGCGGGCGATGTATGGCGATCCGGTGATCCTTGTGCTCGACGAGCCGAACGCCAACCTCGACAATGCCGGGAGCGAGGCGGTCAACCGCGCGATTCGCGGCTTCAAGTCCTCGGGGCGCGCGGTGGTGGTGGTGGCACACCGCCCGGCGGTGATCCGCGAATGCGACCTGCTCTTGATGCTGGAACAGGGTCAGGCCCGCGCCTTTGGCCCGCGTGACGAGGTGCTCAAGAGCGTGGTCAAGAACCACGAGACGCTGGCCGAGGCCGAGGGCGCGCGCGCGCAGGGGGGAATGCAATGAGTGCGCCCGCAGCCTGGTCGGCGCGCGGCCCGCTGGTGGCGGGGCTCATCGGTCTTGTCGTGCTGCTGGGTGGTTTTGGCACCTGGGCGGCGCTGGCGCAGATTTCCGGCGCGGTGATTGCCTCGGGGCGCATCGAGGTGGACCAGAACCGGCAGGTGGTGCAGCATCCCGATGGCGGTGTCGTGGCCGAGATCGTTGTCAAGGAAGGCGACCGGATCGCGGAGGGGCAACCGCTCTTGCGGCTTGATCCGGCGGAACTTGCGTCGCGGCGCGCCATTGTCGAGACGCAGGTGGCCGAACTGATGTCGCGTCGCGCGCGGCTTGAGGCAGAGCGCGACGGGCGCGACACGCTCCGCTTTGATCCGTTGCTTCTGGAGTTGACGGCTGTAAACGAGGATGCGGCCTCGCTCATGCGCGGTCAGGAGATGCTCATGTCCGCCCGCGCCGAGACCATCGCCGCGCGCATCGAGCAGCTTGGCAAGCGGCGCGAGCAGACCATCGATCAGATCGCCGGGATCGAGGCGCAGCAGGTGGCGCTTGACCGGCAGTCGGATCTGATCGCCCGCGAGCTTGCCGATCAGCAAACGCTGCTGGATCGCGGGTTGGCGCAGGCGTCGCGGGTGCTGGCGCTGCAACGCGAGGCGGCGCGGCTTGACGGGACCATGGGCGAGCTGACCTCGCAAAAGGCGCAGGCCGAGGGGCGCATCACCGAGCTTGATCTTGAAATTCTGCGGCTGAAAACCGACCGGCGCGAGGAGGCGATCACCACCTTGCGGGATCTGCAGGTGCGCGAGCTTGAACTGCGCGAACAGCGCCGTGCGCTGCTCGACCAGATGGAGCGGCTGGAGATCACCGCGCCGGTATCGGGCATTGTCTACGATCTTCAGGTCTTTGCCCGCCGTTCGGTGATCCGTCCCGCAGAGCCGCTGCTCTACATCATTCCGCAGGACCGCCCGCTTGTCATCAACGCGCAGGTGGATACGATCCATATAGACAAGCTCACGCTCGGTCAGGAGGTGACTTTGCGGTTTTCCGCGCTGGATCAGCGCACCACGCCGGAACTTTTTGGCGAGGTGGTGCAGATCTCCGCTGACGCCTTCGAGGATCAGGCGACGCGCGTGCCCTATTACCGGGCCGAGATCGTCCTCAAGGAGGGCCAGATGGCGCGGCTGCCCGAAGGTGTGACGCTGGTGCCGGGGATGCCGGTGGAGGCGTTCATCCGCACCGAGGACCGCACCCCTATCGCCTATCTGGTCAAGCCCTTCACCGATTACCTTGCCAAGGCGTTCCGCGAGTGAGGGGGCTTTTCTTTGCCCGCCCGCGCCGCTAGCGTGCGACCGGACAGCCCACACCGGACAGCCCCACAGGAGACAGCGACATGAGCCAGTTCGAGAATAAGCTTGCCGAGATGGGCGTGACCTTGCCCGCCGCGCCTGCGCCCGCCGCCAATTACGTGCCTTTCGTGCAGGTGGGGGACATGCTCTATGTCTCGGGTCAGGTCGCCAAGGATGGCGACACCCTGATGACCGGCAAGCTTGGCGCCGACATGGATGTAACGGGCGGCGCGGCGGCTGCGCGGACCTGCGCGATTGCGCTTCTGGCACAGGTCAAGGCGGCCTGCGGTGGCGATCTGGACCGGCTGGTGCGGGTGGTGCGGCTCACGGGCTTTGTCAACTCGACCGCCGATTTCACCCAGCAACCGGCGGTGATCAACGGCGCGTCGGATTTCCTGGGCGAGGCGCTGGGCGAAGCGGGCAAGCACGCGCGCGCCGCCGTCTCCGCCGCGTCGCTGCCTTTTGGTGTCGCGGTCGAGATCGACGGGATCTTCCAGATCAAATGAGCGCGCTGCCCGAGGCGTTCAGACGCCTGCCGATCGCGCATCGCGCGCTGCATGATGTGACGGCGGGCCGGCCCGAGAATTCGCGCGCCGCGATCCGCGCCGCCATCGCGGCGGGCTACGGCATCGAGATCGATCTGCAACCGAGCCGCGATGGCCGCGCCATGGTGTTTCACGATTACGATCTGGGCCGCCTCACGTCCGAGACCGGGCCGGTGCGTGGACGCGATGCCGCAGAGCTGGCGCAAATCCCGCTCAGGGGCGCTGACGAGGGTATTCCCGACCTGCCCGAGGTGCTGGCGCTGGTGGCGGGCCGCGTGCCGCTCCTGATCGAGTTGAAGGACCAGCACGGCCAGATGGGCGTGACCGATGGCGTGCTCGAAGCGTCCACCGCAGAGGCGCTCAAGGGCTATGCTGGACCGGTCGCGCTCATGTCCTTCAACCCCGAGATGGTGGTGGCGATGGCCGCGCTCTCCCCCGATCTGCCGCGCGGCATCGTGACCTGCGCCTATACGCCCGACGACTGGCCGCTCTTGCGCGAGGAGACACGCGCGCGACTGCGCTGCATTCCCGATTACGACCGGGCGGGCGCGAGCTTTGTCAGCCATGACGTGACCGATCTTGCCAATCCTCGCCTTGCCGAATTGCGCGCGCAGGGCGCCGCGATCCTGTGCTGGACCGTGCGCAGCCGCGAGGTCGAGGCGCGCGCGCGACAGGTGGCGGACAATATCACGTTCGAGCGGTATCTGGCGGACATCCCCGCTTGATCCAGAGCGCCCGCGCGCCAGATAGGACAGTCGGCATGACCGACACCGCGATCACCATCACGCTCCATGACCGCATCGCCGAGATCGGCGAGGGCGACTGGGATGCCTGTGCCTGCCCCGAGGCGGGCAGCGGCGCGCGCCCCGAGGATCCGTTCACCACCTACCGGTTCCTCTCGGCGCTGGAGGATAGCGGCTCGGTCGGGCGCGGCACCGGCTGGCAACCGCAATACATGCGCGCCGAGGCCGGCGGCACGGTGATCGCCGTGGCCCCGCTCTATGTCAAATCCCACAGCCAGGGCGAATATATCTTCGATCATAGCTGGGCCCATGCCTATGAACGCGCGGGCGGGCGCTACTACCCCAAGCTGCAAGGCGCGGTGCCGTTCACGCCGGTGACGGGGCGGCGGCTGCTGACCCGACCGGGGGCCGAGGCGGCGGGGCGCGCGGCGCTCTTGCAGGGGGCGCGGGAGGTGGCCGAGCGGCATGGGGTCTCCTCGGTGCATCTGACGTTCTGCACGGGCCAAGAGGTGGCGGCGGGCGAGGTGGCGGGCTATCTCGCGCGCCGCACGCAGCAATATCATTGGCAGAATCGCGGCTATGCCGGGTTCGACGATTTCCTTGGTGATCTGTCGTCGCGCAAGCGCAAGGCCATTCGCAAGGAACGCGCCCGCGCCAATGCCTTTGGCGGTGAGATCGTGGCGCTGACCGGTGACGCCATCCGCCCCGAACATTGGCAGGCGGTCTGGACCTTCTATCAGGACACCGGCGCGCGCAAATGGGGCACGCCCTATCTCACCCGCGCCTTCTTCGATCTCGCCCACGAGCGGCTGCGCGATGACATCCTGCTTATCCTCGCGCTGCGCGGCGGCCGCCCCGTGGCGGGGGCGATGAACCTCATCGGCGCCTCGGCGCTTTATGGCCGTTACTGGGGTTGCGTCGAGGATCACCCCTGTCTTCACTTCGAGTTGTGCTATTACCGCGCCATCGAGTTTGCCATTGAAACCGGGCTGCAAAGGGTCGAGGCTGGGGCGCAGGGCGAGCACAAGCTGGCACGCGGCTACCTGCCCCGGCCCGTTCATTCGCTGCACTGGCTGCGCGATCCGGGCTTTGCCGAGGCGGTGGCGCAGTATCTCGAGGCCGAGCGCGCCGCGGTGGATGAGGAAATCGACATATTGACCGGCTATGGCCCGTTTCGCAGGACCGTCATGGAGGATCACGAATGACCGAGAAACTCAGCGACACCGCGCGCAAGACCACCCTCGCGCCGCTTCTGGAAAACGGCTGGGCCATGGTCGAGGGGCGCGATGCCATCACCAAGACCTATCAATTCGCCGATTTCGTCGAAGCCATGGGCTTCATGACGCGCGCGGCGCTCTGGGCAGAGAAATGGAACCATCATCCCGAGTGGTTCAACGTCTACGAGACCGTGGAGGTGACGCTCGCCACCCATGACGTGGGGGGGCTGAGCGCGCTTGACGTGAAGCTTGCGCGCAAGATGGACGGGCTCGCGGGCTGAGCCGTCGGATCTGAGTATTTGCGGAACGATGAACGACGGTGAAAGGGCTCGGATGCGCGTGATCTTCATGGGGACGCCGGATTTTTCGGTGCCGGTGCTCGATGCGCTGGTCGCGGCAGGGCATGAGGTGGCGGCGGTTTACTGCCAGCCGCCGCGCCCCGCCGGCCGAGGCAAGAAGGATCGTCCCGGCCCGGTGCACGCGCGCGCCGCGGCGCTGGGCTTGCCGGTGCGCCACCCGGTGAGCCTCAAGGACGCAGAGGCGCAGGCGCAATTTGCCGCGCTTGGGGCCGATGTGGCGGTGGTGGTGGCCTATGGGCTCATTCTGCCACAGGCGGTCCTCGACGCGCCGCGCCTGGGATGTCTCAACATCCACGCCTCGCTTTTGCCGCGCTGGCGGGGGGCGGCGCCCGTTCACCGCGCGATCATGGCGGGCGATGCCGAAACCGGGGTTTGCATCATGCAGATGGAGGCGGGGCTCGATACCGGGCCGGTTCTGCTGCGCGAGGCGGTGGAGATCGGGGCGCAGGAGACGACCGGGCAGCTGCACGACCGGCTGTCGATGTTGGGGGCGCAGCTCATTGTCGAGGCGCTGGCGCGGCTGCCGGATCTGGTGCCGGAGCCGCAACCCGAGGAGGGCGCCACCTATGCCGCCAAGATCGACAAGGCCGAGGCGCGGATCGACTGGACGCGCCCCGCCGCGGAGGTGGATCGGCGCATCCGGGGCCTGGCGCCCTTTCCCGGCGCGTGGTTCGAGGTTGCCGGCGAGCGGGTCAAGGTGCTTGCCTCCTCTCGCGCGCAGGGGCATGGCGCGCCGGGACAGGTGCTTGATGCCGCCCCCACCGTGGCCTGCGGCACCGGCGCGGTGCGGCTTTTGCGCTTGCAACGGGCGGGGCGTGCGGCGCAGGATGCGCCCGAGTTCCTGCGCGGCATGACGCTCGTGCCGGGCACGCGGTTGGGGTGAGACGATGTTCCTGCAACTTTTCGGCACGGTGGTGATCGCGGGCATCGTCGGCTACGTGAGCGAAAAGAGCGGGTTCACCCGCAACGGGTATCTGCCGTCGATCATCATCTGCGTGGGGGGCGCCTTTCTGTTCTATTTCGTCCGGATCATGTTCGGCATCCGCTTCGGTGCGCCGGGGGTGGATGCGATCCTGTCATCGGTCGGCGCGCTGATCATCGTGCCGACCCATTGGCGCAACCGGAGGTAACGGGCATGGGCATCATCGGGCTTCTGATCGTGGGTATCGCGGCGGGGTTTCTTGCCACCCGGCTGATGGGGGTGGAGATGGGGGTGGTGCCCACTGCTCTCATCGGCATCGCAGGCGCGCTCATCGGGGCGGTGGTGATCCGCATGGTGCTGATGATCACCGGGCTTCTGGGCGGGCTGATCGGCGCGGTGCTGGGTGCGATGCTGCTGGTTTATCTGTGGAAACTGGTGGGCGAGCGGCGCTAGGGCGGCAGTCGGGTGCGCGGTCGCGTGATCAACAGGCCCCCTCGCGCAACGCGCGCGACAGGGACTGCCGTCAGGCGCGCGGCCGGTCAGGCCATGCCGAGTGCCTGCTTGTACATTTCCAGCACCGCCTCTTCCTCGGCAATATCGTCCTTGTCGCGCTTGCGCAGCGCGATGACCTTGCGCATCACCTTGGTGTCATAGCCGCGCCCCTTGGCCTCGGCCATCACTTCCTTTTGCTGGTCGGCGATGTCCTTTTTCTCGGCTTCCAGCCGCTCGAAGCGCTCGATGAACTGGCGCAGTTCCTCGGCGGTCACACTGTAGCTGGTGTCTGATGTCATGTCGTTCATGGGGGCCTCCGCTCGGGTCAGGGGGTAGACGTAGCCGCGCCGCGCCGCGCGCGCAAGGCTCAAGCGGCGCTTGCGCGGCGGGGCGCTTTGGCCTAGGCGACGGGCGGCGCAAGTGGAAGGAGAGCCGTCATGGAAATGCTGGTCTGGGCCGGAGCGCTCGTGTCGCTGGCCGGTCTTGCGGGGCTGGTCTGGTGCATCCTCAAGGTCTGGCGCGCGCGCCGGGCGGGGCTTTCGGACGCGGAATTGCGCGCCGCGGTGCGGGCGGTGGTGCCGCTCAACATGGGGGCGCTGTTCTTGTCGGTGATCGGGCTGATGATGGTGGTTCTCGGGATCATGCTGGGCTGATTTCCGCAGCCCTGCGCCCGAAATAACCCAGCCCCTCCTTGATCCGGGTAAGCAGCGCCGGATGCGGTGACCAGAGCGGGGCAGAGAGCGGCGCGAGCGCCTTCATGTCCTTGAGCAGCGCCATGAGCCCGCGCGCATCCGCTTGACAGAGCGGCCCGCCCGCCTCTCGCGACTGGCCGAGCGCGTGTACGACGATCACGTCGAGATCACCCGGGCGCAGCACTGCGCCTGCCGCGATCAGCCGCTCGGCGGCGTTGACCAGCGCGGCGTGGAGCGCGTGTTCGGGTGACACGCCGCCGGGCAGCGGCGTGGTCAGGTCGCCGCGGGGCGCGCGCGGACCCTCGGGCGGATGGTCGTAGAATCCGCGCCCGGAGGTGCGCCCGACCGCACCGCGCGCCAGCCGTTCGGCCAGCGGGCCATCGGTGCCGGGGGCAGGCAGGCCGAGACGCGGCGCGAGCGCCGCAAGGCGCGCCTGCACGGCGGCGAGGCCCTCGTGATCCATCGAGAGGCACGGCCCCCGGGCAAAGCCGAGCGCGGTTGCGCCTGCATCCACCTCGGCCACGCTGACCCCGGCGCGCAGGAGGGCCAGCGCGGCCAGATCGAGCGCGCCCTGCAAAACATGGCCGATGCCCGGTCCTGCCGCAGGCAGCGTGGCGCGCACAAATACGATCTGCGCCAGCGTAAAAAGCCGTGCCAGACCGGCCACATCCGCCGCCGGAACACCCGGCGCGACGCCCAGCTCGGCAAACGGCATCGTGTCCGCGTAGCGCAGCCACAGTCCGGTCGATCCGAACCCTGCGCCGGTATCGAGCCGCAGCCGCGCGGCAGCGGCGGGGGCGGGGGGGCCCGCCTCGATCCAGAGATCGGCCCAACCGTCGCCCGGCCCCTCATCAGGCACGCGGCGAAGCGCGCAGCCCGCTGCGACAAGCCGTTCCCCAAGCGCGTCCGAAAGCGGGCCGGTCAGGGCAATCCGACTTATCTTGCGGGGATTTGCCAACCGCGCCTCGGGCAGGGCGCGCGCGCGCGCCTCGGCCACATGGACATGGCGCATGGCGCGCGCGCTTCGGCTTTGCGCGCGTTCCTCGAACAGCACCTCCTCAAGCGCCAGGCCCTGCGGCAACGGCAGGAGTTGCGCCGCCTCGACGGCCCGCAGGATGTCGGCGGCGGCTCCCTTTGCCGTGCCCACGTGGCGACGCACGGTGGCAACTGCCTTCTGATAGCCCGCAGGATCGGAGAGGCCGCGCTGCGGGGGGGGATGGGCTGTGCCCTGTGCCAGACCTCTGGCCAGGGTCACGGCCGCGCTCTCGGCATCGGCGGCCACGATGCTCTCGAGCATCGGGCGCAGCCGGGCATCGGTCGCGCGCACCGAGCGACCGGAGAGCATGAGTTCAAGCGCTGCCTGCGCGCCGACAAGGCGCGGCAGGCGCTGCGTCACGCCCGCACCGGGCATCATGCCAAGACTGATTTCCGGCAGGGCAAGGCGCGCGCCCTCATGGGCCACGCGGGCATCGGCGGCCAGTGCCAGCGACAGCCCCGCGCCGAGCACATTGCCATGGAGGGCGGCAATCACGGGCAGGGGGCACGCTGCCACCGCGCGGCAGAGATCCGAGGCGGACGGGGCCACCGGGGGCGCATCATATTCGGACAGATCAACGCCCGAGGAAAACCCCTCGCCTGCGCCGGCGATCACGATGGCCAGAGAGGCACCAGAGGCCGAGGCGTCGGCCAACGCGGCGATCAGCTCGGCGCGCAATTCCGGTGCGAGCGCGTTGGCCACGGGCCGATTGAGGCGCAGCACCGCCACGCCGTCGCGTTCTTCACGGTCGATATACCCGCCCACCTGTGCGCCACCCGCGATTTGACCTTTGGTCAATTACTACGGCTTATCGGTGCGGGCGCAAGTCTGGCGGTTCGGGCGCGGTCAGACCGGCATGTTGTCGAACTCGGCCTCGATGGCCTCGCTCAGCAAAGTCTCATGCAGGGATTTGATTCGCGCGGGCACGGCGTGGCCTTCATTGCGCAGGCTCACAATCACTTTGCGCAACTGCGGCTCAAGCGTGTAGCGGGTGTCGGGCGCGGTGGCCCGGACGAGGGTCTGGAGACGGTCAAGCTCCGCGGCAAGATAGGTCATGGCAGTCCTCCCAAGCAGGCCTCAACTCTAGCGTGTTATGGCCTCGCGCGAAATGGATATCGCACCCGCGCGACAGAATTGTGAACAGCGTCACGAAATTTGGGCGGCGCAACGCTGACAGAGCGGGGTTTCGGGCAGAATATCGAGCCGCGCGGTCGATATCTCCTCGGCGCACCGGGTGCAGGTGCCGTAGCTGCCCGCGCGAATCCGGTCGAGCGCCGCGCGGATACGCGCGATCTCCGCCTCGCCCGCCTGCCCAAGATGTTCCAGAACCTCGTCGCCCTCGCGTTCGATGGCGTCGTCGTCCCAGTCGCTGTCGCGGGGGGCGTCAAGCTCGGCCTCGATGGCGTGGAGGCGCGTGTCCAGTTGGTGCAGGCGGCGCAGAAGGGCGTCGCGGTAGATGGCGGTATCAAGCATGGCCGTCCTCCCTTTGCGCGACAGAATCGCATATTTGCGGGTTTTCGGCCTTGACCCATGTCAACCCGGGCTCTCGGCGAGCGGTTGCGGCGCATCCCGCACCGGGGCGGCCTGCGTCGCCGGTCCCGAGAGCCGCAGGGCGCGCCAGCCGTCACGCTGCCCGAGCCGCCCCTCGGCCACCGTTTGCCCGCCGGGGGCCAGAAGCTGCGCTGTGGCCAGGCTGTCATGGGGCAGGTTGAGTCGGTCCCCGGGCCTGAGCGCCATTGCCCTGCGCAGCGGCAGGTTGAGTCGGGCAAGCACCACCTCGAGCACGGCCGGGGCCGCAAGTGCGATGGTGGCCAGATCTGATGTGGACTCCGCGCGGCGGGGTGTCACGGTGCCCGCCGCGCGCGCGGACGGGCCGACCGGGGCCGGGGGAAGAAGCAGGTCGAGCCGCCCGCTCCGGGTGCCCTGTTCTAGGTCGACGGTGATGCGAAAGAGGTCAAATTCGGGTGCGGGAAGAAGCAGCGCCAGCGCGCGTCCGTCCTCGACCCGGTCGCCATAGCGAAAGCCGCTTGGCCGGTGGTGGTGGCCTGCCGCCATTTCCACGTCGAAGCCCGCAAGCACGGCGTCGATCAGCGGGGCGACCATGGCCGCGTCGGTGCGGGTGGCGGGGCGCGGGCGCACCGTGCCGGGCAGCACCTGCCCGATCGTCTGCACCTCGATCATCCCGGCCATGAGCGCAAGATCGAGCCGCAAGGCCCCGCGCGCGCCGCCCGTCCCGTCAAGGAGCATGAAGAGCCCCTCCGCCCCCAGTGCGCGCTCTATCTCACCCGCCTCGATCCGGCGCTGTTCGACGGTGGCCACTGTCAGGGCGAGGCCGAACAGCGTATCGGCCGCGCGCGCCAGCGACAGGCGCAACGCCTTCACCGGCGACATCACGCGCGGATCGCTGGATTCGCGCGTTGCGCGGGTCTTGCGTCGGAGAACCGATGCCTGTTGCAGGGCCGTCATGGGCGGGGCCGTCCACATTCTGTGTCGATCCCCATCACCCTAGGGGCCAGGCCTTACCATTTCGTTTACACGGCTCCTTGCGCGGTCATGTATTCGACCGTGAGGGGCAGGGACACGCGAAACGCCGCGCCCTTCTGACCCGGCAGGTAGGAGATCTCGCCGCCGAGCCGCTCCATGATCTCGCGGCATATGGCAAGGCCAAGCCCCGCGCCACTGACGCGGGTCTGGCCGATGCGCGAGAATTTCTCGAAGATCACGGCGTGTTTGTCGGTGGGAATGCCGCGCCCATTGTCCACGAAATCCACCACAAGCTGACCGTCCGAGACCGTGACCCGAATGTTGAGGATCGCGGGCTTGGCATCGCAATACTTGCGCGCATTGCTGATGAGGTTGATGAACACCTGCGCCAGCCGATCGAGATCGGTGGTCAATTCAACCTGTTCGTTCGCGCGCACGCGCCGGATGCGGAACCCGTCCCCATCGCCGCCCGCCGCGCGCACCGACCGGTCAAGCAGCGCCTCGAGCGTACCGGTCTGGATGTTGAGTTCCACCTGCCCGTTCTCCAGTACACTGAGGTCAAGCAGGTCGTCGAGAAGCCGCGTCAGGCGCACGGTCTCGTCATGGATGATCGTGGCGTATTTGCTTTGCTCGTCGGGGCTGAGATCCTCGGTGTCACGCAGGATTTCGGAGAACGCCCGGATCGAGGTCATCGGTGTGCGCAACTCGTGGCTGATCTGGCTGAGAAAGCCATCCTTTTGCACCGAAATCTGCGTAAGTGTCTCGTTGGCCTGCCGCAACTGGCGTGCGGTGCGGGCAAGCTCCTGTGACTTGGCCTCAAGCTGACTGGAATATTCCATGATCTGCGCGGTTTCATCGGCCACCGCCATCAGGTCCTCGACCGAGACAGCCGCCCCGCCCACGATCTGCCCGATCATCGCATGGGCGGTGGCCGCGCCCACCGATCCGGCGAGCGCACGCTCCAGTTCCTGAAGGAAATCGGGACTTGGTTCGGGCAGGTAACCCGCCACGCCCTGCCGCGCTGCCACCGCAGAAAATAGCGCCTGCGCCTCGCGCGCGCCCATGATGCGCTGCGCCATGATCAGCAGGTCCTCGCTCTGCGCCATGCCGCCGGACCAGCCACCCGGCGCACTCGGATGGTCAAAGGAATTGACGAATTGCGCCCCTTGCAGCCGTTCGATCGGTTGCGGAAAACTCAGGAGAGAGCCCAGGATGAAGGCCGAGACATTGAGCAGCAGCGACCACATCAGCGCGTGGATCACCGGGTCCATGTGCTCGGCGCCGAAGAGCGCCCGCGGGCGCAGCCAGCCTTGCCCCCAAAGCCCGTGGTCGAACACCGACTGCGGCAGGATCGCCGAAGGCCCGAAGCTGGGCAGGAACAGGCAGTAAAGCCAGACCGCCGCGCCAAGGGTCAGCCCCGCAAGCGCGCCCGTCCGTGTCGCGCCGCGCCAGAACAGCCCGCCCATCAGCGCGGGCAGGAACTGCGCCACGCCGACAAAGGCGATGAGACCGATCGCCGCCAGCGCCGTGCCGCCCCCCGACATCCGAAAATAGACATAACCCAGAAACAGCACGCCCCCGATGCTGAGCCGCCGCGCCATCAGCGCCACGGTGCGCACATCGCCCGAGACAACCGCCGCCATGCCCGAATAATGCAGCCAGAGCGGCATCACGACATGGTTGGAAACCATCGTCGAGAGGGCGATGGCCGCCACGATCACCATGGAAGTGGCGCTGGAAAACCCGCCGAGAAACGACAGGATCGCCAGACCGTCGCGGCCCTCCATCAGCGGCAGGGTCAGCACGAAGAGGTCCGGGTTGGCCCCCGCGGGCATCATGTCGAGCCCGACCACCGCGATCGGAACTACGAAGAGGCTCATCAGCATGAGATAGGCCGGAAACGCCCAGGCGGCGGTGCGCAGGTGCTCATCCGCCTCGTTCTCGACCACCAGCACTTGAAACATGCGCGGCAGCGTCAGAAAGGCCATGGCCGACAGCATCGTGAGGCCGACCCAGCGGCTGCCCGAGACCTCGAAACGGGCAATGGCGGAGGTCTCGATCCGGTCTAGCGTCGGCCCGATGCCGCCCGACAGCCCCCAGACAACGAACACGCCGACCGCGAGCAGGGCAAAGAGCTTGACCACCGCCTCGAGGGCGATGGCCATGACCACGCCGTGATGGCGTTCGTTGGCATCGAGATTGCGCGTGCCGAAGAGAATCGTGAAGAGCGCCAGCCCCGCCGCGACCCAGAGCGCGGTGGATTGCATGTCCGGCAGCGTGCCTGCCTCCGGGTCTGTCTCGGCGAAGGCGGCAAAGGACAGCGTGACCGATTGCAGTTGCAGCGCGATATAGGGCGTGGTGGCCACGACCGCGAGCACCGTCACCAGCACCGCAAGCAGGTTCGACTTGCCATAGCGCGAGGAAATCAGATCGGCGATGGACGTGATGCGCTGGCTGCGACCGACCCGCACCAGCCGCCTCAACGTCCACCACCAGCCGACCATGACGAGGGTGGGACCAAGATAGATGGTGACGAACTCAAGCCCCGAGCGCGCGGCAAAGCCGACCGCACCATAGAATGTCCAGGCGGTGCAGTAGATCGAGAGCGACAGCGTATAGACCACCGATGAGCGCAGCCAGCTTCCCCGACCCATCATCGCCGCACGATCCGCCGCGAATGCGACCGAGAAGAGCAGCACCACATATAAAAGGCAGACAAGGATCAGCAGGTTGAGAACGGTCATGTCCCGCCTGTTTCCTCATGTTCGCTGCGCGTGCCGTCGCGTTCGTTGTCGTCAAGGCGCAGATGACGCGAGATGATCGCCGAGGCGAGGATCAGAACCACCCACAGGCCGAAGACATAAATCAACGATTGCACCGTGCTGTCGGAGGTTGGCGATCCCTTCCACAGCAGCGGCAGACAGAACAGAACCCCGCCGATGAGCGGCAGTATCCGCGCCGCATCCGCCAGACGCCGCCGCCGATAGGTGCGCCGGGCAAGAAAGAGCGGGGTGCGCTCGGGGCTCACGTCTGTGCCAGTGCGCGCACGGCGGCGAGCATATCGGCATTGGAAAAGGGCTTGGTCATGTAACGGCTCGCGCCTGCGCGCTCGGCCAGTTCGCGGTCACGGGTCTGGCCACGCGCTGTCAGCATCAGCACGGGCGTAGCGGCGTAATCCTCATCCTCTCGGATTTCGCCAAGGATGTCATAGCCGCTCTTGCCCGGCAGCATCACGTCGAGAATGATCAGATCGGGCGCGCGGCGGCGCACCGCCTCCATGGCATCATGGCCATTGGCATGGGTCTTTACCTCCCAACCGTCGCGCGACAGGATGAAACTGATCGCCTCGATGATATTGGGCTCGTCCTCGATCAGCAGAACCTTTTTGCCCATGCACCGGCCTCCCCTCCGTTGCAGGTGCGCATCGCACCCGCGCTCACTATTCTCCATTCCGGCCCGCCCTGTCAAAAGCCCTCTGACAGGATCGACGGTTCGCGTCGCGCATCGCAGTTCCTGATCGGGCAGATGCGGCAGCTGACGCCGAGCTCTCGCACCGCGCCACCCGCCTCGCCTGGATCGGGGCGCAACAGCATATGCGCCCGCATGGTCGCGGGGCGATCAAAGCTGCCCGGCCCCGAGGGTGCCGCAACCGCCAGCGCCAGCACCGTCTCGGCCCTGCGTCCGGCCTGTCGCACCCGCATTCGCAGGGGGGCCATGGGCTGTGCCATCGCCTGATAGAGTGGCCAGAGCGCACAGGCCCCGGTTAGTCTTGGAATGGCAAATCCATTGACCGGCTTGCGAAAAATCAGCGTTCCCGAGGCATCGCAGATCACAAGGCCGATCGGCCCCGCCACCTCATCGGGCAGCGCGGCAAGGCGGCGGAAAATGAGCGCAAGCCCTGCACCGGTTGCCTCGGCCAGACGGTCCGGTTCGGTCTCGTGCTGCGCGATCTGCGCTTCCAGCACGGGCAAGGGCAGGGCGCGCGCGTCCTCCAGATACCGCAAAAGAGCGGTCTCCAGCAGTGTTTGCGCCGGCGCCGAGAGGCCCTTTTGCGCCGTGGCCGCAACCAGCCGCGCCACATCCTCGGGCTGTGCCTCCGGGGCTTCAAGCTCGGAAAAGTGATAGCACCGCGCCGCGAGCACCGCGTGCATCTCGTCTTGCGGAGAGGTCAACTCGGCATCACGATTGGGGGCGGCCTCCAGATAGCGCACCAGGGATTGCGCGCCCTCGGCCAGTCGTCCGGCATCCTCGTTGATGTTGCGATGGAACCGCACCTGCCATTCGGGTTCCAGCGCCTCGGTCTCGACCAGGATCGACGAGGTGGCGCGGATGGCCGTGACCGCCGAGATCACCTCATGGAGCGAGTCCGCAAGAAAGGGGTCATGGGCGAGCCGGTCGGTCAGCGTGTCTATTGTGCGCTCCAGTGTCTCGGTTCGACGATGGAGATCGACCACAAGCCCGGCCCAGCCCGGAAAGCGACCGACGAATTCCTCGATCCGGCCGCGCTCTGCCGTTTCACTGTCGCTTGCGGCCTCGCGCAGCGCGCCCACCACCGCCGCCTCTGCCCCTTCGATCAGACGTGACGGCTCTACCTTCAGCGCCTTGGCCAGCTTCAGGAGGGTCTTGCCACCGATTCGGCGGCGATTATGCTCGATAAGGTTGAGATAGGATGGCGAGATCCCCACGTGCCGCGCCAGATCGCTCTGGCGCATGCCGCTCAGCATCCGCCTTTCGCGGATCCGGGTGCCGATCATGAGCCGTTCTGGCATCGGGGGGCGCTTTCCATGTGGCAGAGTGGGGTGCGAATTTTTTTACAATGACGCCGCGTGGTTTGTCTAATCATTTACAGATCATGCCCTGTGATCTTCGGCATCCGTGCGCGCAGGTGCCCACAGGCGCGTTGATCCGCTTGGTCCGCCAAACCGGCAAACGCAAGGCCATGGTTTCAGCGAGGGCAGGCCCGATATTGACGGGGCTATCTTCATGCCCCAACCTTCATCCAGGCAGAAGCGATCACAACCCGGCAATGCACCGAAATCATGTCGGCCCGGGGCGACGCAATCAACAAACGGACAGGACAGGCAGGCCAATGACGCGCAGCACCGCAATCGACACGGTTTCGGCCTATTTCGACGACAAACACTTCCAGTCCGAGCTTGCCGATCTGGTCGGCTTTGAAACCGAAAGCCAGGATCCCGATCAGGCCCCGGAGCTTGCCCGCTATCTGACCGAGGCCATGACGCCCCGGCTTGCCGCCATGGGCTTTCGCTGTGCGATCCATCCCAACCCGGTCGCCAATGCCGGTCCCTTCCTGATTGCCGAACGGCACGAGGGCTGCGACCTGCCCACCATCCTGAGTTATGGCCATGGCGACGTGATCCGCGCCCAGACCGAGCAATGGCGCGCGGGCCTCCACCCGTTCAGGCTCGTCGAGGAGGGCGACCGGCTATACGGGCGCGGCACGGCCGACAACAAGGGCCAGCACCTGATCAATATCGCCGCGCTCGATGCGGTGCTGAAAACCCGTGGCGCGCTTGGCTTCAACTGCCGGATCGTGATCGAAAGCGGCGAGGAAACCGGCTCTCCGGGGCTTGCGGAGTTTTTCACCGCGCATCGGGACAAACTGACCGCCGATGTGCTGATCGCCTCCGACGGGCCGCGCCTTCAGCCCGAAACGCCGACCATGTTCATGGGCTCGCGCGGCGGGGTCACCTTTGATCTGATTGTCGATCTGCGGAACGGCGCGCATCACTCGGGCAACTGGGGCGGGCTTCTGGCCGATCCGGCGATGATTCTGGCGCAGGCGCTCTCGGTCATCACCGATGCCCGTGGCCAGATCAGGATCCCCGAATGGCGCCCCGACAGCCTGACCGATGATGTGCGCGCCGCCCTGCATGGCCTGCCGATCGAGGGCGGCGACGGTCCCGCCATCGACCCCGACTGGGGCGAGGAACGCCTGACCCCGGTCGAGCGCGCCTATGGCTGGAACAGCTTTGCCATCCTTGCCATGAAAAGCGGCGTGCCCGAGGCCCCGGTCAACGCGATTTCAGCCCACGCCCGCGCCACCTGTCAGTTGCGCTATGTGGTTGGCACCCCGCCCGACGACATCCTGCCTGCCCTGCGGCGCCATCTGGACGCGCATGGCTTTGACGCGGTGCGTATCGAGCCGCATGACCGGGGGTTCTTCCGCGCCACGCGGCTTGACCCCGGCCACCCTTGGGTGAAATTCGTTGCCGCCTCTCTGGAGCGGACATCCGGGCAAGCGCCCCACATCCTGCCCAATCTCGCCGGGTCGCTGCCGAATGACTGTTTCGCCGACATTCTCGGACTGCCGACCGTCTGGGTGCCGCATTCCTATCGTGGCTGCTCGCAACACGCGCCGGACGAGCATGTTCTCAAACCCGTCTGCCGCGATGCGCTGCGCCTCATGGCCGGGTTGTTCTGGGATATCGGAGAGGGCGGCACGCCGATGGGCCAAGGCGGTTGACCGTCACCGGATATGTGCACACAGGGCCGGTATTCGCGCCAAACCATGCCCGACAGGACAGACCTGCGCGCCCGTGCACATCCCGGTTGCACCCATGGCCGCTTGCAGCCGCGCAAGCACTGTCTAGGTTGTCGCGCAAATGCGAGGACATGCCATGACCCCCATCGTCGAGGTGACCAACCTCAGCAAGACCTACAAGGACGGGTTCACGGCGCTGCGCGGTGTCGACCTGACGATTGCCGAGGGTGAGATTCTCGCCCTGCTCGGTCCCAATGGGGCGGGCAAGACCACGCTTATCTCGGCGCTTTGCGGGATCACCACCCCCACGGGCGGCCACGCAAGGATCGGCGGGCATGACGTGATCACCGATTATCGGGCGGCGAGGCGTCTGGTCGGGCTGGTGCCGCAGGAGGTGGCGCTGGAGCCCTTCGAGAAGGTCATCAACACCGTGCGATTCTCGCGCGGTCTTTTCGGCAAGGGGCGCGATGAGGCCCTGATCGAGCGCATCCTGCGGCAGTTGTCGCTGTGGGACAAGCGCGACGCCCGCATCCGCGAACTCTCGGGCGGGATGAAACGTCGCGTGCTCATTGCCAAGGCGCTCTGCCACGAGCCGCGCGTTCTTTTCCTCGACGAGCCGACGGCGGGTGTCGATGTCGAGTTGCGCCGCGACATGTGGGAGGTGGTGCGCGGACTGAAGGCAAGCGGCGTCACCATCATCCTGACCACCCATTACATCGAAGAGGCCGAGGCCATCGCCGACCGCGTCGCGGTCATCAACAAGGGCGAGATCCTGCTGGTCGAGAACAAGGCCGACCTGATGCGCCGGATGGGACGCAAGACCCTGCGCATCGACCTTGCCACGCCGGTGGCGGAGGTGCCCGCGGCGCTGGCGACGTATGATCTCGAACGGATCGAGGAAGGCGCGGCCCTGCTCTATCACTACGACACGCGCGGCGAGGGAACGGGCATCACCCGCCTGTTGCAGGCGCTGGCGCGCGAGGGGTTGTCCTTGCGCGATATCGAGACCCGACAAAGCAGTCTGGAAGAGATTTTCGTGGGCCTCGTGCAGGAGGATGCCGCATGAACCTGCACGCCATTGCCGCCATCTATGTCTATGAGATGAAGCGGTTTTTCAGAACCATCTTCGAATCCCTGCTGTCGCCTGTCATCTCCACCACGCTCTATTTCGTGGTGTTCGGCGCGGCCATTGGTGGCCGCATCGAAGAGGTGGAAGGGGTAAGCTATGGCGCGTTCATCGTGCCGGGGCTGATCATGCTGAGCGTGATGACACAGGCCATTTCAAACGCCTCGTTCGGCATCTATTTCCCGAAATTCATCGGCACGATCTACGAGTTGCTCTCGGCCCCGATCAATTTCTTTGAAATCGTCATCGGCTATGTCGGGGCGGCGGCGACGAAATCGCTGCTGATCGGCGGGGTGATCCTGCTCACCGCCGGATTCTTTGTCGATCTCGAGATCCGGCACCCGGCGATGATGCTGGCATTTCTGGTGATGATCTGCGTCAGCTTTGCGCTTTTCGGGTTCATCATCGGCATCTGGTCCGAGAACTTCCAGCAATTGCAATTGATCCCGCTCCTGGTGATCACGCCGCTGGTGTTCCTCGGCGGCGCGTTCTACTCGGTGTCGATGCTGCCCCCGGCCTGGCAGGTGGTGACGCTGTTCAACCCGGTGGTTTACCTCATCTCGGGCTTTCGCTGGTCGTTCTTCGGGGTAGCGGATGTGGCCGTGAGCTGGAGCCTTCTGGCCATCGCGGTTTTCTTTGCGCTTTGCCTTGCCGTTGTGTGGTGGATTTTCCGCACCGGCTATCGGATCAAGGCCTGAGATCGGCTCATGCCCAGACCCTCAGGGGTGACGTGATGCTATCGGACCGGATCAACGCCACATTGTGCAGGACGCGGGCCTCTTCTTTGGCGTTCGGGGCCGGGTCAGGATCGCCAAGCATCGACCACGCCGCAACCATGGCCTGCCATTTGAGCGCGCCCGCCTCATCGACGGATGCGAGGGCAGGGCCGGTGAGGCGCAGGTTGATGTGATGGCGCGGGTCGATCACCGCGCCCTCGCCCGTCTCGGGGTCGCCCGCGTCGAGCACCACCGGCCCGATGATGTCCACATGAACACCGGGTGATACCAGCATATCGCCTGCCTCACCCGGCACCAAAAGACCGTAGAACACCGCGCCTTGCACCCAATCCGCCTCGGTGCCTGCGCGGATCACGGCGTCCACGAAACCATCCGCCTCAGTTACGAATGTCATTGTGATGCCTCCTCAAGATGCGCGTCGGTGAGCGGGGAACCCCAGATGCGCAGCCGCTCAACCGTAACGGCCCCTACGGGCGCGATCCTGAAAGGTGCACCTGCCAGATCAGTCAGACCTGCTGCGGCACTTGTGAAAAGACCACCGGAAAGCGCAAATTGAACATCGGTCGCCGAATGCCGCACCGCGATGCTGAACGGCATATTGACGCCAGGCGGGACAACCGTAGCCCCGGAATTCGTGCTGTCGTTGCCGGCGGGTGTCCTCTGGATAGCGGCAAGCCGTCCGGGAGGCGCAACGTTGGTTTGAATATCCATGAGGGCGTAATGCGTCCCGTCAAGAAGGGCACTGTAAAGCCGCGCCTCGGTCGAAAGGTCATTGTCCTCGTAAGTTACCTCGCCTTCCATGGCGACGGAAAAGCCCCCCATGGAGAATGGCCAGGCGCCAGCGTCGATCTGCGCCAGGTCCGCCGCCCGCGTTGCCTGTGACCCGGCGGTGACGATGACCGAAGTTGAACCGTTCCGCGCCTCAAGCTGGACGTGATGAATGATCGAGGCGTTCGTGTTCGTTGACGTGCCAGACGGATAGATGAATACACGCCGAATATTCCCCGCAATTCCCGTGCCTGTCAGCGACACCCGCAAGAGCCGCCCGCCATTCGGGCCTATGCCCAGGTCGGTAACGCGGTGCTGACCAGCGCCTGAGAACGCCGTCGCAGCCAGCGTATCAAAGTTCACTGTGATGGCGTAGACCCACGTGGAAGTAGTCTGGTTTCGCAGGCCAATGACGCTGGTTTCTGATGTGTCTCTTTCTATGATAACACTGAACGTTTCCGGCGATCCGGTGAGCGCTCCACTTGTCTGCGTCACCGCGCGGGAAGGCGTAACGCCGAGATTCGTAAATCGGTGCGCTGTTTGTCCCTCGATCACGGACGTGGCAGGCGTAACCGTGAAGTCGCCCCGCCCTGTCCAAGCCGCGTTTGTCAGATCGGCGGAGTGCAAAAGGACATTGGTGCTTTGCGGCTCTACCAAGAGCCTCCGCCGCCACGCTCCGTCTTGCCGGATGTGATGCCCCACCCGCGCCTCATTGACCGCCGCCGTGCGGATGGTGCCGCCCGCGTCGGTGTAGGTCGCCGCGCTGGAGCGGGTGAAATTGATGAGGTCCGGCAGGGGACCGCCGGACGTAAAACTCAGGTCAAGACCGGCGGGCGGCACGGAAGTGCCCATGCGCCGACACGCGGTCATCGACAGATCGACAATGGTTTTCATGCCACCACCATCGCGCCGATGCCTCCGGCGGTTGTGCCCGTGGCCCAGACACGCCGGACGCCGACAGGCAGGATCGTCCAGTCAGCGACATTGAGCGTGCGTTGTTGCCCGTTCACCGTGGTGATCGTCAGCGCGCCGCCCTGTTCGACATAGAGCGCGACCGCCACCGTCGGCAAATCGGTGCTGTCGCTGGGGCTCACCGGAAGGATGTCGCGCGCCGGACCGGACAGAGAGGACAAGCGCGAGGCGAAAGGATCGTTCATGGGAATACTCCTGTATTGGCTGGAGGGTTGGGCGCACCCGTGGTGACACTTGGCTCAGTTTGCCAAGAATCCCTGAAGCCTGCGCACGGCGTCTATCTGATCGGCGCAACAGGAAACGGCAGGCGCACATGACGCCACACTCTGGTGCCCCTTGCGCTGCCTGTGTGATTGATCGGAGTTTGGCAGTGCTGATTGTGCAGGCACGGAGAAGACACGGAACTGTGAAAATTTTCAGACAGCCCTGATTCACCCTTTTCGCAGGGGGTGCAAATCGGTATAACGTTTCATGTAACCTTAGAGGGATTAGTAAAGTCATGACCAAATTCGGGACAATCATGCTCGCCACGATTTTCGGCGTAACGTCGGCTGTTTCGGTGGCGGCACAGGGGGCAGTTGTTCGTCAGGGCAACGAAACCGCACTGCAAATGGCGAATCGGATCGGGGCCTGCGCCGACGGTAGCGCGATCCTGGACGCCAACTATGCCCAGAACGGGACGCTGCTTCAGGTGCGTTGTGCGGGTGTGGGCGGCGATCTGTCGGGTGGCCTCGGCACTGCCGGCGCTGTCGCTCTCGGTGTGATCGGGATCGCCGTTGTCGCTGCGGCCGCGTCGGGCGGCGGTGGCTCGAGCAGCACGACCGGGACTAACGGGACCAACTGAATCAGCATTATGGTAGTGGTGGCCCTGTGATATGGGCCACCACTTCTTTTTTTGAAGGGCATGCAGCGACGGCACTCAAGATCGCACAAGCCTGAACCGGCATCGAACAGGTGGCCACTCTCGAATTGCGCGATGAATGCTGTCGGATGACGTGACGGCCCTCGCTTCGCGTGATGTCGCGACTGTCAAGAGTCGGCAAACGGATTTCATCCTGCTTGTGGTGGTCCGCACCATGGCCGATTACGAGGCTCTGACGCGGCGGCTCTTCTTCGGCAACAACAACGTCAAGCGCTTTCGCAGTTTCGTGTCGATGGTCCGGGTCAAGGTCGGATTGACTGCCCCGTTTGGCGGATCGACCCGCGCGTGAAACAAACGTGCGTATCGCCCTTGAAACAGAGCGCTTTTCTCAGGCACGACAAGCGATCGTTGCGCCACACTGACGGGGTTGGGCTCGGCGCGCTGCATCTCAAGGATGAGGGGTGTCGTCTTGGTCTGGGCAGTTTCAAGGCGCTTGGTGGGGCCTTTGCGCTGATGACCCTCGTCAAAGAGGAGGCCGAGCACCGCCTGCATCGTCCGGTCACTGTGCAGGAACTGATGAGCGACGAGATACGCGCCATCGGCTGCGCCCGGCGGGGGCCGGCGGGGGCCGTCAGAACGCCTTGAAGGTCAGCGTCGTCTCGGTCCGCTCGATCCCGTCGATATCGAGCAGGTTGTCGTTGATGAATTTGCCTATATCCTCGCCCTCGGGGATGTAGAGCTTGAGCAAGAGGTCGAACGGGCCGGAGGTTGAATAAAGTTCGGAATGGATCTCACGCAGCGCGATGGCCTCGGCCACGCGGTAGGACTGGCCGGGCTTGCAGCGGATATTGATGAAGACGCAGCGCATTTCTGGCTCTCCCGGTCTGAGGTCACTGGCCAGAGTATTTCCGCAACGCGCGCGATTGTCCATGACCTCAGACCGGGGTGAGGATGGGCCGCAGAAGCGCCAGCGGATGCGCGCGCAAAGAAAGCCGGAGCGTGGCGTAATCCTCGATCACTTCCTCGCCCGCGCTCATCGCGGGCAGGTTTGCCGCAGGCTCGTCGATCCCCTCGCCGTCGATGTCGCGCGCAAATAGCGGCAGCGGATCGGGGCTGCGGATCGCGCGCGCCTGCCAGAGTGCGTTGCGCCGCGAGAGGCCGCAGGCAGCAAAGGCATCGGCCTCGGCCAGCCGCGCGACAAGCGCGGGCGCCAGCCCCGCGCGCCGCCACAGATCCTCGGGGCCAAGATAGCCGTTGCCGCGCGCCGCCGCGATCCAGTCGGTCTCGGCGCGGACCAGCCCCCGCACCTGCCGGAATCCCAGCCGAAGCGCCAGCCCGCCGCGCCCGTCCGGCTCGAGCGTGTTGTCCCAGCACGACACGTTGACGCAGACGGGCCGCACCGTCACGCCATGCTCGCGCGCATCGCGCACGATCTGCGCCGGCGCGTAGAACCCCATCGGCTGGGCATTCAGAAGCGCACAGGCAAAGATCGCCGGGTGATGGCACTTGAACCAGGCACTGGCATAGACCAAGAGGGCAAAGCTTGCCGCGTGGCTCTCGGGAAAGCCGTAGCTGCCGAAGCCCTCGATCTGGCTGAAGCAGCGCTCGGCAAACGCCATGTCATAGCCGTTCTGCGCCATGCCGCGCAGAAACCGCGCGCGAAACTCGCTGACATTTCCATGCTTCTTGAAGGTGGCGAGCGAGCGGCGCAGGCGGTCGGCCTCTTCGGGCGAAAACCCCGCGCCGATGATGGCGATCTGCATCGCCTGTTCCTGAAAGAGCGGCACGCCAAGCGTCTTGCCCAGCACCCGGCCCAGCGCGTCGGAGGGAAAATTCACCGGCTCCTCGCCGTTGCGACGGCGGATATAGGGATGCACCATGTCGCCCTGAATGGGGCCGGGCCGGATGATCGCCACCTGGATCACAAGGTCGTAGAAGGTGCGCGGGCGCATCCGGGGCAGGAAATTCATCTGCGCGCGGCTTTCCACCTGAAATACGCCCAGACTGTCGGCACGGCCCAGCATCGCGTAAACCTTCGGGTCGTCGGGGGGCAGGCTGGCAAGGTTCTGTCGCGTGCCGCGATAGGCGGCCAGAAGGTCAAACGCGCGGCGCAGGCAACTCAGCATCCCGAGCGCCAGCACATCCACCTTGAGGATGCCGAGCGTGTCGATATCGTCCTTGTCCCAGCAGATGACGGTGCGATCCTCCATCGCCGCGTTCTCGATCGGCACCAGCTCGTCCAGCCGCCCCTCGGCGATGACAAAGCCGCCGACATGCTGGCTCAGGTGACGCGGAAAGCCGATGATCTCGTCCACCAGATCGAGCGTCAGGGCAAGGCGGCGGTCGCGCAGGTCGAGCCCGATCTCGGCCAGCCGTGCGGCCTCGGGGCGGCGCGGGCTGCCCGCCCCCCAGATCTGTGACGACATGGCCGAGAGCAGATCCTCCGAAAGCCCCATGGCGCGGCCCACCTCGCGGATGGCGCGCTTGGCGCGGTAATGGATCACCGTGGCGCAGAGCCCGGCGTGTTCGCGCCCATAGCGCTCGTAAATCCACTGTATCACCTCCTCGCGCCGCTCATGCTCGAAATCCACATCGATATCGGGCGGCTCGTCGCGCGCCTCGGATACGAACCGCTCGAACACCATGGTGCCGATCTCGGGGCTGACAGAGGTCACGCCAAGGCAGTAACAGACCACCGAATTGGCCGCCGAACCGCGCCCCTGACACAGGATGCCGCGCGAGCGGGCAAACGCCACCACGTCATTGACGGTCAGGAAATAGGGTTCATACCGCAGCTTGGCGATAAGCGCCAATTCGTGCTCCATCATCGCGCGCACGCGGTTAGGGGCGCCCTGCGGATAGCGCCAGTCAAGGCCTTCCTCGGCCAGCCGTCGCAGCCGCGCGGTGGCGGTTTCGCCGCCCTCAACCTCGCTGGGGTAATCGTGGCGCAGCTCGTCGAGCGAGAAGGTCAGCCGCGCGGCCAATGCCGTGGCGCGCTCCACCGCATCTTCGTGCCCCGCAAACAGGCGGCGCATCTCCGCCTCCGAGCGCAGCCGCGCTTCGGCATTGGGCAGGGCGTGACGGCCCAGACGGTCCACCGTCACGCCCAGCCGGATCGCGCTCAGCACATCCGCCAGACGACGACGGTGGGCGCGGTGCATCAGGGGGCAGGCGGCGGCCACCGTGGGCAGGCCCAGCCGCGCCGCGACCCGCGCCAGCCGGTCAAACCGCGCCGCATCGCGCCCGTCGTAATGCGGGTGCATGAGCAGATGCAGCCGCTCGCCGAACCGCGCCCCCAGCCGCCGCGCCTGATCCTGCCAACCGGACGCGCTCTCGGGGTGCAGCAGCAGATGCAGCCCCGCCGCCCCTTCCAGCACATCGCCAAGGCTTAATTCACAGCCCCCCTTCGGTGCCCGCCGCCGCCCCAGTGTCAACAGCCGACAAAGCCGCGCCCAGCCCTGCCGGTCCTCGGGCAGCGCTGTCAGCGT
The DNA here is from genome assembly GCA_002842985.1 of Alphaproteobacteria bacterium HGW-Alphaproteobacteria-1. GTDB lineage: Bacteria > Pseudomonadota > Alphaproteobacteria > Rhodobacterales > Rhodobacteraceae > Roseovarius. The sequence continues at coordinate 81,974 of PHEQ01000010.1, forward strand.
GAGGCCATCGCGCAGCACCAGCCGCGCCGCTGGAATGAGGCGCGGGGTGCAGGCCCATTGCGGCGCGGCTCGCCGGGGCGCGGGCGGCCCGTGCAGCCCTTCGCGCGCCTCCAGCGCCTGCCGCGCGCGCACCTGTCGCGCAATCTCTCGCGCGCGGGCATGGGCGCGCACGATGCCGGCCACCGAATTCACATCGGCAATCGCCACGCCCGCAAGGCCAAGGGCAGCGGCGCGCTCGATATATTCCTCGGGATGCGCGGCCCCGGTGAGAAAGGTAAAGTTGGAGGTGGCGCTAAGCTCGGCAAACATGGGGGAATCATCCGTTTCCCAGCCACTATATTCACGTTTTGTTCTTTCTGCTAGTCCCGCTCAGCGCCCGTGGCTCCGGTCATAGCCATTGGCCTGCGGCCCGTGCCAGCCGTCCAGCGCCCCGGCCCTGGGTGCAAAAACCTCCACCAGCAACGGAAAGCACGCCGCCGCATCGCTGGTATGCTCCGAGGAACAATCGCCACCGGGGCAGGCGCTCAGCGCGCCCAGAAGGTCGATGGGCGCACCGGGCTGGCCTTCATGAAATACTGGCCGGTGTCGCGGGTGAACCCGGTGCACATGAAGACGTTGAGCACGTCATGCACATGCGGTTCCGCCTCGGCAAGCGTCACGCCCAATTCATCCGCCAGCGCGCACGTCAGGTTCGAGTGGCAGCAATGGTGATACTGCACGCCAGAGAGCAGGTTGCCCGTATAGGGATCGCAGCGCGTGCCGATCACGTCATGAACCGAGCCGCCATGTTCGTCGATGCCATACCAGCCCAGCGTATCGGCGGTGATCGTTGCCATCGGACGCAGATGCGGGAAGGACGACCACAGCCGCTCGCCGGTGGTCACATGGGTGCCGTGCAGCGCCCGCGTCTTGCCGGAATAGAACCGTTCTGACAGGTCATGCGCGTTCCACAGGTTGAGATCGCCCACCTGCGGGCCGTCAACGCTCTTGATCCGAAAGAACTGCCCTGCGGCCACGCGAAAGCAGGCCGCCTCACGTGGGGGTGCCACCACCTCGCCCACCTTTTCCGCCCCCTCCCGCGCGGCGCGATAGAGCGCAAGATCGGGGTGCGGCAGGGTTTCGTTCGGGTAGCAGATCACCGGCGGGATCGCACGGCGGGCGTCGGCATCGGGCGGCGTCTCGGTCATGGTGCTATCGGCTCCGGTTCGGGGCATGACAGACTTTGGGCGCGGCCCCGTCGCTTGTAAAGACCTCCGCGCCGCAGGCCACGCAGCGCCAGCGGGTCCGCAGATCGCAACCGCTCAACCGGTATTCGCGCCAGCGGCAGCCGCGCGTGGCCCGGTTGGAAAACACCGCCACAAGGACGAAGGCGACGATCAGCCCGATGACGATCAGCATCCGTTACGCTTTCGCCATCGCCTCGACCATCGCGCCGAATTTCGCATAGCTGTCGATCTGGTCCTCGGGGCGCGAGCCTGCCGCGGGATGCCCTTCGGGCGCGTCGGCATAGTCGAAATTCACCCCGGTGCCCTCGATGATCCGGTTCATCATGTTGAACAACGCGCAGACCTGCACCGCCTCATAGAGCGCGGCCTCGGACCAGCCCGCGTCATAAACCGCCTGCGCGTCACGCTGCACCATCCGGCTGGGCAGGGTATTGAGCTTGGCCACATAGGCCAGCACCGGGCGCAGTTTGTCGTCCACCGGGGCGCTGTCGAAATCCGCGATCAACGCGTCGATCAGATCGCCGTCGATCCCGAACACCTCGGCATAGGCGCGATGCGCGCCTGCGCAAAACGTGCAGGCATTGAGCGCCGAGACATAGGTGGCGATGAGTTCGCGCTCGCCCACGCTCAATTCCCCTTCGCTGCGCAAGAGGCCGTCGGTATAGTCCATCAGCGGGCGCACATTCTGCGGAAAGCGCGCATAAAGATCCTTGAGATGCGCGGGGTCGGGCAGGCTTGGCAAAAGCGGCATGTCGGGTCTCCTTTGGACGGGATTGACCGCCGTCATAGACCTGCGGGCGCGGGATTTACAGACGGGGGCGGGATGATCTCACCCTTGTGATCGCGCCTGCCTGCCGGCTTGCAGATGCGTCACAAGTCGCTCTCGGACACGATGACAGACGGTGCGACACCACCACCGACCGTTTCACACCGCGTCGTCCCGCCTACGCCGCACACCCCACCCCCGGCGGTTTGATGCCTGTGGGTCTGAAACATTCCCTTTCGCCCGCGCAGCGCCGCCCCTATAACGGCAGGCGCTCCGGACCGCGAGTCGCGGGGCTCATCGCGATCATGGACGACAGGGCACAGACGCATATGTCTATATTCGATAGGATTCCGAGCCTCTTCTCCTCGGACATGGCGATTGATCTTGGCACCGCCAACACCCTTGTCTATGTCAAAGGGCGTGGCATCGTGCTGTCGGAACCTTCGGTTGTGGCCTATCACATCAAGGACGGCGTGCGCAAAGTGCTGGCTGTGGGCGAGGATGCCAAGCTCATGCTGGGCCGCACACCCGGCAGCATCGAGGCCATCCGGCCCATGCGCGAAGGCGTCATCGCCGATTTCGACACCGCCGAAGCGATGATCAAGCATTTCATCCGCAAGGTTCACAAACGCTCTACCTTTTCCAAGCCCAAGATCATCGTCTGCGTGCCGCATGGCGCGACCCCGGTGGAGAAACGCGCCATCAGGCAATCCGTGCTTTCGGCAGGCGCACGGCGCGCGGGTCTTATCGCGGAACCGATTGCCGCCGCCATCGGCGCGGGCATGCCGATCACCGATCCCACCGGCAACATGGTGGTCGATATCGGCGGCGGCACGACCGAGGTGGCGGTGCTGTCGCTTGGCGATATCGTCTATGCGCGCTCTGTCCGGGTTGGCGGAGACCGGATGGACGAGGCAATCATCAACTACCTGCGCCGCCAACAGAATCTGCTTGTGGGCGACTCCACCGCCGAGCGGATCAAGACCACGATCGGCACCGCGCGGATGCCCGATGACGGGCGCGGCACCTCTATCCGGGTGCGCGGGCGCGACCTGCTCAATGGCGTGCCCAAGGAGATCGAGGTCAGCCAGGCGCAGATCGCCGAGGCGCTGGCCGAACCGGTGCAGCAGATCACCGAGGCAGTGATGACCGCGCTCGAGGCGACGCCGCCGGATCTTGCTGCCGATATCGTCGATCGCGGCGTGATGCTGACCGGGGGCGGCGCGCTTCTGGGCGATCTTGATCTGGCGCTGCGCGAGCAGACCGGGCTGGCAGTGTCGATCGCCGAGGACAGCCTCAACTGCGTGGCACTTGGCACCGGCAAGGCGCTCGAATTCGAGAGCCGCCTGCGTCATGCGATTGACTATGACAGCTGAGACGCCCACCTTTTGCTTGGGAGGGGGAGCCATTGGCCAGCGACCGGGGACAGAGCGAGGATTTTAGCGGTCCGCTGAAGCGCCTGCTTCTGGCGGTGTTGATCCTGTGTCTTGTCGCGATCTTTCTGATCTGGCGCATCGACAGCCCGCGCGTCGAACGCTTCCGCGCGCAGGTGGTGGACAGGGTGGTGCCGCAGATGGATTGGGCGATGGCGCCTGTCACCGGCGTGGTCAAGGTGATGCGCGATTTCCAGTCCTATCAGCGCATGTACCAGCAAAACCAGGACCTGCGCCGGGAATTGCAACAGATGAAGGCGTGGAAAGAGGCGGCGCTCCAGCTGGAGCAGGAAAACGCGCGGCTGCTTGATCTCAACAACGTGCAGCTCGATCCGCGGCTGACCTATGTCACCGGCGTGGTCATGGCCGATAGCGGCTCTCCGTTCCGGCAATCGGTGCTGGTCAACGTGGGCGCGCGCGACGGCATCATGGAAGGCTGGGCGGCGATGGACGGGCTGGGCCTTGTCGGGCGCATCTCGGGGCTGGGTCAGAACACGGCGCGCGTCATCCTGCTCACCGACACGTCAAGTCGCATCCCCGTGACGGTGCAGCCCTCTGGCCAGCGCGCGCTTCTCATCGGTGACAATTCCCTTGCACCGTTGCTGGATTTCGTCGAGGCGCCCGATCAGGTCCGCCCCGGCGACCGGGTGCTGACCTCGGGCGACGGCGGGGTGTTTCCCGCCGGTCTTGTTGTGGGACAGATCTTTGTCGATCCCGGCGGGCGGATGCGCCTGCGCATCGCTGCCGATTACGAGCGGCTCGAATTCCTGCGGGTTCTGCGCAGCTTTGCCAGAGAGCGGATCGAGGATCCGGGCGACCTCATCGCGCCGCCTCGGGATGCCACGCCCGAGGTGACGGCGGAGGCGACCAATGGTTGAGGCGGCGGCCCTTCACCTCTGGCTGATGCGCGCGATCTATGCCGGGATCGCGGGGGGGCTTGTCTTTCTGCACCTGCTGCCGCTGGACACGCGACCTCCGGGATGGGCGGGGCCTGATTTCTTCATCGCGCTCACCTTTGCCTGGGCGGTTCGGCGGCCCGATTATGTGCCGCCTCTGCTGGTGGCGGGGCTGGCGCTGATGATGGACCTGCTTTTCCACCGGCCACCGGGCCTCTGGGCGGCGTTCACGCTGATCGGCACCGAGGTGCTCCGTCGCCGCGCACCGGGCCTGCGTGACCGCACCTTCGCCGCTGACTGGGCGGCGGTAGCCGGCGTTCTGGTGGCGGTCACGCTTGGGTATCGGTTTGTGCTTACGGTGTTTGTGGTCGATCAACCCCCGCTCGGCCTCAGCCTGATGCTGCTGCTCTCGACGCTTGTTGCCTATCCGCTGGTCGCGCTGGTCTCGCATCTGCTGCTGGGTGTGCGCAAACCCGCGCCCGGCGACATGGCTACGGCGCGGCGTCTGCCATGAGACGCCCCACCCGAGATACCGCCGAGAGCCATCGCCGCATCACCCGGCGCGGCCTTGTGGTCGGTGGGGTGCAACTGGCCGTTCTCGGCACGCTGCTCTTTCGAATGCGCCATCTTCAGGTGGAACAGGCCGACGAATTCCGCCTGCTGGCCGATGAGAACCGCATCAACCTCCAGCTTCTCGCACCCGCGCGCGGGCGCATCTTTGACCGCGAGGGACGCGTCATCGCCGAGAACGTCCCCGCTTACCGCATCACCGTCACGCGTGAACAGGCAGGTGACGTGGAGGAAGTGCTGGCCCGTCTTTCCCGCCTCGTGACGCTCGATCCGGGCGAGCTTGAGAAAGCACGCCGCGATCTGCGTGAGCTGCGCGGTGACACGCCGGTGACGGTGGCCGACCGGGTGGATTGGGCGGCGATATCCCGCGTCGCTGTCAACGCCCCCGCGCTGCCGGGTGTCACGCCCGAGGTGGGGCTGTCGCGTCGCTACCCGCTGGGCGAGGTCTATGCCCATGCCATCGGCTATGTCGGGGCCGTGAGCGCACGCGACATAGAGCGGCTTGACGCGCCCGAGGCGTTGTTGCGCCTGCCGCGCTTCCAGATCGGCAAGCTCGGGCTGGAGGCGCAACAGGAAGAGCTGCTGCGCGGCAGCGCAGGCACCCGACGGGTTGAGGTCAACGCCGCCGGTCGCATCATGCGCGAGCTTGACCGTCAGGAGGGGCGCCCGGGCGCCGATATCCAGGTCACGCTCGACAACGCCCTGCAAGCCTACACGCAGGCGCGCCTTGCCAATGAAAGCGCGGCGGCGGTGATGGTGGATTGCGACAGCGGCGACATCGTCGTGAGTGCATCGAGCCCGAGTTACGATCCCAACCTTTTCGTGCGCGGCATCTCGTCGGCGAATTACCGCGCGCTGCTGGAAGATCCGTTGCGCCCCCTGCCCAACAAGGCGGTGCAGGGCATCTATCCGCCCGGCTCGACCTTCAAGATGGTCACGGCCCTCGCCGCGCTCGACGCGGGGCTCATCGACTTCAACGAAACCGTTTATTGCCCCGGCCACAGAGAGGTCAGCGGACGGCGCTTTCACTGTTGGAAACGGGGCGGGCATGGCAACGTGAACCTTCACGTTTCGCTGCGCGACAGTTGTGACGTCTATTATTACGAGCTTGCCCTGCGCGCCGGGATCGAGCGTATTTCCGCCATGGCAGAACGGCTGGGCGTGGGGGTTCAATTCGATCTGCCCATGACCAGCGTCGCCAAGGGGCTTGCCCCGTCGCGCGAATGGAAACTGGCCAATCGCGATCAGCCCTGGGTCGTGGGTGACAGCGTCAACGCCTCGATCGGTCAGGGCTTCGTGCTGGCCTCGCCGCTGCAACTGGCGGTGATGACGGCGCGGCTGGCGACCTCACGCAGCGTCATGCCCCGGCTCATCAAGACAATCGACGGGGTCGAACAGCCCTCTGGCCATGGCGAGCCTTTGGGCCTGAATGAAAACCACCTGCGCGAGATCCGCCGCGCCATGTTCGCCGTCAGCAACGACAATCGCGGCACCGCCTTTCGCAGTCGCATCGCCGAGGACACGCTGCGGCTGGCGGGCAAGACCGGGACCAGCCAGGTGCGCAACATCTCGACCGGAGAGCGCGCGACCGGCGTCATCAGCAACAGCAACCTGCCCCGGGAACAGCGCGACCACGCGCTTTTCGTGAGCTACGCGCCCTTCGACGCCCCGCGCTACGCCGTGGCCGTGGTGGTCGAGCATGGCGGTGGCGGGTCCACGGCCGCAGCCCCCATTGCCCGCGACATGACGCTCCAGGCGCTCTATCGGGGTGATCCACCGCTCGAGGCCTATCCGGCGGCCGACCGCTCCCGCATCCGCACCCAGCAAGAAGAACTGCGCCGCCTGATAGCGCGCCCAGACCCAGACCCGAGCGACCGCGCATGAGCTATCTGGAATATTCCGTCAAATCGGCCCCCACCGGGCCGCGCAAGATCCTCCATCTCAATTGGCCTCTGGCCCTCCTGCTCGTGACCGTCGCCTCGGTGGGTTTTCTCATGCTCTACTCGGTGGCGGGCGGCACGCTCTCGACCTGGGCCGAGCCGCAGATGAAGCGCTTTGCCCTCGGCTTTGCCGTGATGATCGCGGTTGCGCTGGTGCCGATCTGGTTCTGGCGCAACATGTCGCTGCTGGCTTATCTCATATCGCTCGCGCTGCTCCTTGCGGTGGCCCTTGTCGGCGTCGAGGGCAAGGGCGCGCAACGCTGGATAGACCTTGGCTTCATGCGCCTGCAACCATCCGAACTGATGAAGATGACCTTGGTGATGGTGCTCGCGGCCTATTACGACTGGTTGCCGGTCTCTCGCGTGTCACGACCGCTCTGGGTGCTGCTGCCGCTCTCCCTCATCCTCACCCCCGTCGCCATGGTGGTGCGCCAGCCCGATCTTGGAACCTCGATCCTCCTGATCGTGGGCGGCGGCGCGATGATGTTTCTCGCGGGTGTCCACTGGGCCTATTTCGCCACAGTGATCGTACTCGGGGCGGGGGCGATCTTTGCTGTTTTCGCCAGCCGTGGCACCGATTGGCAGCTTCTGGAAAATTACCAGTATCGCCGCATCGACACATTCCTCAACCCCGACACCGACCCGCTTGGCGCGGGCTATCACATCACCCAGTCCAAGATTGCCCTCGGCTCGGGCGGCTGGACAGGGCGCGGCTTCATGCAGGGCACGCAATCGCGGCTCAACTTCCTGCCCGAAAAGCACACCGATTTCATCTTCGTGACGCTGGCCGAGGAATTCGGCTTTGTCGGCGCTGTCTCGCTTCTGGCGCTTTACGCACTGATCATCCTGTTCTGCGTCGCCACCGCGCTCAACAACCGCGACCGGTTTTCCTCGCTTCTGACGCTCGGTGTCGCGGTCACGTTCTTTTTGTTCTTCGCCGTCAACATGGCGATGGTGATGGGGTTGATGCCGGTCGTCGGCGTGCCGCTGCCGCTGGTCAGTTATGGCGGCTCGGCGATGCTGGTGCTGATGCTGGGATTCGGCCTCGTCCAGAGCGCGCATGTCCACAAACCGAGGTAAGTCATGACTGCCAACGTCCTCTTTGCCGCAGGAGCGGAACAATGGGCCATTTACAGATCGCCTCTGCTCGACGCGCTCGACCGTCTCGGCGTCGCGGCCCGTGTTGCGACGGATTTTCCCGCCGATGAGGTGGATTACATCGTTTATGCGCCGGGCAGTGCGGTGCAGGATTTCACGCCTTTCACCCGCGCGCGCGCGGTGCTCAATCTCTGGGCCGGGGTGGAAAAGATCGTCGGCAACCCGACGCTGCGCCTTCCGCTGGCGCGAATGGTCGATCACGGTCTGACCCAAGGCATGGTGGAATATGTGACCGGCCACGTGCTGCGACATCATCTCGGGATGGATGCCCATATCCTGCATCAGGACGGGGTGTGGCGGCCCGATGCCCCGCCGCTGGCCCGCGATCGCCGGGTAAGTGTGCTTGGTCTCGGCGCGCTTGGGGCGGCCTGCGCACAGATGCTTGTCACGCTCGGTTTTCCCGTCACCGGCTGGAGCCGCCGACCCAAGGAAATTGCCGGTCTGCGCTGTCTTACAGGCGAAGACGGGCTTGGTCAGACACTGGCAGAGGCAGATATTCTCGTGTTGTTGCTGCCGCTCACGCCCGAGACCGAGAAGCTGCTCGATGCTGCGCGCCTTGCGTTTTTGCCGCGTGGCGCGGTGATCGTGAACCCCGGTCGCGGCCCGCTCATCGACGATGACGCGCTTATTGCGGCGCTTGACAGCGGCGCGCTCGGTCATGCCACGCTTGACGTGTTCCGCGTCGAGCCCTTGCCGCCGGATCATCCCTTCTGGGGGCATCCGCGCGTGACGGTAACACCTCATATTGCCTCCGAGACGCGCCCCGAATCGGCGGCCGAGGTCATCGCAGAGAACATCCGGCGCGGCGAAGCGGGCGAGGCGTTCCTGCATCTTGTGGATCCCGACGCGGGCTATTGAGCGCCCGTCATCCGCGGGTTTGACGCGGCTCTCGTGTCTAGCGCAAGCGCGGTGGCCGCTTTGGGTCAGACCCCGGAGCCACCGGGGCGGCAGCTGCTGTCGCGTTCGGCAGATCGAAGCGCAACCCACAGCCGGCCATCCGCGCCACCACCGGATCGTCCGCGCCGAAAAAGCCCACGTCGAGCGCCGCCGCCTCCAGCCCCGAGAAGGCCAGCACCTCCGAGACCGCCCGCGCCAGCGCGCCCTCCGATCCCGGTATGGCACCGACAAAGCCCAGCAAATGCCCCTGCGCGCCGCCGTCGTAACGCGCGGCCACCAGCCAGGCGCCCTCGGCCAGACCCGCCATGCTTGCCAGCCGCGCGTCGAGCGCGCGCAGCAATGCCTCGGGCAGCCCCTTGGGCACGCGGAATTCGACCGGGCGGGCGGCAACCTCCTCGGGCATCTCTGGCAGCATTTCCGCCAGCCAATCCACCGCCTCTGCCGGTAACAGGATCGCCGAGGGCGCGATCCCGAGGTTGAGGCCAAGCCCCACGCCACGCCCGGTCAGCATCCCCGCAAGCGCACGACCCGAGACCACGGCATAGGGTGCGACTCCTTCGGCAAACGCCGCCAGCCGGGCCTCGCTGTCGAACGCCAGCACGCAGGGCGCGCCCTCCGGCTCGAATATCGCCGGGTCGATCCGGTCACCGTCTGCCTCGCGCGCCAGCAGCAAGCACAGCTCGCTGGCCGCCAGAACCTCGTAGAAATGCCATCGCGCACCCTCATCCTCGGGCGCGGCCATCATCACCGCATGGGCCTTGTCAATCGGGGTCTCGTCCGCCATCCAGCACCTGCCTCACCTCTGACCGCAGCACCGGGAGCACCTCGGCCTCGAACCACGGGTTTTTCCCGAGCCATGCGGTATTGCGCCAGGACGGGTGCGGCAAGGCGAAAATCCCCGGGCCGTGATCGCGCCAGCGCCGCACCGTCTCGGTCACGCCTGCCCTTGTTCCAAGGTGATAACGATGCGCATGGCCGCCCACCAGCACCGTCAGGCGCACGGCGCGCAGAAGCGCCATGATGCGGGCGTGCCATGTCCGAGCGCAGATTGGCGGCGGTGGCAGGTCCGCGCCCTTGTCATCATAACCCGGAAAGCAGAAGGCCATCGGCACGATGGCCACCCGCTTGCGGTCATAGAACTCCGCCGCGCTCAGCCCCAGCCAGTCGCGCAGCCGCGCGCCTGAGGGATCGTCAAAAGGCGTGCCGGAGTTGTGAACCCGAAGCCCCGGTGCCTGTCCTGCGATCAATATCCGCGCATCGGACCGGAACCAGACCACCGGGCTTGGGTCATGGGCGGTGGCGGTCGCTGCGAAGCGGTCGGCGCAGAGGCGGCAGGCACGGATCTCGTCACCAAGGCCGTCAGTCAAGCGCAACCCCCGCCGCGCGCATCGCCCTCTCTGCCGCGGCGAGCGAGCCGTCAAGGTCAATCGCGCGGGCAAGATCGCGCCGCACGGTGACGGCATATCCCAGCCGCGCGGCATCGAGGGCCGAATAACAGACGCAGAAATCGAGCGCGAGACCGACAAGCGTCAGCGTCGTGACACCGCGTTCCTTCAAGTAGCCGTGCAGTCCCGTGGGCGTGGTCCGGTCATTTTCGAAAAACGCGGAATAGCTGTCGATGCGGGGATTGCCGCCCTTCCTGATGACGATCTTCGCCCGGTCGATCGCGAGCGCGGGATGAAAGGCCGCACCCGCGCTGCCCTGCACGCAGTGATCCGGCCAGAGCACCTGCGTGCCGTAATCCATCTCCACCGTCTCGAACGGGGCCTTGCCCGGATGCGCGGTGGCAAAGGAGGAATGGCCCTCGGGGTGCCAGTCCTGTGTCAGGACAACTTCGGTGAAATCCCGCATCAGGGCGTTGACGCCTGTCACGATCTCGTCACCCTGCGGCACGGCCAGCGCACCGCCGGGGCAGAAATCGGCCTGAATGTCGATCACGAGAAGTGCATGGGTCATGGCCCGCATGGCTAAGCGCTGCGCGCCCATGCGTCAATCCCGGCTCTTGCCGTGCGGGCGTGGCTTGCGTAAATCCGCGCCATGTATCGCATCGCTGCTCTCTATCACTTCACCCGTTTCGATGACCCCGCCGCCCTGCGCGCGCCGCTGCTTGCCCTGTGCGAGGGTGCGGGCGTGTGCGGCACGCTCTTGCTGGCGCGCGAGGGGATCAACGGCACGATCGCGGGGCCGCAGGACGGTATCACCCGCGTGCTCGAGCATATCCGCGCGCTGCCGGGATGCGCGGCTCTCGACTGGAAGGAGAGCGCCAGCGAGACCGCCCCTTTCGGGCGCATGAAGGTCCGCCTAAAGCGCGAGATCGTCACCATGGGTGTGCCCGATGTGGACCCGCGCGCCGGGGTAGGGCACTATGTCGCGCCCTCCGAGTGGAACGCGCTGATCGAAAGCCCCGATGTGGCGGTGATCGACACGCGCAACGCCTACGAAGTGGCCATCGGCACGTTTCGCGGCGCGGTTGATCCCGGCACCGACAGCTTTCGCGACTTTCCCGCCTGGTGGGCGGCCAACAAGGCGCGGTTCCACAACAAGCGCGTGGCGATGTTCTGCACCGGCGGGATCCGCTGCGAGAAATCGACAAACTACCTGCTCGGACAGGGGATCGAAGAGGTCTTTCATCTCAAGGGCGGGATCCTGAAATACCTCGAGGAGGTGCCCGAGGCGGAAAGCCTCTGGCAAGGTGACTGTTTCGTGTTTGACGGTCGGGTGTCGGTCGGGCACGGGCTGCGCCGGGGCCCGCACCTGCTCTGCCATGCCTGCCGACGTCCCATCCTGCCCGGGGATCGCGCGCATCCGGATTACGAGGCGGGTGTTGCCTGTCATCACTGCGTCCATGAGACGACCGATGAGGACAAGGCCCGCTTCCGCGAGCGGCAGCGGCAGGTGGCATTGGCCGCCGAACGTGGAGAGCCCCATATCCGCTGGATGGCGGAGGGCTAAGCCCCCTCAGATCACTTCGAACAGCTTGTCGCGCGAGGTCTGGCCGCGCACCAGCACCAGCCGCGATTTCGCCAGCCCGAGCGCCTTGGCCAGCAGCGCCTGCACGGCGGCATTGGCCTTGCCATCCTCCGGCACCACGGTCACGTAGGCGCGCAACGTATCGCCCTCGACCACCAGTCGCGCGCGCGATGCCCGGGGCGTCACCCGCACCGCGATGCGGGTTCCGGGCGCGACGAGGTTGGAGAGATCGGGAATATCCAAGGCCCGCCACCCTTCGAGGACTGCTGTCACTGCCTACAGCCCGGACTATACATCCGATAACGGCGCGCACCATCCAAAGCGAGCGAACCGCGACGAAAAGATGGCGTGGCGTGGCTTGGAAAGAGCAAGGGCTAGTCATTCTCGGCCCCGGCCTCATCGCGACGGATGAGGGCAATGTCTCCCGCCGCTTCAAGCCGGCGCACGGCGTTGACCACCTCGGTCTGCGCGGCCTCGGCGTCGCGCGGTCTCACGCGGTCACGCTCTGCGATTTCCTCGCGCAGGGCGTCGGCCATGCGTTTGGACATGTTTGCCAGCAGGAATTCGGCGACCGGGGCCAGATCGTCGGCCTGCGCCCCCGCGAGCGCGGTGACGAGCGTGGCCTGATCCACCTCGCGCAGGACGCGCGGCACGTCGGTGGGTTTGATCCGCTCGGGCAAGTGAACGAAGGTAAAGATCGCGCGCCGCACCAGTGCCGCGAAATCCTGATCAGTCTCTTCCAGCCCCTCGAGCACCTCGTCGCGGATCGCCGCCGCCGAATAGTTCAGTATCGCGCCGACCCGGGCCACCGCGCCCTCGGCAAAGGCGGTCTCGGGCACGTCCTGCAACTGCGCGGCGAGCGCGAGGCCGATCCGGTCCACCGCCTCGGGGCTGACCGAGCCGGTCTGCGAAATCGCATAGGTGATGCGGCGCGCCACCGGTCCCGGCAATAGCCCGAGCAACTCGGCCGCGCGCGCCACCTCGAGCTTTGAGAGAATCACCGCTGCGACCTCCGCGCTCTCTCCCTCGATCACAGGCACGAGCGACGCAAGCTCGGTGCGGCGCACAAGCTCCCATGGGTCGCCGTATTGGCGCACGCCCGCCTCCTTGCGCAGGCGTGCGGCGGTCTGCGCGCTGATCCGGCCATCAAGCGCCGAAATCGCGCCCGCCACGCCGCGCGGAAAGGTGAGGCCCATTCCCTCAAGCTCGCGCGCGAATTCGGCGACGACCGCAGCCAGAGTGCCGCGATCGACATAGCGCATGGACCCCATCTGCGTGGTCAACCGCGCCTGCAACCCCTCGGGCAGATCGGTCAGCGGCACCTCCGCCCCCTCGTTCAAGAGAAAGCGCACGATGATTGCGGCCTTTTGCGCGCGGGTAAGATGCGCCGCCCCCCCCTGCCGCGCCGGGGCTTCGATCCGTGCAGGTGGTGCGCCCATGATGCCTTTGCCCTTGGTCCGAAGCCGACCTTAGACCAACATCCATGAACAAAGCCTTAAACCGGCCCCGGTTTCTTCTGGCCTCAAATATCCCGGGGGGGGGGTGGGGGGCTGGCCCCCCAATTCTCAGTTCTCTTGTTCGGCGAGCCATCGCTCGGCGTCGAGCGCGGCCATGCAGCCCATCCCGGCACTCGTGACGGCCTGGCGGTAGACGTGATCGGTCAGATCGCCCGCCGCAAAAAGCCCCGGCACCGAGGTGCGGGTGCTGCCCGGTGCCACCTTGACGTAGTCGCCGTGATGCATTTCGACCTTGCCTTTCACCAGTTCGCTGGCGGGGGCGTGGCCGATGGCGATGAACACGCCCTTGCAGGGGATTTCGGTGACCACGCCGGTCTCGACATGGCGCACGCGAACGCCCTCGACGCCCTTGGGATTCTCGGTTCCCGTGACCTCGTCGAGCGTATGGAACCAGAGCGTTTCGATCTTCGGATTCTTGAACAGCCGGTCCTGGAGGATCTTCTCGGCGCGCAATTCGTCGCGGCGGTGGATCAGCGTCACCTTAGAGGCGAAATTGGTCAGGAAGAGCGCCTCTTCCACCGCCGTGTTGCCGCCGCCGATGACGACAATCTCCTGCCCCCGATAGAAGAACCCGTCGCATGTCGCGCAGGCCGAAACGCCAAAGCCCTTGAATGCCTCCTCACTCTCCAGCCCCAGCCATTTGGCACGCGCGCCCGTTGCCAGGATCACCGCATCGGCGGTATAGGTCGCGCCGCTGTCGCCCTTTGCCACGAAGGGGCGGGCCGACACGTCGAGCTCGCTGATGATGTCGCCGATAACCTCGCAGCCCATGGCCCGCGCATGGGCCTCCATCCGTACCATCAGGTCGGGGCCCTGCACCTCGGTATCGCCGGGCCAGTTCTCGACCTCGGTAGTGGTGGTGAGTTGCCCGCCCGGTTCGATCCCCTGCACGAGGAGGGGCGAGAGCATGGCGCGCGCGGCATAGACCCCGGCGGTGTAGCCGGCAGGGCCGGAGCCGATGATGAGGCAGCGGGTATGGCGGGTCTCGGACATGGGAAGCCTTTCCTTGGGCGGCATTTGGGGGCGAGATATAACGATGGCGCGGGCGGCATGTAACCCCCCGGTCGCAGCGGGCACCCTGGAAACTATGTTGCGCGTGCGCGAAACAATATTGCGCATTACTGCGCTCCTGCTATAACAACCGCGAAATCAGCAAGGGGGATGACGATGGCGGGACCCCGTCTCGATCCGATCGACCGCAAGATCCTGGCCGAGTTGCAGGCCGATGGCCGGATGACCAATGTCGAACTGGCCCGGCGCGTCGGCATTTCCGCGCCGCCCTGTCTGCGGCGCGTGCGCGCGCTCGAGGAACAGGGGTTCATCCGGGGCTATCACGCCGATATCGACCCGCGCGAACTTGGCTTTGAGGTGCAGGTTTTCGCCATGGTGGGATTGCAGAGCCAGGCCGAGGCGGATCTCTCGGCTTTTGAGGCTCGCTGCCGGGCCTGGCCGTTGGTGCGCGAGTGTCACATGCTCAACGGCGAGGTGGATTTCATCCTCAAATGCGTGGCCCCGGACCTCTCGACCTTCCAGCGCTTCCTGACCGAAGAGTTGACGGCGGCCGACAACGTGGCGAGCGTCAAGACATCGCTTGTCATTCGTGGGGCCAAGGACGAACCGGGCGTGCCCTTCGACATCCTCGAGGCGCGGCTCGATCAACCCGCCTGAGCCGCGCGCTCAGACCAGATCGGCCAGTTCGGGGGCATCGAGCGGCAGGCGCATCTGTGCGAGCGGGCCAAAATCCTGAGGTGCGGCGATGTGGGGAAAGGCGCTCATCACCTGCCGGAGCGTGGCTGGATCAAGCGATCGCTCGAAACCCGCGCCGGGATGAAAACTCTCGGTCTCCATGCCGTTCACGGTGATCACGGCGTGCCGCCGCAAGGCGATGTGATAGAGCGTCACCGGCTGTCGTGGTGTTAGGCGAAACGCGGTCATCCCGTCGGCGAGGGCATGGGCCGGGGTGAGCACCCGCTCGGCCCCGATCCGCGCGCGCAGGCTGCGCGGGCGCGCCATCAGGCGTGCGCCGGGTCCCATCATCAGATCGGCAAAGGGCCGCCCGATCCCATAGGCATCCGCCATGATCCGGGTCAGGGGCGTGGGCGTGTCGCTCTCCGGGTGCAGGGTGGTGCTGCCGATCCAGAGCAGCGGCAGCGCGCCCTGACCCGCAGTGGAGACCGAATCGCCTGGCATAAGGTCCTCGATGGCGGTCGGCCCGCGCGGCGTTTCGATCAACGCGCCGCGCGCAAAGCCGCCATGCGCCGCAGCGAGCAGGGGCAGCGCGGGCAAGGGGCGCTCGGTCTCGCTGATCGTGCCACCCAGATCGAGCCAGAGACAGCGGTAGCGGCGCGTCGGCAGGTCGTCGGAGCGCAGGGTCAAGGTGCGCGCAGAAGGCGCACCAAGGCGGGGTATCGTCATGCTCATTCCCTCAATTCAGGCAGGCCGGTGCCGCAGCGCCCCCGCAGCCGCGATCATACGACAGAGTTCGATTTCCCCTTCTTGACGGGCGATCTGGGCAAATCTGGTCCCGTCCCGCAGAATTTCCGTGTCACTGTCTCCGCAGACCAATCAAAGCGGTGAAGAAATGCAGGATTGTCCGTCAGATGTCATGCATTGACGCCCTTGCAAAAAGCCGCCCCGAGAGGCGGCTTTCGCAGGTCGCTGACCGAGGATCCCGCAGGATCAGTTCTGTGCGTAATATTCGATGACGAGATTCGGTTCCATCATCACCGGGTAGGGCACATCCGAGAGGCCCGGCTGGCGCACGAAGGTGGCGACCATCTTGGAATGATCGACCTCGACATAGTCGGGCACGTCGCGTTCGGCCAGTTGCACGGCCTCGAGAAGCACCGCCATCTGTTTCGACTTGTCGCGCACCTCGATCACGTCGCCCTCTTTCACGCGGTAGGAGGGGATGTTGACCCGCTGACCGTTGACCGTGACATGGCCGTGGTTCACGAACTGGCGCGCGGCGAACATGGTGGGCACGAACTTGGCACGATAGACCACGGCGTCGAGGCGGCGCTCCAACAGGCCCACCAGGTTTTCACCGGTATCGCCCTTGCGGCGCTCGGCCTCGGCAAAGATGCGACGGAACTGCTTTTCGGTCAGGTCGCCATAATAACCCTTGAGCTTCTGCTTGGCGCGAAGCTGAAGACCGAAATCGGAAATCTTGGCCTTGCGGCGCTGGCCGTGCTGGCCGGGGCCATATTCCCGCTTGTTGACGGGCGATTTCGGGCGGCCCCAGATGTTCTCGCCCATGCGGCGGTCGATTTTATACTTGGCAGACGTGCGTTTGGTCACGGCTGGTCTCCTTCTGAGTTGTCAAAAGGGCGTTGTCCTCTGGATTGCTCCCGACAGGCATCCCCTTGCGGGGGCCACCAACACCAATGAAGCCGCGCTTATATATGTCCGCCCTGTGGTGTCAACCTTCCCTTGCGCGCGGGCGAAGGCGCGTGTTCAGATATGCGCGACACGGAATGGAGAGGCGCGATGAATCTGGCAAGACTGGCCGCAGAGGCCGAGGCGCGCGGCACACCGGTGCGCGCAGGCTTGATCGGTGCGGGCAAGTTCGGCTCGATGTTTCTGGCACAGGTGCCGACGATCAAGGGTCTCACTGTCGCGGCCATTGCCGATCTGGACCCTGACCGCGCGCGCGGCGCCTGCCGCACCGTCGGCTGGGACGAAGGCCGGGTGGCGGCGACGGCCTTTCTTGATGACGGCGCAGCACTTGCCGCGCGCGACGATGTGGATGTGGTGATCGAGGCCACTGGCCATCCGCGCGCGGGCATCGCCCATGCGCGCGCCGCCATCGCAAACGGCAAGCATGTGATCATGGTCAATGTCGAGGCGGATGTGCTCGTGGGCCCCGCGCTCGCTGCCGAGGCACGGGCGGCAGGCGTGGTCTATTCCATGGCTTATGGCGATCAGCCCGCGCTCGTTTCGGAAATGGTCGACTGGGCGCGCGCCACCGGCTTTCACGTCACTGCTGCGGGCAAGGGCACCAAATACCTGCCCGCCTATCACGAGGTCACGCCCGATGATGTCTGGTCGCATTACGGACTGACGGCAGAGGAGGCGGAACGGGCGGGCATGAACCCGCAGATGTTCAACTCATTTCTCGACGGCACGAAAAGCGCGATCGAGATGGTCGCCATCGCCAATGCCTGCGGTCTCGATGTACCCGAGGCGGGCCTCGCCTTTCCACCCTGCGGTGTCGATGACCTCGCCCATGTGCTGCGCCCGCGCGACCTTGGCGGTCAGCTTGCGGGGCGCGGCATGGTGGAAACGGTGTCATCGCTCGAGCGTGACGGCCGACCCGTGTTCCGTGACCTGCGATGGGGGGTCTACGTGGTGTTCGAGGCCCCGAACGATTACGCCGCGGCCTGTTTCCGGCAATACGGCTTGCCGACCGACGCCACCGGGCGCTTTGCCGCGATGCACAAGCCCTATCACCTGATCGGGCTGGAACTGTCGGTCTCGGTGCTGAGCGCGGCCCTGCGCGGCGAACCCACGGGCCAGGCGCGCGAAATGCGCGGCACCGTCGCAGCCGTGGCCAAGCGCGATCTGAAGGTGGGCGAAATCCTTGACGGCGAAGGCGGTTACACCGTCTGGGGCAAGGCGCAGCCGGTGTCGCGGGCGCGCACGGCACTTCCCATCGGGCTGGCGCATCGGGTGGCGATGCGCCGCGACGTGGCGCGCGGCACCGTGCTGAGCTTTGACGACGTAGCGCTTGGGGCAGATGCCGTGACGGATCTATATCGGAGCCTGATTGCGTGATCAGGCGCGCGGTGGCGCGCCAAAGCGGTTCGGCCCCTCGGTGCCCCGGTGGATGAAGAAGGCGAAGATCAGGATCAGCGCCCCGATGAGCGGGATCAGAACAAGCAGATACCACCAGCCCGACCGATCGACGTCATGCAGCCGCCGCACCGCCACGGCGATGCCGGGCAGAAGCACCGCGAGCGCGAAAACCGCGCCCAGAATATCGCCGCCGATCACCTGCAGCACGAGGCTGACGACAAGGGTAAACAAGGCGAACCACCAGAATTCCGGGCGCGAGGCGCGTCCGTTGAAATCCATGTATTTCTGCATGAGGCAGGTCTTGATTGCGGTCTGAAAATTCATCGGTTCAATCCTTCTTGCCAATCTTCGGTTCGGTGCCGTTCAGGATGCGCGAGATGTTGCCCCGGTGCCGCCAGAGGATCACCCCCGCCAGCAGCGCCGCCAGCACGGTCGCACCGGGAACCCCCAGCACCAGCATCCAGAGCGGTGCCGCCACCGCCGCAACCAGCGCCGAGAGCGAGGAGATGCGCGTCACGACGGCGGTGGCCAGCCATGTCAGGCAGGCCGCGATCCCTACGGGCCAGGCGAGCGCGAGCAAAAGCCCCAGAAACGTCGCCACACCCTTGCCGCCGGCAAAGCGCAGCCAGACCGGGTAGCAATGGCCCAGAAAGGCCATCAGCCCGGCCAGTTGCGCCGCGTCCTCACCGGCGAAGGCGCGCGCAAGCAGCACCGCCACCGCCCCCTTGCCGCCATCCAGCAGCAGCGTGAGCGCGGCGGCGGTCTTGTTGCCGGTGCGCAGCACGTTGGTCGCGCCTATATTGCCCGATCCGATCTCGCGCAGGTTGCCAAGGCCCATGACCCGCGCCAGCACCATGCCGAAGGGGATCGAGCCAAGCAGATAACCGATCGCCGCCCAGAGCAGGAGGGCCGAGGGGGTGCTTTCGATCAGGGGCATCAGTCGGCCTCATACACGCAGGTGCCAGCGACATATGTCGCCATGACCTTACCTTGCAGGCGCGCGCCGTCAAAGGGTGTGTTCTTGGATTTTGATTTGAGCGCGAAGCGGTCGAGGATGAAGGGCTTGCCCGGGTCGAAGAGCACGAGGTCAGCCGGTGCGCCGATACCGAGCCGCCCCGAGGCGAGGCCGAGCCGCTTCGCCGGGTTGAGCGACATGGCGCGCCAGAGCGTCGGCAGGTCGAGCGCCTCGGCATGGTAAAGTCGCAGTGCTGCGGGCAGCAGCGTCTCGAGCGCCACTGCGCCGCTGGCCGCCTCCTCAAAGGGCAGGCGCTTGGATTCCTCGTCCTGCGGCGTGTGCATGGAGGAGATGATGTCGATCAGACCCTCGCGCAGCGCCTCGATCACCGCCTGGCGGTCATCCTCGGAGCGCAGCGGCGGTTTGAGTTTGAAAAACGTGCGGTAATCCGACACGTCCAACTCGTTCAGCGTCAGGTGATGGATCGAGGTGCCTGCCGTGATATCAAGCCCGTTCTTCTTGGCCCGCGCCAAGGCAGGCAGCGCGCGGGCGGTGGTGATCTGATCGGCGTGATAGCGCGCGCCGGTCATCTCCAGCAGCGCAATATCGCGGTCAAGCCCCATTCGTTCGGCCATGGGTGAGACGGCGGGCAGACCGCGCAGAGAGGCGAACTTGCCGCTCGTCGCCGCCGCACCTGCGCTCAGCCCCGGATCCTGCGGGTGGCCGATCACCAGCGCGCCGAGCGAGCGGGCATAGGTGAGCGCGCGGCTCAGCACCTTGGTGTCGCGCACCACGTGGTCGCAATCGGTGAAGGCCACGGCGCCCGCATCCATCAGAAAACCGATCTCGACCATCTCGCGCCCGGTGCGCCCCTTGGTCAGCGCCGCCATCGGCAACACGGTGACGGGGGCGGCCTCATTGGCGCGGCGGCGGGCGAATTCGAGCACCTCGGGCGTGTCGATGGCAGGGTTGGTATCGGGGCGCGTGACCATGGTCGTCACCCCCCCCGCCGCCGCCGCCAGACCGGCAGAGCGATAACTTTCCTTGTGCCGCTCGCCCGGCTCGCAGACCTTCACCCCGATATCGACGATGCCGGGCGCAAGGCACTGCCCGCCACAGTCGATCACGGTCTCGGCCTGCGGTGCGTCCTCGGTGCCGCGCGCGGCGATCACGCCCTTGTCGATCAGCAGCCAGCCGGGCGCATCCGTTCCTGCCTCGGGATCAATCAGGCGGGCGTTTGTGAAAAGGGTGGGGGTCATACTGTCACGTCCTTCCGACTGCGGATCAGATCCCGCAGCAATTCGCGCGTCTCGGCAGCGTTCTCAACTTTAATCACTCTTTTGTTCATCCAGCTCGTATCTGGCCGTATCAAGACAACGTCATGCCGCCATCCGCGGACATGGCCCAATTCCGCGATGGGAATATCGGGCCGGTTGTTGAAATGAATGGCGGATGCCGTGATTGCCCATTCTCGCCAAGCATTCCATCTCACACGGCGAGAGACAATTCCCCAGCCAATCAGGGCGCCCAATGCGCCTCCCCAGAACCGCCACAATCGCTCGGGCGCGTTCTGTGAAATGTACAACCACGTCAAAAAAAGGATCAACACGCCGCTTGGTGTTTCGAGCGCGGTTCGCCATACTGGTGGCACGTAGGAATTGCTCGCCCCGCGCAGGAGGATGTCTTGCGGGTCAAGGTGCGCGCCCCACCGCGCCCCCTCGCTCATCCCGCCACCATCACCATCACCACGGTCAGCGCCACCAGCACCAGAAGCGCCAGCATCGCGATCTTGCCGGACATGCGGGGGTCTTTCGGTGGTTGCATCACCCTCTCCCTGCTGCGGCACGGATGCGTGCCTCGGTGCCTGCGCGGTCGGCCTGATACTTGATCAGGTGCTTGTCACCGGCGGCGGTCACTACCTGCACGGCGCTGCCCAGCCCTCGCACCGTGACAATCTCCGAGAGCCGCACGGCGCGGGTCTGGGGCCCGAGCAGGCGGCGGTCGGTCAGGTCCCACCGCGCCTTGAGCTCGTCCGACGCGACATAGCCCCCCCGCACGGCAATCGCCGCCAGCCCGCCGACCGCCCCGGTCCAGACATGCGGATTGCCGATCGCCCAGAGCACCGCCATGCCAAGCGCCATCGCACTCGCCGCGAGCCACGCGTGATCGCGCCAATAGGTCGCCCGGTCGGGATGAAAGCTCAGGATCACGCGTTCGCCGTCCTCGAGCGCGGCGGTGGGCGTCATGGCATGGATCAGCCCCTCGCTCATGCGCCCCTCGCCAGCCAGAGCACCAGCGCCGCAAGAACCGCAACACCGACGAAAAACACCAGCGCCGCGAGATATGCGGCGCGTCTTGGCGGTTTCGAGCCTTCGCCTGCGACGAGAGCGCCCTCGGTTCCGCCCGTCGGCAACGGTGTAAAGCGCACTGGCGCGCGGTCCTCCTCGAACCGCCCGACAAGGCGCAGCGCCGCCCCCAACGAGAGCCGCAGCGCGCGGCCCTGAAAGGCACGCGACGGCAGCAGCAGGATGCGCCCGCTCAGCCCGTCGAGCTGTGCGCGCATACCGGTCAGCTCGTTCTCACCGATCCCGTGACCTTCGGCAAGATAGGTCGAGAGCATCATGTCCTGCAAATCCGCCACGTCGAACAGCTCGATCTCGTCACGCGCCAGCCCCTCGGCCCCGAGCGCCGAAATCACCGCCTCGTCGGGCAGCGCGGTATCCATCACCGCAAAGACCCGCAGCACATGCGCCTCCTGCGCCGGGATATCGAGCGTGACGCTCACGCCGCGCGCCGCGCCCGCAGATTGCGCGCCAAAAGGTCCATTGCCGCCATGCGCACCGCCACACCCATCTCCACCTGATCCTGGATCACCGAGCGGTTGATGTCGTCGGCGATCTCGCCGTCGATCTCGACACCCCTGTTCATCGGGCCGGGATGCATCACGATGGCATCGGGCTTTGCAATCGCCAGCTTCTCGGCATCAAGGCCGTAGCGGTGGTAATATTCCCGCTCGCTGGGGATGAACCCGCCATCCATCCGCTCTTTCTGAAGGCGCAGCATCATCACCACGTCGACGCCTTCCAGCCCCGCGCGCATGTCGTCGAACACCTCGACGCCGAATTCGGCGATGCCCGCGGGCATGAGCGTGGGCGGGCCGATCAGGCGCACCCGGTTCTCCATCTTGCCCAGCAGCAGGATGTTCGACCGCGCCACCCGGCTATGGGCGATATCGCCGCAAATGGCGATACTCAGCCGGTGCAGCCGTCCCTTGGCGCGCCGGATCGTCAGCGCGTCCAGGAGCGCCTGCGTGGGATGCTCGTGCCGCCCGTCGCCTGCGTTCAGCACCGCGCAGCGCACCTTCTGCGCCAAGAGATCGACCGCGCCGGACTGGGGATGACGCACCACCAGAAGATCGGGATGCATCGCGTTGAGCGTGAGCGCCGTGTCGATCAGCGTCTCGCCTTTCTTGAGGGAACTGGCCTGCATCGCCATGTTCATCACATCCGCGCCAAGCCGCTTGCCCGCCAGTTCAAAACTGGCCTGCGTACGGGTCGAGGCCTCGAAGAACATGTTGATCTGCGTCAGGCCCTTGAGCGCGTCGCCATGCTTGACCGCGCTGCGGTTGAGCGTCACATAATCCTCGGCCAGATCAAGGATCGCGGTGATGTCGCCGGGCGCGAGCGGCTCGATCCCGAGAAGATGCGCGTGCGCAAAGGTCATGCCGCCTCCATGCGATTTCCCTCGCTTATAGAAACGCGCGCCTGCATCGGCAAGCCACGGCCCTGTTTCACTGTTCCACAAATACTCCTGCGCCGCTGCCCCGCGCGCCGGATGCGCGGTGGCGTGGCCCCTTTCGCCTGCCCGCGCCACGAGGTAGCCTTTGGCCCATGGAATCGACCCTGACCCCGGAGGCGGCGCTGGCGAGCCTCGCCTGGCAGATCGAGCTTGGCGCGACCGAGGCGATCGGGGACGTGCCGCTCAACCGTTATGAGCTGTCCGAAAAGGCGACGAAGACCGTGGCCAGGGCGCGCGCGGCATCCCCCGAGCCCGCACCGCCGGTGACCGACCCCGTTGTCGAGGCCGAGACAGCCGCGCGTGCCGCGCCGACGCTCGCGGCGCTGCGCGACGCTCTCGCCGCCTTTCCGCATTGCGCCCTGCAACAGGGCGCGCGCAATCTTGTCTTTGCCGATGGTCGCCCCGGCGCGCGGGTGATGATCCTGGGCGAGGCACCGGGGCGCGAAGAGGATATCGCGGGCCGCCCCTTCGTGGGTCGCGCCGGGCAGTTGCTCGACCGGATGCTTGCCGCCATCGGGCTTGACCGGCGCGCCGAGGACCCCGCGCGCGCCGTCTACATCACCAATGTCCTGCCCTGGCGGCCGCCGCAGAACCGCGACCCTCAGCCCGAGGAAATCGCCATGATGCGCCCCTTCGTGGCGCGCCATGTGGCGCTGGCCGCGCCCGACTGCCTTATCCTTACCGGCAACATAAGCTGCGAGGCGGGGCTGAACCGACGCGGCATCACCCGTCTGCGCGGGCAGTGGACCGAGGCGTTCGGCCTGCCCGCCCTGCCGATGTTCCACCCGGCCTATCTCCTGCGCAATCCGGCGGCCAAGCGCGAGACCTGGGCAGACCTGTTGGCACTCCGTGCCCGCCTCTCGGAGATCCCGGAATGATCGTTGATCCGCTCACGCTCCTGGCGTTTGTGCCCGCCGGTCTGGCGCTCAACCTCACGCCGGGGGCGGACATGATGTTCTGCCTCGGACTTGGCCTGCGTGCGGGGCCGCGCCCGGCCCTTGCGGCAAGTGCCGGTATTTCGGCGGGCGGCATGGCGCATGTGACGCTGGCAGGGCTGGGGCTGGCCGCCGCCCTTGCCGCGCTGCCGGTGCTTCTTGACGTCATCCGCTGGCTGGGAGTCGCCTATCTTCTGTGGCTCGCGTGGGGTTCGCTGCGCATGGGGCCGTTGCGCCCGGATGCGCCGGTGCTGAGCGCGGCGCGTGCGTTTCGTGAGGGAATGCTGGTGAACCTGCTCAACCCGAAGGTCATTCTTTTCGTGCTCGCCTTCGTGCCGCAATTCGTCGATCCCGCACGCGCGATCCTGCCGCAATTTCTCGTTTTCGGGCTCATTCTGGCGGCAGGCGGGTTTGTCATCAACGGCCTGGTCGGCGTCTTTGCCGGTGGGCTGGGCCGCCGTCTGGCCACCTCGCCGCGCCTCGCGCGGGCCTTGGGGATCGCATCGGCCACCATCTTCACCGCTTTGGCCATCCGTCTGGCCGTCATGCAAAGGATCTGACCCCATGTCGCGTATCGACGAGACCAAGGATTTCATCCCCGTGCGCATCGCGCTTCTCACGGTGTCGGACACGCGCGACCTGACGCAGGATCGTTCGGGCGATGTGCTGGCCGAGCGGATCGAGGCGGCGGGGCATCTGCTGGTGGATCGCATGATCGTGCGCGACGAGCGCGACCAGATCGCGGCGCATCTTCGCGAGTGGATCGCCGATCCGGGGGTCGATGTGGTGATCTCGACCGGCGGCACCGGCCTCACCGGGCGGGATGTCACAGTCGAGGCGCACCGCGATGTCTACGAGAAGGAGATCGACGCCTTCGGCACGGTCTTTACCATGGTCTCGATGGGCAAGATCGGCACCTCTGCGGTGCAGAGCCGTGCCACGGGGGGGGTTGCGGGGGGCACCTATCTCTTTGCCCTGCCCGGAAGCCCCGGTGCCTGCCGCGATGCCTGGGACGAGATCCTGCGCCTCCAGCTCGATTACCGCCACCTGCCCTGCAACTTTGTCGAGATCATGCCCCGGCTCGACGAGCATCAACGCCGGAAATAGCGCGCCTGCGCGTATTACAGCGGCGTGACTTGGTTTTCGCCCCGTCGCGGTTACATTGTTGAGGGTGCCGCATCCCGGCGCCGCGTCTCGAGGGTCCGCTTCATGCGCTTTCTCCGTCAGGGGCTCCTGGGGCTCTTCCTGCTTTCGGTCACGCTCGGGCTTCTGGCCTATGCGGGCCAGACGCTGCGCCTTGCCGTCGAGGAGCGGGCAAGCCGCGAGGCGCGCGTGCCCGAGCGGCGCGAGCGCGTCTTTGCCGTGCGCGTGATCCGGCCCGAGGCCGGGACGATCACGCCCACCCTGACCGCCTTCGGCCGGATCGAGAGCCGCCGCACGCTGGAAATCCGGGCGCAGGCGGCGGGCGTGATCACCGAGCTTGCGTCGGGCTTTGTCGAGGGGGGCACGGTCACGGAGGGGCAGCTTCTGGCCCGGATCGACCCCGCCGATGCCGAGGCCGCGCTGGCGCGGGCGCGCACCGATCTGGCCGATGCCCGCGCCGAAGAGCGCGAGGCGGCGCGGGCGCTGGATCTGGCGCGCGACGATCTGGCCGCGCGACAGGAACAGGCCGAGATCCAGACCCGCGCGCTGGCGCGTCAGCGCGATCTCGAGGCGCGCGGTGTCGGCACGCTGACGGCGATTGAGGCCGCCGAATACAACCTTGTTCAGGCGCGGCAGGCGGTGCTTGGCGGGCGGCAGGCGCTGGCGCTGGCAGAGGCGCGTATCGATCAGGCCGCGACCGCCACCGCGCGATCCCGGCTTGCCCTGTCGGAAGCCGAGCGACGACTGGCCGAAACCCGCGTCACCGCCGGGTTCTCGGGCACGCTGAGCGAGGTGAGCGTGGTCGAGGGCCGCCTTGTTTCGGCCAACGAACAGATTGCGCGGCTGGTGGACGGACGCGCGCTCGACGTGGCGTTTCGCGTCTCGAACGCGCAATACGCACAGTTGATCGACGCCACCGGCGCGCTGCGCCCGGCCCCCGTCGCCGTCGCGCTCGACAGTGGCGCGGCGCGGATCACCGCCTCGGGGCACATCGCGCGCGAGGCTGCAGCCCTTGCTGAGGGCGAGAGCGGACGCATGATCTTTGCCGCGCTCGATGACGCGCCCGCGATGAAGCCGGGTGATTTCGTGACCGTCACCGTGAAAGAGCCGCCGCTGACGGATGTGGTGCGCCTGCCTGCCTCGGCGCTCGGCCCCGATGGCGCGGTGCTGGCGCTCGGGGCCGATGACCGTCTTGAGCGGGTGCCGGTCACGCTCTTGCGGCGGCAGGGCAATGACGTTCTGGTGCGCGCCGGGGCCGTGGCGGGCCGCGAGATCGTGACCGAGCGCAGCCCTGCCCTTGGTCCCGGTCTCAAGGTGCGCCGCCTGACCCCCGAGGCCGCAACGTCAGGGGCCGATGACGGCGCAACCAGCACCGCCGCGCGCCGCGCACCCCGGATGGGTGGATAGGCCCGTGGCGGGCATCCTGTCGTATTTCACGCGTCACCGCACGGCGGCGAACCTGCTTCTGGTGGTGCTGGTGGCGCTGGGCCTCTTGTCCCTGCCCAGGATGCGGGCGCAATTCTTTCCCGATGTTGTGGTCGACAATGTCACCGTCTCGATCACCTGGGAGGGGGCGAGTGCCGAGGACGTGGACAGCGCCATCGTGCAGCTTGCCGAACCCGCGCTCTTGTCGGTCGAGGGGGTGACGCGGGCGCGCAGCACGTCGCGCGAGCAAAACGCCAGTATCGTGCTCGAGTTCGAGCCGGACTGGGACATGGGCCGCGCCGCCGACGAGGTTCAGGCTGCACTCGATCAGATCACCACGCTGCCCGAGGAGGCCGAGGAACCGGTGGTGCGGCGCGGGGCCTGGCTTGACCGGGTGACGGATGTGGTCATCACCGGGCCTATGGAGGCCTCGCAACTGGCGCGCATCGCCGATGAATTCGTGGCGCGTCTTTTCGCCGTCGGTGTCACGCGCGCCACCATTCAGGGTGTTGCCGCGCCCGAAACGCTGGTCGAGGTGCCAGCCCGCGCGCTCATCGCCCATGACGTGACCATGGCCCAGATCGCCGAGGCCATCGCCGCGCGCGTCGATGCCGACCCTGCGGGCGACGTGACCGGTGCCAATGCGCGGTTGCGCACCGGCACCGCCACGCGCGGCACGCCCGAGATTGCCGCCATTCCGCTGCGCCTCAATTCCGACGGCAGCACGCTTGCCATCGGCGATGTGGCCACGGTGCACAGCGGCGCGGTGGACCGGGGTCTTGCCTATTACGTGGGCGACAGCCCCGCCATAACGGTGCAGGTCAGCCGCTCGGCGCAGGGTGACGCGCTGCGGATCCAGGCCCGTGTCGAGGCTGTGGCGGCCGAGATGATGCGCGCCCTGCCCGAGGGCGTGGAGATCAGCCTCGTGCGCACGCGCGCCGAGGCGATCTCGGGACGCATCAGGATGCTGCTGGACAATGCCGCCATGGGTCTGGCGCTGGTGGTCGGGCTTTTGTTTCTCTTTCTCAACGCGCGCACGGCCTTCTGGGTGGCGGCGGGGATTCCGGTGGCGATGCTGGCCGCGCTGTCGATCATGTATGCCGCCGGGCTTACGCTCAACATGATCTCGCTGTTCGCGCTGATCATCACGCTGGGGATCGTGGTTGACGATGCCATCGTTGTGGGCGAGCACGCCGACGCGCGCCACCGCCGCTTGGGCGAGCCGCCGCTTGTCGCCGCCGAGCGCGCCGCCGGGCGCATGGCGCTGCCGGTCTTTTCGGCTACACTGACCACGCTCATCGCGTTCTTCGGGCTGGCGGTGATCGGCGGGCAGTTCGGAAGCCTGATCTACGACATTCCCTTCACCGTGATCGCCGTGCTGACGGCAAGCCTTGTGGAGTGTTTCCTGATCCTGCCCAACCACATGGCGCACGCCCTTGCGCATTCCGCCAGAGAGCACTGGTATGACTGGCCGAGCCGCGTCGTCAATCGCGGCTTTTTGGCCCTGCGCGACCGGGCCTTTCGCCCGCTCATGGCATTGGTCATCCGGGCGCGCTATGCGGTTCTGGCCGGTGTCATCCTGCTGCTGGCGTTTCAGGTGGGTGCGTTCCTGCGCGGTGATGTGACCTGGCGGTTTTTCAACGCGCCCGAACAGGGCAGCGTGACGGGCAATTTCGCCATGGTGCCGGGGGCCACGCGCGCGGATGCGCTGGCGCAGATGCGTGCGCTGCAAGAGGCGGTGCTGGCGCTCGGGGCGGAGTATGAGGCGACGCACGGCCTCAACCCCGTCGAGCATGTCATGGCGCAGGTGGGCGGTGCTGCAGGGCGCGGCATGGCCGGGGCCGACACCCGCGACGCCGATCTGGTGGGCGGTATCTCGATCGAGCTGATCGATCCCGATCTGCGCCCCTATTCGAGCTTTGCCTTCGTTGCCGATCTGCAAGAGCGCGTGCCGCGCCTGCCGCTTACCGAAGAACTGAGCTTTCGTGGCGCACGCTCCGGTCCTGGTGGCGATGCGCTCGATATAGCCATTTATGGGGCCGAGGCCGAGGTGCTCAAATCCGCTGCCGAGGCGCTCAAGACCCGTCTCGCGCGCGAGCCGGAGGTGTCGGCGCTCGAGGACAACCTCGCCTGGGACAAGACCGAACTGGTGCTTGACCTCACGCCGTACGGGCAGGCGCTCGGGTTCGGCATCGACGAGCTGGGCCGCACCCTGCGCAACCGCGTGAACGGGATCGAGGCGGCCACCTACCCCGACGGGCCAAGGTCCGCCACGATCCGGGTGGAACTGCCCGATGCGGATCTGGCGGCGGATTTCCTCGATACGATGCAATTGCGCAGCGCCTCGGGTCATTACGTGCCGCTTGCCGATATCGTGACCGTCACAACGCGCGTGGGCTTTGCCACCGTGCGGCGCGAGAACGGGCTGCGCCATGTCAACGTGACCGGCGACATCTCCGAGGACGACCCCGAGCGCGCCGCCGAGATCATGCGCGTTCTGGAGGCCGAGATCCTGCCCGAGATCGCCGGTATCTATCAGGTGGAATACCGCCTGGGCGGGCTGAGCGAGCAGGAAAGCGATTTTCTTGCCGATGCGCGGCTTGGCCTCATGCTCACGCTTTTGGGCATTTACCTTGTGCTGGCGCTGGTCTTTGCAAGCTGGACGCGGCCGATGGTGGTCATGGCGGTGATACCCTTCGGCCTTGTGGGCGCGATCTGGGGGCATAGTCAGTGGGATGTGCCGCTGTCGATGTTCTCGGTGGTGGGGCTTCTGGGGATGGTGGGTATCATCATCAACGATTCCATCGTGCTGGTGACCTCGATCGACGACCATGCCAAGGGTCGCGGTCTGATCCCCGCCATCATCGAGGGCGCGGCGGACCGGCTGCGGCCGGTGCTGCTGACCACGCTGACCACGGTTCTGGGGCTGGCGCCGCTTCTCTTCGAGCGATCCACGCAGGCGCAATTCCTCAAGCCGACGGTGATCACGCTGGTCTATGGCCTCGGCTTCGGCATGGTGCTGGTGCTGCTGGTGGTGCCCGCGCTTTTGGCCATCGGGCGCGATCTGGGCCGTCCCTGGGTGGCGCTGCGGCGGGGTTGGCGGGCGCCGGGGGCGGCTTTGGTGCTGCGCGGGGCGGCGGGGAGCCTGGCGCTGTGGTTCGTGGCGACGCTCGGGTGGGTTCTACTCACGGGCGGCTTGCCGGGCCCGCTCGCGCTGGTGCCGCTGGCACCGCTGGCGGGGGCGCTGGCACTCTTCGTCACCGGCGCGGCGGTGCTGTTGGCGCTCCTCGCGGCGGGCATCGCGCTTCTCCCCGGATCGGTCTTGCGCCGGTCCTGATCCGGCGCTACCCCTCGATCATGCGGATCCTGCGCGACCACAGCTTTGCCACAGGCGCCGATCGGGGTGCCTCGGTTGCCATAGGCAATTTCGACGGGGTGCATCTTGGCCACCGCTCGGTGATCGAGCTTGCGCGCGCGGCGGGCGCGGTCATCGGCGCGCCGCTCGGCATCCTGACCTTCGAGCCGCACCCGCGCGAGTATTTCGCCCCCGACGCCCCGCCCTTTCGGCTGATGAGCTCTGAGGCGCGCGCGCACCGGCTGGAAAAGCTGGGGGTTGAGCGGCTCTATGAGTTGAACTTCAATGCCGCCATGGCGGCGCTCTCTCCGCGCGCCTTTGCGCAGGAGGTGCTGGCCGACGGGCTTGGCCTTGGCCATGCGGTTGTGGGCGCGGATTTCTGCTTTGGCAAGGGGCGGGCGGGCAATGCCGCAATGCTCGAGGCGTTCGGCGCGCAGATGGGCTTTGGCGTGACCATTGCCCCGCTGCTGGAGGGCGAGGGCGGGCAGGTCTCCTCGACCGCGATCCGGGCCGCGCTCTCTGAGGGTCGCCCGCGCGACGCCGCCGCCATGCTGGGCCACTGGCACCGCATCGAAGGGCCGGTGGTGGGCGGTGAACAGCGCGGGCGCACGCTTGGATATCCCACTGCCAACATGTCCATCGCCGGTCTGCACCCGCCGCGTTTCGGCGTCTATGCGGTGCTTGTCGATGTGCTCGACGGGCCGCACCGGGGAAAGTATCGCGGCGCGGCCTCGCTTGGCGTTCGGCCCATGTTCAAGGGTGCGGGGGCCAATCTCGAGACGTATCTTTTCGACTTTTCCGGCGATCTTTACGGCGCGCATCTCTCCGTGGGGCTTGTCGAGTATCTGCGGCCCGAAGAGACCTTTGACAGCCTCGAGGCGTTCATCGCGCAAATGGACGCCGATTGCGCGCGCGTCCGCAGTATCCTGGCCGCGTCATGAGCGATCCCATCGACCGCACCGGCCTCAGGCCCCGTTACTGGGAGACCACCGCGCTTGACCGGATGACGCAAAGGGAATGGGAGGCGCTTTGTGACGGCTGCGGCAAGTGCTGCATGAACAAGCTGGAGGATGACGAGACCGGCGAGGTCGCATTCACCCGCGTCGCCTGTCGGCTGTTCGACGATACCACCTGTCGCTGCGGGCAATATCCGATCCGGCATCAGTTCGTGCCGGAATGTATCTCGCTGAAGCCCCACAGCATCGAACGCCACGCCTATTGGCTGCCCGAGACCTGCGCCTACAAACTGCTTCACGCGGGCAGGCGGCTTTATGACTGGCACCCGCTGATTTCGGGCGACCCTCAGAGCGTCCACGACGCGGGCGTGTCGATGCAACACCGCACCCTGCCCGAACACGAGGTCCCCGAAGAGGACTGGGAAGACCACATCATCGAGGAGCCAATCCCATGAATTTCGCCTCCGACAATGCCGGGCCTGCCCTGCCACAGGTCATGCAGGCCATGATCGCCGCCAATGAGGGGTTCATGCCCTCTTATGGCGAGGATGCGCTGATGATCCGCGTGCGCGATCGGTTGCGCGATCTGTTCGAGGCCCCCAAGGCCAGCGTCTATCTGGTGGGCACCGGCACGGCGGCCAACGCGCTTGGCCTCGCCACGCTGTCGCAGCCCTGGCAGACGGTGTTCTGCACGCCGCTGGCCCACATCCAAGTGGACGAGTGCAACGCGCCAGAATTCTTTACCGGCGGGGCGAAGCTCAGCCTTGTGGGCGAGGCCGACAAGATGACGCCCGCCGAGTTGCAGGCCGCCATCGCCGCCTGGCCCGCAGGCGATGTGCACACGCCGCAATACGGGCCGCTTGCGCTCACGCAGGCGACCGAACGCGGGCGACTTTACACCTGCGCCGAGATTGCCGCGCTTTGCGATGTGGCGCGGGCGCACGGGATGCCCACCCATCTCGACGGGGCGCGCTTTGCCAATGCCATCGCTGCGCTCGGCTGCACCCCTGCGGAAATGAGCTGGCGCGCGGGCATCGATGCGGTCAGCTTTGGTGGCACCAAGAACGGCTGTCTGGGGGTCGAGGCGGTGATCTTCTTCTCGCCCGAGAACGCCTGGGAATTCGAGCTGCGCCGCAAGCGTTCGGCGCATCTTTTCTCCAAGCACCGGTTCCTGTCGGCGCAGATGCTGGGCTTTCTCGAGGGCGACACCTGGCTTGACGCCGCGCGCACGGCCAATGCCCGTGCTGCATATCTGGCCGAGGGTCTGCGCGGGGTGGCCGAGGTCGATTTCGCCTATGAGCGAGAGGTCAACATGATCTTTGCCCGCCTGCCGCGTGCCACCCATCAACGGCTGCGCGCGGCGGGGGCCACCTATGCGCTCTACGAAGGGCCGCTCGACGAGGGCCCCGGCGACACGCCGCTTTTGGCGCGATTCGTCTGCGACTGGTCGATCACCGAAGAGGCGATCGACCGGTTTCTGGCGCTTCTGCGCGGTTGAAAGAGCTCAGGCCGCGCCGTATTCCGCATCGGTCACATGGGCGAGCCAGTCCGCCGTGCGCCCGTCCTCGGCCTCCTGGATCGCCAGATGGCACATCATCCGGTCAGGTGCCGCGCCGTGCCAGTGCTCTTCGCCGGGTGGAATCCAGACCGTGTCGCCCGCGCGGATCACCTCCACCGGACCGCCCCGCGTACCGATCAGCCCAACACCCGAGACGACATGCAGCGTCTGGCCCAGGGGATGCGTGTGCCAGGCGGTGCGCGCGCCCGGCTCGAACGTGACCCGCAGCGCCCGGACCCGTGCGGGGGCGGGGGGCGCGCTCACCACCTCCTGCCAGACCCGGCCGGTGAAATAGGCCGGTTCGGCAAGGCGGCTGGCGACGCTTTCGGTCCTGATGATTTCCATGGCTCTCTCCCTGTGGATATGAGGCGATCCTAGAGCGCGGGCGCGCCGATGCAATGCGCGTATTTCACCCCCGAATCCCTTGACGCCCCCCGGCTTTGCGCCTAAAGACCGCTGACGGAATTCGGGGCGCTGCCTGTGGCGGTGCCCGTTTGTGTTAAGAAGGGCCTGCACGCGCCCTCACCCCAAGACGAGGATGACCCCATGTCGCGCCGCTGCGAACTGACCGGAAAAGGCCCGATGACGGGCAACAACTCCAGCCATGCCAACAACAAGACACGTCGTCGGTATCTGCCGAACCTCAACGATGTCACGCTGCAATCCGAGACCCTGAATCGCGGTATCAAACTGCGCATCTCGGCCCATGCGCTGCGCAGCGTCGATCACCGCGGCGGGCTCGACGCCTTCCTTGCCAAGGCCAAGGACGAAGAGCTGTCGGCCTCCGCGCTGAAGGTCAAGAAAGAGATTGCCAAGGCGCAGGCCGCCAACGCCTGATCGCCTCCGGCTGGTCACGTCACAGCCCTGCCGCGCTGCGGCGGGGCTGTTTCGTTTTGTCGCTTGGCAGCGCGCCGCGCGCGGGCCTATACCTGTGGCGATGATCCGCTTGCGCCCCCTCACGGCCCTCGGCCTCTGCCTCTTTCTGGCGCTGACCAGTGTCACGCTGGCCGTGGCGCGGGGCGCGCCGCAGCCCGTGGGCGAAGTCGTGCTCTGCACCGGGGAGGGCACCCGCACCGTTCTCGTGGATGCGCAAGGTGCGCCCGTGGCCCCGCCGCATATCTGCCCCGAGTGCCTTTTGGCGTTTCACGCCACCGCCCCGCGCGATCCGCTGCCCGCGCCGCACCCGGCCGTGACTTTCTCGCGCTATCCGTTTGCCGGGGCGGCCCATGTGATCCCGTCGCCCCCGCCTCCGTTGCGCGCGCGCGCACCGCCCTGGACGGTCTGATCCTCTTCTCTCACCATCAGACCCAAAGGAGCGACATCATGTCCCTGAAATTCACCCTTGCCGCCACGCTCGGCCTTGTCCTTGCCACGCCTGCCCTCGCGCAGGAAATCCACATCCTTGACACCTATGCGCGCGCTGCCAGCCCGATGGCCAAGACCGGCGCGGCCTTCATGCTGATCGAGAATATCGGCGATGCCGACGACCGGCTGATCGGTGCCTCCTCACCCGTCGCGCCGATGGTGCAGATCCACACCCACCGCGAAGAGGGGGGTGTGATGAAGATGGTGCATGTCGAGGATGGCCTCGATGTGCCCGCCGGGGAAACCCTGGTGCTGCAACGCGGCGGGAACCATGTGATGTTCATGGGGCTGACCGAATCCTTCGAGCAGGGCAAGGAAATCCCGCTTACCCTGATCTTCGAGAAATCCGGCGAAATCACCGTCGATGTTCCCGTGGACCTCACCCGCAAGGCCGAAGGGCACGGGCACGGCAACTAACCGTCGGAAAGGAGCCCGGCGACCCAGCCTGGCACCTCCCTTGACGCAGGGCCCTGACGCCGTTCGTGGAAATCGCCCGCGACGGCGGAGGACTCCAGATTGATCTCGACGCAATGCGCCCCCGCGCGCGCGGCCAATTGCGCGAAACCGGCGGCGGGCCAGACCTGGCCCGAGGTGCCGATGGCCGCAAAGAGCGACGCCTGTGACAGGTGGTCCATGACCTCCTCCATCCGGTAGGGTATTTCGCCGAACCAGACCACATCGGGGCGGCAGGCGTGCGCGCCGCAGTTTGGGCAGGCGTCGCTCGTGGACATGGCCAGCGGGGCCTGCCAGCGATGGCCGCAGACGGCACAGAGCGCACGGGAAAGCTCGCCGTGCATGTGGATCACGTCGCGGTTGCCCGCGGCCTCGTGCAACCCATCGACGTTCTGTGTGATGATCAGGACTTTGGCGCGCGCTTCGGCCTGCAACCGGGCAAGCGCCAGATGCGCCTCGTTGGGCCGCGCCTGCGCCGCCTGCGCGCGGCGCGCGTTGTAGAACCGGTGTACAAGGGCGGGGTTGCGGGCAAATGCCTCGGGCGTGGCCACGTCCTCGATCCGGTGCTGCGCCCAGATCCCGCCCGCATCGCGGAACGTGCCAAGCCCGCTTTCGGCGGAAATGCCCGCGCCGGTGAGAATGACGATCTTTTCCATCGCGCCCTCCTGCCCTATCTGTGCCAAAGCGGAGGCCCCATGACCACCCGGATTCTGTTCGTCTGTCTTGGCAATATCTGCCGCTCGCCCGCCGCCGAGGGGGTGTTTCGCGCGCTCGCGCCGTGGGCCGTCACCGATAGCGCGGGCACCTCGGGCTGGCACGAGGGAGACGCTCCCTATGGTCCCATGCAGGACGCCGCGCGCGCGCGCGGGCTTGACCTGTCGGACCTGCGCGCACGGCGCGTGCGGGCGCGGGATTTCGAGCGGTTCGATCTGATCATTGCCATGGACGCCGAGACGCAGGCCGATACCGAGGCGCTGCGCCCTGCAGGTAACACCACACCCGTGCGCCTGTTCACCGATTATGCGCCGGATCGGGGCGCGGGTCATGTGCCTGATCCCTATTACACGCGCGATTTCGAGGGCACGCTCGACCTGATCGAGGCGTGTGCGCGGGGCCTTGTGGCCGATCTTCGGCGGTGACCGGGTGCGGGGGTCAGGAATTTTGCAGAAATTCCTTTCAAGATAATCCGGGAATTTTCCTGGTCGTGCCTTCGGGCAGGGGGTGATTTCGGATTTTCCGAAACCCCGCTTCACGGCTTGAAAAAACCCTGTCACGGTTGCGGCAATCCCCTTGCCGCACGCCCCGCGCCCCCCCATCCATAAGGCGGAGGAGCCCGCGACATGCCTGTCACCCATCTCAAGACCGCCATCGACACCGCGCCCGAGACCCCGGCGGATATCGCCGACACGGTGCGCATCATGCTGGCCCGGCTGCGGGTGGGCGGCGCGCAGGTGGCGCTTGAATATGCCCGCAATCTCGATGGTTGGCAGGGGGCTGTCGCCGTCAGCCGTGCCGACATCGAGGCGGCCTGTGCGCGGGTGCCGCGGACGCTGCGGGATGATATCGCCTGGGCGCATGACAATATCCGCCGCTTTGCCGAGGCACAGCGCGCCACTGCGCGCGACATGGAGATCGAGCTTCGCCCCGGTCTCATTGCCGGGCAGAAACAGATCCCCGTGCAGGCGGCGGGGTGTTACGTGCCCGGCGGGCGCTATTCGCACATCGCCTCGGCGCTCATGTCCATCGCCACGGCGCGGGCGGCGGGCGTGCCCGACATCACCGCCTGTTCGCCGCCCTCGGGCGGGGCGGGCATCCCCGATGCGCTTCTTTACACGATGGACCTTGCGGGCGCGTCGCGCATCCTGTGCATCGGCGGGGTGCAGGGGGTTGCCGCCATGGCCTTCGGCCTCTTTGGCGCACCGGGGGTTGATATCCTTGTCGGTCCCGGCAATGCCTATGTGGCCGAGGCCAAGCGGCAGCTTTTCGGTCCCGTGGGCATCGACATGGTGGCAGGGCCCACCGATAGCCTGATCCTTGCCGATGAGAGTGCCGACCCCGAGATCGTCGCTGCCGATCTGGTGGGGCAGGCCGAGCACGGGGCCAATTCGCCGGTCTGGCTCGCCACCACGCATCGCCCGCTGGCCGAGGCGGTAATCGCCCGCGTGCCTGCCCTCATCGCCAGCCTGCCAGACCCAAACCGACGCGCGGCAAGCGCTGCATGGTGCGATCTGGCCGAGGTGGTGCTGTGCGACAATCCCGAGGAGATGGCCGCCCATGCGGATGCGCGCGCGCCCGAGCATCTGCATGTGCAGGCGCGTGATCTCGATTGGTGGCTTGGCCGCCTCACGGCCTACGGCTCGCTTTTCCTCGGCGAGGCGACCACCGTGGCCTTCGGTGACAAGGCGGCCGGGCCGAACCATGTCTTGCCGACCTCCGGGGCGGCGCGTTACACAGGGGGGCTGTCGGTGCACAAGTTCCTGAAAACCGTCACTTGGCAGAAGGTCGCGCCAAGGGCGATTGACCAACTGGCGGGGGTGACGGCGCGGCTGAGCCGCGCCGAGGGGATGGAGGGGCACGCGCGCAGTGCTGATATCCGCATGGGCGCGAGAAGCCGCGCCCTCTCCTCGACTGGCTAGGACAGGCGCATGAAAACCGTTGGTATTCTTGGCGGGATGGGGCCCGAGGCCACCATCCTTCTGATGCAAAAGGTGCTGGCTGCGGTGCCCGCGCGCGACGACGCGGATCACGTGCCGCTTCTTGTCCATCAGAACCCGCAGGTGCCGAGCCGAATCAAGGCGCTGATCGAGGGCGGCGGAGATGATCCCGGCCCGACCCTTGCGAAAATGGCGCGCGATCTGCAGTCGGCAGGGGCGCGAGCGCTGGCCATGCCGTGCAACACAGCGCACCATTACGCACCCGCCATTCGCGCCGCGACCGATCTGCCCTTTCTCGACATGCTGGATCTGACCGCCGCGCATCTGGCCCGTATGGGCGCGCGGCGCGTGGGCATGCTCGCCTCGCCCGCGACGCGGATCGCGGGGGTGTTTGGCGCGCCCTTCGCCGCCCGTGGCCTGACCCCGGTGTTTCTCGGCGACGACGCCGCGCTTCTGGCGATCATCCGCGCGGTCAAGGGCGGCGCGCCGCTTGCAGCCCTTCGGCCCCGT
Organism: Alphaproteobacteria bacterium HGW-Alphaproteobacteria-1; assembly: GCA_002842985.1. Classification (GTDB taxonomy): domain Bacteria; phylum Pseudomonadota; class Alphaproteobacteria; order Rhodobacterales; family Rhodobacteraceae; genus Roseovarius. The sequence continues at coordinate 119,251 of PHEQ01000010.1, forward strand.
CTCGGGGCCGAGGCCGAGGCGCTTTTGTCACAGGGGGCAGATCACCTGCTCATCGCCTGCACCGAGTTGTCGCTGATGACCGATGCGTTGCCCGAAAGTGTTTCCACGACCGACAGCCTCGATTGCCTGACATCCGCAATTGTGGATTTTGCCCAAGGCTGAGGCCGGTCTATTCCGCCGCGCGGCCCGAGACCTTTTCGAGATGCAACCGAAGATGCTCGGCCTCGTAGCGGGCCTCGCGCAGCCCCTCCATGGTGGCCGACAGTTCCGCCTCCGCCTGGCTGAGCTGATTGGTCAGTTCGGCTTCGCGCTGTTGCAGATAGGTGATGGCCTGATCGCGGGTTTCCTCTGCCTCGTGCAATTCCTGCGCCAGTCGCTCCAACTCTCCGACATCCGAGGCCTGAACCCGCACAAAGCGATGCACCAGCCAGTTGGCGAACCACCCCATGCAGAACGCCACAAAAAGCACGATGGCCGTGGCGATAATGAATTCAGTTCTGTTCATCCGCGGATGGGTCCTGACTGTCCGTGCCGACTGCGCCTTCTTCCCCCGTATCCTCGAGGCTTTCAAGCCCTGTCTGCACCTCGACCACGGGCTCGGGGCGAATCACCCGAAATTCGATCCGACGATTGGTCTCACGCCCCTCTTCGGTGTCGTTATCGGCAATCGGGCGGCTCTCGCCATAGCCTTTCGCCTCGATCGTGGATGTCAGCACACGGCGCAGGCGCAATGCATCGAGCACCGCGCGCGCGCGCTCGAGGCTCAACTGTTCGTTCATTTCCTCGCGGCCCTGACTGTCGGTATGGCCGCCGATTTCCATGCGGATCTCGCCGCAGGCCTTGAGAATGTCGGCGATCGCGTCGAGGATCACGGCGCCTGCGCTGTCGATCGTGGCCGAGCCCGGCTCGAAGCCGATCTTCTGCGCGCTCTGCACATCGGAGACCTGCGCCTCGCATTCCTCGGGAGAGGGGAGGCTCGCCAATGGGTCGAGCTTTTGCTGATAGGTCACGTCGATGGAAAATTTCTCGGCCCCGCCGAGGCGGTCGGCCATGAGCTGCGCAATCTCGGATCCGGCGGATTTGCGCCCGGTCTTGCCCGTGATGTCCAGCCGTTCGGGCGTGACGGTCACAGCGCCGTTCTCGAGGTGGCTGAGCGCCTCCAGCGCCAGCAGCACCCGCATCGGCCAATCCCGCGGCAGCCCTTCGGCCACCCGCGCCGTCATGTGCACGGCATCCGAGGAAAACCGGGCCCGCGCAAAACTCGTGACGGTCTCGCGCATTTGTTCGCTGGCGACGCGGCCCCGCAAAAGGACCTGACCCTCGGGCGAGAGCGTGGCGATGAACTCGGGTGCCAGCGGCGCACTTGCGTCTGGAAGCGGCGGCAGCGTGGCGTCCAGTGCAAACACCTCCGGCAAGGCCACCTCGAGCGCGCCCACCACATCGTCGAAAAGCGCCTGATCGGTCCCCGCCTCGGCCAGCAGCGCAATATCGGCGTCGGTGAAGGTCACGCTGCCCGCGCCGAGTTTGGCGAGCGCAGCGATCGCCTCTTCGGCGGCGCGCGCCCATTGCGGTGTCGGCACGCCCATGCCCACGACACAGTCCGCGCGCTCGGTCAGCCCGCCGCGCCCCGCCGCGCGCAGGATGCGATCGCGCGCCTCGTCGGTATCGGCCGAGCAGGCATCGAACCGCGCGCCACGCTCGTCGATGACAAAGCGCAGGGTAAAAGGCGTGATCACCGGGCGCGGCGCGGAGATGTCGAGCGCAAGCGCGACATTCTCGGGAGGGCGGCGGGCCAGGTCGATCTCGACCCGGTTCTTTTCGGCGGCGCTGTCGACCATGGCCGTAATTTCGACGCGCTCGGCGGTCACGGAAATCTTGCTCCGCGACAAAAGGCCAAGCGACCGCACGGCATAGCGCAGCGCGGGCCGCCAGGTGGCGGGGGCGGGATAATCGGCGGCGTCAAGCAGGTCGGCCACAGGCGCGCCATTGGTCGCCTCGGCAATATCTTCCATGAACTTTTGCCGGTCGAGGGTCGCAGGCACGAGACCGATCAGGGAAATTCCCCGCTCGTTGCGCAGGATCTCGATGGCGAATTGTGGCGTGACGAGCGCCTCGCCCTCTGCCACCACGGTCTGATCCAGCACCCGTGCCGCATCCACCACCGACCCCGCCACCGAGAGCGCGGCAAAGCGCGCTGCCTCGGTCGGTGCGGTGCCCGCCAGAAATACCTGAAGCCCGTCGGTGCCGACCTCGGCCCAGTGCATGCCGCGTGCGTCGAGCGCATCGCGCACCGCGCGGCGCGAGCCGTCCTCGATCGCGCTCACGGCAAAACCTGCGGCCACGACACAAAGCGCGCCCGCCCCGAGAAACGTCCCGCCGATGGTCAAGAGGGTGGAGAGGCGCATGAGCGGCAGCCTAGGTCGTTAAAACACACACTGTCTTAGGCCTGCGCCCGGCCAAGCGCAATCAGACCAGAAGCGCACCGGCGAAAAACAGCACAGGCAGAAGCCCCGCGTCTCGGTTGGAGCGAAACAGATGCAGAAGCCGCGCGGTATCGTCGAGCCTGAGCCTGCGCAATTGCCAGTGCATGTGCCAGCCCATCGCCCAGACGCCGCCAAGTGCAAGCATGAGCGCCACGGGGTTCGGCGGGCCTGCCAGAATGACCGCCACCGCCATGAGCGCCACCGTCGCCACCAGAAACCGCCGCAGCCAGCGCGGGGACTGCTCTCCGAAAAGCCGTGCCGTGGATTTCACCCCGATGAGCGCGTCATCCTCGGCATCCTGATGGGCATAGATCGTGTCATAAAACAGCGTCCAGGCGATTCCGGCCAGGTAAAGCACCACCGCCGGGGCCTCGAGCCGCCCGGAATGGGCCGTCCAGGCCAGGAGTGCGCCCCAGTTGAAGGCAAGCCCCAGAAACACCTGTGGCCACCATGTGAACCGCTTGGCAAAGGGATAGACCGCCACCGGCAGAAGCGCGAGCACCCCGAGTGCAATGGCCGCGCCGTTGAAGGTGAGCAGGATCAGAAAGGCCACCAGAGCCTGCGCGATCATCCACAGGAGCGCGCCGCGCAGGCTGACCTGACCCGAGGGAATGGGCCGCGACGCGGTGCGCGCAACGCTGCCGTCGATATCGCGGTCGGTGATGTCGTTCCAGGTGCAGCCCGCCCCGCGCATCAGGCACGCCCCGATCCCGCAGCCCGCGAAAATCCATAGGTCCTGCCAGCCCGCGCGCCCGTCCGCCAGCATCGCCAGCAAAAGACCCCACCAGCAAGGCAGAAGCAAAAGCCATGTTCCGATGGGCCGGTCGGCACGGCTGAGCCGGAGGTAGGGGCGCGTGGTCTCGGGGGCATACCGGTCCACCCAGTTCCCCGCATAGGCATCGGCGACGGCCTTTGTCGCCTCTGGCGTCCGGTTTCCCTCGCTCATATGCTGGCCTCATGACAGGGGACAAGATCAGGCTTTATCTAGAGCACCCGCTGGGGGAAGGGCAAACCCTTCCTCTGAGCCAGCCGCAGGCGCACTACCTCTTCGGGGTGATGCGGCTGGGGCCGGGGGACGGTTTGCGGGTGTTCAATGGGCGCGACGGCGAATGGCGCGCGGTGGTGGTCGAGGCGGGCAAGCGCGGCGGCCTGCTGAAGGCCGACAAGCAGACCGCGCCGCAGCGCGACCCGCCCGACCTGTGGCTGCTTTTCGCGCCGATCAAGAAGGCGCGCACCGATTTCATCGTGGAAAAGGCCACCGAGATGGGCGCGGCACGGATCGTGCCGGTACAGACCGATTTCACCAATTCCGAGCGCATCCGGCAGGACCGGCTTCAGGCCCATGCCCTTGAGGCCGCCGAGCAATGCGGCGGCACCTTCGTGCCCGAGGTGGCGACCCTCACCCGCCTTGACCGGCTGCTTGCGGACTGGCCCGAGGACCGACACCTGATGTTTTGTGACGAGGCGCTTGTGGGCGCCGCGCCCACCCTGCCAGGCGATCTCGGCGGGGTGCCCTGGGCCGTGCTCATCGGGCCCGAGGGCGGCTTTTCCGAGGCCGAGCGCACCCGGCTGCGGACGCATCCCCTGGCGCATGCCATCAGCCTCGGCCCGCGCATCCTGCGCGCCGATACCGCCGCTGTTGCCGCGCTCACGTTCTGGCAACTGAGATGCGGGGACTGGGGATGAGCCTTGTCCGCCCCGGCGCGTCCCATACCCTGCGCCGCTGGCGCGAGGTGCTGGTGGCGCTTGGTCTGGCCGCGCTGGGCCTGTGGTGGGCGCTGACCGGCTTTGGCCTGCTGGCATGGATCGGCTGGGCGATGATTGTCGCGGCGGCGGCACTTGGCCTGGCCGGGGTGCAACGGGTGCGGTTTCGGCGGGGTGCGGGCGGGCCGGGGGTGGTGGTGGTGGATGAGGGGCTGATCGCCTATCTTGGGCCCGTGACGGGCGGCGCGGTCGCGCTGTCGGAGATCACGGCACTTGCGCTCGATCCCGACGGGCCGCACTGGGTGCTCCGCCAACCGGGTCAGCCCGCCCTGCGCATTCCGCTCGATGCCGAAGGGGCCGAGGCGCTTTTCGACGCCTTCGCAGCGCTTCCGGGGCTACGCACCGAGCATATGCTGGCGCGGATGCGCCGCCCCGGCCCGGTTTCCGAAATCCTCTGGCAGAGACACATGCACCCGACATCCTACCCAAGGCTGCATTGACACCCGCGCGGAATACCGCCAACTCTGGCCGCCGACAAAACGCACGCCGCTCAGGAGATACGAACATGTCCATTCCCCAATCCGGCGGCGGGCCGATCGAGCATCAAGGCCAGCTTGCCGAATATCTGGCGAGCGGCTGCAAGCCCGTCGCGGACTGGCGCATCGGCACCGAGCACGAGAAATTCGGCTATTGCAAGGACACGCTGCGCCCGCTTCCCTATGAGGGGCCGCGCTCGATCCTTGCGGTGCTGGAGGGGCTGCGCGACGGGCATGGCTGGACCCCGGTCGAGGAGGGGGGCCATCTCATCGGGTTGGAAAAGGACGGCGCGAATGTCAGCCTCGAGCCGGGCGGGCAGTTGGAACTCAGTGGCGCACCGCTGGAGACGATTCATCAGACCTGCGACGAGGTGAACGAGCATCTGCGCGACGTCAAGGACATCGCCGACAGGGTGGGCGTGGGCTTTATCGGCCTTGGCGCGGCCCCGGTCTGGATGCATGACGACATGCCGCTCATGCCCAAGGGCCGTTACAAGCTGATGGACAGCTACATGCAAAAGGTCGGCACCATGGGCCGCAGCATGATGCGCCGCACCTGCACCGTGCAGGTCAATCTCGATTTCGGCTCCGAAGCGGACATGGTGCAGAAATTCCGCGTGGCGCTGGCGCTGCAACCCGTGGCCACGGCGCTTTTCGCCAATTCGCCGTTTTTCGAGGGCAAGCCCAATGGGCACAAATCCTGGCGTGCGCGCGTCTGGCGAGACCTTGACCCCGCGCGCACGGGGATGCTGCCCTTTGTCTTTGACGAGGGGTTCGGATTCGAGGCCTATGCGGAATATGCGCTCGATGTGCCGATGTATTTTGTCTACCGCGACGGGCAGTATATCGACGCTTTGGGACAAAGTTTCCGTGATTTCCTGCGCGGCGAGTTGCCCGCACTGCCGGGTGAGAAGCCCACACTCAGTGATTGGGCCGATCACCTCACCACCATTTTCCCCGAGGCGCGGATCAAGAAGTTCATGGAGATGCGCGGTGCCGATGGCGGGCCGTGGCGCAGGCTCTGCGCGCTGCCCGCGTTCTGGGTCGGATTGATGTATGATCAATCCGCGCTCGACGCCGCATGGGATCTGGTCAAAGGCTGGGATGTCGAAACCCGCGACAGCCTGCGCGTCGCGGCCAGCGTGGAGGGGCTTCAGGCAAAGGTGGGGCGCATTGACATGCACCACCTCGCGCGCGAGGTGGTGCAATTGTCCCATGCCGGGCTGAAGGCACGGGCGCGGCCCGGTGGCGGCGGCATGATTCCCGACGAGACCCATTTCCTCGATGCGCTGCGTGAGAGTGTCGAGAGCGGCCGCACCCCCGCCGATGAGCTGCTCGCGCGGTATCACGGCGATTGGAACGGCGATCTGAGCCGCATCTATGCTGATTACAGCTACTGAGCGCGACTCGCGGTCGCGTGGCGCAATGCCGCAACTGCGAAAAGACCGTTTCAGGGAAAATCTAGCGTGAAATTCGCTAATCTGTAGCATTTCAATCCGTTCGGTTTGCGAAACGGTCGATTCCGGGAAAATCGTGAGGCGATTCCCTGTTAGTTTTGGATACCGGGCCTTGAAGACCCGGATGACGAAACAAACGAGGGAGACCCCCAGAATGTCCGATAAATTTGTCGTCGGCTACGACGGCAGCGTGTCGGCGCGTCGCGCGCTGGAATTCGCTGTCGAGCGGGCCCGCGCACAGGGCGGCACGATCGTGCTCGCGCATGTGCTTGAATGGTCGCCGTATTCCTTCCTGAGCGCCAGCGAGCTGGAAGAGCGCCACAAGCGCCGCCGCGAAGAGATGGCCCGCGCCGAGGAGATGCTCAACAAGACCGTGGTGGCCGAGCTGAAAGACGCCGGGATGCCGGTAGAGGTGGTGATCCGCTACGGCAGCACCGCCGAGTTGCTTGGCAAGATCGCCAGCGAAATGGGCGCGGTGCAGATCGTCGTCGGGCGCGAGGGACAATCGGCGCTCGAGGCGCGGATCTTCGGCTCGGTCGCGGGTGCGCTCGTGCAGACCTCGCCGGTGCCCTGCACCATCGTGCCATGACAAACGGACAAACAGGGACAAAAACAATGCAGCAAAAGAATATGTTCGCAGCGCTTGCCGCGCTCGCGGTGCTCTCCGCCGCACCGGCGCGGGCGCAATCCATCGACGAGACGGTGAACCAGATATTCGCCAACTCGACCGGCTGGTTCGTCAATCTCATCTTCTCCAACTTTCCCGGCACCACATTCCCGTGGATCGTGGCCTGGCTGGTGATCGGTGCGACGGTCTTTACCCTCTATTTCGGGTTCATTCAGTTCCGCGCGGTCGGCCATTCCATCTCGCTGGTCAAGGGCGACTATTCGGATCCCAATGACGCGGGCGAAGTCAGTCATTTCCAGGCGCTTGCCACCGCACTTTCCGGCACCGTTGGTCTTGGCAACATCGCCGGCGTGGCCGTCGCGGTCAGCATCGGCGGACCGGGCGCGACCTTCTGGATGATCCTCGCCGGTCTTATGGGCATGGCGTCGAAATTCACCGAATGCACGCTTGGCGTGAAATACCGTAACGAATATCCCGACGGTCGCGTGTCGGGTGGGCCGATGTATTACCTCTCCAAGGGGTTCACCGAGCGCGGGCTGCCGGGGGGCAAGATCCTTGCGGTGCTGTTCTCGATCTTCTGCATCCTGGGCGCGCTTGGCGGCGGCAACATGTTCCAGGCCAACCAGGCGCATCAGCAGATCTCGGGGATCCTCGGGGCCTATCCGGGCTGGATCACGGGCGTGATCTTTGCTGCGGTCGTGTTCGCGGTGATCGTGGGCGGGATCAAGTCCATCGCGCGGGTGACCGAAAAGGTCGTGCCGTTCATGGGCATCCTCTATGTCGGCACAGCGCTGATCATCATCGTGATGAACGCCGATCAGATCGGCTGGGCCTTCGGGCAGATCTTTGCCGGGGCCTTCACCGGGCTGGGCGTCGCGGGCGGCATGGTCGGCGCGCTGATCCAGGGCTTCAAGCGGGCGGCCTTCTCGAACGAGGCCGGCGTCGGCTCTGCGGCCATCGCCCACGCGGCGGTGCGCACCAAGGAGCCCGTGACCGAGGGGCTCGTGTCGCTTCTGGAGCCGTTCATCGACACGGTGGTGATCTGCACCATGACGGCGCTTGTCATCATCATCACCGGGCAACTGGTGGCGGGACCCGATGGCAATTACCTGCTCAACGAGGCGGGCACTGCGATCCAGACCGTCGGCGGCACCTCGGGCGTGGGCCTCACCTCGGCGGCCTTCGGCAGCGCGATAAGCTGGTTTCCCTATGTTCTGGCCGTCGCGGTGATCCTCTTCGCCTTCTCGACGATGATCAGCTGGTCCTATTACGGTCTCAAGGCCTGGACCTACCTCTTCGGCGAGGGTCAGACCACGGAACTGGTGTTCAAGGTGATCTTCTGCATCTTCGTGGTGATCGGGGCTGCGGCCAATCTCGGCCCGGTGATCGACTTCTCGGATGCGGCGATCTTCGCCATGGCGGTGGTCAACATCATCGGGCTTTACTTCCTGATGCCGATCGTCAAGCGCGAGTTGAACAGCTACCTTGCGCGCCTGAAATCCGGCGAGATCAAGAAATACAACTGATCATTGTGAAATGACGAGGGCCGGGGATCATCCCCGGCCCTTGGCTTTTGTAAAGGCGCGATCGGATCACGCAAGGCTGCGGGTGATTTCCTCGCGCTCGAAGATCTCGATCACGTCGCCCTCACGCACATCGTCGTAATTCTCGAAGGCCATGCCGCATTCCTGACCGGATTGCACCTCGGCGACCTCGTCCTTGAACCGCTTGAGCGTCTTGAGCGTGCCTTCGTGGATCACCACATCGTCGCGCAGAAGCCGCACACCGGCCGAGCGCCGCGCCACGCCTTCGGTGACCAGACAGCCCGCGACCCGGCCCACGTTGGAGACCTTGAAGACTTCCTTGATCTTGGCGTAGCCGATGAATTTCTCGCGGATCTCGTTGCCCAGAAGGCCGCTTGCCGCCGCTTTCACATCGTCCACCAGATCGTAGATCACCGAGTAATAGCGGATTTCCACGCCCTTCTGGTTGGCACTGTTGCGGGCGGGTGCGTTGGCCCGCACGTTGAAGCCCAGAACCGGCGCGCCCGATGCCTCGGCCAGTCCTATATCGGATTCGGTGATGGCGCCGACACCCGAGTGCAGCACGCGCACGCGCACCTCCTCGTTGCCGATCTTCTCCATCGCCTGCACGATGGCCTCGGCAGAGCCCTGCACATCGGCCTTGATGAGGATCGGCAGTTCCTTGACGTTCTCGTCTTCCTTGGCCTTTGCCAGAAGCTGCTCGAGCGAGGTTCCCGCACCTGCGGTGGCGCGTTTCTCCTTGGCTTTCTCGTGTCGGTAATTGGCGATTTCGCGGGCCTGCGCCTCGGTCTCGACGACGTTGAGCACGTCGCCTGCTTCGGGCGTGCCGTTGAGGCCCAGAACCTCGACCGGTGAAGACGGTCCGGCCTCCTTGATGCGTTCGCCCCGGTCGTTGACCAGCGCGCGCACCTTGCCGTATTGCTCGCCCACGACAAAGATATCGCCCTGCCGCAGTGTCCCCTTCTGAACCAGAACTGTCGCCACGGGGCCGCGGCCCACGTCAAGCTGGGCCTCGATCACGGCACCTTCGGCGGCGCGATCCGGGTTGGCCTTCAACTCGAGAATTTCGGACTGAAGCGCGATGGCCTCGAGCAGTTCGTCAAGGCCCTGCCCGGTGATGGCCGAGACCTCGACATCCTGCACGTCGCCCGACATCTTTTCGACCACGACCTCGTGGCGCAGAAGATCCGAGCGCACCTTGTCGGGATCGGCGGCAGGCAGATCGACCTTGTTGATCGCCACGATCATCGGAACGCCGGCGGCCTTGGCGTGGTTGATGGCCTCGATGGTCTGCGGCATCACCGCGTCATCGGCGGCCACGACCAGCACGACGATATCCGTCACATGAGCGCCGCGCGCCCGCATCGAGGTAAAGGCGGCGTGGCCCGGTGTGTCAAGGAATGTGAGCAGCGCGCCGCTGTCTGTGGTGACCTGATAGGCCCCGATATGCTGGGTGATCCCTCCGGCCTCGCCCGCGACGACCTTGGCGTCGCGGATCGCATCCAGAAGGGAGGTCTTGCCGTGGTCCACATGGCCCATGATGGTGATGACCGGCGGGCGCGGCCTGAGATCCTCGGGCTTGTCCTCGATTGCGTCGATCACGTCCTCGACATCCGAATCGCTCACCCGCACGATGCGGTGGCCGAATTCCTCGATGATCAGTTCGGCGGTGTCGGCGTCGATCGGTTCGTTCTGCGTCACCATCAAGCCCATCTGCATGAGCGACTTCACCACGTCACCGACGCGCTCGGCCATGCGGTTGGCAAGCTCGGAAACGACGATCACCTCCGGCAATTGCACGTCGCGCACGACCTTTTCGCGCTCTTGCATCCCGCCCATGGCCTTTTGACGCGCACGCTCCTGCTTGCGCTTCATGGCGGCCATGGATTTGTGGCGACCGCCTTCGCCCGCAAGCGCCTGATTGAGCGTGAGCTTGCCGGTGCGGCGTCCATCGTCGCCCGCAGTCCGGCCCTTGTTGCGGCGATTGTCGCGGTCATCTTCTTCGCGGCGGCGCGGGGCAACCGGGGTCGGCCCCTTGGCCGGGCCGGGACGCTCTCCGGCATCCGGCGCGGAGGCGGGCGCGCTCTCGCGCGCCTTGGCCTCTGCGGCCTCGCGCACACGGATCTCGTCTTCTTCGGCTTTTTGGCGCGCGCGCTCGTCGGCCTCGCGCTGCTCGCGCTCCTTGGCTTCGGCCTCCTCGCGGCGGCGCATGCGCTCTTCCTCGCGGGCCTTTTCCTCGGCCTCGCGGCGAATGGCATCCTCGGCCTCGCGCGACTTGGCGGCGGCGAGTGCCTTCATCCGGCGTTCAAGCTCGGCATCGGAAATCCCCGCAGGGCGCTTGGTGGCCCCGGAGGCGGCGACGGAGGGTGAGCTTCCCACGCCCGCGGACGCGCCCGGCTTGGGCACGACCACGCGCTTGCGTTTGGTTTCCACCACGACGTTCTTGGTGCGTCCATGGCTGAAGCTTTGCTTCACGTTCCCCGCACGGGGACCGCCACGCACACCCAAGGGTTTCTTTCCGTCGTTGTCGCTCATTTGCTCTTACTTTCCTTTCCGGCGGGCAGTCCCGCCGTCCGAGACGCGCAGACCTTTCAGTCTTGCCGCCTCCTCTACAACACGTTGCGCCAAACCTCCATAGCCCAGCACGGCGTGGATCGTGGTTTGACGGCTGAAGGCCTGACCAAGCTCGTCGGCGGTCAGCCAGCCGATATAGGTGCCGCCCTCGGGCGTGCTCAGGCCCGATTTGCCGCGCTCCGAGCCGTCGCTGGCCTGAAGCAGAACCCGCACGTCTTCGCGCGCAAGCCGGTCCTTGACCTTCTCGTACCCGGCCACAGCACCCCCGCCCTTGCGCGCAAGGCTGATGAGGTCGATCACCCGGCGCGCGATCAGCGCCTCGACCTGCGCCGCAAGCCCCTCGGGCACCGTCACCGGCTGTTTCGCGGCGCGGGCAAAAAGGCCCTTGGTCGCCGCGCGCTCGATCGCGGCACGGTCCGGCATCACATAGATGCCGCGCCCCGGCAGCTTGGCCGCGATATCCGGCACGACCGCGCCATCCGGCCCGATCACGAAGCGCACGAGCGCCGATTTCGGGCGCACCTCTCCCGTGGCGATGCACTTGCGTTCGGGACCGTCCGCGCGATCCTTTGGGTGCCCGCCGCGACCCATGCCTGACCCCGGAGCCTGACGGATCAGGCCCCGGCCTCCTCTTCGCCGCCCTCGACCTCTTCGGTCTGGGGCACAAGATCATCCGGGTCCACCCAGCCCAGCATCACGCGGGCGGTCATCACCATGTCCTGCGCCTCTTCCAGCGAGATGTCGAAGGGCTCGAGTATCCCGTCATCCTTGACGCGCGCCCCGTCGACCGTCGTCCAGCCACCGGCCAGTTCCCAGTCGGCGCAGGTGGCAAAATCCTCCAGCGTCTTCACATCGTCCTGCGCCAGCGCCAGCACCATCTGGGGGGTCAGCCCCTCAAAGCCGATCAGGCTGTCCTCGGCGCCGAGTTCGCGTGCAGCGGCAAGCGCCTCGGCGGCCTGCGCCTCGATCACGTCGCGCGCGCGCGCCTGAAGCTCTCCGGCGGTCTCTTCGTCAACGCCGTCGATCACCAGAAGTTCGTCGACCTCCACATAGGCCACCTCTTCGAGATTGGTGAAGCCCTCGGCCACCAGAAGCTGCGCGAAGAACTCATCCAGATCGAGCGTGTCCATGAAGAGCTTGGTGCGCTCCTCGAATTCCTTCTGGCGGCGCTCGCTGTCCTGCGCTTCGGTCACGATGTCGATGTCAAGCCCGGTCAGTTGCGACGCCAGTCGCACGTTCTGCCCGCGCCGCCCGATGGCAAGCGAAAGCTGATCCTCGGGCACCACCACCTCGATGCGCTGCGCGTCCTCGTCGATCACGACCTTGGCCACCTCGGCGGGTTGCAGCGCGTTGACAAGGAATGTGGCCTGATCCTCGTTCCACGGAATGATGTCGATCTTTTCGCCCTGAAGCTCGTTGACCACGGCCTGAACGCGGCTGCCGCGCATCCCCACGCAGGCGCCGACCGGGTCGATCGAGCTGTCATAACTGATCACGGCGATCTTGGCGCGGCTGCCCGGGTCACGGGCAACGGCCTTGATCTCGATGATGTTGTCGTAGATCTCGGGCACTTCCATCTTGAAGAGCTCGGCCATGAATTGCGGATCGGTGCGGCTGAGGAAGATCTGCGGGCCGCGCTGCTCGCGGCGCACGTCCTTGACATAGGCGCGGATGCGCTCGCCGGGGCGATAGGCCTCGCGGCCGATCTTTTCGTTGCGGCGCAGCACCGCCTCGCCATAGCCCTGAAGCTCGACGATGATATTGCCGTATTCCTCGCGCTTGACGACGCCGTTGATGATTGTTCCCGCGCGATCCTTGAACGCCTCGTATTGGCGGTCGCGCTCGGCCTCGCGGACCTTTTGCAGGATCACCTGCTTGGCGCTCTGCGCGGCGATGCGACCCATTTCCACCGGCGGCACGGCCTCATTGAACGTGTCGCCCACCTGCGGCGTGCCGGCCTCGACGGGGTCGATGCGCACGCCGTCGCGCATCCAGAACTCGTCACGCCCCGGCGTTGCGGCGACGAAATAGGCCTTGGCCTGCTCGGGGGTGAACTCGGCCTGATAATTCTCCAGCGCCGCTTCCTCGACCACGGTGCGCACGCGGGTAAAGGCGGCGCGGCCCGTCTTGCGGTCGATCTTTACATGGATGTCCATTTCCGAGCCGTAACGGCTCTTGGCGGCACGTGCGAGGCTCTCTTCCATGGCTTCGATCACGAGGCCGGGGTCGATCATCTTTTCGCGCGCCACCGCTTCGGCGGTCTGCAACAGCTCAAGCTGGTTGGCGGATGTGATTGCCATTGTCTCAGTCCTCCTCAGAACCGCTCTCGGTTTCGATCTCGTCAAAAGTCGTTTCGTCGATCACGCCCGCCGCCTTGCGCGCGCGCAGCATCTCGCGGATCAGCTCGTCGGTCAGGATCAGCTTGGCATCAGACAGCCAATCGAAATCGAGGCCGATGGTGCCCTCCTCGATATTGATCAGAACCTCGTTGCCCTCTACCCCGGCCAGCACGCCCTTGAAGCGTTTGCGCCCGTCGATCAGTTCGGCGGTCTCAAGCCGCGCCTCATAGCCCTCGAACGCCTCGAAATCCTTGAGCCGGGTCAGGGGACGGTCGATGCCGGGGCTGGACACTTCCAGCGTGTAGGCGTCCAGGATGGGATCTTCCACATCGAGCACGGCGCTGATGGCGGTGCTGATGGCGGCGCAATCGTCCACTTCGATCCCGCCCTCTGGCCGGTCCGCCATGATCTGAAGCACATGGGTCTTGCCGCCCATGAGGCGCACGCGCACAAGTTCGAAGCCCAAGCTCTCGATCACCGGGGTGATGATCTCGGCAAGCCTGCGGTCGATGGCGGCCTTTGCGATGAGGTCGTTTGTCATGTCGTCCAAGCACAAAAAAACGGGCGCGCGGCCCGTCCTGTTTTCCGGTGGAACCATCGGAGACCCCGAGGTGCCGCTGTTGAACCGTCATATAGGCCCCCGTTCCGGGCTTTGCAAGCGCCGATTTCACGCGGGCGCGCCCCAGCCGTCTGACTGCATTTCGCGCAACCGGCTTGCGGTGCGCTCGAACTCGAAAGAGCCTTCGCCCTCGATATAGAGAAATTCCGGGTCCGCCGCCGCCGCGCAGATCAGCCGCACCCGCGCCTCGTAAAGCGCGTCGATGAGGGTGACGAATCGTTTCGCCTCATTGAAATTCGTCCGGCCCAGTTGTGGGATGTTCTCAAGAACCAGAAGACGAATCGACTGTGCAAGGGCGAGATAGTCCGCAGGGCCGAGCGGACGGCCGCACAGATCATAGAACGTGGCGCGCGCAACACCGTTGTGAAAGGCGGGGATCTCTACCGCGCGCGTATTGACGATGATCTCGTGGGGTGCGGCCTGCCCGCCGGTCATATCCTGCCAGATGGTCTCGATCACGGCCCGATTCGCGGCATTGAGCGGGGTGAACCATGTCTGCGCACCGGCCAGCCGGTTCTGGCGGTAATCGGTGGGGCCGACCATCTCGTGCACCACCATCCGTTTCTTCACGAGCTCGATGAAGGGCAGGAAAAGCTGCCTGTTCAGCCCGTTCTTGTAAAGATCGTCAGGCGCCCGGTTCGAGGTGGTCACCACCACCACCCCGGCGGTAAAAAGCGCCTCGAAGAGCCGCCCCACGATCATCGCGTCGGTAATGTCGGTGATCTGCATCTCGTCAAACGCCAGCAGGCGCACGGACTTCGCCACCTTGGCCGCCACCGGGGCGAGTGCATCGGTCTCGCCCCGCGCGCGCGCGGCGTGCAGGCCTGCATGCATTTCCTGCATGAACGCGTGGAAATGCACCCGCCGGTTGGGAACTTCCAGCGTATCGACAAAGAGATCCATCAGCATCGACTTGCCACGCCCGACGCCGCCCCAGATGTAAAGCCCCTTGGGCGGTTCGGGCGCGCGGCGGAACCATCCCTTGGGCGGGGTCTCGGCCAGGGCGGCGCGGATGCGCTCGAACTCGGGCAGGAGGGCCTCCTGCGCCGGATCGGGTGTAAGCTTGCCCTCGGCGACACGCCGGGCATAGAGATCGGGCAGCGTTTCCATGGGCGTTCGAATAACGCGATGAATCTCGGGCGGCAATGCTCAGCCGCGTTCCGCGAGCCGCCGCATGACACCCACAAGCTCGGCGCTGATCCCCGGCTCTGAAAGGGCGTGACCGGCCAGCGGCACCATCCGCAGATCGCAGGCAGGCCAGAGCGCGGCCAGCCGGTGCGCGGCGGCGGGCGGGCAGATCATGTCATAGCGCCCTTGCACGATGGTTCCGGGGATATGGGCGATGCGGCCCATGTTGGCATGGATATGTTCGTCCTGATCGAGAAAGCCGCGATTGAGGAAATAGTGATTCTCGAGCCGGGCAAAGGCACGGGCGTAATCGGCGGGGCTGTCGCCGCCCACCCCCGTGGAATGAACGGTGGCCAGTGCGTTTTCCCAGGCCGACCAGGCCTTGGCGTGGGTGATCTCCTGCGCCATGTCACCGGAGAACAGCCGCTTGTGATAGGCCGCAATCAAATCTCCGCGTTCCCGCTTGGGTATGGGAGCCACGAACCGCGCCCATGTTTCGGGCCAGAAGGCCGCGGCCCCCCCGCCATAGAACCACTGAAGCTCGGCCTCGGTCATGGTGAAAACGCCGCGCAGGATCAGATGGCGGGCGCGATCAGGATGGGTTTGCGCATATATGAGCGCCAGCGTCGCGCCCCAGCTTCCGCCGAAGACGAACCAGCTTTCGATGCCCAGAACCTCGCGGATGCGCTCGATATCGGCCACCAGATGCCATGTGGTGTTGGCATCGACGCTGGCATGGGGTTGTGAGCGGCCGCAGCCGCGTTGGTCGAAAAGCACGATCCGATAGATTTGGGGATCGAAATAGCGCCGCATCGCCGGGCTTGATCCGCCCCCCGGCCCGCCATGCAGCACCACCACCGGCAGGCCGTCGCGCCGCCCCGACTGTTCGACATAGATCGAATGGCCGTCGCCCACATCGAGCATCCGCCGCTCGAAGGGTTCGACGGGGGGGTGCAGATATTGCACTGCGCTTTTATGGCCCGAGACTCTGTCCATGGATGTCCTATATATCGCCCGTCACCAATTGAGCCACAGGGAGACCGGAATGCAAGCCGCGCAGAGCACAATCGATCCCGCCGAGGTTGCCAAATTCGAGGCGATGGCCGCCGAATGGTGGGACCCGAACGGCAAGTTCAAGCCGCTGCACATGCTCAACCCCTGCCGTCTGGATTACATCACCACGCAGATCGCCGCCGAATTCGACCGCGACCTTGCCGCCGCGCGCCCCTTTGACGGGCTGCGCCTGCTGGATATCGGCTGCGGCGGCGGCCTGCTGAGCGAGCCGATGGCGCGTCTTGGCGCGACGGTCGTGGGCGCCGATGCCGCCCCGCGCAACATCCCCGTGGCACAGGTCCATGCCGAAAAGTCCGGCCTTGCCATCGACTACCGCCACACCACAGCCGAGGACATGGCCGCAGCGGGCGAGCGGTTCGACGTGGTGCTCAACATGGAGGTGGTCGAGCATGTCGCCGACCCGCTGACCTATCTGCGCGCCTGCCACGATTTGCTGAAACCCGGCGGGCTGCATATCTGCTCGACGATCAACCGCAATCCGAAAAGCTTTGCCATGGCCATCGTCGGCGCGGAATATGTCATGCGCTGGCTGCCCAAGGGGACGCATGAATGGTCGAAATTCATCACGCCGGACGAATTGTATGAACTTTTGCGCAAGGCGGGGCTCGACCCGGTGGATCGCAAGGGGTTCGTCTTCAACCCGATCACCTGGCAGTGGCGCCTGTCGGAGCGCGACCTGAGCGTGAACTACGTCACCACCAGCCTGCGGGCGGCCTGAACCGCCCGACAGAGGGCCGCCTTACTTCTTGAGCGCGTCGCGGATCTCCATGAGGATATCAAGCTCGCTCGGGCCGGGGTCTTCTGCCGGGGCCGCTTCCTTGGGCTTGGACGCCACATCCTTCGCACGATTGACCAGCTTGACCAGGATGAACACCACCCAGGCGATGATGAGGAAATTGATCACCGCCATGATGAACCGGCCATAGGCAAAAACGGCGGCACCCGCCTCTTCGGCGGCGGCGATAGAGGAATAGTCGCCCGAGCCGAGCACGATATAAAGCCCCGAGAAATCAATGCCGCCAAGAAACAGGCTGATGATCGGGTTGATGAGATCGGACACCATTGATCCCACTATCGCGGTAAAGGCCGCGCCGATGATGATGCCCACGGCCATGTCCATGACATTGCCCTTGGCGATGAAATCCTTGAATTCCTGAATCATGTCCGTCCCTCTTGCGACACTGATACCGGGTGACCCTGTCCACCCACGGCGCGTGTTTATCACATGTCGCACAAGGGCCAGCGAAAAATCTTGCCGCGTGATCAGGGGAAAAATCGCGGGACGCTCACCCTCTTGCACCTCCTCTTGCGCCGGTCCCGGCGCTCGCCTAGCGTGCGCATGGATGCCCTGACGGAGACCGCCATGCACCTTCCCCTGACCGAAACCGATGCGCTTTTCTACCTTCACCATGCGCCTTCGCGCGATGGTGCCCCCACCTTCGTTTTCGTCAATGCGCTGACCGGTTCCACCGATGCCTGGGAAGCGGCGGTCGCGCCTGCGCTGCGCGCGCAGGGCTTCGGCACGCTGAGCTACAATTTTCGCGGGCAGGCGGACTCGCCCTTCGATACGGCGCTGGCGCTGACCGACGGCGTGATCGTCGCGGATCTGGAGCGGTTGCTGGCCGAGGTTTCCCCCGCGCGGCCCATCCTTGTGGGCCTCTCGATCGGCGGGCTTTACGCCGCGCGCGCTGTTCTCAATGGAACGCGTGCCGAAGGGCTGGTGCTGCTCAACACCCTGCGCGAGATCGGGCCGCGCATCGACTGGGTCAACACGGCGATGGCGCGGATCGTCGAACATGGCGGCGTGTCGCTCTTTCTCGACGCGCTGTTTCCGCTGCTGGTCAACGGCGATTTCGCGGCTCGGGCCCGGCCCAACTTCCTCAAGGGCGGCTATGCGCCGCTGCCGCCCGAGCATGGCCACATGAACCTGATGCGCAACGCCGCCGCGACCGACTGGGCGCTCGACTACAGCACTCTCACCTTGCCCGTGCTGGTCATCACCGGGCTTCAGGATCGGGTGTTTCTGGACCGCGAGGTGGTGGACCGGCTCTATGCCACCCTGCCCGATGCACGGCGCGAGGACTGGCCGGAGGCGGGCCACCTTCTGCCGCAGGAGGCGCCCGAGCGACTCGCCGCGAGCCTTGCCCGCTTCGGGTTGGAGATCTGCCCATGAACATACCCGAGAAATGGGCCTATCCGGCGGTGATGATCGGCGTCGCGGGTCATGCGAGCAGCGAGTTCTTCGCCAAGCTTTCGGGCGTGGCCGGGCCGGAAACAAGCGTCTGGCGCTATCTTCTGGGCGGTTTCGGCCTCATTCTCTGGGCGCTCTGGGACCGCGACAGCCGGGACCTGATCACGCCGCTGCGCAAGGAGGGGCTCAATATCGTCTGGCTCTCGCTCATGGGGGTGACCGTCACCTATCTCTTCTTCCACTGGGCGCTCGATTACGCGACCGTCATTCAGGTGGCCACCGTGACCACCACCATACCGATCTTCGTCGGACTGGCGAATTGGGTCTTGAACGGGGTGCATCCGGGCATGGTCAAGATGATCACCGGCACGCTGGCCGTGCTCGGCATCGCGGTGCTGCTGACCGACGGGGCGCTGGCCGCGCTGGCGGGCGAGGCGGGCACGCTGCCCGGCGTTCTGCTGGCCATTGGCTGTGCCGCGCTCGGATCGTTCTACGCGGTGCTGATCAAGCCGGTGATGGGCCGCCACGGGGGCCTGCGGATCATCGCGCTCACGATGATGATCGGCGGCATCGGGCTGTGGTTGCTGGTGGGTGCGGCCTGGGGGACTTGGGTCAATCCGCTGAGCATCGTCGAGAAACCGGCGCTGGCGGCGTGGTCGCTCGTCATCCTCGCGCTTTGGAACACCACGATCACGCAACTGCTGTGGTTCGGCGGGCTGTCGGCGGCGCCCGACATCACCCGCGCCTCTTATCTCTTCTTTCTCAAGCCGATCATCGCGGCGGCGCTGGCGGTGCTGATCCTGAACTCCCACCCGACCACCTTGCAGGTTGTGGCCATCATGCTGGTAACCGCCTGCGTCCTGGTCGAGCTCTACTGGCCGCGCCTGCGTGCGCTCGGGCGGGGGTAGGCTGCCATCAGCCAAGCGCCATCCAGAGCGCCACCGCCGCCAGCATCACGGCAAGGCCCCGGTTGAGCCATGTGCCAGCGTCGGGATTTGACCAGAGCCGTGTGAGCGTGGCCCCGACAGCCGCCCAGAGCGCGAAGGCGAGCATGTTGTTAAGGGTAAAGACTGTCGCCACGCCCATCGTGCCAAGCCCCGGTGCCTGCGCGAATTGGGTGAACATGAGCGCGATGATCATATAGGCCTTGGGGTTGAAGACGAGCAGCACCGCACCGCCGACAAATCCCATCGCGGGGACTGTTTCGGGCGCGTTCCGCACCGCGCCCGCCCGCCAGAGCCGCGCCGCGAGCCAGAGCACGTAGAGCGCGCCCAGGAGTTGCACCGCGCGCGCGATACCGGGCCGCTCGACCAGCGCCGCGTCGAAGCCGAAGCCGATGGCCAGCGTCACCGCCCATGTCGCCGCGTGATAGCCGAGGCTCGCCCGCCACGTCCCCCAGACCCCGTGGCGCGCGCCCATGGCGGCAAAGACCATGTTGCCCGGCCCCGGACTGTAGGCCAGCGGCAAGAGAAAGATCAGCAGCGCGGCAAGTGTGGCGGTCATGGCGATGCCCGGAGAGGTTTCGCAACCCATGACAGCGACCGGGCCGCCGCGCGACCCGGTTCCTGCGCAAAATGCCGACCTCAGGCAGCCCGCGTCTCGATCACCGCGCTTTGCTCCAGCGTGCGGTGGACCGGGCAGCGGTCGGCGATCTCCATCAGCCGCGCGCGCTGTTCCTCGCTCAGGTCGCCCTCAAGCCGGATGGTGCGCACGAACCGGTCCACCTTGGCCTCGGCGCGGCTGTCCGCGTCCTGCGCATGAACCTTGTCGTGGCAGATATCGACGCTGACATGGGCAAGCGGCCAGTCCTTGCGGCGGGCATACATGCGGATGGTCATCGAGGTGCAGGCCCCCAGCCCCGCGGCGAGAAAGCCATAGGGCGACATGCCGCGGTCGGTGCCGCCATAGGCCGCCGGTTCATCGGCCAGCGCATGATGCGAGGGGCCTGCGTTGACATCCTGCAAGAAACCCTGCGCGTCGGCTTCGCTCACCCGCACGATTCCTTCCGGCGCGCCCGGCGGCGGGGCGGGCGGAGCGAGGTCGAGATAGCGCATGGCCCATGCGGCGATCACCTTTGCCGCGTATTCGGCGTCACCTGCATCGGTGATGAGGTGGTCGGCATCGTCAAGTGTGACAAAGCTCTTGGGGTGTTTGGCGGCCCTGAAGATCTCGGCGGCGTTCTCGACGCCGACGGTTGCGTCGCGCGGCGCGTGCATTACCAGAAGGGCGCGGCCCAGCCCCGCGATCTTGTCGCGCAGGGTTTCGGCCTGCACATCGCGGATAAAATCGCGGCCGATGCGGATGGGGCGCCCGCCAAGCGTCACCTCGGCCACGCCATCCTCCTCGATCCGCTCCAACGCATCAGCGAAATTATGGGTGACATGGCCGGGATCGAACGGCGCGCCGATGGTGACGACCGCGCGCACACTCTTGATCCGTCCCGCCGCCGCCAGCACCGCAGCCCCGCCAAGGCTGTGCCCGATCAAAAGGCCGGGGGCCATGCCGCGCGCCGAAAGTGCCTCGGCGGCGCGTTCCAGATCCTGCACGTTCGAGGTAAAGGACGTGTTCTCGAACTCGCCCCCCGAATGGCCCAGCCCGGTGAAATCGAAACGCAGCACGGCAATGCCCGCACCCGCAAGCCGCGCCGCGATGCGCCGCGCGGCGGGGATGTCCTTGGAACAGGTAAAGCAATGCGCGAAAAGCGCCGTCGCCAGATGCGGCCCTTCGGGAAGGTCGAGACGGGCGGCAAGCTCGTGGCCGTCATGGCCGGTGAAGGTCAGGCGTTCGGTGGGCATGGCGCATCCTTTGTCGCGTATCGTTTGCGAGAGTAAGCAGCCCGCCCCGCGCCCGCCACCCTTGGCCCCCGCAGGTCACGCGATGGTGAGGGATGCCGGGGATTCGCTTCAAATCCTTGGCATTTCGCGGGCGGCACGCCACCCGCCGTTAACCTGCCTGCGTCATCCTGAACGCGGGTCAAGCGAAAGGGCGGGTCATGTCCTGGCAGGTGCGCACTGGTGCCGATGTCTGGCGGTTCACGGCGGTGATCTCCGGCGTCGTTCTTTTGGGCAGCATCGGGTTGCGCTTTGCCGTGTTGCCGGTCGATCTGGCGACGCGCACACTTTTGCCCGGATCGGCCATGGCACTTTTGCTCGCGGCCCCGATCGCGTGGTTCGTGGGCCAGCGGATGCGCGAGGTGGCCCGCCTTGGTGACCGGCTCGAACATGCGTTGCATCACGACATGCTGACCGGGGTTCACACAAGGCTCAGCTTTTATGAGCGGGCAGGTAGAATGACCGGGGATAGCTGCGCCGTGATCGTCGCCGATATCGACAATTTCAAGGGCTTCAACGACCGCTATGGCCATTTCGCCGGCGATCAGGCGCTGCGGCAGTTCGCGGCGATGCTGACCGCCAATTGTCGCGCCGCCGATCTTGTCGCGCGCTTCGGCGGCGAGGAATTCGTCATCGTGATCATGGGCGCCGGGGCCGATGAGGGGCTTGCCGTGGCCGAACGGCTGGCTGCGCGGGTGCGCGCCAGCCCGATCTTCTTTGGCGAGCATACGCTGCGCCTGACCGCCAGTTTCGGGGTCGCCACGCTACCGTCCGATGGCGATATGGACAGCGCTATCCAGCAGGCCGACCGCGCGCTCTACCGCGCCAAGCATGCAGGGCGCGACCGGGCCTTCATGTTCGATCCCGCGCAGGACGGCGCGGCGATTCCGATGGGGACGGCGGCGGAATGAGGGGATCAGACGCGGCCCATCAGCGCCGGCCCATCAAAACCTGATCGAACGGGTAGCGCGTCAGGTTCTCGTATCCTGTTTCGGTGATGAGCACCTGATCCTCCAGCTTGATCGAGAAATCGCCGCCGACCTCGCCCACCAGCGCCTCGACACAGAGCACCATGCCCGGCTCGAGCACGTAATCGAACGCACCGGGCACCGCCATGTCGGGATAGGCCACCAGCGGCCACTCGTCGCACAGGCCCACGCCATGCATCATGCAGCCATATTTCTGCGCCTGGTATTTCTCGTTCAGCCGATGACAGCCCGCGGTCAGTTCGGGGATCATGACGCCGGGGCGCAGCATTTCCATATTCGCCATTACATGCTCATGTGCGTGCTGCATCGCCGCGACCATGTCGGGCCGGGGGGCGGCATCGCCGATCCACCATGTCCGGCTGATATCGACGCAGATCCCGTAGCTGCCGATCAGGTCGGTATCGAAGGCGACGATCTCGTTGGGCTGCACCACGCGTGGCCCGCATTCCTGAAACCACGGGTTCGTGCGTGGCCCGGAGGCAAGAAGCCGCGTTTCGATCCATTCGCCTCCGCGCCGGATATTCTCGGCATGGAGCACGGCCCAGATATCGTCCTCGCAGGTCGTGCCGGCGCCGATAGTCGCGCGGGCGAAATCCTCCATCGCGCGGACGGCGGCCTCGCAGGCATGGACCGCGCAGCGCATCGCGCGGATCTCGTCGGGGCCCTTGACGGCGCGGGTCTTTTCGGTGACCTCCTCGCCCTCCATGATCGTGAGCCCCTGCGCCTCGAGGGCGCGCAGCCCATGCAGCATCACCTTGTCCACCGCCAGCCGCCGGTTGCCGGGGCTATGCTCGGCAAGGATCTCCGCCACCTCGCGGGCAAAGACATCGGCGGCCACATCCACCTTGTCGCCCCGGTCGAAATAGAAAAGATCCGCCCCCGACCGCACCTCGGCCACGAGCGGGTTGAAGGACGAAAGAAACGGCGCGTTCTTGTAATCCCAGAGCACCATATGCCCGTCGGCGCACAGCAGCAGCGCGCGAAACGGGTTATGCGTGTTCCAAAGCTGCATGTTGGTCGAATCGGTGGCATAGCGGATGTTGAGCGGATCAAAGAGCAGGATACCGGCATAGTCGCGTGCCACCACCGCCTCGGTCAGCCGCGACCAGCGGTGCTGCCGCATCGCCTGCAAGTCGGGCAGTTCCAGCCCCGCCGCGGCCCATTCGGCATAGGCCAGCCGCGTCGGCCCGATTTCGATCCGGTCGGGATTGTCAGGCGTGTTGTCGCCCCGGCGCGGGCCGCGGGTCGGGTCGATCTTGCGCGTGTCGCGGTAAAGGGTGTTCATGGTCGGGCCTCCCTCTGGCATCGTCGGGCGGCCGAGCGCGGCGCGCATCCTTGATTGCGACATGGTGGCGGGTCGTTTTCGGCGCAGGTGACGCCGGGTCGCGCTTGTGCGGCGGCACGCGACGGGGATGATCACGACCGAGGCTCAGAGGGAGATGACCATGACCACCATCATCGAGGACTATGTGACGCGTCTTACCCCGATTGCGCGCGGGCGCATCAAGGGGGTGGCGCGGCTCGACATCGCCGATCACGGCAGCGTTCTGCTGACCGAAGCGGGCGCAGAGGCCGGCGACGGCCCCGCCGATGTGGTGCTGAGCGCGCGCGACGAGGTGTTCCGCGCCATCCTGGCGGGCGACCAGAACCCGGTGATGGCCTACATGTCCGGCAAGCTCAAGGTCGAGGGCAACGTGCAGCGCGCGCTCAAGGTCTCGGGCATCCTGACGGGGGGCTGAACGCGGGTGACGGTGCCCGCGCCGCATGACGAGCGGCCCGGCCAGCGCCGGGATGCTTGTAGGCTCGGGGCTGCCGTGTCTTTGAGCGCGCATGGATCGGGTGGTGCGCGGCTTGACGAGACGGTGCGCGCGGGGCTTGCCCTTGCGTCTTGCACGCGCGACACTCGCGGCCGAACAAGCAAGGAGTGACGCATGGCCGGGCTGGAAGAGCGGATCGCGCAGGCGCGGGGCGATATGCCCGCCGATCTGGTCTTGCGCGGCGGCACGGTCTTTGACCTCGTCACAGGGGCGATGATCGCGGGGGATGTGGCCATCTGTGGCGACACGATCGTGGGTATCGGCGCGGACTATGACGGTCTGCGCGTGATCGACGTGGCGGGCCTCGTCCTTGTGCCGGGCTTCATCGACACGCATCTGCATGTGGAAAGCTCGTTGGTCACGCCGCTGGAGTTTGACCGCTGCGTGACGCCCCATGGCGTGACCACGGCGATCTGTGACCCGCACGAGATCGCCAATGTGCTGGGGGTGGACGGCATCCGCTATTTTCAGGAGGCGAGCACGCGGACGGTGATGGATATGCGGGTGCAGCTATCGTCCTGTGTGCCCTCGACGGATATGGAGACCTCCGGTGCGGCGATCGGGGCCGAGGATCTGCGCGCGCTGATGGGGCATCCGTCCGGTATCGGGCTGGCCGAGGTGATGAACTATCCCGGCGTGATCCACCGCGATCCGGGGATGATGGCCAAGCTCGCGCTTTTCGAAGGCGGGCACATGGACGGGCATTGCCCTCAGCTTTCGGGGCGTGATCTCAACGCCTATTGCGCGGCGGGCATCCGGACAGAGCATGAGGCGACGACAGAGCACGAGGCGCGCGAGAAGCTGCAAAAGGGGATGCGTGTGCTGATCCGGGAGGGATCGGTGAGCAAGGATCTGGATGCGCTGAGCGGGCTGCTCACCGAGGTGACGGCCCCCTATATGTGCCTGTGCACCGATGACCGCAACCCGCTCGACATCGCCGAAGAGGGGCATCTCGACCACATGATCCGGGCGCTGATCGCGCGCGGGGTCAGCCCGCTGGCGGCCTATCGCGCGGCGTCGCTCTCGGGGGCCGAGGCCTTTGGCCTGCGCGACCGGGGGCTGATCGCGCCGGGGCGGCGGGCCGATATCGTGGCGGTGGGATCACTGGAGGGATGCGACGCGCGGCTGGTGCTGTGCGGGGGCGTGGTGGCGGATGCGGCGGCCTTTGCCGCGCGCGGCGAGGTGGCGCCGGTGGGGCGCGGATCGGTGCATGCGCCCGCTGTCAGCGCGGCGGATTTCCGGGCGGCGGGCAACCGCGAGGCCACGGATGTGATCGGCATCCTCGAGGGCAAGATCCTGACCGAACACCTGCACGAGGATGTGCCGATCATCGACGGCGACAAGCGGCCCGACCCGGCGCGAGACTTGGCGCGTATCACGGTGATCGAGCGGCACGGCAAGAACGGCAATATCGCCAACGGCTTCGTGCGCGGCTTTGGGTTGCAGGCGGGGGCGATCGCCTCGACCGTCTGTCACGACCACCACAATATCGCCTGCGTGGGGGTGGATTATGCCGACATGGCGCTGGCGGCCAATCGCCTGTCGGAGATCGAGGGCGGTTTCGTGGTGGTGCGGGACGGCGCGGTGCTGGCGGAATTGCCGTTGCCGGTGGCCGGGCTGATGAGCCTTGCACCCTTCGAGGAGGTGCGCGACCGGCTGGTGGACCTGCGTGCGGCGGCGGTGTCGTTGGGCGTCACCTTGCGCGAGCCGTTCCTGCAACTGGCCTTTCTCGCGCTGCCGGTGATCCCCGCGCTCAAGATCACCGACCGGGGGCTGGTCGATGTGGTGAGGTTCGAGTTGATCGGCTAGCCCCCGCCGCGCGGCGCACGGCGGGGCGCGGTGCTCAGTTGGGGATCTGCCCGGTCAGCCCCTCGACATAGAAATCCATGCCCAGAAGCGTGCCGTCATCGGCGACCTCGCCCTCGGCGAGCCAGACGCTGCCGTCCTGGCGGTTCAACGGGCCGGTGAAGGGGTGGTATTCGCCCGCCGCCATCGCCTCCTTGAGGGCCAGCGCCTCGGCCTTCACCTCGGTCGGCACGGCGTCCGTGATCTCGCCGATGCCGACCATGCCGGGGCCGATGCCGTCCCAGGTCTCGGTCGTCTCCCATGTCCCGTCGATCACCGCCTGTGTGCGGGCGATGTAATAGGGCGCCCAGTTGTCGATGATCGAGGAAACGCGCGGGAAAGGTGCGTATTCGGCCATGTCCGAGGCCTGCCCGAAGGTCACGACATTGCCGGCCTTCTCGGCCGCGGCCTGCGGGGCGGTGGAATCGGTGTGTTGCAGGATCACGTCCGCGCCCTGCTCGATGAGCGCCTGCGCGGCGTCGGCCTCCTTGGCGGGGTCGAACCAAGTGTAGGCCCAGATGATCTTGAACTCGACATCGGGGTTGACCTTTCTGGCATGGATATAGGCCGAGTTGATGCCGCGGATGACCTCGGGGATCGGGTAGGAGGCGATATAGCCCACGATGTTCGACTTGGTCATCTTGCCCGCGATATGGCCCTGCACCGCGCGCCCCTCATAGAACCGCGCGGAATAGGTCGAGACATTGGGCGCGGTCTTGTAGCCGGTGGCATGCTCGAATTTCACATTCGGGAATTTCTCGGCCACCGCCAGCGTCGCCTCCATGAAGCCGAAGGAGGTGGTGAAGATGAGATCTGCCCCCTGAAGCGCCATCTGCGTGATCGCGCGCTCGGCATCCGCGCCCTCGGGCACGCTCTCCTGATAGACGGTCTCGACGGCATCGCCGAAATGCTCTTCAACGGCCAGACGGCCCTTGTCATGCTCATAGGTCCATCCGCCGTCGCCGATGGGGCCGACATAGATGAATCCGACGCGGGTCTTGTCCTGCGCGACGGCTCCGGTTGCAAGGCCAAGCGCCAGCGCGGCGGTGGTGAGTAGGCGGGTGAGGGTCATTTGGGGGTCTCCCTGTTGTGATCTTATTGCGAGGCGTGAAAGATGCGGCCCAGTGAGGCGGGCGCGCAGGACTTGTCGCGCGCCATGATGACCAGCACGAGGATGGTGATCAAGTAGGGCGACATCGACAGAAATTCGACCGGGATGGCAAAGCCCGCTGCCTGAAGGTTGAGTTGCAGCACGGTGACCCCGCCGAAAAGCCAGGCTCCGAGCAGGACGCGCCCGGCCTTCCACGATGCGAAGACCACCAGCGCCAGCGCGATCCAGCCCGCGCCCGAGGTCATGCCCTCGGTCCATTGGGGCACGCGGACAAGGCTGATATAGGCCCCGCCCAGCCCGGCGCAGGCCCCGCCGAAGAGGATCGCCAGCACCCGCACGCGCACCACCTTGTAGCCAAGCGCGTGGGCTGCGTCGTGGTTCTCGCCCACGGCACGCAGGATCAGGCCCGCGCGGGTATATTTCAGCATCGCCCAGACCGCCGCGACCAGCCCGAGCGCCAGATAGACCATGAGGTCATGGGAAAACATCACCCGACCGAGAAAGGGGATGTCGCTCAGCGGGCCGAGATCGAGCCGGGGCGTGGGCGGCGGTTTGATCCCCTGGTAGCCCTGGCCCAGCAGAGACGAGAGGCCGAGGCCGAAAAGCGTGAGGGCCAACCCCGACGCCACCTGATTGGCCAGCGCCACTTGCGTGAGCAGCGCGAAAAGCAGCGCGAGCACCGCGCCGCCCGCCGCCGCCGCAACAAAGCCGAGCGCGGGCGAGCCGGAATTCACCGCCACCGCAAAGCCGCAGATCGCCCCGGTGATCATCATGCCCTCGACCCCGAGATTGAGCACGCCCGCGCGCTCCACCACAAGCTCTCCCAGGGCGGCCAGCAGGATCGGCGTCGCCGCCACGATGACCGCGGCCAGCAAAAGCTCGGGGTTGATCGTGCCCATCACGCGACCTCCCTCTGGCGTAACCGGATGCGGTAATTGGTCAGGAGATCCACCGCCAGCAGGAAAAACAGCAGCATCCCCTGGAAAAGCTGGATCGCGGCGGCGGGCAGGCCCATGGTCGATTGCGCCATCTCGCCGCCGATATAGGTGAGCGCCATCAGAAGGCCCGCGAGGGCGATGCCGACCGGGTGCAACCGGCCCAGAAACGCCACGATGATTGCAGTAAACCCGTAGCCGACGTTGAAATCGATGCTCACTTGGCCCGCGGGACCCGCCACCTCGAACATGCCCGCGAGCCCCGCGAGCGCCCCCGCCGTGCCGAGGCAGAATACCACCAGCCGACCGGGGTGCACACCTGCAAAGCGCGCCGCGCGCGGGGCCTGCCCGGCAAGGCGGATGTGAAACCCGAGGCTGTGACGCGAGAGCAGGATATAGGCGAGGATCACCGCGATGAGTGCCGCCGCCACCCCCCAATGCATCCCTGTTCCGGCGATCAGTTCGGCATTATGGGCGCTGTCATATTGGCGCAGGTTGCGCGAGCCGGGAAAGCCGCGCCCCTCGGGGTTTTTCATCAGCCCGAGCGCCATGGCGGCCAGCAATTGTTCGGCCACGTAGACGAGCATCAACGACACGAGGATCTCGTTGGTGCCAAAGCGCAGCTTGAGGAGTGCCGGGATCATTGCCCAGGCCCAGCCGCCGAGCGCGCCCGCCAGTACCATCAGGGGAAAAATCAGCGCGCTTTCATACGGATAAAAAGCCAGCGCCACGCCCGCCCCCGCCAGCGCGCCGATGATGTATT
Organism: Alphaproteobacteria bacterium HGW-Alphaproteobacteria-1; assembly: GCA_002842985.1. Classification (GTDB taxonomy): domain Bacteria; phylum Pseudomonadota; class Alphaproteobacteria; order Rhodobacterales; family Rhodobacteraceae; genus Roseovarius. Next base: position 147,819 of record PHEQ01000010.1, read on the forward strand.
GCCCCTCGGCACCGATATTCCAGATGCCCGCCCGAAACCCGAGGCTGAGGCCGATGGCGATGAGGATGAGGGGCGCTGCCTTGATCAGAAGTTGCGGGCGGTAATAGAACGAGAATTCGCCGAAGAGCGGCTGCCAGAAGATCGTGGCGATGGCCTCGACCGGGTCCTTCCCCAGCGCGGCAAAAAGCGCCCCACCCGCGATCATGGTGATCAGCACCGCCAGCGGCGGGGTGGTCAAGGTCCAGAGCCGCGACGGCTGAGGGCGCGGCTCGAGCCTCAGCATGGCGCGGGCCGCGTCGTCGCAGGGGGGCGCTGCCCCCGTCGCCCTGCGGGCGCCTCCCCCGGGATATTTCGGGCCAGAAGAAGCCGGGCGCGGGCATGGCGTTTCTTCTGGCGGTAAATATCCCCGCCGGAGGCCCCGGTCTCTTTGTGCGACAGCTCAGACATGCGCCACCTCCATGCCATGCGCGCCGCCCATCATCAGGCCGATCTCATCGAGGCTCAGGCTGGTGGTGGGGCGTGCCTCCGACAGGCGCCCCTCGTTCAGCGCGGCGAAGCGGTCGGCGATTTCCAGGAGTTCGTCGAGATCCTGGCTGATGCAGAGAATTGCAGCTCCCTGCGCCGCGAGGTCGATCAGCGCCTGACGAATGGCGGCGGCAGCGGCGGCATCGACGCCCCAGGTGGGCTGGTTCACCACCAGCACACGGGGGCGTTGCAGCACTTCGCGGCCGATCACGAATTTCTGCAGATTGCCGCCGGAAAGCGCGCGCGCCGCCGTCTCCGGCCCTGGCGTGCGCACATCGAATTCTGCGATCACTCGGTTGGCGAAGGCGCGCGCGGCCCCCCAGCGGATGAACCCCCGGCGCGTGAGGCGCTCGCGCGTGGCGGCGCTGAGCAGGGCGTTTTCGGTCAGGCTCATCTCGGGGGCGGCGGCGTGGCCGAGGCGTTCCTCGGGAGCCGCCAGAAGACCCAGCGCCCGGCGCGCATTGGGGTCAAGCCGCCCGATGGGCGCACCGTCAAGGCGGATCGTGTCCGGTTCGGTCAGCCGTTCGCCCGAGAGCGCGGCCAGAACCTCGTCCTGGCCGTTGCCCGCCACGCCGCCGATGCCGAGGATCTCGCCCTGCCGCAGGGTGAGCGACACGTCACGCAGTGCGGTGCCGAACGCCGAAGGGGCGGGCAGCGAGAGGTCCCTCACCTCGAGTGCGACCGCGCCCGCCGCCTGCCCCGCGCGGCGCGGCGCGTTGAAGCTTGCCCCCACCATCGCCTCGGCCATCTCGCGTGCGGATGTCTCCTGCGGCACGCAGGTGCCCACGTTGCGCCCATGGCGCAGGATGGTGGCGGCGTCGCAGAGCGTGCGGATTTCATCCAGCTTGTGCGAGATATAGAGGATCGCCACCCCCTCGGCGGTGAGCTTGCGCAGGGTGGAAAAGAGGATCTTCACCTCCTGCGGGGTCAGGACCGAGGTGGGTTCGTCCATGATCAGAAGACGCGGGTCTTGCAGCAGGCAGCGGATGATCTCGACCCGCTGCCGTTCGCCCGCCGAGAGATCGCCGGTGAGGCGCGCAGGATCGAGCGGCAGGCCGTAGGTCTGCGATACCTCGCGGATGCGTGCAGCCAACTGGCGCATGGGTGGCGGCGCTTCCATGCCGAGTGCCACGTTCTCGGCTACGCTCAGCGCGTCGAAGAGCGAGAAATGCTGGAACACCATCGCCACCCCCGCCGCCCGCGCGGCCGAAGGATTGGCGGGCGCATAGGGCGCGCCGAGCAAGCTCATGCTGCCGCTGTCGGGCTTGACCAGCCCGTAGATCATCTTGACGAGGGTGGATTTGCCCGCGCCGTTTTCGCCCAGAAGCGCGTGTGCCTCGCCCTCGTGGATATCGAACGACACGGCGTCATTGGCGATCACGCCGGGATAGGCCCGGGTCAAGCCATGAATGCTGAGCAAAGGCGTGGTCACGCGCGTCTGTCCCTGCCCCTTGGCGGGGCCGCTCCTTGTTTGGTCTCACCCTAGACCAGTCGCGGGCGCTTCGGCAATGGCGCGTGCGCGGGCGGGCTTTCGTTCCCGACCGGTCGGGGCTAGGCTACCCATATGTCGAGCGCCCCCCGATTCATTCACCTGCGTGTGCATACAGAGTATTCGCTTCTGGAAGGGGCGGTGCGGCTCAAGAAGCTGCCCGGTCTCTGCGAAAAGGCCGGGATGCCCGCCGTCGCCGTCACCGACACGAACAACATGTTCGCCGCGCTGGAGTTTTCCGTCAGCGCGCAGGGGGCGGGGGTGCAGCCGATCATGGGCTGTCAGATGGATTTGGCCTATCTGGAGCCAGCGCCGGGAGAGCGCGCCAAGCCGCCCGCGTCGATTGTCCTGCTGGCACAGAACGAGGCGGGTTACGGCAACCTGATGAAGCTCAATTCCTGCCTCTACCTGCGCGGCGACGGCAGCCTGCCGCATGTGACGCTGGCGGAACTGAGCGCCCATGCCGGGGGGGTCATCTGCCTGACGGGCGGCCCCGGCGGGCCGGTGGGGCGTCTTTTGCAGGCGGGCCAGAGCGGGGCGGCAGAGGCGCTTGTGTCGCACCTCAAGGCCGCGTTCGGCGACCGGCTTTATGTCGAGTTGCAGCGCCATCCCGGAGAGAGTGGCGCGCCCGAGGCCGAGCGGCTGACCGAGCGCGGGTTTGTCGAGATGGCCTATGCCTTGGACCTGCCGCTTGTGGCCACTAATGATGTCTATTTCCCGGACGCGGCCATGTACGAGGCACATGATGCGCTCTTGTGCGTGGCCGAGGGCGCCTATGTGGACCAGAGCGCGCCGCGCCGCCGCCTGACGCCGCAGCATTATTTCAAATCGCAGGAGGAGATGGCGGCGCTTTTCGCCGATCTGCCCGAGGCGCTTGAAAACACGGTCGAGATCGCGCGGCGCTGTGCGTTTGGTGCGTATAAGCGCGATCCGATCCTGCCGCGCTTTGCCGATGACGAGGTCGACGAATTGCGCCGTCAGGCGCGCGCGGGGCTGGCCGCGCGGCTGGCCGTCATCCCCCATGCCGTGCCGGTGGAAGAGTATGAGAAACGGCTCGAATTCGAGCTGGGGGTCATCGAGGGGATGGGCTTTCCGGGCTATTTCCTGATCGTGGCGGATTTCATCAAATGGGCCAAGGATCACGATATTCCGGTGGGGCCCGGGCGCGGCTCGGGTGCCGGCAGCCTTGTGGCCTATGCGCTCACGATCACCGACCTTGACCCGCTGCGCTACAGCCTGCTGTTCGAGCGGTTCCTGAACCCCGAGCGGGTGTCGATGCCCGATTTCGATATCGATTTCTGCATGGATCGCCGCGAGGAGGTGATCCGCTACGTGCAGGAGAAATACGGCCAGGACCGGGTGGGGCAGATCATCACCTTCGGTGCGCTTCTGTCCAAGGCGGCGGTCCGCGATCTGGGGCGGGTCTTGCAGATGCCTTACGGGCAGGTGGACCGGCTGTCGAAGATGATCCCCGTCGAGGGGGTCAAGCCCGTTTCCATCGAGAAGGCATTGGCCGACGAGCCGCGCCTGCGCGAGGCGGCGCAGGCCGAGGAGGTGGTCAAGCGGCTGCTCGATTACGGGCAGCAGGTGGAGGGGCTTTTGCGCAACGCCTCGACCCATGCCGCGGGCGTGGTGATCGGGGATCGCCCGCTTGACGAGCTGGTGCCTCTCTACCGCGATCCGCGCTCGGACATGCCGGCCACGCAATTCAACATGAAATGGGTGGAGCAGGCCGGGCTGGTGAAGTTCGACTTTCTCGGCCTCAAGACCCTGACGGTCATCCAGAACGCCATCGCACAGATCCGCGCCGGGGGGCGCGATCTGCATCTGGCGGCCGATGGCAGCACGATCTACACGCCCGTGCCGGGGGCCGAGAACGATATCGGGCAGATCCCGCTCGATGACGAAAAGACTTACGAGCTGTATGCCCGCGCGCGCACGGTGGCGGTGTTCCAGGTGGAAAGCTCGGGCATGATGGACGCGCTCAAACGGATGCGCCCCACCTGCATCGAGGATATCGTGGCGCTTGTCGCACTCTACCGCCCCGGCCCGATGGAGAACATTCCCGCCTATTGCGAGGTCAAGAACGGGCTGCGCGAGATCGAGAGCATTCATCCGCTGATCGACGATATCCTGGAAGAGACCCAAGGCATCATCGTCTATCAGGAACAGGTGATGCAGATCGCGCAGGTCATGGCGGGCTACAGCCTTGGCGGCGCGGACCTGCTGCGCCGGGCCATGGGCAAGAAGATCGCCGCCGAGATGGCCAAGGAACGCCCCAAATTCGAGGCGGGTGCGATGGCCAATGGCGTGGACAAGCGCAAGGCCAACGAGGTGTTTGACCTGTTGGAGAAATTTGCCAATTACGGCTTCAACAAGTCGCACGCCGCAGCCTATGCGGTGGTGAGCTATCAGACAGCGTGGCTCAAGGCCAATCATCCGGTGGAGTTCATGGCCGGTGTCATGAACTGCGACATCCACCTCACTGACAAGCTGGCGGTCTATTTCGAGGAGGTCAGGAAAGGGCTTTGCCTGCCCTGGGCCCCGCCTTGCGTGAACCGCTCCGAGGCCGTTTTCGTGGTGCGCGCGGGCGTGCTGCATTACGCGCTGGGCGCGCTCAAGAATGTCGGTGTCGAGGCGATGCGGCTCATTGTCGAGGGTCGGGGCGAGCGCGCCTTTGCCACGCTTTACGATGTTGCGCGGCGGGTCGATCTGAAGCGGGTCGGCAAGCGCCCGCTGGAGATGCTGGCGCGGGCAGGGGCGTTTGATGCGCTGGACCGCAACCGCCGCCGCGTGTTCGAGAGCATCGAGGCGCTGATGGGCTATTCGGCGGCGATCTTTGATCAGAAAGCGTCAAACCAGGTCTCGCTTTTCGGCGAGGCGGGCGACGATCTGCCCGAGCCGCGGCTTGCGCCGGTCGAGGACTGGCTGCCCGCCGAGCGGCTGGCCGAGGAGTTCAAGGCGGTGGGCTTTTACCTCTCGGGTCATCCGCTTGACGATTACATGACGGTGCTCAAGCGGCAGGACGTGCGCACGCTCGACGAGGTTCTGGCGCGGGCGGCGCAGGGGCCGTCGATCGTGAAAATGGCCGGGATAGTGGCTGGCCGTCAGGAGCGCAAATCGGCGCGTGGCAACCGCTTTGCCTTTGCCCAGCTGAGCGATCCGACGGGGGGGTACGAGATCACGTTGTTTTCCGAGGTGCTGGAGAAATCGCGCGATTTCCTCGAGACCGGCGCGCAGGTGGTGATCCAGGCCGAGGCGACGATGGAGGCGGAACAGCTCAAACTGCTCTGCCGCTCGGTGCAGCCGGTCGATGGCATGGTGCAGGGTGCGGGTGCCGTGGGCCTGCGCATCTTTGTCGATCAGGCCGAAGCCGTGGGGGCGGTGGCCGCCGTTCTGAACGGCGCGGCCAAGGCCGTGCGCGGCGCGCGCCCCGGCCCGATCCATTTTCGCCTTCTGGGGCCCGGTCTGCCCGGCGAGGTGGAAATCGACAGCGGCACCGAGTTTCCCGTCACCCCACAGATCAAGGGCGCGATCCGCAGTCTTTCGGGTGTGGTGATGGTCGAGGAGATCTGACTTCGATTAAGCCGGTGTTAACCGCGATGCGGTTCTCTCGGGATATGCGCCGCTGTGTTCCTCTCGTGCTTCTGGTGGCCGTTGCCTGCAACGCGCCGAGCCCTGCCTTTCGCGGGGTGTCGCCCGTGCGGGTGAGCGTGGGCGGCAGCGTGTTCGACATCCGCATCAAGGGACGGCACGCGCAGGCGATCCGGGTCAACCGGGAATGGGCGCCGCGCATGGCCTCGGTCGCGCCTCGCGCCGCGGCGGCCATCGCGGCGGTCAGCGGTTGTGACGCACCGCGCCTCTGGGGCGATCAGGCGATGATCGAGGCGGTGCTGATCTGCACGGCAAAGGCGCGTGCCGCCAAGGGGGTTGCGCGGCCCCATGTCTGCCGCGCGGTGCCGACGCAGCGGCGGCTGACGGAAATGGCCTGTCAGCCGGTGGCCGGGGAAAGCGGCTTTTCCATGAAGATCGAACTCGGCGCGTCCGGGTAATCGCCGAACGGCCCGCGCGGGGCAAACCCGTGTCGGGCATAGAGCCGGTGCGCCTCATGCAGCACATTGCCCGTCTCGAGCCTCAGGCAGGGCAGGCCGTGCGCGCGCGCCTCTGCCTCGATCCGGGTCAGCAGCGCCCCGGCTACGCCCTGTCCGCGCGCCGCCTCTTCAACAAACATGGATTTCACCTCGCCATACCCCTCGCGCAGCGCGAGCGCGCCGGTGCCCAGCACCTCCGCCCCGCGCCGTGCCACGAAAAAGCGGATATCGGGGGCGGCAAGCGCGTCGATCTCGAGAAAGAAATTGTCCTCGGGCGGGAAAAGCGCGCGCATCAGGGCATGGGACCGGTGCAAAAGCGCGGTGGCGCCCGCGTCGTGCGGGTCGGCTTGGATGACGGTCAGGGCGGGTTGGGGCATGGCGGGTCTCGAACCGGGATGGGTGAAGGCTAAAGTGAGCGGGGCGCCGCCGCAATCCCGCAATATAATGTGGATAAGGATGCATGTGCGCCCATATCCTGTGGTTCCATGTTGACAGCTCTGCCTCGGTCCCCGCACAATTCAAACTCATCGGAATCATCCAACCCGGACCCGCGCGTGCAGTTTACCAGGCTCAGACTGACCGGCTTCAAGAGCTTCGTCGATCCCACCGACCTTGTCATCTCGGAGGGGCTGACGGGGGTGGTGGGGCCGAATGGCTGTGGCAAGTCGAACCTCTTGGAGGCGCTGCGCTGGGTGATGGGCGAAAATCGCCCCTCGGCCATGCGTGGCGACGGCATGGAGGACGTGATCTTTGCCGGGGCGGCCACGCGGCCCGCGCGCAACTTTGCCGAAGTGCTGATGCAGATCGACAATTCCGAGCGGTTGGCCCCTGCTGGGTTCAACGAGGCCGATAATCTGGAGATCACCCGCCGGATCACCCGCGACGTGGGCAGCGCCTACAAGGTCAACGGCCGCGAGGTGCGCGCGCGCGACGTGCAGATGCTCTTTGCCGATGCGTCGACCGGCGCACATTCGCCCGCATTGGTGCGGCAGGGGCAGATATCGGAACTGATCAACGCGCGGCCCAAGTCTCGGCGGCGCATTCTGGAGGAGGCCGCGGGTATTTCCGGCCTCTACCAGCGCCGCCACGAGGCGGAGTTGAAGTTGCGCGGGGCGGAGGCGAACCTCACCCGCGTCGAGGATGTGGTCGAGCAACTGGCGGCGCAACTGGCGCAACTGGCGCGGCAGGCGAAACAGGCGGCGCGCTATCGCCAGATCGGCGAGGAATTGCGGCTGGCCGAGGGGCTTCTGCTCTGGCGGCGCTGGCGCGAGGCCGAAGAGGCGCGCAGCCTGGCCGCCGAGGCGTTGCGCGCCCGCACACTCGAGGCGTCGCGCGCCGAAGGGGCTGCGCGAGAGGCCGCGCGCGCGCGCGTCGCCGCCGACGATGCTCTGCCCGCCAAGCGCGAGGAAGAGGCCATCGCGGGGGCGATCCTGCAAAGGTTGGCGGTGCAGCGCGATACCTTGGCCGAACAGGAGACGGGCGCGCGCGAGCGGATCGCCACGCTCGAGGCGCGCATCGCACAGCTTGAGCGCGACATGGAGCGCGAGGCGGGCCTAAACCGCGACGCAGGCGAGACCATTGCGCGGCTCGACTGGGAGGCGGCGGAACTGGCCAAGGGGGCCGAGGGGCATGAGGCGCGCCTGAGCACCGCACAGGACGAGGCGCGCGAGGCGGCACGCGTGTTGCAAGAGCGCGAGAGCGATCTGGGGCAGGAGACCGAGGATCTGGCGCGGCTCTCGGCGCGGCACCAATCGGCGCAGCGCCTGATCGAGGATCATCGCAAGACGCTGGCCCGGAGCGAGGCCGAGGCGGAACGCGCCCGCGTCGCGCGCGCGCAGGCGCAAGAGGCACTCGAGCGCGCCGAAGCGGATCATGAGACCGCGCGCGGTGCCGAAACCCTAGCGCAAGAGGCGGCTGAGGCCGCCGAGGCGGCGCTGGCGGCGGCGGATGAGGCGCGCAGCATGGCGGCGGGCCGCGAGGCCGAGGCGCGCGCCGCGCGCTCCGAGGCCGAGGGCGAGATGGGCGCGCTGCGCGCCGAGGCGAACGCGCTGCTGCGACTGGTTCAGCGCGACACCGCCGAGGGTGGGCAGATCATGGACCGCCTTCAGGTGCAGCACGGATTCGAGAAGGCGCTTGGCGCGGCGCTGGCGGACGATCTGCGCGCGCCCGAGGTGGCGGCGGACGGGCCGTCGGGCTGGGCGCTTCTGCCCGGATATGCCGTGCCGCAGCCGCTGCCCGAGGGGGTCACCGCGCTGACCAACCATGTCTCGGTGCCCGAGGTTCTGGCCCGGCGAATGGCGCAGATCGGCCTTGTCGAGCCGGAAGATGCCGCGCGGCTGCAACTGCTCCTGAAACCCGGTCAGCGGCTGGTCAGCCGGGCGGGCGACCTGTGGCGCTGGGACGGGTTTCGCGCGCGCGCCGAGGATGCGCCGAGCGCCGCGGCGCTGCGGTTGGAACAGCTCAACCGGCTGGAATTGCTCAAGCAGCAGCTTGAACACGCCACAGCGCGCGCCGACGGGGCCGCGCGCGCGCACGAGGCGCTGCGCATCGATCTAAGTGCCCGCACCGAGGCGGATCGTGCCGCCCGCGAGGCGCGCCGCGAGGCCGATGCGGCGGTCAATGCCGCGAGCCGCGCGCTGAGCCGTGCCGAGGCCGACCGCAACCTTGCCGCCTCGCGGCTCGAATCATCGCGGCTTGCCCTGACGCGCCACGAGGACGAGGCGATGGCCGCACGCAAGGCGCTGTCAGAGGCCGAGGCGGTGCTGACGGGGCTGGGCGATCTGGCGGCAGCGCGGGCCGGGCTCGAGGATATCAAGATCACCGTCGAGGCGGCGCGCATGACAATGATGACGCGGCGATCGGTGGCGGATGAATTGCGCCGCGAAGGGGAACGGCGCACCGCGCGGCGGCAGGAAATCACCAAGGAAGTGAGCGGCTGGCGGCACCGGCTGGAGACAGCGGAAAAGCGCAGCGCGGAACTGGCCGAGCGCAAGGCGGCGTCGGAGACAGAGCTGGCCGAGGCGCGCGGCGCGCCGGAGTTGCTGGCCGCGAAGCGCGCGGAACTGGCCGATGAGATCGCCCGTGCCGAGGCGCGGCGCGCGGCGGCGGCCGATGCGCTCTCGGCGGCCGAGGGCGTGGCGCGGCAGTCGGCGGCGGCCGAGCGCGAGGCCGAGCGGCTTGCCTCCGAGGCGCGCGAGGCGCGCGCGCGCGCCGAGGCCCGCGCCGATGCCGCGCGAGAGGCCCGCGACGTGGCCGCCGAGCGCATCGCCGAGGCGGTGGACATGACCCCCGAAGCGCTGCTCGACAGCCTCGCGACCGACCCGGGCACCATGCCCGCCTCGGAGGTGATCGAGGCCGATGTGGCGAGGCTCAAGCGGCAGCGCGAGGCGCTTGGCGCGGTCAACCTGCGCGCTGAGGAGGACGCGCGCGAGGTCGAGGCCGAACACGCCAACCTCATCACCGAAAAGACCGATCTGGAAGAGGCGATCCGGACCCTGCGCAGCGGCATTGCCAGCCTCAACCGCGAGGGGCGCGAGCGGCTGCTGACCGCCTTCGAGCAGGTGAACGCGAATTTCACGCTGCTGTTCCGGCACCTCTTCGGCGGGGGCGAGGCCAACCTCGTGCTGGTCGAGAGCGATGATCCGCTTGAGGCGGGGCTTGAAATCATGTGCCAGCCGCCGGGCAAGAAGCTCTCGACGCTGAGCCTTCTGTCGGGGGGCGAGCAGACGCTGACGGCGCTGGCGCTGATCTTTGCGGTATTTCTGGCCAATCCCGCGCCCATCTGCGTGCTCGACGAGGTGGATGCGCCGCTGGATGATGCCAACGTGACGCGGTTCTGCGACCTGCTGGACGAGATGTGCCGCCGCACCGCGACGCGGTTTTTGATCATCACCCACCATGCTGTGACGATGAGCCGGATGGACCGGCTCTTTGGCGTGACCATGGCCGAGCAGGGGGTGAGCCAGCTTGTCTCGGTCGATCTGCGCAAGGCGGAAGCGATGGTCGCCTGAGGTGGTGGGCGGCCCCGATTTCAGCCATGAAACCGCCGCCCGCGCCCTTGGCCATATCCGCATTGCCGGGGTGGACGAGGTCGGGCGCGGGCCGCTGGCAGGGCCGGTGACGGCGGCGGCGGTGATCCTTGATCCCGCGCAGATCCCCGAGGGACTGAACGATTCCAAGGCCCTGTCGGCGGCGCGGCGCGCCGTGCTTGCCGCGCGGATCCGCGCCGTGGCGGAGGTATCGGTCGGCCATGCCTCGGTCGAGGAGATCGACCGGCTCAACATTCTGCGCGCCTCGCAACTGGCGATGCTGCGCGCGCTTGACGGCCTTGCGCGTCCGGCCGGTTTCGCGCTCATCGACGGCAATCGCCTGCCCGAGGGGTTGGCCATGCCCGCGCGCGCGGTGGTGCGCGGCGACGCGCTCTGCCTCTCGATCGCGGCGGCCTCGATCGTGGCCAAGGAGGTGCGCGATGCGCTGATGCGGGATTTGGCGCAACAGTTTCCCGGCTATGGCTGGGAGAAGAACGCGGGTTACCCGTCAAAGGCGCATAAACAGGCCCTCCTAGATTTGGGGGTGACCCCCCATCATAGGCGTTCGTTCCGGCCCGTCCACAATATATTGTATCAAGAAAAATAACTAACCATCTGATTCAAAAAAGAAATTGACCGCGAATCGGGTTTGACTCATTCTCGGGCTCAACGATCAGAGCGCCAAAGCGCCGGGACAGAGGCAGAGAATGACAACCATGACGAGATCCAAGAGCGCGCCCGCGCTCCCCCTCAACACGATTCTGGCCGACGACTGCATCGAGGCGATGAACGGCCTTCCCGAGGCGAGCATCGACCTGATCTTTGCCGATCCGCCCTATAATCTACAGCTCAAGGGCGATCTGCACCGGCCCGACAACAGCGCGGTGGACGCGGTGGATGACGCCTGGGACCGGTTCGACAGTTTCGCCACCTATGACCGCTTCACGCGGGACTGGCTGGCCGCCGCGCGGCGGCTGCTCAAGCCCAATGGCGCGCTCTGGGTGATCGGATCCTATCACAACATCTTTCGCGTGGGCGCGGCCCTTCAGGATGCGGGGTTCTGGATCCTCAATGACGTGGTGTGGCGCAAGGCCAATCCGATGCCGAATTTCCGTGGCAAGCGGCTGACCAATGCGCACGAAACGTTGATCTGGGCCAGCCGCGAGGAGGGGGCGAAATACACCTTCAACTACGAGGCGCTCAAATCGCTCAACGAGGGGGTCCAGATGCGCTCTGACTGGGTGCTGCCGATCTGCACCGGGCACGAGCGCCTGAAGGATGCCCAAGGCGACAAGGCGCATCCGACGCAAAAGCCCGAGAGCCTCTTGCACCGGGTGATCGTCGGCACGACCAATCCGGGCGATGTGGTGCTCGATCCGTTCTTCGGCACCGGCACTACCGGCGCGGTCGCCAAGATGCTGGGGCGCGACTATATCGGAATCGAGCGCGAGGCGTCCTATCGCGCGGTGGCCGAGAAACGGCTGGCGGCGGTGCGGCGCTATGACCGCGAGGCGCTTTTGGTGTCCGCCTCGAAACGGTCGGAACCGCGCGTGCCTTTCGGCACGCTGGTCGAGCGCGGGATGCTGCGCCCCGGCGAGGTGCTGACCTCCGTGAACGGCAAGGCGGCGGCCAAGGTTCGCGCCGATGGCACCTTGGTGGCCGATGGCGTCAACGGCTCGATCCATCAGGTCGGTGCGCATCTCGAGGGCGCGCCCTCGTGCAACGGCTGGACTTACTGGTGTTTCCGCCGCGACGGCAAGAGCGTGCCCATCGACGTGCTGCGCCAGCAGATCCGCTCGGAGATGGGCGAGCGGCCCAACTGACACTCCAACACCGCCGATGTCCGGGGCCTGACTTCCCGGATATCCTTACCTCACCCCGTCGCGCGTGGCGTGACGGGGTTTTTTCTTGGTGATTTACCAGCCCGCCGCCGCCTTGTCGGAACCGCACTGAATCCGCACCGCGCCCTTCATCTGCGCCTCGGCTGTGGGGTGCAGGTTGCGCCAGCGCACGCGCCATTTGCTCTCGGTCACCGGCAGGTTCATGGTCATGGCGATGGCGTGGTCCGCAGGTTCGGCCATGGGCATTCCGCCGCCACCCGCGCTGACATAGGGCATGTCGGCGGGGCATTCGGCCTCGACATTGCACTCAGCCCCTGGCGCAAGGATGCATTCCTGCACCATGGGCGCCTGCCATTTCGTCTCGGCCAGCGCCGGTGCGGGCAGGACAATCGCCGCGCCCAGCATCATCAGGTGAAATCGTGTCATCGGCATCCTCCCAAAAGATGCATCATGATTACACCAAAATTCCGCGTGTCCGGGTGATAAAGTCACACAGGCGTGAGCGGCTCCCGTTCCCCTGCCAATCGCCGCGCCGCGATCCAGCTTGCCAGCGCCATGAGCCCGGCAGTGGCAAGGCAGAGCGGCAGACCGCCCGCCTGATAGCTCAGGCCCGACAGGGCCGTGCCGATCAGCCGCCCGGCCGCGTTGGCCATGTAGTAGAACCCCACGTCGCGGGTGATCCGCTCGGCCGCGCCGAAGGCGAGGATCAGGTAAGAGTGGACCGAGGAATTGATGGCAAAGACAAAGCCGAACAGAAGAAGCCCCGCCACCAGCGTGCCGGTGAGCCAGGGCGCAGGGCCGCCCGCGAGGAGCGCGCCAAGCGCCAGCGCAAAGGGGATCGGCACCAGAAGCCCGGCCCAGCGGATCGCGCGTGCGGTGATAGCGCTCTCGGATTGGGTTCTGGCCCCCAGAAGGCGGGGGGCAAGCGCCTGCACCCCGCCATAGCCGATGATCCAGAGCGCCATGAAACCGCCCACCAGAAAGAACGCCTCGCGCCGCCCCGCATCGGTGCCGTCCGAAAGGACCATCTGGAAATAGACCGGGATGCCCACCACGAACCACACGTCGCGCGCGCCGAAAAGGAACATCCGCGCAAGGCTGAGCCGGTTGACGCGCGGATCGGTCGAGCGCCAGCCACCCCAGGCCTCGGCGGATTTCATGCGTCCCGGCAGACCTGCGGGAAGAAAAAGCACCACCGCCGCAAGAATGACCGCGAGAACAGCGGCCATGCCCCAGACCGCCTCGTGAAAGCCCGCAAGGCCGAGGAGCGCCGCGCCTAGGAAAAAGCCCGCGCCCTTGACCGCGTTCTTGGACCCGGTGAGCCAGGCCACCCAACGGAACAGCCCGCCGTCGCCCGAGGGTGCCAGCAGCTTGACGGCGGATTTCGAGGACATCTTGGCCAAATCCTTGGCCACGCCCGACGCGCCCTGCACCGCCATCACGAAGCCGACCGAGGCGGCGATGCTCCATGCCGGGTCTAGCTGTGCCAGCGCCGCAAGCGCGCCGATCTGAAGCGCAAGCCCGCCGTAAAGCGTGGCCGCGAGCCCGAACCGCGCGGCGAGCCAGCCTGCGCCAAGATTGGTCACGATCCCCGCTACCTCATATAGCACGAAGAGCCAGGCCAGTTGCACGGGCGTGAAGCCGAGCGTGTTGAAATGCAGGAGAACCAGCATCCGCAGCGCGCCGTCCGAGAGCATGAAGGCCCAATAGGCCGCCGTGACGGCGCCGTAGGCACGCAGCGGGTTGGTCGCCCCGGTCACAGCGTGGCCGCCACCATGCGGGCGATGTCGCCCAACCGGCAGGCATAGCCCCATTCGTTGTCATACCAGGCGTAGACCTTCACCTGTGTTCCGTTCACGACCATGGTCGAGGGCCCGTCTATGACCGAGGAGCGCGGATCGTTGGTATAATCGGACGACACCAGCGGGCGCGTCTCAAACCCGAGGATACCGGCAAGCGGTCCCTCGGCGGCGGTCTGAAAGAGCGCGTTGACCTCTTCCACGGTGATGGCGCGCGTCATCTCGAAGACGCAATCGGTGAGCGACGCGTTGAGCAGCGGCACCCGCACCGCGTGGCCGTCGATCCGCCCCTTGAGTTCGGGATAGATTAGCGTGATTGCCGTGGCGCTGCCGGTGGTGGTGGGAATGAGGTTGGTGAGCGCCGAACGCGCGCGGCGCATGTCCTTTGCCGGGCGGTCCACGATGGTCTGGGTATTGGTCACGTTGTGGATCGTGGTGATCGAGCCGTGGTGGATGCCGATCGCCTCGTGCAGCACCTTGACCACCGGCGCGAGGCAATTGGTGGTGCAGGAGGCGGCGGTGATGACGGTTTGCGTGCCGTCATACAGGTGATGATTGACGCCATAGACAAGGTTGAGCGCGCCGCCATCCTTGACCGGGGCGCTGACCACGACCTTTTTCACCCCCGCGTCAAAATAGGGGGCGATTTTCGCCTCGGTCTTGAACACGCCGGTGCAGTCGATCACCAGATCGACGCCCATCTCGGCGAGTGGCAGCGCCTCGATGGCCCGCTCATGCGTGAGGCGGACGCTCTGACCGTTCAGCACCAGCGCGCCGGGGGCATGGCTCACCGGGGTGCGCCAGCGGCCATGGACCGAGTCGAACTCCATCAACAGCGCGTGCTGTTCGGCATTGCCCACGGGATCGTTGAGCAGGACGATCTCGCCACCGCCGCCGCTGTCGATCAAGTCGCGCAGCACAAGCTTTCCGATGCGGCCAAGGCCGTTGAGGGCAATCCTGGGCATGGGATGTCAGGCCTTCTCTTGGGTGGCGGCGTCGGTGCCGATCTCGTCCACGCGCGCCTGAAGGGCCAGACGGCTCAGGCTCTCGAAGGGCAGTTCGACAAAGGCGGTGATCCGGCGGCGCAGCGCGGCATAGGTCTGGGCAAATACCAGCGCCTTTTCCGCCTCGGTGCCGGTGGCCTTGACAGGATCGGGCAGACCCCAATGGCCGGTGATCGGCTGGCCGGGCCAGGGCGGGCATTCCTCGCCCGCTGCCGTGTCGCAGACGGTAAAGACGAAATCCATCGCCGGGGCATCCCCGGCCTGAAACTCGGAGACATGCTTGGCGTGCATGTCCTCCACGCGGTGCCCGTTGCGGCGCAGGATGTCGAGCGCAAAGGGGTTGAGCGTGGAGTTGGGGCTGTAGCCTGCCGAAAAGGCGGCGAACTTGTCCCGGCCCAGATCGCGCAGCAGCGCCTCGGCAAAGATCGAGCGGGCGGAATTGCCCGAGCAGATGAAGAGAACTTTGAACCTGTCGGTCATGGGGCTGTCCCTTGTGGCGAGAAGGGAGGCAATGAGATCGGGCCGCGCGCGCCCAACATCGAGCGCGAGATAGCCGATCAGCGCCTCGGTGGCGTCAAGATCGACCGAATAGAGCAGCGCGCGCCCCTGCCGTGTGACACGGATCAGACCGCAGGCCGCCAGATCCGAGAGGTGATGCGAGAGGGTGTTCTGTTTCAGGCCAAGCGCCGCCGCGATATCCGTGGGCCGTTGGCCTTGTGGCGCAAAGCGCATGAGCAGCCGGAACACCGCAAGGCGCGCTGGATGGCCAAGCGTGGCGAAGGCGTGGGAGGCATGATTCATTTCCATAATTCCTGATTAATGGAAATAAGATTGGCCTCAAGTGAAGGTTTTGTGACATCCCGCCTTCGGCGGCGGCCCGAGCGACGCGCGGCAGGCGATGGCGGTCTCCAGTCTCACGCTCGGCCCCGGATCGTTGCCCGCGCAAAGCGCGATCAGCATCTGTGCCGCACGGCGCCCCATCTCGCGGTGGGGCACATGCACCGTGGTCAGTGCGGGCGTGACGATCGCCGCCAGTTCGATATCGTCAAAGCCGGTGACGGAAACATCCTCGGGGACGCGCAACCCCATTTCGCGTGCGGCCAGGAGCGCGCCTGCGGCAAAAACATCGTTGCCACAGAGCACGGCGGTGGGGCAGGGCCTGCGCGCCATCAGCCGCCGGAACGCCTCGGCGCCGTTCTCGATGGAATAGGCCATCTCCTCGACCTGCAAGCTCGCGGCGTCCAGCCCCTGTGTGCGCATTGCCGCCCCGATTCCCTCGAAGCGGGCGCGGGCGCGGTCATTTTGCGCGCGCGGCGCGGTGATCGCGGCCAGGTGGCGATGCCCCAGCCCCAGCACTTTTTCCGCCAGCGTCTGCATGGCGGCACGGTTGTCAAACCCGATCGACAGGCGCGGCGTGGCGGGATCGTGCACCCAGGCCGCGAGATAGGGAACGCGCCGCCGGTCAAGAAGCTCATAGGCCGCCGCGGTGCGGTCATGGCCGATCAGCAAGAGCGCATCTGCCCCGCGCGCGACCAGCGCGCGGACCTGGCCCTCTTCCAGCGCGGGATCGTAAGAGGAACTGGCCACCAGAAGGGTGATGCCGTTGCGGCCCAACTCCTCCTGAAAGGCCTGAAGCCCGCGCGCGAAGATCGCGTTTTCCATCGTCGGGATGATCGCGCCAAACGTGTTGGTGCGTTTGGCGGCCATGACGCGCGCGCCGAAATTGGGTGCATAACCAAGCGCCTCGACCGCCGCCATGACGCGCTCGCGCGTGGCGGCGCTGACAAGGGCGGGGGTGTTGAGCGTGCGCGAGACGGTGGCGGTCGAGACGCGCGCGCGCGCGGCCACGTCTTCGAGCGTCGGCGCGGCGGTGGTGGCATCGTCTGACTGGCGTGGCACCTTGGCCTCCATCTTTCAAGTCCTTGATGGAACGATAATGTAAAGGCTTGCATGGCGCAATGTAAGCCCTTACATTTATCAGGACTCATGTCTGCATCGGGAGGAGACGACATGGCTCTTGCGATTGCCGCGCTGCTCTTTGCCGCGTTCGTGCTTGATCTGGCGCTGGGCGCGCTGGCGGGTGCCGCGTTCCTGAGCGACGTGCAGGCGATGCTGCTTTTGCTGGCCGCTTCGGTGGCCTTTGTGGTGGCCATCCTGCGCCGTGAGGCGGAGGCCAGAAAATAATCAAACGCTTATAATAATGACGCTCAACAGGGAGGAGCATGATGACACCGATTGAAAACGGGCTTGCGTCCGAGGAACGCCGGAATTTTCTCAAACTGGCGGCCAGCGGAGGCTTTACCGCCGCGATGGTGGCGGGTGCGGCGGGGGTGCTGTGGTCATCCGAAGCAGCAGCGCAGACCCAGCAGGAAGAGCGCGCGCGCGAACAGGCCGCCGATCGAGTGATGACGCTGGCCACGGCCTATGTGCTGGGTGCCTCGCGCAGCTATCCGATCATGCAGCTTGATCTCAAGGAGAACATCCAGAACGCCACCGGCGGCAAGGTCTATGTCAAGCTCGCCCCCGGCGGGCAGCTCGGCGCGGGTGGCGCGCTTGTGCAGGCCGTGCAGGGTGGCACGATCCAGGCCGCGCAGCATTCGCTGTCGAATTTCGCGCCCTTCGCCAGCGCGGCGGACCTCATCAACCTGCCGTATTTCTGTGGTTCCAACCAGCGATTCACCAATCTGGTGACCTCGGACGCGTGGCGGAACGAAGTGCATCCCAAGATCGAGGCGGCGGGGTTCAAGGCGCTGTTCTACGTGGTGATCGACCCGCGCGTGGTGGCCATGCGCAAGGGCGGGGCCGGCCCGGTGCTGACGCCGGGCGACCTTTCGGGCGTCAAGTTCCGCGTGCCCGGCTCGCAGATGCTCCAGCAATATTATCGGATGGTGGGCGCAAACCCGACACCGGTGGCCTGGGGCGAGACGCCCTCGGCGATCAAGCAGGGCGTGGCCGATGCGCTCGACCCGTCGGTGGGGGCGCTTTTCGTTTTTGGCTTCAAGGATATCCTGAGCCATGTCACCTTTACCCAGGCGGTGCCCGACAGTCAGGTCTATTCGATGAACCTCGAATGGTTCAACAGCCTGCCGGGCGACGTGCAGGAGGGGATCGAATGGGCGGGCGAGATGACCGCGCATCAGAACCTTGCCAAGGTGCCTTCGGCGCGCAGCTATGCCATGGCCGAACTGGAAAAGGCGGGTGTGGAGTTCCACAGCCTCTCCGACGACCAGCTTGCCGAATGGCAGGCGGCGGGCGGCTATCAGCGCAGCGAATGGGACCAGTTCAAGGCCGATCTGGCAGGCTCCATGGAGACCTTTGCGCGGCTTGAGGAAGCTGCGGGCACGCAGGGCAAATACTACGTCCACGACGCCTGAGACCGGCGCGGGGCCGGTGCGGACCGGCCCCGCCTCTTTGTGTCGGTCAGGACCGACCGCCGCGCCGTCTGCGTGGTCATGAAAGGAGCGCGTCCGTGAAACTGCTCAAGGCCCTCGACCGCAATGCCGAACGCTGGGCGCTGCTCGTGTTCTACGTGTTGCTTGTGGCGACCATGTTCATCGAAGTGCTGCGGCGCGAGCTGCTGTCCTATTCCTCGATCTGGGGCGAGGAGATCGTGCGCTACGCCTTTATCTATCTTGCCTGGATCGGGGCGGCGGCGGCGGTGCGCGAGCGTGCGCATATCCGCATCGACGTGATCCTCGAATATGTCGGGCGTCGGGTGAAGGCCGCGCTTTATATTCTTGGCGATCTGGTGATGTTCGCGGTCGCCTGCGTGGCGTTCTACTGGTCGCTCGAGACGGTGCTGGTCTCGGCCAAGTTCGGTTCGGTCACGCACGGGCTACGGATCAGCCAGGTATGGTTTCTCGCCGCCGTCCCCATCGGGTTCGGCCTGTTGATGCTCCGTCTCGTGCAATCCTTCCTGCGCGACCTGCACGACCTTCGTCACGGCAAGCCCGTCTACGAAGGCGGCAAGATGTTCGACTGAGGGGCGCGCCATGTTCTGGAACCAGATGCAGGAACAGACGATCGAGCTTGGCTGGGATTTCTACGGCCCGGTTCTTCTTTTCGTTCTGCTTGTCGCCCTTGCCGTGCCGGTCTGGGCCGCGATCGGGGCGGCGGCCATCGTGATGCTGATGGTCTCGGGGGCGCTGCCGCTCAGCCTTGTGGGGGAAAGCCTCTTTCACGGCATCGACCATTTCGCGCTGACCGCTGTGCCGCTTTTCATCCTGACGGGTGACGTGCTGGTGCGCACCGGCCTCAGCCGCAAGTTTCTGGATGTGGCCGAGGCGCTGACGCAATTCGCGAAGGGTGGTTTCGGCTCGGCCACGGTTCTGGTCTGCGGGATGTTCGCGGCGATTTCCGGCTCGGATGCGGCGGGGGCGGCGGCGGTGGGGCGCATGACCATCGCGCGGCTGGTCGAATCGGGTTATCCGCGCCCCTATGCCTGCGCGCTGGTGGCGGCGGGGGCCTGCACCGGCATCCTTATCCCGCCCTCCATCGCCTATATCGTCATCGGCCTCGTGCTGGGCATCTCGGCCTCGACACTGTTCCTGGCGGCGGTCATTCCCGGCATCGCCATCCTGCTGTCGATCCTTGCCACCAACATCATCATGAACCGGCTTTACGGCTGGGAGGGCGGCGGCAACATGTCGTTCTCCGAATGGGCGACGCGGCTCGGGGCGGCGCTCAAATCGGGATGGTATGCGTTCATCGTACCGGGCATCATCTTCTACGGCATCTTCTCGGGTCAATTGACGCCGACAGAGGCAGGGGCGACGGCGGTCGTGGTGACGATCATCCTCGGCTTCATTCTCGGAACGCTCAAGCTGTCGGATTTTCCGTCGATGCTGATCTCTTCGGCCAAGGTCAACGGGGTGATCCTGCCGATCATCGCGTTTTCCCTGCCGCTGGCGCAGGCGCTGGCGATCCTTGGCGTGCCGCAGGGTTTTGTCTCGGCGGCCACCTCGGTCAGCGAAGAGCCCTGGGTGCTCATCCTGATGATGGTGCTGATCCTGATCGCGGCGGGACTGGTGATGGAGACGACGCCCAATATCGTCATCCTCGCCCCGATCCTGAAGCCGCTGGCCGACAATATCGGCATGAACGAGATCCAGTTCTGCATCATGATGATCACCGCGCTTGGCGTGGGCTTCATCACGCCGCCTCTTGGCCTCAACCTCTTTGTCGTTGCGGGGCTGACGGGCGAATCGATCCTGCGTATCGCGTATCGCGCCATTCCCTTCGTGCTCTTCATGCTCGTGGTGACGCTGTTCATCGCCTATGTGCCGGCGGTGTCCACCACGCTTCTTCCCGATATCTACAAATAGGACCGGACCATGCCGCGAGACTATCTCAAGAAAGCGACCCTCCACTCGCGCAGCGACTCCTCCGAGACGCGCAAGATCGTGCGCGCCATCCTCGATGATATCGAGGCGGGCGGCGACAAGGCCGCGCTGGAGTATGCCGCGAAATTCGACAAATACGAGGGTGAGATCCTGCTCACCCCCAAGGCGATTGCCGCCGCCGCCGCACAGGTGCCCGAAAAGCTCCGCCGTGATATCGAGTTCGCCCATGCCAATGTCCGCAAATTCGCCGAAGCGCAAAGGGCGACCGTCGCCGATTTCGAGGTCGAGGTGGTGCCGGGGCTGATCGCGGGGCAAAAGGCGATCCCGGTCCATGCGGCAGGCTGTTATGTGCCGGGCGGGCGCTACAGCCATATCGCCAGTGCGATCATGACCGTGACCACCGCCAAGGTGGCGGGTTGCACCAATATCACCGCCTGCTCGCCGCCGCGCCCCGGCGTGGGTGTGGCCCCGGCGATCATCTATGCCGCCCATATCTGCGGGGCCGACCAGATCCTTGCCATGGGTGGCGTGCAGGGGGTGGCGGCGATGACATTCGGCCTGTTCGGTCTGCCGAAGGCCAATATCCTCGTCGGTCCCGGCAATCAGTTCGTGGCCGAGGCCAAGCGGATGCTGTTCGGCCGTGTCGGCATCGACATGATCGCGGGGCCGACCGACAGCCTGATCCTTGCCGATGCCACCGCCGATCCGATGATCGTGGCGACCGATCTGGTGGGGCAGGCCGAGCATGGGTACAACTCGCCTGTCTGGCTGGTGACGGATGATCGCCCGCTCGCGGAGGAGGTGATGCGCCTTGTGCCGCTGCTCATCGACGATCTGCCCGAGGTGAACCGCGACAATGCCGCCGCCGCCTGGCGCGATTATGCCGAGGTGATCGTCTGTTCCGACCGCGAGGAAATGGCCGCCACCTCGGACGCCTACGCGCCCGAGCACCTGACCGTGCAGGCCGCCGATCTCGATTGGTGGCTCGGGCGACTGACCTGCTATGGCTCGCTGTTTCTGGGCGAAGAGACGACGGTGGCGTTTGGCGACAAGGCGTCGGGCACGAATCACGTCCTGCCGACCTCGGGGGCCGCGCATTATACCGGGGGTCTGAGCGTCCACAAATACATGAAGATCGTGACCTGGCAGCGCGCCACCCGCGAAGGGGCCAAACCGGTGGCCGAGGCGACCGCGCGCATCTCGCGGCTGGAGGGGATGGAAGGGCACGCCCGCACCGCCGATATTCGTCTGCGCAAGTATTTCCCCGGCGAGACTTTCGACCTGTCGGCAGAGGGCTGAGGTGACGGGTGCTCTGTTCTCCGTCGCGGGGCGCGTGGCCTGCGTGACGGGCGCAAGCTCGGGCCTCGGGCGGCACGCGGCGCTGGTGCTGGCGCGCGCAGGCGCGCGCGTGGTGGGCGTCGCGCGGCGGCGCGCGGCGCTGGAGGACTGGCAGCGCGAGGCCGGGCCTGTTGCCGCTGCGGTCGCGGGTGATGTGGGCGCGCGCGACGGTCTGGCCGATCTTGCCGTCGCCATCGCCGCCCCCTTCGGCCCGCCCGATATCGTGATCCATGCCGCGGGTCTCAACACGCGGCAGGCGGCAGATGACGTGACGCCCGAGGGCTGGGAGGCGACGCTGGCCGTCAATCTCACAGCACCCTTCTTTCTGTCACAGGCGCTGGTGCCCGCAATGAAGGCCAAAGGCTGGGGGCGGATCGTCAATTTCGCCTCGCTGCAATCCTTTCGCGCCTTTCCCGGCGGCATCGCCTATGGCGCGTCCAAGGGCGGCGTGGCGCAGATGACCCGCGCCATGGCCGAGGCGTGGTCGCCCCATGGCATCACCGCCAACGCGCTCGGGCCGGGGTTCTTTCCGACCGAGCTGACGGCGGCGGTCTTTGACGATCCCGACCGCGCGGCACGCAATGCGCGCCAAACCTGCATCGGTCGCAACGGGCAGATGGAGGACATGGACGGGCCGCTCTTGTTCCTGTGTTCGGACGCATCGGCCTATGTCACCGGGCAGGTCCTGATGGTGGACGGGGGGTTCACGGCGAAATGAAGGCATTGGTTTACACCGGCACCGAATCGCTCGAGTTCCGCGACGCGCCGGATCCGCGGCCCGAAGCGGGAGAGGTGCTTATCCGTGTCGAATGCGTGGGCATCTGCGGCTCTGACATGCACGCCTATCTGGGGCACGACGCGCGCCGCCCCGCGCCGCTCATCCTTGGGCATGAAGCCGCCGGTGTCATCGTGGAAGGCCCCCGCGCGGGCGAGCGGGTGACGGTCAACCCGCTGGTGACCTGCGGCATCTGTCCTGTCTGCCGCGCGGGTCGCGAGAACCTATGTGCCACGCGGCAGATCATCTCCATGCCGCCGCGCGAGGGGGCCTTTGCCGAGGCGCTGGCCATGCCGGAGCGCAATCTTGTCACGGTGCCTGACGATGTGCCGCTCGACATCGCCGCGCTGGCCGAGCCGCTGGCAGTGAGTTGGCACGCGGTGCGGCTCGGGCTGGCGGCGCTCGACGCATCCGACCCACGCCGCGCGCTGGTCATCGGTGGCGGCGCCATCGGGCTTGCCGCCGCGCTGGCGCTCCGGGCCATGGGCTGCGCCGAGGTGGTGATTGTCGAGCCGAACGCCGCGCGGCGCAGCTATCTTGCGCTGCATTGCGAGGTGGTGGCGGTCGCGGCACCCGAAGGCGCGTGGCCGCTGGTGGTCGATGCCGTGGGCCTTGCCGCCACCCGCGCCACCGCCTCGGCGCTGGCCGCACCCGGCGGTGTGATCGTGCATATCGGGTTGGGTGAGGATACGGGCGGGCTGGATATCCGCCGCATGACGTTGCAGGAGATCACCTTCATCGGCACCTATACCTATACGGCGCAGGATTTCCGCGACACGGCGCAGGCGATGTTCGCCGGTCGCCTCGGTCCGCTCGACTGGGCCGAGGCACGCCCGCTCTTCGAGGGGGCGCGCGCCTTTGCCGATATCCGGGCGGGCCGCGTCGCCGCGCCCAAGATCGTGCTCAAGCCGTAGGGTTCGGGGCGGCCTTGCGCCTTGCCGCTTGATTTGCCCTGCATCCGCGGTTATACGGCCCCCTGTCAACAAGGCGGAATCGCCACAAAGCAGCAGAGATCGAGCAGGGTCGGCACCACCGGCCCTCTTTGTTTTGTGCCCCGTCTGACCAACGACGCACCCAAGACCGGCGGAGACAACCGCTCGGCCCGAAAACAGATGTAAAGGAAAACGACGCCACATGGCTCAGAACGCATCCATGGAGGAATTCGAGGCCCTCCTTAATGAAAGCCTCGAAATGGACACGCCCGATGAGGGCTCTGTCGTCAAGGGCCGGGTTATCGCCATCGAGGCGGGCCAGGCCATCATCGATGTCGGCTACAAGATGGAAGGCCGCGTCGATCTCAAGGAATTTGCAAATCCCGGTGAGCAGCCCGACATCAAGGTCGGCGACGAGGTCGAGGTCTTCCTGCGCTCGGCAGAGAACTCCCGCGGCGAAGCCGTGATCAGCCGCGAGATGGCCCGCCGCGAAGAGGCATGGGACCGTCTCGAGAAGGCCTATGCCGACGAAGAGCGTGTTGAAGGCGCGATCTTTGGCCGCGTCAAGGGTGGCTTTACCGTCGATCTCGGCGGCGCCGTGGCCTTCCTTCCCGGCAGCCAGGTCGATGTGCGCCCGGTGCGTGACGCAGGCCCGCTCATGGGCCTCAAGCAGCCGTTCCAGATCCTCAAGATGGACCGCCGCCGCGGCAATATCGTCGTGTCGCGCCGCGCCATTCTGGAAGAGAGCCGCGCCGAGCAGCGCGCCGAAGTCATCGCCAACCTCACCGAGGGGCAGAATGTCGATGGCGTGGTCAAGAACATCACCGAATACGGGGCCTTTGTGGATCTCGGCGGTGTCGATGGTCTTCTGCACGTCACGGACATGGCGTGGCGGCGTGTCAACCACCCGTCCGAGATCCTGTCGATCGGCGAGACCGTCAAGGTTCAGGTCATCAAGATCAACAAGGACACCCACCGTATCAGCCTGGGCATGAAGCAGCTTCAGGAAGATCCTTGGGACGTGGTGGGCGCGAAATATCCGCTCAGCTCTGTCCATACCGGTCGCGTCACCAACATCACCGATTACGGTGCCTTCGTGGAGCTGGAACCGGGGGTCGAGGGCCTTGTTCACGTCTCGGAAATGTCCTGGACCAAGAAGAACGTGCATCCCGGCAAGATCGTCTCCACCTCTCAGGAGGTCGAGGTCATGGTGCTGGAGATCGACGGCGCGAAACGCCGCGTCTCGCTTGGTCTCAAGCAGTGCATGCGCAACCCGTGGGAAGTGTTCGCCGAGCAGCACCCGCCGGGGTCCGAAGTTGAGGGTGAGGTCAAGAACATCACCGAATTCGGGCTCTTCATCGGCATGGAAGGCGATATCGACGGCATGGTCCATCTCAGCGATCTGAGCTGGGACGAGCGTGGCGAGGACGCGATCCAGAACTACAAGAAGGGCGATCTGGTTCAGGCCGTCGTCTCCGAGGTCGATGTCGAGAAAGAGCGGATCTCGCTCTCGATCAAGGGGCTTGGCGGCGACAAGTTCGCCGAGGCGGTGGGCGGCGTGAAGCGCGGCTCGATCATCACCGTCACCGTGACCTCGATCGAGGATGGCGGCATCGAGGTGGAGTATGAAGGCGCGAAATCCTTCATCCGCCGTTCCGATCTGTCGCGCGACCGTTCCGAGCAGCGCCCCGAGCGTTTCTCTGTGGGCAACAAGGTCGATGTGCGCGTGACCAACGTCGATGCCAAGACCCGCCGTCTGGGCCTGTCGATCAAGGCGCGCGAGATCGCCGAAGAGCAGGAGGCCGTCGCACAGTTCGGCTCGTCCGACTCGGGGGCGTCGCTGGGCGATATTCTCGGCGCGGCGCTCAAGGGCGACAAGTAAGCGAAACGGTCCCGTCAGGACCGGTGAGCGGCCCCGCCTTCGTGCGGGGCCGTTTTGCGTTCACCGCCTGCGCCGCGCGCCCGGTGTTTTCGAGTGGAATGACGGCGGGCGCCCGGCCACCCACGCAATGAACCGCGCAAGGCGCGGATGCGCCCGCAGCGCCTCGACCGTATGATAGCCGCGCGCCAGTTCCGCCTCGGTCAGTGTGGCGTGGATCTCGTTATGGCAGATCTGGTGCAGGCGCACGACGGGGCCGCCCTTGCCTCCTTTGAGCCTGGGGATCAGGTGGTGCAGGCTCTGGCGCGCCGCGGGCGGGATGGGCCGCCCGCAAAGCGGGCAAATCGGGTCCGTGTCGGGTTTGGCTTGATCCATCGCACACCTCCGGGCAAGAGAATGGCGCGCAGGGGTGGCTTGGCAAGGGGTGCGGCATGGGTGGGCAGTCGGAGATCATGGAGCAGGCGCTGGGCTATGCGCTTCAGGGCTGGGAGATGGCTGAAGGCTGGTTGCTGAGCCCTGCCGCCTGGTCGCAATTCGCGGTTCTGCTCGCGGCCTTTCTGCTGGCGATGCTGATCACCCGTCGCCTGTGCCCGGCAATCACCCGGGTGCTGACGCCGCCCGAGGGGCAGGACAACATCATCGCCACGGCGCGGCGCTTCGTGCTGATGTTCCTGCCCCTGCTCATGCCGCTGCTGGCCTATGGCTTGACCGGCATCGGCGAGGGGGTGACGCGACAGGTTTTCGGCACGGGCGATGTGATCGCCTTCGGCAAGCGGCTTTTCCTGTTCCTTGCCGCGCGCCTCTTTGTGCGCGACATCCTGCGCGACCCGTTCCTGCGGGCGCTGGGCCGCTTCGTGCTGATGCCGGTGGCGTTCCTCTATCTCTTCGGCCTGCTTGACCTTGCGCATGAGCGGTTGGCGGCGATTTCGGTCGATCTGGGCAATATCTCCTTCTCGCTTCTGGCGCTCATTCGCGGGGCGGTGGCCGGCGCGTTCCTGTTCTGGCTGGGGCGCTGGTCCAACAGCCAGTCCGAGGAATTCATCCGCAAGCAGGAGGAACTGCGCCCCGCCACCCGCGAACTGGCGATGAAGGCCAGCCAGATCGTGATTTTCGGGGCGGCATTTCTCTTGCTCATGTCGATCATGGGCATCGACCTTACGGCGATTGCCGTGCTGGGCGGGGCGCTTGGCGTGGGCATCGGCCTTGGCCTGCAACAGATCGCGGCGAATTTCGTGTCCGGCGTGATCCTGCTGCTGGAAGGTCAGACGACGGTGGGGGATTACGTCGTGCTCGATGACGGGTCCGAGGGCACCATCGTCAAGATGACCGCCCGCGCCGCGATCCTGGAAACCGTCGATGGCCGCTGGATTGTTGTGCCGAACGAGGATTTCATCACCTCGCGGGTGGTCAATTATTCCGACGCGGGCAAGCGGCATCGCTACGAGGCCGATTTTTCAGTCAGTTACGACACCGATATCAACCGTATCCCCGACATGATCGAGGCTGCCGTCGGTGCGCTCGATTGCGTGCTGACCGAGGGCAGGCAGGCCCCGGAATGCGAGCTCAAGGCCTTTGCCGACAGCGGCGTGGAGTTCTCGGTGGAATATTGGGTCGAGGGGATCGAGGACGTGACCGGCAAATATCAGTCGGACGTGCTTTTCGCGATCTGGAACGCGCTCAAGGCCGAGGGGATCGAGATCCCGTTCCCGCAGCGGGTGCTGCATCACAAGGGTCTGCCGACGGCGCCATGACCGAGGCGCTGGTGATCGGGGCCGGGCCTGCGGGTCTCATGGCGGCAGAGGCGATGGCCGGGGCGGGGTTGCGGGTGGTGGTGGCCGAGGCCAAGCCGTCCGTGGGCCGCAAATTCCTGATGGCGGGGAAATCCGGGCTGAACCTGACCAAGGCAGAGCCTTTCGAGGCGTTCCTGGCAGCCTATGGCGACCGGGCCGAGCGCCTGCGCCCAATGCTCGCGGCCTTTGGCCCGGAGGAGGTTCAGGGCTGGGCCGAGGGGCTGGGACCGCCGCTGTTCACCGGAACGACGGGGCGGGTATTCCCCTGTGCGATGAAGGCCTCGCCGCTCTTGCGCGCATGGCTCGGGCGGCTTGATGGCATGGGGGTGCGCATCCGCACGCGCTGGCGCTGGCAGGGCTGGAACGGGGGCGCGGTAGTCTTTGACACGCCCGAGGGGCAACACCGGCTCGCGCCCGCCGTCACCGTGCTGGCCTGCGGCGGGGCAAGCTGGGCGCGACTCGGCTCTGACGGGGCGTGGAGCGCGGCGTTCGACACGCCCGCGCTCGCCCCGTTCCGCCCCGCCAACATGGGCTTTCTGGTAGGCTGGTCGGCGCATATGTCTCCCTATGTCGGCACGCCCGTGAAGGGCGTCGAACTTCGGGCCGGTGCCGCGCGATCTCGCGGCGAATGCGTGATTTCCGCCAGCGGTCTTGAGGGCGGTGGTATCTACGAGGTGAGCGCGGCGCTGCGCGACGGCGCGGCGCTGACGCTTGACCTGCTGCCTGACCTCAGCCGCGAGGAGATTGCCGTGCGGCTTGGCCGTGCGCGGCCCGGCGACAGCCTTGGCAACCGGCTGCGCAAGGCGCTGCACCTTTCGCCTGTCAAACTCGCTCTGGCAATGGAATTTGCACGTGGCACGCCGGACATGGCGGGTGCGCTCAAGGCGTTGGCGGTGCCGCTCGATGGTCCGCGTCCGATGGATCAGGCGATCTCGACGGCGGGCGGTCTGCGGTTTGCGGCGCTTGACGCGGGATTGATGCTGCGCGCCCGTCCCGGCACCTTTGCGGCGGGCGAAATGCTTGATTGGGAGGCGCCGACGGGGGGCTACCTGCTGACCGGCTGTCTCGCCACCGGGCTCTGGGCCGGACGGCACGCGGCGGCGCATCTGCGGAACGCGCGAGCGCCGTGATCCGAACCGCGATGCACATATGGGGCGTGTGCAAACCCGCCATGTCGGAAATCGCCTCTGAATGTCCTCTGGTGGCGGCTCGGGCGGCGGAACCCGTGCGATGATCAACCCGGAGGGCGCGCGGCAGCGGGTTTTCGATGAAACCGGAATTGACGGCAGGCGCCCGCGCCTGCCATGATCCGGGTTCGACGCATGGCGAGGAGAGACAGGCATGGCCCAAACGATCCGGTTCACACTCGACGGCCGCGAGGTCGAGGCCGAAGAGGGTCAGACCATCTGGGAGGTGGCCAATGGCCGTGGCCTGACGATCCCGCATCTGTGTCACAAGCCCGCCCCCGGATACCGCCCCGACGGCAACTGCCGCGCCTGCATGGTCGAGGTCGAGGGAGAGCGCACGCTGGTGGCCTCCTGCATCCGCGAGGCCCGCGACGGCATGGTGGTCACGACCAATTCGGCGCGGGCGGAAAGCGCGCGCAAGATGGTGGTCGAGATGCTTCTGGCCGATCAGCCCGCGCGCGACATCGCGCGCGACGCTTCCAGCCATCTGTGGGACATGGCCGATGCGAACGGCGTCACCCACAGCCGCTTCCCGAAGCTCGAGCAGGGCCGCATCCCGCTTCTGGATGACAGCCACGTTGCCATGCGCGTCAATCTCGATGCCTGCATTCAGTGTGGCCTCTGCGTGCGCGCCTGCCGCGAAGTGCAGGTCAACGACGTGATCGGCATGGCCGGGCGCGGCCACGATGCCTATCCCGTCTTCGACTTCGCGGACCCGATGGGCGAGAGTACCTGCGTTGCCTGCGGCGAATGCGTGCAGGCCTGCCCCACCGGCGCGCTGATGCCCGCCACCGTGCTCGACGAGGCGCAACAGGGCGACAGCGCCGATTTCGACCGCGCGGTGAACAGCATCTGCCCGTTCTGCGGGGTGGGTTGTCAGGTCAGCCTCAAGGTCAAGGATGGCCGCGTCAAGTATGTCGAGGGAATCAACGGCCCCGCCAACGAGGGGCGGCTCTGTGTCAAGGGGCGGTTCGGCTTTGACTATATCCACCACCCCCACCGTCTGACCAAGCCGCTGATCCGGCGCGCGGATGCGCCGGCAAAGGGCCTCAACGTCGATCCGGGCAACTGGCAGGCCTTCTTCCGCGAGGCCGAGTGGGACGAGGCCCTGGACTTTGCCGCGGGTGGTCTGAAGCGGCTGAAAGAGGCGCATGGCGGGCCGTCCGTGGCGGGCTTCGGCAGCGCCAAATGCACCAACGAAGAGGCCTATCTCTTTCAGAAATTCATCCGGCAGGGCTTCGGCCACAACAATGTGGATCATTGCACGCGGCTGTGTCATGCGTCCTCGGTGGCCGCCTTGATCGAGAATGTCGGCTCGGGTGCGGTCACGGCCACGTTCAACGAGATCGAGAATGCCGATGTGGCGATCATCATCGGCGCGAACCCGATCGAGAACCACCCCGTTGCCGCGACCTATTTCAAGCAGTTCACCAAGCGCGGCGGCAAGCTTATCGTTATGGATCCGCGCGGGCAGGGCCTGCGCCGCTATGCAACTCACATGCTGCAATTCAAGCCGGGCATGGATGTGGCAATGCTCAACGCGATCTGCCATGTGATCGTGGAAGAAGGGCTTTACGACAAGCAATACATCGCCGCCTTCACCGAGAACTGGGAGGCTGAAAAGGCGCATCTGGCGCAATTCCCGCCCGAGAAGATGGCGGCAATCTGCGGCATTCCCGCCGAGACGCTGCGCGCCGTGGCCCGCGATTTCGCCACCGCACAGGCCGGCATGATCTTCTGGGGGATGGGCATTTCCCAACATATCCACGGCACCGACAATTCGCGCTGCCTGATCGCGCTGGCGCTGATGTGCGGCCATGTGGGCCGCCCCGGCACCGGGTTGCACCCGCTGCGCGGGCAAAACAATGTGCAGGGCGCTTCGGATGCGGGCCTCGTGCCGATGTTCCTGCCCGACTACCAGAGCGTGACAAGCGACGCCGTGCGCCGCGCCTTCACGCAGGTCTGGGGCACAGAGGATTTCAGCGCCCAGAAGGGCTTCACTGTCACCGAAATCATGGACGCGGTGCACGAAGGCACGATCAAGGGCATGTATGTCCTGGGTGAGAACCCGGCGATGAGCGATCCGGATGTAGAGCACGCCCGCGACGCATTGGCCAAGCTCGAACACCTGGTCGTTCAGGACATCTTCCTGACCGAGACCGCGAACTATGCCGATGTGATCCTGCCCGCGAGCGCCTTCTACGAAAAGTCCGGCACCGTGACGAACACCAACCGTCAGGTCCAGATGGGCCGCCCCGCCGTGCCGCCCCCGGGGGATGCGCGCGAGGATTGGGCGATCACCATGGCGCTCGCCAACCGGCTTGGCCTTGGCTGGCGCTATGGCGGCCCGGCGGATGTCTTCGCCGAGATGAAGCACAACATGCGCTCGCTCGACAACATCACCTGGGAGCGGCTCATGCGTGAAAACGCCGTCACCTACCCCTGTCCCGCCCCCGACCATCCCGGCCACGCGGTTGTGTTCGGCGATGGTTTCCCGCGTCCGGAGGGGCGCGCGCGCTTTACCCCCGCCACGATCATCCCGCCCGACGACGTGCCCGATGCCGAATATCCGATGGTGCTGACCACCGGTCGCCAGCTTGAGCATTGGCATACCGGCTCGATGACCCGCCGCGCCAGTGTCCTTGACGCGGTGGAACCGGAGGCGAACTGCTCGCTGCACCCCTCGACGCTGCGCAAACTGGGGGTGGAACCGGGCGGCATGGTTCGCCTCACCACCAAGCGCGGCTCGATCATGGTGATGGCGCGCGCCGACCGGGCGGTTTCGCCAGACATGGTGTTCCTGCCCTTCGCCTATGTGGAGGCGGCGGCGAATATCCTCACCAATCCGGCGCTTGATCCCTACGGCAAGATCCCCGAGTTCAAATTCTCGGCGGTGCGTGTCGAGGCCGCCGAGATCGCCGCCGAATGACAGGACGGGGGCGGCCCTCATGTGACCGCCCCCGCTTCATCGTTCCACAAATACTCATGGCCCCGTCGAGGCCAGCGCCGCCTCAGTTGGGCAGGATGACAATCTCCACCCGGCGGTTCTGCGTTCTGCCTTCTGGGGTCAGGTTCGACGCGACAGGCTGATCCTCGCCTCGCCCGATGGCGCGGATGCGGGAACCGGGCACCCCGCCTTCCAGAAGCACATCGGCGACCGCATTCGCGCGCCGCTCAGAGAGCGTCTGGTTATAGCTGGCCGATCCCGTGCTGTCGGTGTGTCCGACCACCTGAACGGTGGTGTTGGGATACCGCTGAAGGCTTTGCGCCACCCTGAACAGATCGCCGCGCAGCCCTTGTGACACGGTAAAGCTGCTGGTCGCGAACAGAATGTCCTGCGGCATGGTCAGGATGAGCCGGTCGCCGGTGTTCACGATCTGGACATCGTCGCCGACCTGCTGGCGCAATTCCGCCGCCTGCCGGTCGAGCGCGTTGCCGATGGCCGCCCCGCCAAGCGCGCCGATGGCACCGCCAAGCAGCGCACCCGTGGCGCGGTTGTCACTGACAGCTGCGCCGGTGCCCGCGCCGATGATGCCACCGATGATCGCGCCCGACCGGGTTCTCTGGTTGTTGTCGGGACCGCCCACCTGATTGGGGTCGGTGCAGGCCGTCACCAGCAGAAGGGCCGTGCCGGAGAGGGCCAGTAGGGTCTTGTTCGCTCGAATCATGGAAGTACCTCATTTGATGAACTTGCCCGAAGAGATCGGGGATAACACGATGATAAACAATATCATCCTCTCTCCCAATGCGAATCGCGGTGAAAATGCGCGCGGTTTCCCGCTTATCCGTCTGCCCGTGCGCTCTCCCATGCCAGCAGTGCGCGCTTCACGGGCAGCCCCCAGTGATAGCCCCCAAGCGCCCCCGATTTGCGCAAGGCGCGGTGACAGGGAATGAGGTAACTCACCGGGTTGCGCCCCACGGCGGTTCCCACGGCGCGGACGGCGCGGGGGTGGCCGATGGCGCGGGCGATCTCGGAATAGGTGGTGACATGGCCCGAAGGGATATTCAGAAGCGCCTCCCAGACCTTGATCTGGAACGGCGCGCCGATCATGTGCAGCACCGCCTCGCCCCGGCCCGAGAACGCCGCCGCAACCCAAGGGCCAATCGCCTCGGGCGCTTCCTGATACTGCGCTTCGGGCCAGCGCGCGCGCATGTCGGCCATGGCCGCCGCGCGCCCCGTCTCGGCGACAAAGGCCAATCCGCATAGGCCGCGCCCGGTGCCCATGGCGAGCGCCTCGCCAAAGGGCGTATCGAACCAGCCATAGCAGATGGCCAGCCCCGCCCCGCCGCGCGCGAACTCGCCCGGCCGCATCGCCTCCCACCGCAGGAAAAGATCGTGCAGCCGCCCGGTGCCCGACAGCCCCGCCGCCTCCGCTGCCTCCAGCGTGGTAAAGCGTTGCGCCAGCATCTCCTTGGCGTGGCCAAGTGCCAGATATTGCTGATACCGCTTCGGCGAGACCCCGACCCAGGCCGAGAACAGCCGCTGGAAATGCGCCGTACTCATCCCCATCTCGCCCGCCAAGGCCTCAAGTGACATACCCTCGCCGCCCGCGTCGATCAGGGCGATGGCGCGGCGCATGACATTGTAATGATAGCTTTCGGACATTGCGGCCCCCCGGTCATTTCGCCACAAGATAGGCCGCGCAGCCTGGCCACGCGACCCGAATGTTGCGCAATCCCCGGTTTCGCGTCATAGACGGACCATGGCCCGCCAACTCGATTACCACACGATCCGCGAGATATTCACCCGCTTTCAGGCGACCCAGCCCGAACCCAAGGGCGAGCTCGATCATGTCAACGCCTTTACCCTGCTGGTCGCGGTCGCGCTCTCGGCACAGGCCACCGATGTGGGCGTGAATCGGGCCACGCGCGCGCTCTTCCAGATCGCCGACACGCCGCAAAAGATGCTCGATCTGGGCGAAGAGGGGTTGATCCAGCACATCAAGACCATCGGCCTTTTCCGCAACAAGGCAAGGAACGTGATGAAGCTGAGCCGCATCCTGGTGGAGGAGCATGGCGGTGAGGTGCCCAATTCCCGCGCCGCTCTTCAGGCGCTGCCGGGCGTCGGGCGCAAGACCGCCAATGTCGTGCTCAACATGTGGTGGGGCCATCCGGCGCAGGCGGTCGATACGCATATCTTTCGCATCGGCAACCGCACCGGGATTTGCCCCGGCAAGACCGTCGATGCCGTCGAACGCGCCATCGAGGACCATATTCCCGTTGATTTCCAGCGCCACGCGCATCACTGGCTGATCCTGCATGGCCGCTATACCTGCAAGGCCCGCAAACCCGCCTGCGGCACCTGCCTGATCCGCGATCTCTGCCCCTATGAGGAAAAAATCCTATGACCACCCATCAGATTGTCGGCATCGGCAATGCCATCGTCGACGTGATCGGGCGCTGCGACGACGCCTTTCTTGCCCGCATGGGGATCGACAAGGGCGTGATGCAACTGATCGAGACCGAGCGTGCCGAATACCTCTATGCGCAGATGCCCGAGCGGCGGCAGATGCCCGGCGGTTCGGTCGCCAATACCGTCGCCGGCATCGGTGCGCTCGGCCTCTCCACTGCCTTTATCGGACGGGTGAACGACGACGATCTGGGCCGCTATTACGCCGAGGCGATGCGTGCCGTTGGCACCGATTTCGTCAACCCGCCGCGCACGGGCGAGCTGCCCACCTCGCGCTCGATGATCTTCGTGTCCCCCGATGGCGAGCGCTCGATGAACACCTTTCTTGGGATCTCGACCGACCTTGACGAGGCCGACGTGCCCGAGGCTGTGGCGGGCGGGGCGCAGATCCTCTTTCTCGAGGGCTATCTCTACGACAAGCCCAAGGGCAAGGCGGCGTTCGAGCGGGCAGCACAGGCCGCGCGCGCGGGCGGCGGGCGCGCGGGTATCACCCTTTCGGATCCGTTCTGTGTCGACCGTCATCGCGCGGATTTCCGGGAACTGGTCAAATCGCTCGATTTCGTCATCGGCAACGAACATGAATGGCGCTCGCTTTACGA
>PHEQ01000043.1 GCA_002842985.1 Alphaproteobacteria bacterium HGW-Alphaproteobacteria-1
AGTTCCTGCGCGACGAACAGTGTGATCCCAAAGTCATCGAGAGCATCATGGCCGACGAGAAGAACTGCTGAGGCAAGACGGCCCTCGGCGGAACCTTACGGATCACCTGCGGGTGGCACAAATAGTGACGCATCCGTGGCTGCGGATTCTCAAGGCATTGATATGATTGAGGAATTAGTGTTGGTTGCGGGAGTAGGATTTGAACCTACGACCTTCAGGTTATGAGCCTATGGACCCGGCATTTCACGAATGGTTTAAATTCAGTCGGTTAGCCCGTATGCCTTTGAAATCACAAACGCTCCCTTCCAACTTTCGCCGACGCTCACCGCGTTCCGACAGCAAAGGCAGCACGAAAACGGCGTACGCGGGTTGATGTGGCGTTGAGGTGAACAGAAAGCACGTCCAAAACACAATCATCTCTCCCGCGCAGGCCAATCCTTGCTCGCTCCACCAGACGCAACACGAACTCAACTCCCGAGAATATGAGCAAGTTCAACGATGTCTGTAGCGTCACCACCAGCAGACACCCTATTGCTGAACATCTGACCTATTACGCCTTTCAAACCGGATATGTCATTTGCTTTCACTGCAGCGATACCAGCGGCAATGAGGCGATCATGTAACGCCTCATCAATGGCCAAAAATCTCTCATCACCCAGCCTCTGGAAGATTGCCAGCAGAAAGTCCGGACTTTCCGAAAGCACCTTGAGACGAATGCTGTGCATTTCATCAAGCGAGTTCCGAGCAGTATCAAAATCGCGCTCACGAATTGCCCGCCTTGTCGTGGCCAACAATTTTTCATGTCGATCTGCGTCAACCGGGTGTGCATCCTCACGAAGATCGTCAAACTGGATTTCTGCCTCATCGATTTCCTTAGTCAGAACCCGCTCTTCATTCGCGGGTGCCAGCCGGAGCAACGCAACCTCTTGACGAATACGACGCGCTTCCTCGGAGACGGACCTGTGGGTATCGGCGTCCGCCGAGGTCGAAAGTGCTGAGTCTAGCCTCTCAATCCGTGCACGCAGTTCACCTGACGGGTCAGCTTTGCCTCCCAGCGTTTCATCAAGTTCGGCCAAGTCACGCTCAGCACGCTCCAGCAGCATAGTGGCGACATCAGATCCCTGTTGCCCATCGAAGTTTATGTGGCCACCTGGCGCGAGGTAGAGGTTGTGGGAATCGATCAGACGTCCCAGCTCGGGCACCTCGACAGCAAAACTGAGGGTGCCGTTATCGCTCATCTTCCAGTGAACAATCAAATCTGAACCGCGGCGGATGCGCTCGCCTCGCTCAAGTTCCTCTCGTCCATTCATACGAAAGTCGCCGATATGAAGATTGCGCTCTGGATCATCAATACCTTCGCGCATTTCATAAAATTCGAAGGTGATGAAGTCATCCTCTCCAGCCTTTAGCGGCTTGCCTGAACGAAAACGATGCCGCCCCTCCGCGGGCAACGCCGTTCCCTTCTTCAGAATAGGTTCCAATTTGTTTCGTTCGTAGCCTACAGTTCCCGTTTGCGTCTTAACGGCAAGAGTATAGGTCATGGGAATGCTTGCGGCACTTGCTTGGGTACGCACGATAATGATCTCGCGTGATATATCATGAACCACGCGACCGGCTGCATCATACACCGTCACCACAAACCTGTTGTCTCCGTCTTTACGAACAGGAACGGTCAGGTTGACTACGCCGTCGAACGGCTTACGGCCAGTCGTGCCGCCAGCTTCATCCAAAATTTCAATTTCGAAGCCGTT
Source organism: Alphaproteobacteria bacterium HGW-Alphaproteobacteria-1 (assembly GCA_002842985.1). GTDB lineage: Bacteria > Pseudomonadota > Alphaproteobacteria > Rhodobacterales > Rhodobacteraceae > Roseovarius. Next base: position 1,752 of record PHEQ01000043.1, read on the forward strand.
CGGTACCTCAGCCTCGGGGGAAATCCTGACGCGTGCACTGTCTTCGGCGATCCTTGACTTAAAATCCACGGTCATCGAGATTGTGCCCGTTACGGTCTCCTGCCCACGACTTGTCTTACGAGCCGACTGTTCTCCTTCCCACTGCCTGCTTTCGGCAAATATGGCGGCCCCAACCGCAACTGCAGTCATTGGGTCAAGCCCTTGCTCAACTTCGATAGCAAGCTGCGACTGCAGCATCTCCTTGATGACGGGCATTTTTGATGGCCCACCGATGGGTACAACGCGGGATATATCTTCATGTCGGTAGCCGTTGTCAGCAATAACCTTTCTGCATAGTGTGATTGAGTCTTCAATCCTATCACGAACCAACGAAACAAGTTGGTCCCGGACAAAGTCGATAGATAGATAAATATCTTCACCATCTTGGTCGATCGCACGAACTTCGTCTTCACTCGCGAAGATCGACGCAGCTTCGGTTGCAGATAGTTGGATCTTGGCTTTCTCGATTGCTCGATGTGCGATAGTCGAGAGGTGCCGATATTTCGGATCCTTTTGGAAATCATGCGGCAAAGAGAAGTTGTCGAGCAGCCAGGGACGGACAACGCTGTCAAAAACAATTCGGTCGAAGTCCCTACCACCAAGCATGTTGATGCCTTCATGTGCCACGACGTTCACGGCCCCACCCGTGCTCATGACAAGAGCGACGTCAAAAGTACCGCCACCGAGGTCATACACTAGGAAAACCCCATCTTTCTGCTTGCTGTGGGCTATAGACGCCATCGCCGCAGCTACCGGCTCCTGAAGAAGGCTCACCCTGTCAAGACCAGCCATCTTTGCTGCAGCAATCGTTGCTTCGCTTTGCATTTGGTTAAAGGCAGCAGGTATGGTGATAACTGCCCCCTTGATCACCTGATCACCACTTTCGGTGAGGGCTTGCCCTACCAGTGTCTTGATGATCTCTGCGCTGCAGTCCTCAGGAGACCACTCTTGATCGCCAATTCTGACTGGGCTCTTGGTTCCCATGAGGCGCTTGAAGCCTGCCGCGACATTTGCAGGGGCAGACGTGATCCGGTCCTGAGCAGACTTGCCAACGAACCGATGTCCACGCTTATCAAGGTAGATAACACTCGGCAGGACATCAGATCCATCGGAGGTTTTGAAAAGCCTGGTCGTGCCGTTTATGTTTCCTACAACCGCCGAATTGGACGTCCCGAGGTCGATGCCAAGATACAAATTCATTCCTCCTGCACTTCATCATTGCGCCTACCCACCAGAACTCGGCCTTTGTGGATGACCTTCATGTCCCGTACGATAGCGGGCTCGATTGTTTTTACGACGACAAGATCGTCGTCTTCGCCGTAGTCTTCGCCATTGTCTGCAGACGCGGGCATCCCAAGTGTGAAAGCTTCACCGTCAAACAAAATCACGCTCAGTCCCATTTGCCCGGAAATTGTTGACAATTGAAGATTAGAAAATTTCAATTGAGCGGCTAGTCGTTTGCCCTCCTTCTCCGGCAATTGACCCACGGCACGAAGTCCGGTCCTCGTGAGCTTCCAATACTCAACACAGAGGCGAGCTATCAGCTCTTGCTCGCCCTTTGAACCGCCCAACGGATCTACCATGAGGCCACCATCCTTCGAGCTTCCTCGCGAAGAACGGCTCTTCTGCTGGACAATTCGCCCTGCACTGCGCCAAGTACCCCTGAAGAATAGCGAAAGCTTGAGCAGCGTCGATTATAGTCGTCGATCAATCCGTTAAGCCGATCAATTTGACGGTTGTTAGCTGTCAGCGGCCGAATGTAATCCAAGCGGGCACCTTGGTAAATGCAGTACCGGACCTGATTGCGATTCAATGAAAGGCCGCTTCCCACCGGGGGTATGTCTTCCTGGTATGCGTTGGATACAACGGGAGCACGAGCAGGGGCAGGTGCGGTCGTAATTTGGTTGCTGGAAGGCGGTCGATAGGTAGTTCTTTTTGTTGGCTTCATAAATTCATCGGCCAATACGAAGAACCCAATGACGCCAGCAATTCCGGTGTAGATTGCGAACTTAACTTTCTTCGCAAACCTCTTTCGTTCTATCTTCGACTTGAGTTTCTGGAGGTAGTTTCGATCAGTCGAATTTGAATAGACAAGCATTTCATCTACGATCTTAAGCATCTCATTCAGGTTTCCGTTTTGCCGATCAAGCTCCTTCATTTTCCAGTTTTTGTGAACAACGGATCGTTCTTGGCGTAGTTTGTCGAGGATCTCTTTTGGTACATTTCCACCACTAAGACAAAGCACGCCATCCAACAAAAGAAATGCCGCCTGGGGATCGTTGCTTTCGTTATTGAGAGACAGCGCCAAATCACGAATCACAAGAAAGGCAACGCCTGGTTCGGGCAAGCCCTTTCTTGCTGCATTGAACGATTTCACAACATCACTCAGGACTTTCCCGCCACCCACAGTGAACCCGCCAATTTTCAGAGATTTGCTTAGGCTTGTCGCATTGTTCTTTGCTCGATCGCATGCTTCGACTAATGGGTCCAGCTGGTCCGACAACTTTTTCTGCTCGGCCAACGTTTCAAGGGAGGTGATATCACCCTTTAACGACTCTGCCACCGACTCAAGTTCAGGAAATGTCTTCAGCAAAGCGGTCGATAAATTGAGCGCTTCATCATATCGTCCATGATCGTTTGCTAGTCCCAAGCATAGTTTACGAACGATTTCATAAATCTGCTTAGAGCGACCCTCTTCCTGACCCCGAAATTGAGAATATATTTGGACAGGTTGGTTTATTGCATCCCATGTCTCGAGCAGCTTTTCTATGTTCTTGATATGTGACATCAAGTCATGAGAGACTTCTTGAGCTGCCTCTGTCGCGGCAATGATTGAATCTTTAATGATCGCCAGCTGCGGTTCACTTTCCTTGTCGTATATCTCAACGAAGTGACGCAGGAATGAACTATCGGGATTGCTTTCGAGTTCGTGCTCAACAACTGTGTTCATCACAGTTCCAGGAACCGGCAGCGTCCAAATCCAATTTGCGGCTGCAGCGGCGTGACGCTGGCGAACATCGCGTAAGACTTCGCGAAGCTGCTCTGCCTCAATCTTGGGAAAGCCAGACGAACGACGCTCTTTATTGAGAAATGTCAGAATATGACCTTCGTCAATTTCATCCCAGGATTGCGCCAACGAATGCACGACCTCAACAGACGAACGTCCATGGGAACACAGATGTGCGGCGATGTTGGCTTTTGCCAGCTCTGGGAAGTGGCCGATCTGCGAGAGAATAACCGTGGGGTCCGCATTGCGCAGGAGCTCGGATAGCTTTGAAGTCTGAAGTTGGCTTAGTTCTGGCAACCAAGTCAATTCAAGCATGAGGCGAGTGCGGGGCGTGACGAGTGCTTGGCGGGCTTTCTGTAGGTCCTCTTCAGGATAAATCCCATCCAACTCCGCATCTTCGATCAGATTAGAGATGTCGGTCACCGACGACCGGTAACTTGCCTTGAGTAGGTGAAACGGATTGTCATCCAGGGAGAAGATCTTAGGCTGCATGCGCTCCCAGTTCATCAAAGACGTTATGTTGATGCCGTTTTCGGGCATATTGGCACACATTTTTCTTTGGTCACAAGTCGATTGATCGCTCGTAGCCATTACGATTTGGTCACAGCATGGCTGTCGTCCGCACGATGTACGCGCATCAGTAAAGCAAATGGATGGCGGAACTTGGGCGAAAGCCGTTCAGGTTCGTAGTTCATCTCAGAGCCTTTCGTCCGACCGACAAGCACCACGCCTTTATGCGCGAGAACTTGAGCCTTAGCAGACATCGTCTGGGACCGAACAGAGCACAGGGTGGCACCCCTCCCCCAAATGACCGCCACGCTGCGCCACCCCGCCACCCTTGTCGCCATGCGTTGCTTGCCTAGGGCGCGAATCTACGCCTCATGGGATGACGACTGAAGGGTGAGTTGCATGACAGTCCGCTCTTTTTCTTCACCTTGGAAGGCCTCGCATTCGCGGCGAAGGTCCGCAATCGCACTTGAATGACTGTATCAGGAACCTTCCATCGCGAGCTTGCAGTCGCAGCGAACTCACACTTTCCACCCACAGCGTAGTTGGTTGGCGTTGAACGGGCCACCCCTGAAGACATCATCCCCACATCGCCACGTTGATGACGCCAAACTCCGCGCTCCCCTCGACGAGGGACATGCCCTTGTGGCGGGCGGCCGCGATCTCGGCAAATCGCATCAGACCCACGCTCTTCCCGAAGGCTATCACGATTCTGTTTTTCTCGACGTCTGGTTCTTACGGGGGAGTGTGGGGCAAAATCGCCTTAGGGACGAGTTTGCAATGATTCGACAACTCCTGGATGCATACGTCGCCCCGCAAAAAGTCCCTGCCCCTGGCGGATCATTCCGGCTGCCAAGTGCCCAATCAAGGCCCAATAGAAGATGGATCACTCGATGAAACTCCCCCAGCGCGAATTCTATACCCTTCACGAAGTTGCCGCCCGTTGGGGGTGCGCCCTGGCCGACATCGCAGGTTGGTCGGCCGCTGGTCAGTTGGATGTGATCACCGGCATCCCGCCCACCGTCTGCGGGTCCACAACCGTCTCAGGCACGGTTGTCATCTGCACCATGGACATTGTGCCGATGTTTCGCCGCTGTGGGACCGGCCCCACAACCGCGCAGTTGCGCCGCCTGCGCACCGAAGATGCCACCGACTGGCTGTTTGTTACCGATCCGCCCGAGGGCGTCGATGTGTCCATCGCCGATCTGTTTGTGCGCAGCAAACAGGTCATGAAGTTTGAAGACACCCATGATCTGCTGCGCCGGGTCAGTGGCGGCACCGGATCAACCTCGCCCTATGATTGGGATGGCATGACCAAGGCCTTCCTGATCCGCATCCATGACCACGGTATCCCGGCCAGCAAAGCCGAGATGATCAGCGACATTCAGGACTGGTTCGTGACAAACTCGAACGGCGACGATATCCCAAGCGAGCGCTCCATCCGGCGCCATGTCGATGATCTGCGGAAGACGCTGAGTGAGCTCCGACAGGATGAGAACGCCTGACCTCGGCGCGTGGTCAGGCCTGTTTGCGATCACTGTCCGCGTCGCGGACCAGCGTCGGGCGGGGCCGGAAGATATGCGCCACCGCGTCAACGCCCGCCCGCAGGGGCGAGTCCATCAGATGCGCATAGCGCTGGGTCGTCTGCATCTGTGTGTGACCCAGCAGTTTGCCGATCATTTCCAGGGATGCACCACCGCTGACCAGCAGCGACGCGAAGGTGTGGCGCAGATCATGGATCCGCACATCGGGCAGGTTCGCGTCCCTCTGGACGTTGATCCAGAAGCGCCGGATTTCCTTTACCGGCTGGCCGGGCACATCGCCGGGGAACAGCCACGGCACGCCACTTGGCACCAGCAGCTGGCGTTGGCGCACAATCGCCGCCACATCGGCCGAGACCGGCACCCTATGAACCTTGCGCTGCTTGGTGGTGGCGGCAGGCTTTGACCAGACGCCCAGCTCCAGATTGAACTGTTCAAACCGCGATTGCCGCACTTCGCCCAGCCGCGCCCCGGTCAACATGCACAGCCGGATGATACCCGCCGCGCGCTGGTCGGAAGCGTCGTCCAGCGCCGAGGCCAGTCGGGCGATTTCTTGCGGACTCAGAAACCGCTCGCGCGCGGACTCGATGCGGCGATGGAAGCCAGAGGCGGGGTTGTCGGCGCGCCAGCCCCAGTCGATCGCCAGCGTGAACATCTTGCGCAAGACTTCGCCCACGCGGTTGGCGCGCACCGGTGTTGGTTTGGGGCCCTGCAACTTGCGGGCGCGGTTGTTGGGTTTGGCCTTGGCCGGGCGCGCCCTGCCCTCGGCGATCTTCGCCAGCAGCTTTGCCACATCGGTCTTGGTGATCGCGGTCACCAGCTTGTTGCCCCAGTGCGGTGCCACCAGCTTGGCCAGCATCGCCTTTTGATCTGCGGCATTGGCCGGGGCCAGCTTGACGACATGCTCGGCCTGGCGGGCGCGGTCTCTGGCCGCCGTCACGCTCCATTCCGGCCAGCGCCCGATGGTCATCCGGCGCTGGCGACCGGCATAGCGATAATCCAGTGTGAAGGCCCGGCTGCCCGAGCGGTAGATGCACACCGCAAAGCCGCGCACCTCGGTGTCAAAAATCTGATAGTCGCGCCCCTTTACCGGCAACGGTTCTCGCACCGTTTTGTCGTTCAATCTCATACGCTTGGGCATGTCACCCTCCTCTCAATGCCCTTGTCATGACGCGTGGATTCGCGGGCATATCAAGGTAATCATGGGCTTGCGGGCGGCGGGGAGGCAGTGACCGGCGCTGAATTGACACTGGCTGGCACTGGCTGGCACTGAATTTGCACCCCGGTGCCGCTGTTGTTTTGTGAGATTTCGGATAAAAGCGGCGCGCGCGGCGGTTTTGCCCGAGGATGATCGCCGCACGACCTGCACGCAAATGCCGCCGAATGTCGCCCGATGCCGCGTCGCCCGGAAAAAACCAATGAAATCAATCACCGGCACCGGAGTGCCAAGCCACTGTCACTCAGTGTCACAGCGCCGTCCGTGCGATGCCGTCCGAATCCCTTGTTTTACAGGGCCGGGCCCAATGGCTACCGGCTTCTGTGCCGCTTGCCAGGTCAAAAAGGCGGCGAGCCGTGCACGCTGCGACGCAGCATGATTTTGGCTGAAATCGCAAAAACCCAATAAAACAAGGGGCGGCGCGGGGGTGCAAATCCAGTGCCAGTCAGTGTCACTCAGTGCCTTCCCGCCGTCCCTGCCGATCTGCGCCTTCTCAAACCTGGCAAACGCCCCGTTCGGGCAACAATCAGGAGAAGACCCATGACACAGACACATCGACATCCCCCGCCGCCTCAGGTGCCCCTGATGGCGGGATGGATCAGCCGCCTTGATCTGGCGCGTGAGCTTGGACTTTCGGTCGACACGCTTCGGCGCTGGGACAACCGGCGCATGGGCCCCGCCTGCGTGCGGGCCGGGCGCAGGGTCTATTACCGCCGCGCTGTTGTTCTGGACTGGCTGGAAAAGCAGGAGAGCCCCAAGCGCGCAAACGGGAAGGGTCGCAAATGACGAGCCTCTTGCCCAACCCGCCCGTCATTCCGACCTCGACCACCGGTGACTGGATGCACGACCGCCTGACCGAGGCGCGCGGTGTCCTGGCCGACACCACCCAACATCCAGACAGCCTCGTCATTCTCGCCGCCCGCGTCGTTGTCGGCCAGAGTGACGATGCCCGCGAATGCGGCGATGCGTTGGAGGTTCTGCGCTTGCTGGACCGGCGCCCCCTGCATGCCATCGCCGCCGCTGCGTTCCCGAAAGGCGGTGCGGCATGAACCGGCGCAGCACCCCCGAGGCCGACGCCCAGCGCGCCATCGTGCAGGCCCTGCGCTTTGCCCTGCCCCGCGACGCCATCGTGCATCACTGCGTCAATGAGGTGACCCTGCCCGGATCAGCCGGGGCCAGGCGGCAAGCGATCCTCGTTGGCATGGGCGTCCATGCCGGATTTGCCGATCTGATCGTGATCTCCGGCGGCCGCGTGCTGTTTCTGGAGGTCAAAAGCAAAACCGGCCGTCTGCGCAAATCGCAGGAGGTGTTTCGCGACACCGTCTGCGCGCAGGGCTTTGGCTGGGCGCTGGTCAGGTCTGTCGATGATGCGCTGGGCGCGCTGGCGGATCATGGCCTCACCAGCCGCGCACAGCGCCCCATGCGGAGGGCCGCGCCATGAGCCACGACGCCACCAATTGGGCGATCCAGCGGCGCGGGTTGAAGCCCACCACCAAGATCGTGCTCTGGCACCTGTGTGATCGCTTCAACCCCGACTTCGGCTGCTTCCCCTCGCAGGACCGGCTGGCCCATGATTGCGAAATCAGCCGGTCCACCCTGAACGAACATCTCGCCCGGCTGGAGGCAGAACGCTTGCTGCGCCGGGTGCCGCGCATTGATCCCGTCACCAAGCGCCAGCTGCCAACACGCTACATCCTGGGGTTCGAGGAAGGCTTTGCACCACATGATCCCGAGCCATGTCCGGAAACAGGACACGGGTTTTTGCCCTTCGGCCATGATGCTGAACCTGCGTCTGAAATCGTTACCAGCAGTGCCAATTGGACCGAGCCGTGTCCGGAAATCGCACACGGAAACCTGCAGGAACCCGTGTCCGGTTTTTGCCCTGACCCGTGTCCGGAAAATGCCGAAAGCCGTGTCCGGAATCCGGACACTAACCTTGTAAGAGAACCACTAAGTAAACCAGTAAAGGAGGAGGAGGACGCGGCTGCGCGCGAGGCTGAATTTGATCGGTTCTTCGCGGAATTGCTGTCGGCGCTGGGCTTCGCCGCCAACGCCACCCTGCCTGCCTGGTGGCAGGGCTGGCCGGCACGGTTGCATGTTCGCCGCTGGATCGATGATCTCGGGCTGACCGAGGATCGGATCCTCGAGGTAGCCACCGAGACCCGACGCGATCATCCCAATCCGCCCGATGGCCCCAAAGCCCTTGATCGGTTCATGGAACGGGCAGCAGAGCGCGATGCGCAGGCGGCGATCGCGACTGCGAAGGGCCACAGGGCCAAGCGGCGGCGCAAAGCGGACACTGCACCCCCGCCCAACGAGGATGAGCTGGCGGCGTTCTATGCGGCCAAGGTCAACTCCGACGAGTATCTACCCAAGGGCATGATCAGCACCGCCATGTGCGGTTTGATGCTGGCACGCGGGCTGGTCACGCCCCAACGCCTCGACCAGCGGGGGGTGGCGTGAATGGCATGGTGTCACGTCCCCGGCACGGATTGTCTCTCTGCGCAGGCGGCGGAGGCCTTGATCTGGGCCTCATGCTCGCCGAACCCGGATATCACACCCGTGCTTTTGTCGAATGGGAGGACTGGCCACGCAGCGTGCTCATCGCCGCACAGCGCGCAGGATACTTCGCCCCGGCACCAATCTGGGATGATCTTCGCAGCTTCGATGCCCGTCCCCTTCGCGGCGCCTTCGATGCGGTCCTCGCCGGATATCCCTGCCAACCCTTCAGCGCGGCCGGAAAACGCGGTGGCGCAGATGACCCCCGCCACCTCTGGCCCGATGTCGCCCGCGTCATTGGAGAATGTTCCCCCGAATGGGTCTTCCTCGAAAACGTCGCCGGTCACGTCACCCTCGGGCTTGAAACCGTCCTGCGAGAACTTTGGGGTCTGGGCTACACGCCTGCGGCGGGTCTGTTCTCGGCGGCAGAAGTTGGCGCGCCGCACCAGCGGCTCCGTATCTTCATCCTGGCCCACACCGATGAGCCTGCATCCTGGCACGAACCGCTACAACCCGGCCGGGAACAGCGATTTCACCCGCAAGGCGGAGGCGCTGGCGCGGGGCATCACCAACTGGTCGACACCCAAGGCGACGGATGGCGCGAAGGGTGGGCCGGGTCAGAGCTATGGCTCGGGCGGGATGCCGCCCTTGCCTGCGCAAGCGGCGCAATGGCAAACGCCGGTGGCCGACGATCAGATGGATCGGCTGCGCGGCAAGATCAACAGTCGGGGCGAGCCGAAACTATCGGCACAGGCCCTGCAATGGCCCACACCCGCGGCGCAAAACTGGAAGGGGAGCAGCCCGGCCAGCGTCACCCGCACGGATGGCAAGAGCCGGATGGATATCCTGCACTACCGGGCCGAACAGGGCTTCACCCACCCGGACCCGGCGATCACGCCGGATGGGCTGCAACCCTCGCCACACGCCCCGATCTCGCGCCCGCTCTGGGCTTCGATGATTGCCTCGCATGGGCGCGTCGTCTCGCGGCGGATCCTGAAGGGCCGATCACGGCGGCGGCTGAACCCGCTCTTCGTCGGATGGTTGATGGGCTGGCCCATCGGGCACGCGCTCTGCGCCTGCTCGGCAACGGAGTTCACCCTCTGGCAGCGGCACATGCGTGGCGCACTCTCGCAACTGCCCATGGCCTCCGGCCCGTGGATCTGGCGGCCATCGGATGGACAGGTGGGCCCAGCGCAGATGGAGCTGTTTGAAGGACTACGGCCATGAGCGTGAAAGGACGGGTTGGTCGTGCTGACGGCACAAACGTCAAACGCGCGCTGGGCGTGCAAGCCGCGTTGGAATGGGCGTTCCGGGTCGAGAAGGCACAGCTGGACCTGCCGCCGCCAAAGGATGTGACCGAGGAAGGCTTTGGCTTTGGCCTCGAATATGTTCTGCTGCAGCGGGCTGCACTGGGCTGCAAGGTGGACGGCGGCCAGCACAAGATGGGCAGTTACACCCACCCGGACGCCGAGGTGATCGCCGCCACCGTCGCAGGCATGCCCGACAGTCTCGGCGGCATACGCATGGCGATCCGCGTGGCGGAACTGGCGCGCGCCGGGCTCACGCCCGACTGGATGCCAGGGGTCGTGCCGCGCTGCGTGCCGGTCGAGACAAAGCGCAATCAGCATGGCGTGCGTGCGGTGACCGAGGTGGTTGGTATGGAGCGCGTGCTGCATCGCGGGCGCTGGCGCAGCGTCGCGGTTCTCGCCTGCCCAGTCACCTGGCGGCCGCATCCGGAGCAGATTGCATCAGCCCGGCGCGGCTACGAGGATTGGTGGCATGCGCTGCACTGGGTGCGGGATGGGCTGCTGGTGGGCGGGATGTTGCGCGAGGTCGAGGTGACGGCGGCGATGCCAAAGGTGCGGCCGTGGCAGTCTAGGCAAGGCGCAACGTCCTCTTAATGGCTGGATTTCAGCTTCTGGCTGAAATACGCTCCGGAAAAGCAGTTCCGGGGGAAGATTTACCAATGGCATCAATCGACAACGGCTCTGACCTCGGCATTGAAGCGAGCCTGTTCAAAACCGCCGACAAGCTGCGCGGCAATATGGAGCCGTCGGATTACAAGCATGTCGCCCTTGGCCTGATCTTTCTCAAGCACATCTCGGACGGGTTCGAACTGAAACGTCAGCAACTGCTGGCCGAATACCCGGAGGGCGCCGAGGACCCCGACGAATACCTCGCCGACAACATCTTCTGGGTCCCGCAGGAAGCGCGGTGGTCGCATCTGCAGGCCAGCGCCAAGCAGCCCAATATCGGCAAACTGATCGACGAGGCGATGATCGCCATCGAAAAGGTCAACCCGTCCCTCAAGGGGGTCCTGCCCAAGGATTACGGCCGCCCGGCGCTGAATGCCGTCATGTTGGGCGAGCTGATCGACCTGATTTCGGGCATCGCGCTGGGCGAGGGCAAGGACCGCGCGCGCGACCTCTTGGGCCGGGTCTATGAATACTTCCTCGGCCAGTTCGCGGGTAGCGAGGGCAAGCGGGGCGGTGAGTTCTACACCCCCCGCTCGGTCGTGCGCGTGATGGTCGAGATGCTCGAACCCTACAAGGGCCGCGTCTATGACCCCTGCTGCGGGTCGGGCGGCATGTTCGTGCAGTCGGAGAAGTTCGTCGAGGCGCATGGCGGCCGTCTTGGCGACATCGCCATCTACGGGCAGGAATCGAACTACACCACCTGGCGGCTGTGCAAGATGAACCTTGCTGTGCGCGGCATCGACGCCGACATCAAGTGGAACTCCGAAGGCACCTTCCACAAGAACGAACTGCCCGACCTGCGCGCCGATTACATCCTTGCCAACCCGCCCTTCAACATTTCGGACTGGGGCGGTGAGCGGCTGCGCGAGGATGGGCGCTGGAAATACGGGCTGCCCCCGGCGGGCAATGCCAACTACGCCTGGTTGCAACACATCCTGCACCATCTGGCCCCATCCGGCACGGCGGGGGTGGTGCTGGCCAATGGGTCGATGTCGTCCACCCAGTCGGGCGAGGGCGAAATGCGCCGCGCCATGATCGAGGGTGAGGTGGTGGACTGCATGATCGCCCTGCCGGGGCAGCTCTTTTATTCCACCCAGATCCCGGCCTGCCTGTGGTTTCTGGCGAAGGACAAGTCGAACGGCATCGCCCGCGACCGCAAGCTGCGCGACCGGCGCGGCGAGGTGCTGTTCATCGACGCCCGCAAACTGGGTTTCATGGTGGACCGCACCCGGAAAGAGTTTTCGGATGCCGACGACATCGCCCGGATCGCGGGCACCTACCACGCCTGGCGGCTGGGCGAGGGCTACGGCGACATTCCGGGCTTCTGCAAATCGGCGCGCCTTGAGGAAATCCGGTCCCACGGCCACGTCCTGACGCCGGGCCGCTATGTGGGCGCCGAAGCGGCGGAGGAGGACGAGACGCCCTTTGCCGAACGTTTCGCGGGTTTGCAGGAGCAATTGGAGGCGCAGTTCGCCGAAGCCGAGGCGCTGACGGCGACCATCCGGGCGCGGCTGGCGGGGGTTGGGGCGTGATGCCGGATTGGCCAATTGAGAAACTCGGTGATCTTGTCGATGCCAGCCGAGGCATCTCATACGGCATTGTTCAGCCGGGCGAGCACCAGCCGGGTGGTGTCCCGATAATCCGGGTGAGTGACCTAAAGGGCGACTCTGTCGACACAGGGAAACCCTTGCGGGTCGCGCCTTCAATCGAGGCCGCCCACAGCAGAACACGACTGCGCGGTGGCGAACTGATAATGAGCATCGTTGGCACTGTCGGACAGACAGCAATCGTCGACTCAAGTCTTGAAGGCTGGAATGTCGCCCGCGCCGTTGCGGTAATCCCGGTGAAGCAAGACATCGGCCCTTATTGGATACGGCTTTCACTAAAGGGCGGGCCGGCACGAGCGCACATCCAAGACCGACTGAATACAACAGTGCAGGCGACGCTTAACCTGCGCGATCTCGCCAGTCTCCCTATTGTCCTGCCCCCAGCACCAGAACGGCGCGCCATTGCCGCCACCCTCGGGGCGCTGGATGACAAGATCGAGTTGAACCGGAAGATGAATGCCACGCTCGAGGCCATGGCGCGGGCGCTGTTCCGCGACTGGTTCGTCGATTTCGGCCCCACCCGCGCCAGGATGGCCCTGAGCGCCTCTGGCGCGAAAACCGCAAGCGAACCCCGCGCCCCCAACCTCTCCCCCGACCTCTGGCCCCTCTTCCCCGACCGGCTGGACGATGAGGGCAAGCCGGAGGGGTGGGAGGTGTCGACCATCGGCGAAGAGGTCCGCGTTGTCGGCGGGTCGACCCCGAGCACCAAGGACCCGGACCTTTGGGATGGCGACATAAACTGGGCCACGCCAAAAGACCTGTCCAACCTTGCAGCGCCCGTCCTGCTGGAAACGTCGCGGACGATCAGCGCCGCAGGCCTTGCGAAGATCAGTTCGGGCCAGTTGCCAGTGGGGGCGCTGCTGTTGTCGTCCCGCGCGCCGATTGGCTACCTCGCCATCGCCGAGGTGCCGGTGGCGATCAATCAGGGCTTCATCGGCATGATCTGCGACAAGCGGATTTCCAACGCATTCGCCTGGCTTTGGACGCTGGAGAACATGGACGCGATCCTCGCCAAGGCGAACGGCTCGACCTTCCAGGAGATCAGCAAGGGCAACTTCCGCCCGCTCCCTGTCGTCGTTCCTGCAGAACCCGTCCTGCGTGCTTTCGATGCCATCGCGAAGCCGCTCTACGCCCGCATCGCCAAGAACGAACGCGAATCCCGCACCCTCGCCCAGACCCGCGACCTCCTGCTGCCGCGCCTGATGTCGGGGGAATTGCGGGTGGCCGAGGTGGCGCGCCTCGCAAGCGAGGTGGCGTGATGGCGGTTGCCTATCATCAGGGCCGGTTCCCGCCCGGCGCGCTCGACTGGCCGCAGCTTTTGCCGCTGATCGGCCCGGCCAATGCCGCCGTCGCGCGCTATGAGGGGGTGCTGCACGGCATCCCCAACCCCAACGTGCTGCTGTCGCCCCTGACCACACAAGAGGCCGTGCTGTCCAGCCGGATCGAGGGCACGCAGGCCACCATCGGCGAGGTGCTGGAATTCGAGGCCGAGGGCGAGCCGGGGGATGAGAGCACCGCCAAGAAGGCCGACATCCACGAGGTGCTGAACTATCGCGCCGCACTGGCCGAGGCCGCGCGCCTGCTCGACGATCTGCCGCTGTCGCAGCGCCTGATCCGGTTGACCCACGCGCGGCTGATGCAGGGCGTGCGCGGCCAGGGCAAGGCACCGGGCGACTATCGCCGCATCCCCAACTGGATCGGGCCGGAGGGCTGCACCATCGAGCAGGCGCGTTTCATCCCCTGCTCCGCCGAGGCCCTGCCCGATGCGATGAGCGCGTGGGAGGATTATATCCACGCCCCGGCCCCCGACGCGCTGATCCAGCTTGCCGTGCTGCATGCCGAGTTCGAGGCGATCCACCCGTTTCTGGACGGCAACGGGCGGCTGGGGCGGTTGATCATCCCGCTGTTCCTGAAATCCAAGGGCCTCTTGTCGGCGCCGAATTTCTATTTGTCGGAGTATCTCGAAAGCCACCGCGACGAATATTACGACCGCCTGCTGGCCGTGTCGCAGAACGGCGACTGGACCGGCTGGTGCGGGTTTTTCCTGCGCGCGATCATCGAACAGGCAGGCACCAATCAGGCCAAGGCACAGGCGATCCACGCGCTTTACACCGCGCGCAAGGACTGGATGGTCGGGGCGACACGGTCACAATACGGGGTGCGCGCGCTCGACTGGTTCTTCAGCCGCCCGATCTTTGTGGCTTCTGATTTCGTGGCGCAGGTGGACATTCCAACGCCAACGGCACGGCGCATCCTGCGTCTGGTGCGTGAAAACGGGCTGCTGCGGGAGATACGGCCCGCAAGCGGTCAGCGGCCTGCCGTTCTGGCTTTCCCCGATCTGCTGAACATCTGCGAAGGACGGACGGCGTTTTGAGGATCACTTATTCGCATCAAACCGTTTTGTGTGTCACATTCGCAGCCAAAGTGAGCGACAAAACGCGTTGTGTGGAACAAGTGAGCGACAAACTGAGGGACACCGGATGCTGACGGAAGCCGAAGTCGAAGCCGTCCTGCTCGATCAGCTTTCCGCGCTGGGCTATGCCTGCATGAACGACGTGGTCTCGGGCCCTGATGGCAGCGCACCCGAGCGCGAGGCCTATTCCGACACGATCCTGCCCCGCCGCCTGCGCGATGCAATCGCCCGGCTGAACCCGCAGATCCCCGAGGAGGCGCGCGAGGATGCCCTGCGACGGGTGATCGCCACCGAACGCCCCTCATTGATCGAGGAAAACCGCCGCCTGCACCGCGCCATGGTCGAGGGCGTGCCGGTGGAATACCGCGCCGAGGACGGCACCATCCGCGGCGATGCGGTGCGGCTGATCGACCCCGACGACCGGCTGAACGACTGGCTGGCCATCGCCCAGTTCACGGTGATCGAGAACGGCAACAACCGCCGCCCGGATGTGGTGGTGTTCCTGAACGGTCTGCCGGTGGGCGTGATCGAGGTGAAAAAGCCCGGCGCGGAAACCGCGACGCTGGGCGCCGCCTTCAACCAGTTGCAGACCTACAAGGCGCAGATCGGATCGCTGTTCCGCGCCAACGCGGTGTTGGTCACCACCGACGGGGTGAAAGCGCGCATCGGCTCGCTGACCGCCGACATTGAACGCTTCATGCCCTGGCGCACGACCGATGGCGTGGATGTGGCCCCGAAGGGCGCGCCGGAAATGTCGGTGCTGATCGAAGGGGTTTTCGCGCGTCCGCGGATGTTGTCGCTGCTGCGCGATTTCACGGTGTTTGGTGACACGCCCGGCGGCATCGCCAAGATCATCGCAGGCTATCACCAGTTCCACGCCGTCAAGCGGGCGGTGATCAGCACGGTGGCGGCCAGCCGCGCGCAGGGCGACCGCAAGGCCGGGGTGATCTGGCACACCCAAGGGTCGGGCAAAAGCCTGCTGATGGCCTTCTACGCCGGGCAACTGGTGCGCGAACCGGCAATGGAAAATCCGACTATCGTGGTGATCACCGACCGCAACGATCTGGATGATCAGTTGTTCGGGACATTCTCCATGTGCCGCGACCTGATCCGCCAGACCCCGGTGCAAGCCGACAGCCGCGAGGATCTGATGCGCGCGCTGTCGCGGGTGTCGGGCGGCGTGGTGTTCACCACCATCCAGAAATTCGCCCCCGAAAAAGGCGAGGCTTACCCGATGCTGACCGACCGGCGCAACGTGGTGGTCATCGCGGATGAGGCGCATCGCAGCCAGTATGGCTTCAAGGCACGGATCGAGAAAACCGGCGAGATCGCCTATGGTTTCGCCAAGCACCTGCGCGACGCGCTGCCAAACGCCTCCT
This sequence comes from Alphaproteobacteria bacterium HGW-Alphaproteobacteria-1, assembly GCA_002842985.1. GTDB lineage: Bacteria > Pseudomonadota > Alphaproteobacteria > Rhodobacterales > Rhodobacteraceae > Roseovarius. Next base: position 17,936 of record PHEQ01000043.1, read on the forward strand.
TTATCGGGTTTACCGGCACGCCGATTGAACAGGACGACGTGAACACACCCGCCGTCTTCGGGCATTACATCGATGTCTACGATATCAGCCGCGCCGTCGAGGACGGAGCCACGGTCCCGATCTACTATGAGTCTCGTCTGGCGCGAATCGAACTGCCCGATGCCGAAAAGCCCAAGGTTGATGCCGAAATCGAAGAGTTGACCGAGGATGAGGCCGTCAGCGAGCAGGAACGGCTGAAGCGCAAATGGTCCACCGTCGAGGCACTTGTCGGGTCCGAAAAGCGGTTGAAGATGGTTGCCGAGGATCTGGTGGCCCATTTTGAGGCCCGGGTAGAGGCGATGGATGGCAAGGCGATGGTCGTCTGCATGAGCCGCCGTATCTGCGTGGATCTATACAATCAGATTGTCGCGCTGCGGCCCGAATGGCATTCCGACGACGACGCGGGCGGCCTAGTCAAGATCGTGATGACGGGGTCTGCCTCGGACCCCGAAGCGTGGCAGCCCCATATCGGCGGCAAGGCGCGGCGCGATCTGTTGGCCAAGCGCGCGAAAGATTCGAATGACCCACTCAAGCTAGTGATCGTGCGTGACATGTGGCTGACCGGCTTTGACGCACCATCCATGCACACGATGTATATCGACAAGCCAATGCGCGGCCATGGGCTGATGCAAGCCATCGCGCGGGTGAACCGGGTGTTCCGCGACAAGCCGGCTGGCCTGATCGTCGATTACATCGGCATCGCGCAGAACCTAAAATCCGCCCTCGGCCAATATTCCGCATCGGATCAGCAACAAGCCGGGATCGATGAAGCCGAGGCCGTCGCTGCGCTGTTGGAACGGCTGGACGTGGTGCGCGCCATGTTCCATGGCTTTGACTATTCCAAAGGTCTGACCGGCACGCCTCACCAGCGACTTGTGGCCTTGGCAGAAGCCCTCGACTGGATACTGGCAAAGCAAAACGAGGCCGCACAACGCGAGACTGACAAAGAGGCCAAGAAGGCCGCGAACCGCCGGTATCAGGATGGCGTTCTGGGATTGTCCAAGGCTTTTGCGCTCTGTTCCGCCAGCGATACCGCCCGTGATGTGCGCGATGAGGTGGGTTTCTTCCAGACCGTCCGTGCGGCGATGGTCAAGGCGGCCGATACATCCGGGCGCTCTGCCGCCGACCGTGATCTTGCCATTCGCCAGATCGTGAACGGGGCCGTGGCGTCAACCGAGATCGTCGATATCCTGTCGGCGGCCGGTCTTTCATCACCGGACATCTCGATCCTGTCGGATGAGTTCCTGGCCGAAATCGGGCAGATGGAGAAGAAGAACCTCGCTCTGGAAGCGCTGAAGAAGCTTCTGAATGACGAGATCAGATCGCGCAGCCGGTCGAACGTCATCGAGACGAGGAAGTTTTCCGAGCGGCTGGAAGAAGCGATTTCGCGCTATCACACCAACGCCATCAGCACCGTAGAAGTGCTTCAGGAATTGATCGCGCTGGCCAAGGAGGTCCGCGAGGCCAGGAACCGTGGCGAGGAAACCGGCCTGACGCCCGAAGAAATCGCCTTCTATGACGCACTGGCCGACAACCAGAGTGCCGTCGATGTCCTCGGCAATGACCAGCTCAAGATCATCGCGCATGAACTCCTGAAAGGGCTGAAGGCAAACGTCAGCATTGACTGGGCGCATCGCGACAGCGCCAGGGCCAGATTGCGGGTGCTCGTGAAGCGCATCTTGAGGAAATATGGCTATCCGCCAGACCTCGAGGATGCCGCCGTGCGCGGTGTTCTAGCGCAGGCAGAGGCGATGCTGTCGGAAATATCGGGGTTATAGATCGTGGCAACCAAGCTGATGCGAATTCTGACACCGCTACTGGCCCTCGCGGTTGCCTCGCCCGCGCTGGGCCAGAACTTTTCCTGCCGGATCGGCACCCAACCCGCCTGCCTCGACTATGGCGACAAGGTCTGTTCCAGCAGCGGGATGTGCGTCGACCGCGATGCCGCCTGCTTCAATAAGTACCAGTGCAACTACGAGGGCTTCACCTGCAAATCCAACGTGACCGAATGTGTCGAGGCGCACGATAACCTTCTTCGGAAACACAACGATCTGGTCGAGGATTTCAACAAGAACCTGAAGATTGCCAAGGAAATGGCATCGCGCCTGGACGACATCGAAATCTGCCTGATCTACGCCAGCACGCTTGAGGCCGCGAAACTGTGCGCGCAATGACCGCCAAACTGGAAGCACGTGTCCGGTTGCGGTATTTTAAGGAGTTGTTTCTACATGGCACTTTTTGACTGGCTGTTCGGCCGCACCCCGAAGCCGATCCAACAGAACCAGCCCGAACGCGCCCGAGAGGAATTTCGGCCCGCCCAGATTGCCCGCGCTCCTGCCAGACCGGCATTCGCGCACGCTCTTCGTGTGCCAGAGGGCAGTTTCCGCTTCGTCGCGCTGGATGTCGAAACCGCTTGCAGTGATGTCGCCAGCATCTGCCAGATCGGCCTCGCCTGCGTCCAACCTGACAATCAGATCCAGACCTTCTCCATGCTGGTCAATCCCGGCACCCGGTTTGACGCGTTCAACATCCAGCTTCACGGCATTGGACCCGATCATGTTGCCGATGCGCCCCGCTTTCCCGATGCCTTGAGCGCGCTGTTGCCGCTGCTGACAACGCATCACCTTGTCCAGCACAGTAATTTCGACAGGCAGGCGATGAATGCAGCCTGTGGTTTTTGCGGTCTCCCCACTCCGGACCTTCGCTGGAGCGACAGCGTCCAGATCGCGAGGCGGGCTTGGCCCGAATTGAAGGGTAACGGAGGACACGGTTTGGCGAACCTCAAGCGCACGCTGAACCTGCAGTTCCATCACCACGATGCAGGCGAAGACGCCCGCGCCGCCGCATTGGTCGTGCTGCATGCCGAACGCCATCTTCGGCTTCCGTTTGAGGAACTGATCAAACCGGCGCCCAAGAAAAACTACTCAGCCGCGATCACCATGGAGGGCGATCCCAAAGGCGCACTGGCAGGGTCGGTGGTGGTCTTCACCGGCACGCTGGGCATGTCCCGAAACGAAGCAGCAGAGCTCGCCGCACGCGTTGGCATGTCCGTGAAACCTGGTGTGACCAAAGAGACGACGCATCTGGTCGTCGGTGACCAGGATTTGAACGTACTTGCAGGGCACACCAAGAGCAGCAAGCACCGCAAGGCCGAACTCATGCAGAGCGCGGGGCATCCAATTCGCATAATTGGCGAAAGTGCCTTCAAGTCCCTCGTGGCTGGATCAAAGGCAAGCTGATCCCCCCACGGCATGGTTCCTCCCCGGCCCCGAACGTATGCGGGGGGGCTGAGCGCGGCATTTTGCTAGCGACAGGCAGTTTCACCGGGGAATCCAGGCGGAATCCACCTGCCGAGTGAACTTGGAAAAAGCGACTCATTATCAAAGGCTTGCGGAATCACGATCGTGGCGTGCTGGATTCTTTTGCGGAATCCAGGGAATCCAGCTTGCGGAAGCCACCGTGCCGGAAGCCAGCCAGCGGAAGCCTCCTGCTGGGAAGCCATTGAATCCGCGTGCATTTTTCGTTTGACAAAGCTGCCCCCCTTGACTCATACCTTGATCATCGAAGAATAGCGGCCGCAGGTATCCCCTCGCGGGCGCTTCTCATTTCCCCCACATCGCGGATCCCGATCATGACGCTGGCATCGCGCCACGCGCTTCGGCTTGCCCGCCCCGCCCCACATGAAAGCCACCCATGGACCTGGTCTTTGCGCCGAGCCAGATCGAGACCTGGCCGCTTGATCGGCTGCGCCCCTATGCCCGCAATGCCAAGATGCATCGTCAGGACCAGGTGGCCAGGATCGCCGCCAGCATGGCCAAGTTCGGCTGGACCGTCCCCTGCATGGTGGCCGACGATGGTGAACTGATCGCCGGGCATGGTCGGGTGCTGGCGGCGGCGATGCTGGGGCTGAAGGATGTGCCGGTGATCCGGCTCAGCCACCTCGACGAGGCGGAACGCCGGGCCTACCGCATCGCGGACAACAAGCTCACGGAGATGGGCGAGTGGGACGAGGTAATGTTGCGCGACGAGATCGCGGGGCTGCTGGCCGAGGATTTCGACCTGTCGCTGCTGGGGATTGCGGACGAGGATCTGGACGCCCTTCTACGCGATCCGGATCAGGTGGATGGTGGTGCTGTCGAGGGCGAGGATGACATTCCCGAACCGCCGGTCACGCCGGTTTCGGTGCAGGGCGACCTCTGGCAGCTGGGCGCGCACCGGCTGATCTGCGGCGACAGCACCTCGGCCGATGTAGTCGGACGGCTGCTGGGCGATGTGCGCCCGCTCCTGATGGTGACCGACCCGCCCTACGGCGTGGAGTACGACCCAAGCTGGCGCAACCAGGCGGGCGCTGCCAAAACCAAACGCACCGGCAAGGTTCTGAATGACGACCGGGCCGACTGGCGCGAGGCATGGGCGCTGTTCCCTGGCGACGTGGCCTATGTCTGGCATGGTGCGCTGCATGCGGCGACCGTGGCTGAGAGTCTGTTGGCCGCGGGCTTTGCCATACGGTCGCAAATCATCTGGGCGAAGGACCGACTGGTGCTCAGCCGCGGCGATTACCACTGGCAGCATGAACCTTGCTGGTATGCCGTGAAAAAGACCGGCAAGGGCCATTGGGCCGGGGACCGCAAGCAGACCACCCTGTGGCACATCTCCGGCAAGGACCAGGATGCGGCCACTGTGCACAGCACGCAGAAGCCGGTCGAATGCATGCGCCGCCCGATCCTGAACAATTCCAGCCCCGGACAGGCGGTGTTCGAACCCTTCATGGGATCTGGCACGACGCTGATCGCGGCAGAAACCACCGGGCGGGTCTGCTTCGGGATCGAGTTGAACCCGGCCTACGTTGACGTGGCCATCGAGCGCTGGCAGCAATTCACCGGCGCCAATGCCGTGCTGGCAGAAACCGGCGAGACCTATGCCGACCTGAAAGCGAAAAGGCTGGCGGCATGAATGCGCCCCTCTTGCCGGGCAAGATCGAACACTGGCCCCTCGCCCGCCTGAAGCCATACGCCCGCAACGCCAAAACCCACGATGCCGATCAGGTGGCCAAGATCGCCGCCAGCATGGCCGAGTTTGGCTGGACGGTGCCGGTGTTGGTGGCGGCCGACGGCGAGTTGATCGCGGGCCATGGTCGCATCCTGGCCGCCGCCCACCTCGGCCTGTCCGAGGCCCCGGTCATCGTGCTGGGCCATCTGACCGAGGCGCAGCGGCGGGCCTATCGCATCGCCGACAACAAGCTCACCGAGCTGGGCGGCTGGGACGAGGCTCTGCTGTTGCAGGAATTGCAGGCACTGTTGGCCGAGGATTTCGACCTCGGGCTGATCGGGATCCCCGAGGATGAACTGGACGCCCTGCTGCACGCGGGCGACGACGACAGGACGGTGATCGACGACGATGAAGCCGATGCCATCCCTGACCCGCCCGCCGAGCCCATCACCAAGGCAGGCGACATCTGGCAGCTCGGACGCCACCGGCTGTGCTGCGGCGACGCCACCGATGCGGCCGCCGTCGCAAGGCTGATGCAGAATGAGGCGGCCACGCTGATGTTCACCTCTCCGCCCTACGCCCAGCAGCGCGACTATGGCGCGGCCAAGGAAAAACTCGGCGATTGGGATGCGCTGATGCAGGGCGTGTTCGCCGCAGCGCCGGTCACGGCGGAAGCGCAGCTGCTGGTCAACCTCGGCCTCGTGCATCGGAGCGGCGAATGGCAGCCCTATTGGGAAGGATGGGTCGAATGGATGCGCGCGTCTGGTTGGCGGCGGTTTGGTTGGTATGTCTGGGACCAGGGGCCGGGCCTGCCGGGCGCCTGGCAGGGGCGCCTGGCACCGTCGCACGAGTTCATTTTCCACTTCAACCGAAGCCCACGCAAACCGCACAAGACCGTCCCGTCCAAGCACGCGGGCGAAACGCTCGGCGGCGGTGGGCTGCGCGGGGCCGACGGCACCGTCGACGCCAAGACCGGCACCGGCAACGCGATCCAGAGTCATCGCATCCCCGACAGCGTCTTCCGCATCATGCGCCACAAGGGCGGGCTGGGTGCAGCCGGATCGCACCCCGCGGTGTTTCCCGCGGCGCTGGTCGAGGCGGTGCTGACAGCGTTCTCGGATCCGGGCGATCTGATCTACGAGCCGTTCTGCGGCTCTGGCACGCAGATCGTCGCCGCCGAACGCACTGGGCGGCGCTGCTTCGCGATGGAACTGGACCCGGTCTATTGCGACGTCGCCGTGCGGCGGTGGGAGATGGCGACGGGGCGAAAGGCACAGTTGGAAAATCGCAACGAGACCACCATTGGCAAGGAGACAAAACAGGAATGATCATCGACACCCCGATCTGGCGAAACGCCGACCTCATTCGGATCATCCCGATCACGCGCGCGGACCTGAACCAGGCCATATCCCGAAACGACTTTCAGCCTGAAAACACACCCAAGCCCGGAAAGGCGCGCTGGTACAGCTGGAGAGACGTGGTATCGGTTGCTGCCGCACAGGACTTGCGCAAACTTGGCTTTGGTCCGTCCATCGCATTTGGGCTGGTGCAAAACCACCTGTCACCGTTTCTGCGGGGTAGCATAGACGCCCCGGACGATTGCGCAGGAGTGCTTTGGCTTATCCGTCCGGGTGACGACCATCTCAACATTGAGACCCCGTGTGAGTTCCTGCGCCACACCGAATACGAGGCGCTCCTTGTCACGCCAAACGAGAGCGCTTGCATCATCGTGAATATCGGGCGCATTGCAGCACGCGTTCGCAATGACCTGCAGGCGACCGAGACTGCCAAGGTCATCCGTGAGGAATTTCAGATCACAGGACCGGTGATGTGACCCAATCGCGCGGCATGTCGCTGATCGAAGCCGTCACCAATGTGGCGGTGGGCGGTGGGCTATGTGCTCGCTGTCGCGACGCAGATCGTGGTGTTTCCATGGTTCGGCCTGCGCCCCAGCATTGGCGAGAGCTTGGCGCTGGGCGGGGTCTTTGTCGGCATATCGCTCCTGCGCAGCTACACGCTGCGCAGGCTGTTCGAGCGCTGGCGATAACAGCAGGGCATCAGGCAGCCTCGATTTTGTACACAGTGCCTCTGCCCGTGACCTTCTCTGAGATAATCGGCAGGTTCAGCTTCTTCTTGAGACCGCCCGAAATCAGGCCTCTTGCCGAATGTGCCAACCAGCCCGTCGCTTCGACGATCTCGGCAATGGTTGCGCCCTCAGGTCGTTGAATGAGGCGGAAGGGTTCGGGGATGCTTCGGGCGCATCCTTTGGCCGAGTGACCAGCTCCAGCTTTGCCTTGCGCAGGTTGGTCATTGTGCTCGCCACCACCGGCTCGATCCCGATGGCCAGAAGCCCCGCCTCGGTGACCACCAGCGTGGTGCCGTAGCCGTCACCGGTTTCGCGCCAGAGCGGTTCGCCCTTGCGGGTGTCGGCGTCGACCTCGTTGAGCCAGCCACGCCCGATCATCAGGGGGACGACCTTCTTCGCGGCGGCACCATGCAGCCCCTTGGGCAGCGGCAGGGCGATGTTGTCGGGGCGCTGGGCCCCGGCGCTGAGGATGATGGTTTGCGTGTCAGTGAGTTTGGGCATGCGTTCCTCCGGTTTCCGAGGGCCAGCCATTGCCAGCCCTTCTACCGGGTGAAGCCCGCCGTCAGGGCGGGCCGCGTGCGGTGCTGGGTCGGGATCACTCGGCGAACTCACCCTCGCCAAATGCGCCGTCGGTGATGCGCTTCAAGAGGCTGGCGTAGTGCTCAAGGGTGCCGACATGCCCCCAGCTGACCTCGTCGGGGTGGCAGTTGAAATGGTCGTCACTGAGACTTGCCAAGCGGGCGAGCATAGTGTCGATCTCGGCTTTCTTTGCAATAAATGCGCTGAGGGCTGCCTCGCGGTTGCGCGCGGCCTTCTCGGCGCGCAGCTGGTGGCGGGGTGTGGTGATCGGGTTGAGGCGGGTCATGGCGTGGCTCCTTGGGCTGAGTTGCATCGTTTTTCTGTGACAACCATCGCTCGGGTCGGGCGATTGTCGTAGGCAATTCCGCGCAATTTCATGGCTTTATGATTACGCGATGCGATCCGGATCGATGCGCGCGGCCTGTTCAGCCTCATGTCTCTGGACGGCATCGGGCGGGTCGCGCCGCGCATTGACGATGGCGACGAACAGCGCGCGGGCGATGGCGGCGACTTCGTCGGCCCCGGTGCTGGTCAGGCTGGCATCGTGGATGGCGATGGCCTCGCCAAGGTCGGTAAGGGCGTAAAGCGTGGCGAATTCGGCATCGGTCGGGTCGCAGGTCTCGGTGTCGCGGTCGTCGGGGCTGATGGCGACGCTGCGGCAAAACCGCAGGTCAAACCCGATGGCGCATTCGCGGCGGGCAACGTCGGCGAGGGTTTCGCCCTCGGAAAGGCAGTTGGGGATCATGGGGTTGCTCCTTCGGGGGCGTGGGTTTCGGGATCGAGTTCGATTCATGCGCCGTCTTGCCAGACGTAAAGGTGGCAGAACTGGCGGGTCGGGCGCGGCAGGATTACCGGGTCGCGGGGCCGCTCAAACGCCTCGATCCCGTCGGCGCGGACCTGCCGGATCTCAATGGCAGCAAGGATGTCCTCGGGCGACCAAGGGGCCAACGCGGGAAGCATGTGGCCGGGGTAGCCGTCGTAATGGGTGTAAATGTGCGCCAATTCCCCGGGCCGGGCTTCGATGGCGATTTGCGCGCGGGTGCTCATGTGGGTCTCCGTTTCGGGGGCAGATCAGATCAACCCGTGCTGCTGCAGGACCGGCACGACATCGGCCAGCTCAACGGTCAGGCAGTCGATCCCGATCCGGCCTGCCATCTCGAAAACCTCGGCGTTCAGGCTCCGGTCATTGATGTGGCCCTGCAGCGCGGCGGTGGTCATGGCCTGAACAAAGCGGGCGCGGTCGATGAAGATGCGGGTCGTGTCGGAAGGGATGGCGATGGCCATGATCTTGCCCTCCTTCAGCGCTTGCACGCGGCGGCGAGGCCAGCGGCATAAGCCTCTTCAAGTGCTGCACGGATCGCCCAGACGGCGACATCGTGGAAGTCGAGCCGGTCGCTGTTCCGGGTTTCCAGCGTCTCGATGCTGTGAAAATGCCTGGTTGCGATTTCCAGCAGCAGGGCGTCGCTGGGGGCTTTGGCGGGGGCGGTCCTGGTGGTCATGGCGGTGTCGTCCTTGGCTGAGTTGCATCGTTTTCCTTGGACCCAGACTCGCTCTAGCGGCAAGTGTAATCAACTGAATAAGCAGATTATTTCCATTTAATTCCAATATCTTGAGGCTTCGTCATCGCCATGGAAGGTATGTCCGAGCGGGAATACTCCGCCCATTCCGGCCTCTCGCGCGGGGCCATCCAGAA
>PHEQ01000044.1 GCA_002842985.1 Alphaproteobacteria bacterium HGW-Alphaproteobacteria-1
TTCACCATCATCCTCGCGCATACCACCTTTTCCATGGCATTCGTCGCGGTGGTGGTGTCGTCGCGGCTGATGACCTTCGACCGCTCGCTGGAGGAGGCGGCGCTTGATCTGGGATGTTCGCATTTCGACGCCTTCCGCCTTGTCACCCTGCCGATCATCGCGCCTGCGGTGATCTCGGGTTGGCTTCTGGCCTTCACGCTGTCGCTTGACGACCTTGTGATTGCGTCGTTTACGGCCGGGCCATCGGCCACGACGCTGCCCATCAAGATATGGTCGGCGGTGCGCCTTGGCGTCTCGCCCGAGATCAACGCGCTCTCCACCATCATGATCGGGATCGTCGCCGTTGGCGTGATCAGTGCCTCTCTGATCACCAAGCGTTCGGCGCTGCGCCGCGAGGCCGAGGAGCGCGCCGCGGTTCAGGGATGAGGCGCGTCTTTCCCGACCATGCTTACGGAGAGGGGCCGCGCGCGCGCTGTTTCTGGCCCGACACCGCCACGCCGCCCGACTATCCCTCTGCCGACGGGCCGATCGCCTGCGACGTGGCGGTGATCGGCGCGGGCTTTACCGGGCTGTCGGCGGCGCTGCATCTGGCCGAGGCCGGGCAGGATGTGCGCGTGTTCGAGGCGGAAACACCGGGCTGGGGCGCGTCGGGGCGCAATGGCGGGTTTTGCTGTCTGGGTGGGTCGGCGGCCTCTGATGCGATGCTGCGCCGGATGCATGGCGAGGACGCCCGCCGCGCGTATCGCCGGACCGAGGTCGAGGCGGTGCGCGTGGCGCAGGACCTCATCAGGCGTCACGGCATCGCCGCCGATACCCATTCCGACGGCGAGACGCTGCTCGCCCATACCCCACAGGCGGCCGCCTCCTTTCCCGCGCGCGCGGCGCGCATCGCAAAGAATTGTGGCGTGACACCCACCCTGATCCCCGGCGAGGAACTGGCGCAGGCGGGGATGCGCGGCCCGTTTCACGCCGCGCTTACCACGCCGCTCGGGGTTGCGCTCAACCCGATGAAATACACGCTTGGACTGGCCGAGGCCGCAGCGCGGGCGGGTGCGCGGATCCATGCCCGCTCGCCCGTCACCGCGATCAGGCAGGACGGCGCGTTTCATCTGACCACGGCGCAGGCGCGGGTCACCGCGCGCCGGTTGATCGTGGCCACGAACGGCTATTCGTCGGACGATCTGCCCGGCTGGATGCGCGCGCGCTATCTGCCCACGCAATCCAACGTGATCGTCACCCGCCCGATGAGCGACGAGGAACTTGCCGCTCAGGGCTGGACCACGCGACAGATGTGCTATGACGACCGGTTCTTTCTGCATTATTTCCGGCTCATGCCCGATAACCGGATGCTGTTCGGGATGCGCGGCGGGCTGTTTGCCTCGGCTAGGTTCGATGCCCGGATGCATCGCACGATCCGCGCGCATTTCGAGGCGATGTTCCCGGCATGGCGCCATGTCGAGACCCCGCATAGCTGGAACGGCCTTCTGTCGCTTGCCCCGGACCTCACCCCCTATGCCGGGCCCATTCCCGACATGCCGGGGGCCTTTACCGGGCTCAGCTATCACGGCAACGGTGTGGCGATGGCCAGTTATGCGGGCGCGCTGCTTGCCGATCTGGCGATGGACCGCGCGCCGCGTAACCTCTATCCCGAGGTCATGAAAAAACCGCCCCGGCGCTGGCCTTTGGGGCGGTTCCGGCGGGCGATGATGTGGCCGCCCTATGCGCTTGCGGTGCTGCGCGGCGAGTGACCGCTCAGCCCGGCCCGATCATGAAACAGGTGACTTTCTTGGCCTGAAGGCGGCGACAGGCAAGATCCGCGCTCTCGCGGCTCATGCCCATGAAATTCGCGTCGAACCCCGCAGGCCGCTTGACCACCTTGCGCAGGCTGCCGTCAAGCGTCGCCATCTCCGACAGCGCGGTCTGCAAGAGCACCTGCCGCGCCTTGTATTCGCTCGGGTAGCGCCCGACATTCACCCCCCAATGCCGCCCGTCGGAGGTGGACAGGCGCGTGACAACCTCCGGCGTTGCCTCGGCCACGACTTCGGCCAGCTGCGTGATCTCCGGCCTCGGCTCTGGACGGCGCGAGACCTCGGGCGCTACCTCGGCCACCGCCTCCGGCACCGCCTGAAGTTTGGCCGCGGCCTCGGCGGCGGCCATGACAGCCAATTCGATAGTCGCAGCATCGGTCACAGCCACCTGCACCGGCACGGCCGCTCCCGGGCGCAGTTGCGGGCGAAGACTCTTTTTCACAGCGGCGGCAGCGGTCAGCCGCACGGTCTTGCCCGCCACATCGGGGCGCGCCTGACCTTCTGCGATCATGATCGGGGCGGAGCCGACCTTGCCCATGTAGGCGGGGCGTTGCGGGGCGACGACCGCCACACGATTGGGGGCCTTGCGAAACCCGAGGTCGAGCAACTCGGCCACCTTGGCGTTGCGCGTTGCGGTGGAATTGCCACCGAACACCGTGGCGATGATTCGTGTGCCGCCGCGCTCGGCACTGGCCGTAAGATTGAAACCAGCCGCGCGGGTGTAGCCGGTCTTGATCCCGTCCGCGCCGGAATAGTTGCTCAGCATCTGTCGATTCGTGTGGCGCACCTTGGCGACGCCCGCATCGGCCTCGAGCCGCGAGAAGAGATTGTAATATTGCGGATAGTCATAAAACAGATGCCGCCCGAGAATGGTCATGTCGCGCGCGGTCGACAGGTGCCCCGACTCGGTCAGGCCATGGGCGTTCTTGAAATTCGTTCGCAACATCCCCAACGCCTTGGCGGTGCGGTTCATCCGCCGCGCGAATTGCGCCTCCGAGCCTTCGATCGCCTCGCCAAGGGCTGTCGCCGCGTCATTGGCCGATCGCACGGCAGCGGCGCGGATGAGATAGCGCAGCCTGATCCGTTGCCCGGCCCGCAAGCCCAGCTTGCTCGGCGGTTCCGACGCGGCGTTGCGAGATATCGTCACGAGGTCATCCAGCCCGATCTCGCCATTCTCGACCGCCTCGAACACCACGTAAAGCGTCATCATCTTGGTGAGCGAGGCCGGGTGAAGCGGCGTATCGGCGTTCTCGGAATAGAGCACCTTGCCGTTGCGCGCATCCATGACAAAGCCGGCATAAGGTGCCGCCGCCGCGCTCAACGGCACGACCACCAGCATCCACACGGCTGCCAATACGACCAAACCCCATAGAAGAGGCTGCCTGCCCCATGTTTTCATTGAACCGCTCTCTACTGCCTCGTGCCGCCGCATTTTTGCGGTCAGCTTTATTGTTAAGCACGATGCTATCACATCAAGAGTGCCGATCAAAGTATGAATTTATAAAGAAATTTTGGAATAGATCTGCTAATTGAAGCTACATCTTGTGGCTGTCAACGGCCTCTTCCCAAGATGGAAGCTCCCACCCCTCAGCGCGATTGCTCATGCTCGAAGCGCTGCCGCGCGATGGCCTCGTTGCGAAGCGCTTTCTGCTGGTCCGACAGCGCCTTTTCCACATAGCTGAGATGCGCCTCGACGGCCGCGCGCGCAGCAAGGGAATCGCGCGCCTGAATCGCGGTGTTGATCGCCCGGTGCTGATCGAGCAGCGCGCCGCGTGTCGTGCGCTGCTTGAACATCACCTGACGGTTGTAGAACACCCCCTCGCGCAGAAGCTGGAATATCGAGCGCATCATGTGCAGCATGATGACGTTATGGCTTGCCTCGATGATCGCCATGTGAAACTCGGCATCCAGCCGCGCCTCGTCCGCCGGGTTGGTTTTTTTATGGGCCGCTTCCATCTTGTCCATGATGGTCTGGATCACCCGAAGGTCGGTATCCGACGCCAGCCGCGCCGCCCGGCACGCGGCAAGCCCCTCCAGATCGCGGCGAAAACCGATATAGTCGAACACCGCCTCGTCATGTTCGGCAAAGAGCCGGATCAGCGCCGGCGAAAACGCACTGCCCAGCACATCGGCCACATAGACGCCCGCCCCGGCACGCGTGCTTAGCAACCCCTTGTCCTGAAGATCGGCCACCGCCTCGCGTAGCGAGGGGCGCGACACCCCCAGTTTCTCGGCCAGTTCGCGCTCGGCGGGCAAGCGTTCACCGGGGCGCAGGATGCCGCGCAGGATAAGTTTCTCGATCTGCCGCGTCACGGCGGTCGAGAGCTTTTCGGGAGTTACCTTTTCAAATGGCATTGCGCTGTCCTGAAACGACTGGTCAAATCATATGACCAGACAGGGGGTCCGGCAATCCCCACGCGCCATTGATTTCCCTGTCCGCGTTCCATCTTCTATGATGAAACATCAGGAGGAAGCCGACATGCCCCAATATCGCAAGGACCCGGAGCGGATCGCCGCCCTTACACCCGAGCAATACCGCGTCACCCAGAAAAACGGCACGGAACACCCCGGCACGGGCAAGTATCTCGGCAACAAGGCGCCGGGTATCTACGTGGATATCGTCTCGGGCGAGCCGCTGTTCGCCAGTTCCGACAAATACGAGTCGGGCTGCGGCTGGCCAAGCTTCACCAAGCCGATCACCCCGGCGCATGTGGTCGAAAAGCATGATTTCACGATGGGCATGATCCGTACCGAGGTCCGCAGCCGCGACGGCGACAGCCATCTGGGCCATGTCTTTCCCGACGGGCCGCGCGACCGGGGCGGACTGCGCTATTGCATCAACTCGGCCAGCCTGCGATTCATCCATCGTGACGACATGGCGGCCGAGGGCTATGGTGACTGGCTCGATCAGGTGGAGGATGTGACATGAGCGAACGCGCGGTTCTGGCGGGGGGCTGTTTCTGGGGGATGCAGGACCTTATTCGCAAGCTTGACGGGGTGATCTCCACCCGCGTGGGCTATACCGGGGGCGATGTGCCCAATGCCACCTATCGCAACCACGGCACCCATGCCGAGGGCATCGAAATCTTCTTCGACCCGGCGCGGATCAGCTATCGGCGGCTGCTGGAATTCTTTTTCCAGATCCACGACCCGACCACGATCAACCGGCAGGGCAACGATGTGGGCCTCAGCTATCGCTCGGCGATCTACTATTGCTCCGAGGCGCAGAAGGCCGAGGCGCTGCGCACCATCGCCGATGTGGAGGCCAGCGGCCTGTGGCCCGGCAAGGTGGTGACCGAGGTGGAACCGGTGGGCGATTTCTGGGAGGCGGAGCCAGAGCATCAGGACTATCTCGACCGCTTCCCGCAGGGCTATACCTGCCACTTCCCCCGCGCCGATTGGGTCCTGCCGCGCAAGGCGGCGGAGGTCTGAGCGACGGGCGCGACCATTTTTGCCCGACACCCTCCGTGATCCCCGCCAAGGCGGGGATCACCCCGACAGCCGCCGGGCGGCGTCACTTGACCGATTTACCCGCGATCACCGTGGCGTTCTTGCCACTGTTGGAATTGGCGGTGGCAAGGACCTTGGGTTTTTCCTTCTTGGGCTTCTTGGCCTCGCGGTTGCTCTGGCTTTTTCCTTTGGACATGGGATCGTCTCCTGAAAGATCCCGGCCGGGCGGAATGCCGGGCCGGTCCGTGCTCAGGGGATCAGGGGGCCTGACAGGGTCAGGGCGATGAGCCCTCGGGCGCAGCAGGCACGGCAGGGCGCCGGTGCTGCATCGGGGAAGATAAGCGGGCAGAGGCGCGGCGACAAGGGGCGTGATGGGGCACTCCACTTCCCAGTCATCCCCGCGACTGCCATTTATTGACGAGAAATAACCGCGCGCGAAACTACTCGTGCTCGCCTACAATACCATCCGCAATGACGACATATTCCTCCAGCGCATCAATCCATTTGCATACTGTGTTCGGACTAAGGTCATTTGGCTTATAGTGACTGTTTAAATCACCCTCATGAGCGATCTTGTGTCGCCTAAGGACAGCGTGATTGATCCTTTTTATAAGCAGCTTCTTGCCACACTGGGATTGAACGCGCCCTGTTAAACCATGAATACCCACCTTATTAAATAACTTATCTATTTCAGATGTTTGCTGAGTTGTTAATCTAAAAAGGGACGGTTGCACTTTATTGCGAATGGTTCTGAAAGGGCGAGCTTTCTGCTGAGCCGCCAGTTTGAGAACGAATGCCAAATTTACGCCAGATCGCTCTAGAACCTCAATTAATTCCTTACTCGGATTTTTTCTTTTAAGATGACTAGATAAAATGTCAGTGAAGCGATGCGTAAAATATCTATCAAAACCCGACACAGCCAATACAACTGAACTTCTCAATAAATCCTTGTTCTTTTCATCCTCTTCCATTCCGTCGTAAACCTTAACAAGGTCGCGGGCGCGGTCAAAAACGCTCTTACAAGTATCAAGAGAGCGGGCCATGGTTTATCTCCTCCCCTCAAACATCCAACTCCTCCACAAACCTTGCATTCTCGGAAATATACTGGAACCGCAATTCCGGCTTTTTCCCCATCAACCGCTCCACCAGATCGCCGGTCTGGCCGGGTTCGTCCTCGTCGATCGTCACGCGGATGAGCTTGCGCGAGTTGGGGTCCATCGTGGTCTCTTTCAGATCCTTGGCGTCCATCTCGCCCAGACCCTTGAAGCGGCTCACGTCGATCTTGCCTTTGCCCCCCAGCCCCTTTGCCAGCCAGACATCGCGTTCGGCCTCATCAAGGCAATAGACCCGTTTCGCGCCCTGCGTCAGCCGATACAAAGGCGGGCAGGCCAGATAGAGGTGGCCCGCGTCGATCATCGGGCGCATTTGCGTGAAAAAGAACGTCATCAACAGCGCCGCGATATGCGCGCCATCGACATCGGCGTCGGTCATGATGATGATCTTGTCATAGCGCAGGTCGTCGAGGTTGAATTTCGTCCCCAAGCCCACGCCCAGCGCCTGTGTCAGGTCGCTGATTTCCTGATTGCTGCCCAGTTTCGACGAGGCCGCCCCCAGCACGTTCAAAATCTTGCCCCGCAGTGGCAAGAGCGCCTGCGTCTTGCGGTCCCGCGCCATCTTGGCGGAACCGCCCGCGCTATCCCCTTCGACGATGAACAACTCCGTGCCCTCGCGCGTGGCCGAGGTGCAATCCACCAGCTTGCCGGGAAGGCGCAGTTTCTTGGTGGCGGTCTTGCGCGCGGTTTCCTTCTCCTGCCGCCGGCGCAGCCGCTCCTCGGCGCGCAGCACCAGAAAATCGAGGATCGCGCCCGCCGATTTCGTATCCGCCGCCAGCCAGTTGTCGAAATGGTCGCGCACCGCGCCCTCGACCATGCGCGCGGCCTCGGTCGTGGCCAGCCGGTCCTTGGTCTGACCGACGAATTCCGGCTCGCGAATGAAGCACGACACCAGCGCGCAGCCGCCCGAAATCAGGTCCTCGCGCGTGATCTGCGCGGCCTTGCGGTTGCTCGACAACTCGCCATAGGCCTTGATCCCCTTCAGGATCGCGGCCCAGAACCCGGCCTCGTGGGTGCCGCCTTCGGGGGTGGGGACGGTGTTGCAATAGGACTGGAGAAAGCCGTCGCGCGCGGGCGTCCAGTTGATCGCCCATTCGACCTTGCCCGGCACGCCGAATTTCTCGCGGAACTCGACCGCACCGGCAAAGGGACGCTCGGCATAGGTGGTGGCCCCGCCCAGCGTCTCGGCAAGGTAATCGGCAAGGCCGCCGGGGAACTTGAACGTCGCCTCTTGCGGCGTCTCGCCATCGCTGATCGCGGTTTTCCAGCGGATTTCCACGCCGGAGAAAAGATAGGCCTTGGACCGCGCCATCTTGAACAGGCGCGCAGGCTTGAGCGTGAGCGTGCCGAAGATCTCGGGATCGGGGTGAAAGGTGACGGAGGTGCCGCGCCGGTTGGGGGCGGCGCCCACCCGCTCGAGCGGGCCCTGCGGCAGACCGCGCGAGAATTCCATGCGATAGAGCTCACGGTTGCGGGCCACCTCGACGCTGAGGTGATCCGAGAGCGCGTTTACCACCGACGAGCCGACGCCGTGCAAGCCGCCCGAGGTCTGGTAGCTGTCGCCGGAAAACTTGCCGCCGGCGTTGAGCGTGCAGAAGATGATTTCCAGCGCGCTCTTGCTCGGATCCTTGGGATGCGGATCGACAGGGATGCCGCGCCCGTTGTCGCGCACGCTGACATGGCCACTCTCGTGCAGTTCCACCTCGATCCAGGTGGCGTGCCCCGCGACCGCCTCGTCCATCGAGTTGTCGATGATCTCGGCCACCATGTGATGCAGGGCGCGATCGTCCTTGCCGCCGATATACATGCCGGGGCGCAGGCGCACATGCTCCATGTCCTCGAGCACCTGGATCGAGGAGGCGTCATAGGCGGAGGCTGGGGAAGGGCTCAGGAGATCGTTCATGCCGCTGCTCTTTTGCTTTTATGGGTTGGGCGGCAATATGGCAGACCGGGCGGGGCGGGGGAAGTGGGCGCGGCCAAACCCGCGCTTTCCCTTGCCACCCGGTCAGGCTAGAAACGGGTCATGACGTGGACCGTGCCCAATATCCTGACCATGATCCGGCTGCTTGCGGCGCCGGGAGTGGCGGTGATGTTTCTCTATTTCACCCGGCCCTATGCCGACTGGTTCGCGCTCATCCTCTTTGTCGGCGCGGCCATCACGGACTGGTTCGACGGTTATCTTGCCCGCAACTGGAAACAGGTCACGAAAATCGGCACCATGCTCGACCCCATCGCCGACAAGGCGATGGTGGTCATCGCGCTCATGGTGATCGTGGGCTATTCGTCCATGTCGCCCTGGCTGGTGCTGCCCGCCACGGTGATCCTGTTCCGCGAGGTGTTCGTCTCGGGTCTGCGCGAGTTTCTCGGCGATACGGCGGGCACGCTCAAGGTCACGCAACTGGCCAAGTGGAAAACCACGGCGCAGATGATCGCCATCGCCGTGCTCTTTGCCCAAGGCGTGTTCGAGCATTATTTCGGAATGTCGATCTTCGGCATGGACGAGACGCTGGTGATCGACATTCTCGACGGGCAGGTCGAGGATGTTCTGGGGCTTTGGTGGAAATACGAGGGCATGATCTGGGCGGGCAATGTCGGCGTTTTGCTGCTCTGGATCGCCGCTGCGCTGACCCTGATCACCGGGGCGGATTACCTTATGAAGGCTCTGCCATATCTCAAGGATAGCCGCTGATGGATGTGCTTTATTTCGCCTGGGTGCGCGAACGCATCGGCACCCCCAAGGACAAGGTTGACACGCAGGCCGCCACCGTGCGCGACCTGGTCGAGGAGTTGCGCGCGCGCGAAGAACGCTATGAGGCGGCCTTTGCCGATCTCTCGGCGCTGCGCGTGGCGGTCGATCAGGAGCTTGCCGATTTCGACGCGCCGCTCGCGGGTGTGCGCGAGGTGGCGTTCTTTCCGCCCATGACCGGGGGCTGAGCGGTGGATATCCGCGTTCAGGAGGCCCCCTTTGATCTTGGGCAAGAGGCCAATGCCTTTGCCGCGCGGCAAAGCGGCATGGGCGCGGTCGTGACCTTTACCGGCATCGTGCGCGATGTGGCGGAAGGGCTCGATGTCATGGAGATCGAGCATTACCCCGGCATGACCGAGCGCGCGCTCACGAAGATCGCCGAGGAGGCCCATGCGCGCTGGTCGCTGGGCGATGTGCTGATCCTGCACCGGTTCGGGCGGCTGCGCGCCGACGATCTGATCATGATGGTCGCCACCGCATCGCGCCACCGCGCGGATGCGTTTCAGGCAGCCGAATTCCTCATGGATTACCTCAAGTCGCGCGCCCCCTTCTGGAAAAAGGAACATGGCCGCGACGGCGCGGACTGGGTCGCCGCGCGGGACGAGGATGAGGCCGCGCTCGGCCGCTGGTAGGGCTTGTCATTCGCGTGGCCCGAGGGCAGGTTCGCCGTGTTCGAGACAAGGGAGGCGGCAATGCAGGGCAACAGGCGCAATGGCGGACAATTGCTGGTGGAGTGCCTGCTGGCGCTGGGGGCGCGGCACGGGTTCGGCTTGCCGGGTGAAAGTTATCTTGCCGTGCTCGACGCGCTCCATGACACGCGCGGGCGGCTCGATTACATCCTGTGCCGACAGGAGGGGGGCGCGGCCTTCATGGCCGCCGCCTATGGCAAGCTTACCGGCAGCCCCGGCATCTGTTGGGTGACACGCGGCCCCGGCGCCACCAATGCCGCCATCGGTGTGCACACGGCCTTGCAGGACAGCGCGCCGATGATCCTTTTCGTCGGGCAGGTGGGCACCGACATGAAGGGGCGCGAGGCGTTTCAGGAGGTGGATTACCGCGCGGCCTTTGGGCCGCTGGCGAAATGGGCGGTCGAGATCGACGACGTGGACCGCATCCCCGAGATTGTCGCACGGGCTTGGAAAACCGCCCTTGTCGGCCGTCCCGGCCCGGTGGTGGTGGCCCTGCCCGAGAACATGCTCACAAGCCTCACCGAGGTGCCCGCGCTGACCGGTCCCGCCCGCTATGCCGAGGCCGCCCCCGAACCCGCCGCGCTCGGCGAGGCGCGCGGCCTGCTCGCGGGCGCGCGCCGTCCGCTCATCCTCTATGGCGGCGGCAACTGGTCCGAGGCGGGGCGCGCGGCCCTGCGCGGCTTTGCCGAGGGCTCTGACATTCCGGTTCTGTCGGTCTTTCGCTATCAGGACCGGTTCGACAATCACTCGCCCGCCTATTGCGGCGAGGCAGGGGTGGGCATGGTGCCCCATGTGCGCGACCTGATCACCCGCGCCGACGTGATCCTCGCGCTCAACGCCCGCTTCGGCGAAACCTCGACCGATGGCTACACCGCGCTGTCGGTGCCGGAACCCGCGCAACGGGTGATCCATGTGCACGGCTCTGATCTGGAACTGGGCAAGGTCTATCAGCCCGTGCTCGGCATCCATGCCGGGCCGAACGCCTTTGCCTCGGCACTGGCGGCAGGCGGGCCTGTCACGGGCGATTGGGCCGCGTGGCGCGCGGGGGGGCGCACGGCGTGGGAAGCGACGTTCAATTTGCCCGATCAACCCTCGCCCGTCGATATGGGCCGGGTCTGCGCGCATCTGCGCAAGGTGCTGCCCGGCGACGCCATCATCACCAATGGCGCCGGGAATTTCGCCATCTGGTCAGGGCGATTCCTGAAATACGGAGGCGCGATGCGCTATCTCGCGCCGCAATCGGGGGCGATGGGATACGGGTTGCCCGCCGCCGTCGCCGCCTCGGTCGTGCATCCTGACCGGCTGGTCGTCTGTTTTGCGGGTGACGGCGATTTTCAGATGACGTGTCAGGAACTGGCCACCGCCGCGCAGGTGGGGGCGCGGCCCGTGGTCCTGATCCTCAACAACGGCATCTACGGCACGATCCGCGCGCATCAGGAACGCGAATATCCCGGCCGCATCTCGGGCACCGAGATGGTCAGCCCCGATTTCGCGGCATTGGCGCGCGCCTATGGCTTTCACGGCGAGCGGGTGGAGCGGACCGAGGATTTCGCCGCAGCCTTCGCACGCGCCCGCGCCTGCGGCACCGCCGCCGTGCTTGACCTCGCCATCGCCCCCGAGGCGATCAGTCCGCGCACAACGTTGAGCGCGATACGGGCGGCGGCAGAGGCACGCGCAAGGGGGTGAGTGTCGGTCCCGTCCTCCCCGTGAAAGCGGGGGATCTCCGGCGACAAGAGATCCTCCGGTCAAGCCGGAGGATGACGGCACGCAGGGCGGGAAGTGACGGGACGGGACAGAGGATGACACATCTCCCCTGTTCACAGCGTGGCTTTCCGCCTATCTCGTTGCCATGTTCCGCGTGACCCTTCTTGCCCTGCTGCTCTGGAGCACCGCCGCGCGCGCCGATTGCGTGGTCCTGCTGCATGGGCTGGCGCGCTCCGAGACCTCGTTTCTG
Source organism: Alphaproteobacteria bacterium HGW-Alphaproteobacteria-1 (assembly GCA_002842985.1). GTDB lineage: Bacteria > Pseudomonadota > Alphaproteobacteria > Rhodobacterales > Rhodobacteraceae > Roseovarius. The sequence goes on from PHEQ01000044.1 coordinate 11,760, forward strand.
GTGATGGAGGAGGTGCTGGAGGCGCAAGGCTATGACGTGGTCAGTCCCGGCTACCGCTCGACCAAGGCCGAGATCGACCAGCTAGCGCGCGAGACGCTGCCCTTTGCCATGGCGGTTTGCGGCGAGACGACCGTGCATTTCGTCACCCATTCGATGGGCGGGATCCTGCTGCGCCACTGGCTGCGCGACAACCGGCCCGAGAACCTTGGCCGCGTGGTCATGCTCGCGCCGCCCAATCATGGCAGCGAACTGGTGGACGAATTGGGCGGGCTGGAGCTTTTTGCCTGGATCAACGGACCGGCGGGGCAGCAGCTTCATACCGGGCCCGGGAGCTTTGCCGAGAACCTGCCGCCGGTGGATTTCGAGCTGGGCGTGATCGCCGGCAACCGCTCGCTCAACCCGATCTATTCGAACCTGATCGAGGGACCGGATGATGGCAAGGTTTCGGTCGCTTCCACCAAGATCGACGGCATGGCCGATCACCTGACCCTGCCGGTGACGCATACCTTTTTGATGAACAACCCGCTTGTGATCGCGCAGGTGCTGGAATTTCTGGCCAATGGCCGGTTCGACCATGACCTGACGCTTGGCGACGTGCTGACCGACCGGCTCTTTGAATGACGGCGCTGACCCTGCGCGGGGCCGAGGTGCTCTGGCCCGATGGCCCCGGCCCCGGCGATCTGGCGATCGACGGCGGCCGCATCGGGACCGGGTGCGCGGGCCGGGTGGTGGACCTGTCGGGGTTCCTCATCCTGCCCGGTCTGATTGACCTGCATGGCGACGGGTTCGAGCACCACCTTGCGCCCCGGCGCGGCGCTCTGAGCGATCTTGGTGCGGGGCTTCTGAGCGCCGAGGCAGAGCTTGCCGCGCATGGCATCACCACGGCGTATCTCGCGCAGTTCCTGAGTTGGGAGGGAGGGATGCGCGGCGTTGGCTTTGCCGCGCGGATGCTGGCGGCGCTCGACGCGATGCGGGACACGGTGGCCACCGATCTGCGGGCGCAACTGCGGCTCGAGGTGACGGGGTTCGAAGACTATCCGGCGCTGGAGGAAATGGTGGCGCGGCACGGCGTGGGCTATGTCGTGTTCAACGATCATCTGCCGCATGACGCTCTGGCGCGGGGCAAACGCCCGCCGCGCCTGACCGGGCAGGCGCTCAAGGCCGGTCGCAGCCCCGAGGCGCATCTGGCACTGTTGCAGGAACTGCATGGGCGGATGCCCGAGGTTCCCGACCGGCTCGCCGCACTTGGCCAGAGGCTGCGCGCGCAGGGCGTGCGCCTTGGCAGCCATGACGACAGCACGGCACAAGACCGCCGCGCCGCCCACGCCACAGGCGCACTTGTCGCGGAATTCCCCGAGACCATCGAGGCCGCCGAAACCGCCCGCTCGCAGGGCGATGCAGTGATCATGGGCGCGCCCAATCTCGTGCGCGGCGGCTCGCATAAGGGGAATGCGGGCGCGCGCGAGATGGTGGCCATGGGCCTCGTCGATGCGCTCGCCTCGGACTATCACGCGCCCTCGCTGGCGCGGGCGGCGTTTTGCCTTGTCGATGAGGGTATCTGCGATCTGGCCAAGGCCTGGGCGCTTGTGTCCTCGGGGCCTGCCCGGATCATGGGCCTGACCGATCGCGGCACGCTGGCCGAGGGCACCCGCGCTGATCTGGTGGTGATCGAGCGCGCCACGCGCCGCATCGGGGCTACCGTCGCTGGCGGGCGCATCAGCTACCTGACGGGTGCGGCGGCGGCGCGCTTTCTGGCCTGACGCTCTGGACATTCGCCGCGCGCTCTGGCCTTTCTGCGCGCATGACAGATCCCATCTATGCCATTCCCGACATTCACGGGCAGGACGCCCTGCTGGCCGAGGCGCTCGACCGGATCGAGGCCGATGGCGGGCCGGGCGCGCGCGTGATCTTCCTCGGTGACCTGGTCGATCGCGGGCCCGACAGCCGCGCGGTGATCGCGCGCCTGATGGCCGGGCAGGCCGAAGGGCGCGACTGGATCGTGCTGCGTGGCAATCACGATCAGCTTTTCGTCGATTTCCTCGACCATGGCACGATCCATTCGCCACACATACTGTCCGGCAAGTCCTGGCTGCATCCCCGGCTTGGCGGGGCCCAGACGCTGGCCGCCTACGGGGTGCAGGCGAGCGAGGCCGCGCCGTCATGGGCCGAGGCCCGCGCCGCCGTGCCTCAGGCGCACCGAGACTGGCTGGCGCGCCTGCCCTTCTGGCACGAGGCGGCGGAGGTGCTCTTTGTCCATGCCGGGATCCGGCCCGGTCTTGCGCTCGGGCATCAGGACCCCGCCGATCTTTTGTGGATCCGCGACGGATTTCTTGACCATGCCGTGCCGCATCCCTGGCTTGTCGTGCATGGCCATACCGCGCTCGACCATCCCGCACATTTCGGAAACCGGATCGACCTTGACGGCGGCGCGGGGTATGGCCGCACGCTCTGGCCGGCGGTGTTCGAGGGGCGCGACTGCTGGCTTTTGTCCGAAGCAGGCCGGGTGGCCCTGACCCCGTGACCGTATATGCCCTTGCAATGCCGCACCTGCACAGCCTAGCTTGACGCAGGCTTGAAGAGCGGAGGACAGCCATGGACGATATCGTGATTCTCGACGGGTGCCGGACGGCAATCGGAACCTTTGGCGGGGCGCTGGCGGGCACGCCGCCAACGAAACTGGGTGGCATCGTCGCCAGGGAGGCGCTTGCCCGCGCCGGGGTCGAGGGCGGGCAGATCGGCCATGTCGTCTATGGCCATGTCATCAACACCGAACCGCGCGACATGTATGTCAGCCGCGTGAGCGCCATCGAGGCCGGGATTCCCGACACCGCGCCCGCAATGAACGTCAACAGGCTTTGCGGCTCGGGCGCTCAGGCCATCGTCTCGGTGATCCAGTCGCTGGCGCTTGGCGATGCCGAGTTCGGCCTTGCCGGTGGTGTCGAGAACATGAGCCGCTCGCCCTTCATCATCCCTGATCAGCGGTGGGGCGCCAAGATGGGCGACGTCACGACGCGCGACATGATGCTGGGCGCGCTCAACTGCCCGTTCGGCACCGGCCATATGGGCGTGACCGCCGAGAACGTGGCCGCCGAACACGGCATCAGCCGCACCGATCAGGACGCGTTTGCCCTCGAGAGCCAGCGTCGCGCGGCACAGGCGATTTCCGAAGGCCGGTTCAAGTCTCAAATCGTACCGGTGGAAGTGCGCGTCAAACGCGACATGGTCGCCTTTGACACCGACGAACATCCCAAGGCCACGACCGCCGAGGCGCTGGCCGGGTTGAAGACCGTGTTCCAGAAGGACGGCACCGTGACGGCGGGCAACGCCAGCGGCATCAACGATGGTGCCGCGGCGATCGTGCTTGCGCGCGCCGAGGCGGCGGAAAAAGCGGGCCTAAAGCCGCGCGCGCGGGTGCTGGGCTATGCCCATGCCGGCGTGCGCCCCGAGGTGATGGGGATCGGGCCGGTTCCGGCGGTGGAAAAGCTGCTGGCGCGCATCGGTCTGACCGTAGCCGATTTCGACGTGATCGAATCGAACGAGGCTTTCGCCGCACAGGCGCTGGCGGTCAACAAGGGGCTTGGCCTTGACGCGGGCCGCGTCAATCCCAATGGCGGGGCCATCGCCCTTGGCCATCCGGTGGGGGCCACGGGCGCGATCCTGACGGTCAAGGCGCTCTATGAGATGGAGCGCACGGGCGGCAAGCGCGCGATCATCACCATGTGCATCGGCGGCGGTCAGGGCATCGCGCTCGCCATCGAGGCGCTCTGACGCCCGAGCGGCGTTAAGCCAATCTTCACCGCGATGCCGGATGGTGGCCCGAACACCATCCGGCATCGCGGAGGAGGGGCATGAGCCTGGCGAACAAGCTGGCGGAGGAACGGCGCGCGCGACTGGCCGCCGAACGTCTGCTGGAACAGAAACAGGCCGAATTGCAGGACGCCAACCGCAAGCTTGGCCTTCATGCGCGCGCCCTCAGCCACGAGATCCACGAGACCCGCGCCGAGGTGGCCGAGGTGCGCGACGAGAATCAGCGCGTCAAATCCGATCTCACCGTGGCCCATCAGAAGGTCGAGATCGCCGAGCGCAGGCTCTGGCATTCGATCCAGACCATCGAGGACGGGTTTGCCTTTTTCGACGCCGACAGCCGGATGATCGCGGCCAATCGCGCCTGGCTTGCGGTTTTTGACGGTCTAGAGGCGGTGAAGCCGGGGATCAGCTATATCGAGATCCTTCAGATCCTCACCGATGAGGGGATCGTCAATACCGGCGCACGCCAACCCCATGAATGGCGCGAGTTCATGCTCGACCGCTGGCAGAGCCCCGCGCCCGAGCCGGAGGTGCTGCGCCTCTGGAACGGGCACTATATCCGCATCATCGACCAGCGCGGCGCGGGCGGGGATGTGGTCAGCCTCGTGCACAACATCACCGACACGATCCGCCACGAGAAGGAACTGAAAGAGGCGCGCCGCCGCGCCGAGGCCGCAAACCGCGCCAAATCCGCCTTCCTCGCCAACATGAGCCACGAGATCCGCACACCGATGAACGGCGTGGTGGGCATGGCCGACCTGTTGATGGAAAGCGCCCTTGACGAGGATCAGCACCTTTATGTCACCACGATCAAGCATTCCGCCGAGGCGCTTCTGGTCATCATCAACGATGTGCTCGACTATTCCAAGATCGAGGCAGACAGGCTTGTGCTGCACCCCGAGCCTTTCGATCTGGAGCGTTGCATTCACGAGCTTGTGACGCTGATGCAGGCCCATGCCCGTGACAAGGGCATTGATCTTCTGGTGGATTACGACCTTTTCCTGCCCACGCGGCTGATCGGTGATCCGGGTCGCATCCGCCAGATCCTCACCAATCTTCTGGGGAATGCGGTCAAGTTCACCGAGGCGGGCCATGTCCTGATCCGCGTGACCGGCGTGCAGGCAGGCGAAGGGGCCGAGGTCGATATCCGCATCAGCATCGAGGATACCGGCATCGGCATCCCCGAGGACAAGATCGGCCACATTTTCGGTGAGTTCAATCAAGTGGACGACGCGCAAAGCCGCAAGTTCGAGGGCACCGGCCTCGGGCTGGCGATCACGCAGCGGCTGGTGCGGTTGATGGGGGGCGATATCTGGGTCGAGTCCGAGCCGGGGCACGGCTCGACTTTCGGTCTGTCGCTGGTCCTGCCGGTGGCCGAGGCGGGCACGCCGGTCGAGCGGGCGCTTGCGGGCGGCCTCTCGCGTGCTCTGGTGGTCGAGCCGCACGACACCTGCCGCGCGCTGCTGGAGCGACAGCTTGCCGCCTTCGGACTGACGGTCACGGCCTGCCATGACGGGGCCGCCGCGCTCGATCTTGCCGCCGGGGCCGATCTTGTGGTCGCGGCCCATGCAATGCGCGGCATGGACGGGAGCGAACTGGCGCAGGCCTTGCGCGCCGCCGGTCACACGATGCCGCTTGTTCTGCTCAGCAGCAGCCCCGCCAGCCTGGCCCAGGACCCTGCCCGCGACCTCGTTCAGGCGGTGCTGCAAAGGCCAGTGGCGCGGCGCGACCTGATCGCGGCCCTGGCCGCGCTGGCCCCCGCCAGATGGTGCAGCCGCTCGATATCGAGCTGCATTTTGCCGAGAACGGGCGCGAGGCAGTGGCGATGTTCCAGAGCCTTGCGCCCGATATCGTCTTCATGGACATCTCCATGCCCGAGATGGACGGCAAGGAGGCGACCCGCGCCATCCGCGCCATCGAGGCGCGGCAGGGCGGACATGTGCCCATCGTCGCCATGACCGCCCACGCGATGAGCGGCGACGATACCGAAATCCTGGCCGCCGGGCTCGATCACTACCTGACCAAACCGCTCAAGCGTGCGGCCATCGTCGAACGTATCGTCGCGGCCGTGCCGCCCGGTGTGCGCCCACCCGAGGCCTTGATTCAGGCGGCGGGCTGATCGCGCATGAACACGGGCCTGTCTGGCGAGGACATCTCCGGCGCATGGGCATAGCCGCCGGTGTCGAACTCCAGCAGGCTTGCCGCGTCGCTCAGCCGGTTCTGGATGATGAAACGGGCCATCGCGCCGCGCGCGCGCTTGGCGTAAAAGCTCACGATCTTCGCCTCGCCGCCGCGCTCTTCCATGAAGACGGGCGTGATCACGCGCAGGCCAAGCGCCGCCTCATCGACCGCGCCGAAATATTCCTGGCTGGCGCAATTCACGAGCGTGTCGGTGCCGACCTCTGCCGCCTGATCCTTCAACGCCTTTGCGATCCGGTCGCCCCAGAAATCATAGAGCGACCGGCCTCGCGCGGTGGCCAGCCTGCTGCCCATTTCGAGCCGGTAAGGCTCGATCGCGTCGAGCGGGCGCAAGACACCGTAAAGCCCCGAGAGGATGCGCAGATGATCCTGGGCCCAATCCATCTCGTCGGGATCGAGCGATCCGGCCTCCAGCCCCTGATAGGTGTCGCCCGCAAAGGCGAGTGCTGCGGGTTTTTCCTCCATCGTGCCGAAGGCCGCGAACCGCCCGGCGTTGAGCTGCGCAAGGTTGGGCGAGATCTTCATGAGCTTTTGCAGCCCCCCGGCATCCAGCCCGCGCGCCACCTGCGCCAGTTCCTTGGCCTCGGCGGCAAAGGCGGGCCGGGTGGCGGCGAGGCCCTCGCGCGGGGTCATGTCCAACTTCTTGGCGGGCGAGACGACAACCAGCATATGTTTTCCCCGTTCTCTCCACGTCCACCCGCCAGAACGGGCGTGATCGATACGGAACTCCATGTAACGGCAGGCGCGATCACTTCAAGCGGGAAACACGGGGCTGACGAGACCGCCCGCCAGCCCTTCACGCGATGTCAGATCACGCCTTGCGCGCGCATCGCCTCGGCCACCCGGATAAAGCCGGCGATATTGGCCCCGAGCACGTAATCGCCGGGCGCACCGTATTCCTCGGCAGTGTCGGCGCAGGTGGCGTGGATATTGCGCATGATCACGCCAAGCCGATCCTTGGTCTGGTCAAAAGTCCACGCATCGCGGCTGGCGTTCTGCTGCATTTCAAGCGCCGAGGTGGCCACCCCCCCGGCATTGGCCGCCTTGCCGGGCGCAAACAGGATACCTGCCTTCTGGAAAGCCTCGACCGCGTCGGGAGTGCAGGGCATGTTGGCTCCTTCCGCCACCAGCCGCACGCCGTTTCCGACGAGCGCGCGCGCATGGGCGGCATTCATCTCGTTCTGGGTTGCGCAAGGCAGGGCGATCTCGCAGGGGACATCCCAGATCGAGCCCTTGTCGGCGGGATAGAACTTTGCCGCTTTCCGCGCATTGACATATTCGGAAATCCGCGCGCGACGGCGTTCCTTGATCTCTTTCACGAGATCGAGGTCGATGCCGTCCTCGTCCACGACATAGCCACCGCTATCGGACATCGCCACTACCTTGGCACCGAATTTCTGCGCCTTCTCGACGGCGTAGATCGCCACGTTGCCCGAGCCGGAAACGACGGTGCGCCGCCCCTCGAAGTCCTCGCCCAGACGTTCAAGCATGGCCTGCGCGAAATAGACCGTGCCATAGCCTGTAGCCTCGGTGCGCGCCAGCGAGCCGCCATAGCTCAGACCCTTGCCGGTCAGCACGCCCGCCTCGTAGCGGTTGGTCAGGCGGCGATACTGGCCGAACATCCAGCCCACCTCGCGCCCGCCCACGCCGATATCGCCCGCGGGCACGTCGGTCTTGTCCCCGATATGGCGGTAAAGCTCGGTCATGAAGGACTGACAAAAGCGCATGATCTCGCCGTCCGACCGATCCTTGGGGTCGAAATCCGACCCGCCCTTGCCGCCGCCGATCGGCAGGCCGGTCAGGGCGTTCTTGAATATCTGCTCGAAGCCGAGAAACTTGATGATCGAGAGGTTCACCGAGGGATGGAACCGCAGCCCGCCCTTGTAGGGGCCAAGCGCGGAATTGTATTGTACGCGAAAGCCGCGATTGACATGGACCTGGCCCTTGTCATCGGTCCATGGCACGCGAAAGATTATCTGGCGCTCGGGCTCGCACAGCCGGTCAATCAGGCCCTGTTCGAGATAGCCGGGATGTTTGGCGATCACGCGTCCCAGGCTTTCCATCACTTCGCGGAGCGCCTGATGAAATTCGGCTTCGCCGGGGTTGCGCGTTCTGATGGTTTTTATCGATCGTTGCAGACCCTGCCCCAACCCCTGGACGGGCGCACGCTTTTTGAGCATTTTTTTAGGGAGTGCCTGAATTTTGCGCATCTGACATGGCATCCGGGCCAACTTGTCCAGAGCACAATTTGCCGCACCTGACGTTTCAGACGCGATCTTCGCCTGCTTTCTGCACGGCGATGACATCAAGAAAAGCCGCGCCGAACCGCTCGGTCTTTTGCGGGTCCATGCCGGGTAACCGTTCGAGGGCGCCCAGTGTCGCGGGCCGCCGCTCGGCGATCTGGCGCAGCGTCGAATGGGTGCACGACAATGGCCGCAGCGTGCCGCACTCCCCGCGCGCCAGATCGCGGCTCACCTCGGCCAGCCGGTCGTAAAGCGCACCCTCGGGCCGCCCCGCCAGCTTGCGGCGGGTGGGGTGCATCGCCTCTGTCCCGGCACCGGTGATCACCTCGAGAAAAACCGTTCCATACCGCTCCAGCTTGGTCGCCCCCACCCCGCCGATCCGGGCCATGGCGTCAATCGTGGCGGGGCGCGTCTCGGCCATCTCGATCAGGGTGCGGTCGGTAAAGACGATATAGGCGGGCACCCCTGCCGCCTCGGCCAGCGCCCGGCGTTTCGCCTTGAGCGCCGAAAGGAGCGGCGCATCCTCGTCCGACACGAGCGCGCGCGGCGCAGGGCGGGCGGCGACCTTGAGGGTGTCCTGCCGCAGCCTGATCATGGCCTCGCCGCGCAGGATCGGGCGCGCGCCCTCGCACATCACCAGCGCGCCGTGGCGCTCGGCGTCGGGGCGAACGAGGTCATGCCCCATCATCTGCCGGAATACCCCCTGCCAAAGCCGCTTGTCATGGGCGCGGCCCACACCAAAGGTGGGCAGAGCGTCATGGCCGCGCGTGCGCACCTTGTCCGTCAAGGTCCCGGTCAGGATGTCGATGAGATGCCCCGCGCCAAAGCTCTCGCCGGTGCGCAGCATCGCCGAAAGCGCCATGCGCACCGCCTCGGTGCCGTCAAAGCTCTCGGGCGGCGCGTCGCAGAGATCGCAATTGCCGCAGGCCGTGGCCGCTTCGCCGAAATAGCGCAAGAGGCTCACCCGGCGACATTCCAGCGCCTCGGCCAACCCCAGAAGCGCGTTGAGCCGCCCGTGATCGGCATTTCGCCGCTCGGGCGATTTGGGCAGGTCGGCATGGGCGACCCAGCGGATATCGGGCTTGTCCACCCCCATGCCGAAGGCGACCGTGGCCACGACGATCAGCCCGTCCTCGGTGTTGAACCGCTCTTCCACCTCGCGGCGGGCGGGCGCCTCCATCCCGCCGTGATAGGCGCAGGCGGCGTGGCCCGCGTCACTGAGCGCCTGTGCCAGCGTCTCGGTGCGGGCGCGGGTGCCGCAATAGACGATGCCCGACTGCCCGCGCCGCGCGGCGACGAAATCGAGGACCTGGCGGCGCGGGTTGTCCTTGGGGGCAAAGGCGAGGTGGATATTGGGCCGGTCGAACCCGTAGAGAAAGCTTTGCGGCGCCGTGCCGTCAAAGAGTTTCTCGATGATCTCGGCCTGTGTCTCGGCATCGGCGGTGGCGGTGAAGGCGGCGAGCGGCACATCGAGCGCGCGCCTCAATTCCCCGATACGCAGGTAGTCGGGTCGGAAATCATGGCCCCACTGGCTCACGCAATGGGCCTCGTCCACGGCGATAAGGTTGACGCCTACACGCCGCAGCATCGCGGTGGTGCCCGATGCGGCCAGCCGTTCGGGGGCAAGATACAGCAGCTTCAGCCGCCCCTCGTCGAGCGCGCGCCAGACATCTGCCGTTTCTTCCTCGGTATTGCCGGAGGTGAGCGCGCCCGCCGCCACCCCGACAGCCCTGAGTGCGCGCACCTGATCGCGCATCAGCGCGATCAGCGGCGAGACCACCACCGTCACGCCGTCGCGCATCAGCGCGGGTAACTGGAAACAGAGCGATTTGCCGCCGCCCGTGGGCATGATCGCCAACGTGTTGCAGCCCGACGCGACGGTGTGGACGATCTCTTCCTGACCGGGGCGGAAGGCATCGAATCCAAAGACATCGCGCAGAAGCGTGGCAGCGCCGGACATGGGATTCCCCGTAGGATTTGACTATATCTGCTCTTACAGGGACATTTTCACACTAAGGATTGGCGAACAAGTCCCCGGCCTAGTAAAACGCCGCCGCGTTGTTCGTCAGTATGATCCGCAAGGCATAAACCCCGATCAGAACCGCCAGTGGTGCCAGGTCGATGCCGGACATGGGCGGCAGGATGCGTCGGACGGGGCCATAAATCGGCTCCAGTATCCGGTTCAGACCATACCAGATCTGCGCCACGAATTGCTGGCGGGTGTTGAGAACCTGGAAATTGATCAGCCATGACATGATGACATGCGCGATGATGAAGAACCACACCACGTCGAGGATCAGCATCAGGATCTGGAAGAGCGATTGCATGGGCGCGGGTCCTTTGGTCCGGGTCGGAAACAGACCTAAGCGGGCCGCGCCCCGAGCGCAAGCCTGACGCGCGGTCGCGGTTGACGGGGCGCGGTCGGGCGGGCATTGCGGCCCCGCAAATTGTCGGAGGCCCCCATGTATCCCTTTGCCCGCATGATCTGGCAGCTTTACCTGCACCGCAAATCGCCGCCACTACCGTTGACGGGCACCCATGTCTCCTACCACTACTGCCTGCCCTGGGATATCGACCTGTGGCGCGAGTTGAACAACGGGCGCACCCTCACGCTCTATGATCTGGGGCGCATTCCGCTGGCGGGGCGCGTGGGGCTCATCGACGTGCTGCGGCGCAATCGTTGGGGGCTGACCATGGCCGGGGCGAGCGTGCGCTATCGCCGCCGGGTAAGGGCGTTCGAGCGGGTCGAAATGCGCTCGCGGCTGATCGGCTGGGATGCGCGCTTCATGTATCTGGAACAGTCGATGTGGAACGCGCGCGGCGAATGTGCCAACCATATCCTCTATCGCGCTGCGGTGACGGGACGGGCGGGCATCGTGCCGACCGCCGATCTGCTGGCAGCACTCGGGCAGGATCGGGCGGTGACACCGGCCCTGCCCGACTGGGTATGCGCCTGGATAGGAGCCGACGATGCCCGCCCCTGGCCGCCGATGCAGGAATAGCTTGCCAGCCCCCGCCCGAGCCTGTCTTATCGCGGCAAAACGGGGACGGGCATGGCAGACATCTCGCAGCGCAAGCGCATCTGGGGCTGGTATTTCTTCGACTGGGCCAGCCAACCCTATCATACCCTTCTGGTCACCTTCATCTTCGGCCCCTATTTCGCCTCGGTCGCGTCGGAGTATTTCCTGGGCCTCGGCCTTGCCCCCGAGGCGGCGGCGGCGCGGGCGCAAACCATGTGGTCGCAGGCGCTCACCATCTCGGGGCTGATCATCGGGCTTGGCGCGCCGGTCATGGGGGCCTTTGCCGACCGCACCGGACGGCGCAGGCCGTGGATCGCCGTCTTTTCCGTCATGTATGTTGTCGGCGCGGCGGCGATCTGGGGGATGATGCCCGATGGATCGAACCTGTGGTGGGGGCTGATGGCCTTTGCCTTCGGCTTCATCGGGGCGGAATACGCCCTTATCTTCATCAACGCGCAACTCCCCTCGCTCGGCACCGAAGAGGAGGTGGGCGCGATCTCGGGATCCGGCTTTGCCTTCGGCTACGCGGGCGGCGTGCTGTCGCTTTTCCTCATGCTGCTGCTCTTTGTCGAACAGCCCTCGGGCAAGACGCTGATCGGGCTTGATCCACTGTTCGGGCTGGACGCGGACGCACGCGAGGGCACGCGCCTTGTCGGCCCCTTCACCGCGCTCTGGTATGCGCTCTTCATGATCCCCTATTTCCTCTGGGTGCGCGAGCGCGGCCCGGCCACGCGCGGCGCAAGGGTCGGCGACGCGCTCGGCTCGCTCTGGCGCACGGTCAAGGGGCTGCGCCATCGGCTCAGCCTCAGCGCCTATCTCGGCTCGTCGATGTTCTACCGCGATGCGCTCAACGGGCTTTACGGCTTTGGCGGGACCTATGCGGTCCTGGTGCTGAAATGGTCCATCGTCTCGGTCGGCATCTTCGGCATCATCGGGGCAATCTCGGCGGCGCTGTTCAGCTGGGCAGGTGGCAGGCTCGATGCACGGTTCGGCCCCAAACCGGTGATCAGAGTGGCGATCTGGGGGTTGATCACGGTCTGCGTGACGGTGGTGAGCATGGACCGGACACAGCTTTTCGGCGTCCCGCTTACCGAGGGCTCTCGCCTGCCCGATATGATCTTTTTCGGCTGTGGCGTGTTGATCGGCGGGCTTGGCGGGACGCTTCAGGCGGCCAGCCGGACATTGATGGTGCGCCACACCGACCCCGAGCATCCCACCGAAAACTTCGGGCTTTACGGCCTGTCGGGACGGGCCACCTCGTTTCTAGCGCCCGCGCTCATCGGGCTGGTGACGGCGCTTTCGGGCAATGCCCGGATCGGCATTTCGCCGGTCATCCTGCTTTTCCTGATCGGGCTTTTTCTGCTACGCTATGTCAAGGCAGAAGGAGATCGCGGGCCATGGGACGTGTCACGTTAATCGGTGCTCTGGTTCTGGCCCTTGCGGGCTGCATGGAAACCAAAGAGACGACGCCCGCAGCGGCGGTGGTGTCATCGCAGAACATTCCCGCCGCGATGCGCGGCAAGCCCGCCAAACAGCTTTTCGGAAGCCATGCCAAGGCCTCGGCGCAGGCGCCCGCGCCCCATGGCGGCTATGCACGCGGCTGCCTGGCCGGGGCGGTGCAACTGCCGGAAACCGGCCCCACCTGGCAAGCGATGCGGCTCAGCCGCAACCGCAACTGGGGCCATCCCAAGGCGGTTGACTTCGTGCAGGACCTGTCGCGCTTTGCCGCGACGCAACCGGGCTGGAACGGGCTTTATGTGGGCGACATCAGCCAGCCCCGCGGCGGGCCGATGCTCTCGGGGCACTCGAGCCACCAGATGGGGCTCGATATCGACATCTGGCTCAAGCCCGCCACCGACCTGACCCTCAGCCGCACGGCGCGCGAAAACATCTCCTCGGTGTCGATGCAGCGCTCGGACGGCGCTTATACCAACAGCCAGTGGACCCGCGCCCATCACGAGATCGTCAAGGCGGCGGCCAGCGATCCGCGCACGGCGCGCATCTTCATCTTTGCCGGGGCCAAGGCGCAGATGTGCCGGGACGAGACCGGCGACCGCACATGGCTGCGCAAGGTGCGGCCGTGGTGGGGACATCACTATCATTTCCATGTCAGGCTGAATTGCCCGGACGGAACAAGAGGTTGTGAGGCTCAGGACGCCCCCCCGCCCGGCGATGGCTGTGCTGAGGCGGATCAGTGGGTGCGCAACATCCTCAACCCGCCGCCGCCGGACCCGAACGCGCCCAAGCCACGACCCAAACGCGACCTGACCATGCACGACCTGCCACAACAATGTGTCGCCGTCCTGCAATCGCAGTGACAGATTTCGTTTTGAGATCCGCGCGATCCGTGGCACAGTTTATCCAACGGCAACAAAGCGAAAGGAGGTGGTCCAGTGTCTATGAAGGGATTGGAGCGTGAGGTCGGAACAGTCTGGGGGGCGCGCGCCTAGAGCAGCCTCGGGGCGCAGTTGCCCCACCCGGATTGGTGCGCCTGACCGGCCCACCTCCGCGACTTCAGGAAGGCCGCTCCGCGAGGGGCGGCCTTTTCAATCGGGCAGGGACTGAACCGGCTGGGACGATGCTGAGGATCACCGACGAAATCGCCATCGAGGATTGGGAACT
>PHEQ01000075.1 GCA_002842985.1 Alphaproteobacteria bacterium HGW-Alphaproteobacteria-1
CTGGAAGAATTTCGCCCGGAACCAGTGCTTGCGGTGATCGCCGAGTGTGCCGCCTTGCCGGAAGGCGGCGGCACCCGGATCTGCCGGTATGGCCTCGGTCAACAGCTTGAAGATGGCGGCCAGCCGTTTGGTGGAATTTTTCTTGCGCCAAGTCTTGGGATCGCGTGCCTTATTCGCCTCGACCTCCAGAGTCAGTCCTTCGAGCTGATCCAGAAAGAGCGGATGCGCATAAATCGACCATCCGTTTACGACAAGGGGCGCTCGGGCGGGCACGCTATCGCCGCTCATTCATCCTCGAGCGATAGCGGCGCATCGAGATCGACGTCAACGTCTCCGACCAGAGCTGCAAGACGGTCATGCAAAGCCCCATCGAACGCCCGAATGCGGTCCGGATGCGCCTTGATATCGGCCTCGACAAAATCGAGAAATGCTCCGAGCGCGGGATCATCCTCTTCGCTGCGCACGGGCTCGATATAGACCCTGCCACTCGGCTCGGTGCAGTAGCGAATCTGGTCGCCCTTGCCCAGCTTGAGCTGCTTGCGCACACCCGCCGGCACGGTCGTCTGATACCGATCCGTGAGTTTCGAGACATCTTGTGCGAGCGCTGTCATGGCAGTCTCCTGAAAGAGAGGGATCTTTGCTGCCTGCGATAGGTAATGCATTTGCATTGCCCTGTCAAGACAAGCCGCAGCATCTGCTGTCGCCGGGCAGGTCGATGACCCGTCCGGCGCAGGACCTAATTTCGCCTCGCCAGGAACTCCGCCAGCACCGGGCTGGCAGCACCTTTCGCGGAGCTGAGTAGCTCCGAGCCCGCGAGCGAGGCTTTCGACAGGCGCACGAGCCCGCCGGTTTCCTCGATGCGGTAGCAGCGGCGTTTTTGCCGCCCCCGCTTGTAGTGCGTCGCGGTGAAAATCTGGCAGGTGCTGCCATCGGTGAGCGTCACGGGCGCGGCGAGCCTGATCCTGTCACCCTCCTCGTAGTCCGGAATCGAAACCCAGTCCCGGCAGCGCTGGCGCCAGGCATGGGCATAGCTCTCTGGGTCCTTCAATTCCGAGAGCAGCGCCAGAAGGCTGAGCGGAGCGCGCGACTCGACGGGGCCAGCGCTTTCCTCCATGTCCTTGTAGCCCCAGCAGCCGTCATCGTATCGGGTGAGGAAGACAGCCCCGAACGTGATGGAGCCATCCACATCGGTCATATAGGTCGCGTCTTCGACAGCGGTGCCGTCGAGATTGGTGACCCTTGCCGCCGCATACCAGGTGGAGGCGACCTTGCAGGCCTTGACCAGTTCAGTTTTGCGCCTTTCGCCCTCGAAGGTGCACAGCCGAGCAATCTCCGCTTTCTCATCCGCGTAGGTCTGGACGCGGCCGTCGGTGTAGAAGAGCCAACCCATCAGGCAACCCTCCGATCATCGAGTTCCATCAGCGCATCGAGCGGCACGCGGTAGGGCTGCATGGCGTCGAAATCCTCGCAATTGCCGCAGTTCTGCACGATCGCGAAGGTGTCGCAGGCATCCGTGGCCATCGGTGGCGAGCCGGATGGCCCCTCGCCCCCGGTCGATGAGCACCTGCACATCGTCGAGAATGTCCGTGTAGAACTGGCCAGTAAGATCGCGAAACGCCATGCGGCGCTGCGCCATCCAATCGGTGTCGCGAAACGGGTTCATGCCGTCGGCAAAGGCGAAGGACGGATCGGCCTGTTCGGTGGTGACGATGCGGGTGGTCGTGCCATCGATGCCGTTTGAGCGCAGATGCACACCATTGCCGACGATGAGGATCAGGGCGGGCCTGTCCACGGGCCCGTTCCAGTTGGGCAAGAAGGTTTTGCAGGCGCGTGCGTGCGCGATTTGCGCCGCAACAGCGGACGCAGAGAACTTGAGAATAGCCATGGGGATGTCTTTCCGTTGGGTGTGGGAGGGTCGACCCGCGCGGGTGGCATGATCCACGCGCGGGTCACTTGATGCGTCAGGCCGCTTGCGCGACCTCGCTGTCAGGCTCCGGAGATTCCGCTATAGGCTCCGCCTCATCAAAGGCGACACCGTTGGTCTGCATCATCGGCGGGCACCAGGCGGCCACGGCAGCGCGCTGCGTGTCCGTCAGTGTGGCGAAGGGTTCAGCGAAGAGCTTGTCGCAGAAGGCGACGATCTCCTTCTTGCTCGATGAGGCGAGCGTCACTGCCTCCTGGGCGAGACCCAGATCCTCACCGAGGATCTTCAGGAGCCAAGCCTTCTTGAAGCGGTTGAAGAGCGCCGCATTCGGCGTCCAGTGGGCGCGGATGTCGGGCATGATCTCGATCTCGAACGCATGCATCAGGCTGTCGCGCCGAGGATCCCGCGCGAAGCAGGACTGCGTGGTGCTGGCCGTGGCATAGGCCACGAGCTTGGCCTTCTCCCCTGTCTCCAGCGCGCGAAACGTCGCGAACTGATCGGCAGGCGCACGGGTGTCATCGAGCCAGGACAGATCAAGCGCCTCATGCGCCGCCGCCACCTGCTCGAGCGAGGTCTCGTCGATCTCGTCCATCTTGGCGTGGTTGCGGTATTCCTTGCGGGCATCGATCTTGATCGCCTGCGTGACACTGATGCCGCTGGCCAGAACGTCACTGACCAGCTTGAAGAGCGTGAGATCGAGCGTGGCCTCAGGATGCAACGCCATCGCGGCCCCGAGAGCCATCGCTCGCTCGGTCTTGAGATCCTCGGCCAGTGAGGCCGGGTAGCTGATTTCGCCGGCGTCCAGGGCTTCTTCCCCGGTCGGGCCCGACGAGGAGCCGCGTGCGCCCTCCTCTTTGACGGTGTCTTCCGGGCGGACGAGGCCAACATGGAGGGTCACCTGCCCGCCCGACCAGGACGCGATCACCCCAGACCGCGCGAGGTCCTCGGCGCTGTAGGCCTCCTGCAGATCGCGGGCTTCCTCTTCCAAGGCGTCCACGCGCTCGTAAAGGGCATTGTAGGCACCGTCATCGAGCCCCTCATCCTCCATCTCGACCTGCAATTTCTCAAGCTCGGCGGTGATCTCATCGATGCGCTTCTGGGTGACCTCATCCGGCTCGATTGGGCCGGGATAGACGCGGCCGTAGTCGGCCATGGTCGCGTAATCATAGCGCACCATCGCATCGGCCCAGGCAAAGCCCAGCTTTATGCGGGCCTCTTCGGCGGCGGCACCGAGCTTCTCGAGCAGGATGGTTTCGACCAGCGCTGCATCCTCCAGCACGGAATGCTCTTCCAGAAGGTCAGCCGCGACGGCGCCGCCGCGGGCCTCGTAGTCCGCGCGCACGAAAGCCCCGATATCATCGCTGACCTGCACACCGCGGGATTTGAGCGCCTGACGGACCGTGTAGGCCTGCAGATAGCCGCCGTCTTTTGTGAGCGCCTCGAAGACCTCGCGCTGCGCCTCCTGGCTCGGGTGCTCGGCGAAGGCTTTCATCGTGTCGAGCGTGATCACCTTGCCCCGGGCCGCGGCGGAGCGACAGTGCCGTGGTGACGTCGCAGTCTTCCGGCACGAGGCGGCAGTCCACCTTGGTCTTCGCCGTGAACCCCTTGGTGGCCTTGTCGGCGATCAGCTCCTTCAGGGCTGCATGGCGACGGCCACCGGCCAGCACGGCGTATTTGCCGTCAAGCTTCTGGACCATGAGCGGCTGCAGGAGACCCAGGACGGCGATGCTTGCCTTCAGATGGGCGATGTTCTCGGGATCATAGGTTTCCGGAGAGTTGCTGCGCACATTGGCGGGGTGGGCGACAAGATCGCCGATGGCAACGGTGAGAGGGGCAAAGCTTGTGGTCATGGGATATCCTTCCAGGTGAGTGAGGTGAGGCCCGCGCGCGCGCGTGACCAATCCCCGGCTTCAGGGATCACCACGACAAAAGGCCCGCTTTGCCTTTTTGAGGGGCAGCGGGCCTTCATCGTCTCAGATGTCAGGGGGGAGGAGTCCCCTGCCCTTCTACCAGTCGCGCGCCAGCATGATGGTCAGCACGCGCATGGTGGTGGCAGGATTGTCCGGGGTCTCAGCCCCGTAGCGGAAGTCCGAGTCTGCTTCATAGAGATCGATCTTCCAGAACACGGTCTCTCCCCGGATCTCGACCGCCCCGAAATCGTGCCATCCCTCGGGATCATTCTCAGGCTCGAATGTGGCAAACTCACCGGTCGCCTTCACCGCCTCGGCCATG
>PHEQ01000045.1 GCA_002842985.1 Alphaproteobacteria bacterium HGW-Alphaproteobacteria-1
TCTGTCCGAGGTCATTCAGGGGGTTGAGTTCAAAGACGGGATCAAGCAACTTCAAGCCGCCGCCTGATGACGGCCGTCACCAACTTTTGGGCATATCTCTCGCGGTGGCGATCTGTTACGAAATCATTTTTCCGGGCCAGGTAGTCGATGACCTTTTTCGCCCCGACTGGATTTTCAACGCCACAAATGATGCCTGGTTCGGGACCAGCATCGGACCCGAGCAGCACCTCGCCTCCGCGCGCATGCGCGCGGTCGAAGAAGGGCTTCCTGTAGTCCGGGCGGCCAACACCGGGATTTCCGCGATCATCGACGCCAAGGGAGAGATCATCGCGCGCCTCGAGACCGGACAAACTGGAGTCATAGATGCCAGCCTGCCGACAGCGCTTGCGCCCACACCTTACGCACGTTTCGGTGATTGGACATCGCTGGCGCTCATCTGTGCGGTCTGGGCTCTAGCCTTTACCGTCGGATTGGTCAGACGACGTTTCAATTCAGAAAAATCAAAATCGGAGGAATCGTGATGCTGGTGCTCGCAGGCTTTGTCGGAGGGGCGCTCTGGGGTGGCTATCTGGCGCAACGGCGGAAAGGGAACCGCCTGGATATACTTCAATACGCGACAAGCTTCGGTATTGCTTTCGGCCTGCTCGCTTTTTTCGCCTCGGTGATCCTCTTGCGCATCACGTCTTGAGATTACTTTGGCACCGGCAACGAATTGAAACGACTATTCAACATATTACTGTACTTGCTCCTGGCGGTTTTTGCATTAGGACTGACCGTATCCGGTGTCGTCTACTTTCTTTTGCGCGCCTCCGTCCCCGACTATGACGAGGATTTCAGTGTTGCGGGTATCGAAGGTCCAGTCGATATTCTGCGAGATGCTGCGGCCATACCGCACATTTCTGCAGACTCCGCTCCGGACGCCTATTTCGCGCTTGGTTTCGTTCACGCTCAGGACAGGCTTGGCCAGTTATTGAGGGCAAGGCGGGCAGCGCAAGCCTTGATGCCACTTGACCGGACGATCGAAGTTGAGCCTTCGACAGCCCAAGCGCTCGACGCATATGCCGCAGGTGTCAACGCGTGGCTTGGCCTGGTGTCCGAAGGCGGGCGCGGCAGAGGCTCACCCGATCTGTTGATCGCGGATGAGAGAATGATCGCAGCCTGGAGACCCGTCGATAGTCTCAGACTTGCCCAAGCGTTTCTGAACGATCTTCAACCCGAGAGACGGCAGAATGACCTGTCCGGCTTGTCAGATCTACCGATCCCGTCGGATCGACCTCTTTTGCCCGAGCTGTTTGTGACCTCGCCCAAGGTCAGCCTCGATGCTTGGGCGTTGCCTGGAGACAGAACAGCTACCGGAGCACCAATTCTCGCCGCCGATATACGTGGCCCCTTATCGCTGCCTTCTGAATGGTACCTGGCGGATATTCAACTCCCGACCGGAGCCGCGATTGGGGCTACATTGCCGGGTGTGCCCTTCATTGTCGTCGGTCGCAGCGAACGCGTCGCTTGGGCGTTCCGATCTGTGTCCCAGAAAGCCGTTAAAGAGCCAGAGAATCCCACGGCCGCGCAGGCCAGCAATTTTCTGATGATGCTTGACCGTCTGGCGCGGTCCGCCGATGTGAACGATGCTATGGACGCATGCATGAACCTGTCACCAGCCGGATTGGAGATTCTTGCGATCGACCGAGAAACCCTTGCTCGCTGGCCTGACAGGGAGGTCGAAACTCCTTTATCGTTTCGAGACGCCCGTCTGGCTGCTCTTGATGAGCGGCAGCCGATATTCTCGGTCGAGGGCGCGATTACGGTGCAGCGCGACACGGTCAGCGCTGCCGCGCGGGCGCTTCTTCCTATAATGGCAAAAGAGCTTTGGTTCGTGGGTTCCACAGGTGCTCTCGAAGAGAACCGCGCAGATGAGCTTCGCGGCGATATTCTGGATCAACTTGCCCAATGGAATGGCGACATGGATCGCTTTTCACCGGAGCCGCTCGTGTTCTGGGCCTGGGCGCGCGCGTTGCAAAAGCGAATACTTCAGGATGAATTTCCATCCGCGACGAAGGTCTGGGCCAGGCCAAATCCCGATGTCCTATTTGCGGTGCTTTCAGATCGCGGAGGGAGCGCAATCTGGTGCGACATCCGCCCGTCTACCCGCATCGAGACCTGCCAGGATCAGGTTCGTGCGGCCCTGGATGATGCCATCGGCTGGCTTGTCGACCGCTACGGACCCGATCCGTCCGCCTGGGCCTGGGGCGAAGCACACGCTTTGAATATGGGGTGGGCACCAATCCGATCGAGCGGGATCATCAGCGATCTGCTGTCTCTCGAAGCCCCATCTTCCGGCGATCCCGACACACTGATTGCAACACTGTTCACTTCTGACAATGACCGCCCGTTCGCGACCAGCGCGGGCACCAATTTTCAGGCGGTCATGTCGTTTTCGGAAGAAGCCGGATCCTATTTCATCGCGCCCGCCGGTCAGTCCGGCCACCCGCTCTCACGTTTCTATGAAAACCTTTTCCCCATGTGGATGCAGGGCAAATACCTTCCGATGTCCACTGATCTGTCCTTGGCCCAAGGTGGCGCAGTGGGAACATCTCGACTTTCACCAGTGTCCGTCGATGGGCCAGCAATACAACATGACAGGAGCCAATGATCACCTACTTCCTTAATTTCGACCCGTTTGGATATGCGATTTCGCCAGTGTCCCTTGTTTCCGTCAGTTTGGCCGCATGGTTCTACGTGCGCGGCCTCGCGCGATCCGCTCGCATTCGCGGGACGGTTTCTGTTTGGCGGCAAGCTCTGTTCTTCGCTGGCTTGACCTGTATTCTCGCGGCCACGAATGCGCCTCTGGCTTCGTTGGGGCACAGCCTCTTTTCGGTGCACCAAGTGGAGCATCTTCTCCTTCGCCTTGCAGGACCACTACTCATCGCGGTCTCTCAGCCGTGGCGACTATTGCAAGCCGGTTTGAACAGACGGTGGCGTCGATACCTCGGCGCTCTTGGAAAATCTATTACTTTGGGGCTCTTGGCACATCCGGTAACCGCCACTGCCGCGCTCATCACGTCGCTCTTTATCTGGCAGATTCCAGTGCTTTACGGACTTGCGCAGCGCATCGCGGCGATCGAGGTGTTCGCCCATTTTGCGATGGTGCTGGCAGGGATCTGGTATTTCGGCATGCTCTTCGACCCGAGAGATCCCCCTGAGGGCGCGAGGCGCGGCGCAAGGCTGATCTCCGGTTTTGCGGTGATCGTTTCAAACATTTTTCTGGGTTCCTTGACGACACTCAAAGAGGTGAGCCTCTATGCCTCCTACCAAACGGCGGGAACCGGGTTGCTCGATCCCCTGTCCGACGAAACCATGGGTGGCTACACGATCTGGGTCCCGTCCTCGATGCTGATGATCGCCGCGATCATTCTGGTCATGAACGGGTGGAACGCGGCCGAGGTGCGTCGCTGGAATTCACGATACGAGTTGGTGCGAGGCTCGAACTCCGCGGCGCTCGAGTTTCCGGAAACGGCCGAAGAATTGCGTCTGAAAGTGGCAAAGCCAAACCGCGACATGGGCCGGACGCTCGCCATAGGCGCCTTGGTCATGTTCTTCATCGTCATGACGACGGTGGTGACTATTGTCTATGCGCTTTGAACAGAGGAGCAAATCAAAGGTTGTACCCACGTCTTTTCCCGCGATCGACATTTTCGCTGCACCGTCGTCGCAGTCAGAGATTTTGGGCACACTATCTCGGGCTGGCCAAGCTCAGAGGACACGAACGATTTTCTGCACTAAAGTTGACCATCAGAACAGACCCACCAGCCTTTGACTGCTGACGCCGCCGCCTCCTGAGTCTTGCTTTGCTGAATTTCGCGAGAACTTGATGCTGCGCTACTTGCCGCTCTCAGATTGCAGGAGGGCGTGTTCGAAGGCCTCCAGCGTGGTCGTGCTGACGTGATGCTCGATCCCCTCCGCATCGCGTTCCGCAGTCTCTTCGTCGATTCCCAGGCTGAGGAGAAACGCGACGACGATCCTGTGCCGCCGGCGGCAGGCCTCGGCCAACTCCCGACCGGCATCCGTGAGGAATATGGCGCGGTAAGGTTCCCGCCGCACCAGGCCAGCAGCTTTGAGTCGCGAGATGTTCTTGGTCACGGTCGGCGGCTTCACTCCAAACCGTTCGGCGATTTCCACCGGCCTTGCCTCTCCGCGCGACTCGATCAGTTCGGCGATCAGTTCAACGTAATCTTCCGCCATTTCGCTCTCATGTGCCTGACGCACGGTCGCGAATCCCTCAGCCTGTGCTTCGGGAGCCCTGTCGACAGTTTCGAACGGTTCATGTTCCTGTGATTGCAGCTTTGTCATACTTGGGACTTTGCAGGGAAACTGCAGGATTGACAACTTGTTTGCATAGGGTAGATAAATTAGCCGTGGCTAACTTTGAAGTTGGGAGACCACGGTGATTCAGAAATTCCTTGGAGCGTTCATTGTCGCACTCGCAAGTGCGCTCGTCCTGTCCGGACCTGTCGCTGCGACGCCTGCCAAGGAGGCTCCATGGCTTCCCGAGGCGGCGGCCTACCGGCTGACTCTCTTCCTCGGAAATCTCGAACCGCTGCCTTGGGATGACGTCGGGACCGCCTGGGCCGAACCCTACCGGGGTTCGGAATTCTCTGTTGGTGCATTGGCATGGCTGGACGGCAACAGCGACATCGGACCCGCCCCCCTTCTGGACGCCATCACTCGCGAAGACCGCCAGGCGGTCTTTGCCGAGGCGACGCGGCTGATCGCGCGCCGGATCGACGAGGAACTGGACCGAGCAGTCATGGCCGACGACCCTGCACGTGCGCAGCAGGCCGTGCGGACAGCCCGAGAACTCTATCGCTCGTTCGCGGACGGTATCGCGGCTGCTGATCCCGACGCTTCGAGACGCATCGGCCTCGCCTGGCTGGAACTCAACAGCAGCACAGGTTCCGCCGGTGTTCTTGGTGCTGGTGCCACACCCGCGAGTCGCAAAACCATGGAAGCCGCGCGCGAAGTCATCTCCCTCTATCTCGCCGAGAATTACCTCGTTGACGATTTCGCGCCGCGCCGGACGCTGAGCGCGCTGCCGGAAACTGTTGTCCTGAGTGGCCGCACCATCGAGGTGCCGCCTAGCCTGCCGCCGGGGTCTGACATCTTCGATCAGGATCCGCTGCCGCGCCTCGTCCTCAATTTCGAGGAGCAGGGCATCGACGAGACCGACCTGCCATTGGTGGCCTATGGCGACATGCTATTCGACAGCGCGCAAATCTTTGGCAATCCGGCGCAGGGTCTCGGGGTCGCTTGTTCGACCTGTCACAACCGATCGGACGTTAACCAGAGGCTTTTCATTCCGGGTGCGAGCCATCAACCAGGCGCGATCGATGTCGATGGCGCCTTCTTCAACCCGATCTTCAATGACCGGCGTGATGATCCGATTGACATCCCCAGCCTCCGTGGCCTGCGCTTCACCGGGCCCTACGGCCGCGATGGCCGCTTCGCCTCCTTGCGCGATTTCACCCGCAACGTCATCGTCAACGAGTTCGGCGGCGATGAACCGACGCCCTTCATGCTGGATGCTCTGCTCGCCTACATGCTCGAATTCGACTTCCTGCCCAACTCCATGCTGACACCGGATGGTCAGCTGACCGAAGCCGCTCCCGAGGCAGCGCAGCGCGGCGAAGCGATCTTCAATACACCCTTCGCGGCGCTCGGCGACCGTTCCTGCTCCAGCTGCCACGTCCCGGACACGAACTTCCTGGACCGGCAGGCCCATGATATCGGCTCGGTTGCGTTGGCCTACGATGGCGCCCGCACCGGTGCGATGGATACACCCACGCTGCTCGGCACCGTCTACACCGCGCCCTATTTCCACGACGGGTCGCTGCCGACCCTGGCCGCTGTCGTGGACTGGTTCGACGAATCGAAAGCGCTCGGCCTGACCGGAGCGGAACGGGCCGACCTGACGGCCTATCTGGAGACCGTGGGCGCAGCGGACGAGCCCTATGAGGCATTCGACGCCGAGAACACCGCCTTCCGGCTGGCATTCTCCGAACTGACGACCTTCGCCTCGACGCTTGATACGCTGCTGCCGCAGCGGGATGCAAAACATATCCTGCTGCTGACCGACACCGTGGCCGCGGACCTTTCGGCGGACGCCAGCACAATGTCGAACCTGGCTGCGCGGCCTGAAGTCTACGCGTTGGCCCAACGTCTGGCCGAGGTTGGTGACGCCGTTCGTACTGATGACTGGGTGGCTGCCGAAACAAGCTGGACCGCGTTCAAGTCCGAAGCCGACGCAATCGAAGAGAGGGCATTCTGATGGCGATCCATATGAACCGCAGAACGATGTTGGCGCTGGCCGCTGCGGGCGCAGTATCGCTCGCAACCCCGCTGGCCGCGCAGGACACTGCGTTGCGGCTGGCTTTCATCCCGCAGGAGAACCCCGAGAAGCTCCTGGGCGACATTGAAGCCATCACCGGCTGGCTGGCTAGTGAGATCGACGTCCCCGTCGAAGGGTTTGTTACCATCGACCATGCGGCAGCGGTCGAGGCGCTGCGCAATGGCGACGCGGATATCTCCTTCATGGGCGCCCTGCCTTTCGTCCTGGCCGAGGCCGAGATCGGTGCCGTGCCACTCCTGTCCGAGGTCTACCGCGACGCGCCGAGCTACACGGGTCGCATCTTCGTCCGGCGCGATAGTGGCATCGCAGGGCTTGCCGACCTGCGCGGGCGCGACATCGCCTTTGCCGATCCGATCTCGGAATCTGGTTATCTCTATCCGCTCGCCGAATTCGTCGAGGCTGGGCTGATCGACGGTCCGGGCGCGGCGGAGGCATTCTTCGGCCGCGTCTTCTTCGCAGGCGGCTATCAGCAGGCCATGCAGGCGATGGCCGAAGGTCTGGTCGACGCCGCGGGTGCCAGCCAGTATGCGGACCTGCTCCTGACGCCGCAGCAGCAGGCACAGGTGACATGGATCGCGGAAAGCCCGCCAATCCCGAGCCATGTCGTGATCGCGCGACCCGGGTTGGATGCCGAGGTGCAAGACCGCTTCACCAACGCGATGCTGCAGCTCAACGAACCTGAGAACCGCGACAAGCTGCGCTATCTCTACGGGCCGGACGGCTATGTCAGGGCCGACTCCGCCGCCTATGGCGGCGTGCGCGACATGGCACGGCGATATGGGCTCCTGGAATGAACATTGCGATCCGGATCGACGACCTGAACTTTGCCCATCCGGGCGGGAGTGTTCCGGCGCTGGAGCGGGTCTCGCTTACAATTTCGACCGGCGAAAGCGTCGCTTTGCTCGGCCCGTCCGGGGCAGGAAAAACAACGCTGCTGGCATTGCTCGACGGCAGGCTTCAGGGCTGGCGCGGGCGCGTTTCAGTCTTGGGTGCGCCGCTCGATCCCGACCAACCGCCGCCGCGCGCAAGCCGACCTGATACCGGTTTCGTGTTTCAGGAATTCGCCTTGGTCGAACGCTCCACGGTTCTGCGCAACGTGCTGAACGGCCGCCTAGGCCGGATGGCGCCCCTGCGCGCCCTGCTGGGGTCGCCAACGCCACATGATCTCGACATTGCGCGCACAGCCCTCACCGATTGCGGCATTGCCGATCTCGCCGAACGCCGGGTCGACAGTCTCAGCGGCGGCCAGCGGCAGCGCGTGGCCATTGCGCGGTGTCTCGCGCAGGAGCCACGGCTGATCCTCGCCGACGAGCCGGTGAGCAACCTCGACCCCACCCGCGCTGGGGAGGTCTTGGCGCTGCTGACCGGGGCGGCGCAAGCGCGCGGCGCAACGGCGCTGTTTTCCTCGCACCAGCCCGACCTGGCGCGGCGTTTCGCGCAGCGCATCATCGGCATGCGGGATGGGCGGATCGCCTTCGATGTACCGACCTCCGAGTTGAACGATGATGCGACAGCGGAGCTCTATCGGGAGGTTGAGCCAATCCCCGGTATCGGCCTCAGGGCGGTGTCCTGATGGCGTTCCGCGGGTTTGGCGGCTTTGCGACGAGCGGTCTGATCGCCGCCGCGATCGTGTGGTCCTTCGCGACGACCGATGTCGAGTTGTCGCGTCTCATGTCGGCCGGCCCGCGCATTGCCGATTTCCTCGGCCGGATGGTTCCGCCTGACCCGACGGTGATGGCCGAGATCAGGAAGGGCAGCGCGGAAACGCTGAGGATCGCGATCCTCGGCACCCTCGGTGCTGTGATCCTGTCCGTTCCCCTCGGCATCCTCGCCTCCGAAACGATGGTATCGCGTGCGGTGTTCCGACCGATCCGAACGCTGCTTGCCTTCATCCGGGCAATTCCGCTGATCCTCGTGGCCATGCTCATGGTGGGCGCTGTCGGGCTCGGGCCGCTGCCCGGCATCATCGCGGTCGCCTTTCATGCAACGGGGATGCTCGCCAAGTTCTATGCCGAGGCGATCGACGGCGTGCCCCGCGCGCCGATCGCCGCGCTGGAAAGCGCGGGCGCCGGGCCGCTCGTGCGGCTCAGACATGCGATCTGGCCGCAGATGGCGCCGGTCGTCGCCCGCGACACGATCTTCCGGTTCGAACTAAACCTGCGAGAGTCCCTGATCCTCGGCATAGTCGGCGCGGGCGGGATCGGCTTCTACATCCAGACCTACGTGCGTTCCTTCCAGTACGACAAGGCCGCCAGCGTCACGATTGCGGTCGTCGTCATGGTCATCGCCATCGAGGCGATCAACGTCACGCTGCGGCGCCGTTTCACCTGATCCTCAGGCATAGATGTCGATCGGGGTCCCGTCCCTGACCATGGCATAGATTTCCTCGATCTGGCGGTCCGTGACAGCGATGCAGCCTGCCGTCCAGTCGCGGACATTCATTGGGTCGATCCCCTTGCGCGGTCCGCCGTGGACGAAAATGTCACCACCCGGCGACTTTCCTTGCGCCTCCGCGAACGCGATGTCAGCCTCGTTGGGATAGGAAATGCCGATGGAGAGATGGAAGAGGCTGTCCGGGTTGCGCCGGTCAATCTCGTAGGAGCCTTCCGGCGTCCGTCCGTCCCCCTCGAACTGCTTGTGGCCCTCGGGCGCGAAGCCCAATCCGATGGGATAGGTCCGCAAGACGTCATCCGCCCCATCAAGAACCAGCAGTCGTTGTCCCTTGTACATGCGCAGCCGAGTCACTTCGGGTCCGTTGTACGACCGGAACTTGCTGGCACAGCCTGACAGGAAGGCGGCAAATCCGCCCATCAAAAAGGCGCGCCGTGGAAATCTGGTGTTTGTCACTGCTCGACGCCCCTTTTTGCGAGGTCTGTTGGTGCCAGAGGTTACTCTAACGAAGACGTCGGATCAATGACCGTGCGCCAGTGCTCCCTTCGCCATCTGCTCGCCCACCGGTTCACCGCCCGAAGGCCCGTCCTTGATCCGATGCCCGTTCAAAAGCCGCAGCGCATTGGCGACCACCAACAGGGATACGCCTACATCCGCAGCGATGGCGCCCCACATCGAGGCCATCCCGAACGCGGTCAGCCCGACGAACAGCGCCTTGGTTGCCAGCGATATACCGATATTCTGGTGGATAATCGTCATTGTCCGGCGAGAGTGAGCAATCAGCCACGGCACTCGAGCCAGATCGTCGGTCATCAGCGCGATATCGGCCGTCTCGATGGCCGCGTCCGAACCGACAGCCCCCATGGCGATGGCATAATGCGCCCGCGCCATCGCCGGTGCGTCGTTCACGCCGTCACCGATCATCGCCACCATGTCGTGGGTTGCCACCAGTTCCTCGATGGCCGTCACCTTGTCTTCTGGCAAGAGATCGGCACGCACCTCGTCAATGCCGACCTCGGCCGCCACTGCACGCGCGGTGCGCTCGTTATCGCCGGTCAGCATGACGATTGTCTTCACGCCCTGCGCGTGTAGGCGCGCAACGATCCCCTTTGCATCTGGGCGGATGCGGTCGCGAAGCTCCAGTACGCCGGTCACGCCGGTCTCGTCACCCACGGCAACGAGGGTGCTCCCTGCCCCTTCGATCCGGTCCCGCAGATCCGCCGGAATGGCATTGCCGAACCCCTTCTCTTCGGCGAAGCGATCCGAGCCGAGCCAGATAGCGCGCCCGTCGGCGCGTCCTTCCAGACCGCGCCCGGGCACGGTGCGGGTGTCCTCTGCGGCAGACACGGAAACACCATCGGCTTCGGCGCGCGAGAGGATGGCGCGTGCCAGCGGGTGTGAAGACCGCGCCTCCAGACTTGCTGCCAGCGCCATGAGATCGCGTGCGGAAACGCCGACCAGGGGGTGAACCGCCGCCACCTCAGGCTCGCCCATGGTGATCGTCCCGGTCTTGTCCATCGCCAGTGCCGTGGTCCGCCCCGGCGCCTCGACATAGGCGCCGCCCTTGATGAGCACCCCCGCCCGTGCCGACGCGGTCAGCGCCGCCACGATAGAAACCGGCGTAGAAATGACCAGCGCGCAAGGACATGCGATGACCAGAAGGACCAGAGCATTGTAGAACCAGTAGTCCCAGGCGCCGCCGAGCAGCAGTGGCGGCACCAGCGCGATGGCGATCGCCAGAGCCATCACAATGGGTGTGTAGATGCGCGCGAACTTCGCGACCCACTGCTCGACCGGCGCACGACGGGCATGGGCATCGCCCACCATGCGAATGATTTTCGCCAGCACCGTGTCCGAGGCGGCTTTGGTCGCCCGCACCGTCAGTGTGCCCTCGCCGTTGATAGTGCCGGCATAGACCTCGTCGCCGGGCTCCTTGGGCACCAGTGCGCTTTCGCCGGTAATAGGAGCCTGATCGACGGCCCCTGCCCCGTCCACGACTTCACCGTCGAGAGGGATCCGGTCGCCGCCGCGCACGATAAACCTTGCATTGACTGCCACGGCAGCGGCCGGAACGTCGGCTTCCGATCCGTCGTCGTAAAGAACCCGAGCCGTAGGCGGCGCGAGGTCGAGGAGAGATGAAACCGCGTTGCGTGCGCGACCGACACTCCAGCTCTCAAGATAGAGCGACAAAGAGAAGAAAAACGCGACCGTCGCGGCCTCGAAGAATTCGCCGAGCCCGATGGCTCCTGCAACGGCCACCACCATCAGTAGGTTCATGTCTGGCGAAAGTCGCCGCGCCGAAGACCATGCCTTGGGCGCAACCAGCCAGACCCCAAAGAGGATCGCGACGGCGAAGATCCCTGCTTCCGCCATAGGCATAGGCACCTCGCCATGCCCCGCAAAGAGCCCGAGCGCGCCGCCCATGCCGGTCTCGACAATGTGAAAAAGGAATCCCGCCGCCCAGAAGCCGCCGCTCAACGAGGTAAAGCGCTTCTGACGTGCCAGATGCGCGGCCTGATCCTCTGCTGCGTTGTCGGCGTCCCACGGTTTTGTGCTCATGCCGGTACTCGCGACCAGTTGCGAAACCTCGTTGTCCGAAATTCCGACTGCGGTATCCAGAATCGTCATCCGACCATTGATGACATCGAACGCCAGATGCTCAGTCCCGCCGACTTTTGGACCGACCACCCTATTCAGGATTGCCACCTCTTCGGCACAATCTAGACCGGAAACTTGAAAACTTCGCCCATTCGAGGGGATGGATTGTGCCGGTCCCGTGTTGGCTCCAGCACCGCAGCACGCAGCACCTTTTCCATGAGAGTGGGGAACTACGCTCGCATGTTTGTGATCATCACCATGATCGTGACTGCAGTCAGAGCTGTGCTTGTGGTCGTGGCGGTGGCCATTGGAAGACATGGGATTGACCTCGGGATTCGTTCATTCCACATTGAGATAGCCCCTACAGTAACTAGAGCTTCAAGAGCAAAAACAGAAACTTGGTCAAATAAGGACACAGACCTGCGGAACCTTGAAACGCGCCGTTAAGTCTGAGGACGCGGCTGACCTGCCAAAGAGTGAGATAGATATGCTTCAAAAATATGCGGTGATCATGGTTGCAACATTGGCCCTGGCTGGCTGCGCGGTGCCTTCTAAGGAAGACAACGATCCATTCAGGATCGGCAATGTTCCAGAATCTGTCGCAGCCCTCGCTGCACCCGACCAGGATCTCATCACGGCACGGCTACGTCCCGAAGATAATTGCTATTGGTATGCCCATAGTGGGCCGGTGGAAACGACCTTGGTCCCGTTGCGATCGGCAGGCGGCAATCCCATCTGCGTCGCGCGCCAATCCTGATTGACGCGTCCAAGCGTCGGATTGACGGCGCGGCTTGGGTCAACTCTGCGGAGTCACGCTGTCCTCGGCCGAATATAGGAACGCCGTCGAGCCAATCTCCACATTCGGATACAGATCGTTTATGTGCGCCATGACCATCCGGACGCAACCGGAACTGGCTCGGCCGCCGATGCTTCGCGGCTGTGGTGTACCGTGGATGCGCAGATAGGTGTCTCGGTCCCCGACATAGAGATAAAGCGCCCGTGACCCGAGCGCGTTCTCAGGTCCGGGTTCCATACCGTCAGCGATGTCGGCGTAGAGCTCCGGGTCGCGGTCAATCATGTTCTGTGTTGGCTGCCAATGCGGCCACCTGACCTTGCGCTTGATCGTGTAGACGCCTGGCTCATAAAGTTTGCCACGAGCAATCGCTACGCCATAGCGCATCGCCGTGCCGCCTTCCTCGATATGGTAAAGATAGCGCGCGACAGCATCGACATGGATGTCACCGGCCACAAGACCATCTTTAGTTATAACCCGCTGCGGCAGAAAGCGCGGGTGCAGGCCCCACGGGTTTGATGTGGCTGGGTTATAGCCCGGCGGTGTAATCTGTGCATCCCAAGCCGCCTTTTCCGCTTCAGTGGGCCAGGTGTCAGCGAGGAGCGGACTCGAGATAGACGCCGAGAACAATGCGGCAGTCGTCTGGATGAAGTGTCGTCTTGTCAGCATATAGATTGCTCCGTTCACGCATTGGACGGCAAACCGAACCTTACCCCGAACGCAGTGTTGTTCGCCCGGGAAAGAGTGAGGCGTTATTGGCAACTTGCTCCATGGTGCCGTTCTATGTCGGTGGCTTAACTCCTAAAGCTACTAGAGGTTCAAGAGAAATTTTGATGCCAGACGATCTCGGTAATACTTCGGGCCCGTTCGTTTCTTTATCAGTCTAAGCGCTGTCACGATCTGTGGGGTGAAACCAGGCTACTGCCACGATGCCGGGCCTCGTCTTGATCTTCGCTTCAATTGTGATCCTTAACTCGCTATGCCGAGCAGTTAAATTGAGCGCTTTCAATAATGGGTCTTTTCAACACGTTTGGCAGCAAGCCCCATATAAAATTTTGCCTCACGCGGAAGTGGTCGTGATGACGTGCATTGGGATATTATCGTTCACGCTTCGCGATAATTGTCACAAGCCCCAACACCTTCTGCGACCACATCAAGCAGGGCGTCTACATCATTTAAAAGAGCTGCTATGCGCGGACTGCTGATCCGGTAGCGAATGAAGCGCCCATCGCGGTCGCTGGCGACAAGTCCGCAATCCAGAAGGCATCGCAAATGATTTGACACGTTGGGCTGCGATAGCCCTGTGTGTTTGACGATCTCGTGAACAACCAACGGTCCTTCACACAGCACGCCCAGTATCGCCAGTCGGCTCGGGTCGGCAAGACCGCGAAAGAGCTTTGCCCTACGCTCGATGCCAGCGGCCGCAGCATTGCGATCGGCGAAGACTTGCATCATATCACTCCTTGCTGATATGTTTGAACTTGATCCACTTTAGCAGGAGTATTGCACCGATGGCCAACACCGAAAGCACCCGATCGACAGCAGATACGTCGCCCGTCCGTTACCGGGTTTCCGGAATGGATTGCGCCAAGGATGCCGCCCAGATCGAGCGGGCGGCGCAGTCTGCGGGTGTCGCGCCCGACGCAGTGAAAGTATCAGCGGCGACCCATATCATGACTCTGAAAGTCCCTGAAGCAAGCCTGCCGGAGATTGAAAAAGCCGTTGAGACAACGGGATATGGGTTCGACCGCATCGAGAGCGACGAGGACCTTCAGCAAAGTGCGGCCCATCAGGACCCGGGCTACCGCCGCGCGCTCTGGATGGTCGTGATTCTAAATGTCGGTTACGGCGTTCTGGAAATGATTGGTGGGTTTATTGCCGGGTCACAGGCGGTGAAGGCCGACGCGCTGGATTTCATCGGCGATGGCGCGATCACTTTCTTGGGGCTTCTTGCCATCGGATGGAGCCTTCTCTGGCGGGCACGCTCTGCCCTGATCCAGGGCATCTTTCTCGGCCTGCTTGGCCTTGGGGTCTTTAGCACGACCATCATAAGGGCATTCGAGCCGACAACCCCAGACGCCACATTGATGGGGATTCTGGGCCTGATTGCTCTTGTGATAAATGTCATCTCCGTGCTGCCGTTGTTGCGGTACCGCAAGGGCGATGCGAACATGCGCGCTGTCTGGCTTTTCTCGCGTAACGACGCCATCGGCAACGCCGCAGTCGTTATCGCCGCTGGGCTAGTGGTTTGGCTGGGCAGCGCTTGGCCCGATCTTATCGTCGCGTTCGGGATCGCCGGACTGTTCCTGCACTCGTCATGGGCGATCATCCGCGACGCGCGGGCCGATCTGAAGGCGGTGGCATGAACAGCCGCGTTCTCGGTGGGCTTTGCGCCATCGCCGCGTTTGGTGTTGATCAGGGCACCAAGGCTCTTGCCCTGAACTCCCCGGCGCTTGAGAACGGGGTCGAGGTTCTGCCCTTTCTCAACCTCGTGCGGGTTTTGAACGATGGGGTCAGCTTCGGTATGCTCGGCGGGGTCGTACCCTGGTGGGGTCTGGTCGCACTTGCTGCCGTGGTCGTGGCATGGCTGCTGATCTGGCTATGGAAGGCTCCGGACGGGCTGACAGGTGCGGCGCTCGGTCTGATCATCGGAGGCGCGCTTGGCAATATCCTTGACCGTCTGCGCTATCAGGCCGTCCCTGACTTTCTCGACTTCCATTACGGGTCATACCACTGGCCGTCCTTCAACTTGGCTGACGTGGCGATCTTTTGTGGGGCAGCATTGCTGTTCTGGGACAGCTTTCGCACCTCGAAAGTCAGGCCGGAAAATCGGGAACAAGACAATCGCAAGGGAGATGTCACGGGGGGATAACAGCTAACAGGCAAAGAACTTTGGGAGGGAATTCGGCTTGAGATTTTTGGATTGGATTGACCGTGGCATTCGCGGCATCGGCGTCGTGACTGCGTGGCTGACAGTTGTTTCGATTGCTGCTTATGGCGCGCTTCAGATGCTGGATCGCAAGCTACAACTTGGCGTGTCGAGCTATTTGCCGGACCTGTCCACGTCACTGCTGTTCATCCTAATTTTCTTGACCTTTGGGTATACCTATCTGCGCGACGGTCACGTGCGCGTTGATGTTCTTCGCAGACATTGGTCCGCCCGCCGCATTGCTTGGATCGAACTGATTGGCGGCCTTTTTGTCCTTCTGCCGCTCGCCGCCATCCTGACCTACTACGGATGGGACGGTTTGATGCGCACCACGAAATACGCGGAAACCCAGTTGTGGGCACAACGCATTGCCGGGGTCATCGGCCCCATCCTGCTGGCTCTTGCCGGGATGATCGTAGCCCTTCGCAACATCGCCTTTCTGACAGGGAGACGTGCGCAAGGTGCACCGGAACAAGCAAGCGGCCTGCACAATGGTGAATGAGGTCCTCACGGTTGCCATGCTTGTCGTGATGGCGATTGGGGTTTTCAGTGGCTTTCCGGTGGCGCTGGTGCTCGCGGGGACAGGCTTCTTGGGGTTTGTCGCTGCGGTTTGGGTGGGGATCACTGATTTTCAGCATCTGGGGCTGATCTACCTGAGGGCCCGTGGTGTACTGACCAATGAATCAGTCCAATTCACCAGCGTTCCAATGTTGATTTTTCTTGGTCTGATCCTGAATGCCAGCGGGATTGCCGAAACCATGTTTCGCTTGCTGGGGCGTCTTCTGACAGGCGTTCCCGGTCGCTACGCCATTGCGACTTTGCTGATCGGCCTCGTTCTTGCGCCCGCCGCCGGGGTGATCGGTGCTTCCGTCATAACTGTGGCGTTGGTGGCCTATGCCCCGATGATGGCGTCGGGCTACGCACCGCGAACCGCAGGAGGCGCTGTCGCAGCTTCTGGAGCATTGGGTGTCGTGTTCCCGCCAGCCGTGATGCTGTTCTTCATCTCGAACGTGTTCTATCTGCGCATCGGATTGATGTATGTGGCCCTCATCGTACCTGTGCTTCTGATGGTCATGGCCTTCGCGGTCTACTTTGCGGTCACCTTGAGAAAAACGGTCGAAATCCCGCTGGACACACCCAAGACCAATCTTGTGTCAGACCTCTTGTTTGTACTCGCGTCTGTCGCGGTCATCGCATCCATTCCGCTCAGCATCATTCTGGGCTTTGCGACACTAACAGAGGCGGCTGGAGTAGGGGTTTTTGGCGCGCTATTGGTCGCGCTGGCGCGAAAGCGCTTGTCTTTCTCATCGTTGAACTCTGTCACGGTGCAGACAAGCACGATGACGTCGATGGTCTACTTCATCGTATTGGGCGCATCGGTATTCTCGCTTAGTTTCCACCTGGTCGGTGGACCGGACGTCATCTTCGAGTGGATATCCGCATTCGATCTCACCCGGTGGGAACTGTTGGCGATCCTCCTTGGCGTGATCATCATACTTGGGTTTGTTTTTGACTGGATCGAGGTGCTGCTGGTCTTTGTACCAGTGTTGATGCCGATCTTTTCGGAACTCGACTTCGCAGATCACGTCGGCTCTGCCTACTTTGCGCAAATCTGGATCGCTGGCCTGATAGCACTGGCCTTGCAGACGTCTTTTCTGACGCCTCCCTTCGGCTATGCCCTATTCTTTGCCAAGATGGCGGCACCTAACAGGCTGCTGAAAAAGTCGGCCCTCGACGCGGTTATGAGAACATGATTCACTTCCGGCATGGCAGCGGCAGCAGGAGGTGGCGATGCGTGGGACGG
>PHEQ01000011.1 GCA_002842985.1 Alphaproteobacteria bacterium HGW-Alphaproteobacteria-1
ACTGCCATCAAAGCCTCCATCATTTGAAGACAGTGATTCAGATTTTTCTGCAGAAGGGAATCCTCTGCGAGTCAAACAATCAGGCCGTTGGTATAAGTTTAGACGCGCGACAAACGCTCGGCAAGATATGCCGTAATATATTGATTTTATTGGGAGTTTTGGTAGCGGAGGAGGGACTTGAACCCCCGACACGCGGATTATGATTCCGCTGCTCTAACCAACTGAGCTACTCCGCCAGACCGGAGGCTAGGTATGCCAGCGGCGTGGAAGCGTCAAGGCTGAAAATGGCCGCGAGAGGCTGCGTCCTCTGCTCAGCCGCGCCAGTCGAAAAACCCCGGCCCCGCCTCGGACAGTAGCCGCGCGGCCATCTCGCGCCCGAGAGCGGCGCCGTCCTCGATGGGGACGGTCGCATCATCACCGTAGCGCGCACCGCCATCGGGGCGCAGGATTTCGCCGCGCAGGCGCAGCGTGGAGCCGTCAAGCTCTGCCAGCCCCGCGATCGGGGTCTCGCAGGAGCCGTCGAGCGCGGCGAGAAAGGCGCGCTCGGCCGCGAGCCTCTGTCCGGTCGGCCCGTGATGGATGGCCGCGAGCATGTCGGCGGCACGGGTATCCCCCGCGCGCCGCTCGATCCCGATGGCGCCCTGGGCGACGGCGGGCAGCATCACCTCGGGGTCGATCGCGGCGGTCGCCACATCGGCGCGCCCGAGCCGGTTCAGCCCCGCCATGGCCAGGAAGGTGCAGGCCGCCACGCCATCCTCGAGCTTTTTCAGCCGGGTCTGGACGTTGCCACGAAACTCCACCACCTCGAGATGCGGATAGGCCACAAGCACCTGCGCCTTGCGCCGCAAGGACGAGGTGCCGACGCGCGCGCCCGAAGGCAGATCGGCAAGGCCCGAGGCGCCGGGCGACACGAAGGCGTCGCGCACATCCTCGCGCGGAAGGTAACAGTCGAGCGTGAGACCCTCGGGCTGGAGCACCGGCATGTCCTTCATCGAATGCACGGCGATGTCGATGGCCCCCGACAGAAGCGCCTCCTCGATCTCGCGGGTGAAGAGCCCCTTGCCGCCGATCTCCTTGAGAGGGCGGTCGAGAACCCGGTCGCCGGTGGTCTTGATCACCGAAATCTCGAAGGCGGCCTCGGGCAGGTCGAACGCGGCCTGAAGCCGGCGGCGCGTCTCGTGCGCCTGCGCGAGCGCGAGCGGCGAGCCGCGCGTGCCGATCTTGAGCGGATGGGTCGGGGTGGGCATATCACGTGTCATGACAGCCGGTTTAGACGCGACAAAGCGGCGTGGCAAGCGCGCAGCGCCTTGACAAGGCGGGCTGTCAAGTGGACCAACGGTGCAAACGGAGGACCCCATGCCCGACACGACCCCGCCCAAGACCAAGCCGATCCTGCGCGCCCTTACCGGTGAAACACTGTCCATCCCGCCCATCTGGATGATGCGGCAGGCCGGGCGCTATCTGCCGGAATACCGCGCGACGCGGGCCGAGGCGGGGGATTTCCTGTCGCTGTGCTACAACAGCGATCTGGCGACCGAGGTCACGCTTCAGCCGATCCGGCGCTACGGTTTCGATGCGGCGATCCTGTTTGCAGATATCCTGCTTCTGCCGCAGGCGCTTGGGGCCGATCTGTGGTTCGTGACCGGTGAGGGGCCGCGCCTGTCGACGATCACGGACCGGGCGGGGCTTGATGCGCTGAGGCCGGTCGCTGATATTCACGAGACGCTCAATCCCGTCTATCAGACCGTACGCAACCTTGCCGGCGCATTGCCGCCCGAGGTGGCGCTCATCGGTTTTGCCGGGGCGCCCTGGACCGTCGCCACCTACATGATCGCCGGGCGCGGCACGCCCGATCAGGGGCCGGCGCACGCGCTGAAAGAAGCCAACCGCCCGGTTTTCGAGGCGTTGATCGAGCGGCTGACAGAGGCGACCATCGAATATCTCTCGGCGCAGATCAACGCGGGCGCCGAGGTGGTCAAGCTCTTCGACAGCTGGGCCGGGTCGCTCAAGGGCGCGGATTTCGACCGCTACGCCACCGAGCCCGCCCGCCGGATCATCGCGGCGCTGAAGGACCGGCATCCGGGCATTCCCGTCATCGCCTTCCCGCGCGAGGCGGGCGAGAAATACAGCGGTTTCCACAAGCAGACCGGGGCGGATTGCGTCGCGGTGGACGATTCGGTGAGTGCCGAATGGGTGGCCGCGAATGTGCAGGTCGATGGCTGCGTGCAGGGCAATCTCAAGTCCTCGCACATGGTGACGGGCGGCGAGGCGCTCGTCTCCGAGACGCGGCGCATCGTTCGCGCGCTCTCGGGCGGGCCGCATATCTTCAACCTTGGCCATGGCATCACGCCCGATGCGGACCCCGACAACGTCCAGCGCATGATCGACGCGGTGAGGGGCGGCTGAGCGTCAGCCGACCGGCAGAGCGTCCCGGACCTTTGCCACCGCGGCGGCCACGGCCTCGTCAATGGTCATTTCCGAGGTGTCGAGCAAAAGCGCATCGGCCGCTGGCCTGAGCGGTGCCGTGGCTCGCGCGCTGTCGCGGGCGTCGCGCTGGCGCAGGTCGTCGGCCACCTCCTCGAGCGTTACGGCATGGCCTTTTTGGGTCAGTTCGAGATGACGGCGGCGGGCACGCTCAGCGTCTGTGGCCACGACATAGAGCTTTACCTCCGCGTCGGGGCAGATCACCGTGCCGATGTCACGCCCGTCAAGCACCGCGCCACCCGCGCGGCGGGCAAAGGCGCGCTGGAAATCGAGCAGGGCCTGACGCACCTCGGGGATGGCGGCCACACGGCTTGCGGCCTGGCTGACCTCGGGGCTGCGCAGGTCGCAGGCCTCAAGATCCTCGGCGCGCAGGTTGCGCGCGGCCTCCACCGCCTCAAGCCCGTCGAGCATCCGCCGACCCGTGGCCCGATAGAGCAGTCCGGTATCGAGATGGGCAAACCCGAAATGCGCGGCAAGCGCGCGCCCGATCGTCCCCTTGCCCGCCGCCGCCGGGCCGTCGATTGCGATGGTGAATGCCATGGTCCGCCCCTTCGCTGGACCCCCTTGCTAGCCGATCCACGCCGCGCCCTCAAGCATCGCTTGACGGGCGCGCGCCTGCGGGGCAAACCCGACCCATGCTGATCTACAAGATTTTCCGTGGCCCCGAATGGGCCGATCTGCGGGCGCGGGGTGAGACGCGCGGCGCGCCGGTCGATCTGGGCGATGGCTATGTGCATTTCTCGACCGCCGAACAGGCCCCCGAGACGGCGGCGCGGCATTTCGCGGGCGCCGAGGGTTTGATGCTCGTCGCGGTCGAGACCGACCGGCTTGGCGACGCGCTGAAATGGGAGCCGTCACGCGGCGGCGCACTCTTCCCGCATCTTTACCGCGCATTGCGGCTGTCGGATGTGGTCTGGGCGCAGCCGCTGCCGCTGGTGGATGGCGTGCATCACTTCCCGGCGGGGCTGGAATGACCCCGATCGAGCATCTTGGCCTTGGCCTTCTGCACCGGATGGACCCCGAACGCGCGCATGGGTTGGCGCTGCGTGCCCTGCGTCTCGGTCTCGTGCCACAACCCGGGCCGATAACCACCCCGCGCTTGCGCACCGATCTGGCCGGGCTGGCCCTGCCCAACCCGGTGGGCCTTGCCGCCGGGTTTGACAAGAACGCCGAGGCGCTCGGCCCGCTCTGCCGCGCCGGGTTCGGCTTTGTCGAGGTGGGGGCCGTGACCCCGCGCGCGCAGGCGGGCAACGCCCGCCCGCGCCTTTTCCGCCTGACCGAGGATCGCGGCGTGATCAACCGTTTCGGCTTCAACAACGCGGGGATGGAGACGGCGGCAAAGCGGTTGGCAGAACGTCCGAAAGAGGGGATCATCGGCCTCAACCTCGGCGCCAACAAGGACAGCGCCGACCGCGCGGGGGATTTCGCCCGCGTGCTGGCGCGCTGCGGCGCGCATCTCGATTTCGCCACCGTCAACGTCAGCAGCCCCAACACCGAGCGGCTGCGCGAGTTGCAGGGGGCCGAGGCGCTGGCGGCGCTTCTGGCGGGCGTGATGACGGCGCGCGACGCGCTGCCGCGCCCGATTCCGGTCTTTCTCAAGATCGCGCCGGATCTGAGCGACCCCGAACTGTCGGAAATCGCCGATGTGGCGCGCGCAAGCGGCCTGTCGGGGATCATCGCCACCAACACGACACTGGCCCGAGACGGGCTGCAAAGCCCGCATAGGGAGCAGGCGGGCGGGCTGTCGGGCGCGCCCCTGTTCGAGAAATCCACACGAGTTCTGGCGCGGCTGTCACAGTTGACGGAAGGCAAGCTGCCGCTCATCGGAGTGGGCGGGATCGGCTCGGCCGAGGACGCCTATGCCAAGATCTGCGCGGGCGCGAGCGCGGTGCAGCTTTATTCGGCACTGGTCTATGAGGGAATGTCGCTGGTCGGCGATATTGCACGCGGTCTTGACGCGCTCTTGATGCGGGACGGGTTCGCCACCGTGGCCGGGGCCGTGGGCAGCAAACGGGAGAACTGGCTGTGATCACCTATTGGCACAATCCGCGTTGTTCGAAATCGCGGCAGGGTCTGGCCTTGCTTGAGGAACGCGGCGCTGCGGTCACGGTCCGGCGCTATCTCGAGGATGCGCCCTCGGACGCCGAATTGCGCGCGGTGCTGGCGCACCTGGGCTGCGCGCCCATCGACATTATGCGCACCGGCGAAGCGCGGTTCCGCGAGTTGGGCCTGAGCCGCGAGAGCAACCCTGAGACGCTGATCGCGGCCATGGCCGAAAACCCGATCCTGATCGAGCGCCCCATCGCCATCATGGACGACCGCGCCGTGATCGGTCGCCCGCCCGAGGCGCTGCTCACGCTCCTCTGAGGGCCGGAAGGCCGATCCCCGTCGCCTCGAACCCGCCATCGACGGCAATGATCTGCCCGGTGACATAGCTTGCGCGGTCCGAACAGAGAAAGGTGATCACCTCGGCCAGTTCATCCTCGGTGCCGTAGCGATTGAGCGGGATCGCGTCGTGATAGGCGGCGATGATGTCGGGGGTATGGACGGCCATGGCCAACTTGGTCGCCACCGGGCCGGGGCAGACGCAGTTGACCCGCACACCATGCTCGCCCAGTTCCACCGCCTGTTGCAGCGTGAGATGCTTTACCGCCGCCTTGGACGTGCCATAGGCCACCCGCAGTGTCGAGGCGCGCAGCCCCGAGATGGAGGCGATGTTGACGATCGCGCCGCGTGCCGTGCAAAGCGCGGCGCGCACTGCCTGCGACATCAGGAACACGCCGTCGAGATTGGTTTCCATCACCGTGCGCCAGCGGGCGAAATCGGTCTCGGCGATGGGGCCGAAATCGGCGACACCGGCATTGTTCACAAGCGCATCGACGCTTTCGCAGGTTTCGGCCAGATAGGCGGCCATCTGGTCCACCTGGCCGGGCTGCGACACGTCGCAAATCACCGGATCGACGCCGCTGAGCCCGGCGGCCGCCTCCGTGAGCGCGGGGGCGTCGCGGTCGATCATCACCACGCGCCATCCCTGATCGAGAAAGGCCCGCGTGGTCGCCAGCCCGATGCCGCGCGCGGCCCCGGTGACAATGGCGGTTCTTGTGGCGGTTCTTGTGGCAGTGTCGGTCATGGCGTGGCTCCCTGCGGCGAATTCCGGCGCATCATGGCCGTGCCTCGACCAAGGTCAAGGCAGACAGTCAGTCGCGGCATTGCACAAAGACCGCGCACCACGCTAAGAGGCTCGCAACAGACACGGCATTTGACAGGCCCATTTCAGGAGGTCGGCATGGCACGGAAACTTTTTGGCACGGACGGAATTCGGGGCGAAGCGAATACCTGGCCGATGACCGCAGACATGGCGCTGCGTCTCGGGGCAGCGGCGGGGCGCTATTTCCGCACCGACAAGGAAGAGCACCGCGTGGTGATCGGCAAGGACACCCGTCGCTCGGGCTACATGATCGAATATGCGATGACGGCCGGATTCACCTCTACGGGCATGAACGTGTTTCTGCTTGGTCCGGTGCCGACGCCCGCCATCGGCTATCTCACCCATGCCTTGCGTGCCGATGTCGGGGTGATGATCTCGGCCAGCCACAATCCCGCCAAGGATAACGGGATCAAGCTGTTTGGCCCCGACGGCTTCAAGCTGAGCGACGAGGCCGAGGCGGCCATCGAGCGGCTTCTGGAGAATGGGGTCACTCCCTCGGTCCCCGAAAATATCGGCCGCGCGCGCCGGGTGGACGATGCGCGCGGACGCTATGTGGAATACGCCAAGACGACCTTTCCCCGCCGCTGCCGTCTGGGCGGACTGCGGGTCGTGGTCGATTGCGCCAATGGCGCGGCCTATCGCACAGCCCCCGAAGTTCTGTGGGAACTGGGCGCCGAGGTGATCCCGCTGGGGGTAGAGCCGGACGGCTACAACATCAACCTCAACTGCGGCTCGACCAGGCCCGAGGCGGCTGCGCGCAAGGTCGTCGAGACGCGCGCCGATCTGGGTATCTGCCTTGACGGCGATGCGGATCGGGTCGTGCTGATCGACGAGGCAGGCCGGGTGGCCGACGGCGATCAGTTCATGGCGCTGATTGCAACGCGCTGGGCACGCGAGGGGCGGCTGGCGGGCGATACGCTGGTGGCTACGGTCATGTCCAACCTCGGGCTGGAGCGGCACCTGGCGGCGCAGGGCATCGCGCTCAAGCGAACGCCGGTGGGCGACCGGCATGTGGTCGAGGCGATGCGCGCGGGCGCGCACAATCTGGGCGGCGAGCAGTCGGGCCATATCGTGATGACAGATTACGCCACCACCGGCGACGGCCTGATCGCGGCGTTGCAATTCCTTGCCGCGATGGTCGAGACCGGCCAGAAGGCAAGCGATCTGGCGAGGGTGTTCGAGCCTGTGCCGCAGCGCCTTGTCAACGTGCGTTTTGCCGAGGGCAAGACTCCGCTCAAGACCGATATCGTGCAAAACGCGATGTCCGAGGCGGAGGCGGAGTTGGGCAGCGACGGGCGGCTCCTGATTCGGGCCTCGGGAACCGAGCCGCTCATCCGGGTGATGGCCGAGGCGATTGATCCGGTCATGCTCGACCGGGTGATGGCGCGTCTTGTGGGGGCGGTCGAGGCGGCGTCCTGAGGGCCGGTCAGCGGCAGGCCAGCGCCGTGTCGAAGCCTTTGGGGCTGGCCTCTATCGGCAGCCGTCGCGCGGCCAGGGCTTCACCCTCGAACGCCACGGCGACAAGACGGCGAAAGTCGGCGTCAGCCAGCACGATCTCTGGCCCATGACCGCAATCGCGCAACCCTCCGAAAATCACCTCGTCGCCGATCCTGTGATTGGTCACGCCGCGCAACTGCGCGATCTCGGTCAGTCCACCGGCGACCCAGGACCAGACGCGGAGCACCTTGCCCAGATGCGGCGTCTCGACATAGGCGATATCGGTCACGCCGTCGCCATTCAGATCGGCAATCGCCGCCGGGGCCAGCCAGCGAAACGGCGTGCCGATGGGCGGTGTCGCCGCCGCCTTCACAAGGTCCCCGCGCCGCAGGCCGTAAATCGCCAGATGCGCACCTGCCTCGGGGCTGGCCTCTACCACCACCGCGTCAATCGCGCCATCTCCGTCAGCATCGACAAGGCGCGGCGCGACATCCTCGAAGACATGGGACGGGTTTGGCCCCTTGCGCAGATCGAGCCGGTGGGCGCGCCCTTGCGCGTCGCGCACCACCAACACACGGCGCTCAGGGATGCGGCCCATGATCCGGTGGGGATAGCTGTTGTCGGGCTCCTCGAAGCGTGCCGCCACGATCCCCGGCCCCTCGGCGGTCTGCCATGGCTCCTCGGCCGAAGCCGCGCCAGCAAGGCCAATGGCCAGCGCTGCGAGCCACGCGCGCATCGGGTCAGATCTGGCGTTCGGGCATTTGCACCACCAGCCCGTCAAGCGCATCGCTCACCTTGAGCTGGCAGGTCAGGCGCGAGCGTTTCGGGTCCGGCTCGTAGGCGAAATCGAGCATGTCCTCTTCCATGTCCTCGCGGGGCGGCAGTTTCTCCACCCAGTCGGGTGCGACATAGACATGGCAGGTCGAACAGGCGCAGGCGCCGCCGCAATCGGCCTCGATGCCGGGAATGTTGTTGTCACGCGCGCCTTCCATCACGGTCAGCCCATTGGCAACCTCGACCTCGTGGCGCGTGCCGTTGTGCTCGATATAGGTGATCTTCGCCATGTGCGGCTCTCTCCCTTTGACAGCAATTCAACAGGCTACGTAGCCAAGCCCCCGCCCCGAGACCACCCCCATTTGCGGCGTATGTGGAAAAGAGTTGCACGGCAGCGCGCATGTTCTATCTTTGTTCGCATGTCATTGCCAAGCCCGCCCTCTGCCCTTGTCGCCGCGCGCCTGCCCGAGGTGACGCCGGGCGCCCGCATCGCCGTGGCCGGGCTTGTGCTGGTGCGCCAGCGGCCCGGCACGGCGAAAGGCGTGGTGTTTCTCACCCTCGAGGATGAGACCGGGGTGGTCAATGTCGTGGTCTGGCGCAAGGTGTTCGAGCGGTTCCGCCGCGCGGTGATCGCCGGGCGGCTTCTGCGGGTGACGGGGCGGGTGGAACGGCAAGGCGACGTGCTGCACCTTGTGGCCGAAGAGATTGTGGATATCTCCGACCTGCTCGACCGTCTGGCCGAGCCGGATTTCGTGCCCGCGCCGGATCAGCCGCCATGCACGGCGCGGCTGTCCTCGGGGGCCTCGGCACGGTCGAACTTGCCATAGTCGCGGATCACGCTGACCACGCGCAGGCGGTAATCGTCGAACATCACCTTGCGCCCGGCCTTTTGTGCCGCGCGATGCGCCTCAAGCTGCCGCCAGCGCATGACCGCCGCCTCATCCTCCCAGAACGACAGCGACAG
Source organism: Alphaproteobacteria bacterium HGW-Alphaproteobacteria-1 (assembly GCA_002842985.1). Classification (GTDB taxonomy): domain Bacteria; phylum Pseudomonadota; class Alphaproteobacteria; order Rhodobacterales; family Rhodobacteraceae; genus Roseovarius. The sequence continues at coordinate 8,868 of PHEQ01000011.1, forward strand.
CAGTTTGCCGGGGTTGGTCAGGCTCTGGAATCGCTCGACACTGATGAAACCCTCTACGCTCTCGACAAGCGCGCGCATTTTCGCCGCCATTTCCAGATAGGGTTCTTTCTGGCCTTCGCCCGGTTCCACCTCGAATATGATCGCAATCATCGTGCTCTCCCATGTCTGTCGTTTGCGCGACGATGATCGCTCTTGCAGTCACAGGCAAGTCGCGCGACCGCGGCGCCCTACCATACCAGATTGCGCGCGCCTTAAGGCCAGCCTATCCTTACCGCATGGCGATTCCGGTCGAGACCTTCTTTCTGACCCCAGAGGGCGAGGGCACGCTTCAGGCGCGCATAAGGCAGATGATCGCCGAGGGCATCCTGTCGGGTCGGTTCCGCAAGGGTGAAAAGCTGCCCTCGTCGCGCAAGCTGGCCGTTCATCTGGGCGTAAGCCGGATCACCGTGACGCTGGCGCTGACCGAGTTGCAAGCCAATGACTATCTCGAGAGCCGCGACCGGTCGGGCTATTACATTTCCCGGAACGCACCGGAGCCGCCGGCCTTCGACGCGCCTGCGCCGCAGCGTGATGCGGTTGACTGGGCGCGCGCGCTCGGGCGGCGCTACAGCGAGGGGGACACGCCGGAAAAGCCGCTCGACTGGGCGCGCTACCCCTATCCGTTCATCTACGGACAAAGCGATCCGGCGATCTTCGATCATGCCAACTGGCGGCAATGCGCGCTGCGGGCGCTCGGCCAGAAGGATTTTCACGCCCTGAGCGCCGATCACTACGACCGCGACGATCCCAAACTGGTCGAGTTCATCGCCCGCCACACCCTGCCGCGGCGCGGCATCCTGGCACAGCCCGACGAGATCCTCGTGACCATGGGGGCGCAGAATGCGCTCTGGCTGACGGCGCAGGTGCTGCTGACGCAGCGGCGCGTGGCGGTGATCGAAAACCCGTGCTATCACGCGCTGCGTGACATTCTCACGCAATCGCGCTGTGCGCTGGTGCCGGTGGATGTGGACCGCGACGGTCTGCGGCCCGAAGCCCTGCCCGAGCGCGCCGACGTGATCTTTACCACACCCAGCCATCAGGCTCCCACCAATGCCACCATGCCGCTTGCGCGCCGTCGTGCCCTGCTGGCGGCCGCCGCGACGCGCGACGCGCTCATCGTCGAGGACGATTACGAGTTCGAGATGTCCTTTCTGCGCCCGCCGCTGCCCGCGCTCAAATCGCTCGATACCGATGGTCGGGTGATCTATGTCGGATCCTTCTCCAAGTCGATCTTTCCGGGGCTGCGGCTTGGCTATCTCGTAGGCTCGCGCGCCTTCATCCGAGAGGCCCGCGCGCTGCGTGCCTCGGTGCTGCGCCATCCGCCGGGCCTCATGCAGCGCACGGCGGCCTATTTCCTGAGCCTGGGCCATTATGACAGCCTGATCCGGCGCATGTCACGTATCCTTGCCCGTCGGCGAGAGGTGATGGAGGCGGCGCTGGCACACGAGGGCCTTGAGATTGCCGGACGCGGCGTGTTTGGTGGCTCCTCGATCTGGATGGCGGCACCGGAGGGGGTGGACAGCGCCTTGTTGGAGCAGCGATTGCGCGAGCAGGGTGTGTTGATCGAGCCGGGCGCGCCGTTCTTTCACGCCGCGCAACGCCCGCGCAACTTCTACCGCCTCGCCTACTCCTCGATCCCCGAAGACCGTATTCCCGAGGGCATCGCGCGACTGGCAAAGGCCGTGCGAGGCGCTATAGGCGCGCCTGTGACCGAGCCGCAACGCTAGTCTAGGTCCGACCAGTCATCGGGGTGATGTGCCGTGCCGATCGCCATCCAGGAAACGCGTACACGTGCAACGCGGGTATCGGCCCAGGTGCGAAACACCACGTCAAAGTTCGTAGAAGTCACGTTCTCGGCGCTGATGTCCATGCGCGCATTGGTGCCGCTGTCGGTGTCCCAGAGCGAGAGGCCAACATGCACCATCGGCGCGGCGCGAAACGCCTGCGGGAATGTGATGCGCATACGCCGCTCGCGCGCGCCAGTGCCCTTCCACATCTCTCCGTCGTGCTCATAATCGGAAAACAGGACCTCTTCGCCCTGCGCAACGCCGATCGCCTCCCTGAGAAATACCTGCATGTCCGTCTCTTTGCGAAGTGGCCTTGGTTAATAGAGGTTTTCAGCGAAAATGAGAACGGAAAAAGAAAAGGGCCGCGACGGTCGCGGCCCTTCGATCCCTGTAGCCGCACCACTCAGCGCGCCGAGAGGCCGATCTCGTCGCCCATGGCGACCATGTCAGCCAGAAGCTTGGCCGCATCATCGACAAGGCCCGCCTCGCCCGACTGGCTCTCTTGTGCATGAGCCAGACGGTCGGTCGCCTCGTCCACCATCGCCTTGAAGGTTTCTGCCGTCATGTCGGCACGTGCAAGGGCACGTTCGGCGAGCACCGATACACCCTGGGCGTTGATCTCGGCAAAGCCGCCGGTGACGACGAATTCCTGTGTGCCGCCATCCGCCGTGACACGGACGATGCCGGGGCGCAGCGTGGTGATGAGCGGGGCGTGATCGGCCATCGCCGTCAGATCGCCCTCGGCCCCCGGAATCTGGACCTCGCGCGCAGCGACCGAGGCGAGAAGGCGCTCGGGGCTCACCAGATCGAATTGAACTGTCTCAGCCATTCAGGCCTCCTTTACAGGTGTGGGGCGGGCCGCCGGCCCGCCGCAGTGGCTCAGGCGGCGGCCGCCGCCATGCGCTCGGCCTTGGCGATCACGTCGTCGATACCGCCCACCATGTAGAACGCCCCCTCGGGCAGGTGGTCGTATTCCCCGGCGACCACGGCCTTGAACGAACGGATCGTTTCCTCGAGCGGCACCTGGATGCCGTCGGAGCCGGTGAACACCTTGGCCACGTCGAAGGGTTGGCTGAGGAAGCGCTGGATCTTGCGGGCGCGGGCCACGGTCAGCTTGTCCTCTTCGGAAAGTTCATCCATCCCGAGAATCGCGATGATGTCCTGAAGCGACTTGTAGCGTTGCAGGATACCCTGCACGTCACGCGCGACCTTGTAATGCTCTTCGCCCACGATCTGCGGATCCATCAGGCGCGAGTTGGAATCCAGCGGGTCCACGGCGGGATAGATACCCAGTTCCGAGATCGCACGGCTGAGAACGGTCGTGGCGTCGAGGTGGGCAAAGGTCGTGGCCGGGGCCGGGTCGGTAAGATCGTCAGCGGGCACATAAACGGCCTGAATGGAGGTGATCGAGCCTGCCTTGGTCGAGGTGATGCGTTCCTGCATCGCGCCCATGTCGGTGGCCAGCGTCGGCTGATACCCCACGGCCGAGGGGATACGGCCCAGAAGCGCCGACACCTCGGAACCCGCCTGCGTGAAGCGGAAGATGTTATCGACGAAGAACAGCACGTCCGTGCCCGACTGGTCACGGAACTGCTCGGCCAGTGTCAGGCCGGTCAGGGCCACACGGGCACGCGCCCCCGGCGGCTCGTTCATCTGACCGTAGACGAGGGCCACCTGGCTTTCTGCCAGGTTGTCGGGCTTGATCACGTTGGATTCGATCATCTCGTGATAAAGGTCGTTGCCCTCACGGGTGCGTTCGCCCACACCGGCAAAGACCGAATAGCCCGAGTGCACCTTGGCGATGTTGTTGATCAGTTCCATGATCAGAACCGTCTTGCCCACGCCGGCACCGCCAAACAGGCCGATCTTTCCGCCCTTGGCGTAGGGGGCCAGCAGGTCCACCACCTTGATGCCGGTTTCGAGGATCTCGGACTCGGTCGACTGTTCGCTGAATTCCGGCGCGGGCTGATGGATCGAGCGGTATTCGGTCGCCTCGATCGGGCCGCCCTCGTCCACCGGCTCGCCGATGACGTTGAGGATGCGGCCGAGTGTTGCGTCACCCACCGGCACCGAGATCGGGCCGTCGGTGTCGCGCACTTCCTGACCGCGCACGAGACCTTCGGTGGCGTCCATGGCGATGGTGCGCACGGTGTTCTCGCCAAGGTGCTGCGCCACTTCGAGCACGAGGCGCTTGCCGTTGTTGTCGGTTTCCAGCGCGTTGAGGATCGCGGGCAGGTGATCGCCGAACTGAACGTCCACCACGGCACCGATGACCTGGGTCACTTTGCCTTTTGCTTTTGCCATTTTTCGTCTCCGGTTCTCTTACAGCGCCTCGGCGCCGGAAATGATTTCAATCAGCTCGTTGGTGATCACGGCCTGACGCGAGCGGTTGTATTCGATGGTCAGCTTGTCGATCATCTCGCCCGCGTTACGGGTGGCGTTGTCCATGGCGGACATGCGCGCCCCCTGCTCCGAGGCCCCGTTTTCCAGCAATGCGCTGAAGATCTGCGTGGCCACACCGCGCGGCAGAAGATCGGCAAGGATCGCCTGCTCGTCGGGCTCGTAATCGTAGAAGCTGTCGGTATCCGTTGCCTCGGCCTCGCCCACATCGGCGGGAATGACCTGCTGCATCGTCGGGATCTGGCTTACCACGTTTTCGAACCGGGCGAAGAAAATCTTTGCCACGTCGAACTCGCCCGCATCGAACCGCTTGAGCACCTTGGCCGCGACCGTCTGCGCCTCGGCATAGCCGATGCGCTTGACCTCCGAGAGATCCACATGCTCGATGAAATAGGCGCCGAAATCGCGCCGCATCGCATCGCGGCCCTTCTTGCCGACGGTGATGATCTTGACCGTCTTGCCCTGCCCAAGCAGCTTGGTTGCTTCCGCCTTGGCGCGCTTGGCGATGTTGGCGTTGAAGCCGCCGCACAGTCCACGCTCGGCGGTCAGCACCACCAGAAGATGCACCTTGTCCGCGCCGGTCCCGGCCAGAAGGCGCGGCGCGTTCTCGGCATCGCCCACGGAGGCGGCAAGCTTGGCCATCACCGCGTTGAAGCGTTCGGTGTAAGGCCGCGACATTTCCGCAGCCTCCTGCGCGCGGCGAAGTTTCGCCGCGGCGACCATCTGCATGGCCTTCGTGATCTTGCGGGTCGATTTGACCGACGAGATCCGGTTTTTCAGGTCCTTGAGATTCGGCATTGCCTTATCTCCCCCTTACGCGAAGTCAGCGGCGAATTCGTCCAGCGCAGCCTTGATCTTGTCCTCGGCCTCACCCTTGATCTTGGGATCCTCCTTGGTGATGTAATCCAGCAGATCCTGATGCTTGCCGCGCAGATGCTTGAGCAGGCCCTGCTCGTAGCGGCCCACCTCGCCCACGCCGATCTTGTCGAGATAACCATGGGTGCCCGCATAGATCACGCAGACGATTTCCGCGTTGGTCAGCGGCGAATACTGCGCCTGCTTCATCAACTCGGTCAGGCGCGCGCCACGATTGAGAAGCTGCTGCGTCGCGGCGTCGAGGTCCGAGCCGAACTGGGCAAAGGCCGCCATCTCACGATACTGGGCGAGTTCAAGCTTGACCGGACCGGCGACCGACTTCATCGCGTTGGTCTGAGCGGACGAGCCCACACGCGACACCGACAGACCGGTGTTCACGGCGGGGCGGATGCCCTGATAGAACAGTTCGGTTTCAAGGAAGATCTGCCCGTCGGTGATCGAGATCACGTTGGTCGGGATAAAGGCCGACACGTCGCCGCCCTGCGTCTCGATGATCGGCAGCGCGGTAAGCGAGCCCGAGCCGTTTTCCTCGTTGAGCTTGGCCGAGCGTTCCAGCAGGCGGGAGTGGAGATAGAACACGTCGCCCGGATAGGCTTCACGGCCCGGCGGACGGCGCAGCAGCAGCGACATCTGACGATACGCCACGGCCTGTTTCGAGAGGTCATCGTAGATGATGAGCGCGTGACGGCCATTGTCGCGGAAATGCTCGGCCATGGCGGTCGCGGAGTAGGGTGCCAGATACTGCATCGGCGCGGGGTCCGAGGCGGTGGCGGCAACAACGATGGTATAGGCCATCGCGCCCGATTCCTCGAGCTTCTTCACAAGCTGCGCCACGGTCGAGCGCTTTTGCCCGATGGCGACGTAGACGCAATAGAGCTTCTTGCCCTCGTCGTCGCCTGCGGCCTCGTTATAGACCTTCTGGTTGAGGATCGTGTCGAGCGCCACGGCGGTCTTGCCGGTCTGACGGTCGCCGATGATCAGCTCGCGCTGGCCACGGCCGATCGGGATCATGGCGTCAACGGATTTGAGGCCGGTCGCCATCGGCTCATGCACCGATTTACGCGGGATGATGCCGGGGGCCTTCACGTCGGCAAGGCCGCGGGCCGCGGTCTTGATCGGGCCCTTGCCGTCCAGCGGGTTGCCGAGACCGTCCACAACGCGGCCAAGCAGCTCGTCACCGATCGGCACGTCCACGATGGACTTGGTGCGCTTGACGGTGTCGCCTTCCTTGATGTCGCGGTCCGAGCCGAAGATCACGACGCCCACGTTGTCGCTCTCGAGGTTGAGCGCCATGCCCATGATGCCGCCCGGAAACTCGACGAGTTCGCCGGCCTGCACATTGTCAAGTCCGTGGACGCGCGCGATCCCGTCCCCGACCGAGAGCACCCGGCCGATTTCGGCCACCTGGGCCTCCTGGCCGAAATTCTTGATCTGGTCCTTCAGGATCGCAGAAATCTCTGCTGCTTGGATACCCATTTATCCGACCTCTTTCATTGCATTCTGGAGGGAGTCGAGCCGCGAGCGGATCGAGGTGTCGATCATCTTCGAGCCCACTTTGACGACAAGACCGCCGATGAGGCTTTCATCAACGGTCGTTTTCAGTTTCACGTCGCGCCCGATGCGCGCCTTGAGGGTTTTGGCAAGCGTGTCGGCCTGCGCCTTCGTGAGCGCCTTGGCGGAGGTCACTTCCCGCGGCAATCATGTCGCCAAGCTGCGCCACGAGTTGCGGCAGCACGAAGAGGCGGCGCTTGGCGGCCATGAGGGCAAGACCGTTGCGCAGTTCCGGCACGAGACCCATCTTGTCGGCGATGGCCGCAATGGCCGAGCCCTGCACCTCACGGCTGAGCACCGGCGAGGCGATGAGGGCGCGCAGGTCGGCGCTTGTGTCAAGTGCTGCGGACATGTCATCAAGGTTGCCCTCAAGCTTGGCAAGCGCTTTGCTCTCACGGGCAAGCTCGAATATGGCAGTGGCATAGCGCGCGGCGATGCCGGAAGAAATCGAAGCTGGTTCGGACACGTCCACCCTTCCGATAATCTGGCCCCGGTTCGCGATGCGTGACGAAAGGCCACGACCGGGGACTTTGGTTTGCGATGCGCCTCGCGGAACAACGAAATTCGGCTGGGGTGTAGCAGAGGCTTTGGGATCGGGCAAGCGGCTTGGAAAGCAATGTATACCATAGAATACAATTTAATTTCAAAAGCTTGCTGCAAGTGCGACCTAATGCGCAGCCCAACACTGAGAAAAAAGATGAGTTTTCGCCGCGCCTGCCCATGGAAAAGGCGGCAAGATTCCCTCTGTAGGCCTAACTGACCGATAGGGGGCGCGGCATTGCACACGGAGCGGACCGCGAAATCTTGAAAAGATTTCGCGCCGATTTCTTTTCAAGAAATCGTAGCCGAGCCAGCAAGCAGGAGCGCGGTATCCGAAGATCGGTCCTCTCAAACGGGTCGTTTCCCGGTCGTCGCACGGATACCTTGGTCAGTGAATGAACCGGCCCTCGTAGATCGGCTCAAGGCTGTCGGCTTCGAACAGCGACGAAACGCTGGTGCCGTTCCATATGTTGAGGATCGCCTGGGCAAAGATCGGTGCAGTCGGGATGATGCGGATATTTGGCGTGGCCTTGACCTCTTCGGTCGGCTGGATCGTGTCGGTGATGACCATGGATTTCAGCACCGACCCCGTGATCCGCTCGACCGCCGGGCCGGACATGACGCCATGGGTGGTATAGGCGTGGACCTCGCGCGCGCCGTTCTCGAGCAGGACCTCGGCGGCCTTGCACATGGTACCCGCCGTGTCGCACATGTCATCGACGATGATGCAGATCTTGTCGGTCACCTCGCCGATCACGGTCATCTCGGCGATCTCACCGGGCTTCTCGCGGCGCTTGTCGACGATCGAGAGCGGCGCGTTGATCCGCTTGGCCAGCTCGCGCGCCCGCGCCACGCCGCCCACGTCCGGCGAGACGATCATCACGTCGCCGATGGACGCGCCGAACTGGGCCTTGATGTCGAGCGCGAAGATGGGCGAGGCATAGAGGTTGTCCACCGGAATATCGAAAAAGCCCTGAATCTGCGCGGCGTGAAGATCCATGGTCAGGACCCGCTCGATGCCCGCTTCGACAATCATGTTGGCAACCAGCTTGGCGGAGATCGGCGTGCGCGCCTTGGTGCGGCGGTCCTGGCGGGCATAGCCGAAATAGGGGATCACGGCAGTGATTCGCCGTGCCGAGGACCGCCGCAGCGTGTCGGCCATGATCAGAAGTTCGATCAGGTTGTCATTCGCCGGCTTCGAGGTCGGCTGGATGATGAACATGTCCTCGCCGCGCACGTTCTCGAAGATTTCGACAAAGATTTCCTGATCGTTGAAGCGTTCGATGCGCGCATCGACAAGCCCCACGCTCATGCCGCGATGCACGGACATGCGGCGCGCGATGGCCTTGGAAAGCGGCATGTTGGCATTGCCCGAAATCAGCTTCGGTTCGTCATTGGCGGCCATGGCAGTGTCCCCGGATGTCTCTTGTGACAGATTCGTGATGTTGCGCCCCGCTTAGCACGGCCCTACGGTCAGGCAAACCTCGAAGGGAGCGTGCCGCTATGGCCCATATCGACTATTACTTCTCCACCCTTTCGCCCTTTGCCTACCTGGCCGGGGACGGGCTGGAACGAATCGCCGCCAAGCATGGCGCGAGCATCGCCTACAAGCCGCTTGACATAATGGCTCTGTTCGCGCGCACCGGCGGCACCGCACCGGCAGAGCGCCACCCCTCGCGCAACGCCTATCGCGCGCAGGAGATCCCGCGTCAGGCGAAAAAGCGCGGCCTGCCGCTCAACCTCAAACCCGCCCATTGGCCGACCAATCCGGCCCCCTCGTCCTATGCCATCATCGCCGCGCAAGGGGCCGGTGGTGGCGATACCGGCGCGCTTGTGCAGAGCATCCTGCGCGCCTGCTGGGCAGAAGAGCGCGACATCGCCGGGGATGACGTGGTGCGCACGTGTCTCGCAAAGGCGGGGTTCGACCCGGCGCTGGCCGATAGTGGGCTTCTTTCGGGCGCCGAGACCTATGCCGCCAACCTTGAGGAAGCGGTGGCAGTCGGGGTTTTCGGTGCGCCGTTCTACGTGGTGGACACCGGGCAGATGTTCTGGGGTCAGGACCGGCTGGAGGATCTGGACCTGCATCTTGCGGGCACGCTCTGACCTCATGCCGCGCGGGTTGAAGGGCGGCTTTGTAACCCATTGGCAGGTGATGGGGCAGGGGCCGCGTGCGGCCCTTGCAATCCATTGCTCGCTGGCACATTCCGGGGCCTGGGCCGGGGTGGCACGGGCGCTCGGGTCGCATATGACGGTGACGGCCTTCGATCTTCCGGGGCACGGCAGCAGCGGCGCCTGGAAGAACAAAGGCGAGATTCAGGCCGTGAGCACGGCCATGGCCGCCGATCTCCTCGACGGCCCTGCCGATATCATCGGCCATTCTTTCGGCGCGACCGTGGCCTTGCGGCTGGCGGCGACGCATCCGCATCTCGTGCGCTCGCTCAGCCTTTATGAGCCGGTCTTCTTTGCCGTGGCCCTGACCGACCAGCCCCAGCTACGCGCGGACCACGAGGCGGAAATGGCCGAATATCGAGCCGGCCTCGCGACGGTTGACATGCGCAGCGCCGCGCGCGGCTTTCTGCGGGTCTGGGGGGATGGTGGGGGCTGGGACGCCCTGCCCGGTCCTGCCCGCACCCGCATTGCCGCGCAAATGCCGCTGATCGACGCCGCCGCATCCGCACTCTACGAGGATGCTGGCGGAATGCTGGCATCCGGGGCGCTTGAGCGCATCACCATCCCCACGCTGCTGATGCAGGGCGCACGCTCGCCCGCGATCATCGGCGCTATCAACGAAGGCCTTGCCGCGCGCCTGCCCGATTGCCGCTGCGCCACCATCTCGGGAGCGGATCATATGGGGCCGATTTCACGCCCGCAGGCCGTTGCCAAGCAAATCGCCGACTTTCTCGGTATTCCGGCGCGTTCGCACGGGTGAGGCTCAGAGTTTCGAGCGCAGGTAATCCATTGCGGCCGCGCGCAGGCTGTGAGTCCCGCGCGCGCGTTCCTCGTGCAGGATCGTGCGCAATTCGCCCAGATCGGTGCGGCGCAAGAGGCTCTTGACCGGGCCGATGGAGGCAGGACGCATAGAGAGCGTGCGAAAGCCAAGCGCCGCAAGGCAGGTGGCCTCGATGGGGCGGCCCGCATCCTCGCCGCAAAAGCTGAGTCGCGTGCCGAGCGTGGCGCAGCGATAGACGATCCCTTCGAGGAAGTTGAGATAACTCACGTCGAGCGTGTCGTAGCGGCGGCGCACGCGTTCGTTCTCGCGGTCGGCGGCAAAGAAGAACTGCTTGAGATCGTTGCCGCCAATGGACAGGAAATCCACCTCTTCGAAAAAGGCGTCCGGGGCGAAGGCAAGCGAGGGGGTTTCGAGCATCGCGCCCACCTCGATTTCCGAGGGCACGGGATGGCCGAGAATGCGCTCGCGTTCAAGCGCCTTGTCCATCTCGGCGCGGGCGGCGCGAAACTCCTGATGCTGTGCCACGAACGGGAACATGACAGAGAGCGGGCGCCCCTTGGCCCCGCGAATGAGCGCCTGAAGCTGCATCCGCATGACGCCCGGTTTCTCCAGCGCCACACGCACCGCGCGCCAGCCCATTGCGGGGTTCGGCTCGTCGGTGGGCTTCATGTAGGAAAGCACCTTGTCCGAGCCGATATCGAGCGTGCGAAACACCACGCGGCGGCCCTTGGCCGCGTCCATCACGCGGGCGTAAAGCGCGCTCAGCTCGGCGCGCTTGGGCATGTGGCTGCGGGTGAGGAACTGCAATTCGGTGCGAAAAAGGCCCACCCCCTCGGCGCCTGAGTTTTCCAGACTGGGCAGATCGGCCATCAGACCCGCATTCATCTTGAGCCTGATCCGCGTGCCGCAGAGTGTCTCGGCCGGTTTGTCGCGGATCGAGGCATAGCGCTCCTGCGCCTGCGCCTGCATCGCCATCTTGTCGCGAAAGGCCGAGGTCACGGAATCGTCGGCGCGCAGATGCACGATGCCCTGATCGCCATCGACAAGGATGAAATCGCCGTTGAGCGCCTCGGTGGTGATGCGCTCGGCATTGATGACGAGCGGAATCGCAAGCGCGCGGGCGACAATCGACGCATGAGAGCCGACCGCGCCCTCCTCCAGCACGATCCCGCGCAAACCCCGCCCATAATCCAGAAGTTCAGCCGGACCGATGTTGCGGGCAACCAGAATCGGATCGGCAGGCATCTCGGCCCCGGTTTCGCGGCCCTGCCCGGTCAGGATGCGCAACAGTCGGTTGGAAAGGTCGTCCAGGTCGTGAAGCCGCTCGCGCAGATAGGCGTCAGCGACCTGAGTCATGCGGGCGCGCGCGGCGGATTGTTCCTTTTCCACCGCAGCTTCGGCCGAGAGGCCGCTGTCGATATTAGCCTCCATCCGGCGCATCCAGCCCTTGGAATTGGCGAACATCCGGTAGGTTTCGAGGACGTCAAGTTGATCCTTGTCGCCGTCTTTCGCCGAGGACAGCATCCGCTCGACGCCGACGCGCAGCACCTCGACCGCCTCATGCAGGCGCTCCAACTCGCGCGCGGGGTCCTCGGCGATGGGGTTGGTGACGACGACACGTGGCTCATGCAGCCAGACATGGCCCTGTGCCGTGCCCTCCTGCGCGCTTGTTCCCTTGAACATCACCGGGCGGATGTGGCGTGCCTTCATGGCCGCGCTCTCGCCGGTAAAGGCGCCCAGCTCGGTCATTTCGGCCAGCACCATCGCGACCACTTCAAGCGCATAGACCTCGTCTTCGGAGAAGAGCCGCGGCTTTTTCGACTGCGCGACCAGCACGCCCAGCTTCTCACCCAGCCGCTGAATGGGCACGCCGACGAAGGACGAATAGGCCTCCTCTCCGGTCTCGGGCATGTAGCGAAAGCCGGGCGCGGCGGGTGCGTCATCGGTGTTGATCACCTTGCCCGAGCGCGCGACACGACCAACCAGCCCCTCGCCAAGCCGCAGCCGGGTCAGGTGGACGGATTCGGCACGCAGCCCCTCGGTGGCACACAGTTCCAGCGTTGTCTCGTCGCGGAACAGATAGATCGAACAGACCTCGGCGTGCATCTCTTCGGCAATCAGCCGCGTGATGCGATCAAGCCGGGTCTGGCCGCCGCCCTCCTCGGCCATGATCGCACGCAGACGCCCGAGCATCTGGCGGCTGTCGGTCCTGAACGTCTCGCCCATCGCGGTTGTTCCCCGATCGCTCGTGTCGCGGGCATGTCCCGGCCCGACACCATGCCGGGATCAGGCGGCCTTGTCCAACCCGAAGGCATCATGCAGCGCCTGCACGGCAAGTTCCATGTATTTCCGGTCGATGAGCACGGAAATCTTTATCTCGGAGGTTGCAATCACCTTGATGTTGATGCCCTCGTCGCTGAGCGTCTTGAACATTTTCGCCGCCACGCCCGACTGGCTGCGCATGCCGATCCCCACGGCAGAGACCTTGGCCACATCGGTATCGGCGATGAGGTCGTGATAGTTGATGTGCCCCGCCGCCTTGGCCTCGCTCAGCGCCTTCTCGGCCCGTTTCACCTGATCGGTGGGGCAGGAAAAGGTCATGTCGGTGCGCCCTTGCTCGGCTATGTTCTGGATGATCATGTCCACATTCACACCCGCTTCGGCTAGCGGGCCAAAGATCGCGGCGGCGATGCCGGGGCGGTCGGCGACCGAAACCAGCGTCATCTTCGCCTCTTCGCGGGAATAGGCGATCCCGCTCACCACGTTCGATTCCATGATATCCTCCTCGGCGCAGACGAGCGTGCCGGCCTCGTCCGATTGTTCCTCGAAACTGCTGAGCACGCGCAGCCTGACATTATACCGCATCGCCAACTCCACCGAGCGGGTCTGGAGCACCTTGGCCCCGAGCGAGGCCAGCTCCAGCATCTCCTCAAAGGCGATCCGGTCAAGTTTGCGCGCCTTTGCGCTGATCCGCGGATCGGTGGTATAGACCCCGTCCACATCGGTGTAGATGTCGCATCGTTCGGCCCCGAACGCGGCGGCAAAGGCCACGGCGGTGGTGTCCGAACCGCCGCGCCCCAAAGTGGTAATCCGCCCCTCGGGGCTGATCCCCTGAAACCCCGCGACCACGGCCACGCGCATCCCCTCGCCGAACTTGGCGGAAATGTTGGCGGTCGGGATTTCCTCGATCCGGGCGGCGGAATGGGCGGAATTTGTCAGGAGCGGCACCTGCCAGCCCTGCCAGCTTCGCGCGGGGATTTCCATCTCCTGCAACACCAGCGCCATGAGACCGGCGGTCACGTTCTCGCCGGAACTGACCACCGCGTCATATTCGCGCGCGTCGTGCAGGGGCGAAATCTCGTTCACCCAGCCGACAAGCTCGTTGGTCTTGCCGGACATGGCCGACACGATGACGATGACGTCATAGCCCTTGGCCACCTCGACGCCGACGCGCTTGGCCGCGCGGCGGATGCGGTCGATGTTGGCGACCGAAGTGCCGCCGAATTTCATCACGAGAACGGGCATGGGCGCGGTCCTGAGCGGGAATTTCGCGCGCGGTTTACGCGCGGGAAGGTGTCTGTGCAAGGGGGCGGCAACGGTGTGCGCGCCCCTCAATAAGGATGGGCGCGCCCGTCCCATGTCTCGAAACAGCCGGTCGAGGCGGGGCAAAGCGCGTCGAATCGCGCAATCAGTCCCTCGGCGGCCTCGGCCCCCGAAATCTCGGCCGCAGCGCCGCCCATGTCGGTGCGCACCCAACCGGGGTGATAAATCCCCACGGCGATGCCCTCCGGGGCGAGATCGGCGGCAAGGTTGCGCCCGAGGTTAAGCACGGCGGCCTTGGAGGCGCGGTAGATATAGCTGCCGCCCGGCGCACGGGTGTGGCTGGCCATCTGGCTTGAAATGATGGCGATCTTTGCGGCCCCTGCCGCGCGCAGATTGGGCAGGAGCGCCTGCACGGCCAGGAACGCGCCGGTGACATTGGTGGCGAAGGTCTCGGCCCACATCGGCGCCGGATATCCCTCATCAAGGCTCTGGCCCTTGTCGGGATAGATGCCCGCATTGCAGATCAGCAGATCGACCGGACGCCCCGCAAGAGCGCTGGTCAGCGCGGCGAAATCGTCGGGCCGCGTCACGTCGAGCGCCACAAGGCAGCCTCCGCCCGCGCGCGCGGTCCCGGTGACCTCGTGGCCCTCTGCGCTGTAACGCGCAGCAAGCTCTGCGCCGATGCCGCGCGATGCGCCGGTGATGACGATATGCATGGACCCTCTCAGTTCGACTTGCGGCGTGGGGTGAAGGGCAGCGGCGCGACCGGGATGCCATCCTCGATCAGTCGGCGCGCCTCATCGGGTCGCGCTTCGCCGTAGATCGCGCGTTCGGGAACCAGACCGTCATGCATGTCGCGCGCCTCGCGCGCGAATCGGGGGCCGACGTAATCGGCCGTCTCCTCGACCCGGCGACGCAATTCGGCGAGCGCCTGTTCGGCGGGATGGGGCGCGGGCGCGGGATCGGGGCGCGTATTCTGCACCTGCGGCGCCATCAGAGCTTTTTCGACACAAGGCGCACCGCAGATCGAACAGGCGAGCATCCCCGACGCGCTCAGCTTGTCAAAAGCCTCGGCGGATTGAAACCAACTGTCGAAGCGATGGCCCGCATCGCATTTGAGGGAAAACCGTATCATGCCCATCTGCCTTGTTCCGGCCCGACATATTCATCCCTGCGGGGAAGAACTTCAAGCCGTAGAAACCAGATGGAAAGAATCGGAATTGACATATCTGATAGTTTCACTCAGGATAAAGAAGCCAAGCCACTCCGCCACGGTCAGCCCGGCAGGACATCCACCATGACGGCGGCCCCGTGCCGACCGTTCCAAAAAGACCTGGAGGCCCCGAATGATCCGCGCCCAGACCGGACCCACGCTTCTTGCCGAAGCCGCTTGCCACGATGCCCGCGCCCTGACCGACGGCGGGCAGATCGCCTATATCGTGCTGGACGGGCAGACCTATACCCTGCGCATCACCCGCGCGGGCAAGCTGATCCTCACCAAATGAGACATGCGCGTGACCTTACGGGCGATCTGCCCCTGGCCGCGTCGCGCGGCCTCACGCCCGTCGCGGCGCTGGTGGTCGCAGCGCTGCGCGGCTGGAACAAGGGCGGGCCGGGGCAGGCGATGGAGGTGCTGCGCGCGCGCATGACCGAGCCGCGCGCAGGCGCGGCGATGGCCGCGCTGTGCGATCTGGCCGGGGTGCTGGCGGCGCATCGCCGCCGGCCGCTGGCCTGCCACGCGCCGCACTGCACCTCTGTCGGGGCGGACGAGGAAAGCTTTGCCCGTTTTGTCGAGCGCGCAGCACTTGGCGAGCGCGAGGCGGCGCTGATCCTCGCCGGGGGGTTTGTCGATGGCCGCGCAATCCTGCTGCTGACCGATACGGCGGCGCGCCTCGGACTGCAGCTCTACCGCGCGACGCTCGGGCAGGTGCGGCTCAACTGAACCGCACCGTTCAGCCGCCCTGACCGGACGGTTTCAACCGTGGCGCGGCACTTTGATCTTCGAGTTGCGACAGCAACATGGTTTCCAACTCGGCCTCGAGTTCCCGGGCGCGCGAGATATAGGCAGCGTTTTCCAGCGTGGGCACGTTCGGATCCCACAGCGCCGCCAATTCGCGCACCGATTCGCGGTCATGATGGTAAAATGTCCTTTCCGCCTCGGCTGCCTCGTATTCGCTCAGCCCCACATTCTCGAGCACATAGCGCCCCGCGCGCAGCGAACTGTCGAACATCTCGCGCACGATGTCATTGGCCCCGGCCTGATAGAGGCGGAACACATGGGTGCGGTCGCGCGCACGCGCCACGATGTGCAGATCGGGCCGCTCCCGACGGGCGAAACTGACCAGCCGCACGCAGGCATCCGGGTTGTCGAGCGCGGCCACAAGCACGCGCGCCTGTTCAAGACCGGCGGCATGGAGCAGGTCGGGCCGTGTCGGGTCGCCGAAGAAGCCCTTGACGCCAAAGCGTCGCATCTGCTGTATCGCGCCAAGGTCGTGATCGAGCACAACGGTCTCGAAGCCGCTTGAGCGCACGAGGCGGTTGACCACCTGTCCGAAACGCCCGATCCCGGCGATGATCACCGGACCCTTGCTGTCGATCTCATCGGGTTCCTGCGGTTCGCTCGTATCCTGCATCCGCCGCGAAAGCCACTCATAGGCCAGAAACAGCAAGGGCGTGATCAGCATGGTAAGCGCGATGACCAGCAGCAGAACCTCGCCCATGCCGCGCGGCAACACGTTCTGCTGATCGGAAAACGCCACGAGCACAAAGCCGAACTCGCCCGCTTGCGCCAGCGACAGGGTGAACAGCCACAGATCGCGCCCGCGCAGGGCAAAGGCGCGTCCGAGGATATAAAGGATCATGCCCTTCGCAAGGATCACCGCGAGGGCCATGCCAAGAATCGTGACGGGCGCGCCGGTAAGCACGGTGAAATTTATGCCCGCGCCGACGGTGATGAAAAAAAGGCCCAGCAACAGGCCCTTGAACGGCGCAAGATCGCTCTCGAGCTCGTGGCGGAATTCGCTGTTGGCAAGAACCACACCAGCAAGGAAGGCGCCAAGCGCGGGCGAAAGCCCCACCAGCATCATCAGGAAAGAAATCCCCACAACGATCAGCAGCGCCAGCGCCGTATACATCTCGCGCAACCGCGCGGTGTGGATGAAGCGGAACATGGGCCGCGTCAGGTAGGCGCCCGCGAGAATGATCGCACCGACCGCCGCGATGGTGACCAGCGTCGCCCCCCAGCCCGGCAGACCTGCGATGAAATTCTGCGCCGCCTCGTGCGCGCCGCCGCCAAGCTCAGCGGCGGCCGCAGAGCGGCCGCGCGAGGCGTCGAACACCTGTTCCACCGTGCGCGGCAGTGTCAGAAGCGGCAGAAACGCCAGCATCGGGATGACCGCGATATCCTGTGTCAGCAGCACCGAGAAGGCCGAGCGCCCGCCGCCGGTCTGCATCAGCCCCTTCTCGTTGAGCGTCTGGAGCACGATAGCGGTGGAGGAAAGAGCAAAGATCATGCCCACGGCGAGCGCAACCGTCCAGACCTGCCCCAACCAGACCGCGACCAGCATCACCGCCAGCGTGGTCAGCACAATCTGAAGCCCCCCCAGCCCCAGAAGCCGGTGGCGCATGTCCCATAGGGCGCGCGGCTCAAGCTCCAGCCCGATGAGGAAAAGCATCATCACCACGCCGAATTCGGCCACGTGTTGCAACTCGGCGGTCTCGTGCCCGCCAACCAGCCCCAGAACCGGGCCGATGACGATGCCTGCCGCCAGATAGCCCAGAACCGACCCGAAACCCAGCCGCGCGGCCAGCGGCACGGCAATCACCATGGCCAGAAGAAACACCGTTGCCTGAAACAGGAATCCTGCCATCAGCTCTCCTATCCTTGCCGGGCGGAGCGCACCGCGCCTCAGCCCTTGGGCAGACGCAGGACAACATCCCGGCTGCCCTTGCGATAGCGCAATTCGTCATTGCCGATCGCCGAGACGCGCCCGCCGTCGATCCGGTCGCCCACCTGAACCTTCTGATAGCGGCCATTGGCAAGGCGCACCAGCGCGCGGCGATTGGACGGAGCGCCATAGACGCCGATAAGGTTGACCTGTCTCAGATTGATGGCGTTGCGGGTGGTGGCCTGCTGCGCGATCGAGGCCGAGGTCGGGATGCGCGGCGCGGCGGCAGCGGTGCGGGTGAGTTCCGGCTCGCCGTCGTCCGCCTCGATTGCCGGAGCGCGCTGCGGCGCGGG
Organism: Alphaproteobacteria bacterium HGW-Alphaproteobacteria-1; assembly: GCA_002842985.1. GTDB lineage: Bacteria > Pseudomonadota > Alphaproteobacteria > Rhodobacterales > Rhodobacteraceae > Roseovarius. The sequence continues at coordinate 26,794 of PHEQ01000011.1, forward strand.
TGCAACCGGGGCGGCGGGCGCGGCACGCACCGCAGCACGCTCAATCGATTGTGGCCGCAGGCGCGGCTTGAGCGAGGCGGCAACGGCCTGCTCGGTAGCCTCGTCAAGGGCTTGCTGGATGGCCTCTGCGTCAGGCTGCGGCACAGATACAAGCGTGGCGGGCCGCAAACGCGGGCGCAGCGTGGCCAGTTCGCTGCGGCTTCGCCCGCCAAGCGCGCCGCGCTCCTGCTGTTCGCTCAGGTTCTCGGGGCGGGGCCGGGGCCGGATACCGGACAATCGTTCGCGCGCAGCCAGTGCCTCGGGCGTGGGCGTGAGGTCCGGGATCGGCACCGCGCGCACCGGCATGGTCTCGGGGCGCAGCGGCGGCAGTCCCGCGCGGACGATCACGCCGCTGGGGGTCAGCGCGCCCTCGGGTGTCGCGGTCACAAGACCGCGCGCGTCAAGCGCGAAGGTCTGGCCAGGTTGCGGCGGGCGCGCAGGCAGGGGCGGGCGCGCATCAACGGCAAGGGCGCGCTCGGCGGGCAAGGCGACCGCATCGCCGAAACGCAGGGCCTCGTCGATCGAGGTCTGGTAAAGCGCGTCGAGCGTATCGCTTGCCGGTTCGTTCGGGGGCATGGGGGCAGTTGGCCAGATGCCGGTGGCCGCATAACGCGCCCGCGCCTCCTCGGGGCTGCGCGGCTCGGTCCATTGCGGAATGACCGGGGCCTGCGGCGTCACTTCGGGCTGCGGCTCAGCCGGCACCTCTGGCGCGGCCACGATCTCGGGGGCCGGAACCGGGGTGGGCGGTGTCAGCCCTGGCGCTTCTGCGGGGGCAGCGGCAGGCCGGGACGGTTCTGGCGCGGCACTATCCGCAAGTTCCGGGATGTCCGGGGTCACGGCGATCTGTGGCTCCGGTCCACGCAGGAGCCGACCCAGCCCGCTATCGGGAAAAATCGAGGCAAGGGCGGCGACCCCGACCATCAAGAGCAGCAAGGCCGCGGTCAGGATCAACCCGAGGAACCGTGGCTTGCCCCGGCGTTCGGCTTGCGACTGGCGCGCGCCGAAGATGGTGAGGCGCTCGGCCTCGCTCTCGGGTGCCACGACCGGCGGGGCGGTGATCCGGGAGGTTATGATGCCTTTGGACGGCATCGACGACGGCGCCTCGGGCTGCTCCCTCTCTGACGGGGCAACCTGAGGCGCAAGGCTTGCGCGGGCCACGCCCGAGAGGGTGCGCGCTGCGGTTTCCGGAAGTGGCGGTGCAGGGGTGAAGCGCGCGGCGCCATCGAGTTTCGGCGCGGTCACAGGCAGCCCGCCACGTTCGGCGCGGATCGACGCGAAGAGGAACAGAGGTTCCGCTTCCTCTTCCTCTTCCGCTTTCGCAACAGGTTCGGGCGTGGGCACCGGCGCAGGGGTTGCGGCGTGATCCCCGGCGCTGTCGGTCGGGCCGAAGAACGGCTCGCCTGCAAAGACGCCCGTATCGGGCTGCGCCACGAAGCTCACCGGGTTGAAGCCGTGTTCGAGCGCAAAGCTCTCGGCCTCTTCCAGGGTCTCGCGCGCGACGGCGGCCACCTGCAAGCGATCCCCTGCAACTGTCCAGTCAAAGGCCAGGTCGTGCAGCGCGTAGGGCGTCGCCCCGTCAAGCGCATCCGCGGCCGCCGCGTCGTAATCGCCATGAGGCGCAGAGGCGGCGGGCAGATCGAGATAGCGGATCTGTTCCTCGGGGATGATCAGCTTGGTCGCCGTGCCCGAGGGCGCGAGCGTCTGCGCCTTTTGGCGCAGCGCCGCCAGCTCGCCCGCAAGATCGCCCGTGTCGAGCGCGACCGCACCCACAACGTGCTGATCGGCCCCCGCCGCAAGGTGCAGGAGGGTAATCCCATCGAGCGAGAGGTTGAGGGCGAAATTCGGTTTCATCACTGTCGTCTTAGCACGCACACACCATTACAGGGAGTCGTCAATCTCGTACCGGACTGTAGCGCAGCCCGGTCCCGAGGCCAACCACACGGGTCGCGCGCAGAGGCGGCGCGCGGCCCCTTGCGCACTTAGCTGCCTGCGCGGGCGAGCGCCTGATCGAGATCGGCCATCAGGTCCTCGGCATCCTCGATCCCGATGGAGATGCGCACCACGTTCGGCGCAGCCCCGGCGGCCTTTTGCTGCTCGGGGGTCAATTGCCGGTGCGTGGTCGAGGCGGAGTGGATCACAAGGCTGCGGGTATCGCCCAGATTGGCCACATGGCTGAACAACTCCAGCGAATCGACAAAGCGCACGCAGGCGTCATAGCCCCCCTTGAGCGCCACGGTGAAGAGCCCGCCCGCGCCCTTGGGGCAGATGCGCGCCACCCGGTCATGCCAGGGTGAGGAAGCCAACCCGGCATAGGTCACACCTTCGACGGCGGGATGTTGCTCGAGCCAGCCCGCGATACGTTCGGCATTCTCGCAATGGCGCTGCATCCGCAAGCTGAGCGTCTCGATCCCCATCAGGGTGTAATGCGCCGCCTGCGGGTTCAGCGTCATGCCCAGATCGCGCAAACCGACCGCGATACCATGGAAGGTGAAGGCGAGCGGCCCGAAAGTCTCGTGGAACCTGAGACCATGATAGGCCGGTTCAGGCTCGCTGAGCGAGGGGAACTTGTCCGAGGCGGACCAGTCGAACTGCCCGGAATCCACCACGCAGCCGCCCGTCACCGTGCCGTTTCCAGTCAGGAACTTGGTCATGGAATGCACCACAAGCGTGGCACCATGCTCGATCGGGCGGCACAGGTAAGGCGTGGCCGAGGTGTTGTCGACGATGAGCGGCAGGCCGGCGGCATCGGCAATTTTCGCCACCGCGTCGAGATCGGCGATATGACCCCCCGGATTGGCGATGGATTCGCAGAAAATCGCGCGGGTGTTGTCATCAATCGCGGCATTTATAGCATCGGCATCGTCGATATCGACGAATTTGGCGGACCAGCCGAATCGCCGGATCGTCTGGCTGAACTGCGTGACCGACCCGCCATAGAGCCGCGTGGACACGACCACGTTGAGCCCCGGCCCCATCAAGGGAAACAGCGCCATGATCTGCGCCGCGTGCCCCGAAGAACAGCACACCGCCCCGGCCCCGCCCTCGAGTGTGGCCACACGTTCCTGCAAGGCCGCCACGGTCGGATTGGTCAGGCGCGAATAGATATAGCCCACCTCCTGCAGGTTGAAGAGCGCCGCCGCGTGTTCGGCGTCGCGGAACACATAGGCGGTGGTCTGATAGATCGGCACCTGCCGCGCGCCGGTGGCGGGGTCGGGACGTGCGCCCGCGTGGATCTGCAATGTGTTGAAACCATAGGCCATGGGGCGCTCCTCCTTGCGAAATGCTTGGGTTCCGGGTTACGGCATCGGGGCGCTTCACGCAACGGGCAGGGGGAGAACAGGCATGCCGAATCCGTTTCATCTGGCGATCAACGTGACCGATCTTGACGCGGCGCGGGGATTTTATGGCGGGGTTCTGGGCGCGGTCGAGGGGCGATCGACCGCGACATGGGTGGATTTTGATTTCTTCGGCCATCAACTCTCGCTGCATCTGGGCACGCCCTTTGCCACCGAAGCCACCGGCAAGGTGGGCGATCACATGGTGCCGATGCCGCATTTCGGAGTGGTGCTGCCGCTCACGCTCTGGCGTGATCTGGCCGCGCGGCTCGAGGCGGCGGGGGTGGATTTCGTGATCCCGCCCTCGGTGCGATTCGAGGGCGAGCCGGGCGAACAATGGACCATGTTCTTTCGTGATCCTTGCGGCAACCCGATCGAGGTGAAGGGCTTTGCCGATATGGCGGCGGTGTTTGCGGGGTGAGCGGGCAGGCCGCCTGTTCTGTTGACCGTCACGGCAACCGTCATCCCCGCGAAAGCGGGGATCTCCTCACACCGAGAAATCCTCGGGTCAGGCCCGAGGATGACCGGGTGGGTGTGGCCGGAGATCCTCGGGTCGGGCCCGAGGATGACGCGGGCTTGATGGTTGGACAGATCCTCGGTCCAAACCCGACGATGACGGGCACCCGCGCGCGACCCTTACCGCATCCAGAACCCGTTGCGCTTGATCGTGTTGCGGATCGCCTGTTCGCGGACAGGCAGGTTCTCGCGGTCGAATAGCGCGCGCACCTTGTCGCCTCGTCCCTGATAGATCATCCGCTTGATCGGCTCGTAATCCTTGAGCACCTTCTTGATCCGTTGGGGCGCGGTCACGTCACGAAGCACCTCGACCACATGATCGCTCTCGCGGGCATACAGCAGCGGCAGCGTCCGGTAATGGCAGGTCACCGCCCCGTCGAGCAGTCCCTCGGGCAGCGTGTCGCGCCCGCCGCCCAATCCATGGATGACCAGGGGCAGCGCCACCTGATCGAGCCACGGCTCGAGCGGCTGGCAGACAAGTTCGGGTGGCGGGTCGTCACGGATCGCCACCGCATAGTCGAGAAACCGCCGCCCGAAGACGCGCGGGCAGCGGTAAAAGAAGAAGCCCGCGTTGAAATAAAGATAGCGCTTCCAGTATTCGTCGGGCTGACCCGGATCGAGCGAACTTTCGTAATCCAGCCCGAACCGGTCATAGAGCGATTTCCAGATTGCGCCGTAACCGGGACCGTAAAGCTCGATCTGCGGCCAGGTCCCCTCGCGCCTCAGAGAGGCCGTCGGACGCGCGAAATCGAAGGGCACGCCTGCCACCTCTCCCGTCACCAGCGTATCGGTGTCGAAGAATACGAACGGGGCGCCCTCGGGCATCGACAAGAGCGCCTCGATCTTGTTGCCGTAAGGGTAGGCATGGCCGAAATAGCGGCTCTCGAACGGCACGATCTCGGCGCCGAACCCCTCGAGCAGCGCGCGCGTCTCGTCGCCCTTTATGCGTGGATCGTTTGGCCAGAGCGGCCCCGGTTGTGGCTCAGCCACCAGAAGGCGCCCCGCGAAACCCGGCGACATGGCGCGCAGAGAGGCGGCAAAAATCACCGCCTCGTATTGCAGCCGCCCGCCCTGCGCAACGATCACGATGTTGAACGCGTCTGATTTGGCCGGTTTTGCCATGTCTCTGCCCCCGCCTTTTGAGCGGCACTATACGCGCGGCGGCAGAATGTCAGAAAGGGGAAAGTGGTGGACCGAACGGGAGCGGAATCGAACCGCCTGCTTGAGGTTCTCCGGGAAGCGGGACACCATCTCGCACCTTGTGATCTAACCGGTCCGAGATGCGGAGATGAGCGCCTTAGATAGAAAGTTCAATAAGTTAGCAAAGGGCAAGCGGCCCAAGTAGCCGCCGCCGTTCCCGCTGCGCTTCACCTTTGACGAGCGGACGATGCTGGACATATTGCGGGGCAACATGCCGCTGGGACGGTATATCCGCGAGCAAGTGCTCGGGGATGATGCTGCGCCGCGCAAGAAACGTGGGCGCTATCCGGTCAAGGATCATGAAGCCCTCGGGCATGTCCTGGGCGCGCTCGGCTCGTCGCGCCTGTCTTGCAATCTGAACCAGCTCGCCCGCGCTTCCAAAAGCGGATCGCTGCCGGTCGCGCCGGAGACGGAAGCCTATCTTCGTCGGGCTTATGAAGACGTGAAGGCCATGCGGCAGGAACTGCTGCGGGCACTCGGCAGCTTGAGCGTCGGGGGTGAGCCATGATCCTGAAAGGTTCCCAGCGCGGCAATGCGGCCAAGCTCGCCCGTCACTTGATGAACATTCGGGACAACGCGCATGTCGAGCTGCGCAAGCTGCGCGGCGTCGTCTCCGAGGCGTAGCTACTCGATGTTCTGCTCGGACCATCGAAAACCGCACCATGCGCTGCTGGGGAATGCTGAAATGACGACGCGGTCGATGCACCTTGAGGCGGCGCGTGCAGCCAAACAAGAAAGCAGATCACCCGGAGCCCACAGCCGGTCTCCGCTGTGATGAGGTTCGCAAATCCCACCCACGCGCCTCACGCGATCCCCGTCCGCGCGGGGATGATGTCTTTTTCATCAGCGTCTCATACCAACGGCGCCGCCCCTTGAGCCCGTCCGGGGCCGCGCAATCGACCGCGACGCAATACCGACGCGGGTATGGCCCGCGCGAAAACCGCTTTTCTGTCCCCCCGTTTCACGCGAGGAAGAAGACATGCCGATTCTCGCCTTCCTCCGCGACAATGCGCGCTGGCTGACGGTCGGCGTTTTGCTGACCTTTCTGTCGAGTTTCGGGCAGACCTATTTCATCTCGGTCTTTGCCGGTGAAATCCGCGCTGATTTCGGGCTAAGTCACGGGGAGTGGGGCGCAATATACGCGGCGGGCACCACCGCTTCGGCGCTGTTGATGGTCTGGGCCGGGGGGCTGACCGATCTTTTCCGCGTGCGCGTTCTGGCCCCTGCCGTGCTTCTCCTGATGACCGGCGCGTGCCTCTTCATGGCGCTCAACCCGGTGTGGTGGCTGTTGCCGGTGATCGTCTTCGCGCTGCGCTTTTCCGGTCAGGGGATGATGAGCCATCTGGCTGTCATTGCCATGGCGCGCTGGTTCGTCGCCACCCGCGGCAAGGCCCTGTCGGTAGCGACGCTGGGCAATGCAATCGGCGAGTCATTGTTGCCGATCGTTTTCGTGGCACTCCTGATCACGTATGACTGGCGCACGCTGTGGGTTGTGGCGGGGGTCGCGGCCCTCATCGGCATCCCGCTGCTTCTTCTGCTCCTCCGAAAGGAGCGCACGCCGCAAAGCTGGGCGCAAACAAGCCAATCCCTTGGAATGCGGGGGCAGCACTGGACCCGGGGAGAAGCGTTGCGGCATTTCCTGTTCTGGTTCATGGTGCCTGCGCTTTTGGGCCCGTCGGCCTTCAACACCGCGTTCTTCTTTCATCAGGTGCATATCGCCGAGGTGAAGGCCGTGGCGCATCTGGATCTGGTCGCCATGTTTCCGCTTTACACGGTGGTCGGCATCGGCGCGATGGTGCTTGCCGGGTTTCTGATCGACCGGCTTGGCACGTCGCGGGTGCTGCCGTTCATCCAGCTTCCGATGATCGGGGCCTTCCTCGTGTTTTCGGTCTCGGACGGGCCCATTTTGCTGCTCGCGGGCTTTGTGCTGCTGGCGCTCACCACCGGGGCCAACAGCGTGGTGCCGAATGCATTCTGGGCCGAGTTCTATGGCAGCGCCAATATGGGCTCGATCAAGGCGATGGCGGCGGCGATCATGGTGCTCGGCTCTGCCATTGGTCCTGGAATTACCGGGATCGGGATTGATCTCGGCATCGGGATCGAGACGCAATTCGTCATGATTGCGGCCTATTTCACCTTTTCAAGCCTGATGATGACGATCGGCGTTGTGCGCGCCCGGCCAGAGCTATCGCAACCGCTTTAGATAGACGTAATAGGCCCCGCCGCCGCCATGCCGCAGATGTGCCTCGGCGATCTGGAGCACGAGCGGCCCGAGGGGCGCCATGCGCAGCCAGTGCGGCACATTGTGGCGCAGCACCCCTTGGCGCACCGGTATCGGGCCATCATCATCGCGGCGCTTTCCCTTGCCGGTGACGACAAGAACGAGCCTCCGGCCTTGCCCGTGCGCGCGCAGGATGAACGCGGTGAGCGCGCCATGCGCCTGATCCAGCGTCATGCCGTGCAGGTCTATCTTGGCCTCAGGCGTCAGTTTGCCGCGCCGCAACCGCTCGAACGCCTTGCGATCCATCGCGACAGGTGGGGCCGTTCTCCTGTCGGTGAGGCCGGGCAGCATATCGAGACCAGACGTGCCGGGGCGCGCTGCCTGCCCGAGACGGAACGGCTCGATGGGCTGTGACGCGGGGTCCTCGCGTGGGGCGGGGTTGGCGAGAAGCGGCATCGCGGGTCGCTGCGGCTTGAGCGGCACGGTGCGGCGTGCGACCTCCTGCCAGAGCGCCTCTTCCTCGGGGCGCAGGTGCCGTTTGCGGGTCACTGGTCGGCATCCGTCAGCATCGCATAGGCGCGCTGGATCGGCATGAGCACGACCATGCGCCCCGGATCACGCAAGCGCCCCGCCGCGCGTCCGGCATCCGCGCCGGTGCCGAAAAAGATATCCGCCCGCTGCGGCCCCTTGATCGCCGATCCGGTATCCTGGGCCACCATCAAACGTCTTATTGGCCCATGACCCTCCTTTTCGATCCAGACCGGCGCGCCGAGCGGCACGTGGGCCGGATCGACCGCGATCGTGCGCCCTGCCGTCACCGAACGGTTCATCGCGCCAAGCGGGCCGCGTTCCGGCGAGACCTGATCCACGCGCCGGAAAAACACATAGGATGGGTTGTGAAAAAGCAATGCCTCGCCGGCCTCCGGGTTGCGCCGAACCCAGTTCTTGATCACCTCGGCCGAGACCTGATGCGCCTCGTAAATCCCAAGCCGCACCAGTTCGGTTCCGATAGAGCGATAGGGATGCCCGTTCGCGCCACCATACCCGACGCGGATCACACCCCCGTCGGGGAGCCGGATGCGACCCGATCCCTGAATCTGGAGGAAAAACAGCTCGACCGGGTCATCGACCCAGGCGATTTCCAATCCGCGGCCCGACATCACGTCGCCGGTCAGGATCTCACGCCGTGACAGCCATGGGCTTGCCTCGCGGGCCTCGGGCGGCATTCGATAGACAGGGTAGCGGTAGCGCCCGCCGGGTTGCAGCGCGCCGCGCAGTTGCGGCTCGTAATATCCGGTGAAAAGCGCCGGGTTGCCGTCCGAAATCACCACCGGACGAAAGAAAAGCTCGAAAAACGTCCGCGCTTCCGGTCCGGTTTGCGCCAGGGCGCAGAGCGACTGCCAGTCCGGATCCTTCATATCGGCGCAGGTTTCGGTGAAAACCTTGAGCGCCTTGGCATGGTCATCCTCTGCCCAGCCGCGCAGGTCGGAGAAATCCAGAATCTCGTGTCGAAACTCAGACGCGCCCGCCATGGCCGACCATAGCGTCAAAATGACAGGAAAAGCGCACCGCGCACCGGTCATTCGCCCGTGGCAACAAGCCGCCAGTTCGGATCATCGGCACCCATGATGCGCTCATAAGTCCACAGATCCTTCTGTCTCTTGCTGCGCCCCGGTTCGCCCTCGACAATCTCGCCTTTGGCATCGCGCACCACCGAAACAAGTTCGGCGACGTAACGCACGTCGATCTCTGCGCGTCGGCTTGCCGGATCGAACCGTGCGTCATTGAGCGCAAGGTCACGAATGCCGATGAATTCCGACTCGATCTTCAGCCCCTGCTGCTCTCGCGCATCGACGACCTGAGCAAAGGCCTCATAGACCTCGGGCGACAGAAACGGCGTTACCTCGTCAAGCGTGCCGTTCTCGAAGGCCATGAGGATCATCTCATATGCACCCCGCGCACCCTGAAGGAAATCGGTCACGCCGAAATCCTGTTCGATCCGCTTCATCTCGGCCAGTGCGGCAGCAGCGTCTGAATCCTCGGGCACATGATCGGTGATGTCGTGATCAGGACCGCCCTCGATCACCTCAAAGCCGCGCCGCTCCAGCGGTTTTTCAAGCGGTCGCGTCGCTGGTTTGGCCTCAAAACCTTCCCGCGTGCCCAGAACTCTCTTGAGCCGGACAATCAGGAAAATGGCGATACCGGCGAGAACCAGTAATTGCAGGATCGGCGAATTCATGAGCACCTCGTGTCGTGCGGGGCATGGCAGGCTCTGTCACTTGCCCCTATGTAGGGGAGGGACGTGGCCAAGTCCACCACAAGCCACGCATATCCAAGGAGGCCGTCCATGTGGCTCTTGCTGGCTTTCATCGCCGTACCGCTGATCGAGATCGCACTTTTCATTCAGGTTGGCGGGGCGATCGGCCTTTGGCCAACACTGGCCATCGTGATCCTGACCGCACTCGCGGGCACGGCGCTTTTGCGGCGGCAGGGATTTCAGGAAATGAACCGGCTGCGCGCTGCACTTGGCGGTGAGGGTGATCCATCAGAACCGCTGGTTCATGGGGCGATGATCCTGTTTGCGGGCGCGCTGTTGCTCACGCCGGGCTTTTTTACCGATGCCATTGGCTTTTCCCTGCTGCTGCCACCGGTGCGCGCCTGGCTGTTCGCGCAAATCCGCAAACGCATCGTGGTGCATGACATGAGCCGTCCACAGCGCCGGCCCGATATCATCGAGGGCGAATATGAAGCCGTTGAGCCGGACAGAAATGATCCCTCGGGCTGGACCAGGCATTGAGGCGCGGCCACTCCCCTGCTAAGCAATCGCGGACTTCATTTCGATCAGGAGAGCCAGATGGCCGAACACGAGAACGGAGCCGCGCCGGAAACCGCCGGGGCCACAGAGCAGCAGCCGCAGCCGCAACTCAAGATGCAGATTCTCACGCAATTCGTGCGCGATCTGTCATTCGAGAACGTGCTTGCCCAACGCGGCGCCGGCGGCGAGGTGCAACCCGACGTGCAGGTGACCGTCAATCTCGACGCCAAGAAACGGGCGGTCGAACATCAGTACGAGGTCGCCTGCAAACTCAACATCACCTCGCGCAACAAGGGGAGCGAGGATGCCCTCTTTGTGTTCGAGATGGACTATGTCGGCGTTTTCCACATCGAGGGCGTGCCCGACGATCAGCTCCACCCGTTCCTGTTGATCGAGTGTCCGCGCCAGATCTTCCCCTTCATGCGCCGCATCGTGAGCGATGTGACACGCGACGGGGGCTTTCCGCCCCTCAACCTCGACAATATCGATTTCGTACAGCTTTACCGGCATGAGATCGCGCGCCGTCAGGCCACAGCACCCACTGCCCAGGCCTGATCACCGCGACCAGAGCGCCGCGTCGCCCATCCGCGCCACAAACGCGTCATGGGCGGCGCGTTCCTCGTCGGTGAGACGCCGCGCAAGCGGGCGCGGTCTTGGATCGGGCCGCCAATCCGTGCGCACATTGCCGCCCGATAAAGCCGTGTTCATCGGCCGTGATGCCAGCGCGAAATCCGGCTGCCGCCCGCCAATCAGTTCAAGATAGACCTCGGCGAGGATCTGCGCATCGAGCAGCGCCCCGTGCAGTGTGCGCCCGGAATTGTCGATGGCAAAGCGGCGGCACAAGGCATCGAGCGAGGCCGGCGCGCCGGGAAATTTCTTCCGCGCCATGCTCAGCGTATCTATGGCCCGCTCGAATGACAGGCCGGACAGACCGGCCCATCCAAGCTCTGCATTGAGAAACTTCATGTCGAAGGCGGCATTGTGGATCACAAGCGTCGCATCGCCGACGAAATCCAGAAACGCCTGTCCCACCGCCGAGAACAGCGGCTTGTCCCGCAGCGTCACCTCGCCCTCGCGCGCAGCGCGCGGCACGGTCAGCAAGTCGGGCCCGATCCCGTGCACACCAAAGGCATCCTCGGGCATGTCGCGCGCCGGATTGATATACTGGTGATAGGTGCGCCCCGTCGGCATGTGATTGTAAAGCTCGAGCGCGCCGATCTCGACGATCCGATGGCCTTCGGACGGCTCGAACCCGGTGGTTTCAGTATCCAGAACGATTTCACGCATGGGCGATCCGCCTCCTGATATCGGCCAGCACTGCGCGCACCTGATCACGCGCATGGTCTATCGTGTCGGTCTCGATCACGTAATCCGCGCAGGCGCGTTTCTCACTATCGGGCATCTGTCGGGCAAGGATGGTCTCTAATTCTGCCGCGCTCATCGTTCCGCGCGCCAGAACACGGGCTCGCTGCACCTCGGGCGGGGCGCTCACCACAACCACGGCATCAAATCCCTTCGCGCCCGTCTCATACAGCAGCGGGATATCAAGAACCGTCACATCTGCCGTCTGCTCAGCCAGGAACTCGGCCCGATCTGCTGCCACCAGGGGATGAACGATCTCCTCGATCCGTTTCAGAGCCGCCGGGTCGCGCGCGATGATCTTCTTAAGCCGAGCGCGCCGCACCTCGCCGCCCTCGACGGCATCGGGAAAAGCGCGCGCCATCGGCGCAACGGCCGCGCCACCGCACGAATAGAGACGATGCACCGCCGCATCCGCATCCCAAAGCGCACATCCCTCTTCGACAAATAGCCGCGCCGTGGTCGATTTTCCCATCCCGATGGACCCGGTCAATCCCAACCGAAAGGTCATCTGAGCGCCGCCGCCCGCGTCGCTACGTCAACCTCCGGTCGCGTTCCGAACCAGCGCTCGAACCCCGGCACGGCCTGATGCAGAAGCATCCCCAGACCATCGACCGTGACGCACCCCATGGCTTCCGCCACCTCCAGAAATCGCGTCTTGAGCGGGGCATAAACCAGATCCGTCACCAGCGCATCCTTTTGCAACCCGTCCAGCGGCACGCGCAGCGCGGGCTTGCCCACCATGCCAAGCGATGTTGTGTTCACCACGGTGGCGGCATGTTCGAGCATGTTGCCAGCCTGCACCCAATCGACCACCCTTAGCTTGCGCCCGAATTCCTGTTGCAGGGCCTCAGCCCGGAGCCTTGTGCGGTTTGAGATCATTATTTCCGGTGCGCCCGCGTCTCGCAGCGCCACCACGACCGCACGTGCCGCGCCACCCGCCCCCAGAACGGCTGCGGGTCCTGCGGTGACATCCCAACCGGGCGCGCTCTGCCTCAGATTTTCAATAAACCCATAAGCGTCGGTATTGTCCGCGTAAATTGTTCCGTCCTTACGAAAGCTCAACGTATTTGCCGCGCCGATGATCGTCGCTTGATCGCTGACATGATCGGCCAATCCCAGAACGCGCTCTTTATACGGCACGGTGACGTTCACGCCCACAAAGCCAAGCTTGGGCAGGTTGCGCAGCACCTCGGCCAGATCGCCCTCGGCCACGTCCATCGGAATGTAGAAGCCGCGTATTCCAAGGCTCTTGAGCCAATGCCCATGAAGCTGCGGAGAGCGCGAATGCGAAATCGGCGATCCGATTACACCGGCCAGCGGAATTCTATCATGGCTCATTGCGGCAAATCTCCTCGCAGCGACAGAAAGGCCAGCAGGTCGAGCAGCGGCAGGCCCAATACCGTGAAATAATCGCCTTCGATGCGGGAAAACAAGCGCACTCCTTCGGATTCGAGTTTGTAGGAACCGACGCACCCGGCAATATCCGGCCAGTTCCGGTCAAGATAATGGTCGAGCCAGGCGTCGCTGAACGCTCGAACCGTCAGACGCACCCGCCCCACATGCCGCCAGATCGGCGCACCGTCCAGGCAAATGACGGCCGCCGACAAAAGATCATGTGTCCGTCCGCGCAATCTCAGAAGTTGCGCGCGGGCCTCCTCGACGGTGCCGGGCTTTGACAGGATCTCGCCGTCGAGATCCAGCACCTGATCGCAACCAAGCACAAGCCGCGCGCCCTGCTTCAGGCTGACCTTGGTCGCCTTCATCTCTGCCAACGCGTCCGCGATATCGCGCGTTGACATGTTCTCGGACAACAAGGCATCCCGCAAAGTTGATTCGTCGATCCGGGCGGGAATCACCTTGATGGACAGGCCCGCATTTTCCAGAAGAGTCCGCCTTGTGGGTGATGCCGAGGCGAGAACAAGCGGGTGAGCCATGTGGATAACTCCATAACAAGTTTCTTGAACCGGCCGAGATCAGGGCGGCGCCGCATTGCTCTTCCGAGCTTCGCCGCGTTCCACGGCTCAACATCTTGGTTTTTCCCCTTGTGGACAAGGATGAAACTTGAATGGGCATAAACGTGAAGATGACGATTTATCAACATGATAAAAGATTATTCGAACACCGTCATTATCATTAAATGATTGATTATAATAATAAATTTTTCAATCTTTGCAGTTATACCGAAATCGCGCGGTATTGCTCACATACTTATCCATATGTGGACGATATCGGGCAAAACTGCCTAATCCACAGATCGGGGCGGCCCTACATCATCATCATTCTTTCTATATTTCTTAATTATTCAGAAGGAATCATGGGTCGCCCATAATGGTTGACGCGTTCAAACGAGACGCCTAAGAGGGATCGAGGTGCCGTCCGGTGCCCTGTGTCCCCTTGATAAATCCGTTAAAGCCCGTTGCACGGGCTGAACCTCTTGAGGTCTCTCATGTCTGAAGAACGCGTCTATCTGTCCGATCTCAAGGCCCTCACCGCCAAGGATCTTCTGTCCATCGCGGAGGAGCTGGAGATCGAGAACGCTTCGACCATGCGCAAGGGCGAGATGATGTTCTCCATCCTCAAAGAGCGGGCGGAGGATGACTGGCTTGTTTTCGGTGACGGCGTTTTGGAGGTTCTTCAAGATGGGTTCGGTTTCCTGCGTTCGATCGAGGCGAATTACCTGCCCGGGCCGGACGATATCTACGTGTCTCCGGACATGATCCGGCAATATTCCCTGCGCACGGGGGATACCATCAAGGGCGAGATGCGCCAGCCGGACGATACCGAGCGCTATTTTGCGCTGACCTCTGTCACAGAGATAAATTTCGAAGAACCCGAGCGCGCACGTCACAAGATTGCGTTCGAGAACCTGACACCCCTCTATCCCGATGAGCGGCTCAAGATGGAGGTCGAAGACCCCACCATCAAGGATCGTTCGGCACGGTTGATCGATCTTGTCGCCCCGATAGGCAAGGGTCAGCGGTCGTTGATCGTGGCGCCGCCGCGCACGGGTAAAACAGTCCTCCTGCAAAATATTGCCTACAGCATCGAAAAGAATCACCCGGAGTGCTTTCTCATTGTTCTTCTGATCGATGAACGCCCGGAGGAGGTCACCGATATGAAACGCTCGGTGAAGGGTGAGGTGATCAGTTCAACCTTCGATGAGCCGGCAACGCGCCATGTCGCGGTATCCGAAATGGTCATTGAAAAGGCCAAGCGGCTTGTTGAACACAAGCGCGATGTGGTCATTCTTCTGGATTCGATCACTCGTCTCGGACGTGCGTTCAACACCGTCGTTCCGTCTTCCGGCAAGGTGCTGACAGGTGGCGTCGATGCCAATGCTCTTCAGCGGCCCAAGCGGTTTTTCGGGGCCGCGCGCAACATAGAGGAGGGCGGTTCTCTGACGATCATTGCCACGGCTCTGATCGATACAGGCAGCCGGATGGACGAGGTCATCTTCGAAGAGTTCAAGGGGACCGGCAATTCGGAAATCGTTCTCGATCGCAAGATCGCCGATAAGCGTGTGTTCCCCGCCATCGACATTTTGAAATCCGGGACGCGCAAGGAAGATCTTCTCATCGACAAGCTTGACCTGCAAAAAACCTTTGTTCTGCGTCGCATCCTCAATCCGATGGGAACGACCGATGCTGTTGAGTTTCTCTTGTCGAAGCTCAAACAAACCAAGTCCAATTCCGAGTTCTTCGATTCGATGAATACCTGAGCTCGGCGGGCACGATGGAGACGATCTTTGCGTTGTCTACCGCCCCCGGCAAGGCGGGCGTCGCCGTGATACGCGTCTCAGGCCCCGAAGCATCGGCGGTTTGCCGGGCGATGTGCGGGGGCCTGCCAGACCCTAGGCGGGCTGAGCTCAGGGCTCTGCGGGACCGGTCGGGGGATCGGATTGACGATGCTCTCGTGCTTTTTTTTCCTGATGGAGCAAGCTTTACCGGGGAAGCGATTGTCGAGTTTCAAACGCACGGCAGCCCGGCCGTCGTAGCGGCGGTCTTGCGTGAATTGAGTTGTTTTCCCTCGCTTCGTCCGGCTGAGCCGGGTGAATTCACGCGCCGCGCCCTTCAAAACGGGCGTATGGATCTTACCCAGGTTGAGGCGCTTGCCGATCTTCTGGAGGCCGAGACCGAGGCTCAGAGGCGTCAGGCGCTGCGGGGGGTCTCGGGAGCGCTCGCGCGTGAGTGCGAGACGTGGCGCAAGGCGCTTCTCAGGGCGGCTGCACTACTCGAGGTCACGATAGACTTTGCCGACGAAGAAGTGCCGGTCGATGTGATGCCAGAGGTGAAATCTCTGTTATCGGATGTCACGATGCGCCTCGATGGACAGATCAAGGGTGTGGGTGTGGCCGAACGTCTCCGTTCGGGCTTTGAAGTGGCCATTGTGGGCGCGCCCAATGTCGGAAAATCCACGCTGCTCAATCGGCTGGCGGGGAGGGAAGCGGCGATTACCTCGGAATACGCCGGAACGACGCGGGATGTGATTGAGGTTCGAATGGACCTGGGCGGCTTGCCGGTCACGATTCTCGATACGGCTGGATTGCGAGAAACGGCAGACGCGGTCGAGTCCATCGGCATCGGGCGCGCGCTGGAGCGGGCGAGGGCGGCAGACTTGCGCGTTTTTCTGTGGGAAGGCAGTGTTCGCTTCGAGGATTTGTCTCAGGATGGCGATATTCATCTTCGTGCGAAGGCCGACCGTTGCGGCGGTGCGGATGGTATATCCGGTCTCACGGGGGAAGGAGTTAATACGCTGATCGCTCGGATGACCGAGATCTTGCAGCGTAGGGTGGTGTCTGTTGGTTTGGCGACTCGTCTGCGGCATGAGGCTGCCATGCGCAAGGCCATCGAGGCACTCAGAAGGGCAAGTATCCATCTCGACGCTGGGGAATCTGCAACGGATCTTGCGGCCGCCGATGTTCATACGGCTATTCGGGCCCTTGATTCTCTGGTAGGACGCATCGACGTAGAGGCGGTTCTGGGAGAGATCTTTGCCAGTTTCTGCCTTGGCAAGTGAGGGATGTTTCACGTGAAACAATTCGATGTTGTGGTTATCGGTGGTGGTCATGCCGGGGCAGATGCGGCCCACGCGGCGGCGCGCATGGGCGCGGACACCGCGCTGGTCACACTTTCCCGCGCGGCCATTGGTGTCATGTCCTGCAACCCCGCGATTGGCGGCCTAGGCAAGGGGCACCTTGTGCGCGAGATAGACGCGCTGGATGGTGTAATGGCGCGCGTTGCAGACAGGGCCGGGATCCAGTTTCGACTTCTCAATCGTCGGAAGGGCCCCGCCGTTCAGGGTCCGCGCGCGCAGGCAGATCGCAAGATCTACCGTGAAGCGATGCAGGCAGAGCTGAGCGCAACGCCGAATCTGACGATCATCGAAGGCGAAGCCGCCGATTTCAGGGTCTTGGGCGAGCGCGTTCAGGGTATCGTCCTCGCGGATGGCACAGAACTTGCCGCGCGGGCGGTGATTCTGACGACGGGAACCTTCTTGCGCGGCGTTATTCATATCGGAGATGTTTCCCGCCCCGGTGGACGCATGGGTGATCCGCCAAGTATTCGCCTGGCGCAGCGAATCGACGGCTTCGATCTGCCGCTAGGCCGCCTCAAAACCGGTACGCCACCGCGCCTTGACGGGAGAAGCATCAATTGGGAGCGGCTGGAAAGCCAGCCACCGGATGAGCACCCGGTGATGTTCTCGTTCTTGTCTCGTGCGCCGTTTGCGCGGCAGGTGTCTTGCGGAATCACGCATACCAACGAGCGTACGCATGAGATCATTCGTGCGAACCTTTCTCGTTCCGCCATGTATGGCGGTCACATAGCGGGGATTGGTCCGCGCTATTGTCCATCCATCGAGGACAAGATCGTGCGATTTGCCGACAAGGCATCGCATCAGATTTTCCTCGAGCCGGAGAGCCTGTCTGATTCCGTGATCTATCCGAACGGCATTTCGACTTCCTTGCCAGAGGATGCGCAGGAGGCCTATGTGCGGTCCATCGAAGGATTGGAGAGCGCCATTATCCTTCAGCCAGGGTATGCGATCGAGTATGATTATGTCGATCCGCGTGCGCTTGACAGCAGCCTGGCAGTGGCTGCCGTTCCTGGTCTTTTTCTGGCGGGTCAGATCAACGGGACCACTGGCTATGAGGAGGCGGCCGCTCAGGGTCTGGTGGCCGGTCTCAACGCGGCGTGTTACGCGCAAGGCAGGCCGCCGATACACTTCAGTCGCACCGAAAGTTATATCGGGGTGATGATCGACGATCTTACCACGCGCGGTGTCTCCGAGCCCTATCGCATGTTCACATCGCGGGCGGAGTTCCGGCTTTCGCTTCGGGCGGACAATGCCGATCAACGTCTTACGCCGTTGGGATTGACCGTTGGCTGCGTTGGCGAGGTTCGGCAGCGCGCATTCGAGGAGAAGATGGATCGCCTCAACGCTGGCCGCAAGCTGTTGGAAGAAGGCACCTATACACCGCGGGATCTGGAGCGCGCGGGCATCGGGGTCAATCAGGACGGGGCCCGGCGCACCGGAATGGAAGTGCTCTCGTTTCCCGAAGTCGAGGCTGTCGATATGGTTACGATCAACCCGGCTTTGGCGGAAATCGACCCCGAGACGATGGCGCAACTCAAGCGTGATGCAACTTATGTCAATTATATCCTGCGGCAGGCGCGAGACGTGGAAATGCTGCGCCGGGATGAGGCTGTGGCGATCCCGTCGGATTTTGACTATGGCGGCATTGCCGGGCTGTCTAACGAGCTGAAGGCGAAGCTCATCGCGGCACGCCCCGATACACTTGCCCAGGCGTCGCGCATAGAAGGAATGACCCCCGCGGCGCTGTCGCTTGTCCTGATTAAATTGCGGCACCCGGCACGGACGCGCAGCGCATGATGCTTGCGAATGTTTCACGTGAAACAGCCGGGCGGCTCGAGGTTTACCGCGCACTTCTCGAAAAGTGGAATCGTCGGATAAACCTTGTCTCGCGCGCCTCGCTGGTCGAGCACCCGACCCGTCACTTTGAAGATTCGGCGCAACTCTATGATCTTGTGACGCATCCTGTCGATCATTGGGCAGACCTTGGCAGCGGCGGCGGATTTCCCGGCCTCATCATTGCGATCCTCGGGCAGGAGAGGGGCTCGCCTGCCCGTGTCACCCTTGTCGAGTCCGATGCCCGCAAATCCGCCTTTCTCAACACGGTGATACGGGAGACCGCGGTTAACGCTACAGTGGTAACGGCAAGAATCGAGACGATCCCACCGCTTGATGCCGATGTCCTCTCGGCGCGCGCTCTGGCTGACCTGAGCACGCTTCTTGGTTTCGCCGCCCGGCACATGCGTCCGGATGGCCAGGCAGTTTTTCCCAAGGGCAGGACGTGGCAGGAAGAGCTGGCCGTCGCGCAAACGGCGTGGAAATTCTCTCACCGGGTTGTTAAAAGCAAGACTGAAACCGGCCCCGTTATCCTGCATGTCAGAGGTATTTCCCGTGTCTGATCCACTCCGCCTGACCAGTCCACGAATCATCGCGGTCGCCAATCAGAAAGGCGGCGTGGGCAAGACCACGACGACGATCAACCTGGGGGCCGCGCTCGCCGAAAGTGGTTCGCGTGTTCTTATTGTCGATCTCGATCCGCAAGGAAATGCATCGACCGGTCTCGGCATAGAGGCGGACTCTCGCACCTACACCACCTACGATTTCCTCCTCGACGAAGCCCCGTTCGCCGACATCGTGCAACAGACGGCGCATGAGGGGCTTTTGATCATTCCAGCAACGGTTGATCTCTCCTCGGCGGATATCGAGCTTCTTGCCAATGAAAAGCGAAGCTTTCTTCTCCATGACGCGCTGCGTCAACCCGCGATGGACGGCCTTCTGCTCGATTACATTCTGATCGATTGTCCGCCCTCGCTCAATCTCCTGACGGTCAACGCGATGGTTGCGTCCCATTCGGTGCTGATCCCGCTCCAAAGCGAGTTTTTTGCGCTCGAAGGCCTGTCGCAGCTCATGCTTAC
This sequence comes from Alphaproteobacteria bacterium HGW-Alphaproteobacteria-1, assembly GCA_002842985.1. GTDB lineage: Bacteria > Pseudomonadota > Alphaproteobacteria > Rhodobacterales > Rhodobacteraceae > Roseovarius. The sequence goes on from PHEQ01000011.1 coordinate 46,288, forward strand.
CATTCGCGAGGTGCGCCAATCCGCCAATCCCGATCTGCGTATCGAGGGAGTGCTGCTGACCATGGTTGATGCGCGCAACAATCTCTCGGCCCAGGTCGAGAATGACGCGCGCGAAAACCTTGGTGATCTCGTGTTTCAGACCCGAATCCCGCGCAATGTTCGGGTAAGCGAGGCGCCATCCTATGCCTTGCCGGTGCTGAATTATGACCCGGCGTCGAAGGGGGCGCAGGCCTATCGTGAGCTTGCCCGTGAAATCGTGCAGAAACACGCGCGCGCTGCGGCATAAACAGGGAGTCGGGGCTATGAGCATGAAAAGCAAGCAGGGGCGCGGCCTTGGGCGCGGTTTGTCGGCGTTGATGGCTGATGTCAAAGACAGCGCGCCCGCGCCCGACGCAGAGCGCCGGATGCCCGACATGATGGTGCCGGTGGAAAAGGTCCATCCGAATCCCGATCAGCCGCGCCGTCATTTCGATGTCGGAGCGCTGGAGGATCTGGCCCGTTCGATCACTGAAAAAGGCATCATTCAGCCGCTCATCGTCCGTATCAGCCCGCGCGAGGCGGGATGCTACGAGATCGTCGCGGGGGAACGCCGCTGGCGTGCCGCACAGATGGCGCAACTTCATGAAATCCCTGTCCTTGTCCGTGATTTCACGGATACGGAGGTCTTGGAAGTTGCCATTATCGAGAACATCCAGCGCGCCGATCTCAACCCCGTCGAAGAGGCCGCCGGATATAGCCAGTTGATGACAAAATTCGGCCACACCCAGGAAAAACTGGCCGAAGTGCTGGGCAAGAGCCGCAGCCACATTGCCAACGCGGTGCGTCTGCTGAACCTGCCGGACGAGGTGCAGGGCTATCTCAGGGACGGCCGTCTCTCCGCCGGTCATGCGCGCGCCCTTATCACGGCGCCTGACGCGGTGGCGCTGGCGCGCAGCGTGATCCAGAAAGGGCTATCGGTGCGTCAGACCGAGAAGCTGGCCAAGGTGGTGCCGGGCGAACCGTCGGAAAAAGCAACGTCGACTCCAGGAAGAAAGCCCGAAAAAGACGCCGATACCAAGGCGCTCGAAGCTGATCTTGCCGCTGCGCTCTCGATGAGCGTCAGCATTGACCACCTGCCGGGCAACGAGCATGGCGCGCTGACGATCCGCTATCAAACGCTTGACGATCTCGACCGGCTCATGGCGCTACTCAGCGCCTGAGTTCAGGGTATCAGGTCAAAGATAACCGCATTGAGCACCGCGCGTCCGGCGTTTGTGGCACGGAGTCGGCCGTTCTCGACCCTGACCATACCGATCTCTGCCAGATGCCTCAGGGCGTGGGCATCAAGCGGGGCGCCTGACAGGCGCTCGAATCGGGTCATGTCGATCCCTTCGGAGAGGCGCATTCCCATCAGCAGGAACTCCGTCGCCTGCTCCTGTGCGGGGAGGCTCTCACGCAGCGAGTCCCCAGATCCGCACTCGGCGCGCGCAAGCCATTCTCCTGGCATCCGGTAGGCCTCGGTCGCATGGCGCACCCCGTCAATTGTCAGCCGTCCATGCGCGCCGGGGCCGATTCCCACATAATCACCATAGCGCCAGTAAATCAGGTTATGCCGCGATTCCGCACCCGATTTTGCATGATTAGAGACTTCATAAGCGTGAAGGCCCGCTGTTTCGCAGATCTCTTGCGTTGCATGATACATATCTGCGGCCAAGCCCTCTTCGGGCAATCCATGAAGCTTGCCCGCAGCAAACCGATCACCAAAGGCGGTGCCGCCTTCTATGGTCAATTGATACAAGGAGAGGTGATCAATCGCCAGATCGAGCGCGCGATCGAGTTCCGCCTGCCAGTCTCCCAGCGACTGATCCTGTCGCGCATAAATCAGGTCGAAACTTGTTCTTTGAAAGTATTGCCGAGCGATTTCATACGCTTGAAGCGCCTCTGCCGCGGAATGAAGCCGTCCAAGCCGCTTCAAATCAGTGTCGTTGAGCGCCTGAACGCCAAGAGAGACGCGATTCACGCCAGCCTTGGCATATCCGGCGAAGCGCGTCGCCTCGACCGAGGTCGGATTGGCCTCAAGCGTGACCTCCAGATCGTTCGCCGACGGCCAGGCCGCGCGGGCCGCCGCGATGATCGCGGCGACCGTCTCGGGCGGCATTAGGCTTGGGGTGCCGCCACCAAAGAAGATCGAGTTGAGCACGCGATGTGGCACCAATTCCGCCTGACGCGCGATTTCACGCAGGAAGGCTGCGCGCCAGCGACCGTGATCCACCGACATTGAGACGTGACTGTTGAAGTCGCAATAGGGGCACTTTGCCTGGCAGAACGGCCAATGCACATAAAGCCCAAAGCCCCCTTCCTGCCAGTCCTCAGCCAAAGCAACCTGCGACGAACTTGCGGAAGGCCTCGGCGCGGTGGCTGATCCGGTTCTTTTCCCAGCGGTCCATCTCGGCGAAGGTCACGTCATGGCCTTCGGGTTGGAAAATCGGATCATATCCATGACCCATTTCCCCGCGCATGGGCCAGACAAACCAGCCATGGATCGTGCCCTCGAAAACCTCGTCATGCCCATCAGGCCAGGCCAGCACCAAAGTGCAGCAAAATCGCGCTGTCCAAGGCTGTCGCGCCTTGCTTGCCACAAGCATGTCATGGGCCCGCGTCATCGCCATGGTAAAGTCTCGGTCAGTCTCTGTTTCGGCCCAATCCGCGGTATAAACGCCCGGCGCGCCGTCAAGCGCGTCGATCGCGATCCCGGAATCGTCCGCGAGGGCAGGCAAGCCCGTGGCCTGCGCCGCGGCGTGGGCCTTGATCCGGGCGTTTCCGACAAAGCTTGTCTCGGTCTCTTCCGGCTCGGGGAGGTTCTGTTCGGCCGCGCCGATCACCCGCACGCCATAAGGTTGAAGAAGATGCGCGATCTCCTCGAGCTTGCCCGCGTTATGGGTTGCGACCAGAAGCGTGTCGCCCGCGAATTTACGCACCGACCGCCTCGCGCTGTTTGGCGACCAACGCGCCCACGCCCGTTTCGGCAAGATCGAGCAGGGCGTTCATTTGATCCCGGCTATAGGTTGCGCCCTCGGCGCTCATCTGCACCTCGATAAGGCGACCGGTGCCGGTCATGATGAAATTGCCGTCGACGCCCGCCGCGCTGTCCTCGGGGTAATCGAGATCAAGCACCGGCTGGCCCGCGTAAATCCCGCAAGAGACTGCTGCCACCGGATCCACCATCGGATCGCTGATTACGTCGCCCGCCTTCATGAGCTTGCCCACGGCCAACCGAAGCGCGACCCAGCCTCCGGTGATCGAGGCACAGCGCGTGCCGCCATCGGCCTGAATCACGTCGCAGTCCACGGTGATCTGCCGTTCGCCAAGCGCGACCCTGTCAACACCAGCGCGCAAAGCCCGACCGATCAGACGTTGAATTTCCACCGTGCGACCGCCCTGCTTGCCCAGGGCGGCCTCGCGTCGCATCCGGCTGTTGGTCGAGCGGGGCAGCATCCCGTATTCCGCCGTCACCCAGCCAAGGCCGCTGCCCTTGACAAACGGTGGAACGCGGTCTTCGATTGTGGCGGTGCAAAGAACGTGGGTATCGCCCATCTTGATCAGGCACGAGCCCTCGGCATGTTTCAGAACGCCGGTTTCGATTGAAACCGCCCGCATCTCGCTTAAATCCCGTCCCGAAGGTCGCATCTTTGTCCCCTTGTGCTATCAGGGCGGGGATACATGGCGGCGGGCCCCGATGGCAACCCCGATTGACCTTTGGCCAAACCCGTCTTTAATGCTCGATTGACCAAGAGGAACCGTGTGAATGTCCGACGCCAGCACGATTCTAGATCAGCTCAATGACCGCTCGCGCGAGGTGTTTCGCCGCGTGGTCGAGGGATATCTCGCCACCGGCGAGCCGGTCGGGTCGCGCACGCTCACCCGCGACTTCAGCGAAAAGATCAGCGCGGCGACGATTCGCAACGTGATGCAGGATCTCGAGTATCTCGGCCTGCTAGGTAGCCCGCATATCAGCGCTGGACGTGTGCCGACGCAGAGCGGCCTAAGGATGTTCGTTGACGGCTTGCTAGAGATCGGGGGTCTTGAGGATACCGACCGGGCGCTCATCGATGCGACCGTGGCCAGCAACTCCAGCGATGTGACCGGTTTGCTGGACCGGATCGGGTCCGCTCTGTCGGGCGTCACCCAGAGCGCCTCGCTTGTTCTTGCGCCGAAACACGAAGCCCCGATCAAGCATATCGAATTCGTAAGTCTGGGCCATGACCGCGCGCTGGTGGTGCTGGTCTTTGCCGATGGTCATGTCGAGAATCGCCTCTTTACCCCGCCTCCCGGCCAGACGCCAAGCTCCATGCGCGAGGCCGCGAATTTTCTCAATTCCCTGGTCGAGGGCAGGACGCTTTCGGATATGCAGCGCCGCATTGCGCAGGACATCACAGCGCGGCGTCAGGAGATCGATCAACTTGCCCATGCGCTTGTCGAGAGCGGGCTTGCCGTCTGGCAGGATGAAGGAGCCCGCCACGAGCGGCTGATCGTGCGGGGCCGTGCAAATCTCCTCGATAGCGGCGTGGACGAGGTGGACCTGGAGCGGATCCGCATCCTTTTCGATGATCTTGAGCGCAAGCGCGACATAGCCGAATTCCTCGAACGCGCCGACGAGGGCGACGGCGTGCGCATTTTTATCGGCTCGGAGAACAAACTTTTCTCACTTTCGGGTTCCTCTTTGGTTGTCTCTCCATATATGAACGCAGACCGTAAGATCATTGGCGCGATCGGGGTTATCGGACCAACGCGCCTCAACTACGGGCGCATCGTGCCGATTGTGGATTACACGGCGCAGCTTGTGGGCAGGCTGATCTCCGACCGGAGTGAGAGGTAAAAGATGGCAGAGCCGAAAGAAGACAGCTTTCTTGACGATATCGAGGAGGCCGCCACCGAAGAACAGGAGCTTGGCGAGGTTGATGTTCACGATCACGCGTCCGAGTTGGACGCGCTCAGGATCGAGCGCGACGCGTTTCAGGACCGATTCATGCGCGCGCTCGCAGATGCCGAGAATGCACGCAAGCGCTCGGAAAAGGATCGCCGCGAGGCCGAGCAATACGGCGGCTCGCGGCTTGCGCGCGACATGCTGCCGGTGCATGACAGCCTCAAGCGCGCGCTTGAGACCATAACCGACGAACAGCGCGCCGCTTCTGCCGCGCTGGTAGAAGGGATCGAATTGACGCTGCGCGAGCTGGTCAACGTGTTTTCCAAGCACGGTATCACCGTGATCGACCCACAACCTGGCGACCGTTTCGATCCGCGCCATCACGAGGCCATGTTCGAAGCCCCCGTTCCCGGCACCACTGCGGGTGAAATCATCCAGGTCTCGGCACAAGGCTTCATGCTGCATGACCGTATCCTGCGGCCGGCGCAGGTTGGCGTTTCGTCCAATCGAGAATAGCGCGTCGGGGCGGGGCTATTCGGCCCCGTCCAGCATTGCCTTCAACTCATAGACAAGGTCGAGCGCGGCGCGCGGGCTGAGCGTGTCAGGCATGACCTCAGCCAACCTTTGTTCAATCCCCGATTCGAGGCGCTTGGCGGCCGCAGGCGCAGGGGCTGCCGCGGCAAACAGGGGGAGGTCGTCAATCAGCGCCTTGCGCGCGGCACCCCCCTCGCGTTCGCCCTTTTCCAGCGCGTCGAGCACCACCCGTGCGCGCGCGACCACCGCTTCGGGAAGTCCCGCCAGACGCGCCACCTGAACGCCATAGCTGCGATCCGCCGCGCCGCGCCGCACCTCGTGCAGAAAAATCACCTCGCCACCATGTTCCTTGACGCTCACGGTGGCGTTGGCCACGCGGTCAAGCCGGTCGCTCAGCCCGGTCAACTCGTGGTAATGCGTGGCGAAAAGCGCGCGGCAGCCGTTCACGTCATGCAGATGCTCAAGCGTCGCCCAGGCAATGGAAAGACCGTCATAAGTGGCCGTGCCGCGCCCGATTTCGTCAAGGATGACCAGCGCACGCGCGTCGGCCTGATTGAGGATCGCCGCCGTTTCGACCATTTCCACCATGAAGGTCGAGCGTCCGCGCGCAAGATCGTCCGAGGCCCCGACGCGGCTGAAAAGCTGGCTCACCATGCCGATATGGGCTGACCGCGCGGGCACATGGCTTCCCATCTGGGCCAGAAGCGCAATCAGCGCGTTTTGTCGCAGAAAGGTGGACTTGCCGGCCATGTTCGGCCCGGTCAGAAGCCAGATATCGCTCTCGCCGCCAAGATCGCAGTCATTGGCAATGAAGGGTGTGTCACCCTGCGCGCGCAGGCTGCGTTCCACAACAGGATGCCGCCCGCCCGCGATCATGAGTGCGCGGCTGTCGTCCACCCTCGGCGCGCACCAATTCTCGGTCACCGAGAGGTCGGCAAGCGCCGTCACAAGATCAATCTCCGCCAGTCCGCGGGCAGCTTGCGCAATCTCCCCCGACTTCTCCAGGATTGCGGCTTTCAGGCTACCATAGAGCCGTTTTTCGATCTCGATCGCACGCCCGCCGGCGTTCAGGATCCGGCTTTCCATCTCGGTCAGGCGCGGCGTGGTAAAGCGCAGTTGGTTGGCTGTGGTCTGCCGATGCTTGAAGCTCTCGCTCAGCGGCGGGGCAAGCATCCGATCCGCGTGGGTCGCGGTTACTTCGATGAAGTAACCCAGCACGTTGTTGTGCTTGATCTTGAGCGAGGCGATGCCGGTTTCCTCGATATAGTCGCCCTGCATCGCCGCGATGACGCCGCGCCCCTCGTCGCGCAATTGCCGCGCCTCATCGAGATCCGCGTCAAGGCCGGTTGCGATAAAGCCGCCATCCCGCACCAGAAGCGGCGGTTCAGTCACCAGCGCCCGATCAAGCAGATCATAAAGCGCATCATGTCTGCGCAACCCCTCTGCCGCATCGCGCAACAGGTCCGGCAGGTCCAGGCCCTCCATCCGCGCCGCAATCTCGGACGCTTGTCCAAGCCCGTTGCGGATTGCTGCCATGTCACGCGGCCCGCCCCGATCCAGAGCCAATCGCGACAGCGCACGATCAAGGTCCGGCACGCGCCGTAACGCGTCGCGCAGGTCGGCCCGCAATCGAGACTGTTCCGCCGCAAAATCAACGGCCGCCAGCCGCGTTTGCACCACCTCGAGCACAAGGCTCGGGCTTGATAGCCGTCGCTCCAGAAGACGCCCTCCGCCCGCCGTCACGGTCCGGTCGATGGTCGCCAGCAGCGATCCCGCGCGCCGCCCGTCAAGCGCGTGGGTCAGTTCCAGATTTCGCCGCGTGGCGGCGTCGATCTGCATGACGCGGCTTGCCTGTTCGCGCACCGGCACCTGCAAGAGCGGCAGCTTGCCTTTATGCGTGATCGTGAGCCATTCCACGATGGCCCCCATCGCAGCAAGTTCCGGTCGGGTGAAGGTGGCGAACCCTTCCAGCGTGCCGACCCGAAACAGCGCGCAAAGCCGGCGCTCGGCTGCGGTGCTGTCAAAGGCCGCTGCGCCAAGTGGGGTCGTTGACGCACCGATTTCGGTCACTGTTTCGGCCAGAACAGCCTCATCCGCCTCGGACACGACCACTTCGCGCGGCATAAGCCGCGCCAACTCCGGACCAAGCCGCGCAGGCGAGAGGGCCATGACATGAAAGGCACCCGTGGAAATATCAACCCAGGCCAGCGCCCCCTCGCCCCGCACCTGCGCGTAACCCGCCAGATAGTTGTGCCGCCGCGCGTCAAGCAGGCTTTCCTCGGTCAGGGTTCCGGGTGTCACGAGGCGCACGACCTCGCGTCGCACGACGGATTTCGAGCCGCGCCTCTTTGCCTCGGCGGGGTCTTCCATCTGTTCGCAAACGGCAACCCGAAACCCCTTGCGAATAAGTGTCAGCAAATAGCCCTCGGCCGAGTGCACCGGCACCCCACACATGGCGATATCCTCGCCCAGATGCTTGCCGCGCTTGGTCAGCGCAATATCGAGCGCCTCGGCCGCCGCCGCCGCATCTTCAAAGAACAATTCGTAGAAATCGCCCATCCGGTAGAACAGAAGCGCATCTGGATACTGCGCCTTGATCTCCAGATATTGCGCCATCATCGGCGTGACGGTTGATCCGGCCTCGCTCAATGTTGCTCCCCCTTTTCGCTGCTGCGGACCTTACCCACCGCTCCGATCTGGCGAAAGCCCCTTCGCGCCTTTCAGTTGAGCCAGGGCGCGTCCGTCGCTATGCAGGTTCAGCCCCTGTTTGTGAAAGGCCCGGCCATGAGCAACCCCAAATACACCCGCGAAGAGGCGCTTGCCTTTCATCTCGAGCCGATGCCGGGAAAATTCGAGATTCAGGCTACTGTTCCGATGAACACGCAGCGCGACCTGAGCCTTGCCTATTCCCCCGGCGTGGCCGTCCCTTGCGAAGAAATCGCGGCCAATCCGGAGCTGGCCTATGACTATACCAACAAGGGCAATCTCGTCGCGGTCATTTCGAACGGCACCGCTGTTCTGGGCCTCGGCAATCTCGGCGCGCTCGGCTCCAAACCGGTGATGGAGGGCAAGGCGGTTCTCTTCAAGCGGTTCGCGGATGTCAATTCCATCGACATCGAGCTTGATACCGAGGATCCCGAGGCGTTCATCAACGCCGTGCGCCTCATGGGGCCGACCTTTGGCGGTATCAACCTCGAGGACATCAAGGCGCCCGAGTGTTTCATCATCGAGCAGCGGCTCAAGGAAGTGATGGATATTCCGGTTTTCCATGACGATCAGCACGGAACGGCGGTGATCTGCGCGGCGGGCCTCATCAATGCACTGCACCTGTCCGGAAAAAGAATCGAGGAAGTGCGCATCGTGCTCAACGGCGCGGGGGCGGCGGGGATCGCGTGTCTGGAGTTGCTGAAATCCATGGGCGCGCGGCATGACAACTGTCTCATGTGCGACACCAAGGGCGTGATCTGGCAGGGCCGCACCGAGGGCATGAACCAGTGGAAATCCGCCCATGCCGCCGCCACCGACCTGCGCACGCTGGAAGAGGCGATGACGGGGGCGGACGTGTTCCTCGGCGTTTCCGTCAAGGGGGCTGTGACGCCCGAGATGGTCGCCTCCATGGCCGATAACCCGGTGATCTTCGCCATGGCCAACCCCGACCCAGAGATCACCCCCGAAGAGGCCCAGGCCGTGCGGCCCGATGCGATCGTGGCCACCGGGCGCTCGGATTATCCCAATCAGGTCAATAACGTACTGGGGTTTCCCTACCTCTTTCGCGGCGCGCTCGACGTGCATGCGCGCGCGATCAACGACGAGATGAAGATTGCCTGTGCAGAGGCGCTGGCGCGGCTCGCGCGCGAGGACGTACCCGACGAGGTGGCGATGGCCTATGGCCGCAAGCTCAGCTTTGGTCGCGACTACATCATTCCAACGCCGTTTGATCCACGCCTCATCCATACCATTCCGCCCGCCGTGGCGCGCGCGGGCATGGCGACGGGGGCGGCGCGGCGTCCCATCGTCGACATGGAGAGCTACGAGCAATCGCTCAAGTCGCGCATGGACCCCACTGCCAGCATCCTGCGGGGCATAAATGCCCGCGCCCGACGCGCTCAGGCGCGGATGATCTTTGCCGAGGGCGACGATGTGCGTGTGCTGCGCGCGGCCGTGCAATATCAGCGCTCCGGGCTGGGCAAGGCCCTTGTCGTCGGTCGCGACGAGGATGTGAAGGCCAAGCTGGACGCCGCAGGCATGGGCGATGCCGTGCACGAGTTGGAGGTGGTCAACGCCGCCAAGACCGACCGGCTCGATGACTACAAGGCGTTTCTATATGCCCGCCTGCAACGCAAGGGGTTTGACCGCCACGACATCCACCGTCTGGCCGCGCGCGACCGGCATGTGTTTGCCGCGCTCATGCTGGCGCACGGTCATGGCGACGGGCTGGTGACCGGGGCCACCCGGAAATCTGCCCATGTTCTCAGCCTGATAAACCATGTTTTCGACGCCGATGCCGAGCATGGTGCGGCCGGTGTGACAGCGGTCTTGCACAAGGGGCGGATCGTTTTGATTGCCGACACGCTGGTGCATGAATGGCCCGACGAGGAGGATCTGGCCACCATCGCGATGCGCGGCGCGGACGTGGCGCGCCATCTGGGGCTGGAGCCGCGTGTCGCCTTTGTCAGCTTCTCGACATTCGGCTATCCCAAATCCGAGCGGGCCGAGAAAATGCATCGTGCGCCAAAGGTTCTGGAACGGCGCGGCGTCGATTTCGAGTTCGAGGGCGACATGACCGTCGATGTGGCCCTCAACCCCGCTGCGCAGGCCGGTTATCCGTTCCAGCGCCTCTCGGGTCCCGCCAATATCCTTGTCGTGCCCGCCCGCCATTCCGCCTCGATCTCGGTCAAGCTGATGCAGGAGATGGCAGGCGCGACCGTCATCGGTCCAATCCTGACCGGTGTCGATGCCTCGATCCAGATCTGTTCGTCGAATTTCACCACCAACGATATCCTCAACATGGCGATTCTCGCCGCCTGCAAGGTCGGCTGACCGGTGCGCCTGTGGCTGTGTCGAAAATGAGTATTTCCGGAACAGTGAAGCCGGGGCGCGTCTGGTGCCTGGGCTCGATCAACGCGGATCATATCTATCGCCTGCCTCGGCTGCCCACACCGGGTGAGACCTTGCCCGCCATCGGGTATAGGCGGATGCTGGGCGGGAAGGGCGCGAACCAGTCCATAGCGGCGGCCCGTGCCGGGGCCGAGGTGCACCATCTGGCTGCGGTTGGCCATGACGGCGCGTGGATGGTGGCCGCGCTGGCCGATTGCGGGGTCGATGTCAGCGGCGTTGTCATGTTGGACGAAGCCTCGGGCCATGCGCTTGTGATGGTCGATGACGCGGGCGAGAATGCCATCGTGATTCATCCCGGCACCAATCGCGCGCTGGATCTGCCGCAGGTCACGGCGGCGCTTTCGAGACTGGCACGGGGTGACTGGCTGCTTTTGCAGAACGAAACCAACCTTCAGGCCGAGGCTGCCCGTCTGGCCCGGGACGCCGGCGCGCAAGTCGTTTATTCCGCCGCACCGTTCGAGGTCGAGGCGGTGAGCAGCGTTCTGCCCTTTGTCTCGCTTCTGATCCTCAACGCCGTCGAGGCGGCGCAGCTGGAGGCGGCGCTCGGACCGGTCGACGTCCCGCATTTTCTGGTGACGAAAGGGGCCAGGGGCGCGGTCTGGAATGACCGGAAAAGCGGCGAAACCGTCTCTGTTGACGCTCATTCCGTGCCTGTTCGAGACACAACGGGCGCCGGCGACTGTTTCGCGGGTTACGTGGTCGCTGCCCTTGCCATGGGGCGCACGGTTCGCGCGGCACTCCGCCTTGCCAATGCCGCCGCCGCGCTTCAGGTGATGCGCGATGGTGCGTCAGAGGCGATCCCCACTCTGTCCGAAGTCCGGGGTTTTCTGGCTCAGGACTGACCGACAAAAGGCGCAGCCTGTCCCCAAAGTTCCTTTACCCGCTCATCGCGCCCACAGGCCTCACGATAGAGTTTGTAAGCGCTTGCCTTCGGTCGTGGCCCGAACCGCGTCAGCACGATATTGCGGCCTTTGTAGTAATCCTGATGATAGGAGTCAGCGGGCCAGAAATCTCCGAGAGCCAGGACCGGCGTGACAATGCCCTGGCCAAGATCCTGCGCCGCCTTCGTGATGGTCGCCTCGGCGAGCGCCTTTTCAGATGGATCAGAGACGAATATCGCGGTGCTGTAGCTCTCGCCGCGATCACAGAATTGCCCGCCCGAGTCGGTCGGATCGACCGACCGCAGGAACATGTCCAGAAGGGCCTCGCGTGTTACCGCGCCCGGATCGAAGGTGATCCGCACAGCCTCGAGATGCCCGGTGCCGCCGCGTGTCACCTGTTTGTAGGTTGGATTGGTTACCGTGCCCCCGGTGAACCCCGATTCGGCCTCGATGACGCCGCGCACCTTCTCGAAATCGGCCTCGACGCACCAGAAACATCCCCCCGCGACCACCAGGGTCTCGCGCTCCGCCGCTTCGGCGGTCCTGCCCTGAAGGCAGAGCGCCGCCACGATCAAAAGCGCCAGCATCGCCACTTTCACGTCCCGCAATCTGATGACCATGGCCTAACCCTCCTTGCTGGAACCAGCATGCGGCGAGAGCCCCGCACACCCAAGCGACAAATCCGTGAGCTCACGCCCTGTTGAGCGCGGTTTCAATCTTGGTCCCGCGCTGTGCGCTCAGCGCGCAAAACCTGCTTTCAGGCGCGCATCCTGCCGGGGTGAACATGCCCGCGCGCTTGCGCAGGCGCGCCATGCGCGGTAACTCGCCCATGACAGAACGGGGTGACGGATATGAGCGATCTGCGCGAGACCTATCTGAAAGCGATTGCCGGGGCGGGTGACGAGGCCACGCTCGAGGCGCTGCGCGTGCAGGCGCTTGGCAAGAAGGGCGAGATCAGCCTTGCCATGCGCGAGTTGGGCCGGATGAGCGCGGAGGAACGGCAGGAGGCCGGCCCGCGCCTCAACGCGCTCAAGGATGAGATCAATTCGGCGCTGGCCGCGAAAAAGCAGGCGTTGGCCGATGCTGGGCTGGATGAGCGGTTGCGGGGCGAATGGCTGGATGTGACGCTGCCCGCGCGACCGCGCAGGCAGGGCACCATCCATCCGGTGTCTCAGGTGACCGAAGAGGTCACGGCGATCTTTGCCGATATGGGTTTTGCCGTGGCCGAAGGCCCGCAGATCGAAAGTGACTGGTATAATTTCGACGCGCTGAACATTCCCGGCCATCACCCGGCGCGCGCCGAGATGGACACGTTTTACACGCATCGCGCCGACGGCGACGACCGCCCGCCCCATGTGTTGCGGACCCACACGAGCCCGGTGCAGATCCGCACGATGCAGGCCGAGGGCGCGCCCATCCGGGTGATCGCGCCGGGCCGCGTCTATCGCGCCGATTACGACCAGACCCACACGCCGATGTTCCATCAGGTCGAGGGGCTGGCGATTGACCGCGATATCTCGATGGCCAATCTCAAATGGGTGCTGGAGGAGTTTGTGAAGGCGTTCTTCGAGGTGGACACCGTCGATCTGCGGTTTCGCGCCTCGCATTTCCCGTTCACCGAACCCTCGGCAGAGGTGGATATCCGCTGTTCCTGGGAAGGCGGCACGCTCAAGGTCGGCGAGGGCGATGACTGGCTGGAAATCCTTGGGTCTGGGATGGTGCATCCCCATGTGCTGCTGGCAGGCGGAATCGACCCCGAACAATGGCAGGGCTTTGCTTTCGGCATGGGGATCGACCGGATCGCGATGCTGAAATACGGAATTCCGGACCTGCGGGCGTTTTTCGATTCAGACCTGCGCTGGTTGCGGCACTACGGCTTCGCGGCGCTGGACGTGCCGACGTTGCATGGCGGGCTGAGCAGGTAAACCATGTCCGTCGGGAGCGTACCACCAATCCCAGGGGCCATCGACGCGAGGCGGTGGACCGGCTAGGGTGACGACAAAGGAGCCACCCCATGCCGCTGATCCAGCTTGTCTATGCCTCGCGGCCTTTCGGGTTCGATGAGGCCACCCTCTCGGCGATCCTGATGGATGCACGCCGCGCCAATGCCCGGGACGATATCACCGGGGCGCTGATCGCGCGCCACGATCTTTACCTGCAACTGCTGGAAGGGCCGCGCGACAAGGTTGCAGCGGCCTATCAGCGGATCCGTCGCGACGACCGGCATGTCGAGGTGACGCGGCTGGTGGAGCGGCCTGTCGAGGCGCGCATGTTCCCCGGCTGGGCGATGCGCGATGATCCGGCGCAAAGCTGGGTCTGGAGCATCGAGGCGGTCAATGACGGTGCCATCGAGCGGGCCGATGCAACCGAGGTGCTCGGGTTTTTCCGGCGCATCGCGGATCAGGGCGTGGTGCCGCCGCGCAGGGTGTGATTCACCGACGTTGCTTGGCGGGGCGTCGCGGTGGTGCGCGAGGCTTGGCGATCTCCGCATGATCGCATAGACTTCTCTCGATTTTGGGCAGACGTGGATCGCTTGCATGGAAGATACGGGGGAAAACTACCGGGAGTTGCAGCCTGGTGATCGCGCCCCGCAGTTCAGAGCGCGCACAAGGAGCAATCCGGCATTCAGATTCGATTCGATCGCAGGGCGATGGATTGTTCTGGCATTCCCCGGCTCCCTTGCGGCCGACGCGGTGCGCCACCAGATTGACACTGCCCGTTCGGCCACCGGGATTTTCGACGACAAGACCGCGAGCCTTTTTGTCGTGAGCACCGACCCGGCGGATGAGTCGGAGAACAGGATCACCGATCGCATACCCGGCTGCCGCGTATTTTATGACCACGACGGGCGGGTTGCCCGGCTTTATGGCGCATTGCCCAAGGATGGCGGGGGTGCCGACAGTCTGCGACGGATGTGGTTCGTTGTCGACCCGTCGCTGACCCTGCGGCGGGTGGTGCCGATGAGCGAAGACGGAACGTGTCTTGATGGCGTCCTTGTCTTCTTGCGCACAGCCCCGCCCCCGGCGCACTTTCTGGGTTTCGAGCTTCCGCCGCCGGTGCTTGTGCTGCCCTATGTGTTCGAGCCGGACTTCTGCGATCACCTCATCACCCAGTACAAGGCGCATGGCGGAGAGGCCTCGGGTTTCATGCGGGATGAGAAGGGCAAGACGGTCGCCGTGCTTGATCCGGGCTTCAAGGTGCGTCGGGATTACGTGATTTCGGACCCGGCGTTGATTTCTGCCACTCAGGCACGAATCCTGCGCAAGGTGGTGCCGCAGATTTCGCGCGTACACTATTTCCAGTGCACCCGGATGGAACGCTATATTGTCGGATGTTATCCGGCTGATGAAGGTGGCCATTTTCGGCCTCACCGCGACAATACGACCATCGGCACCGCTCATCGACGCTTTGCGGTCTCGATCAACCTCAATGACGACTTCGAGGGCGGCGAGGTCAGTTTTCCCGAATACAGCCAACGCGGGATCAAGGCCCCTAAAGGTGCCGCTGTCATCTTTTCGTGCTCTCTGCTGCATGCGGTGGCCAAGGTTACGAGCGGCACACGCTACGCGTTCTTACCGTTTCTCTACGACGATGCTGCCGCCAAACTGCGCGAGCGCAATGCCGCAAGAGTGCCGAACTCGGCGGGCTACCGCGCTTGACGGCGCGCCTCAGGGTTTGGGCCGGTCATCCCATTCATTCGAAAGGATGCGCCGCGAATCGCCTTCGGGATCGTCATACTGGTTCGAGCGCACCGTGTAGACAAAGGCCACGAGGCCCACACCCCCGAGGATCAGGGAAATCGGGATCAGATAGGCGAGAATGTTCATCGGCTACCTCAGTCTCAGGGCATTGAGGGACACGGTAATCGAACTGAGCGACATGGCCAAGGCGGCGATTAGCGGCGAGCAGAGCCCGGCCACCGCCAGCGGCACGGCGATGATGTTGTAGACCGTGGCGATGCGAAAGTTTTCGCGGATGCGGCGGGTGGCGGATTTGGCGGTTTCGCAGGCCGCACCGATCGTTGACAGGTCATTGCCCAGAAGCACGATATCCGACGCCACCCGCGCGGCATCGAGCGCCGAGGCGGGCGAGATCGAGACATGGGCGGCGGCCAGCGCGGCGGTATCGTTGAGGCCGTCGCCCACCATCAGCACGCGCGCGCCCTGATCCCGCAGGGCGGTCACGCGCGCGGCCTTGTCGGCGGGCAGCGCCTCGGCCATCCACTCGGTTATTCCCAGCCGTTCGGACAGCGCCTCGACTGCGGGCGTGGTGTCGCCCGACATGAGGATAACGCGCTTGCCCTGTTTCACCAGCGCGGCCACGGCTTCCTCTGCGCCGGGACGCAGGGCATCGGCAAAGGTAAAGGCGACCGGCGCGGCCTTGCCCCGCCTGAGATAGGTCGCGGTCTCGGGGCGGGGTGTCGCGCCAACCCAGCTTGCCCGGCCAAGGCGCACCTCTTGCCCGTCGATCACGCCCTTGGTGCCGTATCCCGGCACCTCGGTGATATCGGTGACCTTCGCCGCTGCGACACCACCCTCGCGTGCCGCGCGGGTGATCGCCTGCGCCAGCGGATGCGCCGACGCCTGCGACAGTGCCAGCGCCAGCTCCATGGCATTGCGCGGCAGCCCCTCACCATTGGTCAGGCGCGGCGTGCCGGTGGTGAGCGTGCCGGTCTTGTCGAATACCACCGTGTCCACCTGCGCCAGCCGTTCCAGCGCGGTCTCGTGCTTGATCAGCATTCCGCGCCGAAAAAGCCGCCCTGAGGCCGCCGTCGTGACGGCAGGCACGGCAAGGCCAAGCGCGCAGGGGCAGGTGATGATCAGCACGGCGGCGGCGATGTTGAGCGCGGTGCGCAGATCCCATGTGTAGAGATACCAGCCGATGAAGCTCAGCCCCGAAAGGATATGAACCCCCGGCGCATAGAGCTTGGCCGCGCGGTCCGCCAGCGAGGTATAGCGCGAGCGTCCCGATTCCGCGATGGCCACAAGATCGGCCATGCGGTGCAGCGAGGTTTCCGCCCCGACCGCCGTCGCGCGGATCGTGAGCGGCCCGGTGAGGTTTACCTCGCCCGCGCTAACCGCCTGCCCCTCACCCGCGAAGACGGGCAGCGTCTCGCCAGTCAGGAGAGAGCGGTCGAGCTCCGACGTGCCGCTGACAACCTCGCCATCCACCGGCATCCGACCGCCGGGGCGCACGAGGATCAGATCGCCCACGGCCAGTTCCGCGATCCCTACCACCTCTTCCACACCGTCCCTCAGCCGCGTCGCGCGCGGCACTTCGAGCGCGGTCAGCTCCTCTGCGGCAGAACGGGCGATGGCGCGGCTGCGATGATCGAGATACCGCCCCGCCAGCAGGAAGAAGGTGAGTGCGATGGCCGCGTCGAAATAGGCATGTTCACCCGAAAGCGAGGTCTCCCAGAGCGACATGACCACCGCCAGAAGGATCGCCAGCGTGATCGGCACATCCATGTTGAGCCGCCCGTGCCGCAGCGCGGACCACGCGTTGCGAAAGAACGGAACACCGGCAAAGGCGATCGCGGGCAGGGTGATTGCGGCGGAAATCCAGTGAAAAAGATCGCGCGTCGCGGCCTCTGCGCCGGACCAGACCGAGACCGACAGCAGCATGACATTCATGCTGGCAAACCCCGCCACGGCAAGCCGCATCAGCAGATCGCGCCCGGCCTTGTCGGTTGCCGTGGCGCTGAGTGTGCCCGCGTCCAGCTCATGCGCCTCATAGCCCAGCCCCTCGACCAGCGTGCGCATGTCCTCGGCCGTCACTTCTGGTGCGGCGTCGATGCTGGCGCGCTTGAGCGTCAGGTTGACGCGGGCCGAGCGCACGTCCGGGTGCGCATTCAGCGCAGTCTCGATCTTCGAAATGCAGGCCCCGCAATGGATCGTCGGCAGCGACAGCGCAATTCGCGCATCGGGCAGGGCGCGCGCCGCCAGCGCCTCGGCCGCCGGGGCGGCGGCGCAGGCCGGGCAGGCCGACGGGGTCGGGCGCAGCGCTGCGGTCATGGTCTATTCCGTCACCAATACGACGCGTTGCTGAAACGCGGTGCCGTCCGACGCTTTAGCCACCATGCGGATATTCCAGTTGCCGGGGGCAAGCGTGACCGGCGCGACATAGCCCCGCCCGTCAAAGTGGAAATCGGGCCGCTGATCCTCGGCCACATGGGTGGCGCGGCCTACCGTCGCGTCAAGCGAGGCCACCCGCACCGGTTGCCCCTCTGCATCGATGATCGCCAGCCGCAGCACCCCGCCGCCATGGGTGGCGCGCACATCCCAGCCAAGCGCCTCCTGCGCCGCCTTGCGCTCGTTGAACTCCTGACTGGCGACGTAGGAATTTTTCACCTCCAGGCCTGGAAAGGTGCTGACCGCCGAGTAGGCCAGAAAGAGGTTCACCGCGATGATCGTCCCGAACGCCCCGGAAAATATGAAAAAAACGTGCCGCCCGGTAAGTTTCCGTTCCACCATCATTCCCCCCGTCCGTTGAATACCGTGTCCTTGAAGGCGCGCGCGCCGCTTTCGCGATCCTCCAGCCAGATGCGCACCTCGCTGCGCGCGTCGCGCGCGGGGTCCGATCCCGGCGGTGCTGCCAGATACAGCCGTTGCAGGCGCATTTCGTCGGCGGGCACGCTGACCACGTTACCCTCGATCCCCTCGAGCGACAGCTTGATTGCCGGGTGGCCCTTGACGCTGAGAATAAAATCGCGCGCATCATGCTGCATGTTGCGGATGCGCACCTCGTAGGTATTGCGAATCGTGCCGTCCGAGAGCGTGACGTAGAGCGGATTGCGCACCGGAGCGACGGTGATATCGAGATCAGAGCGGATGAAGAGCGCAAAGACAAGGCCGATCCCGACCGCAGACCAGAGCGCGGTATAGAGGATCGTGCGCGGGCGCAGGACATGCTGCCAGACGGGCTTGGGCGCTTTGCCCTCGCGTTCTCTCACCTCGTCGGTGAGCGCCATATAGTCGATCAGGCCGCGCGGCTTGCCAAGCTTGGCCATGACATCGTCACAGGCGTCGATGCAGAGCGCGCAGGTGATACACTCCATCTGCTGACCGTCCCGAATGTCGATGCCCATGGGACAGACATTCACGCAGGCCATGCAATCGACGCAATCGCCCATCGCGGCCCCTGCGCGCACCTCATCGGAGTTCTTGCGCGGCTCGCCCCGCCAGCTTCGGTAGCCGACGGTGAGGCTGTCCTCGTCCAGCATCGCTGCCTGAATGCGCGGCCAGGGACAGGCATAGATGCAGATCTGCTCGCGCGCGAAGCCGCCGAAAAAGAACGTGGTGCCGGTGAGAACGGCGATGGTGGTATAGGCGATGGGGTGTGCGTTGAGCGTGAAGAGATCGCGCAACAGCGTCGGCGCATCGGTGAAATAGAACACCCAGGCGCCGCCCGTGGCGACCCCGATCAAAAGCCATGTAACCCACTTGGTGATTCGCAGCCGGAACTTGCGGAAATCCCATCTCTTCTGCCGGTGCAGCCGCAGCCGCGCATTGCGGTCGCCCTCGATCCAGCGCTCCACGAGAATGAAAAGATCGGTCCAGACGGTCTGCGGACAGGCATAGCCGCACCAGACCCGGCCAAGCGCCGAAGTGAACAGAAACAGCCCCAGGCCAGCCATCACCAGCAGCCCGGCCACGAAATAGAATTCATGCGGCCAGATCTCGATCCAGAAGAAAAAGAATCGACGGCTTGCCAGATCGAGCAGCACCGCCTGATCCGGCAGGCTCTCGCCGCGATCCCAGCGGATCCACGGGGTGATGTAGTAGATGCCCAGCGTCACTGCCATGATCACCCATTTGAGGTTGCGAAACGGCCCCGAGACGCGGCGCGGAAAGATCGGCTCCTGCGCGGCATAGAGAGATTGCGGGGCGTTCGGCTGGGTTTCGGACACTGGCTCACTCCGATAAGATCGGTTTCAGGTTCGTCTTTTCGCAGGCGGTTCCGCCCATGGCTTTGACCTGCGTCAAAACTGGGGCAAATTCCGCGCGGGCGAAGCGTGGCGTGTTGCCGCGCGGGCGGATAACGGCACCGGCCCTTCCTGGAAACGCGCGAACAGGACGGAGGGACCGGTGCCTCGCCCCGGTCCCGCCCGAAGGCGGGGCCGGGGTGTTCAGAGGCGGTGTTTATTCGCCGCCGCCAAGCTGGTGGACATAGATTGCGACGGCGCGCAGCTGCGCCTCGCTCAGATTGGCGCCGCCCATGGCGGGCATGATGCCGAAGCGCGAATAGGTGACCGTCTCGCGGAGCGTGTCGTAATCCCCGCCATAGAGCCAGATCGCATCGGCCAGGTTGGGCGCTCCCTGAGTGATGTCGCCCTCACCCGCCTCGCCGTGACAGGCGGCGCAATTGTCCAAGAACACGCTCTCGCCGGCCGCCGCCGCCGCCGCATCCTGCGGCTCGCCCGAGAGCGACATGACATGGTTCACCACCTGGTCGATCTCGGCGCTTTCCAGCAAGTCGCCAAAGGCCGGCATCTGCGACCAGCGCGCATCCGGATCCGTCTCGTTGCGGATCCCGTGAGCGATGGTCAGGTGGATATCCTCGAGCGTCCCGCCCCAGAGCCAGTCATTGTCCAGAAGGCTGGGATAACCCCCTGCCTGCACACCCGCAGCCCCGGCACCGTGGCACTGGGCACAATAGGTGCGGAATACCGCTCCGCCTGCTGCGACAGCAAAGGCGTTGAGGTCGGGGTCGCCGGGAATGTCGTTGAGATCGGCCGCGACGAGGCGCGCATTGATTTCCGCGTTTGCCTCACGCGCCGCCTCTATCTCGGCGGCGACATTGGCGCGGGTCGACCAGCCCTTGTAGCCCGCCGTTGCCTGATTCACCAACGGCCATGCAGGATAGGCGATCACATACCAGATCCCCCAGACGATGCAGGCGTAGAATACCCAGAGCCACCAGCGCGGCAACGGATTGTCGAATTCCTGAATACCGTCCCATTCGTGGCCCGTGGTATCCGGTTCCTGTTTGTCGATCGGCTTCTTGGCCATGTCTTACGCCTCCTTGGCGTCGGCATCCCGCGCGGGGGCCGGTTTGTCTTCGTGCCGGAAGGGGATGTTTGCCGGGTTCTCGTAGGTCTTGCTGGCCCCTGGGCGGAACACCCAGATCACCACCCCGATGAAGAACGCGAAGAGCACCAGTAACATCCAGCTATCGGCGAATTGGCGAAGCAGCGAATAGGTTTCCATTGCGTTCCCTCCTCAGCGGCTGGCGACGGGCGTGAAGGTCGAGAAATCGACCAGCGTGCCCAGCATCTGCATGTAGGCAATCAGCGCATCGGTCTCCGATATACCCGGTTGCCCGTCGAAATTGCGCACCTGTGCCTTGGGATAGCGGGCAAGCAGCCCGTCGGTATCCGCCTCCGGATCGGACTGTGCCCGGAAATCCGCCACCGCGTTCTCGATCATCTCGTCGCTATAGGGCACGCCCACCAGACGATGCGTCTTCATCAGGTCGGCGATATGCGCGCCGTCGATCAGACGGTTTTCGAGAAAGCCATACTTGGGCATGACCGATTCGGGCACCATGGATTGCGGATTGCGCAGGTGCTTGACGTGCCAGTCATCCGAATAGCGGCCGCCGACGCGGGCAAGATCGGGCCCCGTCCGCTTGGACCCCCACTGGAACGGGTGGTCGTATTTCGACTCGGCTGCCAGGGAATAGTGGCCATAGCGTTCCACCTCGTCACGCATCGGGCGGATCATCTGGCTGTGACAGACGTAACAGCCCTCGCGGAGATAGATGTCGCGCCCCGCGAGTTCGAGCGGCGCGTAGGGGCGCACCCCCTCCACGTCCTCGATGGTGTTCTCAAGCCAGAACAGGGGCGCGATCTGCACGATGCCGCCGATGGTGACCACGAGGAAGGCGAAGATCGCCAGAAGCGTGACGTTCTTCTCAAGGATCGCGTGTTTGTCCAGAATTGCCATCTCTCCGGCCCTCCTTATTCAGCCGGGACTGTGCTGTTCGTGGCCTCGACGGCCGGCGAACGTTTCACAGTCATCCAGAGGTTGTAGCACATGATGAGTGCCCCGGTGAGGAACATGACCCCGCCCAGCCCGCGCACCACATACATCGGGAACTTCGCGGCCACAGTATCGGCGAAGGAGTTGACGAGGAAGCCGTTGGCGTCCACCTCGCGCCACATCAGCCCTTCCATGATCCCGGTCACCCACATCGACGCGGCGTAGAGCACGATCCCGATGGTCGCGAGCCAGAAGTGCCAGCTGACCAGGCTCAGGCTGTAAAGCCGCTCGCGGTTCCACAGGCGCGGCACAAGGAAGTAGAGCGCGCCGAAGGTGATCATGCCGTTCCAGCCAAGCGCGCCGGAATGCACATGGCCAATCGTCCAGTCTGTGTAATGCGACAGCGAGTTGACCGCGCGAATGGACATCATCGGCCCTTCAAAGGTGGACATGCCGTAAAAGCCGATCGAGATCACCATCATGCGGATCACCGGATCGGTGCGCAGCTTGTCCCAGGCGCCCGAAAGCGTCATCAGACCGTTGATCATCCCGCCCCAGGACGGCATCCAGAGAATGATCGAGAACACCATGCCCAGCGTCGAGGCCCAGTCGGGCAGCGCCGTGTAGTGCAGGTGGTGCGGCCCGGCCCAGATATAGATGAAGATCAGCGCCCAGAAGTGGATGATCGACAGCTTGTAGCTGTAGACCGGACGTTCGGCCTGCTTCGGCACGAAGTAATACATCATGCCAAGGAAACCGGCGGTGAGGAAGAACCCGACGGCGTTGTGGCCATACCACCACTGCACCATGGCATCCTGCACGCCCGAGAAGACCTGCACCGATTTGGAGCCGAAGATGCTGACCGGGATGCTGAGGTTGTTGACAACATGCAACATCGCCACGGTGATGATGAACGACAGGAAGAACCAGTTGGCCACGTAGATATGAGGCTCGCGGCGTTTCACCAGCGTGCCGACAAAGACCGCGAGATAGGCCAGCCAGACAACCGTAAGCCACAGGTCCACATACCATTCCGGCTCGGCATATTCCTTGGATTGGGTTGCGCCCAGAAGATAGCCCGTCGCCGCCAGAACGATCACAAGCTGATAGCCCCAGAACACGAACCACGCCAGATTGCCGCCCCAGAGGCGCGCGGCGCTCGTGCGCTGCACCACGTAGAACGAGGTGGCGATGAGGGCGTTGCCGCCAAAGGCGAAGATCACAGCCGAGGTATGCAAGGGACGCAACCGCCCGAAATTCGCATAACCCTGTGCCCACTCAAAGTTCAGCCCCGGAAAGGCAAGCTGAAAGGCGATGAACGTGCCCGCGAGAAAGCCCACCACACCCCAGAGCGCGGTGGCGATGACCCCGGCGCGGATCACGCCATCCATGTATTCGCCGGACAGATCCGCCTTGGTCTCCGGTTCGTCGGTGTGCCGGAGCACCCACAAAAACAGCCCGCCGGCCACCAGCGCGATTGTCAGCGCATTGACCAGATAGGCCAGATCGCGCGCATAATTGGCCGCGACCAGCGCGAAAAGCGTGATCACCCCAAGCACGATCAGCTTGATATAATTCGTCATGTTGCGTCCCTTCGTCTTCACCTGCCCGAGTCGGCCTGACCCGCGCAGGCGCGTTTGACAGTGCCCGTAATGCTAGGATCGGAGTCAACAAACATTGATCTGTGTCAAAGCCCCACATACTCCAGATTGATCCGGGTCAATGCGGCGCGCTTCCCCCGCTCCTATGCTGTCCCCAGCGTAACACCAGCCAGGATATCCGCCATGACATATAACAGTCTTTTCACGGTCCTTACTGACGCAGCCCTTGTCGAAGAGACCCTGACCCATGCCATCGCTGCCGCAGAGGCGCATGATGCGCATCTGGATGTGCTCTGCCTCGGCGTGGATCGGAGCCAGACCGGTTATTACTATGCGGGCGCGAGCGCCATCGTGCTTCAGGAAACCATCGCCCGCGCGCAGGAAGAGTCCGAGGAGGTCGAAGCACTGGCCCGCAAGCGGCTCGATGTGACAACGCTTCGCTGGTCGCTCGACGCCGGGGTAAGCCAACTGGCCGATCTCGGGCGGCACGTCTCGGCACGGGCACGCTTTTCCGATCTGGTCATTCTGCCGCAGCCCTATGGTGACGGGCGCGGGGCCGAACTTGAACCGGTGACCGAATCGGCCCTCTTCGAAGGTCATACCCCGGTGCTCATTGCCCCTGTCGGCGCCGCGCCCGTTCCGCATCCCAAACGTATCCTGCTCGGCTGGAACGAGAGCAGCGAGGCACTTGGTGCGACCCGCGCCGCGCTGCCGCTTCTGCGCGCTGCCGAAAGCGTGCATGTCGTGGTGATCGACCCGCCCACGCATGGCCCGAACCGCTCCGATCCGGGCGGTCTTCTGTCGCAATATCTTGCGCGGCACAGGGTGAAGGTGGAAATCGACGTGCTGTCCAAGACGCTGCCGCGCGTGTCCGACGTGCTCTTGCGCCATGTCACCGACATGGATGCCGACATGGTGGTGATGGGGGCCTATGGCCATTCGCGCTTCCGCGAGGCGATCTTTGGCGGCGCGACGCGCTACATGCTGGAACAGGCCGCCGTGCCGGTCTTCATGGCGCATTGAGCGCGCGGGGCCGTGGCCTTTTGCACAGGGTCTGCGCCCCGGCGCGGAATTGTCGGGCGGGGCGGCGAGGCGCATTCTGGGGGCATGACAACCTCACAGGAGCCAGCCCCATGACCGTCCCCGTCCACCCCGCCACCCGCATCGGCCATGTCCACCTCAAGGTGGCCGATCTTGAGCGCGCCATCGGATTCTATTCCGGCGTGCTCGGCTTCGAGATCACGCAATATTATTCCGGCGGGCGCGCGGCGTTTCTCTCGGCGGGGGGCTATCATCACCATATCGGGCTGAATACCTGGGAGAGCCTTGGCGCCACGCCGCCGCCGCCGGGCCATACCGGGCTCTATCACACGGCGTTCCTTTATCCGGACCGGGCCGCCCTTGGCGATGCGCTGCGGCGGGTGCTCGAGGCGGGGATCACGCTTGACGGGGCCGCCGACCACGGCGTGAGCGAGGCGGTCTATCTGCGCGACCCCGATGGCAACGGCGTCGAACTTTACCGCGACAAGCCCGAAGCCGACTGGCCGCGCGACGGCGAGGGACGCCTTGCCATGATCAATGCGCGGCTTGACCTTGACGCGCTTCTGGCCGAGGCCCCGCCGCGCGCCTGACCCCTCTGGACGCAGCCGTGCGCGCGGCCTAACCTCTGGGCAAAAGGGAGGGCGCCGCATGGCCACAGGGACCAATATCCGCACCTATTTCGACGGCCGCTGGCACGATGGCGACCTTGCGGTGATGAAGGCCGCCGATCACGCCATGTGGCTTGGTACCTCGGTATTTGACGGGGCGCGCTTTGTCGACGGGATCGCGCCCGACCTCGACCGCCATTGCGCCCGCGTCAACGCCTCGGCGCGCGCGCTGATGATCACGCCGACGCTGAGCGCGGGCGAGATGGAGGAGATCGTTTGGGACGGGCTTTCGGCCTATCCCAAGGGGGCCGCGATCTATATCCGCCCGATGTATTGGGCGCTCGACGGCGGATATCTGGGCGTCTTGCCCAAGGAGGGGGCGACCGGCTTTGCCATCAGCCTCGAAGAGATCCCGATGCCGCCGCCGGGCACCGCCACGACGCTCTGCCGTACCCGATTTCGCCGCCCCGTGCTCGAGGATGCGGTGGTCAATGCCAAGGCGGGCTGTCTTTATCCCAACAACGCGCGGATGCTCAAGGAAGCGCGCGACCGCGGCTTCGGCAACGCGCTTGTCGCCGACGCGCTTGGCAATGTGGCCGAGACAGCGACCGCCAATGTCTTTGCCGTCAGGGATGGTGCGGTCTTCACCCCCATTCCGAACGGCACCTTCCTCGCCGGGATCACGCGGGCGCGCCATATCGACAACATGCGGCGCGAAGGGATCATGGTGCATGAAACGGTGATGACATTCGCCGATTTCGAGGATGCGGACGAGGTATTCCTGTCGGGCAACCTGATGAAGGTCACACCCGTGACGGCGTTCGAGGAGACGCAGTATCAGCCGGGGCCGGTCACGGAACAGGTACGCGAAATGTATTGGGACTGGGCGCATTCCGCGCAACCATGACGCGCGGATGATCCGCACGCGGCGCTGCCCCGTATCCCTGCCATATAACAGGAGGTTCCGATGCGCCTGATTGCTGCCATTCTCGCCACGCTTCTTGCCCTGCCCGCCGCCGCGCTCGATCTTGCCACGCCCTTCGGCAATATCGATGGCGGCGAGATCAGACTGAGCGATTGGCAGGGGCGGCCCGTGCTCGTGGTCAATACCGCCTCGCGCTGCGGCTTTACCCCGCAATATGACGGGCTTCAGGCGCTCTATGACCGCTATCGCGACGCAGGGCTGATCGTGCTTGCCGTGCCGTCGAACGATTTCCGGCAGGAGCTGGCCAGCGAGGCCGAGGTCAAGGAATTCTGTGAGGTGAATTTCGGCCTTGATCTCCCGATGACCACGATCACCCCCGTGAAGGGACCGCAGGCGCACCCGTTTTATGCCACGCTTGCGGCCGAGACGGGATTTGCGCCTGCGTGGAACTTCAACAAGGTGCTCATCGACCCCGACGGTCGCGTCGCGGGCACCTGGGGCTCGATGACCAGACCGCAATCCGGCGAGATCACCGGGAAGATCGAGGCGATGCTGCGCTGAGCCTTACCAGTCCATCACCACCTTGCCGGAATTGCCCGAGATCATCGCGGCAAAGCCGGTCTCGAAATCGTCGATCCCGATGCGGTGGGTGATAAGCCCGCTCACGTCCAGTCCCGATTGCACAAGTGCTATCATCTTGTACCAGGTCTCGAACATCTCGCGGCCATAAATACCCTTGATGTGCAGCATCTTGAAAATCACCGCATTCCAGTCCACGGCAAACTCGGTCGGGGCGATCCCCAGAAGCGCGACCTTGCCGCCATTGTTCAGCCGCGCAATCATCTGCTGCATCGCCGCCGAGGCGCCCGACATCTCAAGCCCGACGTCAAAGCCTTCGGTCATGCCGATGTCAATCATCACGTCGCGCAACTGCTCGCGGCTGACATCGACCACATGCTGCACCCCCATCCGCCGCGCCAGATCAAGGCGGTAGGGGTTGATGTCGGTGATCACCACCTTGCGCGCGCCCACCTTTTGCGCGACCAGCGCGCCCATGATGCCGATCGGGCCCGCCCCCGTCACCAGCACGTCCTCGCCCACCAGATCAAAACTGAGCGCGGTGTGCACGGCATTGCCGAACGGATCGAAGATGGCGGCGATCTCGTCGGGGATATCCTCGGGGATCGGCACCACGTTGCTTTCGGGGATGCAGAGATATTCCGCGAAACTGCCGGGTCGGTTCACGCCCACGCCCTTGGTGTTGCGGCACAGATGCCCCCGCCCCGCGCGGCAATTGCGGCAGGTGCCACAGACGATATGCCCCTCGCCCGACACCCGCTGCCCGATCCGGTATTTCACCGCCGCAGGCCCGCAATCCACGATCTCGCCGACAAACTCATGCCCCACCACCATCGGCACAGGCACGGTTTTCGCACTGAACTCGTCCCATTTCCAGATATGCACATCGGTGCCGCAAATCGCGGATTTGCGCACCTTGATCAGCACATCGGACGGCCCCGGCTCGGGCACCGGCACATAGTCCATCCACAGCCCCGGCTCGGGCCGCGCCTTCACCAGCGCCTTCATGCGATTATCCATCAGATCACTCCCAACTCCCGCCCGACAATCTCGAAGGCATCAATCGCCCGATCCAGCATCCCGCGCGTGAGACCAGCGCTCATCTGTGTGCGGATGCGGTCCTGCCCTTTCGGCACCACCGGGAACGAAAAGGCCGTCACATAGACCCCCCGCTCGCCCAGCTTGGCCGCCATCTCCTGCGCCAGTTTCGGGTCGCGCAGCATCACCGGGATGATCGCATGTTCCCCCGGCAGCAACTCGAACCCGAGCTTCCCCATCCGCGCGCGGAAATACGCTGCATTCTCCCACAGTCGCGCGCGCCTTTCCCCGCCTGCTTCCAGTATGTCAAACACCCTCAGAGACGCGCCTGCAATCACCGGCGCCAGAGTGTTGGAGAAAAGGTAAGGCCGAGACCGCTGCCGCAGCCAGTCCACGACCCGCGCCGACGCCGCCGTGTAGCCGCCCGAGGCCCCGCCGAGCGCCTTGCCCAAAGTGCCGGTCAGGATATCCACCCGGTCCATCACCCCGAAATGCTCCGGCGTGCCACGCCCGGTCGCGCCCACGAACCCCGTGGCATGGCAGTCATCCACCATCACCAATGCGTCATAGCGTTCGGCCAGATCGCAAATCTCATCGAGGGGCGCATAATATCCATCCATGGAGAAAACCCCGTCGGTGGCAATCAGCCGATGTCGCGCGCCCGCCGCCTCGCGCAGACACCGCTCCAGATCGGCCATGTCGCGATTGGCATAGCGGTATCGCTGCGCCTTGCACAGCCGCACCCCGTCGATGATGCTCGCATGATTGAGCGCATCCGAGATGATCGCATCCTGCTCGCCCAATATCGTCTCGAAGAGGCCGGTATTGGCATCAAAGGCGGCGGCATAAAGGATCGCATCCTCTTTTCCCAGAAACCCGGCGATCCGTGCCTCCAGCGCCTTGTGCTCTTCCTGCGTCCCGCAGATGAACCGCACGCTCGCCATGCCAAAGCCATAGCGATCCAGCGCCTCATGCGCCGCAGCGATCACGTCCGGGTGATCCGCCAGCCCGAGATAGTTGTTGGCACAGAGGTTCACCACAGCGCGCCCGTCCGACAGGCGCACCTCACCGGCCTGCATCGAGGTAATCACCCGCTCCACTTTGTATAGCCCGTCCTCGCGCAAGCCGTCGAGCCGCCCCGCCATATCCGCGTCAAACCGATCCGTCGCCGCCATGTCACCTTCCCTTTCAGCGTTCCGGAAATACTCCGGGGGAGTCGCCGCTCTGCGGCGACGGGGGCAGCGCCCCCATCCTCAGCCCGCCACGCGCGGCCGGCCGCTTGCCTCTACCACGATTTCGGCCTCGAGGAACACCCGCCGCGCCTCGACCACGGCCTCCTTCACCTCGCGCCTTGCGCTCACATGGATATCGACTGCGCCCGCCGCAACCGCCGCCTGACGCGCCGCCGCCCCAAGCGCCGCCTCCAGCGCCGCCATCGCTGCCTCCGACCCGGCAAAATCCTCGGGCCCGCCCTCAAGATGCACGCGGAATCTCCCCTCGGCGGGCGAGGTCACGGTGCCCGCGCGCCGTATCGTCACACGCCCCACCACCGCGCCGATGGCATTGGCCACCCCGGCATGATCCGGCACGATCATCTCGCACCCAAGCTGCTCCCCCACCGCCGGATAATAGCTTGCCGCCGAGGCCCCCAGCCCGATCACCGGCACGTTCAAACCGCTCTCGATCCGCACCAGCCCACGATGCCGCCCAAGGCCCCGCTGCATGAGCACATGCGCCGCCAGATCGGCGGGTGGGTGGCCAAAATCCATCTCTTCCTCGGCAAAAGCCGTCTCCAACACGGCCAAACTTGTCTGATGCGTCAGCCGCTCCACGATCATCCGCGCCAATGGCTCCGCCCCATCGGCCAGCCGTTCGCCCGCCCCGGTCCGCTTGCGTGCCACAAGCGCCAGCGCCATGCGCGCGGCGTCCGCGTCCCAGGCATCGGCCTTGCCCAGAACATGCGCCGCATCCGAGGGCGTGATGCCGCCCAGCTGCACCAATCCCCGCCGCACCAGGCGACCGAGCGCGGCATGGTCCATCCGGCTTCCCAACACCCCACCCAACGGTTTCACCGCTTCCCCGATCCGCGCCAACAGCGCCGCCTCGCGCTCCGTCAGCCCCCCGGCTTCCACCCCCGGCACCGCCCGCACAAAGCGTGCGTCCATCTCGCCCGGCGCCACCGCTCGCGCCTGTTCCTCCAGCGCGCGATGCACCGTCTCGCGCGCCTCCATGGCCATCAGGCTGACCGGCACCACCCGGCGCGGCCCCAGCCTCACACCGCCGCCCAACCCCTCGGTTACATGAACCTCGCTGTCGCCCCCGAGACCGAAGGTGCGCATCGCCACAGCCTCCACCATGGTGCGCCAGGGCCCGACCTTGGCCCCCTCCGCATCGATCGCGGGCCGCCCGTTTCGCAACACCGCCACATCCGTTGTCGTGCCGCCGATATCCGAGACAAGCGCCCGCTCCGCCCCGGTCAGCCAGCGCGCGCCCACAAGGCTCGCCGCAGGCCCGCTCAGGATCGTCTCGATGGGCCGTTCGCGCGCCTGATCCGCCGAGATCAACGCCCCGTCGCCCCGAACGACCATCAGCGGCGCCTGCACCCCCAACTCGCGCAACCGCGCCTCGGCCCGATCAATGAGCTGCGCGATCATCCCGATGAGCCGCGCATTCAGCAGCGCCGTCAGCGCCCGTTTCGGCCCGTTGAGCTTCGCCGAGAGGTGATGCGACAGGCTCACCGGCCGCCCCGTCACCGCGCGGATCACCTCCGCCGCGCGCAATTCATGGGCCGGGTTGCGCGTGGCAAACAGCGCCGCCACCGCATAGGCCTCGGCGCCCGTGCCCGCCTCCAGCCAGTCGCGCAACCGTGCCTCGTCGAGCGCCACCGCCGCGCCGCCCGCATGGTTGTGCCCGCCCGCAAGCACCAGCGCCGGATCGCCCGCCAGCGCCTCCGAGAGGCCGTGCGTCTGCAAATCCGCCTCGCGGAACCCGATATAGACCAGCCCCGCGCGCCCGCCCTGCCCCTCGACCAGCGCATTGGTGGCGAGGGTAGTGGACAGCGACGCAAGCCCGATCTCCCCCGCTGCCGCACCGCTCTGACGCAGCACCGCCTCGACCGCGCGGCCGATGCCCACCGCCAGATCGTGCCGCGTGGTCA
Organism: Alphaproteobacteria bacterium HGW-Alphaproteobacteria-1; assembly: GCA_002842985.1. Taxonomy (GTDB): domain Bacteria; phylum Pseudomonadota; class Alphaproteobacteria; order Rhodobacterales; family Rhodobacteraceae; genus Roseovarius. The sequence goes on from PHEQ01000011.1 coordinate 76,656, forward strand.
GCGCCTTTGCGCTCGCCACCACCTCGGCTTCGTTGCGGATCAGCACCGCATCGGTATAGGTCCCGCCGGTATCAACCCCCAGCAAAAGCGTCACTGTTCCAGCCTTTCCAGTGCCCAGCGCGCCGCATCCGCGACTGCTGCATCGTCATTTCCCAGATGCGCCCGCGCCACGGCCCAAAGCCGCGCATCGCCCGAGTTGCCGATGGCGTATAGCACGTTGCGAAGAAACCTCAGCCAGCCGATCCGTTTGATCGGGCTTCCGGAAAACCGCGCCCGAAACCCGGCCTCACCCAAGCCCGCCAACTCCTCCAGCGGCGGCGCGACAAGATCGGCGCGCGCGTGATACTTGGCCTCCCGCGCTTCGACCGCAAACTTGTTCCATGGACAGACCGCCAGACAATCGTCGCAGCCATAAATGCGGTTTCCCAGCAGGGGCCGCAACTCTGCATCGACCGGGCCTTTGTGCTCGATCGTCAGATAGGAAATGCAGCGCCGCGCATCGAGTTGATAGGGTGCGGGAAAGGCCTCTGTCGGGCAGATATCCAGACAGGCCCGGCACGAGCCGCAATGATCCATTTCCGCCGGATCAGTCTCTAATCCCAGCGTCGTGAATACCGAGCCGATGAAGAACCAGTTGCCGAGATCCCGGCTCACCAGATTGGTGTGCTTGCCCTGCCAGCCGAGCCCTGCCGCCTGCGCCAGCGGCTTCTCGGGCACAGGTGCAGTATCGACAAACACCTTCACCTCGCCCCCCGCCTCCTCGATCAGCCACCGCGCCAGCCGTTTCAGCCGCTTCTTGACCGTGTCGTGATAATCGCGACCCCGCGCGTAGACCGAGACATTGCCCCGGTCCCGCCGCGCCAGCCCTGCCAGCGGGTCGCCCTCGGGCGTATAGCTCTCGCCGAGCATGATCACCGTGCGCGCCTCGGGCCAGAGCACCTGCGGCGCGCCGCGCCAATGGCTGCGCTCGGCAAGCCATCCCATCTGCCCATGATATCCCTTCTCCAGAAACACCGCCAGACGCCCCGGCACCTCGGGCACGTCCCAGGGTCGGCAGAGCCGACAGGCATCAAATCCCTCGGCTCGCGCCTGCGCAACCAGTCTCTTTTTCAGGTCATCCTTCATCGTTCCGGCAAATACTCCGGGGGAGTCGCCGCTCGCGGCGACGGGGGCAGCGCCCCCGGACTAGAAATCCAGATCGGCATAATGCGCGGGCGGCGGAAATCCGGGCACCTGATCGGCAAGAATTCCCCGGAACGCGGGACGGGACTTGATCTTGGCATACCAGTCCTTGACCACCTCCGAGCGGTGCCAGTCCACATCCGAGATGTAATCCAGCGACGACAGATGCGCGGCCGCCGCGAAGTCCGCCAGCGTCATCACGTCGCCCGCAAGCCAGCGGCGGTGATCCAGCAGCCAGGCCAGGTAATCGAGGTGGAACTTGATCGCCCGCGCCCCGTCCTTGACGTTGCGGCTGTCGGGAAAGCCCTGTTTCATCATCTTCTTGTTCACCCGCTCATAAAGCAGCTTCGAGGTGACCTCGGCGTGAAACTTGTCGTCGAACCAGCCCACCAGGCGCCGCACCTCATAGCGTGCCTCCGCGCCTTTCGGCATGAGCGGCGGGGCGGGGTGCTTTTCCTCGATGAATTCACAGATTGCGGCGCTTTCGGACATGGTGAGACCGTCCATGCGCAGGACCGGCACCTTGCCCGCCGGGTTGCGGCGGAGAAAATCGGCGTCCTGTTCCCAATAGCGCTCCTCGACCAGTTCGCATTCGATCCGCTTTTCGGCGAGCACAAGCCGCACCTTGCGACAAAAAGGCGAGAGCGGGACATGATAGAGACGGGCCATCGGCAAACCTGCGGAAACACGGAGATCGATCCTCAATGCCCTCTTCGGGCGCGGGATTCAATCCTCGAAACAGGCGGCGCGCCCGTCGCGGACGATGGTGGCCGCCCCGTCCATGATGCGCGCGGCGCGACGGCGCAGGGCATCCGTGGGGCGGCTTGCCGAGCGGCCCTTGGGATCAGGCAATACGGCGGCAAGGCGCGCCGCCTGCGCCGGACTCAGGTCGGCGGCGCTCACTCCGAAATAATGCCGCGCGGCCGCTTCGGCGCCGAAAACACCTTCGTCGAACTCTGCCACGTTGAGATAGACCTCGAGGATGCGCCGCTTGGGCCAGGCCGTTTCCATCACCGGGGTGATCATCGCCTCGAGCGCCTTGCGGCCCCAGTTGCGCCCATGCCAGAGCCACACGTTCTTGACCACCTGCTGACTGAGCGTAGAGGCACCGCGGCCCGATCCCTCGGCGATGGCCGTGCGAATCGCCCCCATGTCAAAGCCCCAGTGCAGGCAGAAATTCGCATCCTCCGCCGCCACGACGGAGCGCGCCATCACCGGCGCGATCCGCTCAATCGGAACCCAGTCCTGTTCAACTCCGCCAAGGCGCCGCCCTTCCTGCCAGATATAGATCGTGGTTGGCGGGTTCACCCAGCGATAGCCCAGGATCAGAAATGACAGGACCACGACGAAGGCCAGCATGGCCCGCAATGCCCATCGCCACAAGACTTTCAGCGGTCTGACCCGCCTGACCTTGACTGATTTCTTGCGCGCCCGTGCCATGACCCAGCTATAGCCGTCAATTCGCGGAGGCAAAACACCCCGTTTGGAAGCGGCAAATTTGCGACATCGCGCCGCAAGGACAGGCTGTCACCTTCAAATCCCCGCCGCCCCGCGTCATGTTACCGCCACCATCGAAAGGGATAGTCATGCGCGACACAACGCTCACCGCCGAGACGGTCCGTCCGGTCAAACCCGCCATGTGGCGGGGGTTTCGCGGCAAGTGTCCCAATTGCGGCTCGGGGCCGATCCTGCGCAACTATCTCACCGTGCGCGATCACTGCCCGGTCTGTCAGGAGGATCTCAGTCATCACCGTGCCGATGACGGCCCCGCCTATCTTACGATTCTCTTCGTCGGGCACCTGATGGCCCCGCTCCTGATGATCGTGTTCGAGACATGGCGGCCCGAACCGCTCGTGCTTTTCACCAGTTTCGCCATTGGCACCATCGCGCTGTCGCTCTACCTTCTGCCTCGGCTCAAGGGGGCCATCGTCGGGTTACAATGGGCCAAGCGGATGCATGGGTTCGGGACCGGCGACTAGCCCCTCCAGACACGCGGGGGCAAACATGGAACAGACCACGGACAAGGTGCCGGTGCGCGACGCGGCCACGGTGATCGTGCTGCGAGAGCGCGCGGGCGTGCCGCATGTGCTCATGGGTCAGCGCGGCGCGGGCGCGGCTTTCATGCCCAACAAGGTCGTATTTCCCGGTGGCGCGGTCGATGCGGTCGATGCGGCCATTCCGCTTGCCCGACCGCTGCCCGATCTTTGTGCGAACAGGCTGTGTGAGGCAGCACCGGGCAACCTTGCACAGGCCCTTGCCGCCGCCGCGATCCGCGAGTTGTGGGAAGAGACCGGGCTTGCGCTTGGTCTTCCCGGCACATGGCCCGGCGAGGTGCCGCCGGATTGGCAAGGCTTTGCGGCCCGTGGCCTCGTGCCGCGCGCGGACGCGCTGCAATTCGTGTTTCGCGCCATCACCCCGCCGGGACGCCCGCGCCGCTTCGATGCGCGATTCTTTCTTGTCCATGCCGAGGCGCTGGCAGGCGATGCCGACGATTTCTCTGCGGCCTGCGAGGAGTTGAGCCACCTGAAATGGATTCCCCTCCCCGAGGCGCGCCATTTCGACCTGCCCTTCATCACCGAGGTCGTTCTGGCCGAAGTGGCCGCTCGCGCCCATGACCGCACACCTCCCGTTTCAGTGCCGTTCTTTCGCAACGATGACGAGGAAAGCCTGTTCCTGCGGCTCAACGGAGTGCCACCACTGCAATCACTGAAAGGGTGACAAGGGCGATGCCGCAGCCCTCGCGCGCGCTCAGCCGTTCGCCGAAGAACAGCCATGAGACGATGAGCGAAAAGATCACCTCGACCTGCCCTACCGCAAAGACCAGCGCCGCGTTCTGTAGCGTGAACGCCGTGAACCAGCACAGGCTGCCGCCCATGCCCGCCAGCCCTATCCAGATCGCCGTGCGCCACGAGGCGATCACACGCGCCACCTGTCCCCGCTCGCGCCAGCCCAGCCATAGCGCCAGCGCCAGCGCCTGCATTGTGGTCACCACCGCCAGCGACAGGGCGGCGCGCAGAAACGGATCCGCGCTTGCAATTTCCAGCGTCGCGCCGCGATAGCCGACAGCGGACACGGCAAAGAGCGCCCCGGACGCAAGGCCAAGCAGCGCCGCGCGCGCGCCGATGCGCCGCCACCAGCGCCCTTCGCGGCCCGGCGTCTGCGATAAAAGCAGCACGCCGACGAGGCCAAGAAGGATCGCACCCACCGCCCCGATGTCAACCCGGTCGCCCAGCACGATCAGGCCGACAATCGCGGTCTGCACCACCTCGGTCTTCTTGAAGGCGATGCCGACCGCGAAATTGCGCTCGGCGAAAAGCGCGACCATGGCCCATGTGGCCAGAATTTGCGACAGCCCGCCTGCCACCGCATAGACCCAGAAGAGCGGCGTATAACCAGGCCACCCCACACCCATGGCGAGGAGGTATCCAACCGCCAGCGCCACCACGAAAGGTGCCGAATACAGAAACCGCGCCAGCGTTGCGCCGCCCGCACTCAGCGCGCCCATGCTGAGCTTTTTTTGCAGCATGAAGCGCAGCGTTTGAAACGCTGCAGCGGCAATCGAAAGGGCAATCCACGGCTCCATGGCCCGTCATGCCCCGGATGGCCGGGATTGGCCAGTGGCGTTGCTCAGGATCAGCTGTCATCGTTCCAGAGCGGATGCGGGACCGGATCCTTGGCGCGCAGGAAATGGGCGTGGATCACCTCGGCATAGGAGCGGTAGCGATAGCCCCCATTGCGCGAAAGGTAATGCGCGCGCCGCGCGGCGTAGAGTGCAGGCAGCCGATACCATGGCACATCAGGGTGCATGTGATGGACCACATGAAGGTTGTTGTTGAGAAACAAGAGCGCCAACGGCCCGCGATCCTCGACGATCACGGTGCGGCCGCTTGCGCGCACATGCGCGCGATGCTCGAGGAACGTGCGGATCTTCAGAAGGCCAAGCCCCAGCCAGACCGAGACCAGATAGGCCCAGAGAGGCATCGGCGCGAGCGCGACCCAACCCAGCACCACCGCCACCGCCGGGACATGCCACAGCCACGCGCGCCGCACGGTCCGGTCGCCCGCCCGGATTGCCGCCCAATCAGCCCGCATAAAGGCCGTCTGCGCCACGAACGGGCCCAGCACCATCCGCCCCAGCAACGTATTGTTCGCCCGCAGCACCGCGCGCGCCCAGCGCGGCAACCGTGCCCAGCGTGCCGGATCGAGATAATTCGACTCCGGATCGTCATAGGGATCGGTCAGGATCTCCTCGCGGTGATGCGCGAGGTGCGTGTCGCGGAACCGTCCGTAGGGAATCACGAGGCAGAGCGCCGGAAACACCACTGCCTCGTTCCAGAGGCGCGCGCGGAACGGATGGCCGTGCAGCGCCTCATGGCAGAGCGAGGAATGCTGCGCGATGGCCAGCCCCGTCAGGACAATCCCCAATGGCAGCCAAAGCGCGGCGACCCAGACCGTGCCCAGCGCCCAGACCCCGTAGGTCAGCGCCAGCAGCGCCAGCGTTGGCCACTCCACCCGTCGCCCGACCACGAGTTGCCCCTGCATCCGCCTCTCCATCGTGCCTTCTGTGCAATCAGCCTGTGGAAAAGTGATTGAGATTCGGTTGATCCGGAATTGCGGGAATGGTTAACTTTTTCCTGCAACTATGATTTAATTCACCACATGTTCCATAATACCGACAAACGCGCGCGCGCGGACCTGTTCCGCACCCGCCTGACCGAGGCGATGCGCCTGCGCGCGACCAATCAGAGCGCGCTTGCCCGCACCATCGGGGTTGACCGTTCGACCGTCTCGCAACTTCTGACCGGAGCGGGTGCGCGCCTGCCAAATGCGCAGGTGGTGGCCGAATGCGCCCGTGCTCTCGGGGTCTCGGCGGATTGGCTGCTGGGGCTGACCGCGCGCCCCGAGACCGCTGCCGACTTGCTGGCCAATTCGCTCTCGCTGACAGAGGCGCCTCGCGCGCTGGTGGATGAACAGATCTTCGCATGGCACAAGGAGGCGGCAGGCTACAAGATCCGGCATGTGCCCGCCGCGCTGCCCGACATGCTCAAGACCCGCGCCATGCTTCAATGGGAATATGCGCCCTCGCTGGGGCGCTCCGCCGATCAGGCGATCGGTGCGTCAGAGGATCGCATGGCCTGGATGCGTGGCGCGCGCTCGGATTACGAGATTGCCCTGCCGCTCCACGAGATCGAGAGTTTCGCGCGCGGCGAGGGCTATTACCGCGACCTGCCCGCCGAGATCCGCCGCGACCAGCTTGACCACCTGATCGCCGTCGCGCGCCAGTTCTATCCGCGCCTGAGGCTCTATCTTTTCGACGCGCACAGGCTCTATTCCGCGCCGATCACGATCTTTGGTCCGCTTCTGGCCGTGCTCTATATCGGGCGCAACTATCTGGTGTTCCGCGACAGCGCTCGGGTCGAGGCGCTCTCGTTGCATTTCGATACGCTGGTGCGCGAAGCCGAGATCCCCGCGCGCAACCTGCCCGATCACCTTGCGGGGCTGGCCACTTCACCCCGTTGAAGGCGCACCGGGATCTCGCGCGCCAGCCGCAAGAGATGGGCCATATAGGGCTTGTCGGCATCCTCGTCGCGGATCGCGGCATAAAGGCGTTTGGTCTTGCCCTCCGCCGTGAGCGGGCGGGTGACGTAATCCGAGCTTGTGCGCACCTCTCGCACCACCCAGTCGGGCAAGACCGCCACCCCGCGATTGGAGGCCACCAGAAGCAGAATCACCGCCGTCAGTTCTACCTGCCTGATACCGCGCGGCTCGACCTTGGCCGGGGTCAGCAACTCGGTGAACACGTCGAGCCGAGAGCGGTCCACCGGGTAGGTGATCAGCAACTCGTCGCGGAAATCCACCGCCTCGACATAGGGTTTGGCGGCAAGCGGATGCTGGCTCGAGGCCACGAAAACCGGCTCGTAGTCAAAGAGCGGCTTGAAGCTTATCCCCGGCAGATCCTCGGGGTCCGACGAGACCACAAGATCCACCTCCTCCTTTTGCAGCGCGGGCAGCGCGTCAAAGGCGAGGCCGGGGCGGATATCGACATCAACATCGCCCCAGGTCTTGCGGAATCGCTCGAGCACCGGAAAAAGCCATTCGAAACAGGCGTGACACTCGATGGCGATGTGTAGCCGCCCGGCGCTGCCCTCGCGCAACCCGTCGAATTCCTGTTCAAGCGCCTCGATTTCGGGCAGGATCTTCTCGGCCAGACGCAGCAGGCGATGACCGGCGGCCGAGAGGCGCAAGGGCTTGGAGCGGCGTACGAAAAGCTCGACTCCGGTCTGGTCTTCCAGTCCCTTGATCTGATGGCTGAGCGCCGATTGGGTGATGTGCAGGATATCCGCTGCCCGCGCCAGCCCGCCTGCCTGATGGATGGCGCGGATTGTCCGGAGGTGGCGAAACTCGATGTGCATTATTAGCGATCCTCATTCTCACCATGAATTATATGAAGTTGTCTCACAGAGCTGCGCCTGCAACAAGAGGATCAACAGGCCCTTTTCCACAGGATCCCCGATCATGAAAACGCCGCGCGTTTCTTTCGAGTTCTTCCCGCCCAAATCGCTCGAGGCGTCGTTCCGTCTCTGGGACACGATCCATACCCTCGCCCCGCTGGCCCCCCGCTTCGTCTCGGTCACCTATGGCGCGGGTGGCACCACGCGCGAGTTGACGCGCGAGGCCGTGGGCACGCTGCACAAGGCAACCGGGCTCAACGTCGCCGCGCACCTGACCTGCGTGAACGCAAGCCGTAGCGAAACGCTGGAGATCGCCGAGCAGTTCCATGCCGCCGGCGTGCGCGAGATCGTGGCGCTGCGCGGCGATGCGCCCAAGGGGTCGGACGGGTTCACCCCTCATCCCGAGGGCTTTGCCGATAGCTGCGAGCTGATCGCGGCGCTGGCCGAGACCGGCAAATTCACCATCCGCGTCGGAGCCTACCCCGAGAAACATCCCGAAGCGGCGGATCAAAAGGCCGATATCGACTGGCTCAAGCGCAAGATCGACGCGGGTGCCTCGGAGGCGATCACGCAGTTCTTTTTCGAGGCCGAAACATTTTTCCGCTTCCGCGATGCCTGCGCAGCAGCGGGGATCAATGCCCCGATCATCCCCGGCATCCTGCCGATCGAAAACTGGGTGGGCGCACGCAAGTTCGCACTTTCCTGCGGCACGACCGTGCCTGCCTGGCTCGACGATGCCTTCGACAAGGCACTGCGCGATAACCGGCATGACCTGTTGGCCACCGCGCTCTGCACCGAGCTGTGCAGCGACCTTATCGAGGGCGGGGTGGAGGATCTGCATTTCTACACGCTCAACCGCCCCGACCTTACTCGCGATGTCTGTCACGCCCTTGGCGTGACGCCCAAGGTAACGCTGCGCGACGTGGCCTGAATACGTTCCCTGCGCGCGGCTCGCCGGTCGCGCCATCTGCCCCGGCCCTGTGGCCGGGGCTTTTGTTGCGATTGCCCTGCCTGGCCGATCATCATTCAAAACGCCGGGCGACCCTTTCCCTTTACATCCCTCGTGCCCTAACGTCATTTGTCGCGCATGACTGTCCCCGTTCAGCGCACGAACCTGGCCGGAGCCGCCTATGCGCTGGCGGCGATGGCGTGCTTTTCCGTCAACGATGTCGGCATCAAGTTCCTGTCGGACGATTATGCGCTGCATCAGGTGGTGTTCATCCGTGCGCTGGTGGCGCTGACGCTCTTTGCCGTGCTTGTCATGCCCTTCGCGGGCGGGCTCTCGGTTCTGCGGACGCGCCGCCCGGTGGTGCATCTGGTGCGCGGGCTCTGCGTGGTCACGGCGAACATGTGCCTGTTTCTGGGGCTGGCAGCGCTGCCGCTCGCTGATGCCACGGCGATCTTCTTCGTCTCGCCCCTCATCATCACGGTGTTCTCGGTGATCTTTCTGGGTGAGACCGTGGGCGCGCGGCGCTGGGCGGCCATCGCGATCGGGTTCATCGGCGTTCTGGTGATCGTCAAGCCGGGCACGGCGGCGTTTCAGGCGGCGTCCCTTCTGCCGGTTGCGGCGGCGTTCTTCTATGCCACGCTGCATGTGCTCACCCGCAAGATCGGCGGCACCGAGAGCGCGCCGACCATGGCCTTTTACATTCAGCTCACCTTTCTCGTGGCCAGCGTTCTCATTGGCCTCGGGCTTGGCGACGGGCGCTTTGCCGGGTCGGGGCATCCCTCGCTCGAGTTTCTCTTTCGCGCCTGGGACTGGCCCGCTGCGCAGGATTATCCCGTCCTGATCCTGCTCGGGATCACCGGGCTTTTCGGCGGGCTGTTCATAAGCCAGGCCTATCGCCTCTCCGAGGCCGCCTTCGCCGCGCCGTTCGAATATGTCGCCATGCCCATGGCGATTCTCTGGGGCGTCACCGTCTTTGGCACCTGGCCCGATGCCACCGCCTGGATCGGAATTGCGCTGATCATCGGATCGGGCCTCTATCTGCTCTGGCGCGAGACGGTGCGCAAAGAGCCGCTGGCGGCCAAGGCCCCCAAATACCGCCGCTGAAAAAAGGAGAGGCCCGTGACCAAGAACCTCACCCCCACCATCATCCCCTACGCCGAGGGCGAGCAACATCTCGACTGGCTGGGCCTTTGTGCCGCGTTTCAGACGGGGCACGCACGCCCCAAGGCCGAGATTGCCGACACGTTTCTTTATCGAGGCAAGGACACGCTGCTCAATCGCGCCGCATGGATCGACGGGCTGGGCATCGCGGTCAAATCGGCGACGATCTTTCCGGGCAATGCCGGGGCCGATCTGCCGACGATCAACGGCGGGGTGAACCTTTACGACGACGCGACCGGGCGGCTTGAGGCGATCGTCGATTTTCACCTCGTGACCAAGTGGAAAACCGCGGGCGACAGTCTTTATGCCGCGACCCGGCTGGCGCGTCCCGAGAGCCGGTCCATCCTTATCGTCGGCGCGGGCACGGTTGCGCGTTCGCTTTGGCAGGCCTATCGCGCCGCCTTTCCCGAGGCGCGGTTCACCGTCTGGAACCGCACCCGCGCCAATGCCGCGGCGCTGGCCGCCACCTGTCCCGGCATGGTCGTGGCCGCCGATCTGGAAACGGCGGTGCGCGAAGCCGATATCGTTACTTCGGCCACCATGACCACGGCGCCGATCCTCAAGGGCGGCTGGCTGCGCCCCGGTCAGCATATCGACCTTATCGGCGCCTATCGCCCCGACATGCGCGAGGCCGATGATACGGCCCTCAAGCGCGCGCGCATTTTTGTGGACAGTTTCGACACCACCCTGGGCCATATCGGCGAGATCAAGATTCCGCTTGAGGCGGGCACCATCGCGCGCACTGATCTGGTGGCGGATTACTATGACGAGGCGCGGTTCCACCGCCGGAGCGACGACGAGATCACGCTTTTCAAGAATGGCGGCGGGGCGCATCTTGACCTGATGACAAGCCGCTACATCCTCGATGCGTGGCGGGCGGCCTCGTGATCTGGGGGCTTCTTGCCCTTGCGGCGCTGCTGAGCGCGCCGCTCTTGCGCGAGGCGCTCAGGCCCCGGATGAATGCGGCGGCGCGGGCCGAGGCCCACGGTGATTTTGCGACGCTATCGCGCGGGCTGACACATTACCGCTGGTTCGGGCCGGAGCATGGCGCGATCACGGTATGCGTGCACGGTCTGACCACGCCCTCTTTCGTGTGGGACGGTCTGGCACCGGGGCTGGCCGCAGAGGGGCGGCGCGTGCTGGTTTACGACCTATACGGGCGGGGCTTCTCGGACCGGCCCGAGGGCGCGCAGGACGCAGCGTTTTTCATCACGCAATTGCGCGAGTTGCTGGCCGATCAGGGGGTGGCGGGGCCGGTCACGCTGATCGGCTATTCCATGGGCGGGGCGATTGCCACGGAGTTTTCCGCCAGACATCCCGAGCGGGTGCAAAACCTCATCCTCATTGCGCCCGCCGGTCTGGGCCACGATCTCGGGCCGGTGGCGCGGATCGTCGCGCGGGGTGGGCCGTTTGCGCTCTGGCTCATGCTTGCCGCCTTTCCTCGCAGCTTTCAAAGGGGGTGCGAGGCCGAGCGCGCGCTGCCCTCTTCGGTGCCGGGGATCGTTGACCTGCAACAGGCACAACTGCGCTGGCGCGGCTTTGTGCCTGCCGTCGCGCGGTCTCTGTCGGGCATTCTCGCGCAGGACCTCTCGCCGGTTCACGCCCGCATCGCGCAGAGCGGCCCACCCGTTCATGCGATCTGGGGGGCGGCGGATAGGGTCATTCCCCTCGCCTGCAAGGACCGCCTTGCCGCCCTGAACCCCGCCGCGCGCCATAGCGTGATCGCGGGCGCGGGGCACGGGCTGACCTATACCCATACGGCGCAGGTGCTGGCCGCCTGTCCCGGCACGGGCCAAGCCCCCGCCGCTTGACAAGCACACGCGCGCAAGCGATGGACCGCGCCATGATATCCACATTTCTTCAGGTCGCCCTTGGCGGCGCAATCGGGTCATGTCTGCGCTATGGCGTGGGACTCGGGGTGCTGCGCCTTGCCGGTCCCGGCTTTCCCATCGGCGTGCTTGCGGTCAACATCATCGGCTCGTTCCTGATGGGGGCCTTTGCGGTGGCCACGGTCGAGCGCGGGCTGGCGCATCTCAATCCGCTGGTCATGGCTGGGCTTCTGGGCGGGTTCACCACCTTTTCGGCCTTCTCGCTCGAAGCGGTGACGTTGTGGGAGCGTGGGGCGATGGGGCAGGCGGCGCTTTACGTGGGGCTGTCGGTCGGATTGTCCATCGGGGCGCTGATCCTTGGCGCGGCACTGGCACGGGGGGCCCTGGCATGAGCGGCGTTCAGATTATCCGGGTGGCGGAGGGAGACGGCGATCAGCGGCTTGATCGCTGGCTTCGGCGGATGTTTCCGCATGTGGCGCAGGCGCGCATCGAGAAAATGTGCCGCAAGGGCGATTTGCGCGTTGATGGTGCGCGCGCCAAGGCAAGCACCCGCGTCGAAGCGGGCCAGGAGGTGCGTATCCCGCCCCTGCCCGTGCCGGGGGCGGCGCCGACAGTGCAGCGCACCAGCGTGTCAGAGGCCGATGCCGCGATGATCCGGTCTTGCGTGATCTGGCGCGACGATCACCTCATCGCGCTCAACAAGCCGCCCGGCCTGCCGGTGCAGGGTGGCAGCGGGCAGACGCGGCATGTGGACGGGCTGTCGGAGGCGCTGCGCTTTGGCCTCGAGGAAAAGCCGCGCCTTGTCCACCGGCTCGACAAGGACACCTCCGGTGTGCTCCTGCTGGCGCGCACCCGCGAGGCGGCCAAGGGCCTTACGGCGGCGTTCCGGCATCGTAACACGCGCAAGATCTATTGGGCCGCCGTCGCCGGTGTGCCGAGCCCGCGCATGGGCACGGTGCGATATGGCCTCGTCAAGGCACCCGGACACGGGGTGAAGGGCGAGGGTGAAAAGATGCTGTGCGTGCATCCCGGCAAAGTCACGGACACGCCCGGCGCCAAGGCCGCAACGACCGATTACGCGGTGATCGAGGCGGCAGGCGGGCGCACGGCCTGGATGGCGCTTGTTCCCGTAACAGGGCGCACGCATCAGCTTCGGGCACATATGGCCGAGATCGGGCATCCCGTTATCGGAGACGGTAAATATGGCGGATCGGGGCAGGAAAACCTCGGCGATGGCTGGGGCGCGCAGCTGGGCGGCGACGTGAGCCGCAAGCTCCACCTGCACGCGCGCTTTCTGAAGATCGAGCATCCCGTGACCCGCGCGATCCTGAGTTTCACCGCGCCGTTGCCCGATCATATGCGCCGGACCTGGGACCTGTTCCAGTGGCGCGACCGGGATGCGCCCGAGGACCCGTTCGAGGATCTGGCATGAGCCGCCCCTTGCGCCTTGTGATCTTCGACGTGGACGGCACATTGGTGGACAGCCAGAACGACATTCTGGCTGCCATGCGCGCGGGTTTTGCCGGGGTCGGGGAACAGGCTCCCGAGACGGCGGCTATTCTCGGGATTGTCGGGTTGTCGCTTGATGTGGCGGTGGCGCAGCTGGCGCCGCATTTGCCCACAGATACGCGGGCGCGGATCGTTGCAGGCTACAAGGCCGCCTATATGGGTCTGCGCGCCGAGGTGGGGGCCGCGCAGTCCTCGCCGCTCTATCCCCATGCCCGCGCGACGCTGGAGGCGCTGCACCGCGTGCCCGAGACGCTGCTTGGCGTGGCCACCGGGAAATCCGCGCGCGGCCTCGACAAGCTTTTGGACGGGCATGACCTGCGGCCCTATTTCGTGACCCGGCAAGTGGCCGATCACCACCCGTCCAAGCCGCACCCCTCGATGATCCGCGCAGCCCTTGCCGAGACCGGGGTCGCGCCGCAAAACGCGGTCATGGTGGGCGATACAAGTTTCGACATGGAAATGGCACGGGCTGCCGGGATCACCGGCATTGGGGTAAGCTGGGGCTATCACCCACCCGAGGCGCTGGGCGCGGCCGCGCGGATCGTGGAGGATTTCCGCGATCTGGCCGGGGTTCTGGAGGATATCTGGAGCGGCGTTAGATGAGCGAATGGGCGGCGAAACGGTTCTGGAAAGAGGCGCGCGCGGTCGAGGGCGCGCCGGGATATGGCGTAGAACTTGACGGCAGGCCGGTGCGCACGCCTGCCAAGGCAGCGCTTGTCGTGCCGACGCGCGCATTGGCCCAAGGCATCGCCGCCGAATGGGCGGCGCAAGAGGGCGTGATCCGACCCGCCACCATGCCCATGACGCGCGCCGCCAATGTCACCATCGACAGGGTCGGGCAACAACGCGGCGCGGTGGCGGCGATGCTGGCCGACTATGGTGGCAGCGACCTTCTGTGCTATCGCGCCCACGGTCCCGAGGATCTTGTGGAGCGTCAGGCAAAAGCGTGGGACCCGCTGCTCGAATGGACCGAATCGGTCTTTTCCGTCCGGTTGCGGATCACGCGGGGAGTGATGCCCGTAAAACAGGAGGCTGCGGCGCTCAGCCGACTGCATGATGAGGTCAAACTGCTTGATAATTGGGCATTAACCGCATTTCACGATCTGGTCAGCCTGAGCGGCTCGCTTGTCATCGGGCTTGCTGCGCTGCGTGGTTACGCATCGGCGGAAACCCTCTGGCATGTCTCGCGTATCGACGAAACCTGGCAAGAAGAGCTGTGGGGATGCGATGAAGAGGCGCAAGAGACCGCAGTCAGGAAACAAAGTGACTTTCTTAACGCCATGCGCTTTCATGATCTTTCGCGCGCGCCGGATGACGGAGCGTAAGCCTTTCGAAACCGGCGCCGCCGCGCGATTTCCTGAACAAAGACTTGACGTTTCAGCCTGAATCCACACAAACTTGCTGGCACTGAACCGGGGAAATCCCTTTGCAGTGCTATCGAGGCCCCTGCAAGGGCCAACAAAACCGCCTTCTGAAAGGCGGACAATCAGGAAGAGGTAAACATGAATAAAACCGTATTTTGGGGCGCACTGACTGTTGCCGGCCTTGCGGCTGGCGCATCGGCAGCGGCCACGCTGGATGATGTCAAGGCCCGTGGCAAGCTCAACTGCGGCGTGACCACCGGCCTTGTCGGCTTTGCCGCGCCCGACGCGAATGGCGTCTGGGAAGGCTTTGACGTTGCCGTATGCCGCGCGATCGCCGCAGCCGTTCTCAGCGATGCCAACGCTGTCGAATTCGTGCCGACCACCGGCAAGACGCGCTTTACCGCGCTCTCCTCGGGCGAGATCGATGTTCTGGCCCGCAACACCACCTGGACCTTCTCGCGCGATACCGACCTCAAGTTCGATTTCGTCGGCGTCAACTACTATGACGGTCAGGGCTTTCTCGCTCCCAAGTCGCTGGGCGTGAGCTCGGCCAAGGAACTGGACGGCGCGACGGTCTGCATCCAGACCGGCACCACCACCGAGCTGAACCTTGCGGATTTCTTCCGCGCCAACAACATCAGCTACGAGCCGGTGCCGATCGAAACCAACGCAGAAGGTCAGCAGCAATATCTGGCCGGTGCGTGCGACACCTACACCACCGACGCGTCGGGCCTCGCTTCGACCCGCGCCGCGTTCGAGAACCCCGGCGATCACGTGATCCTTCCCGAAATCATCTCGAAAGAGCCGCTCGGCCCGCTTGTGCGCCATGGCGACAACGACTGGGGTGACATCGTGCGCTGGACGCTCAACGCGCTCATCACCGCCGAAGAGCTTGGCGTGACCAGCGCGAACGTGGCCGAACTGGCATCGGCTCCGGGCAGCAACCCGGAAATCAACCGTCTGCTCGGCACCGAGGGTGACCTTGGCGCGATGATCGGTCTCGATAACGAGTGGGCCCGTCGCGCGATTGCCGCCGTGGGCAACTATGGCGAGGTGTTCGAGAAGAACATCGGCGAGAAAACCCCGATCGGCCTGT
This sequence comes from Alphaproteobacteria bacterium HGW-Alphaproteobacteria-1, assembly GCA_002842985.1. GTDB lineage: Bacteria > Pseudomonadota > Alphaproteobacteria > Rhodobacterales > Rhodobacteraceae > Roseovarius. The sequence continues at coordinate 92,198 of PHEQ01000011.1, forward strand.
CGCGTGGTCTGAACGCGCAGTGGATCGATGGTGGCCTGCTCTACTCGCCGCCGTTCCGGTAAGACTGACTGACAAGGGGGCGCGGGGAAACCTGCGCCCTTCTCGCCTGTGACAAACGATAAGCGCCCCCCGTGTGACCAAGCACGAAAAATCAACGGGGCGAAAAACAGGGAACTTCCCAGATGACAACGATCAGCGACCCGCCAAAGGCGTCGTTCCAGCTCTCGATGCTGATCTACGACACCCGGTTCCGATCCTACACCTTCCAGTTCATCGCGCTTATCCTGCTGATGCTGCTCATCGGCTATCTCGGCGCGAACCTGATGAAGAACCTGTCGGATCAGGGGCAGAATATCTCGTTCGGCTTTCTGAACGCTCCGTCGAATTACGACATAAATCAGCGGCCCATCGAGTATGACAGCCAGTCGTCCCACATGAGGGCGGCGATCGTCGGGGTTCTCAACACCCTGATCGTGGCCTTTCTGGGTTGTCTCACCGCGACGGTGTTGGGGGTGGTTGCGGGCGTGCTGCGGCTCTCGCCGAACTGGCTCGTGCGCAAGCTGATGGCGGTCTATGTCGAGGCGTTCCGCAACGTTCCGGTGCTGATCTGGATCCTGATCATCTTCACCGTGATGACAGCGGTGCTGCCGGCGCCGAGCGCCTTCCGGGGCGACAATGCGACCGCGTCGATGCTGTTTGACGCCGTGGCCTTTACCAATCGCGGGGTCTATGTGCCTTCGCCGATCTGGGAGCCGGGGTCGATGGTGGTTGTGCTGACCTTTCTCGCCTCGATCTTCGGCATGTTCTATTACCGCCGCTACGCGACCAAGCTTCTATACGACACCGGCAAGCTGCTGCCGATGGGATGGCCATCTCTGGTCATCCTCTTCGTGCCGTCGATCCTGATGTATTTCGTGATGGGACAGCCGATCTCGCTCGATTATCCGGCGCTCAGTGGCTTCAACTTTGGCGGTGGCCTGCATATCCGCGGTTCGCTCATCGCGCTGTGGTTCGCGCTGGCGATCTACACGGGTGCCTTCATTGCAGAGAACGTGCGTGCGGGCATTCAGGCGGTCAGCAAGGGCCAGACCGAGGCGGCGGCGTCGCTCGGCATGCGGCCCAACCGAATCATGAATCTCGTGATCCTGCCGCAGGCGCTTCGGGTGATCATCCCGCCACTGATCTCGCAATATCTGAACCTCACGAAGAACTCGTCGCTGGCGATTGCCGTCGGTTACATGGACGTGACCGGTACGCTGGGGGGGATCACGCTCAACCAGACGGGGCGGGCGATCGAATGTGTGCTGCTGTTGATGCTGTTCTATCTCACGATCTCGCTCAGCATTTCGGCGGTGATGAACGTCTACAACAAGTCCATCATGCTGAAGGAGCGCTGAGCCATGTCACATGACAATCTCGCCTTTGTGCGCTCTCACATGCTGCCTGAAGCGCCGCCGCCGGCGGCGGAAACAGGGGCCATAAAATGGCTGCGGGAGAACCTGTTTTCATCGGTCGGAAACACCGTCCTGACGCTGGTCTCCGCCTATGTCGTGATCATGATCGTGATTTCTGCGGCACCGTGGTTCTTCAACGGCATCTGGGACAGCCCAAGCCTGTCGGCCTGCCGAGAGATGCTCGACGGGCGCACGGGGGCGTGCTTCGCGGTGCTGACCGAACGGTGGAACCAGCTTCTCTTCGGGTTCAAATATCCGCCCGACCTTTACTGGCGGCCGACGCTGGCCTTCGTGCTGCTGTTCGTCGCCGTCGCACCGGTGCTGTTCCTGAAATACCTGCCGCGTCAGATGCTGATCTTTACCGGGCTTTACCCGTTCATCGCCTTTTGGCTGATCTGGGGCGGGACGGTGCTGGTGCCGATAGCGGCCCTCGTGGGGGTCTTGGCGGGCGCTTTGGTCTATCGCCGGATGCTTACGGTCAGTGCCGGTGTCGCGGTGCTGGCGGGCTTTGTCGCGGCGATGGTGGTCTGGTGGGCAGCGGGCTTTGTCACCGCGTCAATGGAAGGGGTCATGGCGCTCGAGCCGGTCGCGTCGCGCGACATGGGCGGGTTCATGGTCAACCTGATGCTGGGGGTGGTCTGCGTATCACTGTCGCTGCCCTTCGGGATCATGCTGGCGCTCGGGCGGCAATCCTCGATGCCGATCATCAAGTGGATCTGCGTGGTGTTCATCGAGTTCATCCGCGGCGTGCCGCTGATCACGCTTTTGTTCGTGGCAAACGTGGTGTTGGCCTACTTCCTGCCACCCGGCACGACATTCGACCTGATCCTGCGGGTGATCATCATGATCACCATGTTCGCTTCGGCCTATATCGCCGAGGTGATCCGTGGCGGCCTCGCGGCGCTGCCGCGCGGGCAATACGAGGCGGCGGACAGTCTGGGGCTCGATTATGCGCAGTCCATGCAGTTCATCATCCTGCCGCAGGCGCTCAAGATCTCGATCCCCGGCATCGTCAACGTGGCCGTGGGGCTCTTCAAGGATACCACGCTCGTTTCGATCATCTCGATGTTCGATATCGTCGGCATGATCCGGGGGCCGATCCTTGCCTCGACCGAATGGAACGGGGTCTATTGGGAGCTGTTCGGCTTTGCCTGCCTGCTGTTCTTCGTCGTCTGCTACGGCATTTCGCAATATTCGCAATGGCTGGAGCGTCAGCTTCAGACCGATCACCGGTAAGGAGGGTCATCACCATGGCCGCAGAAACACAAATGCAGGTCTCCGATCAGGTTGCGGTCGAGATCGTCAAGATGAACAAATGGTATGGCGCGTTCCATGTGCTGCGCGATATCGACCTGACCGTCTATCAGGGCGAGCGGATTGTCATTGCGGGGCCGTCGGGCTCGGGCAAATCGACGCTCATCCGGTGCATCAATGCGCTGGAAGAGCATCAGAAAGGCTCGATCACCGTGGATGGCACGGTGCTGTCAAACGACATCAAGAACATCGACCGGATCCGGTCCGAGGTCGGGATGGTGTTCCAGCACTTCAACCTTTTTCCGCATCTGACGATTCTGGAGAATTGCACGCTGGCGCCGATCTGGGTGCGCAAGACGCCCAAGCGCGAAGCCGAAGAGATTGCGATGCATTTCCTCAAAAAGGTGAAGATCCCGGAACAGGCCGACAAGTATCCCGGTCAGCTTTCGGGCGGTCAGCAACAGCGGGTGGCGATTGCCCGGTCGCTCTGCATGAGGCCGCGCATCATGCTCTTTGACGAGCCGACATCGGCGCTTGATCCCGAGATGATCTCGGAGGTGCTCGACACCATGATCGAACTGGCCGAAGAGGGCATGACCATGCTCTGCGTGACCCACGAGATGGGCTTTGCGCGCAAGGTGGCGAACCGGGTTATCTTCATGGATCAGGGGCAGATCGTGGAGCAGAACGAACCCGAAGAGTTCTTCAACAACCCGCAATCGGAGCGCACGAAGCTGTTCCTGAGCCAGATTCTCGGGCACTGACACCGCGCCAGACCGCAAAAGCGCCCGCGCTGGTCATGGACCGGCGCGGGCTTTTTCATGACGGCAAACCCGGTTACAAGACCCGCGAAACCACGCCGGAGACCCGCCCCATGTTCACGACCACCCTGATCGCGCCAGCGGGCGCGCTATCGCCCGCGCTGGCCGAGGCGCTGCGCAATGCCTGGGGTGGCGGCGATCTGCGCTGGCTTGCGCCTGATGAGGCGGCGGAGTTCGACATGACCGAGATACCCGGCAACCGCTGGGACATCTGGCAAGAGTTGCAGCGCGCGCGCGTCGATCTGGTGGTGCAGCCCGCCGAAGGCCGCGCCAAGCGGATGCTGCTGGCCGACATGGACAGCACCATGATCCGTGAGGAATGCATTGACGAGCTGGCCGAGATGGCGGGCGTGGGCGATCATGTGCGCGCGATCACGGCGCGGGCGATGAACGGCGAGCTTGACTTCGAGGGGGCGCTGATCGAGCGCGTGGCGCTCCTGCGCGATCTGCCCGAGAGCGTGATCGGCGAGGTTCTGGCGCAGCGCATCACCCTCATGCCGGGTGGCCCCGCCCTGATTGCCACGATGAAGGCGCACGGGGCCTATTGCGCGCTGGTCTCGGGCGGGTTCACCGCGTTCACACAGGCCATCGCGGCACGGCTCGGCTTTGACGAGAACCGCGCCAACACGCTTCTGGCCAAGGGAGGGCGGCTCATTGGCGATGTGGCGCGCCCCATTCTGGGGCGAGATGCCAAGGTGCGCGCGCTCGACGAGATCACGGCGCGGCTGGGGATCACGGCGGGCGATGTGATTGCGGTCGGCGACGGGGCCAACGATCTGGGGATGTTGGGACGCGCGGGCGCGGGTGTTGCGCTCCATGCCAAGCCGAACGTGGCGGCAGAATGCGATATCCGCATTAACCATGGTGACCTGACGGCGCTGCTCTACCTTCAGGGCTATGCCCGCGCGGCCTTCGTCACCCCGGCTTGTCCTTGAAGCGCGCGCCGTTTTCAGGCATCATCCGTTTGCGTGCGACAACAAATCCTGGGGGGATCTGTTGTAAGGGGCACTTAAATGGCTGAGGTCGAGCTTTTCCTCACCGGCGACCAGATTGGCACGTTTGCAAGCGTATCGACGAGCGGCAACAGCAACGGGATGAAGGTGACCCTGCAAGGGGTCCAGACGCTTGGCAGTGCAACAGATGTGTTCCGCATCGTCGTGCGCCAGGTGAATGCCGGAGACACGCTGTTTTCCAACGGGCAGTTCGTGGATGTTTACGCCTGGCCCGACACCAATCCGCCATCGCCGCCGCTTTTCTCCAGCCTCAACCCGCAGCATGACCAGTTTCAGGGGCGGGCCTCGTCGGCAAATCATCAGATCATCACCAATCCGGCGAATATTGTCATCGACGTTAACGGCATCACGCCGGGAACGCTGCAATACGGGCCGGGGATCAACCCGCCACGCGACCAGCAGCTTTCGTTCGAATCCTTCCCGCCCGATCCGCCGGTCTTTCCGTGTTATGCCGCCGACACGCTGATCGAGACCGATAGTGGCCCGCTGGCCGTCGAGGCAATCCGGCCCGGCGATCTTGTGCGCACGCTGGATCGTGGATTGCAGCCGGTGATCTGGACCGGACGACGGACAGTGCCGGGGCGCGGGGCCATGGCCCCGGTCGAGATCGCGGCGGGCGCTCTTGGCAACTGGCGCGATCTGGTGGTCTCGCCGCAGCACCGGATGCTGATCGAGGGCTGGCGCGCCGAGGTCCATTTCGGGCAGGCGCAGGTTCTGGTGGCGGCGCTGCATCTGGTCAACGGGCGCACCATCCGGCAAGTGCCCAGACCGCGGGTAACCTATGTTCATCTTGCCCTCGAGGCGCATGAGGTGATCTTTGCCGAGGGAATTCCGAGCGAGAGCCTGCATCTGGGCGCCATGGCGACCACAATGCTCGACGCGGCGCAGCGCGCTGAAATCGTGGCGTTGTTTCCCGAGCTGGCGGAGACGGATACAAAAGGGATCGCGGCGCGACGCTGTCTGCGACGATGGGAAAGCGCGCTTGTTGCCTGACAAGGTGCCGGGGCGTTACCGCCCCGGCAGCAAAGGTCAGCCCTCGCTCGGGGGCAGGATGCCCTCGGACTGCGCGGCGCTCACCTCCTCGGGGCTGAGCGCGCCGTCGGCGTTCGTGTCGGCACTCAGGAAGGCATCGGCCGACAGGCCGGGCAGAGCCTCCTGAAACTCTGGCATCGAGACATATCCATCGCCATTGCCGTCAAGCGTGTCGAAATCGGCGGCAAAGGCGGCCATCGGCAGGATGAGGGCTACCGTGGTCGCGGTCAGGGTGGTTTTCGTGGTCATGACATCTTTCTCCTTTGGTTGCAGAAGGGCCGTTGCGCCCCCTGTGAGAAGAAGATGCGCGTGACCGAGCGCCCTGTCTCTGGAGCGCGGCCGAAAGGCTGGTTTGACGCGGAAGAACGCCGGAATACACGTTCCGGCTGCGCGCTGTTCCGCCGGAAAAACAGCACCGGCCAAGGACCGCTGAGTGCGGAGGTGGTTTTGGGCAGGGCGGCGCCGGAAAAAGGCCTGCGCCCGCGATCGGTCGATCCTTGCCGATGGGCGGTTCAGGCCAGAACAGCGGCAGGACGAATCGTGCCTGTCTCGATCCCGCGCCAGTTGGTGATCGGCGCATTGCGAAACTTGCGCGCGGATGGATGATCGGGGTCAAGCGCGCCAAGCCGCACGAGGATCGAGGCAATGGCGCATTCCGCGCCACGCGTGCCCCCGTCGATGATCTTGAGCGCGACGCCGATCTTGCGCTCGGGCAGGATGGCGATGAAGAACGCCTCGGCCCCGGTCTTGAGCGCGACCGGCTCGGTCGTGGCGCGCATGAGTTCGGTGCAGGCGCGCCCCTCGCCCGCCACAAGCGCGGGATGGGCGATCATCGCTTGCCACAGACGTCGCGCGGCACGCTCTTCGGCCTTGTCCTCGCCGGCGCCCGCGAACCACGCCATCGCGCGGGCCATGGCCCGCAGCGTCGTGGCCGGATTGGGCGCGGAACAGCCGTCGATGACGTGGTAGGGCGAGGTCTGATCGGTGACCATCTCGAACGCTTCCATGACGGCGCGCTGCACCGGATGGCCGGGGTCAACATAGTCGGGCCCGCCGCCAAGATGCCGGTTGAGCGTGAGAAAGCCGGAATGTTTGCCCGAACAGTTGTTGTGGACCTGACAGGGCGCGGTGTCCGAGCAAAGCAGCGCCTTGTGCGCCGCCGGGTCGGAGGGCATATGCGCGCCGCAGCGGAAATCCGCATCGCCAAGGCCAAGCCCGTTCAGCCAGCGGGTCACGCGATCGGTGTGGATCGCGGCCCCGCTATGCGACGCGCAGCCCAGAGCGAGCTGTTCGGTGCCGAGCCCGTGCGCGTCCGCCGCGCCCGAGGTCAGGAGCGGCAGCGCCTGGATCATCTTGGCCGAGGAGCGCGGCAGCACCACCTCTTCGGGGTTGCCCCAGGCCTCGACGATACCGCCCGAGGCGTCGCAGATCACCGCGTGTCCCAGATGCACGCTCTCGGGTGCCGGGCCGCGCCAGATTTCGGTCAGGGGGACAGCTTGGGTCATGTTCGTGCTCCGGGACGAGAGGGGGTGGGCGGGGCGGGCGAAAATCCGCCAATTCCACCTTTCACTTCTCGTCTGTTTCAGGCTAATGTTGCATCGTCGAGTAGGGACAGGTCGCATAAAACAATGATCCCGTAAAGGGCGACGCGCGACCTCTGAAATCGAGGCACGGACGGCTTGGAGGCTGGACAATGATAGCACGGATTGCGGCAGGACTCGCTCTGGCAGGAGCGATTGCGACGGGCGTGGCAGCGCAAGGCACAAGCACGAACCAGGTGGCCACAAGCACGGCATGGAGCGTGTTCGAGGAGAGCAACCCGCGCGAATGCTGGGCGGTCTCGGCCCCGACCGAGACGGTCAATACCCGCGACGGACGCGTGGTTGCGGTGCGGCGCGGCGACGTTCTGTTGATGACCTTCTTCCGCCCCGGTGCGGGCGTGCAGGGGCAGGTCACCTTTACCGGTGGATATCCCTTCGCCCCCGGCTCGACCGTGAACATGCGCGTGGGCGATGACAGCTACGAAATGTTCACCGAGGGTGAATGGGCCTGGCCCGCAAGCGCCGAGGATGATGGCAAGATCCTTGCGGCGATGAAACGCGGCGTGGACGCGGTTTTGACCGCGCGCTCGGCACGCGGCACCCAGACGCGGGATACGTTCTCGCTGCTCGGCTATACGGCAGCGGTGGATGAGGCCGAAAAACGCTGCAAGTAAGCGGCCTAACGAACCACCTTGCCCTCGGGCCAGTTCATCCTTGTGTTCAGCGTGATCGCGCGCCGTTCCCCTGCGGGAAGATCAAACCGCCAGCCAAGCACGCCGCGCCTGTCCTCGACATCTCGTTCGTCGGGCGGTGGCGACGCCTCCCATGTGATGCGCAGATCGGTCTGCTCGGAGACCGGCACGCGGTCAAGCAGATGGACCGGCCATGCGGTGCCGGTCAGGTTTTCGACCGCGATCTCGACCTCCTCGCGCGCCTCGGTCGCGCGGGTGATGAGACCACGATCGCCCTCGGTGCGGGCCCTGATTACGCGCGTCAGGCGCAGCCCCTCGATGGGGCCAAAGGCCAGATCCGCCGCGTCGCCGCCCGCTACCAGCGGCAACCAGCGTTGTCCGGTGTAGCGCCCGTCGAGATAGAACCGCGCCTCGGGCGTGGGCAACAGCACCTCCTCAGCCGGGATCGTGACGCGCGCCACAAGAAACGCCGTCTCGTCCATCAGGGGAACGGCGCGGGCCGTGATCCCGGCCTGCGCGTCGAGAGGGGGCAGCATCAGGCGCACGCGGTCAGCCCCGGTGGCGACATTGACCGGCGCGGGATAGGCATAGCTTACGGCCATCCCGTCGAATTCGGGGCGCGCCATGTCAGCGGTCCCCTCGAGCATCGGCGCTGACATCATCACCACGCCTTCGGCTTTCATGCGCGGCATCGGGGTGATCTCTTCGGGATCGGCAAGGCGCGGGATCCAGGGCCAGATATCCCCCGGTTCGCCTTGTTCCGAAGGGCGACGGGTCGAAAGCGTCAGGGCCACGTCACGCCAGTTCTCACCGGTATGCTGATGCACGAAAGCCCCGCGCTCGATGCGCAGCGCACCGGAATCGCGGGCAAGGTGCAGATCATAGAGCGGTTGCCAGCCCGCGTCTGGGACGGTGTAGGCAACGCGAAGCGTGCCCTGCAAGGCGGTGTCGGCGGTGACGCTGACGGCGAGCATGGCGCGCGCCTCTGTCTCGGGCACCAGCGCCTTGAGTGCCTGTTCGGCGCGGGCAAGCTCCTGCATGAGGTCCTTGAGTCCGCGCTCGGCGGTCTCTGCGCGACGTGTGGCCTCGGCGCTCTCGCGGCGGGCGGCAAGCGTTTCGGTGCCGATCATGCCCGCCAGATCGCGCAGCGCATCGGGGCCGAGTGCCGCCAGCCCGTCGCCCCGCCCGATGCCGTCGAGAAAGGCGATGCGGGCGCTCGCGGCCTCGGCCTCGAGGCGGATATCGGCGACGCCGGCGCGGGCCGTGCGCAGTGCGTCTTGCAGGCGCTCCACCTCGGCTTTCGCAGCCGTGTAGGCCGCGCTCTCGGTCTCGGGGCGGGGCGGGACATAATCGTTGCGTGTGCTGACGCCGCCCATCCGCGCATCGTCAATCGTGACGCGGATCGCCGCAAGTGGCGTGTGCTCCGGCAGGTCGGCGAGAATCAGGTCATGCGCACCGGCGGGCACCGCGAAAGGCGCCTCGCGGGTGACGCTCGCGCCCTGCGGGTAGAGGGTGACGGCGCTCACCCGGCTGGTGAGGGGGATGTCATCGGCCAGAGCGGCAAGGGGCAGGCAGGCAAGGCAAAGGGTGAGGGCACGCATGGGACACTCCTGAAAATCGAATGGCGGCACTGTCGGGCGGGACACGACAATGCGCAAGCGGGTGCGATCCGCTTGCGCGAATTAACGCCGTTTCCCGGCGAAACCGGCGCGCAGACTGTCGCATACGCAAACGGGCGCACCCCGTATGGACGCGCCCGGTGATTTCGTTTGGGTAGAGATCAGCCCTTTTTGAGGACACGCACCCCAAGCGTTTCGGCGATCTGCACCGCGTTGAGGGCCGCCCCCTTGCGCAGGTTGTCGGAGACGCACCAGAGGTTCAGCCCGTTGTCGATCGTGCTGTCCTGCCGGATGCGGCTGATGAAGGTGGCATAGTCGCCCACACATTCGATTGGCGTGACGTAGCCGCCGTTCTCGCGCTTGTCGATCACCATGATGCCGGGCGCCTCGCGCAGGATGTCGCGTGCCTCATCCTCGTCGAGGAACTCCTCGAACTCGATGTTGATCGCCTCGGCGTGTCCGACAAAGACCGGCACGCGTACGCAGGTCGCGGTGACCTTGATCGCCGGATCGACGATCTTCTTGGTCTCGGCCACCATCTTCCATTCTTCCTTGGTCGATCCATCCTCCATGAACACGTCGATATGGGGAATGACGTTGAACGCAATCTGCTTGGTGAATTTCTTCGGCGCCACCTCTGCAGTTGGGTTGTAGACGGCCTTTGTCTGATCCCAGAGCTCGTCCATGCCGTCCTTGCCCGCGCCCGAGACCGATTGATAGGTCGAGACCACGACGCGCTTGATCTTTGCGCGGTCATGCAGCGGCTTGAGCGCCAGCACCATCTGCGCGGTCGAGCAGTTGGGATTGGCTATGATGTTCTTCTTGGCATAGCCAAGAACCGCCTCGGGGTTCACCTCTGGCACGACGAGTGGCACGTCCGGATCATAGCGGTAGAGCGAGGAGTTGTCGATCACGATACAGCCCGTCTTGGCCGCCTTGGGGGCGTAGATCTTGGTCGCGTCCGAGCCGATGGCGAAAAGCGCGATATCCCAGCCGGTGAAATCGAACGTGTCGAGATCCCGGGTTTTCAGAGTTCGGTCGCCAAAGCTCACCTCGGTACCGAGCGACCGGCGCGACGCAAGCGCCACGATCTCATCGACCGGAAACTGGCGCTCGGCCAGGATGTTGAGCATTTCGCGGCCCACATTGCCCGTGGCGCCCGCGACGACGACCTTGTAACCCATGATATTGCCTCCAGTGCGGGGTTGCGGGGGCGTCATACAGGGAACGGGCGGGGGATAAAAGCGGTTTGCTCAGTCAAGGCTGTCGCGGCTGAAGAGATAAAGTGCCAGACCAAGCCCCAGCGCGCCCGCGAAAAGGGCGAAGATCGCCACATGTCCGGCAAGGGCGCCCTGCGCCGAGGCAGCGGCATGAAGCGGTCCTGAGGCGAATTGCGCCACGCCCACCCCGCCGATGCCGAAGAGATTGAGCAGCGTGACGCCGCGCCCGGCGAGATGCGGCGGGATGAAGGCGCGGCCATGGGCGATCACCACCGGAAACGACGCCCCGGCAAAACCGAGCAATGACAGCAACGCGACAGAGAGGAAAAGGCTTTGGTCCGGCCAGAGGATCAGCGCGACAAGCGCCAGCGCCGCCACGAAGTTGCCGCCGAAGATCACCCATTTGCGTGACCCCAGAAGGCGGTCAAGCGGGCCGTAGACGAAGGTGCCCGCGATCATCGCCAGCCCCATGACCAGTGTCGCCTGGCCCACTTGCCCGGTATCCAACGCAAAGACATCGCGCAGATAGGGCCCGGCCCAGAGGCCGCGCAGCGCCGCCGCCGGCGCGTAGGCCACGAACATCAGGGGCAGGATCGCCCAGAGAACCGGCATTTTCAAAAGGTCGAGCACCGATCCGCGCGCTTCGCCGGTCACGGCTTCGGGGTCTCGCACCAGCGCCGCGATCCCGGCCGCCGCCATCGCCGACAGAGCCGCCAACCCCCAAAGTGCGGCCCGCCAGCCTACGGTTTCGGCGGCGAGGGCCATCGGCCAGGCCGCCACCAGATTGCCGACCGATCCGACGCCGAGCATCAATGCGGCCAGCGTGGCGAACTGCGCGGGCGGGAATTGCCGCGCGAAGATGTAATAGGACGCCATCAGCACCGGAGAACAGCCCACCCCGATCAGCGCCATGGCAAGGCTCACCTGCCATGGGGCGTTTGCGACGGCGAAGAGCGCGGCACCACCACCGCCACCGACAAATAGCAACCCCGCCGCCGTGCGGCGCGGCCCGATCCGGTCGAGCGCCCATCCGACGGGCAATTGCATCGCCGCGAAGACGAGGAACCACAGCCCCGAGGCGAAGGCCAGATCATCGGGCGTGGTGCCGAGATCACGCTCCAGCGGGCCGCTCAGGACCGCCAGGAAGGCGCGAAAGAACTGGCTCAGCACATAGGCGAGGCAGAGCAGCGCAAGCCCGCTGCGCATCCCGTCAGCCTGCCGCGCGCGCAATCAGCACATCGACATGCGCCGCCGCGCTCTCGGCCAGCGCATCAAGGTCATAGCCGCCCTCAAGGCAACTGACCAATCGCCCGCCACAATGCGCCTCGGCAAGATCGCAAAGCCGCTCGGTAACCCAGGCGAAATCCTCGGTCTCGAGCCGCAATTCCGCCAGCGGATCGGCGCGGTGTGCGTCGAAACCGGCTGAGACAAGGATGAGATCGGGGCGGAAATCCGCGACGCGGGGAAAGACCTTCGCTTCGTAGATCCGGCGAAACCCGTCCGAGCCGGTGCCGGGGGCGAGGGGCACGTTGAGAATTGTGTCATGCGGTCCGGTCTCATCCGCTGTGCCGGTGCCGGGCCAGAGCGGGAACTGGTGCGACGAGACAAAGAGCGCGCGCGGCTCATCCTCGAGCAGGTCCTGCGAGCCGTTGCCGTGATGCACGTCGAAATCCACCACCGCCACGCGAGAGAGGCCGTGATGCACAAGCGCATGTTTCGCGGCCACCGCGACATTGCCGAAAAGGCAGAACCCCATCGGCGTTTCGCGCTCGGCATGATGCCCCGGCGGCCGGGTGGCGACAAACGCATTGCCCACCTCGCCCGAGAGGACCAGATCGACTGCCCGCACCGCGCCTCCGGCGGCGCGATGCGCTGCGGCAAGGCTGCCGGGCGACATCCAGGTATCGGCGTCAAGCTGCACGCGCCCCTCGGCGGGGGCGGCGGCGCGGATGCTTTCGACATAGGATTTCGGGTGCACGCGCAACAAATCGTCCTCGGCCACCAACGGGGCGCTTACGCGGCGCAGATCCTTGCCTTCAAGCGCCGTCAGGATGCGCGCAAGCCGTGCCACCTGCTCGGGATGACCCGTCGGCGTGAGGTGGTCGAGACAGTCGTCATGGGTGATCAGGGCTGTGGTCATGGCACTCCTCCGTCTTGCAGCGAAAAGACCCGGTTTCAAATGGCTTGTCCAGTGGGGCCTTGTGAGGATGCGGGCCGCGTGCCACTCTGATCTGCATGGAAGGCGATGCAATCTCGATCACGCAGGATATCGCGCTCGGACTGTGGTTTCGGACAGAAATGTTCCTGCGCAGCCTGCTGCGTCCCTGGAACGCCTATCAGGTCGGCATCGCACTCGGTCTTTTCGCGTTTGCGCATGGTCTAGATCGCTTGCTGGGTCCGGCCTGTCGCGAATGGATGCGCCAGCGAGAGGGCTGGCCAAAATGGCGGATGCGGTTTCTGGTCATGCTGCATCGTCGGCTGCGACTGATCTTTTTCGTCGCGCTGATCTGGCCGACGGTCTGGATCATGCAGGCAACCACATGGCCAAGCCGTTCCTATTTGTTGACGATTATTGGTGAATTGGCGCTTGCGTGGCTGATCATCGCCATCGTGACCCGGCTTATCGGCAACACGTTCTTGCGGGCGCTGGTGCGCTATGCGGGATGGACATGGGTCACGCTGATCATTCTCAACCTCACCGAAGAGACGCAGACCCTGCTTGACAGCTGGGCCTTCGAAATCGGCGATTCCAGATTTTCGCTCTGGCTTCTGGTGCAGGCGGTGGTCGTGATCGGCGGGCTGTTCGCGCTGGCGCGGTTCGTCTCGACCACAAGCGCGGCGCGGGTCCGCAGAAATAGCGATATTTCCCCCTCGATGCAGGTTCTGGCGATCAAGCTCCTGCAGGCCATGCTTTATGGCGCCGCCTTCTTCATCGGATTGCGGACGGTGGGTGTGGATCTGACCGGGCTGGCTTTCCTGTCCGGGGCGATCGGCGTGGGTCTTGGGTTTGGCCTGCAAAAGGTGGTGTCGAACCTTGTGTCGGGGATCATCATCCTGATCGACAAGTCGATCAAGCCCGGCGACGTGATCAGCCTTGGCGAGACCTTCGGCTGGATCAATTCGCTTGGCGCGCGCTATGTCTCGATCACCACGCGGGACGGGCGCGAATATCTCATCCCCAATGAGGATCTGATCACCGGACAGGTGGTCAACTGGTCGCATTCCAACGATTTCGTGCGGCTCGACATCTTCTTCGGCACCGCCTATGGCGACGATCCGCACAAGGTGCGCAAGATCGCAGTCACGGCGGCGGGCGCTGTCGGTCGCGTGCTGAGCGACCCGCCCGCTGTTTGTCACATCGTGGGCTTTGGCGACAGCAGCGTGGATTACATCCTGCGGTTCTGGATTCGCGATCCCACTCAGGGGCTTACGAATATTCGCGGCAATGTCTATCTGGCGCTCTGGGACGCGTTCCAGGAGCAGGGCATCTCGATTCCCTTTCCCCAGCGCGAGGTGCGCATGCTGGATCATACCGGCGCAAATGGGTAAAATTCACGCACTTCTCCGCGTGTTGCGGACCTCAGGCACAGGCGTTCATTGAAAAGTCGCGGTTCTCTTGCTACGTTTGATCTTGGCACCGGAACGTGCGGTGCGCAACCAAGGAGGACAATGTCCTGTCTCTCATGTCTCATGCGGCCCCTGCCGCAGATATGGCGGCGGTCCATATGACGGCCGCACACCTCTCGGATAGCGAAGCGCAGCTTGCGGCGATCCTGAAATCACTCGACGATGACAAGGCCGAAGATATCGTGCAGATCGATTTGCGCGGGAAATCGGCCATGTGCGATTATATGGTGATCTGCTCGGGGCGGTCGTCGCGGCAGGTTTCGGCAATCGCGGAAAAGCTTGTGGATCGGCTCAAGCAGGAGCACGGCGTGCTATCCCGGATCGAGGGCAAGGAAACCGGCGATTGGGTGCTGATCGACACGGGCGATGTCATCGTTCATGTGTTCCGTCCCGAGGTGCGCGAGTTCTACCAGCTTGAAAAGATGTGGTTGCCCTCAGGGCAGGCCGCCGCCCGAATCTGAATGCGGCTGCGCATCTGCGCGGTCGGCCGGTTGCGCACCGGGCCGGAACGCGCGCTTGTCGATGATTACCTTGAACGGTTTGACCGCACCGGGCGCGCGCTTGGCCTCGGCCCGGTAAGCGTGCAGGAGGTCGAGGACAGGCGCGGCGGTGGCAGGGTCGCCGAGGCGGCGCTTCTGGAGCGGGTCATCCCGCAAGGCGCAGCGGTGGTGGCGCTGGATGAACGGGGCCGGACGATGAGGTCGCCTGAATTTGCGGACAGTCTCGCGCAGTGGCGCGATGCCGGACGCGGCGATGTGGCGGTGATCATCGGCGGGGCGGACGGCCTCCTGCCAGAATTGCGCGCGCGGGCGGACGTGATTCTGTCTTTCGGGCCAATGGTCTGGCCGCACATGCTCGTCCGGGTGATGTTGGCCGAACAGCTCTACCGCGCCGCCTCGATCCTGGCGGGCAGTCCCTATCACCGCGAATGAGACAACTTATACCAACGGCCCTATGAGTTGACCGCTTTGGCATATTCTCGGTCACTGATAGAACGGACGCGTTGCTGATCGTTTGCGAAGAAGTTCCACGCGTC
>PHEQ01000076.1 GCA_002842985.1 Alphaproteobacteria bacterium HGW-Alphaproteobacteria-1
AACTGAAAGGAGCCGCGCAATGTCCGGACCCTGGAACGACTTCAACTCCGCCCAATCCAACACCAACGTCATCCCGAAGGGCACGCTCGCCAAGGTGCGTCTGACCCTCCGCCCGGGCGGCTTCGACGACACCTCGCAGGGCTGGACCGGCGGCTGGGCGCGCCGCGCCGCCACCGGCGCCGTCTATCTGGACGCCGAATACACGGTGCTCGAGGGGCCCTATGCCCGGCGCAAGATCTGGTCGCTGATCGGCCTCTACAGCCCGAAGGGCCCGGACTGGGCGAACATGGGGCGCGGCCTGATCCGCGGCATCCTCAACTCGGCGCGCGGCGTGTCCGACAAGGACAACTCGCCCGAGGCGCAGGCGCGCCGCCGCATCAACGGGTTCGGTGATCTCGACGGCGTCGAGTTCGTCGCCCGCATCGACATCGGCACCGACACCAACGGCGAGGACAAGAACGAGATCCGCGCTGCTGTCACGCCCGACCATCGCGACTACGCCGCGCTGATGGGCACGGTCGCGCCGCAGTTCACCGCCGCCCCGGCGCAGGGCCACGCCGCGCAGCAGCCTGCCACCGCCACCCAGCCTAGCCAGCCCGCGTCCGCCCCCGGCGCCGCCGGTCGGCCGAGCTGGGCGCAGTAAGGGGGAGACCGGCCATGCGCCTGCGCCCCCGCCAGAAAACCTTCGTCGAGCGCAGCGTGGCTGCGCTCGCTTCCCGCGGCAACACGCTGGGCGTGGCGCCCACCGGTGCGGGCAAGACGATCATGCTCTCGGCGGTCACCGGCGAGATGATCGGCGACGGCGCGAAGGCCTGCGTGCTCGCCCATCGCGATGAGTTGACCGCCCAGAACCGCGCCAAGTTCCAGCGCGTGGTGCCGGGCGTCGCCACATCGGTCATCGACGCCACGGAGAAGTCCTGGGGCGGTCAGGTCGCCTTCGCCATGGTGCCGACGCTGGCGCGCGCCTCGAACCTCGCCGACATGCCGCGTCTCGACCTGCTGGTCGTCGACGAGGCGCACCATGCCGTCGCCGACAGCTATCGCCGGATCATCGACCGGGTGCGCGAAGCCAATCCCGGCGCCCGGATCTTCGGGGTCACGGCGACGCCGAACCGGGGCGACAGGAAGGGCCTGCGCGAGGTTTTCGACAACGTGGCCGATCAGGTGCGGCTGGGCGAGCTGATCGCCTCGGGCCATCTGGTGCCGCCGCGCACCTTTGTCATCGACGTGGGCGTGCAGGACGAGCTGCGCTCGGTCCGCAAGACCATGTCGGATTTCGACATGGCGGAGGTGGCCGGCATCATGGACCGCGCCCCCGTCACCGACGAGGTGATCCGCCATTGGAAGGAGAAGGCGGGCGACCGGCAGACCGTGGTGTTCTGCTCCACCGTCGCGCATGCCGAACACGTGACGGATGCATTCCGTGCCGCAGGCGTTTCCGCCGCGCTTATCCACGGCGACCTGGCGGCCGAGACCCGCAAGGCGATCCTCGCCGACTACGCGGCGGGGGACATCCGCGTCGTCGTCAACGTGGCGGTGCTGACGGAGGGTTGGGACCATCCGCCCACCTCCTGCGTCGTGCTGCTGCGGCCCAGCTCCTACAAGTCCACCATGATCCAGATGGTCGGGCGCGGGCTGCGCACCGTCGATCCCGAGGAACATCCCGGCATCGTCAAGACCGACTGCGTCGTGCTGGATTTCGGCACCTCGAGCCTGATCCACGGCACGCTGGAACAGGATGTCGATCTCGACGGCAAGACCGAGGCTGGTGACGCCCCGACGAAGACCTGTCCTGCCTGCGAGGCGGAGATCCCGCTGGCCACCACCGAATGCCCGCTCTGCGGCGAGGCATTCCCGCGGGAGGACGAAGAGGCCGGTGAAGGTGGCGGTACCGCGCCGCTGTCGGGCTTCATGATGACGGAAATCGACCTGCTGAAGCGGTCCAGCTTCGCGTGGGTCGACCTCTACGGCACGGACGACGCGCTGATGGCCACGGGCTTCGCCGCCTGGGGCGGCATCTTC
>PHEQ01000012.1 GCA_002842985.1 Alphaproteobacteria bacterium HGW-Alphaproteobacteria-1
TGAACTGATCGCGCCGATCGCCATGGAAGACGGCCTGCGCTTCGCCATCCGCGAAGGCGGCCGCACCGTCGGCGCAGGCGTCGTGTCGAAGATCCTCGTCTGAGACTGATCCGCTTCGAGATTTCGGGGGCGCGCGGGTCATCTGCGCGCCCCCGTGCATTTCGGAGACGGATATGAATCGACTGTTTGGCTATTTCGAGGCGCGCATCGACCCCTATCCTGCGCAGCCACCCGCACAACCGCCGACGCGGTTCTGGCCTTTCCTGTGGCATTATGCCGGCCCCGTCGCGCCGTGGCTCATCGCCATGGCGTTCATCTCGGCGCTGTTTGCCGCGGTCGAGATCGTCCTGCTGGGCTATCTCGGCACACTGGTCAATCGCATGGCGGAGCTGGGGCCGGAGCGGTTTCTGGCGGAGGAGGCCGCACGTCTGGGCGGAATGGGGGTCTTGCTGCTGCTTGTGCTGCCCGCGCTCAGCGTCATCGGCGCGCTGATCATGTATCAGACCCTGATGGGCAATTTCCCGCAGCGTATCCGCTGGCAGGGGCATCGCTGGCTCCTGGGGCAGTCGCTGGGGTATTTTCAGGATGAATTCGCCGGGCGCATCGCCACGCGGCTGATGCAGACAGCACTTGCGGTGCGCGAGACCGTGATGAAGCTGATGGATGTGGCGGTCTATATCCTCGCCTATTTTCTGGGTGCGCTGGTGCTGGCCGGGGCGCAGGATATCCGGCTGGCGGTGCCCTTTGCGCTCTGGGCGCTGGCCTATGGCGGAATGCTGGCGGTGATCGTCCCCCGTCTGGGGCGCGTGTCACAGAAGCAGGCCGATGCGCGCGCCGACATGACGGGCCGCATCGTGGACAGCTATACCAATATCGCCACGGTCAAATTGTTCAGCCATGCCGCGCGGGAAGAGGCGCATGCGCGCGAGGGGCTCGACGGGTTCCTGCGCACGGTGCACGCGCAAATGCGGCTGGTGGCGGTGCAGGACATGTCGGTGAACCTGCTCAACGCGCTGCTCACGGGGGCGGTAACGGGGCTGGGCCTCTGGCTGTGGGTGCAGGGCCGCATCGATCTGGGCGCGCTGGCGGTGGCGATTCCGCTGGCACTCAGGCTGGGGAACATGTCGCATTGGATCATGTGGGAGTTTTCGGCGCTGTTCGAAAATATCGGCACCGCGCGCGACGGACTTGCAACGCTGTCGATGCCGCGCAAGGTGCAGGATGCGCCTGCATCAACGCCCCTGATGGTGACGCAGGGCGCGATCCGGTTTGAGGCGGTGCGGTTTGATTACGATCAGGCGGTCGGTGCCAAACCGGCGGTGATCGACGGGCTCGACCTCGCGCTTGCCCCCGGTGAAAGGGTCGGGCTGGTGGGCCGTTCGGGCGCAGGCAAATCGACGCTGGTGAACCTGCTTTTGCGGTTTCACGACCTGAGCGGCGGGCGCATCGAGATCGACGGGCAGGATATTGCGCAGGTCACGCAGGACAGCCTGCGCGCCGCCATCGGCGTGGTGACGCAGGATACCGCGCTCCTGCACCGCTCGGTGCGCGACAACATCGCCTATGGCCGCCCCGGCGCCACCGAGGCCGAGATCATGGCCGCCGCCGATCTGGCCGAGGCGGGCGATTTCATCGCCGGGCTGGTGGATGCCAGGGGGCGCCGGGGCCTCGATGCGCATGTCGGCGAGCGTGGGGTGAAGCTTTCGGGCGGGCAGCGGCAGCGCATTGCGATTGCCCGCGCCGCCCTCAAGGACGCGCCGATCCTGGTGCTGGACGAGGCGACATCGGCGCTCGACTCGGAGGTGGAGGCGGCGATTCAGGCGCAGCTTTACCGGCTGATGCAGGGCAAGACGGTGATCGCGATCGCGCACCGGCTCTCGACCATCGCGGCGATGGACCGGCTCATCGTGATGGAGGGGGGACGGATTGTCGAGGAGGGCACTCACGCCGCGCTGCTGGCGCAAGGCGGGCTCTATGCCCGGCTCTGGTCGCGGCAATCGGGCGGGTTTCTCACCGACTAGCCTTTCGGTCGTCGCATCGCCATGTCTTGTTTCGGCGGTGCAAATCCTCTAGACGGGCGCGCAGCGGTCGCAGCCTACCCGCTTTAAAAAACAAGGATTGATATGCGCACTCTGGTCATCTGCTCTGGCGGGCTCGATTCCGTCACGCTCGCCCACAAGACCGCCGCCGAGCGCGAGCTTGGCGGGCTTTTGTCGTTCGACTATGGCCAGCGTCATGTGAAGGAACTCGACAGCGCCGCCGCCTGCGCGCGCCGCCTCGGCGTGCCGCACCGGGTGGTGGATCTGCGCAGCGTCGGCGCGGCGCTCTCGGGCTCGGCGCTGACCGATGACGTGGCCGTGCCCGACGGGCATTACGCCGAGGAGACCATGCGCATCACCGTGGTGCCCAACCGCAACGCGATCATGCTGGCCGTGGCCTTTGGCATGGCGGCTGCACAGAAGGCCGGGGCGGTGGCCGCAGCGGTGCATGGCGGCGATCATTTCATATATCCTGACTGCCGCCCCGGTTTCGTCACCGCCTTTCAGGCGATGCAGGACGCGGCGCTCGAGGGCTATGCCGAGGTGCGGCTCTGGGCGCCTTACGTCAACGGTTCAAAGGCCGATATCGTGGCCGACGGCGCGCGGCTGGGCGTGCCCTTTGCCGAAACATGGTCGTGCTACAAGGGGGGGCTGCGCCATTGCGGGCGCTGCGGCACCTGCGTGGAGCGGCGCGAGGCGTTTCATCTGGCCCGCGTCGAAGACCCAACAGAGTATGACGACCCGGATTTCTGGCGCGCGGCGGTGGAGGGGCGGTAATGTATCGGATCACCAAGGAATTTCATTTTTCGGCCTCTCATCAGCTGTTCGGGCTGCGCGAGGGGCATCCCTGCGCGCGGCTGCACGGACATAACTATATCGTGGTGGTGGAACTGGCCGCCGAGGACCTGGGCGAGACAGGCTTCGTGCGCGATTATCACGATCTGGCGGAGTTGAAGCGCTATATCGACGAAGAACTGGATCACCGGCACCTCAACGACATTCTGGGTGACGATGGCGTGACGGCTGAGCGCATGGCCAGGCATTTCCACGACTGGTGCCGCGCGCGCTGGCCGGAAGTGGCCGCCGTGAAGGTGAGCGAGACGCCCAAGACATGGGCGGAATACCGGCCGTGAGCGACCCCATCCGCGTTTCCGAAATCTTCGGTCCGACCATTCAGGGCGAGGGCGCGCTGATCGGCGTGCCCACGGTCTTCGTGCGCACGGGCGGCTGTGATTACCGCTGTTCGTGGTGCGACAGCCTGCATGCGGTGGACGCCGAGTATCGCCATGAATGGATGCCGATGCAGGCCGGGGCGGTGATGGCCGAGGTCGCGCGCCTCTCGGGCGGGCGGCCGTTGCTGGTGACGCTCTCGGGCGGCAATCCGGCAATTCAGCCGCTGGGGCCGCTGATCGAGGCGGGGCGCGCGCAGGGCTATCGCTTTGCCATGGAGACGCAGGGATCGGTGGCGCGTGACTGGTTCGCGGCGCTCGACATGCTGGTGCTCAGCCCCAAGCCGCCTTCGTCGGGCATGGTGGTGGATTGGGCGGCGTTCGAGGCGTGTGTGGCGGCGTCCAAGGGGGCCGAGACGGTCTTGAAGATCGTCATCTTCGACGAGGCGGATTATCAATGGGCGCGCGAGGTGGCGGGGCGGTATCCCGATCTGCCACTGGTGCTCCAACCCGGCAACCACACGCCGCCCCCGCCCGGCGATGACAGCGCCGTGGTCGATCACGACGGCATCAACGACCGGATGCGCTGGCTCGTCGGGCGGGTCACGGCGGATGGCTGGTATGGCGCGCGGGTTCTGCCGCAGCTTCATGTGACGCTCTGGGGCAACCGGCGCGGGGTTTGAGAGGAGAGAGTTCGATGGCCGAGAATATCTATGAGGGGCTGAAACAGTTGGGTGGGGCAACGCGGGTGCCGCAACGCCCCGAAGAAGCCGAGCTTGAGCGTGTGGCCAATCCGCAAGCCGACGTGGTCTATGCGGTGCGCTTTACCGCGCCCGAATTCACTTCGCTCTGCCCGATGACGGGCCAGCCGGATTTTGCCCATCTGGTGATCGACTACGTGCCGGGGCAATGGCTGGTGGAGAGCAAATCGCTCAAGCTCTATCTCACCAGTTTCCGCAATCACGGGGCGTTTCACGAGGATTGCACGATCTCCATCGCGCGGCGGCTGGTGGAGTTTCTCGCGCCCCAGTGGCTGCGCATCGGCGGCTATTGGTATCCGCGCGGGGGCATCCCGATCGACGTGTTCTGGCAGACCGGCCCTGCGCCCGAGGGCGTCTGGCTGCCCGATCAGGGCGTGCCGCCCTATCGCGGGCGGGGATGATGCGCCGTCATCCTCGGGCTTGACCCGAGGATCTCGCCTTGCGGTGGCAGGAGATCCCCGCTTGCGCGGGGATGACGTTGGTCTTTGCCCTCAGCAGGGCACGGTGCGATAGGTGCCGTCGCCGTTGGAATAGGCGCATTGGTTGGTGCGGGTGTTGCGGGCGATGAGCGTGCCCGCGGCGGCCCCTGCGAGCGTCGAGGCAACGACCCAGCCCGTGCTGACGTCAAACGCCGCCGCACCGATGAGGCCCACCCCCGCGCCGATGGCCGCGCCGGTCAGTTCGCGGTTGTCCATGGTGTCGACGCACCCCGCGAGTGTGAGCCCCGCCAGCGCGCCGATGATCGTGATACGTGTCATGTCATGCTCCTGTCTTGCCTGAGTTTGATATAGGCATTACCCGGCTGGAACTGAAATATTCCCGACACCAACACTGTTCTCGGCAATGAATCGCCGGTCAGGGGATGGGTGGCACCACCTTGCGCCGCGCGCCAGAGAGCGCGTTGCCGGCAATCGCCGCAAGCAGGATCGCGCCGCCCGCAAGCGTGCTTGGCTCGGCCTGTTCGCCCAGAAACAGCCAGACCCAGACCGGCCCGAGCACCACCTCGGCCATCGAGAGAAGCGTCAACTCCGCGGCGGGCAGGCTGCGCGAGCCAAGCGTATAGAGCACCAGCCCCGCACCCACCTGAAAGACGCCCATGCCCGCAGCGATGCCCGCGTCGCGCGGCGAGAGCGCCAGCGAGAGGCCAAGGCCCGCACAGATCGCCGCCATCGCCACCGTCCCGATCAGCCCCGAGAGCAACACGGCGGGCATCATCTCGACCGATTTGCCACGCCGCAGCGCCACGGTGAAGACCGCAAAGCCGAGCGCCGAGCCGAGCGCCGCAAGATTGCCCCGGAGCGCCGCGCCAGAGGTCTTGTCCCAGACCATCACGGCGATGCCGCAGAGCGCGATCAGCATGGCGATCCATGTGGCGCGGCGCACACGCTCGCCCAGTAGCACCCGCCCGAGCAGCGCCGCCATCAGCGGGGCTGCGGCGAAAAGCATCATCGCATTGGCGACCGAGGTGGTCTGAAGCGCGAAGATCGCGCCCGTATAGGCGGCGACGAGCGCCGCCCCGGCGATGAGGCCGGGCCATCCCATCGCGGCGATCAGCGAGAGCGGCGCGCGCCCGCTGCGCAACCGCACCACGGCATAGAGAAAGACGCTCATCGCAATCGAGCGGTAGAACAGGATCTGCCAGACCACCGCGTCGTCGATGAGGCGGATACCAAGGCCCACGGTGGACCACAGAACGCCCGCCATGAACACCAGAAGATAGCCCGAGAGGTCCCGCTCGGGTGTGGTGGCGGTCAGGCTCATGGCGCGCGTTCTTCTTCGGGCATGAGCGGGGGCAGGGGGCTGCCGGGGGCAAAGGTGGCCTCGGCGGTGATGGGAATGGCATCGCCGCGCCGCGCCGCGCGCAATTCCCGCCAGCCGATATAGAGCCCCGCGCCGATGATGAGCGCCATGCCGGTGAGGGTCGCCTGCGATGGCACCTCGGCCCAGACCAGATAGCCGAGCACCGCGGCGAAGGGCAGGTAGGTATAGTCGAAGGGCGCGACAAGGCTGGCGGCGGCCACCTGATAGGCGCGCGAGGCGAGCATGTAGGCCACCATGCCGATCGCCCCCAGCCCGGCGAGGCGGGGCAGGTCGGCGATGACGCCTTCGGGCAGGCTCCAGCGCAGATGCGCCGTCTCGGGCGTCAACGGCACCAGATGCGCCACGCCCCAGCCGATGGGCACGATCATCACCCCCGAGAAGCAGAGCGTGTAGAGCCCGACGGTGAGCGTGCTTTCACGTTCGCCGATGCGGCGCGCGATGATCTGTGAGGCGGCATAGGTGAGCGCACACAGAAGCGGCAGCACCGCCACCATCGAGAACTGACCGCCCATCGGGTTCATGGCGATGACCACGCCCGCGAACCCCACGACAAGCGCCGCCGCGCGATGTGCGCCGATCCGCTCGCCGAGAAAGAGCGCCGCCATGAGCGCCGTCAGCAGCGGCGCGGAGAAAAAGATCGTGCTGACCTCCGCCAGCCCCATGAACGGAAAGGCCGCGTAGAACATCGCAAAGCCCACCGCAAAGAGAAAGGCGCGCGCCATATGCAGGGGCCAGAGCGCCGAGCGCAGGCTGTGCGGCCCGCCAAGCCACGCAATGAGCGGAACGAGCACCACCACCGCCATCACCGAGCGCGCGAAGAGAAGCGGCCAGACCGGGTAGCTGGTCAGCATTCCCTTCATCACCGCGTCCTGCGCCACGAAGAGCAGCATCGCCGCCTCTATGCACAGAATGCCTTGCACCGCGCGCGAGGGCGCGGGGGCGGGATGGGCGGACATCATCGCCATGGGGGCCTCCTTGGCCTCGAGGGCAGACAGCCCAAAGGCCTGACCCCGGAGAGCGGGGCGTCTTGGGTCGATCATGCTGTGGGGTGGCGCTTGCGCCGGATGAGGTGAGCGTGTCAGGACAAAAAGCGACTGTCTCGCCCGTTTGCGACGAAAATCGCGGGTGTCAGCCCTGCGCGCGATCCCATGTCGGATGAAACCGCCCGGCGGGGGAGAGGGTGAAGATCTCGGCCCCCGAAGCGGTCACGCCCACGGAGTGCTCGAACTGTGCCGAGAGCGACTTGTCGCGCGTCACGGCCGTCCATTCGTCATCGAGCACCACGGTTTCGGGACGACCGAGATTGACCATCGGCTCGATGGTGAAGAACATGCCTTCCTCGAGGCGCGGGCCGCTGCCGGGGCGGCCGTAATGCAGCACGTTGGGCGGCGCGTGGAACACGCGGCCAAGGCCGTGGCCGCAGAAATCGCGCACCACAGACATGCGCTGTGCCTCCACATAGGCCTGAATCGCGTAACCTATATCGCCGAAGGTGGCACCGGGGCGCACCGCCTCGATCCCTTTCATCAGCGCGTCATGGGTCACGTCGATGAGGCGCGCGGCCTTGCCCGATGGCTTGCCCGCCACATACATCCGGCTCGTGTCACCGAACCAGCCATCCACGATCACCGTCACGTCGATATTGAGGATATCGCCGTCCTGAAGCGCGTCGTCCTTGCGCCGCTTCTCGTAATCGCGCGAAATGGTTTCGGCCCCGCTCTTGGGGATGGGCGCGCCGGGAATGCCGTGGCAGACCACGTGGTTGACGCTGATGCAGCTTGCGTGGCGATAGCCCTTGTAGCCGATGGTGGCGGATTTGGCCCCGGCGGCGTTGACCTTCTCCTCGATCAGCGCATCGAGCGCCTCGGTCGTTTGGCCGACAAAGACATGGGCCGCCATCTCGTCAAGGATCCGCGCGGCAAGCTGCCCCGCCTTGTGCATACCCGCGAAATCCGCCGCCTCGTGGATGCGGATGCCTTCGCGCGTCTGTCTGCCGCGATGCGGTTCGTTCACGTCATGCCTCGTCGTCTTCGCCGGTTTTCGCTTTATTTAGGGCTATTTGCCGCCAAGGGCCAGAGGCCGCGGCGCAATCGTGGGCAACGAGTGACCGATTGTGATCATGTCGCGGGAGATATCCGCGCAATATGACAGGATCGTGACCCCCGCAGCCTGCGCATGGGCCAGTGCCGCCGCATAGGCCGGGTCGATATCGGCGGCGACGCCGAGCGCGCGGGCATCGCCGCGCTGCACAAGGTAGAAAAGCACGGCACGCGCCCCCGATTGCGCGACGCGGGCCAGATCGTGCAGGTGGCGCGTGCCGCGCGCGGTCACGCTGTCGGGAAATTCGGCAAGGCCGGGTTGGCGCGAGAGGGTGACGGATTTCACCTCCACATAGGCGTCAGGCAGGCCGCCGCCCGACAGCAGGAAATCGACCCGGCTTTTCTCGCCATAGCGTTGCTCGGGGCGCACCGTATCGTAGGCAGCCAGTTCGGGGATGGCGCGCGCCGTCAGGGCTGCGCGCAAAACCCGGTTGGCCGCGCCCGTATCGATGCAGACCAGCACGCCCGCCCCGGGCTCGACCAGCCGCCAGCCGTAGCGCAGTTTCTTGCGTGGGTCGTCGTTGGGCTCCAGCCATATCCGCGCACCCGGCGCGGCCAGTCCCATCATCGAGCCGGGATTGGCGCAATGCGCCGTGGCCTCGGTCCCGTCATCGAGCCGGATATCGGCCAGAAACCGCTTGTAACGGCGGATGAGGATGGCAGGCAGGAGGGGGCTTTGAAAGCGCATGGCGCGGGCCTATACCGGGGCAGGTCGCAGATCAAGGAGGCCGCCATGCCCAATCCCACCGCCGCCATGCTTGTCATCGGAGACGAGATCCTGTCCGGGCGCACGCGCGATGCCAACATGCATTACCTCGCCGGAGAACTGACGCGCGCGGGCATAGACCTGCGAGAGGTGCGCGTGATCAGCGACGATCCAGAGGCCATCGTTGCCGCCGTGCGGGCCCTCAGCGCCGCTTATGACGTGGTGTTCACGTCGGGCGGGATCGGCCCCACCCATGACGACATCACCGCCGAGAACGTGGCCCGCGCTTTTGATCGCCCGATTTCCGTGCGCGATGACGCCCGCGCGATCCTTGCTGCGCATTACGATGCGCGCGGGCAGGAATTGAACGCGGCGCGGTTGCGCATGGCACGCATCCCCGAGGGGGCCCGGCTCATCGATAACCCGATCAGCGCCGCGCCCGGTTTCACCATCGAAAACGTGCATGTCATGGCTGGGGTTCCGTCCATCTTTCAGGCGATGCTTGCCTCGGTTCTGCCAAGTATAACGGGGGGTGCGCCGCTTCTGTCGCAAAGTTACGAGATCCGGCGCGGCGAGGGCGATATCGCGGCCCCGCTGAGCGATCTGGCGGAGCGATACCCTGACCTGTCGATCGGCTCCTACCCGTTCATCCGCGAGGGCTGTCACGGCGCGAATATCGTGATCCGCGGGGCCGATGGCGCGCGCGTCGATGCGGCCATGGCCGAGCTTGCCGGGATGTTCCCCGCATGACCCCGGACCTTGACACGCTTTATGCCGTGGCCGAGGCGACGTGGCCGCCTGCCGCAACCCATGCGCTCGGCCCGGTCACGCTGCGCGACGGTGAGGGCGGCGGCAAGCGCGTCTCGGCGGCGACAGCGTCGGGGCCGGTGACGGTAGAGGACGTGGCGCGCGCCGAGGCGGACATGCGCGCGCGCGGTCTGGCGCCCTTGTTCCAGGTGCGCGCGGGAGAGGACGATCTTGACCGGACGCTTGAGGGGCGCGGCTACGGCATCGTCGATCCGGTCAATGTGCTCGTGGCGCCGGTCGCATCGCTCACCGGCGAGCGTCCGCCGCGTCTTACGACATTCGCCGTCTGGGAACCGCTCGAGATCATGCGCGAGATATGGGCCGAGGGCGGGATCGGCCCTGCGCGCCTTGCGGTGATGGCGCGGGTGAGGGGGCCGAAAACCGGCCTTTTCGCGCGCCACGCCGATCAGCCCGCAGGCACGGGATTTGCCGCGATGGCCGAGGGTGTCGCCATGGTGCACGCGCTCGAGGTGCGCGCAGGGCACCGGCGCGCGGGTGTCGGGCGGCTGATGATGGTGCAGGCCGCCCTCTGGGCCGAGCGCCAGGGTGCCGCGCATATCGCGGTGCTCTGCACCCGTGCCAACAAGGCCGCGAACGGGCTTTATGCCACCATGGGCTTTCGCGTCGCAGGGGCGTATCATTACCGACAGAAGGAGTAGGCCATGACCGACAAACCTACCGCGCTCGACCTGCCTCCCGTCGATCCGCTGCCCGAGGCGACGGCGCGCTATTTCCAGATTTGCGAGGAAAAGCTGGGGATCGTGCCCAATGTGCTGCGCGCGCATGCCTTTGACATCGAAAAACTCGACGCCTTCACCGCGCTTTACAACACGCTGATGCTCGCACCTTCGGGTCTCACGAAGCTCGAGCGCGAGATGATTGCGGTGGTGGTCAGCTCGATCAATCGCTGCTGGTATTGTCAGGTGGCACATGGCGCGGCGGTGCGCGCGCTCTCGGGCGATCCGGCCCTGGGAGAGGCGATGGTGATGAATTACCGCGTGGCCGACATCTCCCCGCGCCAGCGCGCGATGCTCGATTTCGCGGCGCAGGTGACGCAGGCCAGCGCCTCCATCGAGGAGGCGGACCGCGCCGCGCTGCGCGAGCACGGGTTTTCGGACCGCGATATCTGGGACATCGCCAATGTGGCGGGGTTCTTCAACATGTCGAACCGCGTCGCCTCGGCGACCGGAATGGTGCCCAATCCCGAGTATCATTCGCAGGGGCGCTGAGATGATCGGGCGGCGTGCGGCCCTTCTGCCCGGGCTTCTGGCCACGGTGCTTCTGGTCACAGCGGTCCGGGCGCAGGACCTGCCGCTGCCCGAAGCGGCCGAGCGCACGGCCGAGGTGATCCGCGAGGCGGGCACGGTTTATCTGCCCATCGGGCCGTTTTCCGGGGGCACGGTGCCGCGCCAGCGCGTCGATGGCCGCATCACGAGCCGCGCCTGGCGAATGCCGGAGCGCGGCCTTGGCACGCTGGCACGGCTTGCCCCTCTGCGCGAGGCGCTGGAGAAGGCAGGCTGGGAGCCGGTTTTCGATTGCGCGACCGAGGGCTGCGGCGGCTTCGATTTCCGCTTTGCCACGCCGGTGCTGCCCGCGCCGGCCATGTTCGTCAACATCTTCGATTACCGCTATTTTCTGGCGCGGCGCGGCGACGAGCATGCCATGCTCTTCGTCAGCCTTGCGGGCGAGCGTGCCTATGTGCAACTGACCCATGTCGGGTCTAATGGCGGAGACGCGCCCGAAACCGTGGCGGTTCCCGCTCCGGGACCGGCCATCGAGGCGGCGGGGGATCTGGCGGCGCGGCTTCTGGCGCAGGGGCATGTAGTGCTGCGCGGTCTCGATTTTTCCACCGGGGCTGGGTCTCTCGGAGACGGGCCGCATCCCGATCTGGAGGCGCTTGCGGCCTTCATGGCCGCCACGCCGGAGGTGCGTATCGCGCTTGTCGGCCATACCGACAGCGTCGGCGGGCTTGAACCCAACATAGCGCTTTCGCAGGCGCGCGCCGAGGCTGTGCGCGAACGCCTCATCGCCGTGCATGGGGTCGATGGCACGCGCCTCGACGCGCATGGCGTGGGCTTTCTTGCCCCGGTGGCGCCCAACACGACGCCCGAGGGGCGCGAGGCCAATCGGCGGGTCGAGGCGGTTCTGTTCGACTAGCGCGGATGCGTGGTCCGTCGGTTCAATCCGCCGATCCACGTCCGAGCACCCGCCCCGCCACCGCGTCGAGCCGCGCCAGAACCTGCGGATCGCGCTTGTCCGGCGCGGTGAGGAGGGCGAAGTCAAGCGCCCGGTCGCAGCCATGCGGGCAGGGGGCGCGCACCCCTCCCAAAAGTGCAGGCAGGCGGGCAACAAGGGCGCGGCCCTTGTCGGCATTGCCCGTCAGCGTGGCGATGATGGCGGTGATATCCACCGCGCCATGATCGGGATGCCAGCTGTCGTAATCGGTGATCATGGCGACGGAGGCATAGCACAGCTCGGCCTCGCGGGCGAGCTTGGCCTCGGGCATTCCGGTCATGCCGATCACGTCGCAGCCCCAGTGATCGCGGTAGAGACGCGATTCGGCCATGGTCGAGAATTGCGGGCCTTCCATCGCCAGATAGGTGCCGCCGCGATGCACGGTGATGCCCGCGTCGCGCGCGGCCCGTTCGCAGGCCTCCGACAGGCGCGCGCAGGTCGGGTGCGCAACGCTGACATGGGCCACGCAGCCGGGGCCGAAAAAGGATTTCTCGCGCGCGAAGGTGCGGTCGATATATTGATCGACAAGGACGAAATCGCCCGGCGCAAGCTCCTCGCGGAACGAACCGCAGGCCGAGACGCTGATCACATCCGTCACGCCAAGCCGTTTGAGCGCGTCGATATTGGCGCGGTAGGGAACCGAGGTGGGGCTGTGGACATGGCCGCGCCCGTGGCGGGGCAGAAAGGCCATGGGCACGCCGTCAAGCCGCCCGGTCAGGATCGCGTCAGAGGGGTTGCCCCAGGGTGTTTCGACGCGCTGCCAGGTGGCGCCTTCCAGCCCGTCGATCTCATACAGTCCCGATCCGCCGATCACCCCGATCATGGTCTCTGCCATTGCCCTCGCCTCCGTATTGGTCAGGCGCAGGCTTAGGCCGGATCGCGGCAAAAGAAAATGCCCGCGCGGGTCCGTGATCCCGCGCGGGCGGCCCCCCTCATCCCCGGGAAGGGCCGGTGGCGTGCTCAGCCGAGCATCGCCACGACCTCATCCGTGGTCCACAGCGCGTTGGCCATGTAACGGAAGTTGATGAGCGCCGCGAGATAGCCGTCGCCCTCGGGCAGCATCGCCGCCGCCGTCCCGTCCGAGACCACGGCCACCTCGAACCCCTGTTCCAGCAACTCGCGCATATGCCCTTCGGTGCAGAGGTTCGCGGACATGCCCGCCAGGATCACCTGATCCACCCCCGCCTTGCGCAGTTGCAGCGCGAGGTCGTTGGTTTCCGGCCCGTAGACCTTGTGCGGCGAGCAGATGATGGTCTTGCCGTCGAGAATATACTCCTTGTATTGCGGCATGTAATCGGCGCCCGAGCCCTCGAACCCGTCCATGCTGACGGGGCTCACCCGGTCGAACATGTTGATGGCATGCATGAGCTTTTCCAGCGCGCCCTCGAATTTCCAGCCCTTGTCGGTGGGATAGTAGTAATGCGGCGAGATGGCGACGGGGATACCCGCGCCCTTGGCCGCCTTGAAGAGCCGGCCGATGTTCTCGACCGTGTTGTTGGCCGTGACACTCCCGCCGACCGCGCCCCAGGCGACGCCATCGGGCGAGAGAAAGTCGATCTGCGGATCGGTGACAACAAGGGCGGCGCGGCTGAGGTCGAGCTTCATATCGCTCGGGGGCAGGAACGGCTCGGCCGGTGGCGCGTAGGGGTTGTCTTGGGCACGCGCGCCGGTGGCGGCAAGGCCGGTGGCGGCGGCGGCAAGGGCCGCGGTGCCAGTCAGCGCGGCGCGGCGGGTGAATTTTGGGTCGTTGTCGTGATCATGGCAATTGCACATGGGGTCCTCCCTTGGTGAATGTTGCCGACAGTCTGGAGGGGGTTATGTGCCTTTGCGTCCTGAATCTGTGGTGCAGGATCAATTTTTCGTGCCTTTTCGCGCGTGCTGGGGCAGGATCGGGCCATGCAGGAGCATCCTCACGACCGAATTCTCGACGCGCTCGAGATCAGCGCCGAACCCTTTGCCATTTGCGCTCTCGAAGGGGTGTGCAGCATGGGCCTGGGGCGCGTGCCGCGCGCGACGTTGCATTACGTTCTGGGGGGCGAGGGGATGCTGTCGGTGCAGGGGCGGGCACCGCTCGACCTTTCGCCGGGGCGGCTGGTGCTGGTGCCCGCGAGCCGCAGCCATTCGCTTGTCAATCGCGGCGGTGCGCAGGCGGGGCTTCCCGCCTGCCGCCCTGCGGGGCTCGACCTTGAAGAGCATGTCGCGCGCGGCGAGGGGGCGGGGGTGATGGTGGTGTTGTGCTCGACCATCTCGCTGGGGCTGCGCGGGACGCATGGGCTGATCGACCTCTTGCGCGCGCCGCTCAGCCTTGACGTGAGCGGCAGCCCGGTAGCGGCGCAGGCGATGGCGGCGCTGGTGGCCGAGATGGGGACCGACCGGCCCGGGCAGCGCGCGATGGTGCGCGCACTTTTGCTGCAATGCCTGATCGAGATGCTGCGTTCGCGGCTTGAGGTGGGCGACCCGGGGGTGACATGGCTCGGTGCGCTGGCTGATCCGGGGCTGTGGCGGGGCTTGCGCGCGATGCTCGACGATCCCGGTAGCCCCCATACCCTCGAGAGTCTGGCCGAGGCGGCGGGAATGAGCCGCTCACGCTTTGCCGCGCGATTCCAGGCGGCTTACGGTCAGGGCGCGATGACGCTCTTGCGCGATCTGCGGCTGGCGCGGGCGGCGCAGATGCTGGCCGAGCGGCGCGCGCCGGTGGATCAGGTGGCGCGTGCGGTGGGATTTCAGAGCCGTAGCGCCTTTACCCGCGCGTTCGTCGCCATGTGGGGCGAGACGCCGCGCGCCTTTCGCGGGCGGCAGGGCGATCAGGCGGCGGAACGGGTGCAGAACCGCGCCTGATTGCGGCCCCGCGCCTTGGCGGCATAAAGCGCGCGGTCGGCCTCCTCCAGCAGCACCTGCATGGTGGGTTGGGGCCGTCCGGGGCGCGCTTCGGCCACGGTCACGCCAAGGCTGAGCGTGACAGGGATGGGTGCGCGCGCGCCCGGCACGGCGACGGGGGTGCTGCGGACGGCATCGCACAGCCGCTCGGCCACCTCCTGCGCCTCGGTGCGGGTGGTGTTTGGCAGGGCGATGAGAAACTCCTCACCGCCGATCCGCGCCAGAAGATCGCCCGCGCGCAGATGCGCGCGCAGACGTTCTGTCACGGCGACGAGCACCGCGTCGCCCGCCGCATGGCCGTGGTGGTCGTTGACCAGTTTGAAGAAATCGATATCGGCCACCATCACGGCAAGGCTTTTGCGGGTGA
Organism: Alphaproteobacteria bacterium HGW-Alphaproteobacteria-1; assembly: GCA_002842985.1. Taxonomy (GTDB): domain Bacteria; phylum Pseudomonadota; class Alphaproteobacteria; order Rhodobacterales; family Rhodobacteraceae; genus Roseovarius. Next base: position 14,882 of record PHEQ01000012.1, read on the forward strand.
CGGGCAGGCGCGCGATCTGCCGCTCCAGCCAGGGCAGCGCATGGCGGCGGTTATGGGCCCCGGTCAGCGGATCGCGCAGCGCCGCCTCGAGCCCCGAGCGCATATGTGCGCGCAAGGCCTCGTTGCGGCGCTTGCGCGCAAGCTGGCGGGCAAGGCGCTCGCCGAATTCCTCGGGCACGACCGGCGAAAACAGCACGTCATCCGCCCCCATGTCGAGCAGCGTCACCGCGAGCGCCGCGGCATCGGGGTCGAGCAGGACCAGAACCGGCGCTTGGCGCGTGCCCGGCGCGGCCTTTAGATCCGCCAGAAGGCGCAAGCCATCCTCGGCCTGGGCCAGACCGAGGCTGAGCACGTAGATGTCCTGCGCTTCGGGCGGAGGGCCGTTGTAGAGTGCGAGACAGCTCAGCCGGTGGGGCGCGCCCTCGCCAAGCTGCGTGCGCAGCGCCAGCGCCGCAGCGCGGTCGGGACCGAAGAGGGCAACCCGGCCGACAAGGACGAGGGGCGCCTGCGCCTCGGCAAAGCCCGGCGTGCCAACGGTCTGGCCGGTCAGTTCCTCCTCGGCGTTGCGCTGACGCAGGAAGTTTCGCAGCCGCGCAAGCAGAAGCGGCTCGGATACCGGCTTGGTCAGCACCTCATCGGCCCCCGCGCGCAGAAGCGCCACGCGCCTGGGCGTGTCATTCTCGCTCTGGAGCAGGACGATGGGCACATGGGCGAGGCGTTCGACCCGGCGCAACGCGCGCAAGAGCGGCTCCGCGCTCTGCCCGCCGAGGCGGGCATTGCCAAGGATGAGGTCGGGTGGTTCGGCCATGGCAAGGCGCAGCGCCTCGCGCGCCGTGCCCGCCTGCACCACGCGGTAGGGCGTGGTCGCGAGCTTGACCTTGAGGACGATCCGGTTGGTGGCCAGATCGTCAACGATGAGAATGGTGCCCGACATTGCGGCGCTGCCTTTGATCTGAGCGTTTACCTTCCACTTACTCTCGCGCTAAGTGGTTAAGAAATCCTTTCCGGGAATTAACAAAGATGACGATGAAATGACGATGACGCGGGAATCCGCCGAAACTGTGGCGCTTCAGGCGCTGGGCTGGCTGGCCGGGAATGAGGAGCTCTGGCCGGTGTTTCTGGGGGCCACGGGGGCCTCGGAGGCCGATCTTCGGACGCGTGCGGCGGAGGCGGAGTTTCTGGGCGCGGTGCTCGATTTCGTGATGATGGACGATGAATGGGTGGTGGGTTTCTGCGACGCGCAAGGCCACAAATACGATGTGCCGATGCGGGCGCGCGCGGCCCTTCCGGGCGGGCAGGAGATGAGCTGGACATGAAATTGCGCGCCGATGCGGTGCTGTTCGACAAGGACGGCACCCTGTTCGATTTTCATGCCACCTGGAGCCATTGGGCGCACGAAGTGCTGCACGATCTGGCGGCGGGCGATGGCGCGCTTCTGGTCCGGCTGGCCGGAACGGTCGATTTCGACCTTGCCGCGCGCCGGTTTCGCCCGACAAGCGCGGTCATCGCCGGAACCAATCGCGAGGCTGCGGAATCTCTGGCCTCCGCGTTGCCGGGGCGGAGCGTGGCCGCGATCGAGGATCACCTGATGCTGAGCGCGGCGCGCGCGCCGCTGGCGCCCGCCGTGCCGCTCGGGCCCTATCTCGACGGGCTGCGCGGGCAGGGGCTGCGCCTTGGGGTGATGACCAATGACACCGAATACGGCGCGCGGGCGCATCTGGGCGCAGCGGGGGTTCTGGAGCGGTTCGACTTCGTCGCAGGGTTTGATTCGGGGTTTGGGGCCAAGCCATCGCCAGAGCCGCTGCTGGCCTTCGCGCTTGCGGTCAGCGTGGCCCCCGCGCGCGTGGTCATGGTGGGCGACAGCACCCATGACCTGATTGCGGGGCGACGGGCCGGCATGGCCTGTGTCGGCGTGCTGACCGGCACCGCGCTTGCCGGCGACCTCGCACCCTTTGCCGATGCGGTGCTGCCCGATATCGGCCATCTGCCCGGCTGGCTGGCGGCGTGACGCGCCATCCGTTTTTCGGGCTGGCGCTGGCCGTGTTCGGCGCGCTGATCCTCACGCCCGACGCGCTTTTCATGCGGCTCTCGGGCATGGCGGGCTATCAGATGGTGGGCTGGCGCGGGGTGCTGATGGGGGCGGTGATGCTGTGCCTTTGGATCGTCACGGCGCGGGCGAAAGCGCGCGATCTGGCGGCGCTGGCCACCGGCACGGGCGCGCTGCTGGTAGTGACGCAATACGCCAACATGACGCTGTTCAGCCTGGGGATTGCCCATGCGCCGGTGGCGGTGATGCTTCTGGGGGTGGCCACGGCCCCGGTATTTGCGGCGCTATTGTCCTGGCTGGTGATGGGAGAGCGCACGCGCCCCGCCACCTGGGCCGCCATTGTCGCCGTCATGGCCGGGCTGGCGCTGGCGGTGTCGGGGGGCGATGGCACGGGCGCGGGCAGTGCGGGGCTGGGCATTGCGGCGGGGCTTGGCGTGGCGCTGGTTCTGGCGCTCAACTTCGTGCTCTTGCGCGCACGCCCCGACATGCCGATCCCGCTTGTGCTCGGGCTGGGGGCGGTGCTGGCGGGGGCGACCGGGTGGGCGGTGACGGGACCGGCACAGATGACCCAAGGCGCGGTCTGGGCCATCGCGGTTTGTGGTCTTGTGATACTGCCGGTGTCGTTCCTGTCATTGTCGATGGCCTCGCGCCACACCCATGCGTCGAATGTGAGCCTGCTCTTGCTGCTCGAGACGGTGCTTGGCCCGCTCTGGGTCTGGCTGGGCGTGGGGGAACGACCGACGCCGGTCATGCTTGCCGGGGGCGCTGTCGTTGTGGGCAGCCTCGTGCTCTATCTCCGGCATGAGGGGCGCCGACGCGTCGAGGGGAAAAAACGACAGGCTGCGTCGCAAAGCGGCGGGTGACGCGCGCGCGCGCGGTGTTTCGTGGGCCGGGACGATCACCGGGAGGGCGCGACATGGTCGAAGATCTCAAACGCAGGACACGCAGCGGCGGGCGCGCGGGCAATGCCGCGCGGCGCGGGGGTGCCGCGATCGAGCAGATGCCGTGGAACCCGCCGATCAATATCGACCGGCCCGTTGAGCCGCTCGCCCCCGAAGGTGTGCAGGCGATCCATGACGGCGCGATGCGGATCCTCGAAGAAATCGGGATCGAGTTTCTGAACCCCGAGGCGGTGGCGATCCTGCGCGCCTCTGGCGGGTGCGAGATCAACGGCGAGAATGTCCGCATGGGCCGCGATTTCGTCATGGAGCAGATCGCCAAGGCGCCCGAAAGCTGGACCATCACGCCGCGCAACCCGGATCACCGGATCACCATGGGGGGCAATCACCTCAATTTCGGCAATGTCTCCTCACCGCCGAGTTATTGGGACATGAAGATCGGCCGCAAGGTTTCGGGCACGCGGGAGATGTGCCAGAACCTTCTGAAGCTGACGCAGTATTTCAACTGCATCCACTTCGCCGGCGGCTATCCGGTGGAGCCGCAGGACATCCACCCGAGCATCCGTCACCTGGACGTTCTCTATGACAAGCTGACACTGACCGACAAGGCGATGCACGCCTATTCCTTGGGCGCGGAGCGGGTCGATGACGTGATGGAGATGGTGCGGATTGCCGGGGGCCTCAGCCATGAGGAATTCGAGGCAACCCCGCGCATGTATACCAACATCAACTCCACCTCGCCCTTGAAGCACGACTATCCGATGCTCGATGGCTGGATGCGGCTGGCGCGGCGGGGGCAGGGGCTGGTGGTGACGCCCTTCACGCTGGCCGGGGCGATGGCGCCGGTGACGATGGCGGGCGCGGTGGCGCAGTCCATCGCCGAGGCGCTTTGTGCCGTGGTGCTGGCGCAGGTGATCCGGCCGGGCGCGCCCTGCGCCATTGGCACCTTTACCAGCAACGTGGACATGAAATCCGGCGCACCGGCGTTCGGCACGCCGGAATACATGCGCGCCACGCAGATGACCGGGCAGTTGGCGCGGCTCTACAAGTTGCCGCTGCGCGCGAGCGGGGTCTGCGCGGCCAATGTGCCCGACGGGCAGGCAATGTGGGAGACCTCCAACAGCCTGTGGTCGGCGGTGCAGGCGGGCGCGCATATGGTCTATCACGCCGCCGGATGGCTCGAGGGCGGGCTGATCGCAAGCCCTGAGAAATTCATCATGGATTGCGAGATCCTGCAGCAGATTCAGCGGTATATGGACCCGGTGCTGACGGCGACCGGGCCTGACGAGATCGCCGTGGACGCGATCCGCGAGGTGGGCGACAAGGGGCATTTTTTCGGCATCCAGCACACGCAGGACCGCTATACCACGGCGTTCTACGCGCCTTTCCTGAGCGACTGGCGCAACTACGAGGCATGGGAGGCGGCAGGCGCCGTCTGGACGCCGGCGCGCGCGCATCAGGTGTTTCAGGACATCATCGCAGGCTTCGAGCCGCCGCCGATGGACGCGGGTATCCGCGAGGAACTGGCGGGTTTCGTCGCGCGGCGCAAGGCGGAGGGTGGGGCGCCTACGGATTTTTAAGATGGGGCCGACAGCGGCCTCGGTATTTCCGGTGAGTGTGCGTCGAGGAAACCGCTGAAAGGCCGGGTTTGGCCTGGAGGGGACCTTTGACATCGCGTCCGAAAACCCCCACAGAGGCTGCTTGCCAAGAAAGTTAAAAACTTTCTTGAGCGGAATTTTTTCAAAATTCCGTCGCAGGACGGCAGCTTCAGCCCAAAGGCCGCCCCGGCCCCGGGCCCCTTGCGGGCCGCGTCACCCCCAGCCCACATCCCCCAGAAAGATATAGCCCGCGCCGTAGATCGTCTTGATCAGGCGCGGGTTCTTGGGGTCCTCTCGCAGCTTGGTGCGCAGCCGCGAGATGCGCACGTCCATCGCGCGGTCAAAGCTTTCGCCTGCCGCGCCGCCAAGCGCCTCCTGCATCGCCTGCCGGGAAATAAGCCGCTTGGGCCGCTCCAGAAACAGCCGCAGCACCTCGCCCTCGGCATGGGAAAAGGGCGTCTCGGTGCCGCTGTCATCTTCCAGCACATAGCGGTCGAAATGCGCCACCCAGCCGTTGAACCGCGCCACTTCGCCGGTTTGCGGCGCGGGCGTGCCCCGGCGCAGACGGGCGCGGATGCGGGCGACCACCTCGGCGGGATCAAACGGCTTGATGATATAGTCGTCGGCCCCAAGCTCCAGCCCGGTCACCCGGTCCTGCACCTGCGCGCGCCCCGAGATGATGATCACGGTCGCGCCCTGTTCCAGCGCCAGCCGATGCACGAGGCTGAGCCCGTCGCGGTCGGGCAGCGACAGATCCACAAGGCAGACATCGGGCGTGGTGGTCCGCAGCGCGGCCTCGAACTCGGTCGCGCGGCCAAAGGCCATGGTGCGAAACCCCGCTTCGTTCAGCGCATCGGCCAGCATGGTGCGGATGGCCGGCTCGTCGTCCAGAATGGTCACCAAGGGCGCGGTCATAAGCGGTCTCCGGCATTGAGGGCGGCGTCAAGCTGTGCGGCGGTGAAGGGTTTGCGCAGCACCGGTGCTGCTGCCGCGGCGGCGCTGTAAAGCGGGTCCTCGGGCGGCAGCGAGGTCATCAGCACCAGCGCGCAGCCCTCGGGGCGGGGCAATTTGGCAAGGTCGATCCCGGTGCGCGCGCCTTCGAGCACCACATCCGAGAGGACGGCGGAAATCTCGGGGAGGTTGGAAAGCAGCGCACTCGCCTCCTCGACGCTTGCGGCCTCGATCACGCTGTGGCCCGCGCCGCGCAGCATGTCGCGCAGGGTGGAGCGCAGGTCGGGGCTGTCCTCGACCAGGAGGACAAGACCGGGCGGGCGTGCGTCCCCCGCAGGCCGCAGCGGCAGGCGCAGCACCACCTGCCCGCCCGACCCGGTATTGCCAAGCACGATCCGCCCGCCCGCCAGCTTGGTCATGTCATAGACCATCGACAGGCCAAGGCCCGAGCCCTCGCCGCCCTTGGTGGTGAAGAACGGGTCAAGCGCGTGCGCCAGCGCCTCTTCGGAAAAGCCGGGGCCGGTATCGCACACGATGAATTCCAGCCATGTGTCCTGAAGCGGGCGCACCGACAGCGTGATCCGCCCCGTGGGGGCGCAGGCGTCGCGGGCGTTGAGGATGAGGTTGAGCAGCGAATCCTGCAACATCCCCGCATCGAGCAGGTAGCGTCCGCTGGCCTCGGCCTCGATCCGCAGCGCGACACCCGAGGGCAGCGCCGATCGCGCCAGGGTCTCGAGATCGGCCAGAAAGGCGGCCAGGTCGGTGGGTACCGGCTCGTGCTCGCGCGGGCCGGTCATATCGGCGATCCGGTTCAGCAATCCGCCGCCGCGCCGCGCCGCCGCGATGGTGGCGTCGATCAGTTCGCGCGCCTGCGGTGTGGCCCCCATCCGGGCAAGGCGCGACTGCATCCCCAGAATGATCGTCAGGAGATTCGAGAAATCATGCGCCAATCCGCTGGTCAGTTGCGCCGCCATTTCGCGCCGCCGCGTCTGTTGCAGCGCGGCGCGGGTCTGGCTTTCTTCGGTGATATCCATCGACAGGATATAAACGCCGCCGCTTGTCGGGTCCGGGGTCAGGGCCACGCGGATGCGGCGCGAACTGGGTTCATGGGTGAATTCAAACACCGACGGTTGCCCGGCATACGCCTTGTCAAGCTCGGGGTCCAGAACCGCCCATGTCTGAGGCCCCAGAACCTCTGCCGCGTGCACGCCGATCAGATCGGTGCGCGATCCCGGCATGATCGAGGTCAGCCGCCGGTTGGAATAGGTATAGCGCCGGTCCGGCCCGACATGGGCGATATGGGCGGGCATCATCTCGGCGGTGAGGCGTGTGCGCGCCTCGGCCTCGGTAATCTGGCGCTTGGCCTCTTCCAGCGCGGTGATGGTGGCCTGCAACTCGCGGTTGGCGGTGGCCAGTTCCTCGGAATAGCTCAGAAGCTGGTCCGACAGCTCCTCCGAGCGGGCGCGCAACAGCGCCTCCTGCCGCTTGGTGCGGGTGATGTCGGTATAGACGGTGACCCAACCGCCGTGCGGCAGCGGCGTGCCCTCGACACTGATGGTGGTGCCGTTGGCGCGGGAGCGTTCCATGTAATGCGGCTCGAAGGCGCGGGCGATCTCGACCCGTTCGGCCACGAACCCCTCCACGTCGCCCACGTCGCCATAATCGCCGCGCGTGGCCAGATAGCGGATGGTGGCGGCGAAATCGGCGCCGGGTGTCACCAGCGCGTCGGGCAGGGCGAACATCTCCTGAAAGCGCCTGTTGCAGACGGCCAGCCGCAAATCACGGTCATAGATGGTCAGCGCCTGCTGAATGAGGTTCAGCCCGGCCATGGTCATGGCGTCGCGGTCGGCGTGGGTGGCGCTCATGTCCGTCTCCTCCGCCTTCTTCGCTAGCATCGGATTTCCGGGGCGCAAAGACCCTATCGCGGCCTGTTACAATTCGTAAGTTTTGCGAAATGTTCAGGAAAAAGTTGACGGTCAGGCATAAACGCGCACCCTTGAGGCAATGAGAATCGCGCCTCGGGTGCGGCCCGTCGGAGGAAGCGGGCAAAAGGGAGGATACGGATTTGGCACAGCCGTCACAACCGACGGATGGAATGGTTTCCATTCCCGCACTTTTGCAACGCAATGCCACGCGCTTTGCGAACCGGCCCGCTTACCGTGAGAAGGAATACGGCATCTGGCAAAGCTGGAGCTGGGCCGAGGCGGAAAAGGAAATCGAGGCGCTGGCGCTGGGTCTCTTGAATCTTGGCGTGAACGAGGGCGATTTTATCGCCATCATCGGCCGCAACCGGCCCTATTTCTACTGGTCGATGGTCGCCGCGCAATCGGTGGGGGCGATCCCCGTGCCGCTCTATCAGGACGCGGCCGCCCCTGAAATGGCCTATGTGATGGAGCATTGCGGCGCGCGCTTTGCCATCGTGGAGGATCAGGAGCAGGTGGACAAGCTGATCGAGGTGCAGGAAGATCTGTATCAGCTTGAACACATGATCTATGTCGATCCGCGCGGATTGCGCAAATACGACCATCACAAGCTGCACCGTTTCATCGACATCCAGGCGCAGGGGCGCTCGGCCTATTACGAGTTCATCGAGGATCTGAAGGCGCGGCGCGAAAAGCTGAATTATGACAGTGTCTGCGTGATGCTCTACACCTCGGGCACCACCGGCAAGCCCAAGGGCGTGGTGCTCAGCAACCGCAACATCATCGAGGCGTCGAAATCCTCTTCCGAGTTCGATCATCTCACCAAGGATGAAGAGGTGCTTGCCTATCTGCCGATGGCCTGGGTGGGTGATTTCATCTTTTCCATCGGGCAGGCCTATTGGTGCGGGTTCTGCGTCAACTGCCCCGAAAGCCCCGAGACGATGCAGACCGACCTGCGCGAGATCGGGCCCACGTATTTCTTTGCCCCGCCGCGCGTGTTCGAGACGCAGCTGACCAGCGTGATGATCCGCATGGAGGATGCAAGCCGCCTCAAGAAATGGCTTTTTGATCACTTCATGGCGCACGCGCGCCGCGTCGGCCCCGCGATCCTTGACGGCAAGCAGGTCAGCGGGATGGACCGGCTCAAATACCGGCTCGGCAACCTCTTCGTCTATGGCCCGCTCAAGGATACTCTTGGCCTTGGCCGGGTACGGGTGGGCTATACGGCAGGCGAGGCGATCGGGCCGGAAATCTTCGATTTCTATCGCTCGCTCGGGATCAACCTCAAACAGCTTTACGGCCAGACCGAAGCATCGGTGTTCATCACCCTGCAACCTGATGGCGAAGTGCGTTCCGATACCGTGGGCGTGCCCGCGCCGGGGGTGGAAATCCGCATCAGCGAGACCGGAGAGGTGTTCTATCGCAGCCCCGGCACGTTCGAGTATTACTACAAGAACCCCGACAGCACGGCCTCGACCAAGGATGCCGAGGGCTGGGTCGCCACCGGCGATGCGGGCTTTTTCGAGGAGGGCTCGGGGCATCTGCGTATAATCGACCGCGCCAAGGACGTCGGAAAAATGGCCGATGGCAAGCTCTTCGCGCCCAAATATGTGGAAAACAAGCTCAAGTTCTATCCCAACATCCTCGAGGCGGTGGTATTCGGCAACGGGCGCGACGAATGCACAGCCTTCATCAACATCGACCTCACGGCGGTCGGCAACTGGGCCGAGCGCAACAATATCGGTTACGCCTCCTATCAGGAACTGGCCGGGCACCCGCAGGTGCTGGAAACGATCCGGGGTCATGTGGAAGAGGTCAACCGCAGCCTTGCCGATGATCCGATGCTGTCGCATTGTCAGGTGCATCGTTTCCTCGTGCTGCACAAGGAGCTGGACGCTGACGATGGCGAGATGACCCGCACCCGCAAGGTGCGGCGCAATGTGATCTCGGAGAAGTTCGACGATCTGCTGACCGCGCTCTATGACGGCTCGACGGAGGTCTTTACCACCACCGAAGTGACCTATGAGGACGGGCGCAAGGGCGCGATTTCGGCCACGCTCAGGATCATCGAGGCCGAGGTGGCGATGGAAATCAAAACGAAGGTGGCCGCGGAATGAATGACATGAGCGCAGAGACGACCGTGACCGCCGATGGCCGCAAGATCGGCGGCGTGGTGATGGAGATGAAGAACATCACCCTGCGCTTTGGCGGGGTGGTGGCGATCAAGGATATCAGTTTCGACATCCGCGAGGGCGAGATCCGCGCCATCATCGGCCCCAACGGCGCGGGCAAGTCCTCGATGCTCAATGTCATCTCGGGCTTTTACCATCCGCAAGAGGGCGAGGTCTGGTACAAAGGGCAAAAGCGCCCGCCGATGAAGCCCTATCAGGTGGCGCAGCAGGGCATCGCGCGCACCTTTCAGAACATCGCGCTTTTCGAGGGGATGAGCGTGCTCGACAACGTCATGACGGGCCGCATCCGCCAGATGAAGACCGGCCTTCTGGCGCAGGCGCTGTGGAAGGGCCGCGCAGAAGCTGAGGAGGTCGAGAACCGCGCGGCGGTGGAAAAGATCATCGACTTCCTCGAAATCCAGCATATCCGCAAGACGCCGGTTTCGCGCCTGCCTTACGGTCTGAAAAAACGGGTGGAACTGGCGCGCGCGCTGGCCGCGGAGCCTTCGATCCTGCTGCTCGATGAGCCGATGGCGGGCATGAATGTCGAGGAAAAGGAGGACATGAGCCGTTTCATCCTCGATGTGAACGACGAATTCGGCACCACGATTGCGCTCATCGAACACGACATGGGCGTGGTAATGGACCTTTCCGACCGGGTGGTGGTGATGGATTACGGCAAGAAGATTGGCGACGGCACGCCCGACGAGGTGCGCAGCAATCAGGCGGTGATCGACGCCTATCTCGGGGTGGCGCATGATTAAGACGCTCGCCCTCGCATTCCTGCCTGCCATGGCACAGGCCGGGGCCTGGTCCGATTTCGAGACGCGTTGCCTGTCGGCGCTTCAGAACCTGACGCCGCCGGTCGTGGCGGGGCTGGGGCAGGGCACGCGAGAGGGGGATGTGACGCGCTATGCGCTTTCCGGTGGCCGCGAGCTGATCGTGGACCGCGCACCGGGTGACGGCATTTCGGCCTGCGCCGTGCGCGACCCTGAAAATGCGCCGGTGCCCGGCTTTGATGACTGGATCGCGGGCGCGGTGCGCGAGGGGCTTTATGTGCCGGTCGTCGAGGGGCGCTGGCAAAGCCATCTGTGGATCGAGCCGAAACTGGAAGTTCAGAAAGACAGCGGCGCGGGCGGCCTCATGCTACGGATACTGGAGACCCGCCTTGAAACCTGAATCCGCCCAAGAGACCGCATTGAACAGGGAGACAACCCATGCCTGACAGCGTGATTTTCGGAATGGAGGTCTTTCTCAACGGCCTCATGGCCGGGGTGCTTTATGCGCTTGTGGCGCTCGGCTTCGTGCTGATCTACAAGGCGTCGGGCATCTTCAACTACGCGCAGGGGGTGATGGCGCTTTTCGCCGCGCTGACGCTGGTCGGGATCATGGAGGGGCAGGTGCCCTTCTCGCATCTCATCAACGCGGTTCTGGGCACGCAGGTGCACCATTTCGGCTGGCATGTGCCGGCACTTCTGGCCGTCGCGCTCACCGTGGTGGTGATGATCGCGCTGGCGTGGATCGTGAACAAGCTCATCTTCCGCCACCTTGTCGGGCAGGAACCGATCATTCTCTTCATGGCCACCATCGGCCTTGCCTATTTCCTCGAAGGGTTCGGCGACGTGATGTGGGGGGCCGACATCAAGAAGCTTGATGTGGGCTTGCCGCAAGGCATGAACAGCGCGATTGACGATGTGACCTTTGGGATCTTCGGTTACGGCTTCTTCATCGACAATCTCGATATCGTGGCGACGCTGGTGGCGGCCCTTCTGGTGGCCGGGCTGGTGGCCTTCGCGCAATATTCCAAGCATGGCCGCGCCATGCGCGCGGTGGCCGACGACCATCAGGCGGCGCTCTCGGTCGGTATCTCGCTCAACTTCATCTGGGTCATGGTGTGGTCTCTGGCGGGCTTTGTCGCACTGGTCGCAGGGATCATGTGGGGCACCAAGATGGGCGTGCAGTTCTCGCTCTCGCTCATCGCGCTGAAGGCGCTGCCGGTTCTCATGCTGGGCGGCTTCACCTCGATCCCCGGTGCCATCGTCGGCGGGCTGATCATCGGGGTGGGCGAGAAGATGTTCGAATTTGCCATCGGCCCGCTTGTGGGCGGCGCGACCGAGAACTGGTTTGCCTACATGCTGGCGCTGATTTTCCTCGTGTTCCGGCCGCAGGGTCTGTTCGGCGAAAAGATCATCGAGCGGGTGTGAGAGCGATGAAGAAGCTCATTGCCATTGCCAATGTCATCGCCTGGGGCGGGTTCTGGGCGTTCGGCTATCTTGCCCTGACGACCGCACCAGAGCAGCCGGGCCGGATGGTCACGGCGGCGATCCTGGCTGGGATCGGCGGCGGGGTGGGGATGCTCGCCTTTCTGTGGCTGGTGCGCCACGCCGAGGCGACGGGCTATGCGCGGCGGCCCAACAGGGCCGCCAAGCGCCCCGATACACGCACCGATGACAGCGAAATCCATGGAGAGGTGATCTGATGTTTTACCGTGAGGCGGGGGATTTCAAGACCTCCTATGTCGATGACAACCAGACCTTCCCGATCAAGTTCGACCGCTACCGCTATTATGTGGTGCTGGTGGCGGCTTTCGCGGTCATCCCGTTCCTGCTGAACGATTACTGGGTGAACGCGGTCTTTCTGCCGTTCCTGATCTATTCGATCGCGGCGATCGGGCTGAATATCCTCGTGGGCTATTGCGGACAGGTCAGCCTTGGCACCGGCGGGTTCATGGCGGTGGGGGCCTATGCCTGCTACAAGCTGATGGTCGCCTTCCCCGAGATCAGCATCTTCTTCCATGTCATAATTTCGGGCGGGATCACGGCGCTGGTCTGCGTTCTCTTTGGCCTGCCAAGCCTGCGGATCAAGGGCTTCTATCTGGCGGTGGCGACGCTGGCGGCGCAGTTCTTCCTTGTCTGGCTCTTCAACCGGGTGGGCTGGTTCTACAACTATTCGGCTTCGGGGCAGATCAACGCGCCCGAGCGCACCGTCTTTGGCATCGCCGTGACCGGCGCGCAGAACCCGCCCTGGTCGGCCTATCTGTTCTGCCTCGTCTTTACCGTCGCCTGCGCGATCATCGCGCGGAACCTGACGCGCGGCATGGCGGGACGCAAGTGGATGGCCATTCGTGACATGGACATCGCCGCCGAGATCATCGGGGTGAACCCTCTGAAGGCCAAGCTGACCGCCTTTGCCGTGTCGGGCTTTTTCGTCGGCATCTCGGGGGCGCTGTTCTTTTCGGTCTATCTGGGCGCGGTCGAGGTGGGCGAGGCGTTCGGGATCAACAAGTCCTTCCTCGTGCTCTTCATGGTGATCATCGGCGGGTTGGGTTCCATCTTCGGCAGCTTTGCCGGGGCGGCGTTCCTCGTGCTCTTGCCGGTGCTCCTGAAGAACGTGCTGGTGGGCGGGCTTGGCTGGCCCACGGACCTTGCCGCGCATCTTGAATTCATGATCGTGGGGTCGCTGATCATCGTGTTCCTGATCGCCGAGCCGCACGGGCTGGCCCAGCTTTGGCGCGTCGCCAAGGAGAAACTGAGACTTTGGCCCTTCCCCCACTAGGGGCGGGTATCGGTGGGGTGACACCCACCTATCGGAATTGGGCGCGGGGCACCGCGGTCAAGACAAGACATCGGATAAACCAAGGGAGGATAATACCGATGAAACAGAAACTCATGGCAACCGCGCTGGCGGCGGCGCTGATGGCGGGGCCGGCGCTGGCCGACCTGACCATCATCGACACGAGCTATCGCACCGGGCCTTATGCCGCAAACGGCATCCCGTTCTCGGATGGCTACCAGGATTACTTTACCCTGCTCAACGCGCGTGACGGCGGTATTGGCGGGGAGAAGATCAACCTTGTCGAATGCGAGACCGGCTACAACACCGAAAAGGGTGTGGAGTGCTACGAGGCCACCAAGGGTGCTGGCAATGGCGCGCTGATCTATCAGCCGCTCTCGACCGGGATCACCTATCAGCTCATTCCCAAGGCCAGTGCCGACGGCATCCCGCTTCACACCATGGGCTATGGGCGCACCTCGGCCAAGAATGGCGGCGTGTTCGAGTGGGTGTTCAACTATCCGGCCAACTACTGGGATGGCGCAAGTCATGCCATCACCCATATCCTCGACCAGAATGGCGGTGATATCAGCGGCAAGAAGATCTCGCTGATCTATCACAACTCGGCCTATGGCAAGGAGCCCATTCGCACGCTTGAAGAGCTGAGCGCCAAGCACGGGTTCGAGCTTGTCCTGCTGCCGGTGGATCATCCGGGTCAGGAGCAGAAGTCGCAATGGCTCCAGATCCGGCGCGACCGGCCCGACTACGTGATCATGTGGGGCTGGGGCGTGATGAACCAGGTCGCCATCCAGGAGGCCGTGAACATCCGCTTTCCGATGGAGAATTTCATCGGTATCTGGTGGTCCGGCTCCGAGAACGACGTGAAGGCCGCTGGTCCGGCCGCCAACGGCTACAAGGCGCTGACCTTCCACAACCTCGGGCGCGACTACCCGGTTTACGCCGACATCCAGAAACATGTGGTCGATGCCGGCAAGGCCGCCGGTGCGGGCGATCAGGTGGGCTCGGTGCTCTATAACCGGGGCATGTATGCCGCCATGCTCGCCGCCGAGGCGATCAAGACCGCGCAGGAGATGCACGGCGTTTCGGCGATCAACGCCGCACAACTGCGCGACGGCATGGAGAACCTCGAGATGACCGAGGCCAAGATGACGGCCCTCGGCCTGCCGGGCTTTGGCCCCGAGTTCAAGGTGTCGTGCGAGAACCACGGCGGCAACGGCTATGGCGCCGTGTCGCAATGGGATGCGGCGGCCGGTGAGTTCAAGCTGATCACCGACTACTTCCAGTCGGACCAGGAAATCATCAGCAAGCTGGTGGCCGAGGATTCGGCGGCCTTTGCGGCGGAGAACGGGATCACCCCGCGCTGCTGAGACCAGTCCCCGGCTGCGGCGCAGGCCGTGGCCGGGGCGATTTGAGTATTTTTGGAACGATGAAGGGCGCGGGTGCGCGCCTTCCCCCAAGGAGAGTGTCGATGCTGGACGCCGCACCGAGTGACGAGACCCTGCTCGAGGTCAACAATATCGAGGTGATTTACAACCACGTCATACTCGTGCTGAAGGGCGTGAGCCTGAAGGTGCCCAAGGGCGGCATCACGGCCCTGTTGGGCGGTAATGGCGCGGGCAAGACCACGACGCTCAAGGCGGTGTCGAACCTTCTGAAGTCCGAACGCGGCGAGGTGACGAAAGGCACGATCACCTATCGTGGCGAGCGGGTGCAGGACCTTGCCCCCTCGGATCTGGTGCAGAAGGGCGTCGTGCAGGTAATGGAGGGGCGGCACTGTTTCGAGCACCTTACCATCGAGGAGAACCTGCTGACCGGGGCCTATACCCGCACCGCCAGCCGGGGCGAGATCGACGCCGAATTGAACAAGGTCTATGAGTATTTTCCGCGCCTCAAGGAGCGTCGCCGCAGCCAGGCGGGCTATACATCGGGGGGCGAGCAGCAGATGTGCGCCATCGGTCGTGCGCTGATGAGCCGCCCCGAGACAATCCTGCTCGACGAGCCGTCCATGGGCCTTGCGCCGCAGCTTGTGGAGCAGATCTTCGAGATCGTGAAATCGCTGAACGAGCAGGAGGGCTATACCTTCCTGCTGGCCGAGCAGAACACCAACGTCGCGCTGCGCTTTGCCCATTACGGCTATATCCTTGAATCGGGACGCGTGGTGATGGACGGGGCCGCCGCCGCGCTGCGCGAGAACCCGGATGTGAAGGAATTCTACCTCGGCATGTCCGACGAGGGGCGCAAGAGCTTTCGCGAGGTGCGCAGCTATCGCCGCCGCAAGCGCTGGCTGAGCTGATCCGTTCGCCCCATACCCAGCCCGAGGATTGACCATGAGCCGCTATTTCGACGATCTGGAAACCCGCAGTCCCGATGCCCGCGAGGCCGGACAGCTGGCGGCGCTCAACGCGCTTCTGGCGGGCAGCGGTCATGACGCGCTAAGCGGTCTTGCCGATCTTGCCCGTCTGCCGGTGCTGCGCAAATCCGACCTGGTTGCGCGCCAGAGCGAGGCCCCGCCATTCGGCAATCTGCCTGTGGGCGATGTGGCCCATGTGTTCCAGTCGCCGGGGCCGATCTACGAGCCGGGCGGTGTCACGTCGGATTGGTGGCGGATGGGGCGGTTTCTGCATGCCTGCGGGATCGGGCGCGGCGATATCGTGCAGAACTGCTTTTCCTATCACCTCGTGCCTGCGGGCATGATCTTCGAGAATGGCGCGCGGGCGGTCGGGGCGCGGGTTCTGCCTGCGGGCACCGGCCAGACCGAGTTGCAGGCGCGGGCCGCCCATGACGTGGGTATCACCGCCTATGCGGGCACGCCGGATTACCTGAAGGTCATTCTCGACAAGGCCGACGAGATGGGGCTTGCCCTGAAGATCACCAAGGCGGCGGTCGGCGGCGGCGCGCTCTTTCCGTCACTGCGCGCGGAATATGCCACGCGCGGCATTCAGTGCCTTCAATGCTATGCCACCGCCGATCTGGGCAACATCGCCTATGAAAGCCCCGCACAGGAGGGGATGATCGTCGATGAGGGCGTGATCGTCGAGATCGTGCGCCCCGGCACCGGCACGCCGGTCGCCCCCGGCGAGGTGGGCGAGGTTGTGGTGACATCGCTCAATCCGGATTACCCGCTTCTGCGTTTTGCCACCGGCGATCTGTCGGCGGTGATGGAGGGGCAAAGCTCCTGCGGGCGCACCAACATGCGCATCAAGGGCTGGATGGGCCGCGCCGACCAGACCACCAAGATCAAGGGCATGTTCGTGCGCCCCGAACAGGTGGCGGCCCTGGTGGCCAAACACAGCGAGATCGCCCGCGCCCGCGTCATCGCCACCCGCGAGGGCGAGGCGGACGTGATGACCGTGCGGATCGAGGTGGCGGGGGGCGATGCCGCGGGCTATGCGGGCAGCGTGTCGGAGACATTGAAGCTCAAGGGCCGGGTCGAGATCGTGCCGCCGGGCAGCCTGCCCAATGACGGCAAGGTGATCGAGGATTTGCGCAGCTACGATTGAGGATGTGCGCGGCTGGCTTTGGCGCACCCTATGTGGCGTAATCCGACCCCTCCGTATCAAGCAGGGCCTTCAATTCGTCCAGATGGCGCTCGGCCTGGCCGGGATAGTCCTCCAACTCGCGCGCGGTCTTTTCGGCCACCTCGTCGGAGAGCACGCGCAAGGGCTGCCCGGTCTGGAGCGCGCGGATATAGGTCTCGGCGGCGCGCTCGAAATAATAGAGCCGGTTGAACGTGTCCGCCACCGTGTCGCCGATCACCATGACCCCGTGATTGCCCATGATCATGACCTTCTGTTTGGGGTCGTGGAAGAGCCGCGCGCAGCGCGCGCCCTCGTCATCGAAGGCGAGGCCGCCATAGCCCTCGTCGATCACGTAGCGGTTGAAGAAGGTGGCGCAGTTCTGGTCGATGGGCGGCAGGCGGCTGTCGGCAAGGCTGGCCAGAACGGTGGCGTGGATCGAATGGACATGCATGGCACAGCGGGCATGGGCGCAATGCCGGTGCAGACCGCCATGCAGCCCCCAGGCGGTCGGGTCCGGGGCACCGGGCCGGCTCAGCGTCTCGGGATCGTTGGCATCGACCTCGATCAGGTCGCTCGCACGGATGCGGGCGAAATGCATCTGGTTGGGGTTCATCAGGAACCGCGTGCCGTCCTCGTTGATCGAGAGGCTGAAATGATTGGCCACCGCCTCGTGCATATCGAGCCGCGCGGTCCAGCGAAAGGCGGCGGCGAGGTCTACCCGCTCTTGCCAGTGGTCCATGTTGGGACGCAGGTTGGTCACGGTCATGTGTCGCTCCTTTCAGGATCGGTCAGCGGGCGCGAGGCGACCCAGGCATAGCCTGCGGGGCTGAGCATGCAGCACTCGCGCAACCCGTGGGGCTTGTTGGCGGGCGCTTGCAGGACATGGCCGCCCGCTGCCTCGGCGCGGCCTGCCGCTTCGTCCGGGTCGGTGTCGAAAAGATGCAGCGACGCCCCCGTGCCGCGCGGCGCGCTCTCGGGCAGAAGCGCGTGCAGCGGATGGCGCGCGTAAGTGGCATCTGCGTGCAGTTGCAGGATCTGATCGCCATAGGTCAGGATGGCGAAATCGGCGCTGAGGCGGTGCACGCCCATGCCGAAGACCGCGCCCAGGAACGCCGCCTCGGCGCGCACGTCCCGCACCAGAAGGTTGAGGCCAAGGCCGCGCAGGCGGCGGCCGAAATCGGCAGGAGAAATCGTGTCACAGTCCATGGATCGGCAGCTTGATTGCGCCTTTGGCCCGTGTCAACCTGCGCCCGACCCCTCTGGAAGGACCGCCCCATGACCCCGCCGTTGCTCAGCCCGCCCGCGCGGGCACCGCAAACCTTTACCGAGGCGCGTCCGGCGGTGGATATGCTCTGTGTGCTTTACGCCGAGGCGGTGGCGTTTCTCACCGCGCGCTTCGATGAGGCGTTGCGCGGTCGGTTGCCCGCTGCCCGCGTGCGCGCCTACTACCCCGAGATTCGCCTTGTCACCACAAGCCATGCCAAGATCGACAGCCGCCTCAGCTTTGGCCATGTCCCCAATCCCGGCACCTATGCGGCGACGATCACGCGGCCTGATCTCTTTCGCGGATATCTTGAACAGCAGGTCGCGCTCTTGCTTGAAAATCATGACGTTCCGGTGACGGTGGCGGTCTCGGACACGGCGATGCCGGTGCATTTCGCGGTGGCTGCGGGCGAGGGGCCGGGCGTGCCGCAGGAGGGGGCGGCGGAATTTCCGCTGCGCGATCTTTTCGATGTGCCCGACCTTGCGGCGATCAACGACGATATCGTCAACGGCACATGGGCGGGGACGGGCGCGCGCCCGCTTGCGCCCTTCACCGCGCAGCGGGTGGATTACTCATTGGCGCGGCTGGCGCATTACACCGCGACCGATCCGGCGCATTTCCAGAATTACGTGCTGTTTACGAACTATCAGTTCTACGTCTCGGAATTCGAGGCCTTCGCCCGCCGCGCGCTGGCCGATCCGGCAAGCGGCTACACCGCCTTTGTCAGCACCGACAATGCAGAGATCACCACACCTGACGGGACCCTGCCCGTGCCCGAGCGGCTGCCGCAGATGCCGGCCTATCACCTCAAGCGCGCGGGTGGGTCCGGGATCACGCTGGTGAATATCGGGGTGGGCCCGTCGAACGCCAAGACCGCGACCGATCATGTCGCGGTGCTGCGACCCCATGCCTGGGTGATGGTGGGCCACTGCGCGGGGCTGCGCAATTCGCAATCTCTGGGGGATTTCGTGCTGGCCCATGCTTACTTGCGCGAGGATCGCGTGCTCGATGCCGACCTGCCCGCCTGGGTACCCATTCCGGCGCTGGCCGAAATCCAGATCGCCCTGCAAGAGGCGGTGGCGGCGGAGACCCAGCTTGAGGGGTTCGACCTCAAGCGGATCATGCGCACCGGCACCGTGGCCAGCGTGGATAACCGCAACTGGGAGTTGCGTGATCAGTCCGGCCCGGTGCAACGCCTGAGCCAATCGCGCGCCATCGCGCTCGACATGGAAAGCGCCACCATCGCGGCCAACGGCTTTCGCTTCCGGGTGCCTTACGGCACGTTGCTTTGTGTGTCGGACAAGCCCCTTCAGGGCGAGTTGAAACTGCCCGGCATGGCCTCGGATTTCTATAAATCACAGGTCGCGCGCCACCTGATGATCGGGATTCGCGCGATGGAATCACTCCGCCGGATGCCGCTTGAACGCATCCATAGCCGCAAATTACGCAGCTTTGAGGAGACAGCATTCCTCTGAAAGGGCGAAAAACCGCACAAAATAGGTGGAAAGCCCTTGCTTTTGCCCACAAGACGTTGTGTCTGACCACATCATCACGGTAAATTATGGGTGCGAGGCCCCAGTTGCGGGCAGTGATACGAAGGAGACCTGAAAATGGCGAAACCGATGACCAAGACCCAGCTTGTGGCCGCGCTGGCCGAAGAGATGGGCAGCGACAAGAAATCCGCCGGCAGCGCGCTTGATGCCGTGGTGGCGATCATCACCCGCGAAGTCGCGGCGGGCGGGGCGGTCACGCTTCCGGGCGTGGGCAAGTTCTATTGCCGCGAGCGCGCCGAGCGCATGGTGCGCAACCCCGCCACCGGCGAGCAGATGAAAAAGCCCGCCGACAAGCAGGTGAAGGTGACCGTGGCCAAGGCGCTCAAGGACAGCGTCAACGGCTGAGACCCCGCGCCGCCCGGCCTGACCGGGCGGCCCGTTTCGCGTGAGGGCGTCAATTCAACCCTTGCCCTTCGCGCGCACCTCTTCTATAGCAGCCGAATTCGCGTCGCCCCGCCTGTCGGGGATTCGCGTGTTGGAATCCCATCCACCGGGGAACGGGTGACCCTGAGCCAACCGTCAGGGGCCAACCGGTGTATTGAGAAAAGGAAAAGGCGATGAACGCCAGCGAACTGCGTGACAAGACCCCGGATCAGCTCCGGGACGAGCTTGTCCGGCTCAAGAAAGAGCAATTCAACCTGCGCTTCCAGGCGGCCACCGGCCAGCTTGAGAATGCAGCCCAGATGCGCCGCGCCCGCCGCGATGCGGCCCGCGTCAAGACGATCCTCAATGAAAAGGCCCGCGTGGCCGCCGTGCAGGGAGCCTGATCCATGCCCAAACGTATCCTGCAAGGTACCGTCACCTCGGACGCCAACGCCCAGACCGTGACGGTCTCGGTCGAGCGTCGCTTCAAGCACCCCGTGCTTCAGAAGACGATCCGCAAGTCCAAGAAATACCGGGCCCACGACGAAAACAACACCTTCAAGAAGGGTGACGCGGTGCGCATCATCGAATGTGCGCCGAAATCCAAGACGAAACGCTGGGAGGTGCTGGAGGCCTGATCCTTCACACCATCCGGTTTGATCGAAACCCTGGGGGAAAGAGCTAGAACAGCCCCCACAGGTCGGGAGAAACCAAATGATCCAGATGCAGACCAATCTGGATGTAGCTGACAACTCCGGCGCACGCCGGGTGCA
This sequence comes from Alphaproteobacteria bacterium HGW-Alphaproteobacteria-1, assembly GCA_002842985.1. GTDB lineage: Bacteria > Pseudomonadota > Alphaproteobacteria > Rhodobacterales > Rhodobacteraceae > Roseovarius. The sequence continues at coordinate 35,514 of PHEQ01000012.1, forward strand.
GTGCATCAAGGTTCTGGGCGGTTCGCACCGCCGTTACGCCTCGGTCGGCGACATCATCGTGGTGTCGGTGAAAGAGGCCATTCCGCGCGGTCGCGTGAAGAAGGGCGACGTGCGCAAGGCCGTCGTCGTGCGCACCGCCAAGGAAGTCCGTCGTGAAGACGGTACCGCCATCAAGTTCGACCGCAACGCTGCCGTGATCCTCAACAACGCGGGCGAGCCTGTCGGCACCCGCATTTTCGGGCCGGTCGTGCGCGAATTGCGCGCCAAGAACTTCATGAAGATCATCTCGCTCGCCCCGGAGGTGCTGTAAGATGGCTGCCAAATTGAAAAAGGGCGACAAGGTCGTCGTGCTCGCGGGCAAGGACAAGGGCCAGACCGGCACCATCCTCAGCGTTGATCCCAAAGCCGGCAAGGCCGTGGTCGAGGGCGTGAACATGGCGATCCGCCATACCCGCCAGAGCCAGTCGAGCCAGGGTGGCCGCATCCCCAAGGCGATGCCCATCGACCTGTCGAACCTCGCCATTCTCGACAAGAACGGCAAACCCACGCGCGTCGGCTTCAAGATCGAAGGCGACAAGAAGGTGCGTTTCGCCAAGACCACGGGGGACGTGATCGATGCTTGATACCGCAACCTATACCCCTCGCCTCAAGACGCATTTCCGCGAGGTCATCAAGCCTGCTCTGAAAGAAGAGTTCGGCTACAAGAACGACATGCAGATCCCGCGTCTGGACAAGATCGTGCTCAACATCGGCTGCGGTGCCGAAGCGGTGCGCGATTCGAAAAAGGCCAAGTCGGCGCAGGAAGATCTCAGCACCATCGCGGGCCAGAAGGCCGTGACCACGATGGCGCGCAACTCGATCGCGGGCTTTCGTGTCCGCGAGGGGATGCCGCTCGGGACCAAGGTCACGCTGCGCGGCAACCGGATGTATGACTTCCTCGATCGCCTGATCACCGTGGCCATGCCGCGCATCCGCGACTTCCGCGGCGTGTCGGGCAAGTCCTTCGACGGGCGCGGCAATTATGCCATGGGCCTCAAGGAACATATCGTTTTCCCCGAAATCAACTTCGACAAGGTCGACGAAGTCTGGGGGATGGACATCATCATCACAACCACGGCGCAGACCGACGCTGAAGCCAAGGCGCTGTTGAAGCATTTCAACATGCCCTTCAACAGCTGAGCCGGGGGAGGATAGAGTAATGGCTAAGAAATCCATGGTCGAGCGCGAGAAGAAGCGCCAGAAACTGGTGGATCGTGACGCCGCCAAGCGCGCCGCGCTCAAGGTGATCATCAACGATCAGTCCAAGCCGATGGAAGAGCGTTTCCGCGCCTCTCTCAAGCTTGCCAAGCTGCCGCGCAACGGGTCGGCCACGCGCCTGCACAACCGCTGCCAGCTTACGGGTCGTCCGCACGCCTATTATCGCAAGCTCAAGATCAGCCGGATCATGCTGCGCGAGCTGGGTTCCGCCGGGCAACTGCCCGGTGTCGTGAAATCGAGCTGGTAAGGAGGGCAGAGACATGAACGATCCTATCGGCGATATGCTCACCCGTATCCGCAACGCGCAGATGCGCGGCAAGTCCACGGTGATGACCCCCGGCTCCAAGATGCGCGTGCGCGTCCTCGACGTTCTGGCCGCAGAGGGCTATATCCGTGGCTATGAGATGAGCACTGATGAAAATGGCCATTCCGCCATTGAAATCAGCCTCAAGTATTTCGAGGGCACCCCGGTGATCCGCGAGATGAAGCGGGTCTCCAAGCCCGGTCGCCGCGTCTATCTGGGCGTGCGTGACATTCCGTCGGTCCGTCAGGGCCTCGGCGTGTCGATTGTCTCCACCCCCAAGGGTGTGATGTCGGATGCAGCCGCGCGCGCAGCCAATGTTGGCGGCGAAGTGCTCTGCACGGTATTCTGAGGAGGCGCTGCAAATGTCTCGTATCGGCAAACAACCCGTAGCCCTGCCAGATGGTGTCTCGGCCACGATCTCGGGCCAGACCGTCGAGGTGAAGGGGCCCAAGGGCACCAAGAACTTCACCGCCACCGACGATGTGACGATCACCCTTGCGGATGGCGTCATCTCGGTCACGCCGCGCGGCAGCTCCAAGCGCGCGCGCCAGCAGTGGGGTTTGACCCGCACGGTCATCGCCAACATGGTGCACGGTGCCAAGGACGTGTTCCGCAAGGAGCTTGAGATCCGCGGCGTCGGTTATCGTGCGGCAGTTCAGGGCAATGTGATCAAGCTCAACCTCGGTTACAGCCACGACGTGGATTTCCAGATCCCCGATGGTGTAACCGTCACGGCGCCCAAGCAGACCGAACTGGTGATCGAGGGCACCGACAAGCAGCTCGTCGGACAGGTTGCGGCCAATATCCGCGACTGGCGGCGTCCCGAGCCCTACAAGGGCAAGGGGATCCGCTACAAGAACGAGTTTATCTTCCAGAAGGAAGGCAAGAAGAAATAAGGACGCGACAGATGGCAAACAGCAAGAGAAAACTGTTCCTCAAACGCCGCCTGCGCGTTCGGAGCAAACTGCGGCAGGTGAATGCGGGGCGCGTGCGCCTCTCGGTTCACCGGTCCAACAAGAATATCAGTGCGCAGCTCATCGACGATGTGCAGGGCGTGACGCTGGCTTCGGCCTCGACCCTCGAAAAGGATCTGGGCTTTGTCGGCAAATGCACCGTGGAGGCGGCAGCCAAGGTCGGCGAGATCATCGCCGAGCGGGCGAAAAAGGCCGGCGTGAGCGAGGCCTATTTCGACCGCGGCGGCTTCATCTATCATGGCCGCGTCAAGGCCGTGGCCGATGCCGCGCGCGACGCCGGCCTGAAGATCTGAGGAGACGAGAGTTATGGCAAGAGAAGACAACCGCCGCGACCGTCGCGACCGCGACGAAGCCCCGGAATTCGCCGACCGTCTCGTCGCGATCAACCGCGTGTCGAAAACCGTGAAGGGTGGCAAGCGCTTCGGGTTTGCGGCACTCGTGGTCGTGGGCGATCAGAAGGGCCGCGTGGGCTTCGGCAAGGGCAAGGCCAAGGAGGTTCCCGAGGCCATCCGCAAGGCCACCGAAGCCGCCAAGCGCGCGATGATCCGCGTGCCGCTCCGCGAGGGGCGCACGCTGCATCACGACATGGAAGGCCGCCATGGCGCGGGCAAGGTGGTGATGCGCACCGCGCCGCAGGGCACGGGCATCATCGCCGGTGGTCCGATGCGTGCGGTGTTCGAGATGCTGGGTGTTCAGGACGTGGTCGCCAAGTCGAACGGGTCGCAAAACCCCTACAACATGATCCGCGCCACGCTGAACGGTCTCCAGAAAGAGACCAGCCCGCGCATGGTCGCGCAGCGTCGTGGCAAAAAGGTGGCCGACATCCTGAAACGGGGTGACGAGGCGCCGACCGCGCAAGCGGCAGAAGCGTAAGGAGACCTGAGACATGGCAAAAACCATCGTGGTCAAGCAGATCGGCTCGCCGATCCGCCGTCCGGACGTTCAGCGCCGCACGCTGATCGGTCTGGGGCTGAACAAGATGCACAAGACCCGCGAGCTTGAGGATACCCCCTCGGTGCGCGGCATGGTCAACAAGATCCCGCATCTGGTCCAGATCATCGAAGAAAAGGGCTGACAGCCGTTTTCTTGAAAAGAAAACGGCCCGGAAACTTTTCAAGTTTCCGGCAGTGTCCTAAAGTGCCCCGACCAGTAGGCCGGGGCACTTTACGTTATACCATTACGCGAGTCTTTTGTCGGGCTGCCCGCACCAAGGACGTGCATGCTATCCTCTGATGGTGTCGGGGCGGTGGCGCGTCGTCGACGCGTTCGCGCGGCCCGTCCGCGCCTGCTCAGGGAGGAGCCGTAATGACCCACTATGCCGGTGGATGCAGCCATATCCACACCCATGCCGATCACGAACCGATCGACAACCACACCTGCCATTGTTCCGTCTGCAAGGGCGTGACCGGGCAGCCCACCACCCATGTGGTGTTCTTCCGCCACGGCGACGTGAAGGTGGACAACGAGGCGGGGCTGAAGCGCCAGCCGTTCAACGCCAAGAACCCCGATGGCCCGCTTGAATTGTGCACTTGCGGCGAATGTGGCGCGCCGATCATGCTCGACGACAAGCAGGGCCGCATCCGCGTGATCGTGCCGAACCTCATGGGCTATGATGATCAGATCGCGCCCGCGCCCTATCACGCCTTCTACGATCCGGCGACCGGGGTGCCGCGCCCCGATGACGGGCGGCCCGTGCATGAGGGGTTGCGCCCCGATTTCGTCTGGCCCGCGCCGTCCTGAGTGCGCGGGTATCTGTAACCGTCATGGCTTTTGCCCCGGTCAGAGATGGCCGGGGCAATTTTCTTTATATATGACATCAATGCGGGCCGGCGCTGGCCCGGTGCGCAATTCATCAGAGCACGTCACGAAAGACCCAGATGCCCACCCTTGATGTTACCGCTCTCGTCCGGGAATTTATCACGCTTTTTGTGGTTATCGACCCGATCGGCACCTTGCCGGTTTTCTATTTCGTCGCCGCGAGCGTCCCCGAGGCGCTGCACTGGCGGCTGGCGGTGCGTTCGGTGCTCGTCGCGGGTGCCGTGCTTCTGCTCTTTCTCGTCGGCGGGCAGATCGTTCTGGAAGGGGTGGGGCTCCGGCTTGGTTCGTTCCAGATCGCGGGCGGGCTGATCCTGTTTCTTTTCGCGCTCACGATGATCTTCGGCGAGTCCAAGCCCGCGCGCGAGATCGAGGAGGCCGAGCGCGATCACATGGCAGGGGCGGTGTTTCCGTTGGCGATGCCCGCCATCGCCTCGCCCGGCGCGATGCTGGCCATCGTGATCCTCACCGACAACAACCGCAATTCCATCCCCGAACAGGCGCTGACGGCGGGTTTGTTGCTTTTGGTGCTCGGGATCACGCTGGTTCTGTTGCTGCTGGCCGCGCGGCTCAAGCGGGTGCTGGGCAATACCGGGGCCAACATCATCAGCCGGGTGATGGGCATGATCCTGGCCACGGTTGCGGTCGACGCGGTGCTCAGCGGGCTGGAGATGGTCGGCGCGCTTACCCTGACGTCCTGAGCGGGCCCGCGCCGGTCTGGCCGATCAGCGCGCACCCCAGCGTGATCCGCAGCGCCTCGATCAGATCGCCCACCGTTTCGGTCGCCACATACAGCCCGCCCGTGGCATCCGAAAGGCATTTGGCAACGGTCTGCCCGTCGAAAAGCCCGGCCTCGGGGCTGTTCCATGAAAACGGATCATGCACCACGCGAAAGCCGATCACATGGACGGTCAGGCCGGGCCGCGTCATGGCCAGATGCGCGCCAAGGGCGCAGGGCGTGCCGCCGCAGGTCTCGTTGCCGTCCGTGACCAGCACGACGATGCCGTCGGGCCCCAGCACCTCGGCGGCGGCCGCCACCGAACCCGCCAGCGGGGTCAGCCCGCCGGGGGCCAGCGCATCGATCCCCTCGGTCACCGCCGCGCCCGCATCGGCCATGGGCGCGAAGTGCAGCGTGATGCCCGAACAGCTATCTGCGCCGCCCGGCCCGTAGGTCAAAAGTCCGATCCGGCGCAAGGACGCGATATCGGGCAGGGCGCGCTGCACCGCCTGCCGCGCCTCCGTGATGCGGGTGGGTGCGGTCGGGTCATGGCCAAGCTCGCCCATCGAGGCCGAGCCGTCAAAGACCAGCATCGCGTCGCGCGCGCAGCCCGCCGAGGCGACGGCAGAGGGCAGGGCGGCCAGCAGGCCAAGGGCAAGGGGCAGGGCGCGCATCGGGTCTCCTCCGGGTGCCGTCAGTGTAGGCCCCGTGCGCGCCCGGTCCAGAACAATCCCGCGTGAACCGGCCCCCCACGTTTCGTCATCCTTGGGCGTGTCCCGAGGATCTCTTTGTCGTGATGACGCCGCAGGCAGATCCCCGTCCTTGCGGGAATGGCGGGTGGGTGGGACACGCGGCGCTTGCCCACTGGTCTCTGCCGCCATAAGCTCCGGCCATGACCGTGATCGACTATTTCTACTCGGCCCATTCCGCCTATGCCTGGCTCGGGGCGCGGCGGCTTCATGAGATATGCGCCGCCCATGGCGCACGGCTCAATCACAAACCGATCGAGCTTTCTCCGGTGGTCGAGGCGGCGGGGGGCCTGCCCTTTGCCGCGCGCACGCAAGGGCATGTCGATTACTTCTTCGGACGCGAGATAGAGCGTTGGTCCGAACTGCGCGGCGTCGAGATCATCCGCCACCGCCCCACCCATCACGACGCGCCGCTTTCGCTGGCCAGCGGCGCGATCATCGCCGCCGGGGACCGGGCCGATGCGCTCTCCTACGCTGTCCTTCAGGCGCATTGGCGCGACGATGCCGACATATCCGATCCCGAAACGCTGGCCCCGCTCATCGCTGGTTGCGGCCTCGATCCCGCCGCGATCCTGAGCGCCGCGCGCAGCGAGGACATACAGTCGATATACCGCGCCAATACCGCCGAGGCGATTGCCCTGCCTGTCTTTGGCTCGCCCACCTATCTGGTGGCGGGCGATCCGTTCTACGGTCAGGACCGGCTGGAGCTTGTGGAGCGCGCGCTTGTCACCCCCTTTGCCCCCTCCTGCTGGCGCAACCCGCCGGTCGCTTGAGAGGGCGGCACGCCCTCTTGCACTCTGCGAGCGGAGCGCGTATAGCAGCCGCTCAAACCGCCGGTCCGGCCAGATGTGGCATGCCGAGGCTGGCGATTATACCGACCGAAAGAGGAGCCGGAAATGCCCAAGATGAAGACCAAGTCGAGCTGCAAGAAGCGGTTCAAGGTGTCCGCTACTGGCAAGATCATCACCGCGCAGGCCGGAAAGCGGCACGGCATGATCAAGCGGACCAACAAATTCATCCGCAACGCGCGTGGCACGACCACGCTCAGCAAGGCTGATGAGCAGATCATCAAGCCGATGATGCCCTACGCGCGCTAAGGAGGATTTGAAACATGTCACGCGTCAAAGGTGGGGTTGTCACCCACGCCCGTCACAAGAAAGTCATCAAGGCCGCAAAAGGCTATTATGGCCGTCGCAAGAACACCTTCAAGGTGGCCGCACAAGCGGTGGACAAGGCCAATCAATACGCGACCCGCGACCGCAAGAACCGCAAGCGCAATTTCCGCGCGCTGTGGATCCAGCGGATCAACGCCGCCGTGCGCGCCCATGACGAGGGGCTGACCTATTCGCGCTTCATCAACGGCCTGGCACTGGCCGGGGTCGAGGTGGATCGCAAGGTTCTGGCCGATCTCGCCGTGCACGAACCGGCAGCATTCGGCGCCATCGTCGATCAGGCCAAGCAGGCGCTCGCCGCCTGAGCCGCGTCGCGGATGAGGGACAAGACACCGCCGCCCGGGCCAGACCCGGGCGGCGATTTTCGTTTCAGGCTTCGTCGCTTGCCGCAAGCGGCACGTAAAGATCGCCACCCGCGCGGAATTTCTCGGCCATCGCCGCCATCCCCTCTTTTTGCGCCTCGGCGCGGATGTCGTGGCTGATCTTCATCGAGCAGAATTTCGGCCCGCACATCGAGCAGAAATGCGCCACCTTGTGCGCCTCCTTGGGCAGCGTCTGATCGTGGAAGTCGCGCGCTGTCTCGGGATCGAGCGACAGGTTGAACTGATCCTCCCAGCGGAATTCGAACCGCGCGCGGCTCAGCGCATCATCGCGCCGCTGCGCGCCGGGCAGCCCCTTGGCCAGATCGGCGGCATGGGCCGCGATCTTGTAGGTGATCACGCCGGTTTTCACGTCATCGCGGTCGGGCAGGCCGAGATGCTCCTTGGGCGTCACGTAGCACAGCATCGCGCAGCCGAACCAGCCGATCATCGCCGCCCCGATGCCGGAGGTGATGTGGTCATAGCCCGGCGCGATATCCGTGGTCAGCGGCCCCAGCGTGTAGAACGGGGCCTCATGGCAGCACTCCAACTGTTTGTCCATGTTCTCCTTGATCTTGTGCATGGCGACATGGCCCGGCCCCTCGATCATCACCTGACAGTCCTTGGCCCAGGCGATCTTGGTCAGCTCCCCCAGGGTCTCCAACTCGGCGAATTGGGCGGCATCGTTGGCATCGGCGATAGAGCCGGGGCGCAGCCCGTCGCCCAGCGAAAAGCTCACGTCATACTGGCGGCAGATGTCGCAGATGTCCTCGAAATGCTCGTAGAGGAACGACTCTCGGTGGTGATGCAGGCACCATTTGGCCATGATCGAGCCGCCGCGCGACACGATCCCCGTGACCCGGCTCACCGTCATCGGCACCATGTGCAACCGCACGCCCGCATGGATGGTGAAATAATCCACGCCCTGTTCGGCCTGCTCGATCAGGGTGTCGCGGAACACGTCCCAAGTCAGGTCTTCAGCCACGCCATTGACCTTTTCCAGCGCCTGATAGATCGGCACGGTCCCGATGGGGACGGGGGAATTGCGAATGATCCATTCGCGCGTGTTGTGGATGTTGCGCCCCGTCGAGAGGTCCATCACCGTATCGGCCCCCCAGCGGATCGCCCAGACCAGCTTGTCCACCTCCTCCTCCATCGACGAGGTGACGGCGGAGGTGCCCATATTGGCGTTGATCTTCACCAGGAAATTGCGCCCGATGATCATCGGCTCAAGCTCGGGGTGGTTGATATTGGCGGGAATGATGGCGCGGCCCGCCGCGATCTCGGACCGGACGAATTCGGGGGTCACATAATCGGGGATGCTGGCCCCCCAGTCATTGCCGTCGCGTGGTGCCGCACGCACCTCGCGCAACTGATTCTCGCGGATAGCGACGAATTCCATCTCCGGCGTGATCAATCCCGCGCGGGCATAGGCCAGCTGCGTGGGGGCCGCATTGCCGATGCCGCGCAGCGGTGGCACCCGCACCGGAAATTCCGGCACCAGCCGGTCACCGGTGACAAAGCCGTTATCCGCGGGCTTGACGTGGCGGCCCTCATAGTTCTCCACATCGCCGCGCGCCATGATCCAGTCGCGGCGCAGCGCGGGCAGGCCCTGGCGCACCTCGATGACCGCCTCGGGATCGGTATAGGGCCCGGAACTGTCATAGACCGGCAAGGGCGCCTCTCCTGCCGTGGGATGGGTGGCAATCTCGCGCATGGGCACGCGGATATCGGGATGCAGGCTGCCCGCGACATGGATCTTGCGCGACGCAGGCAGCGGGCCGGTGGTCACGCTGGGGGCGATGGTCTGGGTGGGGATGGTCATGTTGGTGCTCCTCGAGCCAAGCTTTGCAAAGACACCAGATGAGCCGTGGACGGGGAGGCGCGGGGAAGGGTCCCCCTTCGGAACAGACAGGCCGCCATGAGGCGCGCGGTTCCTGAGCTTCCTACGCCAGTATCAACTGGATCAGGTTCAAAGGGTCGCGTCACCGGTGTCACCACCTGTCAGCCTCTCAGTCCCCAAGGCGGGACTCCCCTGCAAGGGTGAGGGTAGAACGCCGATCTTTGCAGTTCAAGCGAATGTGGTGTCCCGACGGCGGTCTCTTGTCGAAAGGCGGCATTGATTGATAGACCGCTAGGGGCCGGGGCGGATCATGTCCCCGGAAAGAGGGTGGAGCATGACGGACAGGGCGCGCGCGCCGGTTCTTCTGACCGGGGCTTCGGGGCGGGTCGGGCGGATGGTTCTGCGGCACTGGCCCGTCGCGGCTGTGCCTGTCGTGCCGCAATATCGCCGGACGCCGCCGACGGGGGCGCTACTGTGGGACCCGATGGAGGGGGCTCGCGCGCTTGTGGAATATCAGGCGCGGCGAGGACAGAAATTCGGGACGCTGGTGATGCTGGCGGGGGTTGTGCCGGGCGAGGGCCGCGATCTGTCGCAGAACCGGATACTTGCCGAGGCAACGCTTGCGGCGGCCCACCTTGCGGGCATCCCACGCGTGTTGCTGGCCTCGTCTTCGGCGGTTTACGGACCGGGCGAGCATATCACCGAGGACACCGCTTGCGCGCCTGACAATGCCTATGGCGCGGCCAAGCTGGAGATGGAAGCCGTGGGCCATGCGTGGCGTGACCGGGGACTTGAGGTTTGTGCGCTGCGGATCGGGAATGTTGCGGGCGCGGATGCGCTGCTTTTGAACGTTGCGCGGAGGGCGGGGGAGATCACGCTTGATGTTTTCGCCGATGGCGCAGGGCCGCTGCGCTCCTATATCGGGGCGCGCACGATGGCGCAGGTGCTGGCGACGCTGTGCCTGCATGAGGGGGTATTGCCGCTCGCGCTCAACATCGCGGCTCCGGGCCCCGTGACCATGGCCGCGCTCGCACAGGCGGCGAGGGCCAGCATCCGGCCCCGCCCCGCCCCCCCGACGGCGCATCAGCGCATCACCCTCGATTGCACGCGCCTCGCCGCGCTCCATGCCTTTGCCCCCGAGGACAGCACGCCCAGTGAGATGGTCCGCCAATGGCGGGCGGTTACCCCATGACGCCTGCGAAACGCGCCTTCGATCTGGTTTTTGCGCTGACCCTCGGGATGCTTCTGGCACCGGTGATAGCACTCACCGCGCTGGCGGTGCTGGTGCGGGACGGGCGGCCTGTCTTCTTTCGCTCGGAACGGATGAAGACGCCGACCGAGGGTTTCTTCCTTCTCAAGTTCCGCACCATGACCCCGGCAGAAGCCGATCAGGGCGTGTCGGGCGGTGACAAGGCGCATCGCATCACCCGCACCGGGCATTTCCTCCGGCGCACCCATCTCGACGAGATGCCGCAATTGTGGAACGTGATCCGAGGCGATCTGAGCCTTGTTGGCCCGCGCCCGCCGTTGCGCAGCTATGTGGAGCGCTTCCCAGAGACTTACGCGCAGGTCTTGCGCTCTCGTCCCGGCCTGACCGGGCTTGCAACCCTGCGCTATCACGCCCATGAGGCGCGCCTGCTGGCGCAGAGCCGCAGCGCCGCCGAGACCGATGCCATCTACTGCCGCGCCTGTGTCCCGCGCAAGGCGCGGCTCGACCTGATCTATCAGCGCCACCGCACGCTCTGTCTTGATCTGGTGCTGCTCTGTCAGACCGCGGTCCAAGGTTGGCGCTAGAGCGTTTCCCGCGATCGGGGTGCCGCGGTGCGCATCCAGTGTTTGAGCTTTGCGACGGCCTGTTCGATCAGATGCGGATCCGGGCTGTAGGGCGGCGTGCGCGCATAGGCGATCCGTTCGGGGATCTCTGCCCGGTTCAACGTCACGCCATGGAAAAAGCGCAGGGCGCAGACCGTCAGGTTGAGCGCCGGCCACGACATGCCCTGCGACACCAGATAGACCTGAAAGGCCCGGACATCCTCCAGACCCAGCCGCTCCGGTGAGCGGTTGAAATGTCGGCTGATCTTGGCAACGGCCTTAATCGAGATCGCGGCGACCCGCATAGCGGGCCTCTGTCTCGTAATAGGCGTCAAACCCCACCCGTGAGCGCAATTCGGCAAAGGGCATGAGCCTCTCGGGCAGGTGGCCCGCCTTGAACGCCTCCAGCGCCTCGCACATGGCGCGCATCGCCGCCGACATCAGGGTCAACGGAAAGGCCGCATGGTGATAGCCGATCTCGGCCAGAGCGGTCGGCGTCAGGACCGGCGTATCCCCGCCCTCGACCATGTTGGCCATCTTCCAGCCGGGCAAATCGGCGCAGATGCGGCGCATCTCGGCCTCGTCGCGGGGGGCCTCGACAAAAAGAATGTCGGCCCCCGCCTTGTGAAAGGCCTCGGCGCGCCACAGCGCCTCGTCAAGCCCGTGCGTATGGCGCGCATCGGTGCGCGCGATGATGAGGATTTCGCTTTCCGCCTCGCGGCGCGCATCGGCGGCGGCGCGGATACGGTCCACCGCCTCGGCACGGTCCACCACCAGCTTGCCGCGGGTGTGACCGCACCGTTTGGGAGCAAGCTGATCCTCGATCATCACCGCCGCCGCGCCCGCCTGCGCATAGCCCGCCACGGTGCGGCGCACGTTCATCGCGTTGCCATAGCCGGTATCGCCATCGGCCAGCACCGGGAGCGAGGTTGCGGCGCAGATATCGCGCACCGCGTCGCGCATCTCGCCATAGGAGATCAGCCCCGCGTCGGGCGCGCCGATCCGGTGCGCCGAGACCGCGAAACCCGACATGAACATGGCGTCGAAACCCGCCTGCTCGATCAGCCGCGCCGAGAGCGCATCGCCGCAGGACGGCGTGACCAGCAATGCGCCCGTCTCAAGCCGCGTCCGCAACCGCGCGGCGGCACTCAGAGAACCCTTGGAAGCCATAGAACGATATCCTCTACCCAGTAGATGACGAACACGGTCAGGAGCATGAGCGCGACGAACGGTGCCGCACCACGCGCCACCTCACCCAGTGTGGCGCGCCCGATGGCCTGAATGACATAGAGGTTGAGGCCCACGGGCGGCGTGATCAGCGCGCATTCCACCATCAGCACGAAGAAGATGCCGAACCAGATCGGATCAATCCCGAGGGCCGCGACCGCGCCCGCCAGCACCGGCATCATGATGAGCATCATCGACAGCGCCTCCATGAAAAGACCCATGAGCAGAAGGGTGCAGCCGATCGCCACGATGAAAAGGCCCACCGTATCGACATTGGCGGTAATGAAGCCCGACACATCCTGCGGAATGCGCCAGAGCGCGATGGCCTTGCCGAAAACCTTGGCCCCCGCCACGATCAGAAGGATCGCGGCCGAGGCGCGCATACTGTCCATCACGGCCAGCCGAAGCCCCGCGAGGTCGATCGAGCGCAACACTACGAAGGTCAGGAACAGCGCCCCGAGAAAGCCGATGGCCGAGGCCTCGGTGGGCGTGAACCAGCCGGCATAGATCCCCACGATCACAAGCAGCGCCAGCCCCATCGTCGGCAGGGCGCGCAGGCCCGTGCTGCGCCGCTCCTCCCACCCGGCACGGGGCATGGTCTGATACCTGGGCGAGAGCCGCGCATAAAGCATGGAATAGACGATGAAGAGCGTCATCAGCAAAAGCCCCGGCCCGATCCCGGCCAGAAACAGCCCCAGGATCGAGGTTTCGGTGATCACCCCGTAAACGATGAGGATGATCGAGGGCGGAATGAGAATGCCAAGCGTTCCCCCCGCCGCAAGCAGGCCAAAGACGAAGCTGCGCGGATACCCGCGCTTTGTCATCTCCGGAATGGCCACGGCGCCGATGGTCCCCGCCGTGGCAACCGACGAGCCGGAAATGGCGGCAAAGAGACCGCAGGACAGCACCGTCGCCACCGCAAGGCCCCCCGGCCAGTGCCCCACCCATGCCTGAACCGCAGCGAAGAGGTCGCGCCCCACGCCACCGCGCAACAGCACGTTGGACATCAGCAGAAAGAGCGGCACGGCGATCAGGATGAAACTGTCGAGCGACGAAAGCAGCGCCGTGCTCGCCATGCGGGGCGCGAAATCCCCGATGATGAGCAGCGCCATGCCAAGCCCGCCAAGGGCAAAGGCCACCGGAACCCCGATCAGCAGAAGCGCGAAAAGCGCGGCGAGAATGAGAATGACTGTGAGCACGGGCGCTATTCCGGGTGCGGAGCGTCAGAAGGCAGCGGCGCGCCCATGGCGCAGCGCAGGAATTCGAGCGCGGCCTGAAGCCCCACAAGCGCGAAGGTCAGCGGCACCGCCGATTGCGCCCACCATGCCGGGATATCGAGCATCGAGCCGGAGGTGCGCCCGCGCGCATAGGAATTGAGCGGCGCATCTATCCCGTGCCAGACCAGCAGGACGCAGAAGAGGATCACCACCGCCAGCGCCACAAGCCGCATCACACGCTGCGACCCCTCCCCCATCAGCGCGGTCAGCGCGGTCACGCGGATGTGCTGATTCTGTCGCAGAAGACCCGGTGCCGCCAGAAGCGTCGCAAAGACGAAGATCAGCCGCGACAGTTCCTCGGCCCAGATCGTCGGCGCATTGAAGAAATACCGCGCCACTACCTCATAGCCGAGCATCAGGCCCACGACGAAATAGGCCCAGCCGCAGAGCCGGGCCAACCCGTCGGAGGCCCGGTCCACAAGAGAGGCGATCGCCTGCATCGCGCTCAGAACTGGCTTGCGGCGTCGAGCAGTTGCTGGCCAAGCGGCCCGGCCTCCGAGAGCCAGGTCTCGATCACCGGGGCAGAGGCGGCGCGCCAGGCGTCAATCTCGTCGTCGGTCGGGAAATGCACCGTCATGCCGTTGGCCTTGGCCTGTTCCACGGCGTTGATCTCGAACTCGGTCATGTAGTCCCGCACTGCCGTTTCGGCATTGCGCGCGGCCGTTGTCAGGACCTCGCGCTGCGCCTCGGTCAGCCCGTCCCAGATATCCTCGTTGATGATCACGAGAAACTCGATATCGGCATTGTTCACGACGGTGATCGTGTCCATCACCTCCCAGAGCTTGCGCGAGACGACCCCGGACAGCCCGGTCATGCCGATATCGACGGTCCCGCGCTGATAGGCCAGAAACTGCTCCGAGCCGGAAATCAACGTCGGCGCGCCGCCCAGTTCCTTGACCCATTCCCCGAGCCACTTGCCGAACACCCGCGCCTTTTGTCCCTTCATGTCCTCGGGCCCCTTGAGCGGCGCGCCCTTGCTCAGAAGCACGTTGCCGCCATAGGCCTGCCACCAGAGCACATGCGCGCCGGTCTCGCGGATGGCGTCGTCAATCGGCTGACGCACCGGCGATCCGGGGGCGACGGCGGCATGCACCCTGTCCTCGGTATTCAGCACGAACGGCATGTAGAAGATATCGACCGCCGGGATCTCGCCCACGTATCGGGTGAGCGAGGCCACGCCCATCTCGATCTCGCCAGAGCCCACGGCCTCGGGCACTTCGGCATCGCGATAGAGCTGCGCGCTGTCGAATATCTCGATCTTCATGTCGGAATTGGCCTCGACCTCTTCCTTGAACATCAAGAGGTTCTGGCCAAGGTGGCTGGTCATGGGCAGTTGCAGCGTGATGCGCAGCGTGGTCTCGGCCAGGGCGGGCGAGACCACGAAAAACGCAGCGGTGACGGCACCGGCCAGGCGGCTGAAATGAAGCATGTGAACTCCTCCCAAAGTTCGTTGTCTTTCGCGCGCCCATGGTCCGGGAGCGCGTGCCGCGTCAAGGTGCGGCAGAATGCAGGCGGGATCAAGCGTTTTGGCGAGCATGCCTGTAGGCGCGCGCGAAATGCTTCGCCCCGCATCCCGTTTCACGTAAATGAATGAACTACAGCGTGGCATCATTGAAGCAACCTTTCCATGCTGAAAGGCAAAGACTTCAGCAGATCTCGGCAGCCTCAAGAACGCAGGCTATGCTTCCGGGTAAACCTGAAACGCGCTAAAGCGAGGTGACGCGATTTGGAACCGAAAAAGTCCGTCAACTTTTTCCGAAACGGCTTCAACCCCGGCGCAGCACCTGAAACGCCGCCGAGGCCCCCCATCCCGCCGCGATGGCGATGGCAAGCGACATGAGGCCATAGACCAGCGGTTGCTCGCGCGAGAGCGTAAAGAGCCAGCGTTCCAGCCCGACCTTGTGCACGTCGATAGCCGTCTCGAATTGCGACACGACCCGACCCTCGCGCGTGAGGAAGATGCGCGTCGGATAGATGCCCTCGGTCAGGTTCGCAGGCAGCCGGATCGCGGTGCGAAACAGCGTCTGCTCGTCGAGGGCGACAGTGTTTTCCAGCAGTTGATAGGCGTCCTGATCGCGTCGGATGCGGATCAGTGCCTCGGTGAAATTCTCGACATCCTCGGCCATGCTGGCAGCCCCGACCGAGCGGATCGCACGCGGGATCGAAACGCGGTGGCGCAGGTCTTCGGTGGCGCTCAGCACCTGATCGAGCGGCCCGGTCGTGGCCACGGCGTAAAAGGTCGGGGCCGCATCGAGCCGCACCTCGTCGGTATTCACCCAGATACCGAAGCGCCGATCTTTTCGCCGCACGCTCACCGGCAGGGATGGCCCCGCCACTGTGATCACCACGTCGAGCGGGATATCGGGAATCGCGACCTCGCGCTTGACTGCGCCGAAAATCAGAATCTCCGACCCCTCGAATGTCGCGGTGATCGCCACCTTGTCCCTGGAGAGGCCCAGAACCACCTCTTCGGCCTTCAGCGGCAGGGCCAGAAGGCACAGGGCAAGCGCCAGCAGCCGCATCAATGCCCCCCACCCGCGCCGGAAGCGATGGAATAAAGCTCGGACGGTGTCAGCAGCAGGTCGAGCGCCAGCTTGCCGCAGACCGCGAGCACCATGATTGCCAGAAGGATACGCAGTTGCTCGGCGCGCAGGCGCGTGCCGAGCATCGCCCCGAACTGCGCCCCCACCACCCCGCCGACAAGCAGCAACACCGCAAGCGCGATATCGACGGTGAAATTGGTCGTGGCGTGCAGCAGTGTGGTAAAGGCCGTCACGAAAATGATCTGAAAGAGCGAGGTGCCGACGACGACCTTGGTCGGCATCCCCAGGAGGTAGATCATCGCCGGGACCATGATAAAGCCCCCCCCGACGCCCATGATCGCGGCCAGGATACCCACGAAAACGCCCACGATCATGGGAGGAATGACCGAGATATAAAGACCCGAGGTGCGGAACCGCATCTTGAAGGGAAGGCGATGCACCCAACCGTGTTTCTTGCGCGCAGGCAACGCGCCGCGCCGCGTCTGGCGGATCGCACGCAGGCTCTCGACGAACATCATCGCGCCGATCACGCCCAGAAAGACGACGTAACAGAGCTTGACCAGAAGATCGACCTGGCCTTGCGATTTCAGGTAGTTGAAGATCACCACCCCGATCGCCGCGCCTATCAGGCCGCCGATCAGAAGCACGGTGCCCATCCTCAGATCGACCGTCTTGCGCCTGAAATGGGCCAGCACGCCGGAAAAGGAGGAGGCGACGATCTGGTTGGCCTCGGTCGCCACGGCGACGGCGGGCGGGATGCCTATGAAAAAGAGCAGCGGCGTCATCAGAAAGCCGCCGCCGACGCCGAACATGCCCGACAGAATACCCACGATCCCGCCAAGGCCCAGAAGCAGGAAGGCGTTGACCGATACCTCGGCGATGGGAAGGTAGATCTGCATGAATATCCATAGCCTTATCTGCGCAGCTCACGCAAGCGGGCGACGGCTGCGCGGGGACCGGCGGCCGATCAATTCTTGTTATCCGTATTCAGATTTCGTGATTGCCGAATGTGCGGGGCTCGGGGTCGATCATGAGTTGCAGGCTCTTGCGCATCACCACCGCCGCGCGCCCGCCCGGATAATAGCCCGCGCGCCGGGCGGTTTGCGTGAATCCCGCCCCATCATAGAGCGCAAGCGCCGCCGCGTTGTCCTCGGCCACCTCGAGAAAAGCCGTGTCCGCGCCGCGCGCGCTTGCCTCGGCGGCAAAGGCGGACAGGCAGGCGCGGGCGTGCCCCTGACGGCGGTGGCCGGGGTCGGTGGCCAGTGTGAGCAGTTCCGCCTCATCCGCGATCACCCGGCCCAGGGCAAAACCGCGCGTATCGCCGGTGACAAAGACAAGGGGCGAGGCCATCAGCGCAGCAAACTCTGCCGCCGACCACGCGCGCCCCTGACCGGCAAAGGCGCGGGCATGGACCGTGGCCAATGTCTCAGGCGTCATCGAGGATCACCGGCGGCGCGTCGCGCGCAGGCGCGGCATCGGCGGGACGCAGATAGAGCGGCGCCGGTGGCGGGCTGTCTTTTGGCGCGTCTTGTGCGATCCGTGCGATGGCTTGGGCGAGGAGGGCGGGCGCGGGTGGCCAGAGTGGGTCTGTCACGCTCTCGACCGCAACAAGCGCCGGGGTGGCGACATGCACCATTCCGTTCGGGGCCGGGACAACGGGCGTGCCAAGCCCACCCCCGGCGCGGATCGCGTCAAACGTGCTCACCCCGATGGCGGGGATGTCGAGCGCCAGCGCCAGACCGCGCGCGGCGGCAACGGAAATGCGGATGCCGGTGAAATTGCCGGGGCCGATGCCCACACCGATGCGGGCAAGGTCGCGCCATGTGACGCCGCCCTCGGCCAGCACCTCCTCCAAGAGCGGCATCAGGCGTTCGGCCTGTCCGCGCCCCATCTCCTCGGCGCGCGCCACCAGAACGCGATTGCCGACAAGCAAAGCGGCCGCGCAATGCGCGGCCGATGTGTCAAAGCCCAGAACGATGGGATCAGATTCCGACAGGGCGCACCTCGGTCACTTCGGGGATGTAGTGGCGCAGAAGGTTCTCGATCCCCATCTTGAGCGTGATGGTGGACGAGGGGCAACCTGCGCAGGCGCCTTGCATGTGTAGGTAGACGACGCCGCGCTCGAATCCGTGAAAGGTGATGTCGCCGCCATCCTGCGCCACGGCAGGGCGCACCCGGGTATCCAGCAGCTCCTTGATCTGATTGACGATCTCGGAATTTTCGCCGCTATGCTCGGCATGGCCCGAGGCACCTCCGCCCTCGCCGGTCATGACAGGCTGGCCGGATTGGTAATGCTCCATGATGGCCCCCAGAATGGCCGGTTTCACATGGTCCCATTCGGTCGCCTCGCCCTTTGTGACGGTGACGAAGTCATTGCCGAGAAACACGCCCATGACCCCCGGCACCTTGAAGATGCGCGCCGCCAGCGGCGAGGCATCGGCCCCCTCCGCGCTCGGGAAATCGGCCGTGCCGGTGCCAAGCACCGCCTGACCGGGCAGGAACTTGAGCGTGGCCGGGTTGGGGGTGGATTCGGTCTGGATGAACATGGCAACGCCCCTTCTTGTTCGCTTCTTCAGATATGCGCGCCGAGGTGCCCCGAGTCAAGGTTTGGAACGGTTCTAAACTCTGCCCGCTCAGGTGATCGCCTCAAGCCGTTCCTTGGACAGGTCGCCGGGAACGATGGTGATCGGAACGGGCAGCGTGCCCGCGTTGCGCGTCAGTTGGGTGACGAGCGGTCCGGGGCCCTTCTTGTTCGACGCGGCCCCAAGAACGAGCACGCCGATTTCCGGGTCGTCCTGCACATGGGCGATGATCTCGGTCGCGGCCTCGCCCTCGCGGATCACAAGTTCGGGGTCGATGCCCTGCTTGTCACGCATCCATTTGGCGAAGACCTCGAAATGCGCTTCGATACGTTCGCGCGCCTCCTGCCGCATGAGATCGCCAACGCCGATCCAGTGATTGAACTCCTCGGGCGCGATCACCGACAGGATCGCCACCCCGCCGCCGGTATGGGCGGCGCGCATCGCGGCGAACCGCATGGCATTGAGACATTCGCGGCTGTCGTCGAGCACCACCAGAAACTTGCGCATGATCCGATCCCCTCAGGCGCGCATCATGACGCGGAACGCGCGGCAGGGCAACAGAGGTGATGGGTCTCAGACGAGCACGCCCCAGAGGTCATAATCTCCGGCTTCGTCCACTTCGACGGTGACGATATCGCCGACCTTCAGCGCCTCGGTGCCTTCGTCGATGAAGAGATTGCCGTCGATCTCTGGCGCATCGGCCATGGTGCGGCAGGTGGCAACGCCATCCTCGTCGATATCGTCCACGATCACCGCTTGTCTGGAGCCAACCTTTGCGGCAAGTTGTTCCACCGAAATGGCCTGCGCCATTTCCATAAAGCGATCCCAGCGTTCCTGCTTGACCTCTTCAGGCAGTTGATCGGGCAGGGCGTTGGAGCGGGCCCCGGCGACGTTTTCGTATTTGAAGCAGCCCACCCGGTCGAGCTGCGCCTCACCCAGCCAATCCAGAAGTGTCTGGAATTCGGCCTCGGTCTCGCCGGGATAGCCGACGATGAAGGTCGAGCGCAGGGCGATGTCGGGACAGATGGCGCGCCAGGCCGCGATCTCGTCGAGGGTGCGCGCGGCCGCTGCGGGCCGCGCCATGCGCCGGAGCGTGTCGGGGTGCGCGTGCTGGAAGGGGATATCGAGATAGGGCAGCACCAGCCCTTCCGCCATCAGCGGGATGAGGTCGCGCACATGCGGATAAGGGTAGACATAATGCAGCCGCACCCAGGCGCCGAGCGACCCCAGATCGCGCGCCAGATCGGTGATATGGGCGCGGTGGCCGTTCGCTTCGGCGTGTTTGATATCGACGCCGTAGGCCGACGTGTCCTGCGATATGACCAGAAGTTCGCGCACGCCGCTTTCAACCAGCTTTTCAGCCTCGCGGATCACCGCATGGGCGGGGCGGCTGACGAGGCGCCCGCGCATGTCGGGAATGATGCAGAACTTGCACTTGTGGTTGCAACCCTCTGAAATCTTGAGATAACTGTAATGGCGCGGGCTCAGGCGCACGCCCGAGGCGGGCAGCAGGTCAATGAACGGATCGGGTGCGGGCGGGACCGCCCGATGCACGGCATCGAGCACCTGTTCGTATTGATGCGGGCCGGTCACGGCCAGAACGCGGGGATGCGCCCCGGTGATGTAATCCGGTTCAGCCCCGAGGCAGCCGGTGACGATCACCCGGCCGTTCTCGCGCAGCGCCTCGCCGATGGCCTCAAGGCTCTCGGCCTTGGCGCTGTCGAGAAAGCCGCAGGTGTTGACGATCACCGCATCGGCCCCGGCATAATCGGGCGAGATGCCGTAGCCCTCGGCGCGCAGCCGCGTGAGGATGCGTTCGCTGTCCACAAGCGCCTTGGGACAGCCGAGAGAGACCATCCCGATCCTCGGCTGACCCTCGCGGGCGATCTCGGGCAGGCGCGCGCGCGGAGCAAGGTCGGGGCGAAGATCAGGCGGGTTTTGAGACATGAGGCGCGATATAGCGGTCACGACTGTGCGCGGGAAGGGCAAAAGCGGTTGCCGTCCGGCGCGCGTGCGCCCTAGACTCGGGTTCTGACAGCGGGAGGTATCTCATGAGGTGGATCGTGCGGTTGATAGGGTTGGTGGTGGTGCTCGCGGCCTTCGTGCTGGGGGCGCTCTTCTTTCTGCCCGGAGAGCGGATCGCGCGAATCGCAGCCGAGCAGATCACACGCGCGACGGGTCGCACCGTCACCATGAGCGGCGAGACGCGGCTGAGCCTTTATCCGGTGCTCGGCGTCTCGACCGGGGCGGTGGAGATCGCCAATGCGGCGTGGTCGGACAAGGGCCCGATGTTGCGCGCCGAAAGCTTCAAGCTGGGGGTCGATCCCAGGGTGCTCTGGGGCGGGGATATCCGCATCACCGGGCTGGAGGCCGTCAACCCCGAGATCCGGCTGGAGCGCGCCGCCGACGGGCGCGTGAACTGGGAGCTCGGTGTCGAGGGGGTCGCGCCTTCGGGGCAGTCCGAGGCGGGCACGCCTGCGCGATCCACGCGGCTCGGACTGACGCTCGACCGGGCGCTGATCACCGGCGCGCGGCTCTCGCTCATCGATCACGGCACCGGCGAGGTGCAGGAAATCTCCGATCTCGATCTCGATCTGCGCTGGCCAGACTATGACGGCACGGCGACGCTGAAAGCCTCGTTCCGGCGTGGCGGCGGGCCGGTGGCGATCTCGGGTCATCTGGACGAGGTGGGCGCGTTTCTCGATGGCGGGGTGACCGGGGTTTCGGCCACGCTCTCGGCGGGGGGCGGCTCTGTGGCCTTCGCCGGGCGCGCGGGGCTGCGCCCAGAGGCGCAGGGGCGGCTTGATCTCGATATCGGCGACACGGGCGCGTTTCTGGCGGCGCTTGGCGTCGGCGGCGTGGATCTGCCGCAGACCCTCGGGCAGAGCATCAAGGGCCGTGCCGATCTCACGGTGACCGAGGGCACGCAGGTGGCGGTGCGCGACATGGCGCTTGGCCTTGGCGGCAACAGCCTGAGCGGGGCTCTCGATCTTGACCTTTCGGGCGATGTGCCGCGCTTCAACGCGCAACTGAACGCCGGTGCGCTCGATCTGTCGAAACTGGCCGGGGCGGATCAGGCCGGCGGAGGTAGCGGCAGCGCCTCGGGCTGGTCAACCGAGCGGATCGACGCAAGCGGGCTGGCGGCGGCGAATGGCGAGATGGCCCTTGTCGCCGAGAGCGTCGATCTGGGCGATCTGAAGCTGGGCAAGACCCGCGCGCTCATGACACTCGATCGGTCGCGCGCGGTGTTCGAATTGCGCGAGGTGCGCGCCTATGACGGGCTGGTGACCGGCGAGTTTGTCGTCAACAACCGTTCGGGCCTTTCGGTGGGGGGCACGACGCGGGCCGAGGGGATCAACCTCGAGCGGTTCCTGGCCGATGCGATGGGGATCACGCGGTTTGCCGCGAGCGCCTCGGGCGAGGTGAGTTTCCTCGGCGCGGGCGCGTCGGTCGATGCGATCATGAAGAGCCTGAGCGGCAAGGGGCGCGCGGCGACAGGGCGCGGCGTGATCTCGGGCTTTGATCTCGACCGGCTGATGCGCGCGGGCGATGTCACCGGCGGCACCACGATATTCGATGCGATGAGCGCGAGTTTCACCATGGAGGGCGGCAACCTCCTCAATCAGGATCTGGCGATGAAACTGCCGCTTGCCCGCGCCGAAGGCCGGGGGCGCATCGGGCTTGGGGCGCGCGATATCGACTATCGCTTTACCCCGGTTCTGCTCGAGGGGGAAACCACGCGCGGGTTTGCCATTCCGGTGCGGATAAAGGGGTCCTGGGACAACCCGAGGATCACGCCCGATCTGGAAAAGGCGATTGAGATGAACCTCAAGGCAGAGCGCGAGGCACTTGAGAAGGAGGCCGAGCAACGGCTCGAGCGCGAGGTGCAGCAGCGGCTTGGCGTCACCCCCGAGGCGGGCCAGAGCACGCAGGACGCGATCCAGCAGAAGATCGAGGACAAGGCAATCAAGAAGCTGCGCAAGCTTTTCGACTGAGGGGCGGGATTTGAGTATTTTCAGAACGATGAAACGGGGCGCGCAATGAGCGGGGTCCGCGCGCAATACGAGGCCTATCCCTATCCGGCGCGCGACCCGGAGGAGGAGCGCAAGCGGCTCATCACCGGCTCGCCCTCGCATGTGCTGGAGGTGGATCATTTCGTGTTTCAGGGCGCGCGCGACTGGTCAAGGCCCTTGCGCGTGCTGGTGGCGGGGGGCGGCACCGGCGACGGGCTCGTTCAACTGGCGCAGCAGATCGCGGATGCCGGGCGGGTGGCCGAAATCACCTATCTCGACCTCTCGACCGCGTCGCGCAAGATCGCCGAGGCGCGGGCGCGCGTGCGGGGGCTGAGCGGGATCCGCTTTGTCACCGGCAGCCTGCTGGAGGCCGCAGGGCATGGCGAATTCGATTATATCGACTGCTGCGGGGTGCTGCATCATCTGCCCGACCCGGGCGCGGGGTTTCGCGCGCTGCTGGCGGCGCTGGCGCCGGGGGGGGGCATGGGTTTCATGGTCTATGCGCCCTATGGCCGGTCGGGCGTCTACCCGTTGCAGGAGGCGTTCGGAACCCTCTTCGAGGGCATGGCCCCCGAGGCGCGGCTGAGGGCGGCGAAGACACTGGTGGCGGGCTTGCCCGAGGGGCATCCCTTTGCCTGCAATCCCAATCTGGGCGATCACAAGACAAGCGACGCGGGGTTCTATGACCTGCTGTTGCACAGTCAGGACCGGGCCTTTGACGTGGCGGCGCTGGTGGCGATGCTGGAGCAGACAGGCTGGCACCTGTCGGGCTTCACCATGCCCGCGCTTTACGATCTGGCGCGGATCACCGATGTGCCCGCCCATCTGGACCCGGTAGCGTGCATGGCGGTGGCCGAGAAGCTCAACGGCACCATAAAGACCCATGTGGGCTATGCCGTGCGCCGCAGTGAGGCGCGCGGCCCGGCCAAGGGCTCCAACCGGGCGCTGGTGCCGCATCTCAAGGGCGTGCGCGCCGTCGATCTGGCACACGCGGTGGCGACGGGGCAAGGCCCGAAGCTGGGTTTCGGCGGGCTGAACGCGCGCCTGGCGCTGCCGCGCGAGGCCGCGCGCCTCATTGCCGCCGTGGACGGGCGGCGCAGCCTGAGCGAGATCGCCACCGCGACGGGCACCGATCCGTTGGCAATGGGGGCGCTCTGGGCGCGGATCGAGCGCGCGTTGGGCGATTACGGGCTGATGCTCTATTCCTCGATCCTGCGGCGCTGAACCATGGTGAGGGCAAAGCGCGGCAGACGCGCCGCGACACGCCACAGGATGCCCGAATACTCCGCCTCGCCCGCCATCTGCGCAAGAAACATCCGCCGCAACGTTGTGGAGCGCGCGAAGGCATGGGCAAAGGCCGGTTCGGTTGCGGGCAGATAGAGGAGTGGGCGCAGGAGCCGGGCCATGCGCAAATCGCGATGCAGCGGACGCAGCGCCGCGCGATACCGCGCAAGAGCCGTCTCTGG
This sequence comes from Alphaproteobacteria bacterium HGW-Alphaproteobacteria-1, assembly GCA_002842985.1. GTDB lineage: Bacteria > Pseudomonadota > Alphaproteobacteria > Rhodobacterales > Rhodobacteraceae > Roseovarius. The sequence continues at coordinate 59,625 of PHEQ01000012.1, forward strand.
CTGGCCCTCGCCGAGCGCGTCGATGGCCGCCAGCGCGGCCATGCCGCCGCTGGCCATGGCGTGACCGATCCCCTCGCCGGTGATCGGATCGACGAGCCCCGCCGCGTCACCTGCAAGCAGGACCGCGCCGCGACCGGGACGGGCGCGCACGTCGCCAAAGGGCAGGAACTGGCCCTTGAAACGGGCCTCGGGAACCTTCAGTCCAAGCAGGTCGCAATAGGCGGCCATGGCGCGTTTCAGGTCGGGATTTTTTCCGAGAATGCCGCCCACGCCGATCGTGGTCGAGTGCCGCTTGGGGAAGGCCCAGCCATAGCCCCACCGCGCGGCGGCAAGGTCGATGCGGACGGTGTCGTGCGGCAGGTGAGGGGCCTCCGCCTCGATCTCGAGGCCAAAGCCGATACGCGCGCGATCAAAACTCTGGCCGAAAAGCGCGCGCGCGATCTGGCTGTTGACCCCGTCCGCGCCGATCAGAACCCCGTAGCCGAGCACCGGACCGGAGGCGAGGGTGAGGTTGCGCGCGCCCGTGTCGAGCGCGGCCACGCCCTGCCCGGTGAAATCCTGCGCCCCGGCGCCAAGTGCCTGCGCGCAAAGTGCCGCATCCATCTCGCGGCGCATGGTGGCGCAGAGCGGGGGCGCATCGGCGATGACCCCGGCGGGGCGGCCGCGATGGTGGAACGCCACCACTGTCTTGCGCTCATCGGGGGCAAAGGGCATGGGGTGTCCGAAGATATCGGCATAGTGCGCGCGCGCCCGGCCCGTCACGAGGCCGCCGCAGAGCTTGTCGCGCGGAAAGGTCTTGCGGTCGACGAGGGCCACGGACAGCCCCGCGCGCGCCGCGCGGAACGCCGCCGCAGCACCCGCGGGCCCCGCCCCCACCACGATCACGTCAAAACGCGCCATCCCCCTCAGACCTCGGGCAGCGCGTCGCGCCGGATCATGGTGCGCAGGGCAAAGCTTGATCGCAGCGCACGGATACCAGGTGTCTGCATCAGGCCATCCTCGAGAAACCGATCAAACGATGTCAGGTCGGCGGCCACCACGCGCAGGAGAATATCGCGCGTGCCGGTCATGAGGTAGCATTCCATCACCTCGTCGAAGCGCCGCAGCCGGTCCTCGAAGGCGCGGATTGCGTCGCGGCTGTGATGGTCAAGCTCGACGAAAACGAAGATGTTGAGCGGCAGGCCGAGTCGCGCCTGATCGACGCGCGCGCCATAGCCGGTGATCACGCCATCGGTCTCGAGCCGGGCGATGCGGCGCGCGAGCGGGGTTGGCGAAAGCCCGACCTCGGTCGAGAGATCGGCGAGACGCGCGCGCCCGTCGCGTTGCAGCGCCGCCACGATCTTGCGGTCGATCCTGTCCATCTTTTCCAATTCTCCGGGCCTTCTTGGCGGAAATCCCCAAAACTCACGCCGAATTGAGCAAGGTTTGCAGTTTTTCGGCGCTGCTTTGCTTCTACCTTCAATGGAAGGAGGATTCCACCATGCTGACACGTCTGGCATCTGCCACCCACGAAGAAGTTTACCGCGTCGAGGATCGCGAAAGCGGCCTCTGCGGGTTCATCGCGCTGCATTCCACCCGGCTTGGGCCGGCGGCGGGCGGCCTCAGGATGCGCGCCTATGACAGCGAGGAGGCCGCGCTTGCCGATGTGCTGAACCTCTCGCGCGGCATGAGCTACAAGAACGCGGCCGCCGGTCTGCCGCTTGGCGGTGGCAAGGCGGTGATCATGGGCGATGCGGCGCGCGACAAGACGCAAGCGCTGCTGCGCGCGATGGGGCGGGCCATCGATGCGCTTGGCGGGCGTTACTGGACCGCAGAGGATATGGGCATGTCGCCAGAGGACATGGCCGAAATCGCACGTGCGACGCGGTTCGTGGCCGGGCTCGACAGCGGCGCACATGCCAGCGGCGATCCCTCGCCGGTGACGGCGCGGGGCGTGCTGGGGGCGATGCGCGCAGGCGCGGCGCGGCTCTGGGGCAGGGATGATCTGAGCGGGCGCACGGTCGCGGTGCAGGGGCTGGGCCACGTCGGCTGGCACCTGTGCCGGTTGCTCGACGAGGCGGGGGCGCGGCTGATCGTGGCGGATATGGACCCGGTGCGCGTGGCCGAGACGGTGCGTGCCTTTGGCGCGCGGGAGGTGCCGCCCGCCACCATTCACGCGGTCGAGACGGACGTGTTCGCGCCCTGCGCCATCGGTGGGATCCTCAACGCGGCCAACATCCCCGATATCCGCGCGAGAATGGTCTGCGGCGCGGCCAACAACCAGCTTGCCACGCCCGAGGATGCGAACGCGCTCCATGCGCGGGGCATTCTTTACCTGCCCGATTACGTGGCCAATGGCGGCGGGATCATCAACGTGGCTGCCGAGATCCTGCGCATCGGCGACCGGGCGCCATGGGTCGAGGAACGGCTTGCCGCGATGCGCGCCACGATGGAGCGGCTGCTGGCGCGGGCGGCGGGCGAGGGGACAAGCCCCGCGCCAATGGCCGACCGCATGGTCGAGGAGACCCTGCTGGCGCGTGCGGGATGAATTGAGAGGCGGGCGCGGCTCTGTTAGGCTGACGGCGCACGCCGGAGGTTTTGCCATGCGCCTGCTCTCGATACTCGGACTTTTGACCGCCCTTGTCGGTCCGGCGGCGGCAGCGGAGGTGCCGCTGAGCGAGCGCGTCACTCTGGCCCATGGCAGCTATGACATCGGTGGCGGCATGACCGTGGCGGCGGAGTTGCGGCGCACGGCGCGGGGCGGCACCGCGCTGTGCGGGGTCTGGGCGGAAAGCGCGGCGCTTGCCGCCGTGACCATGGGAGAGGCGCGCCAGAGCCTGTCCCTGGCCACGGTCTATGTGGACGGGCGGCGAATCGCGCAGGATCTGGGCTTCATGCCGAAGGTCGCACCGCGCCTCGATTATGCGGGCGCGCCCGCACGGTGCCGGGCGGTCGATCTGCCCTGGCGCGCGGGGCTTGTGCCCGAGGTGTTCCTGCCGCGCCGGACGATCCAGCCGGGAAACCGCGACACGCTCGGCAATCGGGTGGTGTTTCGCCAGACCGGCACGGGTGCGATGAGCGGCGCGCTCGAGGTGATCCCGCTGCTGCGCCGCCAGATCGGAACGGTGCCGCTGTCGCCGCTGGCGACGGTGGTGGACGGGCGTTACAGCAGCGGCGGCGGGCTGCGACTGGCCGCCGAGATCGTGGCGGTGAACGGAGAGGCCGCGCTTTGTGGCGCGTGGTCGGACCTGCCGGGGCAGTTGGCGCAGACCGAACCGCTGGGGCGCGCGGTTCTCGCGGCGGCGGCTGTGACACTCGGGCGGCAGCGTCTCGATGTCGATCCGGGCGCGTTCCGGCGGGTGCGGGCGCGGGGCGATTACACGGGTGCCACGGCGAATTGTCTTGCCACCGGGCTGCGCTGGACGCCCGAGGTTGGGCGCGCGCGGCTTGGCATCGCCTTGCCAAGCCTTGTGGTCTATCGCAACACCACGCCAAGGGGCGCGCAGGTCATCCGGTTTGCCCCGCGCGGCTGAGGCCGCCTATTCCGCCAGATGACAGGCCACGCGCGCACCGCCCAGTTCGCGCATCTCCGGGCGCTCGCGCCGGCAGCGCTCGACGGCGATGGGGCAGCGCGGGTGAAAGGCGCAGCCCGGCGGCGGGTTGATCGGGTCGGGGATCTCGCCCTTGGGCGGCTCGATCTCGCGGCCGAACCCGTCCATCCGGGGTGCTGCGGCAAAGAGCATCTGCGTGTAGGGGTGGCGCGGGTTTGAAAACAACTCGCCGCGCGGCGCCTCCTCGACCAAGCGCCCGAGATAGAGCACGCCGATCACATCGGCCATATGCTGCACTACAGTCAGATCGTGGCTGATGAAGAGATAGGTGAGGCCAAACTCCTCGCGCAGGTCGCTCATCAGGTTGAGAACCTGCGCCTGCACGCTCACGTCAAGCGCCGAGGTGGGCTCGTCGCACACGATGATGCGCGGCTCGGACGCCAGCGCGCGGGCGATGCAGATGCGTTGTCGCTGGCCGCCGGAAAACTCGTGCGGGTATTTGTCGGCATCGATCGCCGCCAGCCCGACCTGCTCCAGCAGCCGCTCGGCAAGGCCCTGCGTATCGCCGCCCTGCACCGCCACCGGTTCTTCGATGATGCTGCGCACCCGCCAGCGCGGATTGAGCGAGGCAAAGGGATCCTGAAAGATCATCTGGATATCCGCACGCACCCGCGCCACCGCCCCGGTATCGTGCGAATTGGCAAGGTCCACCCCATCCACCTCCACCGCACCGGAGGACGGTCGCAAAAGGCCCACCACCATCTTGCCGATGGTGGATTTGCCCGATCCGCTCTCGCCCACAAGGGCATAGACGGATTTTTCCGGCACCTCGAAAGAGACATCCGAAACGGCCGTGAGATGCGCCTTGGGCAACCGCTCGATCACCCGGTTGAGCCAGGGTTTCGACACGTCGAAAACGCGGGTGAGGTTTTTCACCGAAATGAGCGCGCTCATGCCACATCCTCACCGGCGGATCGTGTCAGCGGATACCAGCAGGCCGCGCGCCCGCCGCAGCCCGTGACCGTGGGGGCGGGATCGCGGCGGCATTGCGCATCGGCCCGCTCGCAGCGCGGATGAAAGGCGCAACCATCGGGCAGCGCATCGAGGCGCGGCATGGCACCGGGGATCTGGCGCAGCCGTCTTTGCCCGACGCTCGCCAGCGGGGTCGAGGCCATCAGCCCCGCCGTGTAGGGATGCGCGGCCGTCTGGATCACCTCGCGCACCGGCCCGATCTCGGCCAGCCGCCCGGCATAGACCACCGCCACCCGGTCGGCGGCCTCGGCGATCACTCCCATGTCATGTGTGACCAGCATCACGGCCAGCCCCCGCTCTCGGCAAAGCCGCCGCAAGAGCGCGACGATCTGCGCCTGCACGCTCACATCCAGCGCGGTGGTGGGCTCGTCTGCGATGACAAGTTCGGGTTCGGCGCACAGCGCGAGGGCGATCACCACGCGCTGCCGCATGCCCCCCGAAAACTCGAACGGATAAGAGCCGATGCGCGCCTTCGCCGCCGGAATGCCCACCTCGTCAAGCGCGGCCACCGCGCGCCGCCCGGCCTCGGTCTCGGTCACGCCCAGATGCAGGCGGATCGTCTCCGAGAGTTGTTCCCCCACCGTCAAGAGCGGATTGAGCGAGGTCAGCGGGTCCTGAAAGATCATGCCGATCCGCTTGCCCCGAATGCGCCGCATCTCCTCGGGGGGCAGGTCGTCGATGCGCGCGCCCTTGAGGCGCACCTCGCCCCCGGTGATCCGCGCGGGACGCTCCAGCAGGCCGATGACGGCATTGCCGGTCATGGATTTGCCCGCCCCCGATTCGCCGACCACGCCAAGCGTCTCGCCCGCCGCGATGTCAAAGCTCATCCCATCCACCGGGCGCAGAACGCCGCGCCGTGTGGGGATTTCCACGGTGAGGTTTCGGACGGACAATACCGGCTCGGTCATCGCAGCCTCGGATTGAGCGCGTCGCGCAGCCAGTCGCCAAGCAGGTTCACCGACAGCGCCAGCGCCAGCAGGGTGATCGCCGGGAAAAGCAGGATCCACCACTCGCCAGAAAAGAGGAATCCTTGTCCGATGCGAATGAGCGTGCCGAGCGAGGGTTGCGTCGGTGGCGCGCCGACGCCCAGAAACGACAGCGTCGCCTCGGCGATGATCGCCAGCGCCAGCGAGATCGTGGCGATGACCAGCACCGGGTTGAGCACATTGGGCAGGATATGGCGCAGCATGATCGAGATGGGGGTGCGTCCGATCAGCCGCGCCGCCTGCACGTATTCGCGGCTTTTCTCCACCATGGTGGCCCCGCGAACGACGCGCGCGAACTGCACCCAGTCGCTGAGGCCAATGGCCAGGATCAGCACCCAGATCGCCATCTGGTCACGATGTTCGGGCGGTGTGATCCCCTTGGCGATGCCGAATATCAGCATGGCGACAAGGATCGCCGGAAAGGTCAGTTGCACATCGGCCACGCGCATGATGATGGTCTCGGTCCAGCCGCCGAGATAGCCCGCCAGAAGCCCCAGCGTCACCCCGATCACCAGCGCCAGCATCACCGCCGCGAAGCCCACGAAAAGCGAAATCCGCATCCCGTAAAGGATGGTCGAGAACACGTCGCGCCCCTGATCGTCGGTGCCCATGAGGAACACCTCGCCGGTAAAGGCATTGGGTTCCATCGGCGGGGTAAAGCCGTTCATCAGGTTGAGCGTGGCGGGGTTGAACGGGTTGTGCGGAGCGATGAGCGGCGCGAACACGGCCGCCAGAACAAGGACCAGAACCACCGCAGTTGCGGCCATCGCCACGGGGGCGTGGCGGAACGACCAGATCAAATCGCTCTCCCACGCGCTGCGCAGGCGCGACGGCGCGGTGGCCGGGGGCGTGAGGGCCTCGTCGCTCATGCCTTGGCCTCCGTGCCGCGATCCAGCCGCAGGCGCGGATCAATGGCGAAATAGAGCAGATCGACAATGAGGTTGATGCCCACGAACATCACCGAAATCAGCATGAGGTAGGCCGCCATCACCGGAATATCGACGAATTGCACCGCGTTGATGAAGAGAAGCCCCACGCCGGGCCATTGAAACACCGTCTCGGTGATGATCGCGAAGGCGATGATGCTGCCCAGTTGCAGCCCCGTCACGGTGATCACCGGCACCATCGTGTTCTTGAGCGCGTGACGGAAATTGACCGATTTCTCGGCGAGACCCCGCGCACGGGCAAAGCGGATATAGTCCATGCGCAGCACCTCCAGCATCTCGGTGCGCACCAGCCGCATGATCAGCGTCATCTGGTAAAGCCCCAGCGTGATCGCAGGCAGGATGATCGCCTTCAATCCGCTTTCCGTCAGAAACCCGGTGCTCCAGCCACCGATGCGCACCACCTCGCCGCGCCCGAAACTGGGCAGCCATTTCAATTCGACCGCGAAAATATAGATGAGCAGGATGCCGATGAGAAAGGTCGGCAGCGACACCCCGATGAGCGAGACGGTCATGATCACGTTGGCCGCCACACCCCGCCGCCGGATCGCGGTAAAGACGCCAAGGGCGATGCCCCCCACCAGCGCCATGATCCCCGATACGAAGGCCAGTTCGAGCGTGGCGGGCGCGCGCTCCAGCAAGATCTTGGTAACGGGCCTCCCCTGCCGATAGCTCAGCCCGAAATTGCCCTGCGCGGCCTGGGTGAGGAATTTCCAGTATTGAACCGGGAAGGGCCGATCAAGGCCAAGCTCCACCGTCAGCCGTTCGATATCGGCCTGGGTGCGTTCCTGCCCCAGCATTGCATCGACCGGATCACCGACGAAACGGAACATGGCAAAGGCCACCAGCCCCACGACCAGCAGCACCAGCACCGATTGCCCGACACGGCGGAGGATATAGGCCAGCATCGCGCACCCCTTCCAAGGATCGGGCGGCGGGGTGTCCGCCGCCCGGTTTCGATCACTTCATGGTGAAGTATTTGATCTTCGGGTCGTCCTCGGGGCTGACCTCGATGCCGACCTTGTCCGTCATCCCCCAGTTCAGCACCTGGTGGTGGATCGGCAGATAGAGCACCTCGTCCTGAACCGTGCCCCAGATATCGGCGATGGTGGCGTTGCGCTTGTCCAGATCGGTTTCCGACGACAGGCTCACGATCTTGGCGTCAAGCTCGGGGTTGCTGTAGCCGGTGCCGTTCCAGCTTCCGCGCTGCTCGCCGCGTGTATGGACGAGGAAGTTGAAGATATACTCGCTGTCATAGGTCGGCACGCCCCAGCCCAGCATGTAGAAATCCGTCCCGCCAGAGGAGATCAGCGGGAAATGCTGCGCCTTGGGTTTGGCATCGAGGTTCACGGTGATGCCGATCTGGCCGAACATGCCGACGGCGGCCTGACAGATCGCCTCGTCGTTGATGTAGCGGTCGTTGGGGCAATCGAGCTGGATCGAGAACCCATCGCCATAGCCCGCCTCTGCCATCAGCGCCTTGGCCTGTGCGACATCGGTCTCGATCCGGTCCATTTCCTCGGTCCAGCCGTTGACGAACGGGGGCGAAATGATGCCCGCAGGCTGGCTCTGGCCGCGCATCACCACCTGGCGGATGGCGTCGCGGTTGATCGCAAGGTTCATCGCCCGGCGCACGCGCACATCCGCAAGCGGGTTCTTGCCCTCGACATTGTCGTTGGCGATGTCATCCGGCCCGAGGTTCAGCCCGAAAAAGATCGTCCGGTTCTGCGGGGCGGTCTTGACGACAAGGCCGTCGGTCGCGGCGACGCGCTGGAGATCCTGCACCGGCACGTCCTGGATGAAATCCACCTCGCCCGAGAGGATGGCGGCCACCCGCGTCGCGGCGTTCTGGATCGGGGTATAAACGATCTCGCTCACGTCGAGCGGGAATTGACCCTTGCCCCAATAGTCCTCGTTGCGTGTCAGCACGGTCTTCACGTCCGGCTCGCGGCTCACAAGCTTGTAGGCGCCGGTGCCGTTGGTGTTGGTGGCGGCGAAGGTGCTTTCGCCTGCATCCATGTTCTGGACCTCGACCGCGCCATTGGCCTCGGTCCAGCCCTTGTCCATGATGAAGAGGTTGGTCAGGTTCGACGGCAGGATCGGGTTCGGCCCGTCGGTGACGAATTCGACGGTGTGATCATCCACCGCGCGCACCTCGACGACCGAGGACAGCAGTTCCTTCATCCGCGAATTGTCGGATTTGGCGCGGTTGATGGAAAACACCACATCCTCGGCGGTGAAATCCGCGCCATCGTGGTATTTGACGCCCTGCCGCAGGGTGAACACCCACACGTTCGGATCGTCCGCCTTGGGCGCCCAATCGGTTGCAAGTGCTGCCTCGAAGGCGCCGGTCATGTCGCGGATGATCAGCGGTTCGTAGATCTGGTGGGCCAGCGTATGGGTCGGCCCCTCGTTCTGCGCATGCGGATCGAGCGTGAGCGAATCGCCCGCGCGCGCCCATCTCAGCGTTTCGGCGGTGGCAGGTAGGGCCGTCGAGGCCATCAGCGCTGCAAGCGCCAGTCCGGTCAGTCTGGTCATGGTGGTCTCCCTTCCTTGTTTCCTGGGCTCAATCGGCCCGGTGTGCGGCAGAGCCTAGCCGCGCCCCGGCGACGGGGCAAGCGCAAGCTGAGCGCGCGAACGCGAGGGAAAGCGAAAACCGCCGTTTCGCGGCCCCGGAAGAGATTTGCGTTTTCTTCTTGGGGGCATATGGACAAGCCCGCCCCTCTAACGGCGCGCAAAAGCGAACGTGGTTCAGTAATGCGGCGGGCGTTCGTCGCCAAGCATGATGCCCCCCTCGCCCTCGTGCGAACGCTCTGCCTCGCGGCGGGTGAGCAGGGCCACCGTCGTGCGCAGCCGATCGATCTCGCGGTCCTGCCGCGCGACCATCTCGGAGAGGTCATCGACGGCGCGGATGAGATGGGCCAATCTTTCCTCGATATCGGTCATGGCGCGGGAATACGCGCCCGCCGTGCCCCGGTCAACCTTGCCCCGGTCAACCTTGCCCCTGCCAGCCCCTTGGGCTAGACCGCGCCGCGAGGTGCCCCGCGAAGGACAGACCCAATGGCCAAACCCGCCAAGACCCCCCGCCCGAGGGCCGAAACCCCCAAGGGTTTCCGCGATTATTTCGGCTCGGACGTGACCGAACGCGCCGCGATGCTCAATGCCATCGCCGGGGTCTATCACCGCTATGGGTTCGATGCGCTGGAATCGAGTGCCGTGGAGACGGTCGAGGCGTTGGGCAAATTCCTGCCCGACGTGGACCGGCCCAACGAGGGCGTCTTTGCCTGGCAGGACGAGGACGAGAAGTGGCTCGCGCTGCGCTATGACCTGACCGCGCCCCTGGCCCGCGTCTATGCGCAGCACCGCAACGACCTGCCCACGCCCTACCGCCGCTACGCCATGGGTCCGGTCTGGCGTAACGAGAAGCCGGGGCCGGGGCGGTTTCGCCAGTTCTATCAATGCGATGCGGATACGGTGGGCACGGCGTCGATGGCGGCGGATGCCGAGATCTGCGCGATGCTGGCCGATGCGCTGGAAGAGGTTGGGATTTCGCGCGGCGACTATGTGGTGCGGGTGAACAACCGGAAGGTTTTGAATGGGGTGTTGGAGGTTGCAGGGCTGCTTGACCCCGCGGAGCCGGAACGCTTCGCGGAAGAACGTGGGATCGTTTTGCGCGCGATTGACAAGCTGGACCGTTTGGGGCCAGAGGGTGTCCGGGCTCTATTGGGCGCGGGCCGAAAGGACGAGAGCGGTGATTTCACCGCAGGCGCATCGCTCGATTTTGAACAAATAGAGACAATTCTGCTGTTTGTGCAAGCGACCGAGGCGCTCTCCCTTGCATTCGAAGGTAAGTTTTCACTTTTGGATGCAAGCGACGGCATAGAGGCCATTGCGGCGGGTGCAGTTGAAATGGCAACTACAGCGACGAAAGACCCCCAAAAAGCTTGGAATTTCGCAGCAATCTCTTACCTGAAGTCGCTTTGTGGGGGTTCAACGGTCGGTAAAGAAGGTGTTGAAGAGCTAGTCACTATCGCAGATCTCCTAGCCGCCCAAGGGTATTATTCCGACCGCATCGTGATCGACCCTTCTGTCGTGCGCGGCCTCGGCTATTACACCGGCCCGGTGTTCGAGGCCGAACTGACCTTTGAAATCCTCGACGAAAAAGGCCGCCCGCGCCAGTTCGGCAGCGTCGCGGGCGGGGGGCGCTATGACGACCTTGTCGCGCGGTTCACCGGGCAGCAGGTGCCGGCGGTGGGGGTGTCCATCGGGGTGGATCGCCTGCTCGCCGCCCTGCGCGAAAAGGGCCGCATCGGGGGCGAGGCGCAGGGGCCGGTGGTTGTGACCGTCATGGACCGCACCCGCATGGCCGAGTATCAGGCGATGGTCGGCGAACTCCGCCAAGCAGGCATCCGCGCCGAGGTCTATCTCGGCAATCCCAAGAATTTCGGCAACCAGATGAAATACGCCGATCGGCGCGGCAGCCCGGTGGCCATCATCGCGGGCGAGGATGAATTCGCGCGCGGCGTGGTGCAGGTCAAGGATCTGATCCTTGGCGCGAAAATCGCCCAGGACGCCACGCTCGAGGAATGGAAGGACCGCCCGAGCCAGTATGAGGTGCCGCGCGCCGCGCTTGTGGACAAGGTGCGCGCGCTGCTCGCGGAGCACGGCTGATGGCCGCTCGCGCCGCGATCCTGGCCGAGGCCGCCCGCCTGCGCGGCATTTTCGAGGCGGCGGGGGCCGTGCCGGTGGAAACCCCGATCCTGCAACCCGCCGAGGTGCTGCTTGACCTTTACGGCGAGGATATCCGCGCGCGCGCCTACGTGACCTCGGACACGCTGCGCGGCGAGCAGATGCTGCGCCCAGATTTCACCGTGCCGGTGGTGCAGATGCACATGACCGACGGGGCCGAGCCCGCCCGCTATACCTATGCGGGCGAGGTGTTCCGCCGTCAGGAAGAGGATGCGCGCCGCGCCAACGAATATATCCAGGTGGGCTTCGAGATTTTCGCGCGCGCGGCGCCCGAACAGGCCGATGCCGAGGTGTTCGCGCTGTTCTGTGACATCCTGCGCCCGCTCGGCCTGCGCGCGGCGACGGGCGATATCGGTATCCTGATGGCTGCCGTCGCGGGTCTGCGCACAAGCGCGGCGCGCAAGACGGCCCTTTTGCGCCATATCTGGCGTCCGCGCCGGTTTCGCGCACTGATCGACCGTTACGCAGGCCGCACGCCTGTGCCCGAGGCACGCGCATCGCTTCTGGCAGCGGCGGACCCGATGGCCGGGGCCGCGCCCCTGATGGGGCTGCGTGGGCCGGACGAGATCGCCGCGCGCATCAAGGCCCTGCACGCGGATGCCGCCGCAGGCCCGCTCTCGGGCACCGAGGTGGACCTGCTCGACGCGCTGCTCGCGGTGCGCGAGACATCAGACAACGCGCTGGAACATCTGCGCGACATCGCCGTGGACCTGCCCGCCATCGTCCCCGCCGTGGACCGATTGGCGCGTCGGCTGGACGCGCTCGCCGGGCGCGGGCTCGACGTCGCCCGGCTTGATTTCGAGGCCAGCTACGGGCGCACGCAGATGGAATATTACGATGGCTTCGTCTTCGGGTTCTACGCCGAGAGCCGCCCGGACCTGCCCCCTGTGGCGACGGGCGGGCGCTACGACGCGCTGACCCGGCAGTTGGGCCAGGGCCGCGAAATCCCCGCCGTGGGCGGGGTCATCCGCCCCGGTCTGGTGCTCGATCTCGGAGGTGCGGCATGAGCCTCAAGCTGGGCGTGCCCTCCAAGGGGCGATTGATGGACAAGACCGTGGAATGGTTCGCGCGCCACGGGATCGATCTTGGCCGCTCCGGCTCGGAGCGCGAATATGCGGGCTATGTCCGGGGCATCGAGGGCGTGGAACTGGTCCTGCTCTCGGCGGGAGAGATTCCGCGAGAGCTGGCCGCCGGGCGCATCCATCTCGGCGTGACCGGCACGGATCTGGTGCGCGAAAAGCTTGGCCAATGGGAACAGCAGGTCGAAGAGCTGGCCGAACTGGGTTTTGGCCAGGCCGATCTGGTGATTGCCGTGCCGCGCTGCTGGGTGGATGTGGCGCGGCTTGACGATCTTGATGCGGTGGCGGCCGCGTTTCGTGCGCGCCACGGGTTCCGTCTCAGGATCGCCACCAAATATCATCGGCTTGTCCGCGATTTCCTGCGCGAGAACGGCGTGGCCGATTATCAGCTTGTCGACAGCCAGGGCGCGACCGAGGGCACAATCAAGAACGAGACCGCCGAGGCCATCGCCGATATCACCTCCTCGGGCGACACGTTGCGCGCCAACCATCTGAAAATCCTCGAGGACGGGCTGATCCTCAAATCGCAGGCGACGCTTTATCGCGCGCGCTCCGCCGCGCTGGACGATGCAGGGCGCGCCACGCTTGGCGCGCTCAGGGCGCGGCTCGGGATCGACTGAGCGGAACGGGCGGCCCGAGGGCCGCCCGCACAGGTGTCGTGGTGCCCGAAGGCTCAGAACCGGAACGTGGCGCGTGCCTGCACGGTCGTTGCGTCCACATCGGTGTTGGCGTTTCCGAACCCGTCGAATTCGTGATAGAGCGCCTCCAAACCAAGCGAGACCTGGTCGGTGATCCGGTGCTCGTAGCCGCCGCCAAGGAACCAGCCGTCGTCGCTGCCGAGATTGTCGGTATCGGCCCAGGCATAACCGCCGGTGCCGTAGAGCAGCCCGCGCCCGATCTTGTAACCGCCGCGCAGCTTGGCGCGGAACACTTCCTCGACGCTGGCATTGACGCCCGAGAGGTTGATATCGGCAAAGTCGTAATCGAGGCCGACGCCCACCACCCAGTTGCCCAGATCGTAATCATAACCGCCGACGATACCGCCGATGATGTCATCCCCGTCGACATTGTTGATGTCGGTATCGACCCAGGCATAGCCAAGCTGGCCACCGGCGTAGAAGCCGGTCCAGTTCGGCGTGAGCGGCGCGACCGGCACCGGGGCCGGGGCCGCGATGACCGGCTCGGGCGCGGCCGGGGTAATGTTGCCCGCAAGCGCCGGTGCGGCGAAGAGCGATGCCACGGCTGCAAGAGCGGTTGTGTGTTTCAGCATGATGCGTCCTTTCCTGTCTGTTCTGCGGTGCCGCCCGAGCGCATGCGCGGTGCGGCATTACGGCGTTCACCGTTGAGGTTCATGTCGGTGCTGGAGGCTGATGGGACAAGGCCGCCGCAGGATCACGCAACCGTGAGTGGCGGGATACTGCTGAATTCAAGGGATAAACCGGAGAGATTTCGCCAAAATCGTTGCGGACTTGCAACATTTGGTTGCCGTCGCCCGCCATGGGGTTGAACGAAAAGGCGGACCCGCTGGAGGACGTGCCCGCCTTCGCCGTCGCGCGCCGCCGTCCGGTCAGAAACGAAAGGTGGCGCGGACCTGCACGGTGGTGACATCGACATCGTTGCCGGTGCCGTCAAAGCTGTCGAACTCATGGTAGAGCACCTCGCCGCCCACGGACCAGCGGTCGTTGACCATGTATTCGTAGCCGCCACCGATGAACCAGCCATCCTCATCGCCCATGTTGTCGCTGTCGGCATAGGCATAACCGCCCGTGCCGTAGAGCAGCCCGCGTCCGATCTTGGGACCGGCCCGCACCTTGAGGCGGAAAATCTCCTCGAGCGAGCTGCCTGGCGCGATATCGATATCGGTAAAGTCGTAATCGAGCGCGCCGCCAAGGACCCATTGGCCGAAATCATGGTCATAACCGAGCGTGACACCGCCGATCACGCTTTCGTCGCTGCTTGCGAAATCGGCGTCGCCGAAGGCCACGCCCAACTGGCCGCCGACATAGAACCCGGTCCAGTCGACGGGGCCACCGATGGCGCGCCCGCGGCTTGAGAAGATCGAATTGGTGTTGCGCGCGACCTCGGGGCCACCGCCGGGGCCGCCGTCAAAGCGCAGGTCGGCCGAGACGGGATAGCCGGTCGCCTGCGGGAGGGTCGGGGCAAGGGCGGTGTCCTCGACGCTCTGGGCGAGGGCGGGAGAGGCGATGGCGAGTGCGGCGGCAAGGGCCGGGAGCGGGAAGCGCATGGGTCTGTCCTTTCCATTCTGCATGGCACAAGGATGGTGCCCGAGGCGGATTGTCGCAATGAACGATGCGGTCGCGGCGGATCAAGCCGGGGTGAAGCGCGCGTGTGCGGCCTCAGATCACGCCGATTTCGGCAAGCGCTGCCGAGAGGGCAGGGGGCAGACCCTCCTCATTGCGGTGCGCGCGGCCAAGATCGGGCGGCGCGTCGCGCGGCTCGAGATAGCGCCAGCCCTGGAACGGCCGCTTTTGCGCCGTTGCGGTACGGACCAGCCCCGGTTCCAGCACGATGGCGCAGCGGCGGATACCGTCGCCGCCGATCACTTCATCAAGTCGCAGGATGCGTTGACGGCATTGCACGAGGCCCTGAATCACCCAGTAGATCGAGCCGCCGTCGAGTAACTCCGCCTCGCGTCGCGGCCACATCCGCGTGACATGGCGCGGCAGCCCGTCCGGGCCTTGTGCACGCGGGTCGCGGTGCCATGCGTCGAGGTCTTCCACGCCTGTGGTGCCGACGCTGAGTTTGATGAGATGCAAGACCAAGAAGCGATTCCCCCGATGAGCAGATAGGGTAGTGGAAATGGCGGGGGCTTCAAGCTATTGTGGGTATCTGGCCCGTCCCACCGTCCGAGGAACCGCCGATGACCCGTTTCGCCACCCCGATCGCCGAACAGATCTGGAACATGAAATACCGCTTCAAGGCGGCAGATGGCACACCCGTGGATGCCAGTGTCGAGGATACCTGGCGGCGCATCGCACGGGCGCTGGCGGAGGTCGAAGCCGAGCCTGCGCACTGGGAAGAGCGTTTCTATGAAGCTCTGGAGGATTTCAGGTTCCTGCCTGCGGGCCGGATCACGGCGGGGGCGGGCACGGCGCGCAAGGTGACGCTCTTCAACTGTTTCGTCATGGGCACGATCCCCGACGACATGGGCGGGATTTTCGACAATCTGCGCGAGGCGGCGCTGACCATGCAGCAGGGCGGCGGGATCGGCTATGATTTCTCGACCATCCGGCCCAAGGGCGCGGTGGTCAAGGGTGTCTCTGCAGATGCGAGCGGGCCGCTGTCGTTCATGGATGTGTGGGACGCGATGTGCCGCACGATCATGTCCGCGGGCTCGCGCCGGGGCGCGATGATGGCCACGATGCGCTGTGACCACCCCGATATCGAGGCCTTCATCGCCGCCAAGTCGGACCCCGCGCGCCTGCGGATGTTCAATCTCTCGGTACTGATCAGCGATGCCTTCATGGCGGCGGTGGCGGCGGATGGATCATGGGACTTGCAGTTCGATGGCCGCGTCTATCACACGGTGCAGGCGCGCGACCTGTGGAACCGGATCATGCAGGCCACCTATGACTATGCCGAACCGGGCGTGATCTTCATCGACCGGATCAATCAGGCCAACAATCTGAATTACATAGAAAATATTTCGGCTACCAACCCTTGTGGCGAGCAGCCGCTGCCGCCCTACGGGGCCTGCCTGCTGGGCTCGATCAACCTTGCGAAGTTGGTGACAGACCCGTTCGGACCGCGTGCGCGGCTTGATGCGGCGGCGCTCAAGGATCTGGTGCGCGTGGCGGTGCGGATGATGGATAACGTGGTGGACGCAAGCCGCTTTCCGCTGCCGCAACAGGAAGCCGAGGCACAGGCGAAACGCCGCATCGGGCTCGGCGTCACGGGGCTTGCCGATGCGCTGGCCATGGTGGGGCTGCGCTACGGGGACGATAAGGCGGTGCGTCAGACCGAGATCTGGATGCACAAGATCGCCGTCGCGGCCTATCTGGCCTCGGTCGATCTGGCCCGCGAAAAGGGGGCGTTTCCGCTCTTTGACGCGGAAAAATTCCTAACCTCCGGCACCATGCAGGGCATGGACGAGACGGTGCGCGAAGCTGTGGCGCGTCATGGTATCCGCAACGCGCTTTTGACCAGCGTGGCCCCCACCGGGACGATCAGCCTCTATGCGGGTAATGTCAGCAGCGGGATCGAGCCGGTCTTTGCCCATGCCTATACCCGCAAGGTATTGCAAAAGGACGGCAGCCGCACCGAAGAGGAGGTGGTCGATTACGCCGTCGCCATGTGGCGCGAGATGATGGGCGATGCGCCTTTGCCCGAGTGGTTCGTCACCGCACAGGATCTGGCCCCCGAGGATCACGTCAGGATGCAGGCAGCGGCGCAGAAATGGGTCGACAGCAGCATCTCGAAAACCATCAACTGTCCCGAGGACATTTCTTTCGACGCTTTCAAGGACGTTTACCTTCAGGCCTGGGAGACGGGCTGCAAGGGCTGCACCACCTATC
The DNA here is from genome assembly GCA_002842985.1 of Alphaproteobacteria bacterium HGW-Alphaproteobacteria-1. Taxonomy (GTDB): domain Bacteria; phylum Pseudomonadota; class Alphaproteobacteria; order Rhodobacterales; family Rhodobacteraceae; genus Roseovarius. The sequence goes on from PHEQ01000012.1 coordinate 76,480, forward strand.
GCCCGAACGATGTCACAGGCAGCGTGCTGAGCGTGTCGGAGAGCACGGAGAAGCGGCCCGAACCGGTAGGCAACATGCCCTCACAGGGCGGTGAAGTGATCTACATGGCCGACCCGCTCGACCGCCCCACAGAGCTTGAAGGCGCCACCTACAAGCTGAAATGGCCCGACAGCAACCATGCGATCTATGTCACGGTCAACGACATCGTCCTGAACGGACACCGGCGGCCTTTCGAGGTGTTCATCAACTCCAAGAACATGGAACATTACGCCTGGACGGTGGCGCTGACGCGGATGATCTCGGCGGTTTTCCGGCGCGGTGGCGACGTGTCCTTCGTGGTAGAGGAGTTGAAGGCGGTGTTCGATCCACGCGGCGGGGCATGGATGGCGGGCAAATACGTGCCCTCGATCCTGGCGGCCATCGGCGGCGTTCTGGAGCGTCACATGGTCTCGATCGGGTTTCTCGCGGGCGAGGGCATGGGCCTCAAGCAAGACCCGCAATCGCAGGTCGTGGGCCTTGACGCGCCGCGCGGCCCGGCCTGCCCGGCCTGCGGCAGCTTTGACATGCGCATGATCGAAGGCTGCATGACCTGCGCCAGCTGCGGCCACAGCAAATGCGCCTGAGCATGTCTTTGACACAATTGTTGTTGTCGCCACTACCAATTAGTGGCCACCGGCGGGCTTGAAACGTCCATTCCGCAAGCGAACAAGGTCAATCGGGCAAAGGGGCCCGATTTTCCGCTATTTCTGCCATTTTCGCGCAGGAAGGCGCTTTCGGCTCTGTCCTGAGGAATATGGGCACCGGAATCGGGCGACAGAAACGGTTTTCGGAATTTTATTGGGCTTATCGGTGGCCGATAGAGCTCTTGGGCTCGGGGCGCGGCTCTGCTTCGGTTCCCAGTGGAACGGTTCGCCAGGAAAGAATACCCCGGCGTCCGTTTCGAAGACTTGCCGGGAAGTCGATGCGCAATGTCGGTAGGTATCGGCCCAAGGAAAGATGGGAGCGCAAAAAGGGCCGCTTGCGCCGCCCTTTTCAAGGTTCCGATGAATTTCCTACTGTGATCGCCAGCGCAGCACCGCATTCTCGATGCGCGCGTAGCCCCGAATGGCCTCTTGCCTCGAGTGATGGCCGTCGCACAACTGGTGCCCGTAAGTGTCTGCCCGGGTGTCTTCGATCGTGTAGCCGAGCGCGAGAAACGCCTCGTGCGCCGCCTCGGTCAGTCGCGCGGGATGGCGCGGCGAAGTTATGACGGTCACGCCGGTGATCTCCCGGCCGATCTGGGTGTAGTGCCGGTCCACCCAGACGTGGACGCGCGACAGGCCGTGCTTTTCGATGAGCCAGAGCGTCACGTCGCAGATGTCCTGCTCCATCCCGAACTGATCGGGATGGGCGCTGGCGAAGGCCCGGCATACATGAAGCTAGGCGGACGCGTCGTCTACCGCGTCAGCGATATCGAGGCGTTCGAACAAGAGGTCATTCAATCCACTGCTGACCAGCGGATCGCCGCGTTCTGACGCCATTGGCGACCTCCCGGCCGCAAGTCACGCTCCAAAGCTCTGATTTGCGGCGCATTTCGATTGCGCCACCTTCCCGGCTCGGCTAGCCTCGGCTCAGGTCCAGTAAATGGGCGCTCATAGCTATCGCGCGCATCGCCCGAGCCGGGAGAGCGTGATGGAGAGCGACAGGTCGGAACTTCGCTGGGGCGTCGAGCAGCGCCTCGAGTTCATAGAGTTCCGCCTGTTCTGGGAGGGGCATGTGAACCGCAGCGACCTGATGGACCAGTTCGGGGTCTCGGTGAACCAGGCGTCCACCGACCTGAACCGCTACATCGGCTTCGCACCCGACAACATGGTCTATGACAAGAGCGCGCGGACCTATGTCCGCGGCTCAGGCTTCAAGCCGCACTTCCTCGAGCCCGACGCCAGCCGCTATCTCGCCCAGTTGCGCTCGGTCGCAGACGGGATCCTCGACCGCGAGGATTTCTGGATCGCGGGTCTCCCGCCCTATGCGGCCGCGCCGACGCCGGTGCGCGGGGTTAATCCGGTGACGCTCCGCTCCGTGGTCGGCGCCATCCGTCGCTGCGAGGCGATCGAGGTTAAATACCAGTCCCTGTCCAGCCCCGAGCCGCGATGGCGCTGGATTGCACCTCACGCCATCGCCTTCGACGGCTTCCGTTGGCACGCGCGGGCGTTCTGTCTTACCGACGAAAGCTTCAAGGACTTCCTGCTCTCACGGATCCTCGACATCCGCGGATCGCGGGAGAGCGACATCTCGGCCGAGAATGATCGCGACTGGCACTTAGAGGTCACCCTGGAGGTCGGCCCCCACCCCGACCTATCGGAGACGCAGGCGAAGGTCATCGCGCTCGACTACGCCATGCGGGGCGGAAAGGCGAAAATCAAGGTTCGTCGCGCGCTGCTCTACTATGCGCTCAAACGCCTCGGACTCGATACCGCACCCGAGGCGCGCGCGCCCCAGGATCAGCAGATCGTCCTCATCAATCGCGATGAGATCATCAGCGGCATTCCAGTACGCAGTGCTCGGGAGGCCACGGCATGAGAGGGTGTGTCCAGAAACGGCGGATGCGTGGCCGAAGGCTGGCAAGATCATTCGAGGAGTGTGAGATTGGGTAAGCAAGCGGCATTCAAGACCAACCCGGTCAGCCTCGAAGAGCTTTTGCGCCAGTGCGGAAACGGCAAGATCCAGCTGCCCGACTTCCAGCGCAGCTGGGTCTGGGACGAGGAGCGCATCAAAGGCCTGATCGCGTCGATCTCGCAGGCCTTTCCGGTCGGCGCGTTGATGACGCTCGAGGTCAAGCTGGGTGCGGCCGATACGTTCGCGCGTCGGCCGATCCAAGGGGCGGATGCGGCAGTTGGAGATAGCGCACCTGACCAGCTCCTACTCGACGGCCAGCAGCGCATGACTTCTCTCTACCAGACCTGCCTGCGCCGCGAGGTGGTGCAGACGGTGACACCGCGTCTCAAGCTCGTGAAGCGCTGGTTCTACATCGACATCAGACAGGCCATGAATCCGGCCGAGGACCGGGAAAACGCCATCGTCTCGGTGCCGGAGGATCGGCGGATCAAGTCGGACTTTGACCGGAAGATCGACCTCGACCTCTCCACGCCGGAGCTCGAATACCAGAACCTCATGTTCCCGCTGAACCAAGTGTTCGACTGGGACGAATGGCAGGATGGGTTCAACGAGTATTGGTTGGAGAACGATCCGGAGACGCGCAAGCTGTTCAAGCCTTTTAAGGATGAAGTCCTTCAGAACTTCAAATCCTACCAGCTGCCCGTGATCGCGCTTAGCCCTGACACCTCGCACGAGGCCGTCTGTCTCGTCTTTGAGAAGGTAAACACCGGAGGCAAGCCACTCGACGCATTCGAACTGGTGACGGCGATGTACGCTGCGCGCGGGCATCGCCTACGCGACGACTGGCTCGGCGCCGACGGCCAGCCGGGGCTCCAGACCCGGCTTCAGCTATTTGGCCGCGCAGCCGAGCAGAAGTTCGGCGTGCTGGAGAAGGTCGCGGCAACCGACGTGCTGCAGGCCATCGCCCTACTGCACGGGGTCGAGAACCGCGCGGCCGAGATAGCTGCCGGGCGCAAGGAGTCAGAGTTGTCTGCCGTCCGCGCAACGCGCCAGTCACTGCTCGACCTACCGCTTGAGGCCTACCTGAAACACCGCGCCGCTGTGGAGGAAGGGTTCAAGACCGCAGCGAAGTTTCTCCGGCAGAACCACATCTACCGGGTCATCGACCTGCCTTATCAGGGCCAGCTTGTCCCGTTTGCCGCAATCCTCGCCATCATGGGGCCAAGGTTCGACCATGCCGCCGTAAAAGACCAGCTCGCCCGCTGGTTCTGGTGCGGCATCTTCGGCGAGCTTTACGGCTCGGCCATAGAGTCGCGTTTTGCGAAGGACGTGCTCGAGGTGCCGGCGTGGCTCGACGGTGGCCCGGAGCCCAGCACAATCACCGATGGCCGCTTCCGTCCTGAGCGACTGCGCACCCTGCGCACCCGCCTGTCGGCAGCCTACAAGGGCATCCACGCCCTGCTGATGGCCGAAGGCGCGCGGGATCTCCGCTCCGGCCAGCACTTCAAGGACACGGTGTTCTTCGACGAGTATGTCGATATCCACCACATCTTTCCGCAGGACTGGTGCAAGAAGCAGAAGATCGAACCCAAGGTCTTCGACACTGTCATCAACAAGAGCCCGCTCAGCTACAAGACCAACCGGATCCTCGGGGGCGTCGCGCCGTCAGTCTATCTGGAACGGCTGGAGGCGGGCGGGAAAGACACCCCGCCGATCGCCCGCGACGCGCTCGATCAATACCTGGCCTCGCACGCCATGGATCCCGACCTCCTGCGCGCCGACGATTTCGCGGGCTTCACTGCGGATCGCGAGGCGAGGCTGCTCGCAATGATCTCCAAGGCAACTGGCCATGCGATCACAAGGGCAGACACCGCGCCGGAGGAAGGCGAGGATGTCATGCAGGACGACGAGGGCTTCGACCTGCCAGATCCCGATGCAGAGGAGGCCGCCTGAATGGACCCCATTCTCAAGCGTCCTGTCGTTCGCGACCAATGGGTCGGAATCTTGCCCCGGGCGAAGCTCATCGAGGTCGCGCCGTGACCAGACTGGAAGACATCAAGAATGGTGCCTCTGTTGCGGGCGTCGTTCCGAACCAGACGGTCGAAGCGGTTTCGGTCGAATGGATCGGGGATCAAGCGATCAACCTCGTCTACCGAATTCCAGGTGGCAGCGTTTCGGAGACGACGCTCTATCGCGATGACGAGCATCGTCTCGCTGTCGAGCAGCGAGGCCGGGCATGGTCTTTCGATGCCGACGCGAGTCTTCTGCGGCTGGTCACCGAAGCGAACCGGATCAAGCTCGCGCACTATTTCGATCCGTATCTGGCGATCCACACGAGCCTCGTCGACCCGCTTCCGCATCAGATCACGGCCGTCTACGGCGAAATGCTGCCACGGCAGCCGCTTCGCTTCCTGCTGGCCGACGATCCGGGAGCAGGCAAGACCATCATGGCGGGCCTCCTGATCAAGGAGCTGATCGCGCGTAGCGATCTCGAACGCTGTCTGGTCGTCGCGCCCGGCAGCCTTGTCGAGCAATGGCAGGACGAGCTGGGAGAGAAGTTCTCGCTCGAGTTCGAAATCCTATCCCGCGACATGATCGAGACCTCGCGTTCGGGCAACGTCTTCAATGACCGCAACCGGCTGATCGCTCGCCTCGATGTTCTCGCACGGAATGAGGATCTCCAGCAGAAGCTCGCATCGTCCACGGAGTGGGACTTGATCATCTGCGACGAAGCTCACCGCATGTCGGCGAGCTACTTCGGTGGTGACGTCAAATACACCAAGCGATACCAGCTGGGCCAACAGCTCGGCCGAGTCTGCCGCCACCTGCTGCTGATGTCCGCTACGCCGCACAACGGCAAGGAGGAGGACTTTCAGCTTTTCATGGCGCTGCTGGATGGCGACCGCTTCGAAGGTCGCTTCCGTGACGGCGTGCATTACGCCGACAGTGCCGACATGATGCGCCGCCTGACAAAGGAAGAGCTGCTGAAATTTGACGGCAGGCCGCTGTTTCCTGAACGTCGGGCGTACACGGTGAAATACGACCTCTCGCCCGAAGAGGCAGCGCTCTACAGCGCAGTCACGGAGTACGTTCGGACGGAAATGAACCGCGTGCAGAGGTTCGCGGAGCAAGATGGCAAGAAACGGAATAATGTCGGCTTCGCGCTTCAGATCCTGCAGCGTCGTCTCGCCTCGTCGCCTGCCGCAATCTACCAGTCCCTGAAGCGTAGACGAGAGAGATTGGAAGCTGAGCTGGCCGAAGCCAGGCTGGCTCGCAAGGGTGGCCGCGCCGATTTCCACGAGCCGAGCGTCCCGGACGAAGTGCTCAAGAACATCGACGAGTACGGCCAGGACGAGGTCGATGAACTCGAGGATCTGATCTCGACAGGCGCAACGACCGCAGAAACGGTCGAGCAACTCGAGATCGAGGTCCAGACCCTCAAGGGACTGGAGATCATGGCGCTCGACGTCCTTCGCTCGGGCAAGGATACCAAGTGGACCCAGCTCGATCGCATCCTCGACGATGAGCTGATGGTCGACAGCGATGGAAACCGCCGCAAACTGATCATCTTCACCGAGCCCAAGGATACCTTGCACTACCTGCTGGAAAAGGTGCGCGCGCGCCTCGGAAAGCCGGGAGCTGTCGAAGTCATCCATGGCGGCGTCACCCGGGAGGAGAGGCGCAAGGTCGTCGAACGCTTCATGCAGGATCGGGACATGCTGGTCCTGATCGCGAACGATGCCGCTGGCGAAGGTGTGAACCTTCAGCGCGGCCACCTGATGGTCAACTACGACCTGCCCTGGAACCCGAACAAGATCGAGCAACGGTTCGGCCGCATTCACCGGATCGGTCAGACCGAGGTCTGCCATCTCTGGAACCTTGTCGCCGCTGATACCCGTGAAGGCGAGGTCTATGCTCGTCTCCTCGAGAAGCTTGAGGCGGCGCGGGAAGCCCTCGGCGGCCGCGTTTACGACGTGCTGGGCGAGCTGTTCGAAGGAACAGCGCTGCGCGATCTGCTGGTGGAGGCCATCCAGTACGGCGAGCAGGAGGACGTGAAGGCGAGGCTGTTTCAGGCGGTTGACGGCGCGGTCGATCAGCAACACCTCCTCCAGCTTCTGGAGCGCCGAGCCCTCACGAACGACACCATGCCCGCCGCCCGCGTGCACGAGCTGCGGATCGAGATGGAGCGGGCCGAGGCGCAGCGTCTCCAGCCGCATCATATCCAGAGCTTCTTCGTCGAGGCGTTCAAGCACCTCGGTGGCCAGATCAAGCGCCGTGAGGACGGCCGCTGGGAGATCACCCACGTCCCGCTGAGCATCCGCGAACGAGATCGCCAGGTCGGCACTGGTGCGCCGATCCAGAAGAAGTACGAACGGATCTGCTTCGAGAAGAACAAGATCAACCAGCAACCTGTCGCGGCCTTCATCTGCCCGGGCCATCCGCTGTTGGAGGCTGTGATCAGCCTCGTGCGAGAGCAATACGATCACCTCATGAAGCGCGGAGCGATCCTGGTCGACGACACGGATCCGGGGGAAGAGATCGCTGCAATCTTTCTTCTGGAGCACAGCGTCCAGGACGGCCGGCCCACGGCCGCTGGCAAGTCTCACATCGTCTCAGAGCGCTTGCAGTTCGCCGCGATCGACCGGAACGGCGCGGCGACCAATGCCGGCATCGCACCCCACCTGAACCTTCGCCCGGCGCGCCCCGAAGAGATCGCGCGCGTCGAGGATCTGCTGCAGGCCGACTGGCTGCGCACCAACCTCGAAAAGACCGCCGTCCGCTTCGCCACCGTCGAACTCGCCCAGAAGCATGTCGCAGAGGTCAAGGCGCGCCGCATCCCCGAGATCGACAAGGTCGAGCAGGAAGTGAAGGCGCGCCTCAAGAAGGAAATCAACTACTGGGACGCGCGCGCCTTCGAGCTGAAGGAGGAGGAGCGCGCCGGCAAGAAGACCCGCCTCAACTGGCAGAACGCGCAGCGACGGGCAGAGGAGCTGGCCGAGCGCCTGAAGCGCCGTTTGGAAGCGCTCGACCAGGAGCGTTTCATCTCGGCCCAGCCTCCGCGCGTGCGCGGTGGCATGGTCGTCATCCCGTGCGGCCTCCTGATATCCCGCGCGCCTGAGGACGAACTCGCGGCGACCGCGAACGGCTTCTCCGAGGATCCGGTCGCACGGCGCAAGATCGAGATCGCAGCGATGGAAGCGGTCATGGCCGTCGAACGCGCGTTGGGGAACGCACCCACCGACGTCTCCGCTCAGAAGGTCGGCTACGACATCGCCTCCTACGACCCCAGGGCGGACCACCTGCGCTTCATCGAGGTCAAAGGCCGCATCGACGGCGCCGACACGGTGATGATCACGCGGCAGGAGGTAATCACCTCGCTGCACGAGCCCGACAAGTTCATCCTGGCCGTCGTCCAGGTCGAGAACGGCTTCGCCACTGCGCCGCGCTATGTCCGCGGCGCGCTCGACACGCGCGAGCCGCCATTCGAGCACAACGCGATTCAGTTCAGCATCAAGAGCCTGCTCGAGCGGGCGGAGCCTCCTCAATGAAGCTGGATTTCACTGAATTTTCATATGGATACGCGTTCACGGAGAACCTGATCCGGTGGAGCGCCGCGGGGCCAACCGCTGCACCAGTGTTTCCCAACCTCGTTCAAGAGGCCCAGCTTGGCTACGACGTGAAGGTGGACCTGCCCGGGCTGCCTCTGTTCTTTCAGTTCAAACTGCCAGAACTGATGGTCCGCCATACAGCACGGGAGATTGCGCAACTCGGTTTGGCAGGACTTTCAGTTCCTTTCTTTCGTATGTCACTGATGCGGCGCGACGTGTCCAACCAGCACGCGCACCTGATCCGGCTGGAGAACCGATTCCCGAATTCGGTCTTCTACGCCTCGCCTGGCGTCGATGGGGCTGCGGGCTTCAACCACGCTTATGGTCAGGCAGAAGTTCATCTTCGGTCGGTCTTGTTCTCGCCAACCGATATCGGACCGCTGCCGGATAATGACGCTCATTCAGTTTCCTATTCCATCACGTCGGGAGTCGCGTGGCGGTGTTCTGAACCGCAAGAGATCAAGGCGCAGAACTTCGAGGCGGTCGCGATGCTTGCAAATGAGGCATTGGCGCAGAGGTCGGATCGCTCCCTTGAAGAAACAACACGTGAAATCCGGGAGGGAGTTTGGCCCCTAATTCCCCTGGAACTTCGAGACGCAGAAGATGAAGTGCGCCAGCGGATCGAAGCACGTCGCCGCGCTGCTGACGGCGCTGAGGTCAGCGACGAGAGTGTGCGGACGGTTTCAACCGAAGTACTGCTCCTTAGAGAACTTGTTCGTGTCGGGTTGGGCGTTGATCTATTGATCGCCCAACCCCGCGAACGCAAGAAAGCGAAGAAATTGCCATGACCGCTCAATATAAGAAGAAACTCATCGAAGTCGCCATCCCGCTCGAGGCCATCAACGCCGCCTCGGCGCGGGAGAAGTCGATCCGGCATGGGCACCCCTCCACCCTGCACCTGTGGTGGGCGCGGCGGCCGTTGGCGGCGTGTCGGGCGGTGCTGTTCGCGCAGCTGGTGGATGATCCCTCGTCCTGCGTCGATGAGCTGATGGCCGATCCGAAACTGCGCGCGCGGGCCGAGGCGGAGCTGCCGGGGCGGGTGGGAGATGCATGCGGCGCTCTCACGCCCTGGAACCAGTTCGGCTGGCCTTCGGTCATCGTGACCGATTGTGCAAGCTACAACGTCTCGAGCCTGGTCCAGGCTCGCGTATCCGATCTCGGAATCACGCTGCAGTATTGCGCCGCTGCCAATCCCGAATCCAAGGGAACCATCGAACGCGTGTTTGGTACCTTCGCGACCCAGCTCATGCCGCGGCTGAGCGGGCGCACTTTCAGCAACATCGTCGAGCGGGGCGATTACGACTCGGTGAAGCGTGCCGTCCTGAACCCGGAGGAGTTCTGCTCGGTGCTGGTGCGTTATATCGTCGATGTCTACCACCGCACGCCGCATAGCGGGCTGAATGGCGAGACGCCGCTGGACTGCTGGAACCGGCTGGTCGAGAAATTCGGCGTCCAGCCGCCCCCCGACCTCGGCCGACGGCGCCTGATTTTTGGCCAGGAGCGTGAGCGCACTGTGACCCGGCAGGGGATCACCATCATGGGGGTGCGCTACCACTCGGAAGTCCTGGCTCGCTTCATGACCAGCGCGCAGGAGCGCGAGGTCGCGATCCGGTGGTATCCTGAGGATATCGGCGCCATCTGGGCAGAACTGAATGGACGCTGGTTCGAAATCCCCGCCGTGTTCGATCGGTATCGGGGTGTCTCTGCCCAGGAGTGGGTGGATGCCGCGGCCGAAATCCGGGCCCAGAATGCGCGCAACGCCGAGGTCAACTTCGCGGTCGTCCGCCAGGCGCTCGACTACATCAACGAAACCAACAGCGCAGCCATGACCCGTGTCGGGCTCATCATGGAAGACTGGTCCGATAAGCGCATGGAATACGAGCACGATCGCCTTTTCGTCGGCTTCAAGGTCTCCGAGACGGAACCCGAGAACCCCTATGACGAGGAGCGCGGCGAATGGGGGACCCGCCTTGCCAGCGGTGGATCCACGCCCTCGGGCGACCCCGCCGATGAAAATCACTGCAGTGCGGAAGATTCTGCTTCCGGCAATTTCGGCCCGATCCAATTTTCCGATCATCAGCCCGGCGATGGTGCCGATGCGGCTGATGACGGCGAAGACTGGACCCTGGAGGACGAATGACCATGAGTGCAATGGCTCTCAACATCAACGCAAAGCTCGCAGCCGTGGACCGGCTGCGAGACAAGTATCTCTCGACGCCGCGGGACGCTCAGTTCCGGAGCTACCTGGACCGGCTGCTGCAGCGCGATGATCAGGGTAACCTGCTTCCGAAGCCCCGCCTTTTCAACAAGGCCGGCGATACTCGCGGCATCGCGGTCGTGGAGCCCGCTGGCGGAGGCAAAACCTCGCTGGTCCTGCATGGCCTCAAGACCCATCCGGCCCTGCAACCGCGCGATGTGGCGCATCAGCCTTGGGTCGGGGTCCGGGTCCCGAGCCCGCCCACCGCCAAGAGTCTCGGGATCGAGATCCTCAAGGCCAGCGGTTACCCCTCGGTCTCTCGGTCACAGACCGAAGATGACATCATGCGAAAGGTGCGCCACCATTTCAAACTCCGGGGGACGGCCATCCTCTGGATCGATGAGGCGCACGACCTGTTCGGGGCTGGCAGCAAGTTCAAGGTGGATGTCTTCCTGAAGACTGTCCGCAACCTGATGCAGGGGGACGATGCCGTCAGTGTTGTGCTGAGTGGCATTGAAAGCCTCTGGCAGATCGCGTCCTGCGATGCCCAGGTCACGCGCCGCTACTGGCGGCTGCCGCTCGCCGACGTTTCGCCGCACTCGGATCGCAAGGCGCTGACCAAGGTCATCGCCGGTTTCTGCGATGCAGCCGGTATGCGGCCGCCCTCGGACGAGGATCTGGTGGACCGGCTCGTTCACGCGAGCCGCAACCGTTTCGGTCGTTGCATCGAGAACATCCTCGCGGCACTCGAGGCGGCGGCCCTGGACGATGCCGATGAGTTGACGATCAACCATTTCGCCGAGAGCTGGGGCATGCAGGAAGGCTGCGGCATGGGGCAGAACGTCTTCCTTGCCCGTCACTGGGCCGAGATCGATCTGGGTGAGGCGCAGCTGAACTGGGAGGGCGCGCGTTGATGCTTTCGCCCCATTTCCCTTTCCATCCCGAGGAGAGCCCGCTGTCATATGCGGCATGCCTCGCCAAGCTTCACACCGGCGATCGGCTTCTCTCGTTCCTTCGGGATATGGAGATCCGGCCCGATCAAATCGCGGTCAACGATGGGTCGGCGCTCTGCCGTCTGGCCGACGTCGCCGGAGTCGACGTCGAAGACCTGCGCGCCAATGCTGCCGTTCCGGTCGGGAAACGCACCTACAACCTCCGTGGTGAGCTGGTCACTGCGGAGTTCCTTGCGAACCCGAACACGGCTTTCTGCCCCGCGTGTCTGGCAGAGGATGACCGGACAGGCATGCGACGCGGTCGATGGGAATGGGCATTGGCCGTCGTGCGGACGTGCCCTCGGCACGAAATTCCTCTCCTGCGCCAGGCACAGGCCGCATGGGACGACAAGTTGCACGAGCTTGATCGCCGGGTGCCTGAGCGCGGCGTTGAACTTCAGAAGATGATCGAGAGGGCAGGGCACCGCTCGGCCTCACCGCTTCAGGACTATGTCCTGCGCCGCCTTGATGGGATTGCTGGCCCGGATTGGCTTGATGCGCAGACACTGGATCAGGCGACCCGCGCGACGGAACTCTTGGGCGTGCTGGTTGCTTTCGGGCCGACCCAAAGACTTCCTGAGCTGGAGGCAGACGACTGGGATCGCGCCGGGCGCGTTGGCTTCGACTTCACGTCGCGCGGCGAGGAAGGCATTCGGGAAGCCTTGGAGGCGCAGTTCCGGAAGTTCGACGATGCGTCCGGCACGCCGGGCGCCCGCAAGATCTTCGGGTGTTTCTACAACGCATTGGCCCATTCGAAATCACTCAAGGAACCTGGCGATATCGCGCGCATCTTGCGCGATGTCATCTCCGAGAATATCGCAATGCCGACCGGGACCAAGGTACTGGGGGTGAAGCTCCCCGAGCGCCGCCTGCACACGGTCGCGTCCTTGGCGAATGAGCAAAACCTCGACCCTCGAACCCTGCGCGACGTCCTGGTTGCGGCAGCGGTGTTACCCGAAAAGGCGCCAGCCCATTATCCGATTCCCGTGCATCAGGGGCGCGAGGTCGCCTTGCGTGTGAAGCGGCTGGTGCATGTCAAATCATTGCCCGACGCGCTGGTTTGTGCACGCCCCTTGGTCGATCAGTTTTTTGCTGATCAGCTGCTCACTCCCATCTACTATGGGCGGCCGGGAACGAAAGGGCGGACCCAGAAGGCCGTGGATCGCGAGGAGATTGCCATGCTGGTTGGCAAGCTGCACGCGAAGGCAGTCGAACTGGATGGCGAAACCGGAGGGCTCGTGCCGGTCTCGAAAGCCGCGGAAAAGGCCAAGGTGCCGGGCATGACCGTGGTGCATATGATCCTCGGCGGCTTCCTCGAGCGCGTCTTTCGCCTGGCTGGCCAGGAAGGCATCGCCGCGCTTCGCGTGGATCCGGCGGAGGTCAAGCGGTATCGGGCAACCTGCTCGAAGGGTCTTTCGGCCATGGAAGCGTTCGCTGCGCTCAAGATCACGCGGAACATCCTCTGGCGTTTGGTTGACCGGTGCCCGGAAGAGGTGAGCCTTTCCGTCAACTGGATCGTCGGCCCGGACGAGGGACACAGGATCCCGTCGTTCGACCCGGCCGTCGTTGCGGATTTCAAGGCCCGGTTCGTCCATCCGGCGCGGATTGCTGAGCAGCATAGCCTCCAGGTAGGGGAGGTGGCCCGACGGCTGAAACGAAAGGCAGTTCGACCTGCGGCGACGGAAGCTGAAGTCGGTGTGAACTTCTACCGGACCCGCGATCTGCAAGCGGATCTATTCACTTAACATAAGGGGCCTTACCGGTCCGTTGTCGTTTCGATTTTTGAAGGCCGCCCGCAGGGGCGGTCTTTTTTTGTCTGGTGCGTTCGGGTATGAAGACGCCTCGATGTCGAGTTCCGGCCACGAATAATCGATCGCTGCGACCTTCGAAAATTGGCGTCTTATGCTTGTCGAAAATGGACGTCATAAGCTTGGCGAATGGATAAGTCCGTGGCCGCCGTCTGAAGTGGGTATAATAAAATCAGCAGCTTAGGATTTTGCGGTGGCCAAGTAATGCTTGCCGCGACATTTTGTCGCTGCGGGGGTAGTTATGCCAAATCGGCGGATTTTACTGCCACGCGTCGGCGAAAGTTTTGCCAGCGTCTGTAAGACACTGTCAGATATAGGCTTTTTCCGAGGCAGGTTTTGGACCCCGAGATCGGGCTCTTCCGAATGAGTTTGCGCGCCTCTGGCAGCACGGATTGCCCGGCCCGGCCCTCTTGATGAGGCCGCGCCGAGCAACCTCGTGCCGGCGATGACGCGGACACCAGAAACGAAATCATTTGACCGGAGCAGGGATCTTCTGACGCGGCCCATGGCGGGCCCGCGCATTCCACCAGGAAAGGTGATCCCATGAAACACATTCCCGATATCCGTGCCCTGCTCCGGCACATGAACAAGGCCAGCGATTTCATGCGCTGGCTGCGCGCAGAGGGTGACAGCCTTGTCGCCTCCGCCGATTTGCTGGGCGGACGCAAATGGGCCGCACGGGCCCGCGCCGTCGTCGAGGCTGCGAAAGCTGGCAACGATCTGGCTGCCCGCCGTGGCGAGCTTCATGAGCTCAACCGCCTGCTACGTCTCGAATTCACCACCGACGTCAAGAGCGTCGAGGCCAGGCGCTTCGCAGCCGTCCACCCGGATGATCCTCGCGCCTGTGAGGCGCGACACTGCGCGGAGGCAATGGGCCGAGGGGTGCGCGCACTCGAGGCGCTTCACCTCGCCGGGATTGTCGGCATACGGGAGGCCGCATGATGCGCGAAACCCAGACGACGGCGCTTGCGCAAGCGCGGGGCCTCACGCGGTGCGCCGCCCAATGGCTCGACCTGATCGACTTCCGCGCACATGCTGCGGCCGAGCCCTTCTCGCCCAGCATGTCCACGTATCACGACATGCTGGACCCGGCCGCCACTGATGCAGCGCGGCTCGCGGTGTTTGTCAAAGGTGTTGTCCGCCGATTTCATGCGGCGTCTCTGATTTCGGGGGCGCTGGTTACGGTTTCGGGGTTTAGCCAGACGGGTCCGGCGG
>PHEQ01000046.1:0-15976 GCA_002842985.1 Alphaproteobacteria bacterium HGW-Alphaproteobacteria-1
TCCCTGTCACCAGAAAGGGTAAAGGTGGACGACTTTTACGCCGCCCGCAGCAGGCTCATCCCGCCGCTACCGTGGCCGACTTTCGCACCGCCGTTCTCACTTCGAAAAGTACGGCCAGCATCAGCCCCTCAACCGTCAGGCCGAACGATACGCCCATGAAGGCGTTGACCTCAGTCTCTCCACGCTTGCCGACCAGGTTGGCGCGGTCGCCGAGTTGCTGAAGCCGCTGAACGCGCTGATCGAGGCGCATGTCTTCACCGCGGCCCGCCTGCACGGTGACGACACCACGGTGCCGCTACTGGCCCGCGGCGGCACGAAAACCGCGCGGCTCTGGACCTATGTGCGCGACGACCGCCCCTTCGGCGGCACCGCCCCGCCCGCGGTGGTCTGCCGCTTCTCCCGCGACCGGAGTGGGGAACATCCAACCGGGCACATGAAGGGCTGGCAGGGGATCCTGCAGGCTGATGCCTATGCCGGCTACAACCAGCTCTACGATCCCGGCCGCCAGCCCGGCCCGGTGGCGCCAGCGCTGTGCTGGAGCCACGCGCGCCGCAAGTTCTTCGAGCTTGCCGATGTGCAGACCAATATCCGCAAGGGCAAGCCGGCCAAGGAGATATCGCCCATCGCCGTCGAGGCGGTGAAGCGCATCGACGCGCTGTTCGAGATCGAGCGCATGGTCAACGGGCAGTCCGCGGAGGCGCGGCTGGCGATGCGGCAGCTCCAATCGGCCCCCAAGGCGATCGACTACCTGCTGTCGCCAACCTATTGGCCTAACTTCACCCGGTTCCTCGAGGATGGCCGCATCTGTCTCAGCAACAACGCCGCCGAGCGATCCCTGCGCGGCGTGGCACTCGGCAGAAAATCATGGCTCTTCGCCGGGTCCGAGCGCGGCGGACAGCGCGCCGCCGCCATGTATTCCTTGATAGGCACGGCAAAGTTGAACGGCATCGACCCGCAGGCCTCGCTCGCCGACGTCATCGCCCGCATCTCAGACATGCCGGTCTCACGCCTGCACGAGTTGCTGCCGTGGCACTGGAACAGTTCCAAACCCAACGTCAAGGCCGCCTGACCACGGCCTTCGCCGGATGCTTACGACAAACCCCGAAAACCCCGATTTCAGGATTGCCCTGCGGGGGCGTGTCGCCAGAAGGCGGCAAACAGTGCCCACCCGCCTACTTGCGAGCGATTCTCATTTACTGCCATATTCCGATGAAATTAGTCATTTATTTGGCGTGACTACCAAAGTGACTTCATCAGCCGTTTCCGCTTCAACCTGATCAGAAAGTGTTTTCGCGATATCGCGCAAGATTCCTGCTATTTCCGTATCAGCCGCGTCTTGGCGTTCGTTATCGGCTTCTTGTGTAGACTGCATGGTTTCGAGTTGCGCCGCCATCGCATCAAACGAATTTCGCATTTCAACCAATGCTTCTGTGTTCGCCCTGACCGCCGCATCACCATCGGTAAGCCGTTCTTCAAGCTGCAAAGCGATGGTTAAGAAAAACATCAGAATATTGATGATGACGCCAATCGTTGCGACTCTGCGATGGAACGCCGCTTCTACCTTGGCGTCAACCGCCGCGTCCCTGTATTCGTCCAGCATCGCCTCTTGTGCTGCAATGCTGCGCGCAAGCATTGACTGTAGGCTACCTGCAAGATCGAAATCGAAAGCCGTTGTAGCAGTCAGGTCGCGTAAGCCCGCAAACGCTGACGCTTGGCCTGCTAATGCCGCTGCAACAGACTTAAATTCGTCGTGGAAATTAGGAGTAAGCCCCAACAAATGCGCAGCGTTTGCAGCCTCAATAGCAGACCCCATGCGACCAATGCCAAGCGCTTCAATCGCAGAACCAAAACGCGGAATGTTTACCGCGCTGGCAAGATCGAACAGGCTGGACGCCTCTAGAGCGCGCCGCATATCGGCAAACATATCTAAATGCAGGTTCATCGCACTGGACTGTTCCCGCATATCTTGAACGTATCGGGATACCGCGCTTGATGCAGACCCGGTGATTGCATCCATGTAGCCCTCTGGCAGACCACCAAGGGCAAGGTTTCGGGCTTGTGCGAATGCGTCTTGTTCGGCCTTAAAATGGTCAGCGAATGCGGTTGTGCCTGACAGAGCGGACAAATGGCTGGTCATGTCAGGAACCGTGAAAGCGCGCATCGCCTCTTGGTGCGCCTTCATTTGTTCGGTGAAGAGACTGGCCCCGGACAGCGCGTCTATCTGATCCCGCAACATGGTCACAGAACTTGCAGCCCGTGCCGCTTCTGCAAGCGCGCTAACGCCACCGATGCCCCGCAAGGCTTCCTGCAAAGCGCGGCCATCGCCCGTCAAATGCGCTGTCCTGTCAATTATCCTGCGCACCGTTTCGGGCTGATCATCGTCACCATCTGACACGCCGCGAAGTTGCGAGATATCAAAGCCCTTGGACTTTTCGTCGTCTGCCATTGTCTACACCTCGCACAGCCTGAAATTAGCCATACCTTATGTAGTCGCTTTGCCCTGACCTTTCCAGATGGTGACGCGTGTCAAGCGACACCTACTTTTACGAGCTAAGGCGACATCCAGGTTTACGAGGTGTCGTGCAACGGAGCGGCCCCGGGAGCGCGCGCTGACCGCCAAGAGTCAGAGCGCGCGCTCCCGGGGCCGCAGGCCACCGAATTGTGGTTGGTTCAGCCCTTCAGGGCCTCTTCGAGGTCACGCAGCCGATAGCTGCGTCCCTTGATGTTGAGAACATGCGACCGGTGGAGCAGGCGGTCGAGGATAGCGGTCGCCAAGACCTCGTCGCCGGTCAGGAGTTCAGTCCCGTCGCGGATGCTCTTGTTGGTTGTGATGACCATGGCGCCGCGGCCGTAGCGATAGCTGACCAGCCGGAAGAACAGGCTGGCATCCTCTCGGTTCATCGGATCGTAACCCATTTCGTCGACTAGCAGAAGCGCGCTGGACATGTATTTCCGGCTTTTTAGCCGGGCTGGCGGAAGGTGGGCATCTGCACGCAGGGCGGTCAGCAACTCGTCAAACCGGAAATACTGCACCGAGAAGCCGAGCTGGATTGCCCGGATCCCCAAGCCGCAGAGCAGATGGCTCTTGCCCACGCCGGGCGGCCCCTGCATCAAGATTACCTCCGCATTGCGGATCCATGCTCCGGTCGCCAGGGTTTCGATGCGTGATCGCTCGATGGCCGGCTGGAAGGCAAAATCAAAGTTCTCCAGCGTCTGCCCGATTGGGATCTTTGCCGTCTTTGTAACTTATTTTCTCGGTTTGCATCGACACCGCTTATGTCCAGCTCAATCAACCCACAATCTCAGCAATTTTAACGTGATAACACCTCCAGAAATCACGTAACACTCATGTGCTGAAATGGTGAAGAAAATGCGACACGAGCGCGTTGGGGTCGTCAGCAAGGCCATGCCCCTCTTAGGTGGGCAGTGTATCGCCTGTGCCGATGTCCCAGAATAGGCCCGCCATCAAACGAAGTGCATCGCGGCAGACCGGTTTGAGAACATGCTCATCCGGCGCATGTTGCGAGCAGCCGCGATAGGAGTGCGGGACCCAGACAGTGGGCAGGCCCAGAATATCGGCAAAGCAATCATTGGGCAGAGACCCCGCAAGGTTGGGCAGGATATGCGGCGCCTGTCCCGAGGTGCGGCTCAAAGATGAGGCGACGAATTTGACCCAAGGATGACCGGGATCAAGCCGTGTGGCGCGAAAAAAGCCGCGATCGTGGGGCTCTATCCGAACGCTGTCAAAGCCATGCGCATCAAGATGACGGCGCAGGGCGGGCAGGATGTCTTCGGGCGTGGTGCCGACCACATAGCGCAGCTGACAGGTGGCGCGGGCAAGGGCGGAAATCGCATTGACCGGGGCGTCGGGCACGCCGCTTTTCATCGCGAGGATCGCAAAGCTGTTCCAGCCATAGGCGCGCTCGACCGGGGTGAGGGAGTCCTCGCCCCAATCGGGATTGATCGCCGGGCCATCGCCGCCCTCAATCGGCAGGCCCCGCAGGGCGGCGCGCACGTCGTCGGTCAGGCTGTCGGGGCGCCATTCGGAAATCTTGATCTGGCCACGGGCATCGGTGATGGACGAGAGCGCCTGCGCCAGGATCATCGCCGGATCGGCCAGAAGCCCGCCCCAGTTGCCCGAGTGATGCGCGCCCTCGCGAAGATCGACGATCAGATCAAAGGTGACCCCGCCGCGAGAGCCCATGAACATGGTCGGCGTTTCGGGTTGCAGGCGCGGCCCGTCAGAGGCGATGAGGACATCGGCGCTGAGTTGTTCCTTGTGGGCGGTAAAGAATTCCGCCAGGCCCGGAGAGCCGGTTTCTTCGCCGGTCTCAATAATGATCCGACAGTTGAAGCCAAGCGCGCCACGGGTTTGCAGGACCGCATCGAGGGCGGCGATATTGATCAGGTGCTGGCCCTTGTTGTCGGCGGTGCCGCGACCATAGAGGCGGTCGCCCTCTTCCACGATCCTGAACGGGTGAAGCCCGTCGCGCCATTGATCGGTCTGGGCGCGGATCACGTCGCCATGGCCATAGCTGAGGATCGTCGGCAGGTCATCGCCCTCGTGCCGTTCGGCAATCAGGAAAGGGCCGGCATTGGCAACCGGGTTGGGATAGGTCTTGCAGGTGAAGCCCATGGCCGTAAGCCTGGGCAGCATCGCCTGTTCCAGATAGCGGGCAAGTTCGGGGGCCTGATCGGGATTTTGGCTTTCAGTCTCGTAGCTGACCAGAACGGCAAGCTCTGTCTGGAAGCGATTATCGTCGAAATAGGCTGAAATAGTGTCGATTGCTGTGTTGCGCGTCATTGGGTTTCCTGTGGTTTATTCGGAAATGGCATCGCCCCAGGGCGACATGATCTCGGTACAGCCGGAATTGACCTTGCCCTGGCGCATCACGCCGGCGGGGCAGGCGAAGGCATAGGGGAAGGGGCTGCGCCGTGTGGTGTGGACGAGGTGATCGGCGCGCAGGCGCTCAATCACGTCAGGCTGCAGGGTTTCATCGGCCATAATCGTGTCGCCGCCCGAAACATCAATGCGGGCGTGATGGAAGGTATCGGAGATATCCATACCGAAATCGGCAACAAAAGAGGCCATTTGGGCCATGGCAGACACTATTTTACGCCCCCCCGAGGCGCCAAAGGCAAAGCGGGTCTCGCCGGTTTCGCCAAGGATTGGGCAGACGTTCATCAGGCAGGCCTTGTCTGGGGCAAGCGAATTGGGGCGGCCCTGAACCGGGTCGAACCACATGATACCGTTGTTCATCAGCAACCCGGTCGAGGGCGAAACCACGCGAGAGCCGAAGATCGACAGCAGGGTCTGGGTCTGCGAGACCATGTTGCCCTTGCGATCAACCACCGAGAAATGCGTGGTACAGCCGGGGGCCTTTTCGGTCTCACCGGTGTCGCCCATGGTGCCAAGGCGCGCGGCATAGGCGGATTTGAGGCCCTCGGCATAGGCGGCAAAGGCCGCGGGGCCGGGCGTGTCACCCATGGGCCGGGTTTCCATCCGGGCGAGGGCCTGTTGGAAGGTCGGCCCGGCGGTCAGGCCGGGGGGCACGTGAAAGCGGGCGTCGCGATAGTCAAAGCTGAGCGGGGAGAGCATCTGGGCGCGGTAGGTGTTGAGGTCGCTGGTGCTCAGGCAACCGCCTTTGGCCTGAATGTCATTGGCGATGGCGACGCCAAGGTCGCCATCATAGAAGGTGCGCGCACCGTGGCGGGCGATCTGGTCAAGGCTGTCGGCCATGCGGCTCTGATCCAGCCGTTTTTCGGCCAAAGCGGTCCAGCCGCTGATCGTGGGCCATTGCCCGTCTTCAAGGAAAAGCGCCGCCGCGTCCGGGTCCTTGGCAAGCTCGCGGGTGGTCGAGGCGATGACAAGGGCGGCGTACCAATCGACCAGAAGACCCTGTTTGGCAAAGGCAATCGCGGGCGCAAGGAGGTCGGCCCAGGGCAGGCGGCCAAAGCGGTCGTGCATCTGGCCCATGCCATCGACAAGGCCGGGCACGGCGACGGCGGTGGCACCTTGAACGTTGCGGTCATCGACCACCTGTTCCCATGGAAAAAGATCGCCGGCGATGCCCTTGCCCGACAGCGGGTAGTTGGTTGGATCAAGCGAGGCGGGGGCGCGCATGCCGTAATTGAGCGCCTGCACGGTTCCGGTTTCGGCGCGCCAGAGCATCAGGGCGCCACCGCCGGCCGGGCCGCTCATCCAGGGCTCGAGCACGCCGATGGCGAAGGAGGTGGCGATGGCGGCGTCGACCGCGTCACCGCCGGCGGCCAGGACATCGGCGCCGGCCTGCGCGGCGAGGCGGTGCTGGGCGGCGACGACGCCGAATTCGGTTTCAATGACGGTCTTGCGGATGACCATGTTGCGCGACAGGTTGTCGGACATTCCTAGCCCTCTTTGCCAATGAACATCGGACCGGTCGGGTCGTGCAGGTGGCATTCCACATGGCCCAGAGGGGTGGGAAGGGCGCGCGGCGCTTCTTTTTTGCAAAACTCAGTGGCCTTGGGGCAGCGCGGATGAAAATGACAGCCCGAGGGCGGATCAATCGGGTTGGGATAGGCCATGCCAAGCTGGGTATCGGGCACGCCAAGGCCCGGTTCCGGCGTCAGGACGGATTTCAGCAGCGCCTGCGTATAGGGATGGCGGGCGTGATCGAACAATCCGCCTACCTCGGCCTCTTCGACGATGCGGCCAAGATACATCACCGCAACGCGGGTCGCGAGATGTTCGACCACCGCCAGATCGTGGCTGATGAAGAGATAGGTCAGGCCGAATTCGCGGCGCAGATCGCCCAAGAGGTTGAGAATCTGGCTTTGGACAGAGACATCAAGCGCCGAGGTGGGTTCATCGCAGATCACGATTTCGGGCTTCATGATCAGGGCGCGGGCGATGGCGACACGCTGGCGCTGACCACCCGACATCTGGCTTGGGAAAGTGTTCATCACGCGCGCCGGAAGGCCGACGATATCGAGGATCTTGCGCACCTCTTTATCCCAGCTTGCCGCGTCGCCAATGCGATGCACACGGAGCGGCAGCGAGACAATGTCAAAGATGCTTTTGCGCGGATTGAGAGACGAATAAGGGTCTTGAAAGATCGGCTGAATCCGGCGCGCGAGGGTCATGCGGTCCTGTGCGCCGATTTCCTGACCTTCGACGAGAACCTGACCGCTTGTCGGGCTTTCCAGCCCGAGCAAGATCTTGGCGAGGGTGGATTTGCCGCAGCCGGATTCACCGACAAGGCCAAGCACCTCGCCGCGCGGCAGCGACAGCGACACATCGTTGACCGCCGTCAGCGGGCGGGCCTTGCCGAACAGACCCTGTTTCACGTGATAAGTCTTGGTCACGCCGCGCAGTTCCAGAATGGGGGCGGCGGTTTCGGGTTTGGCGTCAACTGGGGCGGTGGCGGGGGTCATGCGGTGGCCTCCTCTGCGTGAAGCTTGCCGTCGGCGTGGATGCAGCGAAAGGCGTGGCCGCCGGTGGTGTGGCGTGGAATATCGCCGCGGCATTCAAGCGTGGCATGCGGGCAGCGGGTGCGAAAGGCACAGCCCGTCACATCGCCAATCAGCGAGGGCACGATGCCGGGAATCGTGCCAAGGGTGCTGCCGCGTTCGGTCTTGCCCGGCTGCGGGATACAGCGCAACAGCCCACGGGTGTAGGGATGCGACGGGGTGTTGAACACCTCGGTCGCAGAGCCGGTCTCGACCAGTTCGCCAGCATACATCACCGCCACCTTGTCGGCGACCCGCGCCACGACGCCAAGATCATGGGTGATCAGGATCATCGCCATGTTCATCTCGCGCCCCAGATCATAAAGCAGCCGCAGGATCTGGGCCTGAATCGTCACGTCAAGTGCGGTTGTGGGTTCGTCGGCGATAATCAGTTCCGGTTCGCACATCAGCGCCATGGCAATCATCACCCGCTGGCGAAGCCCGCCCGACAATTGGTGCGGATACTGCGACAGGCGGCTTGCGGCGGCGGTGATGCCAACCTTTTCCAACAGCTCGACGGCGCGGGCGCGCGCCGCCTCTCTGCCAACGGATTTGTGCAGCAACAGGGCCTCTGTCAGTTGATCGCCGATGGTGTAGGCGGGGTTGAGCGAGGTCATCGGTTCCTGAAAGATCATCGCCATGCGCGCGCCGCGAAGGGATCGCATGGTGCGGGGATTGGCGCGGGTGAGGTCGATGCCGTCAAATGTCATTTCATCGGCGGATCGTTTGATGGTCTTGCCCAAAAGCCCCATCAACGCCAGAGAGGTCAGCGATTTGCCAGAGCCGCTCTCGCCGACGATACAGAGGGTTTCACCGCGCCTGAGGTCGAAATCAATGCCGCGCACCGCATGCAGGGTGCCGCCGCCGACAGGGATGTCGAGGGTCAGGTTGCGGACGCTCAGAAGGGGTTTATCCATGGCTCAGCTCCGGTTTTCGGGGGCGGAGACATCGCGAAGCCCATCACCCATGAGGTTGATCGCCAGCACCAGAACGAAAAGGACCGCGCCGGGGATCAACACCATCCACGGCTCGAACAGCATCATGTTCTTGCCCTCGGATACCATCAGGCCCCAGCTTGGGGTCGGCGGTTGCACCCCGAGGCCGAGGAACGAGAGGGCCGCCTCAAGCAGGATGGCATGGGCCATTTCAAGGGTAACCACCACGATCAGGTTGTTGGCGATATTGGGCATGATTTCCGACAGGATCACCCGAGGGGTCGAGGCGCCGATGGCGCGCGCGGCGGCGACATATTCGCGGCCACGCACCTGAAGCGTAGAGGCGCGCATGACCACGGCAAAGCGATCCCAGAGCAGCAAGCCAAGCACCATGATCACCACCTGAAGCGAGCCGCCGAGGATCGCCACCACGGCCAGCGCCACCAGCACCACCGGCATGGCAAGGCGCACATTGATGAGAAACGTCACCACCATATCGACACGTCCGCCGAAATAGCCCGCGGCGACGCCCATGGCGGTGCCGATCACCCCCGAAATCAGCGCGGCGATCACGCCGATCATCAGGGAGACGCGCGCGCCATAGATCAGCCGCGAAAGGTAGTCGCGCCCAAGGTGGTCGGTGCCAAGCGGATACTCCCAATCGCCGCCAAGAAAGACGGGGGGTTGCATCCGGGTCATCAGGCTTTGGGCATAGGGGTCATGCGGGGCAAGCAGCGGCGCGAAGATCGCGACCAGCAGCAGAAAACCCACGAGAGAGGCGCCGATCAACAGGCCCTGATGGCCAAAGACACGTTTGCGCAGCATCTGAGAGGGGGTGGGGCCGATGATCTCTTGCAAAAGGGGATCGGGGGTGTCTGTCATGGTCATTTCAGCTGCTCCGCATGCGGGGGTCAAGCCAGGCGTTCAACACATCGGCAAGAAAGGTGAAGACGATGTAGAACATCGAAAACACAAGGATCAGGGCCTGCACCGTGGGAAGGTCATTGCGCGCAATGCTTTCCCAGGCGAGGTAACCTGCGCCGTGCAGGGCAAAGATCGATTCAACCACGATCGAACCGCCGAGCATGAAACCCATCTGCACCGCCGCGAGCGACACCACCGGGATGATCGCGTTGCGCAACGCATGACGGAACAGCACGCGCATTTCCGGCGCACCCTTGGCACGGGCGGTGCGGATATAGTCGGACGAGAGCACGTCAAGCATGCCCGCCCGCGTCAGGCGCATGATCGCGGGCATGGCGTAATAGCCAAGCACGATGGTCGGCATCACGAAATGCGCAGGGCTCGAGGCGCCCGAGGGTGGCAGCCAGCCCAGCTTGATCGCGAAAAGGACGATCAGGATCAGGCCGAACCAGAAGCTGGGCATCGCTTGCCCTGCAACCGACAAAAACAGCGCCACGCGGTCGATGATAGAATTGGGGCGGATCGCGGCAGCGACACCGAGGGGAACGGCAGTGACAAGGGCAAAGGTGATGCCGCAGAGGCCGAGGGTCATGGTCACGCCAAGCCGGTCGGCGATGAGAGAGGCGACCGGAAGGCGGAAATAATAGCTTTCGCCGAAATCGCCGCGCAGGGCGGAAAACAGCCATTCGCCATATTGCACCAGCATCGGGCGGTCAAAGCCGTAAAGGGTACGAAGGGCCTCGATATCTTCGCCGCTGGCGGTTTCACCGGCAAGGGCGACGGCAGTATCGCCGGCCATGAACAGCAGGCTGAAGCTGATGAAAGAGACAGTGAAGGCGACCAGAACGGCAAGCCCCAGTCGTTTCAGGATAAAATTGAGCATGGCAGCAGGCCCTTTTGCTGACGCGGGCAAGACGGCGCGCGGGCGGCGGGAAGAGGGGCGGGGGACAGCGGATGCCCCCCGCAACAGGCCGGAACATTCAGTTCCAGGTCATCGTGGTAAAGCGCAGCACCTCGTCGGCGGTGGGCGTATAGTTTACCTCGTTTGTGGACACATAGTTGGTGTTGTATGAAAACATCGGCGCCCAATAGGCCTGATCGGTGATCCGGGCGATGGCCTTGCCGTAATGCTCGATCCGGGTGGCGTCGTCGGTCGCGCTATCGGCGATGGTAAGATCGGCCAGCACCTGATCGTCGCGCGCATCGTCAAGCGAGCCGTGCTTGAAGAATTGGCTGACCATGGCCGAGGCATCGTTGATCGAGAAGCTGCCCCAGGTGAGGAAGGCGAGCGGTACGTCGCCGGTCATGTTGAGCTCGCGCAGGGCAGAATATTGCAGGAATTTGAAATCTGCCTTGATGCCCACGGCGTTGAGATAGCTCAGGATCGCCTCGGCATATTCGCGGTCGCGATAGGCGTAGAATTCGGTCGTGAAGCCATCGGGATAGCCCGCTTCGGCCAGCAGGGCCCTGGCTTTTTCGGGGTCATATTCGTACTGGACCGCCGTGTCCTGAACACAGCCGAACTGGCTTGGGAAACAGGGCGTCCAGACCACCTTGGATTTACCCTTAAGCAGGGCCGCGACCAGCTCTTCGCGGTTGATGGCGTGGTTCACGGCGCGGCGCACGCGCAGGTCGGTAAACGGCGTGTCGCCCGAGCGACCGGCGGCATCCATCGAGAGATAGCCAACGCGCATGGTCGATTCGTTGCTGACCGTGAATTGATCCATCTGCGCCAGTTTTTCGGCCTGATCGGCGGGCACTTGCCAGATCAGATCGAGCGAGCCGCTGAACAGTTCGGCCATCTGGGTGTTCACATCCGGAATGGTGCGGATATCGACATTGGTGATGCTGGCCTTGCCCTTGGGGCTATCGTGATAGTCGGCGTTCTTTTGCAGAACGAAATGCTGGCCCGGAACGACCGAAACCGCCTTGTAGGGGCCGGTGCCGACGGGCTTGAGGCCCATGCCGCTTGGGCCAACTTCGGCGTAATATTCGTTGGGATACATCGAGACCGGGCCAGACAGGAATTCGATCGCGGCGGGAAAGGCCTCTTTCAGGTGGATGCGCACGGTGTAATCGTCGATCTTCTCGGCGGATTTCATCCAGTTCACGTTGCGCTGTGTCTTGACGCCGTTTTCTTCCTTGGCGACAAAATTGACGGTATAGACCACGTCATCGGCGTTGAACGCCTCGCCGTTGTGAAAGGTCACGCCTTCGCGCAGTTTGAATTCGAGCGTCAGATCGTCGATCCATTCCCAGGAGGTGGCCAGATTGCCGGAATACTCATTGGTGATCGGATCGCGGTAGATCAGGCCATCCCAGATCGCGCGTTGCAGAACCACGCCTTCGCGTGAGGAATTGAAATAGCTGTCGACGTTCTCAAGCTCTTTGGTAAAGCCGACGCGCAGCGTGTCGTTCGCCTTTTCGGCCCATGCGGCGCCGCTTGCCGCGATGAGCGCGACGCTGGCGATGGTGTTTTTGAACCAGGATTGTTTCATCGGTTTCTCCCTAGGTGGTCAGTGGTGGTCTCTCGCGATTATGGCCCCGCGCCGGTTTTGGCAATTGCTTTAAGTATTATATAATGATACCTAATGTTGCCATATGATCCATTAAGTGGAGGTTATGCGCTTACGTCAACCCCCGCCAAGGGACGAAAGGGCAATTTTGTGAGAGCCGCATGAAAACAAAGCAGAATACGCTTTATGTTGGATCACTTGCCAAGGGCTTGCGGCTTTTGCGGGCGTTTGATGAAAGCCACCGCGAGATGTCCCTGTCAGAGCTTGCCGCGCGCACGGGCCTTGATAAAAGCGCCACGCAGCGTCTTGCCAACACCCTTCATGTCGAGGGGATGCTTGACAAAGATCCCGGCACACGGCGGTTTCGCCCGTCGCATGCCTGGCTTGAGATGGCCTATGCCTATTACTGGTCCGATCCGCTTGTCGGGCAGGCGATGCCCAAGCTGATCAACCTCAGCCAGGAGTTGGGCGAGACCGTGAACCTTGCCGAATTGTCCGGCGACCACATCATTTACGTAAGCCGTCTGCCCTGCAAGCGGACCTATTTTGCCGCGACGGTGATCGGGCGGCGATTGCCGGCCCTGTCCACCTCGGCGGGGCGGGCGATGCTTGCGACCTTTCCCGAAGACGAGTGGCGCGCGGCGGTGGATCACTGGCCGATCAAGCCTTTCACCCCAAGCACGACCCTGGACCGCGACGCGATTCGCGCCAGTGTCGAAGCGGCGGTGCATGATGGCTATGCGATTTCAAAAGGTCAGATGATCCTGAACGAGATGGCCGTCGCCACACCGATTCTCGGGCCTGACGGGCGGGCCTGTGCGGCGGTGCAATGTTCGGTGTCGGGGCATACCTGGGATCGCGACCGGATCGCGGCAGAGATCCTGCCCAAGCTTCAGGATACGGCGAATGCGATTTCGCCGTCGTTCCTGTCACACCGCGGCGCCTAGGCGCCCGCGGTAAGATTTCTGTGACGTTGGGGCGTTTGCGGTGTGAATTTGCCTGTGCCAAGTATACATTCAAGAAATGCAATATTGTCCTGATCGGAGGATCGGGTGAGGCCTCAGTGTATCTGCTTGTCTTCATTCGAAATCTCCTCGTTTATCTTGCCGAGAAAATTCTACTTTTGCAGCCCCTTAAATGCGCTAGGCGATTCACACATTTCTGAGCCTCCATCCGTGGGCGAGGGATTTGAAGTATTGGAGACCGTGGCGGAAGGTGATCGGGCCGGGCGGTTTGGATTTTGGGTAGCCATCCCATCCACCGAGCTTGGCAATGATCCACGCGGCCCAGGCAAGCGTTTCCGGCGGATGAGGGTTCTTCTGGAGCGCGGTCTTGCCTTCGATCTCGGGCAGTAGTGCGTGGAGGGTCTCGATTTCGGGGGGCGAGAAGGCGATCCTGGCGTCTTGTTGGGATCTGCCATCGCGCGCCTGGACGAGTTGCATGATGGTGCAGGCAGCACGGGCGGCAATCGCGGTCAGCTTGATCAACCGCCCGGCGTTTTCCAACTGGCTGTCTTCCAGTTGCAGGCCCTGCTGTTTCAGGGTGCGGAAGAATTGCTCGATATGCCAGCGCTGCCGGTACCAGCCAACCACGCGCCAGGCCATCGCCGCATCCTCTACCCGGTGGGTGGTCAGAAGCCGCCACAGGATAGGCTCGGCGCCCGGCGGCGCATCCACCGCGCAGACCTCGACCAAGCTGACTTCCACCGTCTCGGCCAGCCCCTCCTGCCTGGCCAGATTGGCGGGGCGCTTGAGCGTGACGCGGCCAAAGCGGGTCACGAGCCTGGCGGTGCGGGCCGAACGGCCAGGGCGTGCGCGCAACGCGATCAAGGCCGTCCCCGCCAATTGCAGCGGCGCCGAGGAGAGCTTGCCGCCCCCTTCCATGATCGAACGATCCGCCATGGCGCGGGTCAGGATGTGAAAGCCCGGCTCCGGCAATCGCGCGCCCATTTCTCATAAATGTCGCCCTCGCGATCACTGATTTCGGTCACCATTTGCGCCTCGCGCAGAACCGTCTTCGCGGCCTCTGCCGTGCTCAGCCACCGCTGCGATTCCTTCTCGGACAACGGCCGGTGCCGATGAGGAACCGTAACCCGGCCATCGCGGGTCCACACCCGGCCCGCGGCCAGGCCCAGAATGCCGCCCGTCTCGGCATCCAGCCCCAGCATAGCGTGCAGCAGAACACCGCGTCCCGAACCCTTGCCGATCTCGCCCAGACCGCGACTGCGCTCTCTGGTCGTCGTGAAATTGATTTCGCTGGTATCCTGGATCGCCAGAATATGCCGACCCGCGCAGCCCTGCGAAAGCTCCGCGCCCCAGCCATCGAGCAGCGCCTCAACCGTCACCCGCGGATTAGCCAGAAAGCGCGAAAATCCGACAATTCCGCTGCGTCGGCCACCCGCCAGCCGCCGCAGGCAGATGCTGGTGCGCGCCACCATTTCCGCGAGCAGAAGGCCCCCCTTTTTACCAGGCGCTCGTCTCCGAAATCGCCCAGCACACAGCCTTCCAAAGTCATCACCAGCCGCCTTCCATTCAAGGTAGGACAACTGAATCATCCAACATTCAACCCGTCAAGCACACCGGGAAAACCAAACCTGACAATGTGTGCATCCCTTAGCTTAAATGCGGGGGGGATTACCCACGTGACGGCGCTTGCCCGCGCGGTGTCGCTGCGCTTGGATAGGAGAAATTCCGAAAGGTCCGAATCGCCCATGCCGATCTACGAGTTTGCCAGCGAGGAAATCCGTCCCCTCACCAAGACCACATTCAGCGTTGCGCAACTGCAGGAGCGGCGCGATCTGCAACGTCTGCTGCGGGCGAACATCGCCGTGGTCGCACCTGACACGCTGGTGATCGCGGAGGAGTTCGGGGACTGGGAAGAGTCGCGCCGACGCATCGATCTTCTCGGCATTGACCGCGATGCGAACCTCGTGGTGATCGAGCTGAAGCGGACCGAGGACGGCGGCCACATGGAGCTGCAGGCCCTCCGCTACGCGGCGATGGTCTCCACCATGACCTTCGACCAGGCCGCCGATGTGTTCACTCGCTACCTCACGCAGATCGGCAAGGCCGACACAGATGCGCGGGTAGAGCTGCTCGACTTCCTCGGGTGGGACGAGCCCGACGAGGATGCCTTCGCGCAGGACGTCCGCATCGTCCTGGCCTCGGCCGAGTTCAGCCGCGAACTGACGACATCCGTTCTCTGGCTGATCGAGCGCGGCATCGACATCCGCTGCGTGCGCCTCCAGCCCTACGGCCTCGATGGTCGTGTCCTCGTTGATGTGCAGCAGATCATCCCACTTCCTGAAGTCGCAGAATACCAGGTCCGTGTCACCGAGAAGAAGCGCAAGGAGCGCGAGGCGCGCACGGACACGCGAGACTGGACCAGCTACGACGTCACCCTCGACGGGCGCCAGCTGAAAGGGCTGCGGAAGCGGCACGCGATTTATCAGGTGTTCCGCCACCTCGTGGAGAGCGGCATCGCACCGGAGGAAGTCGCGACGCATTGCAGCCCGCGCGCCAACCGGGCCCTCGTGTCAGTCGAGGGCGAGGTCAACGCAGAGGACTTCTTCCGCCTCGCGAAGGAGGCGCGGGAAAAGGAAGGACGTGGCTTTGACCCCACTCGATACTTCTGCAGCGAGGACGAGCTCATCCAATCCGGAGGCCGAACATATGCGTTCCTGAACCAGTGGGGCGGATCGGACTGGAAGCAGGCGATGGTAAATCTGCGCGACGCCTTCCCGGATCAGGGCGTTGTGTTCGAGCCCTCGGAATAGAGTTGGCCATGCAGTTCGAATGGAAGGTCGAGCCCGCTGACATCGCTCGTGTCAAGAGTTTCGTCGATTCCCATGCCGCTAATCCTTTTGTGCGAGTGCGGGCGGCGAGAAACCTCGCTGCAGCCAAGCCAACCGTTGATCGCTCCGAGTTCTGGAAGCAGATGGTCGGCATGCGCATGACATCCGTTCAACGGTCTGGTCCTGACAGCTGCGTATTCCACGGAAGATGGGCATCGATGCCACGGCATCGTGGGCAGCCATTCCACACCTCGGGCAGTCTGGCCGACTGGTGCATGGAGTCAGGCTCGACCCGTCGGGTCAAGCGGTTTCATCGCGGC
>PHEQ01000046.1:16079-17072 GCA_002842985.1 Alphaproteobacteria bacterium HGW-Alphaproteobacteria-1
GGCCTCGAAGAGACGCCCCACCCGATGGTAGGCGACGGCGCGGCCGTCGCGGCAGGCCTTGTGGCCGAGCGCGCAGGCGACCCAGCTTTTTCCCAGGCCGGTCGGGCCGGTGATGATCAGGTTCTCGTGGCGCCCTATCCATGCACCATCGATCAGGTGAGCCATGACGGCGCGGTCGATGCCGCGCGGGGTGCGCAGGTCGAGATCCTCGACACAGGCGGCTTGGCGCAGGGCGGCGAACTTGAGGCGGGCGGTCAGTCGCTTGGTGTCTCGTTCGGCGGCTTCCCGATCGACCAAAAGGCCCAGCCGTTCTTCGAAGCTGAGGCCGTCGAAGGTGGTCGGAGCGTGACGCTGCTCGTCCAGCGCCTTGGCCATGCCGGTAAAGCCGAGGGCGATCAGGCGCTCGGAAGTGGGATGGATCAGCAAGGTGGGATCTCCTTTCAATGATAATAGCCCTGTCCGCGGATGTTCGGGTGCTGGAGAGGAAGCTGTTCGGGGTCTTCTTCGAGGAAGGCAGTATCGAGCCCGTTCTTCAGGATCGATCTGATGGAGGCGACGGAACGGGCCCGAATGGATAATCCACGCCGACAGGCGGCATCGATGCGGGCAGGCTCATGGCTTTTGGCCAGCGCAAGAACGCCAAGGCAGCTTCGAAAGCCCTGCTCGGGATGGGGGCGGTCGGCCATCACGGCCTCGCAGAATGCTATCACCGACGGGCCGAGCTTTGCTGCCTGCGCCAACACGCGGGCCGGCGTCCATTCCGCATGGCGACGATGGGACGAAGGCATGTGCTCTGGAACCGTCACGTGACTGCGTCGGCCAGGGCAGCGCGGATGGCTGGCAACCCGTTGCCCCTTGTGGAAGATCTCGACCACAGCGCCGCAGACCCGGACATCGACCTCTTGCCGGATCAGCCCGAACGGCACGGAATACCACGAACTGTCGACCTCGACGTGATAATCGGGCGCGACGCGGGCGCGCTTCCAGCGGGCG
>PHEQ01000047.1 GCA_002842985.1 Alphaproteobacteria bacterium HGW-Alphaproteobacteria-1
TGCCCGTCACGCACCTGCCGGAACTGCTGCCGTGGAATTGGGCTGCGACCAAACCTAACGTCAAGGCCGCCTGACCACGGCTCACGCCGGATGCTTACGATGCTTACGCATCTTGGTTAGAATTTTCATGACAAAACGCTAGACGCACCAAGATGCCTCAGCAAGTTGGCAATGCCCACGCGGGCAATTGTTGGGACCTTGACCTCTAACCTTGCCTGATTTCGACCAGTGCATCCGCAGCCGTGGCGCCATCTGGTGTTGTGATCAGCGGGTTGATGTCCACGGACAGCACCGCTCCTTCCCCCAGCAATTCAGCCACGCTCCGCGCCGCCTGAAACACGGCCTGCGCATTTAATGGTCGCGCGCCGCGGACGCCTTTGAACAAGGGACCGATCCGCAGCTTGGTCAGAGCCGCCTCGATGTCGGACAGGCTAAAGGGTGTGAGCAGAAGCTGGTTGTCCGGCATAGCTTCCACGGCGACCCCTCCCTCCCCCACGATCACCACCGGACCAAAAACCGGGTCGATGTATCCGCCGACGACCAATTCGCGGCCTGACGCGAGCATTTCAGCGGCAAGAACGCCCTCGAACGCCACACCCATTTCACCCATCTTGGCTTCGATCTCAGCAAAGTTGCGAGCGACGTCCTCAGGCGTTTTCAACCCGATCCGTACCAGACCGTGTTCGGATTTATGGGGCACCTCGGCCGAGCTCGCTTTCAGAACGATCCCATTCGGGCAGGTGGCAAGAAACGCCTGAGCGTCTTGCGCTGTCCCACAGATCTGCCGGAGCGGGACCGCGACCCCCTTTGCTGCGATGAGATCCAGCGACGCATATTCATCAAGCGTGGCCCCTGCCACGCTAGTTTGCGCAGGCGTCACAGCTCCGCCCGGAGCCTGCTGCATCATGGCCAAGTGATCGGTGAACTGGGCCAAGGCCCTGATCGCGCTGTCTTCGGTTTCAAATGTCGGGATACCGTGGCGCGCAAAGGCTGCGCGGACATCACGCTGGGGTGCTGCCAGCACCACAGGCTTGCCATAGGTGCGGATGAAATCAGCCGTGTCTTGGGCAAAGCGATCAAAGTCATAGGCTTTGCCGCTGACCGGAATGCCGATCATTAGGATGTCGACCTCCGCATCTTCTCCCGTGCGGGGCAGTACTTTACCGAACAGCCCGCTATCCGTCAGCAAGGCTGCGGTGATGTCGATTGGATTCTTGCTGGCCGCGAAATCCGGCAGCACTTGCCGGATGCTCTCCTCGGTCTCCGGCGAGAACTGCGCAAGCTCCATCCCGTAACGTTCAATCGCGTCAGCTGAGAGCACGCAGGTTGCGCCGCTGTTCGAGACCACAGCTATGCGCTTGCCTGTCGGACGCCAGCCCTGAAGATAAATTTCTGCGGCTTGGACCAGTGCCTCGGTCCCTTCGGCGCGCCAGATGCCATGGCGCTCTAAAAACGCATCAATCACCCGGTCCTCCGTGGCAATCGCTCCGGTGTGTGAGGCGGCAGCGCGCTTACCGTGAGCAGAGCGGCCGGATTTCAGGGCAATGATCGGCACCCCCCTTTCGCGGGCGCGCTCTGCAGCAATTGCCAAGTTTTTGGGGTCGCGCAGCGACTCCATATAGAGAATGCAAAGCTTGACCTTGGGATCAAGCACCACTTCGGCGGCAAGCTCGCTCACAGTGACATCCGCATCATTGCCCGTCGCGTGGCAATGGCCCACACCGATGCCGCGCTGGCGCAGCATCCCATAGGGCACCACACTCATCGCACCGCTCTGACTGATACAAGCCACGGGACCCACTTTGGGGGGCTCTTCGATGAACATCGTCGAGAAATTCAGAATGGCCCCGTTGTGGAAATTAGCCAACCCCTGGCTGTTGGGCCCGACGATGCGCATCCCGGTTCTGGCAGCAATGGCCAACATTTTCTGTTCGGCGGCCTTGCCTTCGGCTCCGGCCTCACTAAAGCCGCTGGCCATGACCACACAGACCTTCACACCACGGGTGGCGCAAGCCTCAATAGCCTCGAGGACGCGGTCTTTGGGCACTGCAATGATCGCTGCGTCGGGGACTTCGGGCACAGCATCCAGATTTAGGTAGCAGGTTAGCCCCTGCACCTCCTCATGCTGCGGATTGATCGGGTAGATCGCTCCGGCAAAGCCCATTTCCTTCATGAAGCGGATCGGGCGGCCCCCGATCTTCTCCGGGTTCCGTGACGCACCGAAAATGGCAACACTGGCAGGGTTCAATAACGTGGAAAGACACATTTGGTCACCATCGGTTCAAAGTAAGGAAGGTTGTGGACACCACCAGGCTTTAGCACCGCGCGGTCGCCCGGGTTCAGGTCAGGATCTGCCAGCGCCATCACGCGCGGCCCGTCGGTGAGGTCGATCAACGCGATGGCATAGGGCAGCCGCGCTTTCCATTCTGGGGTCGGGGCGCGGTGCATGGTCGTACAGGCCACCACCGTGCCGGAAGTCGCTTCGCGCCACGCGGGGTCCGGCTGGTGGCAGGCCACGCAGAAAGGCCGCGCAAAGGCTTGGGTGTGCCCGCAAGACGTGCAGTGCTGATACTTGATCGCGCCCGTGGCATAGGTCGCAGCGATCTTGTCGAAAATGTCTTTCATTGTCAGCCCCGATCCGTTGCCAGCACTAGCCCGACATGGGCCGAGAGCACGCCACCATCTGCGTGCACATAGGCGGACCTTGCTCGGCCCTCTGTCTGGCGCGTTCCTGCACGGCGCTGCATTTGCCGCGTCACCTCAACTAGATGGGCCATGCCTCCCGCGACCCCAGGATGGCCATAGCTCAGCAAGCCGCCATGGGTGTTCAGCGGTTGATCCGACCCGTCGTGGAATCCTGAGGCGACTTGGCGCCCGGCCCCACCACGTGGCGCAAAACCCGTTTCTTCGAGCAGCATCGCCAGCGTCACCGTGAAGCTGTCGTATATCCCGAGGATCTCGATACTGTCGCGTGTGACCGCCGCCTCTGAAAAGGCTCTGTCCGCAGCGTCAGCTGCGCCGAAATTCTCCCAGCCCACGGCACTGGAAATGTGCTGATGCTTGTGAGCTTGACCTGCGCCCGCGATCCGTACGGCACCATGGTCGGACGGCGTGGCAGAGACGATGAAGGCAGCTGCCCCGTCAGAGATTGGGCAACAATCAGCAATGCGGAGCGGCGTCGCAATCGGGCGCGAGGCCACCGCCTCCTCCAGCGTCAGCGATGCGGTCAGATGCGCCCCCTCGGTCGTCTGGGCTTGACGACGCATATAGACCGCGATCTGTGCCAGATCCGTCGTGCTTGCCCCGCTTCGCGCCAGATACTCCCCGGCCAGCAGGGCGTAATACCCCGGGATCATCGCACCAAATGGTACTTCCTGATGGGCATGGCCGACTTGGGCCAGCGTTTGAATTGCCTGATCGCGACCGCCCTTGTTGGTAAGTCGGTTTTCACCGGCGACGACCAGAACACGTTCGCATTGCCCGGATTGCACTAGGATCTTGGCCTGCATGACCATAGCGGCACCGGTCGCGCCTCCCAGTTGCAGGGCATTGGCATAGCTTGGGCTCAGGCCGAAATGCTCGCAGAAGAGCGTGGCGAGCATCAGATGCGGCATGGAGGTCGAATAGCCCGTCACCACCCCGTCGATCTGCCCGCGTTCCAAACCGGCGTCCGACAACGCCTCACGGGCGGCCAGCGTCATTAGGTCGAGCGTATCGAAGCCCTCGTGGCGGCCAAATGCCGTTAGGCCGACCCCTGCAATGAATGCGGATCTCATTTTGCACCTTCTCCGTCTGCTTTGATTTCAGGGATTGGCGTGCCACCGCGAAAACGGCTGATCCACAACGCGAACAGGATCACCGCAAGGCCGCCCGCATCGGAGGCGAGGCCTGGATAGAGCATCAGCAAGGCCCCTGCGGCCAGCAGCGCCCGGGCAAAAACGCCGATCCGCGTCCAGACACAGCCGACGATGGCCGCGGCCAGGGCTACGACACCGATCATTGCGGTCGCCACGGACACGAGGATGGACACCCAGTCGCCTTGCATGAGCAAGAGCGGGTTCAGTACGAACATGAAGGGCACGACAAAGGCGGGGACCGAAATGGCCAGCGCCGTCCAGCCCGTCTTTGCAGGATCCGAGTCCGCCACACCTGCCGCGGCATAGGCCGCCACGGCCACTGGCGGGGTCACATTGCCGAGGATGGCAAAGTAGAAGACAAAAAGATGAGCGCCAATCGGGGCCACGTCGAGTGCGATCAGCGCTGGAATGGTGACCCCCGCCTGAACCAGATAGGCGGCCACTGTCGGCAGGCCCATCCCGAGGATCAGTGACGAGATCATCGTCATTACCAAGGCCGCGATCAGGGAGTGCCCTGCGAGGCCGAGGATGGCATTGCTTAATGCAAGGCCAAGCCCGGTCAGGCTTAGAACCCCGACGATCATGCCGGATGCGGCGCAGGCCACAGCAACCGGCCCCATCGCCCGCGCCGCGCCCGCAGTGCCTTCCAGAAATCGGCTCGGCAGCTTTGACAACTCACTTTGCAGAAGCGCATAGAAGAGCGCCACAACAGCTACAGAGCTAACTCCGATCACCCCGGCGCGCATCGGCGAATAAGTAAAGACGCTCACGGCTACCACGGCGATCGGCAGCAGGTAGAGCGAGCCCTTCATCAGGGTTGCGTCGATCTTAGGCCCCAAAATCCCCCCCACAATGCCGCGCCGCACGGCTTCAAAATGCACGGCGAAGAAGATGCCCAGATAAAACAGAAACGATGGAATGACCGCAGAGAGTGCGATCTCTTGATAAGGTCTACCCACGAATTCTGCGATCACAAAGGCGGTTGCCCCCATCACTGGTGGCATGAGCTGACCGCCCGAGGATGCTGCGGCCTCAACGGCCCCCGCAAAATGCGGGCGGTAGCCGTTACGTTTCATCAGGGGAATGGTGATGGCACCTGTGGTGACCACGTTGGCGACGGCAGATCCGGAAATGGTGCCCATCATCGCCGAGCCGACGATGGCGGCTTTGGCGGGGCCACCTCGAAGGCGCCCTGTCAGAGCCAACGCCAAATCAATCAGGAACTTGCCGCCACCACAGCGATCCAACACCGATCCGAAGAAGACGAAAAGGAAGATGTAGGTGGCTGATACCCCTAGCGGGATGCCGAACACGCCCTCCTTTGTGTAGTAGAGATGATCGACAATCCACGACAAACCAAAGCCGCGGTGTCCAATTGCCCCAGGCAGTGTCTGTCCAACGGCCACATAAATCAGGAATACCACAATAATCAGCCCAAAAGCCCTGCCCATCATCAGGACCGCCACCGCGAGCAAGCCCGCCATCCCGAGCAGCGCAAGTGCGATGGAAACGGGTTCAAGGGGCGTGACATATGCCATGCGATTGGCGAAATATGTGCCGTACGTGATGTTGTAGATAAGCGAGATCAGCATCGCGGCGCTGGCCAACATCATGACCTTGCGACGCGAGGACGCGGCGTCGCTCTGATCACTCAAAATGAAAGCGGTGGCCGCGACAATCACCAGCAGAAGATGCAGGTTGCGATGGGTGAAGCTTTCGAACACCCCTGCAAAACCTGTCAACAGGTGGAACGTCGCAAGCGCGACGCTTGCAAGCATGGCAATGTATTTCACGTTGGTCTCCGCGAGAGACGGACCCGGCCACAATCGCTTGTATGGCCGGGTCGTTCAGCTCTGATCAGTTGTCCTTGAAATAGGCCTCTGCGCCTGGATGCAGTGAAGCGCCAATGCCTTCGGCGGCCGAACCTTTGGTGAACTGAGTCAATGCCGCATTCACATTGTGCAGAGTTTCGGCATTTTCCACGATAGCGCGAGTGATTTTCTCGACCAGTCCCGGGTCGAGATCAGCATTGGCAATCAGCACGTTGTTGGTGCCTACGGCCTGCACATCTGTATCCTGACCGTTATAGGTGCCGCCCGGAATGATGACTTTGACGTAGCCATCATTCTTTTCCTGCAGCTTGGCGATGGTGCCATCAGACACAGGGATCATTCGGACACCGTTGCCCAGGGCTGCTTCGGCAATTGCCCCGGCTGGCACCGAGATAATTCCTGTGAAGACATCAAGATGGCCGTCTTTCAACTGCATGGACGCGTCGGCATAGGACAGCCTTTCGATCCGCGCCGCATCATCGTAGTTCACGCCGTTCAGCTCCATGATCATCTTGGTCAGCACATCTGTTGCGCCCCCGACGACGCCGGGATTGACGACCTTACCCGCAAAATCCGCGACCGTCTGGATGTCGCTGCTTGCGGGTACGGCCATCTGGTAAGGCGAGGAATAAAATCCGACGATACCGCGGATGTTCTTCTGCGGTTGCGGGAAGGGATCGCCCGCGCCGTTTATTGCGTCCACATTCGACGTGGACAGCGACATTGCCAGATCATATTGACCCGTGTTCGTGCCGAGAATGTTGGACACGGTCACACCGTTCACGACGCTGACCCGCGCACCGGGGATCGCGTCCTCGATGATCTTCGCAATCGCTGCACCCAGAGGATACCAAGTACCGCCCGACGGCCCCGAGGCCAGCGTGATGTTTTGTGCCTGTGCCCCTGCCGCAAAGCAGGTCATGCCTGCCAACAGGACGCCTTTGAGTGTGTTCGTGATCATAGCAGTCTCCTCCTCCATTAATCGTTTTCAGGCGATATCCGACCTGCGACTTGTATCGCCTGACGGATCGGTATCCTTCCCCGCTCCGCCACGCAGGCGGGCTTCCAACTCTGCTGCGGCCTCTTTCAAGGCGCGAATGGCCAGATCGCGCCGGCTGCCTGACAACCGTTCCGTGATAGCAGCTACAGACAAAGCGGCGACAACCATCCCTGAGGGATCGCGCACCGGAATACCCATGCCGGTCATGCCCTGAATGACAAAACCCGGCAGATCGGTGAAACCTTGCGCCTGCGCCTCCTGAACAGCCGCGACGATCTCTTCAACGCCGACCCGGTAGTTGGCCAATCGGCACCGCTGCATTTCGATCAGGTAGTCTCGCTCGTCATCGGGCGCCCAGGCAAGCAGGGCCAAACTGCCCGCGCCGACACCCAGAGGCCGCCGACCACCGACGTTCAGCGACAGGGCCTGAATGGGATAGGTGCCGATGTAACGGGCCACGCAAAGTGAGTCCAATCCGTTGGGCACTGACAGGAATGCGACATCTTCCAGGATCTCGGTCAGCATACCCAGCGCCGGCCGAGCTGCCTGGCGCAATCGTGTCGTCGTCAGCGGCGTGCCAAAGCTGGTTCTGAATTCGTCTGACACCCGGAAGCATCGATTGCGGTCGCGCTCGATGACGCCGAGTGAGCTCAGCGTCGTCAGCATCCGCGAGGTCGAGGTCTTGTGCAGATCTAAAGCCTCGGAGATGTCGCGCAGACGGATGCCCGGCTCAGGTGCCGCGCCGATCAAACGCAACACCGCAATCGCGCGACCGACGCTCATCATGGCGTCTTTCTGGATATTTGGCTCTTTGACCAATGTCTGATTTTTCTCTGTCATGGGTTTCATATCTCCCTTAGCGAAACATATTGCCTTTGTGATTCACACTGTATTTCAGTGACAAATTCTGCAAATGACAATTTTGTTTCGTTCAGCGGTCCTTTTTGAAAGCCAGCGGAGTCGACCAAACGACATGCAAAAAGGTCACAAAAACCGGGGGTCTTTGTAAAACAGAGGCGGCATATTGACCCGGCACGACGCGGCACACGGCCTTTAGCGTAAATGCGATGCCAGATCGTCGGGGATCTTAATCTGCAGATCGAGAACTGCCGAGGCCAGGGTTTTCCCGTAATTGTCCAGACAGAGGTTGCGCGACACGCCGCCGCCCAGCGCCCCCTCGCAAACGAAGTTCAGCACTCCCAGCCGATCGACCGCGTAGCGCCGGATAGGCCCCGTGACCAATCCGTCATAGCGGGCTTTCATCCGCTCCACGCCGAGTTGATCCCGGATGAAAGGGTAAAGCTCGGCATGATAGGCGATTACCGCGATGTTGGAGGTGTTCCCCTTATCCCCGGATCTCGAATGGGCCAGTCGTCGCAACAGGACTTGCATGGTGCTCTCCTAGAAATATTGCACATCAGCGGTCACGGAGTGTTTGTCGAGCAGCGTGGACCAGATCCCGATCACCTCACGGAC
This sequence comes from Alphaproteobacteria bacterium HGW-Alphaproteobacteria-1, assembly GCA_002842985.1. Classification (GTDB taxonomy): domain Bacteria; phylum Pseudomonadota; class Alphaproteobacteria; order Rhodobacterales; family Rhodobacteraceae; genus Roseovarius. The sequence continues at coordinate 8,166 of PHEQ01000047.1, forward strand.
ACGTTCCTGAAACGGCACCCTTTTGCCGGTTGAGGAAATCCCGGAGACGGCCATGCCATCGACCTCGCGCCCGACTTTCAGGGCCTCGGATCTCTCGAGACAGCGCGCCGCCACCCGGACCGCCACTTCATAGGGCTCGCACAGAGGCGCGGGCGAAGCCGCACCGTGGATGGCGTCCACCCCCAGAATATCCATCCTGACATCCTCGGCCTTAAGACCCACGATTTTAAAACGTTCTCGCAGGATGATCTTGGCCAGTTCCGCCTTTTGGCGTGCACCCGGTCCGGCGTAGAAGAACATGTCTTCCCCGATGAAGCCTTCTTTCGCACCGATTGACACCTTGTAGCTGTCCGTCGCGGGCTTGCCCGAGACACCGCTGACCCGGACCGTATCGGGTCCAATTTCCTCAATCTCGGCGCTCGTGAAATCCACCACCACATCCGGGGTGATGTAATTTGCAGGATCGTGAACCTCATAGAACATCTGCTCGAGCACCGTTTCGCGGTTCAGAAGCCCTCCGGTCCCGTTGATCTTGCTAAAGACGGCGGTGCCGTCTTCCTCCACCTCGGCAATCGGAAAGCCGAGGTTCCAGGGTTCGGGAATATCCTTGACCCCTGGATCGGCGAAATAGCCGCCGGTTAGTTGTGCGCCGCATTCCAATAGATGCCCAATCGCAGAGCCGCGAGCCAGACGCGTGACGTCATCCATCGACCAGTTGAAAGCATAGACCATAGCCGCCAAAAACAGCGACGGATCGGCCACGCGCCCGGTGATCACGATGTCCGCGCCGCCGCGCAGGGCCTCAACGATCGCATCGGAGCCCAGATAGGCCTCAGCGGAAATGATACTCTCGCCGAGTGTGGACAGATCGGAACCCGTCTCGAGGATTGTGCCACCGGCGTTGCGGACAGCGTCCGTGATTTGTGCCCCGGTGACTGCGGCCACTTTCCAATGACTGCACCCCATCGCGTCCAGCATATGGCGGACCTTTTGCGCCGCGCCGACCGGGTTGATCCAGCCCTGGTTGGAGATGATTTTCGTGCCGTTCTTGACGCAATGAGGCAAGACGGCCGCCATGCGGTCTTCCAAATAAGTGTCATATCCCGGAAACGCGGCATCCGCCCGTGCGCGGACTTGCGCGGTTGAGATCGTCGCCTCCGCCATCGTTTCAAAGCAGAGGAAATCGAGCCGGCCATCCCGCGCACTTTGTTCAGCGGGGGAAATCCGGTCGCCCCACCAGCCCGACCCGCTGCCTATTCGAATGCTCATCAGAGTGTCCTGCTTTTAAAATGTTTAGGGCAACAGCCCGTCGCGGCGATAGATGCCAAACCATTTGCGGAACATCTGCTCTGTATCTATGCAGTCGTGAAACCCGGCCTGCCTGATCTTGATGGTACTTGAGATCACGGGGTTGGGGGCCACGTCCTTGCCTGTGGCCATCTGCCAATCGGTGTACCCCAGGCTTTGACCGACCACCTTGCCAATCTCCTTGGGCGCCCGCAGGCCGTAGGCCTCGACGATCTTGGCCCAAGTATCGGCTTCGTCTTTCAGCAGGTTTTCAAGGAAATAGGGCTTGTTCTCGCCCATAGGCATGTCCAGCCCTTCGCAGATAGTCGGCCATACATTCTGCCAGACGAAGACATCGCCGTTGTCGATATTGAAGGTCTCGTTCCAACTGTTGGGAGAAGTGGCCGCCCATGCACAGGCCTGCGCGATCAGATCGGTGTCGACGGCCTGATTGATCCGGGGTAAGCCGCCGGGATAATGCAGCGGCTCGCCCTTGTGCCGCTGGATCGCGGCGTAGACCCCAATCGCTGAGATCGGATTCATGTTGCTGCCCAGTGCCCCGCCGAAGACGATGCGGGGCCGCAGGATGGTGAAAGCCCACTCCGCATCCGCTTGGCAAGCGCGCATATAATCCTCTTGCAGCCAATAGAAGTTATTGTGGTCATGACGCGGCCAGGCTTCTTTTGCCGGGATCGGCACCTGCTTTTCAACATGGCTGCCATAGGCTTTCGAGCCCTGAAACAGCGTGACATGTTCAAGCGGGCTGGCACTGCGTTGCAGCGGGTCCATGACATTGCGCAACATTTGGTCATTCTTGGTCATCTGATCCGGGTCACGCCACCCCTCGATGAGCGCCCCCGGCTTCTCATAGACGGCAGCGTAGATCACATGGGTGATATCGGTCAGAGCACCGAGTGCAGCATCACAGGCGTCGCGATCCTGTAGATCAAGGCTGATAAACTCATTGGCCGAAATGTCTGCAGGGCGGGTCCGTCCGACCGATAGCACCGACCATCCGTCGAGTGTGTTGAAATGCGCAAGTACTGCCCGTCCGATGACGCCGGTCGCACCAAACAGCAGAAGTTTCTTCGTCTCGGTCATCAGGAAGGTTCCTTGTTCATTTCATTGTATTGGGCAGCCAGAGGGTGATTTCCGGAAAGACCACCAGAACGACCACCACGAGCAGGACAGCGGCGATGGGCTTCAGCACCCCTGCAAAACATTCGTGCAACGGGATCCCTGAAACGGAGGAGACGACAAAGACGTTCATCCCGACGGGTGGCGTCACGATGCCGATCTCGGCCAGAAGGATGACCACGATCCCGAACCAGATCGGATCAAGACCAAGTTGTTGGATCACCGGCAGCATGACCGGGACGGTCAGGATGAGAATGGAGATCAGGTCGAGAAACAGCCCCAGGATCAGGTACATGATCACGATCACCGAGAGCACCAACCAGACAGGCACCTCGGCACCTCCGATCGCCATCGCCAGCGACCGCGCGATCCCGGACATGGTGATGAAATAGCCAAATATCTGCGCGCAGACGATGATCAGACCGATCATGGCGGTTACGGTGCAGGTGTTGATCAGCGCCTGTTTAATATTGGCAAAGCTCAGGCTGCGGTTCGCAATCGTGTAGAGAAACGCAGCCATGGCACCGATCGCAGAGGACTCAACCGGCGTTGCAATGCCGGTGTAGATCAACCCGGTGACGGAACCGAAGAGCGCGATGAAGGGTACAGCGACCCAAAGTGACGTGATCCGCTCTTTCCAAGTGGCCCGCTCCACGCCTGTCCGCCGATCCGTCGTTAGCCAGATGATAACGGACAGGACGAGCGTCACCAGAAGCCCGGGTACGATGCCCGCGATGAGCAGCGCCGATATATTCGCGCCGCTGAGCAACCCGTAGAAGATCAGCGCCACGCTCGGGGGTATCAACATCGCAATCGTGCCGGACATGGCGACGATCCCGGCCGCGGTGCTGCGGTCGTAGTTCTGCTCCAGCATTGCTGGAATGCTGATCCGGGCCAACGTCGCCGCTGATGCGGTGCTTGAGCCTGAGACCGCGCCAAACAGGGCGCCAGTGATCACGGTCGAGATGCCCAGACCGCCTTTCAAGCGCCCGGCCCAAATTGCGACCGCCTTGAACAGATTGCCTGAAATCCCGCTCATTCCGGTAAATTCCGCCATCAGGATGAACATCGGAATCGTCAGCAACTCGTAGCTGGCCAAAGATGACTTTGGTGCGGTGGCCAGAATGCCGATTAACGACGGCAGCCCTTTCAACATGTAAATGCCCACGACCCCTGCCATGGCCAGGCTGATCGCGACGGGGATGCTCATCACGAGGAGGATGAGCAGCACGACAATCGGCAAGATGACGTCCATCGCGTTTAATCCTCCAGAAAGGCGACGCGAAACGCCACCAGAACAAGCCGCACGGACAAGAGCAAGAAGCTGGACGCCATGATGGCCCCGGTAGGCCATGTCAGCCAGGCGATGGAGCCAAAAAGGGTTTCCCCAGCGCGAAAGCTGGAGATCGCCTCCTCACCAATCAGGTCACCAATGAACGCCATCAGAGCGGTCGCGATCAACAACAAGACGGGCAAGAGCGTTCGAATGAGGATGCGGGGAAAGAACCCGACAAAGAAATCAACGGACAGATGTGCGCCGGTTTTCATGCCGTAAGAAAAGGCCAAGTAATAGGCTGAAGGCATCAGGTAAAGCATGATGAAATCAAACGCGCCCCTCATCGGGCTGCTGAACCCGTAGCGCAGAACAACATCGAGGGTTGTCAGTCCCATTGCCGCGAGAATGGCCAGGGAGCAGAGGATCAGAAGAAGAGCTTCGATGGCCGAGACCACCTGGTCGGCAGGCCTGTAGAAGAAACGGAACAGGCCACGAACAACGGGTGGGCATGTGTTAGGACAGGTCTGCATATGGCACATCACCAATGGGCTGGGGTTTAGCGGTGCTGCAATCGCATGTCGCAGGCCGGAACCATCCGGCCCCGGCCCGCGATGGCGTTATTGCGAAACGCGCTTGACGAAATCGTCGTAGACGTCCTGGCTAGAGATCGGACGGCCTTTCAGACCCTCGACCCATTGCTCGTTGACGACATCAAACCGGGCTTGTGCCTTTGCAATTTCCTCGTCGGAGAATGCGCTGACCTTGATGCCATGGACTGTTTCCAGCTTGTCGCGGCTTGACGTCCAGGTCTCGTTCACAAACGCGCAGTATTGCCCGGTCGCAAATTTCCCAGCCTCGGTGAGCGCTGCTTGCTGGCTCTCTGTCAGGCCGTCCCAGACGCTGTCACTGATCGAATAGGTGACGACAAAACTACCTGTGCTGAGATTGGGCGTCATCTGGGTAAGCGCATCTTCAAGCCCCCAATCCTCGACCAGTGGGATCGGCCAGAGCACCCCGTCCAAGGTGCCACGCGACAGCGACGGCAAGGTCTCCGATCCTGACATCCGAATGGCATTCGCACCCAATTCCGTTGCGGTCATTTCCATCGGACCGCCAGCGGTGCGGATATTCATACCAGCCAGATCCGCTACCGTCGTTATCGGCTTCTCCGTGGTCAGGATGCTGTAAGGTCCAAGGTTGCCCGCGAGCAAGAGCCGCACCCCGTTGGGTTTGAACTCACTTTCATAAAGCAGACCGCCAGGCTGGGCCATGTCATAGACCGCGTTGGCCAGGGCGCAGGAGTCCAGCGGCATGCCCGGCAATTCCGACACCGTCAGCAGCGGAAACTTGTCGGTGATATAGGCCGGCGAGACGTGCGCGATGTCGGCCACACCTGTCTGCAGCAGGCGCAACATCTCGGCACCTTTGCCAAGCTGTTCCGCAGGGAAATATTCAAACGTGATTTCCCCGTTTGAAAGCTCCGTAGCCTTGTCCATAAACACCTTTGCCGCCTGCTGCGTCGTCGAGGCAGCAGGGACCTGCCAATCGGCAAAGGTCAGTTTTACTTCGGCCTGGGCCGAAGCGGCCATTCCGAGCCCTGCGCCGAGCGCCAATGCGAATACATTCTTAGTCATTATATCTCCTCCGTGATGGTTAAGCGTTGTGTTGTGATTTGTTCCGCCAGACGGGTCTGTTTCATACGGTGGCCACGGGCGTCATCGGCGAGGCGACCGCTCCGGGAAGCCGTAAAGGCGGTGCTGTCAGCATGAAACGATGCCTGCCATGGGCATGCAGCCACTCTGCCAAGGGGGTCAGGTGCCATAGTTCACCCAGATGAATTCCCAGTTTAAACAGGCACAGGTTGTGCAACGGCAGCAGCGACGAACAGGGGTTCGGCAGCGTGGCAGGGAAATCTTCGACCGCATAATTATCGGCGACGATGACAGCGAGATTCGACGTCGTGAGCCAGTCCTGCAGCGCTGCGTCCTTGCCATCCAGAACGGCGCAACTGTTCAGGATCACCTCAGGGTCAGGGTTTTTCTGCATGCCGAGGATCAGATCCGCGAGCCCGGTGTGCAGGCACAGCATGTCCCCCGGTTCAACCGTGATGCCATCGGCCGCCATCACAGACATCAGCGCATCGTAGCCGACGACCGTGCGCGCGTCACCAAAGTAGCGGCGCAAATCAATCATCACGCCCCGCCCCTGCACGCGCGTCGCGGCCATGTTCTCGATCCCGAGCGCATGGGCATGAGAAGTGCTGTGCGGCGTGATCGTTCCGGTGATCCCGCAATCATCGGCACTTTGCGGCCCGACAACGTCCACATTTGCCTTATAACCGTTGTAATAGACCGGGATTGGATAGCCATCGTCATTGACGTCGAATAGGGCACCGACATGGCAAAGACCGTCCCAATGCGTTGAGTATTGCAGATGAAGGATCGCAAGGTCGTCCGACAAGACGTCATGCGACAGCGGATCGCGGTCAGCATATACATAGTTCATGTTGACCCCACCGTGGCGCAAACAGGGCCGCAAGATCGGCGAGTGACGGTTCTCGTTCATCTTGTTGCCGCCGGGATAATCGAGCGGCAGGCTGAGGCAGAATGTAGTGCCAGTTTGTACTTCCTGAACCGCTTGCATGACCTTCTCAGGGGTCAGAAGGTTCAACCGCCCGATCTGGTCGTTCTCCCCGAAGTCGCCCCAATTGGAGCCGTCGGGGCGCTTTTTCCAACGCGGCGTCATTTGAATACGATCCCTCCCTTCTTGGAGACCCTTGGGCTCCAAGATCATGCGTGCGGGGCAGTTGAGTAAGGCAATGGAAATTGCCAGTCTCTCGGCTTGCCCCTCTTCTCCTCAAAAGGGGACTCACCTCTCCTACGACACAGACCGAGTAAAGCCGCGACCAAGCAACCGTTCAATCGTGTTCCTGGAGAATCGTCGAAAAATATGTGGACTGTTGCGCACAGCGAAACTTTTGAGGATCCCGAATTACAGACTGGCCAGTTTTTGAACCAGTACGCCGAATCTGAGCAGCGGATGTCAGCCACATCACCTCGAACGGCTTTGTCAGGTTGTTGACGTTACCCGGGTTCATATCCGGCCGCGATCATCATGATCCGGAACCGGATGATGTCCTGCAGGCTGTGCCGCACCTTGCCCGGGTCACGCAGATCGGTGAGGCACGAGGCGACAAGCCCCGCCAGGTCGTGCCGGCGTTCGACTTCCCGCAAGAGCGTCAGACCGGCATCGGAACTCATCTCCGCGCCGTCAAAATTGAGAAGGATGGGTTTGCCGTTCAAGGGTGACAAAACGGGCTTTTGGGAGGTAGACTGCATCATGGTGAGGGTGCCTGCCTTGGAAACTGGAGCTTTTGGCGTCGACAACCGAAAAATACCGTAATTCAAAAGGTTACGCTACCCTCACCACATCGTCATGAATTATACCAACGGCCCTATGAGTTGACCGCTTTGGCATATTCTCGGTCACTGATAGAACGGACGCGTTGCTGATCGTTTGCGAAGAAGTTCCACGCGTC
>PHEQ01000013.1 GCA_002842985.1 Alphaproteobacteria bacterium HGW-Alphaproteobacteria-1
ATCGCCCGCCGACACGTCTTTTCGTGTGATTTCAACTGCCATCAAAGCCTCCATCATTTGAAGACAGTGATTCAGATTTTTCTGCAGAAGGGAATCCTCCGCGAGTCAAACAATCAGGCCGTTGGTATGACTTGGCCTCAAACGAAACTTTGGCCAGTTTCTCACGGCTCGAAAAAGGTGGCTTCCGGTGGCTGCATTCCAGCCAAGGTGGCTTCCGAAAAGTGGATTCCCTGGATTCCGCAAAAGAATCCAGCAAGCCAAAGTCGTGATTCCGCAAGCCTTTGATAATGAGTCGCTTTTTCCAAGTTCACTCGGCAGGTGGATTCCGCCTGGATTCCCCGGTGAAAGTGCCTGTCGCTAGCGAAATGCCGCGCTGCGCCCCCCCGCATACGTTCGGGGCCGGGGAGGAACCGTCGGAACGGGGGCGCAGCTGTCAGTAGTTCATCCTGAACAACGATCTCAGGCGGCGAATTGCAGTTTCTGCTGGCGCCCGACGCCCTGCGTGAACCGTCGAACAACTGCGACCAGCCATTCCAGCTGGCACAAAAAGACCCGCAGATGGCGCAGGATCATGCGGATGTTGTGACCGCAGCCGCACAGGACGGCGAAGAGCGCGTCGCCGGTGGTTCCCTTCAGCGGGCATCGGGTCAGTCGGCCGTCGGATTTCATGTGGCCGATCATCGGCTCGATGGCGCTTCGTCGTCGCAGCAGTTTCGCGATGGCCCTGGTGACGCCACGCCGGGCGCCGCTGATGAAGACCTTCACCGTCTCGACGCCGTGGCCGCGGTAGCCGCGATCGACAAAGGCCATGTCCGGGCGCCGGTCGGTCAGGATCTCCACCTGTTCCAGCGCCTCGTGCAGGGTGTGGCCGTCGTAAGGGTTGCCCGGCAGCGCGCGCATGCCGACGACGAAACCGCCTGTCGTGGTGGTGGCGACGCTGACCTTGGTCCCGAACTCGTAGCGTTTGTGCGCCTTGCCCTTGGAGATGCAGTCCACCGCCGGTTCGTGCAGGCTGTAGAGCTTCTTGCGGTCCTTCGGCCCCTGCGCCAGCAGCCGGTTCACGAGCGCGATCGTCTTCACCAGACGCGACCTCAGCGCCCCCTCCGGAACCGTGTCCATCTGCCGCTCGATGTCGCGCAGCACACGCCCGGTATAGCCCTTGAGCCGACGCAGCGCCTTGCGCATCCGTTTGAACTTGTGTGGATGCCAGCCGTTTTGCAAGGAAAACTCTGACCGTTTGAGCATGTGATCGGGCGCGAACTTGTGTTAGGCCTCGCGATTGCGGCCATTCACATGCCGCGGGCCGGGATGGTGATGCGCGGATCAGGTCCAAATCTGCCGGACGAGCGCAGGAGCTCTCATTCAAACACTGGTTTTCCTGATCCCGATCTGTTCGATCATTTACCCATTCGGTTCTTGGCCTCCTCACATCTCCGACGTACCGGCTTCAGATGCGCTCATGAGTGATCATGCAGCCACCATCACCGGATTCCGGTAGTTCTCACATTTCGTCATCATGGCCCAGATGCCTCGCGCCATCTTGTTGGCCAGCGCGATAGCCACCAGCATACGCGGTTTCTTCGCTATCATTCGGGCAAGCCACGAGCCCTCGGGCACACCTTTCTGGGAAGCCCATCGTACAACGGCCATGGCACCAAGGATGAGAAGGCGTCGAATGTCGCGTTGCCCCATCTTCGAGATCTTGCCCAACCTTTGTTTGCCTCCGGTCGACTTCTGCAATGGGACCAACCCAAGCCAGGCAGCAAAATCGCGGCCACGTTTGAAAGTTTCCATTGGCGGCGCAAACGTTTCAATGGCAAGAGCTGCGATGGGCCCCACCCCGGGCATGGTCTGCAAACGATGCGATGTTTCCGCCTCCCTGGACAGCGCGTCGATCGTTTTCTTCAGTGTCTCAAGCCGGGCGGTCATTCCCGCTATCCGGTTCAAAAGGTCCCTGCAGATTTCGCGCACCAGGTCCGGCAGTTCCGTGTTCTCGTCCTCAACAATCTCTGCCAGACGCCGTAAATGACCGATGCCTTGCGGCACAACATAGCCAAGTTCATATAGGTATGCGCGCAACGCGTTCACCAATTCGGTGCGTTGGTTGACGAGCTGTTCCCGGGTTCGGAAAACGATGGTGCGAGATTGCTGTCCCTCGGTCTTCGGCTCGACAAAGCGCATTGTCGGCCGATGTGCCGCTTCGACAATCGCCTCCGCATCTGCTGCGTCGTTCTTGTGCCGCTTGACGAACGGTTTGACATAGCCGGGGGAAAGAAGTCTCGGCTGATGGCCGAACCTGACCATCTGGCGTGCCCAGTAGTGGGCACTTCCACACGCCTCCATCGCTACGATGCAAGGTGGATGATCCGCCATGAACTGGCGGAACTGAGGACGCGTCAGCTTCTTGCGGAACACGACGGATCCATCCGTCGATGCTCCATGCAGCTGAAAACTGTTCTTTGCCAAATCTACGCCGATGATAGTAACTGTTTCCATGGATGCTTGTCCTTCCCTTGCGTGGCTGATGATCCACGATCTTGGCACATTGCGATGCCGTCGGAAAAGGCTGGCATCCATCCCATCTGCCGGGCATGGGCATAACGGCCGACCTGCCGGGCATGGGCATAACGGCCGACCTGCCCGGACAGCCGGGGGCCGAGACGGGTGTAGTTTTGGCGCAGGCCGATGCCGGCCGCGCGCGCCAGGCCGACCAGCTTGCGCCGTGCGGCCTCGTAAAGCCGGGCATCGGTGGGATGCGCGATGTTCTTTTCCATCACGGTGGTATCGACGGTGACCGTCTTCAGATGGTCGTCCTGCACCGTCCCGGCGCGCTGCCCGGCGCGGATCGTCTCGGTCAGCAGCCACTCCACACCTTCCTCGCCGATGCGGTTGCGCCAGCGGGTCATCGACGAGGGATCGATCGGCAGACGATGCTGAAAGAAGGTCTCGCCGCAGAAATGCTGCCAGTAGGGGTTCTCCGCCCACCGCGCCACGACCGCCTCATCGGACAGCCGGAAGGCGTGCTGGAGATAGAAGAGCCCCGCGACCAGGCGGGTCGGCGTGGCCGGACGCCCGGTCTGCGACGGGAAGAGCCTCGCCCATTCCCGCGCGAACACCTCCCAGTCGATCAGGGCGGCGAGCTTCACCAGTTCGTGGCGCATGTCGATCATCTCGACCAGGCGTGCGCGTAGCAGGTCATCCTGTTCGGGGGGCGGCTTTCTGGGTTTCATATCGCGGCTCGAAATTGCAGGGTTCTGGCTACAATCATAGCAAACGCTGCGATGAAAACCCAACAAAAACCACCTTTTATTTATTGAAAACAGCAAGATGAGCGTTGTTCAGGGCGAACTATCCTCAAGAACGCAGGTTATGCTTCCGTGTAAACCTGAAACGCTCTAGCGTTTCGCTATGTCGGTGACCCAGTCCACCCAGTCCCGAGAGAGCTTTTCACGCGAAAAGGCGCTTGCCGCCAGGGCATGTGCCTTTTCACCTTTGCGCCGCAGCCCCTCGCGATCTTCCGACGCGGCAATCAAGGCATCTGCAAAGGCGACCGGATTATCGGGTGAAACGGCATAACCGCAATAATGCTCTTCAATCAGCCCGGCCAACCACCCCGGATAGTTGTTCAGAACCGGCAACCCGGCCGAAATGTAGTCGAAGAACTTGTTCGGGGAGGTGCCGTAATAGAATGCCGGTACGTTTCTCAGAACCTGCAGCCCCAAGTCGGCGCCAGCCATGAGACCGGTGAGCCGGGTTTTCGGAACAGGATCGAGGAAAAGGACATTGCCTAACGCCTTGTCGCGCGCGCGGGCCTGCAACGCGAGTTTCTCTCGACCCTGGCCGACCAGAGCGAACCTGATGTCGTCGCGGCCACGCTCTTTGAGAACCGCGGCGGCGTTCAACACCGCATCGAGGCCATTGGCCGGGCCGTGCGTGCCAGTAAAGATGGCCAGCAATTGGTCGTCGTTAACACCTTCAGGGCGCCATGCCGCAGTCGGACTTGCGAATAAATCCAAGTCACACCCATTGGGCACCATAGCAATCCGCGATCTGTCTACGCCGCGGGTAGAGATCCCCGCGACAATTCCTGGAGAAAGGCCGATCAACCTATCGGCGGACCGATAGGAAACCCATTCCAGAACAGACATAAGCCAAAGAACGACCGGGTTGGTGATTACCCCCATTGCCTTGGGCAATTCGGGCCAGAGATCCCGCACTTCGAACACGAAGGGTTTGCGTCGCAGCCAGCGAGCGAAAATACCGGGAATGCCGGCCGTCAACGGTGTAGTGGTGGCAAAAACGATATCAGCGGGCTCACGGAGTGCCACGCCGACGGAGCCGAGGGCGAACTTGGCAAAGACCCCGACGCGCGGCAAGAACCCCATGTGATTGCCGTAATCAAGATTGAACTCGATCACATCAATCCCGTCGACAACACCGCGCCGTCGTCCCTTTTCAAACGGTGCGCTCAACCCCGTATTGCCCTGAGCATAGCTGCCGCAAACCATCGTGACGCTGTGCCCGGCGCGAATCAGAGCCTGCGCCATCTCGTAGGACCGGGTCCCCGCCGATCCCTGCCGTGTCGAGAAATGCTGGTGGAAATAAAGAACGTGCATGATCAGAAGGTCACTTTCGTGATGAGGGTCGCCGGTCGGTTGACCCTGACCGAGACTTCCGGAATTTCTGTTTTCTGCTGGTAGTAGCGCGACTCCACTGTGGTGCTGAGTATCGGGGAGACCGGCACGCCATCGATTTCAATTGCTATCGACTGGCTTCCATTGCAGACGATGTCACCTTCAACTTTCCATTCACCGGGTGCCAGGCGCCAACGCAAGAACGCCTCTTCAAAATTGCCGGATATCGTATCCCGGCACATCAAGGAACCAGCACTAAGGGTCATCGCTCGGTGATGCCGGGCTCCGTGGGCGTCGGTGTATGCCGCCGCTGCAATTGCCTTAGCTCCATCATCCAAAACAGGGTCAACAGCTTCGGCCTTGAGCCAGCCGCCGAACAGAAAACGCCCGAGGCGGGGCATCTGGTCGTGTCCGTCGAATTCGACCGTGTTGTGGGCTGCAGTGCCAGAAAACCACGCGCCACCCTCGACATTGTAACTGAAGGTGCCGGCATCGCGCAGCAGGTTGATCCCCTTATGCCAGAGATCGACATGCAGCGCATCCGCTTGGCTGGGGCGGAAGCGGAATCGTGGATAGCGCATCACTGCCATGGTCGATGCTTTTCGCAGAACATGGTAGCCGCCATCATCGAAGCTTTGGCTAGTTGGAGCGGCACACGGTTTGCCCTCTGTCACGCCAAGCCAGCTGAGCGGCCTGTTCCAGGGGCCCGGCCCGAACGCATCAGCGCCACGAAACAAGGCGACCGCAAGCTGGACCGAGGGGCGAAAGTCGCGGTAGTCGGTATCGGTCAATTGCAGCAGCCGCGCGCCGTCATTTGCGCCGATATTGGGCGCATCGCCGGTTTCGACGTCGGTCATCGTCCAGAGCCAGTCGGTAGCAGCCGCAAGGCGCTGTCTCAGCCGCGCGGAAAACTCGGGCAAGCCGCGATGGCGGCGCCAGGCCTCGGCCAGGGCATAGGTGTCAAGCATCACGCGGTGATAGGTCACCGAATACTGGCTGAAACTGCCATCAGATTCGATCAGGTTCGCCGCACGCTCTTCAAGCCAGCGCCGCCCATTGCGTGCCCAAGCTTCGGCCCGAGGGTCGCGGCCCACCAGAAAACTGCCACCAATGAACAGCGCGGCGGCTTCGGACGTGCCGTGGTTGTTCTGCTGACCGATGGCATAGGACATCGTCGGCGCAATGCGCTGCAGATGGGCGCGTAGCAGATCCACGAGACCGGCTTCAGGCGTCCGGTCCTGACCCAGCACCCAGGCCGCCGTGACAAGGTGCATCACGCGGATCGAGGCCTCTTGCCCGCATTTCCAGTTTGGCCCCTTGTAGGGCGGATTTTTTTTCGCCCAGTCTGCCAGCCAGAGATTCAACCGCTCCGGCGCCGCCGCGTCGCCACAGGCTGTGGTGGTGGCCCAGGCGACGACCCAGTCCATCCGCGACAGTTCCCAAAGCCCTTTGATGTCACCTGCGCCGAAATCGGAAATGCGCCACCAGTCGTGGGTGGTGTCCGGCTGGGGCGCGTTCGACAGCGGGTTTGAGAACCAGTCGGGCGGGCCGTCCGGACGCGATTGCCGGTGCCAGCCGAACCACAACAAATTATCGTTCCATGCCGTGTTCGCCGGGGGCAAATCGCCCTGTCGCTCGGAGGCGCGAAAGAACGGGGGCACCGCTACAGGCGCCTGCAGACGCTGCACCGGGTGGAGCCCGCTCTTGAGCCCCAGCCGATAGAGCGCCACCCGTGCGATGTTGGCCGGGCCCAGGCGGGCGTAGGTTTTGGCCTGAGTCAAGCGGCGGTTCATGCCTGAGCGCGTAGAATCTCGGCCACGTCAATGGTGACCTTGGCGACCTCGAACAACTCTTCGGCCGGGATTGGCGCCGCGCCCCCCGCTTCGACCGCTTTGACGAAGGCTGCCGCGCAGGCGGTCTGGCCTTTGTCCTGCCGCCACAGGTTCTGCTTCTTGAACCCCGGCCAGTTGAACCCCCGCAGCTTCAGGAAGTTGTCCAGCTGCAAGGTGCGGCCAGCGGCAAAGACCTCGACCCGCTCCTTGGGAAAGGATGCGCCGCCGTTGGCCAGGTAATGGATGGTGCCGAAGGACCCGTCCTCGAACCCCAGCGTGATCGAGGCCTTGTCCTCGGTCACCGTCTCCGCGTCCGTGTCCCCCATGCGCCGAGCCTGCACCGAGACGATCGGCGCACCGGCAAGAAAGCGCATCAGGTCGATATAGTGACAGGCCTCGCCGATGATGCGCCCTCCGCCGACCATCGGGTCCTGTGTCCAGTGATCGGCGGGGATAGCGCCCGCGTTCATCACCATGACAAAGCTTTTCGGCGCCTTCACCGCCCCCAGCAGCCGTTGCAACGTCTGCACTTGCGGGGCGAAGCGGCGGTTGAAACCGACCATCAGATGCCTGCCGCTTTCGGCATGTGCCGCCTTTACGTCGTCGAGTTCGTCATGCGTCAGGGCAAGGGGCTTTTCGACGAAAACATGCTTGCCCGCGCGCAGGGCTTGCGCGGTCAGGCGGGCATGGCTGTTGTGGCGGGTGACGATGGCAACAGCGTTGATCTCGGGGTTGGCAATGAGACCGTCGGTGTCCGAGGTGGCTTGTGCAAATCCTGTGCGCCGACCATGCACCACGGCATTGGTGCCACCGGCCGAGGCGATGCTGTGCAGCGACGCGCCCGATGCCTTGAAGGCCGGGATCAACATGCGCGAGGCATAGTTGCCCGCCCCCACAAACCCAACCACGGCCTTGCCCGCCGCCTCGATGGGGGCCGCCCCGAGTGCGACGCGCTGCACATGGCGGGGTGCGACCGCATGCCCATAGGTCAGAATGATCCCGAGCGCGGCCTTGTCCGAGGTCAGCAGATCATAGGCGCGCGGCGCGTCTTCGAATGGCACGCGGTGGCTGATCAGATCTGTGACATCCAGGGCGCCGGATGCCAGCATATCCAGCACCGCCTCGAAATTCCGTTGCTCGGTCCAGCGAACGAAGCCAATCGGATAATCGTTTCCCTCGTCCTCGTAGGACGGGTCATAGCGGCCGGGACCGTAGGAGCATGAGACCTGAAAGCTCAGCTCCTTTTCGTAAAAATCGGCGCGGTCGAGCTCGAGTCCGGTCACGCCGACCAGTACGATCCGCCCGCGCTGACGGCTCATGCGCGCGGCTTGGGTGATCGGATCGCTTGACTTGGTCGAGGCGGTGATGATGACGCCATCGACGCCGAGGCCCCGGCTGAAGGCCATGCCCGCCGCCACCGGATCTTCGCCCTCACCGGGGTTGCAGGTCTCGGCGCCGAATTGACGCGCCAGAGCCAGCTTTGCCGGGTCGAAATCGATCGCGAGAACACGACAACCCTGCGCACGAAGCATCTGCACCGTCAACAGCCCGATCAGCCCGACGCCGGTGACGACGAAACTCTCACCCAGCGTGGGCTGGGCTAGACGGATCCCCTGCAGACCAATACTCGCCACCACGGTAAAGGCGGCGGCTTCGTCGCTGACGCCGTCCGGAATCTTCGCGCAGAGGTTCTTGGGAACGCTGACGACATCGGCATGCGGCCCGTTCGAAACCACCCGGTCACCGCTCTGAAAGCCGTCGGCCCTGCTCAGACTGACCACACCCACATTGCAATAGCCAAGCGGGATCGGTTGTCCCAGCTTCGAGCGCACGGCATCCACCGTGGTCATGAGGCCGTCAGTCGCCACCTTGTCGAGCACCTGGCGCACCTTTTCGGGCTGGCTACGCGCCTTGGAGATGAGGCCGGCCTTGCCGAAATCGACCAGCATCCGCTCGGTCCCGGTGGAAATCAAAGACACGGTGGTGTCGATCAACAGACCGCCCCGCCGCACCTGCGGGGCCGGGGCCTCAATCAGTTCGGACTGGCCGGTGGAGAGGTTCTGGAGGACTTGTTTCATGATAAGTTTAATTCCTCGTACATGCGCAAAAGCTTCATTGCCTCACTCTCCCAATTATAGGTATCGATTACGGCCGTGCGCCCGCGACGTCCCATCAGGTTAGATTCAACAGGGTCCTTCAGCAAAACTTCTATACCTCGCGCGATATCCTCTGGATCGGCGGGGTCAATTAACAGCCCACACCGCGTCTCCTCCACAATTGGCGCAACCTCGATTGCCTGCTTTGGCATCAGAACACTCAGGCCTGCCGCCATGTAGTCAAACAACTTATGTGGCATCGCGAAAACATGGTTCTGGATACTTGGCTGGAACGCGATCAACCCGACATCAGCATCTGTCAAATGATGGAACGCTTCATTAAACGGCATCCATTCAAATACTTCAATTCTGTTCACGAGATTCAATCGAGAGACCGTACTTTGGAATTCATCCAGGGTGCCATCGTTAAACGCACCAATGACCTTAAGATGTACCCGGTCGTCAGTTTTTGCCATGGCCTCAAGAACCTGAGGCCATCCACGGACCTTGCTAAAAAGTCCGAGGTGGACGATGGTAAGCCGCTGCGTTGCAATACGGACGGATTTATCTGGAGCAACTGAAAGCCCGTCCATAGGTGTAAAGTTTTGGACAAGAACCTTTTTACTGTCAGAGCATTTGAAATCATCGGAAACAGTGCGTTTCGCCAAAACGATTCGATCCGTGAACGGTAGGAATAGGCGAAATACCAGCCGAACCAGACCAGCTACGGCAGGTTGTGCCCATTTCGGAAATCGGCTCTCGGCGAAGGTGCTCGGATAATGCTCGTGAACGTCAAAAACGCAAATTTTCTTGTTCAATATTTTCAGCGCGACGCCCACGCCCCAAGAGTCAACTTCGTTGCAATGATATGCATCTGCGTTTTCAGCTACGGCTAGCCGGTAAAGACGGTGAAGCTGAAATATCCTGCCCCGCAGCCCATTTCCAGAGACGTAGTATTGTATCTGAACACCATCAACAGTTTGGCGGGTATTGTCTGGCCCCGGACATATGTGCCTTACATCAAAACCACCCTCCACAAGTGAACGTGCCTCTTTATCGTGAACGCGCTTGTCATTGGCTGGGTGCATTGAGGAAAGAAAGCAGATTTTCATGTCAAAATTCCTTCAAACGTTTTGCGAACAGCTGTGTCAGATAAAATCCAAACCCGATGGAGATCAGTGAAATGATCCAAAGAAGCCCGTTGAAATCAAGCCCTCCCGAATAGGTCACAACTCCGGCTACCGAAGCGAAACACGCGAGCCCCGTGTTGCAAAGTAAATCAACTCGTTGCAACCTGTAGAACACAAGGGCAGATCCGAGCATTCCCACATATGCTCTGACGATGAAAAACGGAGCCAAGGCGATCAGGAAAACACTGAACTGATCGAACTTCACAAATGCCGGTAGGTAGAAGGACGCAACAAACAGTAGTGTGATATATATCGTACCGATGGCTGGTATTACCAACAACTTGCCCATTGCCCTCATGTCAAAGCGGTCTGATGCAACATAGTTGGCCACAACCGCCGAGGCGGATCTTGCGAGTAGTCCGAGTGGCGCGCCAACGACGCGCATGACGAGGCCGAGGGTTCCGGCGGTCGCGGGCTGCCCCATCGCCCCTGCCAGCAGGACCGGAAATTCGCGAGTGAATGCCCCGGTCAGGAGCGAACCGAGCGCCATTGCCGCGATTCTTAAACTGTACTTAAAGCGGCGCATGTCGTTGCGCAGATCAGCTCTAAATATTGCTACGCGTGTCGGCTCGTCCAAAACCATCAGTCCAGCGCAAGCATAAGAGCACAGAAAAGCCAGCCAATATAATCCTTGTTGCCCTGTCAAATAAACAAGAGCACTGACAAATAGTAGAGCGATCGACTGGATGAGCTTCATCAACCAAATTCGGCGAAAGAAACCCAGCCTTGCCGCAGCGTAGAGTGCAATCTGCGAAAGTCCCATGCCAACTGCTAGAACGACGGAACTTGGACCGATCGCAAATGGCAAAGAAACAACGAGCAATACAGCCGAGATCAGGAACAGGCAACGAATGTGAAAGGCGATGTATTGTTTTAATGCGCGGGTTCTTACGCGAACGTAAACGCGCTCGAACTGAAATGTAGATATGATGGACACCAACGCCGCAGCCGATAGTTGCACGCTAAGGATGCCAAACTGCTCCGTTTCCAGAACACCGGCAAGCACCACGAACACTATAAGGGAAATCGCTTGGGCGACGCCAGTGAATAGCGCATTTAGGAAGGTTTGTTTAAGCATTAGTTAATTTAATTTCAACGGACTGTTTGTCAAAAAAATCTAAAGTACCTAACTTAATTATAGATGCGAGGATTAACCAGAAAGAAAATGATGAAAAAAAACCCCCAAAAACCGTTGTTGGCTCTAGTTGACTTGTTACCAAAACAACGATCATCATTAAAATAAACACCCTCCCCCCCTCAAATTTGCTTTGTGAAACGCGGTACGTTAAAAGTAAAAAGAACACGAGAATCAAGAACGCTGAAGGTATGCCATTCTCCACCGCAATTCGCAACCAGACATTGTGAATTCTGCTGAAATTAAACCCGTGTCCGACGAGATCAACCAGTCCTGATCCAAATATAGGACGATCAAGCACCTGCTGCATAACTACTTCGAAGCTGTCAGATCGCGATTGATCTTCAAAAATTTTAACATCTCCAGTTCCAAGAAATACATCTACCACCCTCAGGGAAACTTGAGTTCCATGGTTCACAGAGATATAATAGAAAGCGCTCGTTGCTAACAATAATCCAAATACAATGAAGTGCGTATAGCGTTCTTTTTTTATTAACAAATAAAGAAAACTGCACAATAGCAAACTCATCACGACAACGCCCCCGCGTGACCCTACAAGTATGATATTTAGTGATATGGCAAATGATATAGACAAAAGTAAGAACTTCGCAGGCTTTGTTTTTGTTATAAAGAATGTGGCGAGAGTAATTGCGAGAAATATATTCGATGAAAATGCCCAGCCAGTGCGCCCACCATGAAAGCCGCTTAAAAACAGCGGAAGCTGATATTTATAAAACGGGTTAAAGAATAATCCCCCCATAAAAAAATCGAAAATAACAATTAGTGTGAAGGCCGAAAATATTAAAGCTGACCTGAACGCTAAAATTCTAAACTCTTCAGCGCTTGCGGCGGGTGGAAACGCATAGAAGTATAAGTAGAATCCAAGTGCGATCAAAACGTCTATAGATCCAACTTCATTGTTGGCAATATATGATAACAAAAACAATGCTGAAATGGCGCCAAAAAAAGTTAAATCGGAAATTTTCACAAGATTCGGGCGGGTAGAGAGACAAGAAACTATCGCGGCGCCGAAAATTAACACCTTCATACTTTCGAGCGCGCCTGGAGATATTCCTGGGAGCCAATAAACAGGCCCCAAGGCTGCCGCTACAGGTAGCAACCAAAGTTTCAGATGGCTCATCCGAACGCTCAAGTTTTACCCCCCCAAATCCCCCGCGCATCCACCACCTGACCCGGCGGAACCGGGGTGCCCTTGAAGGATTTGTGATCGACCAGCATCACGTGCACCTCTGCGCGAACCTCCTCCAGCGGAACCAGCGTGGCGGCCCCCAGCCCCCGAGGCAGTGCCGTCACGTTCGGCTCCACGATCCGCAGCGGCCCGGCATGGTCCGCCGCGATGCGCCGGGCGATATCCAGCGCCGGGCTTTCGCGCAGGTCGTCGATGTCGGGTTTGAACGCCAGCCCGTAGATCGCCACCGTCACCTCGCGCGCCGTCCGGTCGGGATACTTGCTCAGGTGCGCGCCGATCGCCGCGCGGACCTTTTCCAGCACCCAGCCCGGCTTGGCGTCATTTACCTCACGCGCCGTTCGGATCAGATGCGCCTGCTCGGGGGCCGAAGCCACGATGAACCACGGATCGACCGCAATACAATGTCCGCCCACGCCCGGTCCGGGTTGCAGGATGTTCACGCGCGGGTGCCGGTTGGCCAGCCGGATCAGTTCCCACACATCCATGTCCAGCCGGTCGCAAATGACCGAAAGCTCATTGGCGAAGGCGATGTTCACGTCACGAAAGCTGTTCTCGGTGAGCTTGGCCATTTCAGCGACGCGCGGGCCGCTGGCAATCACGCAGTCGCCGGTAACGAAGGTCTTGTAGAGCGCGACAGCGCGGGCCGAGCAGGCCATGGTCATGCCGCCGATAACGCGATCATTGGTGATCAGCTCCTGCATCACCTTGCCGGGCAGAACCCGCTCGGGGCAATGCGCCACGCGGATGTCAGAGTCTTCCCCGGCAGTCTGGGGGAAGCTCAGGTCGGGACGGGCCTCTGCAAGCCAGGCGGCCATGGCCTCGGTGGCGCCGACGGGCGAGGTGCTTTCCAGGATCACCAGATTGCCTGCCTCCAGCACCGGTGCGATGGCGCGCGACGCCGCCTCGATGAAGCCAAGGTCGGGCTCGTGGTTTTCTCCCTTGAACGGGGTTGGCACGGCGATCAGAAAGGCCTCGGCGGGTTCGGGCGCGGTGGTGGCTCGCAAAAAACCCTCTCTCACGACCGCGCGTACCACCATATCGAGATCAGGTTCGACGATATGAACCTCACCGCGGTTGATCGTGTCAACGGCGTGCAGGTTCACATCGACACCCACCACCTCAATTTTGCGCGAGGCGAACATGGCGGCGGTGGGCAGGCCAATATAGCCCAGCCCGATGACAGAAATGCGTTTGAATGGATGCTCGGGCACGATCATTGATCCTCACTGAGGGCAAAAAATGACAAGACAGCATCGCGGATGCGCTGCGAGGCCAACCCGTCGCCGTAAGGATTGTGCGCGCGAGACATGGTCTCGTAGGCCGCTTGATTGTCGAGAAGGATTGCCGTTTCCCGCACGATCAGGTCGGCGTCGGTGCCCACCAGCTTTACCGTGCCCGCGTCCACCGCCTCGGGCCGCTCGGTTGTGTCACGCATCACCAGCACCGGCTTGCCCAGCGACGGGGCTTCTTCCTGCACCCCGCCTGAGTCCGTCAGGATGATGTCTGCGCGCCGCATCAGATGCACGAAAGGCAGGTAATCCTGCGGTGCGGTGAGCCTCACACGCTCCAGCGCACCAAGGCTGGTCTCGACCGGGCCCTTCACATTCGGGTTCAGGTGCACCGGATAGATGATCTGGACATCTTCCCGCTTCGCTACGGTGGCAAGCGCAGAACAAATACGCTCGAAGCCGCCTCCAAAGCTTTCGCGACGATGCCCCGTCACCAGGATCAGGCGCTTGGTCGGGTCGATCCCGAATTCCGCGTCGAATGCCGCGCTCCGCTCCGGATCGTTTTCAAGCCTCTCGACCACCTCAAGCAATGCATCGATGACCGTATTTCCGGTGATTGAAATCCGGTCGGCCGGCACGCCCTCGGATTCCAGGTTCGAGGCGGCTTTCTCCGTCGGCGCGAAGTGAAGCCGGGCGATGGTGCCGGTGACCTTGCGGTTTATCTCTTCGGGCCAGGGCGAATAGATGTTGCCGGTCCGCAGGCCTGCTTCGACATGGCCGACCGGGATCTGCTGGTAATAGGCTGCGAGCGAGGCTGAAAGCGTGGTGGTGGTGTCGCCGTGCACCAGCAACAGGTCGGGACCGAACTCTTCCAGCACCGGCTTGAGCCCGGCAAGCACCGCCGCGGTGATCTCGGTAAGCCCTTGTCCGGGCTTCATCACGTTCAGATCGTAGTCAGGTTCGATCCCGAACAGATGCAGCACCTGGTCCAACATTTCGCGGTGCTGGGCGGTGACAGCCACCCGCACGTCAAGACCAGCGGTTTCCTTGAGGACGGCATGAGCCGGGGCCATTTTTATGGCTTCCGGCCGCGTCCCAAATACCAATAATACCTTCTTCATTTAATCCCCGTCATTTTACTTCTTGTGGACGTCGCCAGCATCCAAAATGCGCCTGAGCAGCCTTTCGCAGTTTCTCATGAGCGATAGACTGCCTGGCGAGTTGCGAACTGGATCAGGAAGTCTTCTTGACGGCATTGACCTCCAGATCGAGTTGAAGCGACTCGATCTCTTCCCTCAGCGCGACGTACTCTTCCATCTTCCGGACCAGAAACGCTCGTGTCAGGGCCGCCTTCCGTGCGATCCCTTTTGACGTCAAAACATACGCATATCGACGCTTGTCTTTTGCGGCGGTGAAATTCCCCAACTTTACAAGCCCTTTGTCTATCAGGGCGTTCAGCACATAGTGTATGCCCCCGACACTGACTCCGACCGCCTGTGCCAGCTCGCGCTGGGACGTCTCAGGGTTTTCTTGCAGAAGACGAAGCACTCGAAAGTGCGTGTCTTGCTGCAGATTGGTGCGCTTGCTGGTCATTTCGGAATTTTCTCGGGCTACTGCAGAAGGCCTGCCCTCAGGGCGCCTCGTTTGATGCAAAGGTGATGCTGAGAACGCCTCCATATCGCTCAAATTTGATCGATAGCAAATGCTGCGCGCGCAAACAAGTGCGTAAATGCCGCCTATAGATAAATTCGGGGTTGTCATCTCAACGGGTTCTTCCCGAACAACGCTCATCTTGCTGGTTTCAATAAACAAGGGGCGGACTTTGTTTGGTTTTCAGAGATATTGGCAAATCTGATGTTGAGGATTCCGGTCATGCGTCGATCTGGTCTGGGGGTGAACTGATGCGGGTTTCCGAGAGGCTTCTTTGTTCGAAAGTCACGCGGCTTTTTCAAGGGTGTTCATCTGTGCCTGGAATGTCTCCTCCACTTCCTGCGGTGGCCTATGGCCGACGGCGCTGTGTAGCCTTCAGCCGCAAGATCGTTGGCTGGGAGGTTCATGAGCGCGAGAGCGCAGATCTGGCGGCAATCCTAACCCGGCAGGCTGTCCTGGCCGAGGGATGTATCCTGCGCCCGCTGGTCCTGCATGCTGACAATGGCAGTCAGAAGAAGGTGACAATGGAAAAACCGGGCATCACCGCGTCTTGCATACACCTCGATGGCCGCCTGAGATTACACCGTTGACGGCGCAAAAATTACACTACGTCCGTGGACGCTACCTGAAACCGGCATCCCTGAAACCAGAGACGCCGCATGAAACCGGCGGACAAATCCTTTGACAAACATCGCATTCGACGGGTCACACGTCATCTTGCAAGGGCATGAAAATGCTTGGGTAGTCTTGAATCAGACTCTCAGAGCGCGCCGCGATATTCGGCGATGGCCCCGGTCAACGTGCGCACCGCGTAGAGCGTTACGCCAAAGACCACGACGCAAAGCAGGAAATTGAGCGCCGATTGCACAAGGCGGCCCGCCCGCCCCTCGGGATTGCCAAGAAAGGCGATCTCGGGGCGCAAGAGGAACCGCGAGGCGATATAGCCAAAAAGCAGGCCCGCGAGCACCCAGTAGGTGACGCGCAGGATGAGGATGTCATGCGCATGGGCCAGATAATTCGCGAAGCCCACCACCAGAACCCAGCGGATGACCTGGAATATCTCGTCGGTCACCGCCTCGAAGCGGCGGCCCATGGCGTTACGCCATGCCTGATCGGTGAGTTTGTCGGTCAGTCGGGACATGCCCTCTTGATGGGGTTTGCCCGCGCGCGCGTCCAGAGGTGTGACAGGGTGCGCGCGAAGAGGTGAATGGATGTGGGGCAGGGGCGGGGGAAGCGGGTCTGAAGCAGTCTTGCGACGCCGCCCTCTTGAGGGTCCTCCCGACAGGCTGGGCCAAGAAAGTTCAAAACTTTCTTGAGCGGAATTTTTTCAAAATTCCGTCTCTCGGCATCCGCTTCAGCTCATCGGTTGACGGTCTGGCCTGCCGCTAATTCAATTTGCGCGCGCGGGCCGGATCCCAGGCGGCGAGGACGCCGGAATTGTCGTCGCTGTCATATTCGTAGAGGGTTTCCTCGGTCACGCCGGGGATGCGCGCAAAGGCGTCGGCGGTCTTGTTGGGAAACCAGGATGTGCTGACCTTGCCGGGGAACAGCTCGGCCAGGATCTTCGACGTGGCCAGCGAACAGGCGGCATTGGGCACCGGGCCTGCCGCCTCGGCCAGCCGGATCGCCTTGGCGGCCAGTTCCGGCGACACGTCAAGGCGCTGGATGCGCACATGGAAGGTCTCGCGCGCATGGTAGCGGGTATAGACATCCGCCACATGGGGCGTGATGCCGTAGAGCACGTCATTGCGCTCGGGCAGGGTGCGCAGGCTGTTGAACGACCCTGCCGGGTCGAAGATCACCCTTTGCGCGCCGTTTATCATCAGCGCGGTATGCGCGCCCGAGCCGTTGTTATTGTTGATCATCGTGAAAAGCGTGAGGCTCGGCGGCCCGTCATGGCGATAGGCGGCGCGCGTCACCTCCTCGTCGGTCGACCAGACCGATTCGGCGGCGCAGCCCGCAAGGGCAAGGACGGCGCAGAGCGCCAGCAGGATCGACCGCATGACTGTCTCCGGTTCGGGGATCAGGCGTTGACCAGCGCAAGGAAGATCAGGAAGCCGATGATGCCGACCACCGACCAGACCACAGCCCTGATGAAGCCCTCGAAGGTCTTTTCCTGAACGGTGATGTCCATTTCGCCTTGCTTGTGTTCGGCCATGTCGCGCGGTCCTTCTGTTCGTCCGGTATAAGTTGGAGCCGTGATTACCGTATTTGTTGGGCCCTGTCACGGCCCAACCTGCCGCAGGTTCACCCCTGTTCGAGATCCTGCGCGAGGCGAAAGCCGATCCGCGTGGGCGGGGCCTCTTCGGCCTGTTTGGGCAGGGCGCGCAGCATCACCGATAGCTGGCTCACATGCTGCACAAGCTGGGTGCGCATCCCCATCTGGTCCTGGCCATAGAAGGTCACGATATCGGGGTCGAAATAGCCCATGCCCTCGATGCGCAGCGTCCCCGCGTCCGATCCGGCAAAGCCCATCGCGACCTCATGCGCCTCGTCCAGCGTCTCCTCGAAATTGCGGATATAGAGGAT
Organism: Alphaproteobacteria bacterium HGW-Alphaproteobacteria-1; assembly: GCA_002842985.1. Taxonomy (GTDB): domain Bacteria; phylum Pseudomonadota; class Alphaproteobacteria; order Rhodobacterales; family Rhodobacteraceae; genus Roseovarius. Next base: position 17,506 of record PHEQ01000013.1, read on the forward strand.
GAGCCGCTCATAGGCCCATTGCGCGGGGCTTTTCTGATCGACCGGGGTTTGGGGCAGCGATTTTGCCGCCTCCTCCATGCAGGGCTGGCCGGGGCGCGCGTGCACTTCATGGCAACGCGGCATGGCGTGGGCCTCGGCCACCTCTGCCGATGTCTGGATCTGGTCACCCATCCGCGCGCCTCCCGTTACCGCACCTGCCAGAGCCATGCGCCGTCCGCGCGCCGCCAGCGTCTGACCTCGCCAGCGTGGAGGAGGTGGTTGAGATGCGCAACCGATTCCACCAGCGCGAGCCCGTAGGTGGCGGCCTCGACCTTGCGCCGGAAAAGGAGTGGAAAGCAGTCGGCGGCGGTGTGCGGCTGCTTGAGAAACTCGCGCAGCCGCCCGAGCGCGGCCTCGTGATTCTCGCGGAGTTGCCGCATCCGCATCGGCAGGCCGGTGAAGGGCAGCTTGTGACCCGGCAGCACAAGGTGATCCTCGCGCGCATGGGGCGCAAGCCGGTCGCAGGCGGCGAACCACTCGGCCAGCGGATCGGCCTCGGGTTCGGTCGGGTAGACGCCGATATTGGGGCTTATGCCGGGCAGGATCTGGTCGCCAGCGATCACGAGCCGATCATCGCGCGACCAGAGCGTGAGGTGGTCGGGCGCGTGCCCGCCCCCCAGGCGCACGTCCCAGTCACGCCCGCCCGCGCGGATCACCTCGCCGTCAACAATCCGGCGATAGCCCACGGGAATGGGCGCGCAGGTATCGGCGAAATTATAGGGCCGCTCGTGGCGGCGCGCCTCGAATATCTCGGGATCCATGCCGCCCGCGCGGGAAAATTCCAGCGCCTGCGGCGTCGGTGCCTCCTCGACATCGAGAATAAGCATCCGCGCCAAAAGCCAGCTTGTCCGCGTGGCCCAGAGCGCCGCGCCGAAACGCTCCATGAACCAGCCCGCCATGCCCACATGATCGGGGTGGTGATGGGTGAGAATGACGCGGGATACGGGCCTGCCCTGCAAGGGCCCGGCAAGGAGCCGCTCCCACAGGGCCAGGCTGCGCCGCGAATGGATGCCAGTATCGACGATGGTCCAGCTTTCGCCCTCGTCGAGCGCGAAGACATTGACATGATCGAGCACCATCGGCAACGGCAGGCGCAGCCAGAGCAGGCCGGGGGCAACCTCGGAGGCCCCGCCCTCGGGCGGCGGGGCCTCCCACGGGTGGTGGATGAGCGCGCCGCCATCCATCATCATGCGGCGAAGTCCGCGTCATCCAGCGCGTAGAGATCGCCCGCGCCGCCCGTGGCATGGGCGAAATGGCCGATATGCTCGGGCAGAAGCCGGGTGATGTAGAACCGCGCCAGCCGCGTGCGCGGTCCGGTGCCGCCTTCGGCCAGCGCGCCCTTGAGGTGGAAATGCGCGCCCAGAACCCGCGCAAAGCCGCGCAGATAGGGGATCGCGCCCGCGAAACGCTCGGTCATGTCGGTCTGTGCGAGCATCCAGTCGGTCGTCTCGCGCAGGGTTTCGGCGGCCTGCCAGAGCTTGCCCGCCAGATCGGGCAGGGCACCGCGCGCGCCCTCGGCCAGCGTCTCGATCTCGTCGATGAGGGCAAAGGCTGCCTCGCCCCCGTCCATGAGCTTGCGGCCGACAAGGTCCATCGCCTGAATCCCGCTCGTGCCCTCGTAGATCGCGGTCACGCGCACGTCGCGCAGATACTGCGCCGCGCCGGTCTCTTCGATAAAGCCCATGCCGCCATGCACCTGCACCCCCATATCCGCGACGGCGATGCCGGTCTCGGTGCCGAAGACCTTGGCGAGCGGCGTTAGCAGCGCCGCGCGCGCGCGCCAGCGCGGCGCGCCGGTGGCGGTCTGCATGTCGATGGCCTGCGCGCAGGCAAGCGCGATGGCGCGCGCGGCAAAGGTCTCGGCGCGCATGGTGGCGAGCATCCGGCGCACATCGGCGTGACCGAGGATCGCGCCGCCGCTTGCCCCGTTCGCCGTGCGGCCCTGACGGCGCTCCCGCGCGTAGGCCAGCGCGTGCTGCGTTGCCCCCTCGGCCACGCCTACGCCCTGACCACCGACGCCGAGGCGGGCGTTGTTCATCATGGTGAACATGGCGCGCATCCCGTCATGTTCGTGCCCCACCAGCCAGCCGGTCGCGCCGTCATATTGCATCACCGCCGTGGGGCTGCCGTGCAGGCCCATCTTGTGCTCGAGACTGACCACGTTCAGCGCATTGCGCGTGCCGGGATTGCCGTTTTCGTCGGGGATGAACTTGGGCACCAGAAAGAGGCTGATCCCCTTGGTGCCCGCCACGCCATCGGGCAGCCGCGCCAGCACGAGATGGCAGACGTTTTCGGTGAAATCGTTGTCTCCCCACGAGATATAGATTTTCTGTCCCGTAATCGCGTAAGTGCCATCGCCGTTCGGCTCGGCCTTGCTGCGCAGCGCGCCCACGTCGGACCCGGCCTGCGGCTCGGTCAGGTTCATCGTGCCGGCCCAGTCGCCGCTGACCAGTTTGGGCAGGTAGAGTGCCTTCAGGGCGTCGCTTGCGTGATGCTCCAGCGCCTCGATCTGACCTTGCGTCATCAGGGGCGCCAGTTGCAGCGACAGGCACGCGGCCGACATCATCTCGTTGACGGCGGTGGTCAGCACCATGGGCAGGCCCATGCCGCCATGCTCGGGGCTGGCGGCGATCGAGACCCAGCCGCCCGTCGCGATGGCGCGGTAGCCCTCGGCGAAACCGGGAGAGGTGCGCACAACACCGTTTTCCAGCCGCGCGGGGTGCAGATCGCCGCTGCGTTGCAAGGGCGCCATGACCTCTTCGCACAGGCGCGCGGCCTCATGCAGGATGGCGGCGGTCATGTCTGGCGTGGCCTCGGCGAAACGGTCGGTGGCGGTGACCTCGGGCAGGCCGACGATGTGATCGAAGAGGAAGAGATACTCGTCCACCGGGGCACGATAGGGCATGGATACCTCCTATGGGGCAGGCGCGGCTTGGCAGGCGGGCCGCGTCACGTTATGGGCTTAACTCGCGGAGCAAGGGTAATCAACCGCAGCGAACAGGCAACCGGAACGCCGCGTCAGCTCAGGGGTCGTAAATGCCGATTGCAACCGAATTATTGCAGGCCGATGCGGCTGGGCTTGCGGCGGCGGCCGCGATCTGGCGCGCGGGCGGGCTGGTCGCGCTGCCGACCGAGACGGTTTACGGCCTTGGGGCGGATGCACGAAACGATCTGGCGGTGGCGCGGATTTTCGAGGCCAAGGGGCGGCCGCGGTTCAACCCGCTGATCGTGCATGTGGTGGATGTGGCGGCGGCGCGCGAACTGGTGCTGTGGTCGGATGCCGCCGAGCGCCTCGCCTCGGCCTTCTGGCCGGGACCGCTTACGCTGGTGCTGCGCTTGCGGGGCGGCGCGGGGATTTCGCCGCTGGTGACGGCGGGCTTGGGGACCTTGGCGCTGCGCGTGCCCGCGCATGAGGTGGCGCAGGGCGCGCTGCGGGCCTTCGGCGGGCCGGTCGCGGCGCCCTCGGCCAACCCCTCGGGACGGATCAGCCCGACCACGGCGGCGCATGTGCTGGCGGGTCTCGGGGGCCGGATCGAGGCGGTGATCGACGGCGGGGCCTGCGCGGTGGGCGTCGAATCGAGCATCGTCGGGCTTGATGGCGCACCTGTCTTGCTGCGCCCCGGCGGCGTGCCGGTCGAGGCGCTGGAAGCCGCATTGGGCGCGCCGTTGGCGGGGCATCAGGAGGGCGGTCCGCTGACGGCGCCGGGGCAGATGCCCTCGCATTACGCGCCGGGGGCAAGGGTGCGGCTCGGGGCCTTGGCGGCGGGTGCGGGCGAAGTGATGCTGGGTTTCGGCGCGGTGGCGGGCGATCTCAACCTCTCGGTTGCGGGCGATCTGCACGAGGCGGCGGCCAATCTCTTTCACCACCTGCACGCGCTCGATGCCTTGGGTGTGGCAGGCATCGCCGTGGCGCCGATCCCGGAGGTGGGGCTGGGGCGCGCGATCAACGATCGGCTGCGCCGCGCCGCCGCCCCGAGATAGGGGGCGCTGCCCCCGTCGCGCATCCGCGCGACTCCCCCGGGATATTTCGGGCCAGAAGAAGCGCGGGGTCAGCCGAGAAGGGCGAGGCCGCCGAAAAGCGTGAGCGCGCCTGACGCGATGGCCAGCACCACGTTGCGCGTGGCAAAGCCGATCACCAGCGTCACCCCCGCCGCGATAAGGCGCGCGGGATCGGGCGCGCCGCCGGTCGCGGCGGGCCAGAGCGTGAGAGGTGCAACGAGCGCCGGGATGAGCGCCACCGCCGTATAGCGCAAATGCCGCAAGAGCCAGGCGGGCATGGGCCGGTCGCCCACCAGACCCAGAAAGACGAAGCGAAGCCCGAAGGTGCCGATCCCGAGTGCTGCGATGAAGAGCCAGAGTTCGCGCCCCTCGATCATGGCTGGCGCGCCGCCTTGCGCCGCTCGAGCATCACCTCGACCTGCGCGCCGGTCATCATCCCGGCAAGCCCCGCGACCAGCAGGCCGAGATTATAGGGCAGCCCGGCGGCGAGCAGCGCCACCGCCACCGACACCAGCGCCGCCGCAACATGGGCGGGCGTGCGCAGCATCGGGCCGATCATTGCCAGAAACGTGATCGGCAGCGCGAAATCGAGCGCGAAGGCCTCGGGGATGGTGTCGCCGATAAGCGCGCCGAGAAGGGTGAAGAGATACCAGAGCGGGCAGATCGGCGTGACCACGCCGAAATAATAGCTCATCCGCTCGGGCACGGACCAGCGCGGATGGCTCTCATAGGCGAAATAGGAGACGGTATAGCTCTGATCGACCATGAAATAGGCGGCGATCGCGCGTTGCCAGAGCGGTGCCGCCCCGAGGTAAGGCGTGAGCGAGGCCGAATACATCGCCATGCGAAGGTTGACCGCCAGCGCCGAAACGAGCGCCACCAGCGCGGGCGCGCCGTCGCTCAGCAGTTGCACGGCGGTGAACTGCGCGGCCCCCGCGATCACCAGCACCGAAAATCCCATCACCTCGGAAAGCGCGAGCCCCGCCTCGGTGCCGACCACGCCGAAGAGCAGCGAGAAGGGCACCACCACCAGCACGAAGGGTGCGCCGTCGCGCACGCCTTGCCAATAGAGTGATTTGGTGGTTTGGCTTGACACGATTTTCCGCCCCCGGTCGCAGTCTCCGGGGTCGGGGTAGCCGAGAGCGGGAGGAGATGCAATTGGTGCAGGAGAGCGATACGGGCGATTTTCTGATCGCGCCCGATCCGTCGGCGGTGCGGCTGACGCGCGCGGTGACGGGCGTGGATCATGACGGAAACCGCACCGAAATCCGGGTCGTGGAGGAGCGTCCTCTGACGATCTTTCTCAACGCGCAGGAGATCGTGACCGCCATGACCATCGGCGATTATCCCGAATACCTCGCGCTCGGATTTCTGCGCAATCAGGGAATGCTGGCCGAGGGCGAGCAGGTGCTGGGTGTCGATTACGACGAGGAGCTTGAAACCGTCGTGGTGCGCACGGACGGGCAGACCAGCTACGAGGAAAAGCTGAAGAAAAAGACTCGCACCAGCGGCTGTGCCGTGGGCACGGTATTCGGCGACATGATGGAGGGGCTGGAGGGCGTGACGCTGCCCGAAATAGAGGTGCGGACCTCGGACCTCTATGCGCTGGCGGCCAGGATCAACCGGACCCCGTCGCTTTACCTGGAGGCAGGGGCGATCCATGGCACGGTGCTGTGTCAGGGGGCGCGACCGCTGGTCTACATGGAGGATGTGGGCCGACACAATGCGGTGGACAAGATCGCGGGCTGGATGCAGAGCGAGGGTGTCGCGGCGGGGAACAAGCTGCTCTACACCACCGGGCGGCTCACGTCGGAGATGGTGATCAAGACCGCGATGATGGGGATTCCGGTGCTTGCGTCGCGCTCGGGCTTTACCGCCTGGGGGGTGGAGATCGCGCGGCAGGTCGGGTTGACGCTGATCGGGCGGATGCGGGGCAAGCGGTTCGTCTGTCTGGCTGGCGAAGAGCGGCTCTTGCGCGATGCCGATCCCGCCAGCGTCGAGGAGGAAAGCCCCAAACACCGCCGCAAGAGTGCCGACGCATGAACGCGCCGCACGACAAGCCACTCGGGGTGATCCTCGCCGGGGGGCAGGCGACGCGCATGGGCGGCGGCGACAAGGGGTTGCTGGCGCTGGGGCAGGGGGTCATCCTCGATCACGTCATCGCCCGGCTGGGGCCGCAGGTGGGGGCGATGGCACTCAATGCCAATGGCGATCCGGCGCGGTTCGCGGCGTTCGGCCTGCCGGTGCTGCCCGATCCGATCGCGGGCTATCCCGGGCCTCTGGTGGGGGTTCTGGCGGGTCTCGACTGGGCCGCCGGGCAGGGGGCCCGGGCCATCGTGAGCGTCGCCGCCGACACGCCGTTCTTTCCGCGTGATCTGGTGGCGCGCCTGCAAGAGGAGGCCGAGGGCATGGCGCATCCCCTGGTGCTGGCCGCCACGCCGCGCGGGGATGAAGACACGAAATCCATGAGCCGGGGCGGGCAGGTGCGCCACCCGACCTTTGGCCTCTGGCCCGTGGCGCTGCGCCACGATCTGCGTTCGGCGCTGGAGGGGGGATTGCGCAAGGTGGTGATCTGGACCGAAAAACACGGCGGGCGCGAGGCGCTCTTTGACGACGGCGACGCGTTTTTCAACGTCAATACGCCCGAGGACCTGGCCCGCGCGCAGCGGAGGGCGTGGGCATGAAACTATACGGCGTGACCGGCTGGAAGAATGCCGGCAAGACCGGGCTGATGGAGCGGCTGGTGGCCGAAATGGCGGCGCGGGGTCTCAGCGTCTCGACCGTCAAGCACGCGCATCACAGCTTTGACGTGGATCATCCGGGGCGCGACAGCTATCGCCACCGGCAGGCGGGGGCGGGCGAGGTGCTGCTCGCGTCGCGGCACCGGGTGGCGCTCATGCGCGAATTGCGGGGGGCCTCGGAGCCGCCGCTCGCCGATCTGCTGGCTATGCTCGCGCCCTGCGATCTGGTGCTGGTCGAAGGCTACAAGCGCGACCGCCATCCCAAGATCGAGGCGTTCCGCGCCGAGACCGGCAATGCCCTGATTGCCCCCGGCGATCCGACGATCCGGGCGGTGGCAAGCGATGTGCCGCTCGATCTCGACCGGCCGGTGTTCGATCTGAACGACACGGCCGCGATTGCCGATTTCATCCTGGGTGAGGTGGGGCTTTGACCCCATTCGACAGTTTCGCGATGCTCGACTGGTCGAGCGGCAACGATACCGGGCCGCGCCCGCGCCGCGATGCGATCTGGCTGGGATGCGTGCGCGGTGGGGCAGAAGAGACCCCGCGCTACCTGCGCAACCGGGTGGAGGCGGAGGCGGCGCTGGTTGATCTGATCGAGACCGAGCGCGCGGCGGGGCGCCGTCTGTTCATCGGGTGCGATTTCCCCTTCGGCTTTCCGAAGCGATTCGCGCGGGCACTGACCGGGTGCGATAACCCGTTTGCCGTCTGGGACTGGCTGGAGGCGCGGATCGAGGATGCCCCGCGCGCCAATAACCGCTTCGACGTGGCGGGCGAGATCAACGCGCGGTTTCCCGGCGTGGGGCCGTTCTGGTTCAACGGTCTCAAGCGTGAGATAGCGGGCCTGCCGCGCCGCGACACGCGGGCGGGCCATGGCCTGCCCGACCGGCGGTGCGCCGATGAGGGTGCGCCCGGATCGTTCAGCGCCTGGCAAATGGGCGGCGCGGGGGCCGTCGGCGGGCAGGTGCTGATCGGGCTGCCGGTGCTCAATCGGCTGCGGCGGCGCTTTGCGGGTCAGGTGGCGGTCTGGCCGTTCGAGGGGATGGACGCGCCGGTGGCGCTGGTCGAGGTCTGGCCGGGGCTGATCAACAGGGCCGTCAAGCGCGCCGAGGCCGGGGGCGGCATCCGCGACGCGCATCAGGTGCGGCTGATGGCGCGGGGACTTGCCCGCTTGCCTCATGCCCGTCTCGCCGCCATGCTGGCGGTGGAGGCCCCGGAGGCCCCTGAGGAGGGATGGATTTTCGGCCTTGGCCACGAGGAGGAGCTGATGCGCGCCTGCGACGACACGCTGAAACCACCGCCGCTGCGGAACGACTGTTTCGCGCTGCCTGCGGGGGTGGAGTGGACGCCGGTGGACGATGCGCTTGCGCTGCTGCGCGACCGGCTGCGCGCGGTGGTGGGGCAGGAGGTCTTGCCGCTGGCCCAAGCGGCGGGGCGGGTGTTGACGGCGCCGGTGGTGGCGCGGCGGGCGAACCCGCCGGAGGCGAATACGGCGGTGGATGGGTATGGGTTTGCCCATGACAGTCTTGGCGAGGGCGATCAGGTCTTGCCGCTCGCCTCGGGCCGCGCGGCGGCGGGGGTGCCCTATCCCGGCGCGGTGCCGCAGGGATATGCGGTGCGGGTGCTGACCGGGGCCGCGCTGCCCGAGGGGGTGGACACGGTCATCCTGCAAGAGGATGTGACGCTGGGCGAGGGGCGCATCGCCTTTCGCGGCGGTCTGAAGCGCGGGGCCAACACAAGGCGCGCGGGCGAGGACGTGGCGGCAGGCGCGACCGTGCTGGAGACGGGCCGCGTGCTGACGCCTGCCGATCTGGCGCTGTGTGCCGCCGTGGGGCTGGCCGATCTGCCGGTGTTCAAGCGACTGCGCGTGGCAGTGATCTCGACCGGGGATGAGCTGGTGGAGCCGGGAGAGCCCGCACGCGTGGGACAGATTTACGATGCCAATCGTCCCATGCTGACAGCCCTCGCGCAGCAGATGGGCTATGATGTGCTGGACCTTGGCCGGGTGGCCGATGATCGCGCCGCCCTGCGCGCCGCCCTTGACCGGGGTGCGGCGCAGGCGGATGTGATCCTGACCTCGGGCGGGGCCTCCTCGGGGGATGAGGATCACGTATCGGCCCTTTTGAACGAGGCGGGGGCGATGGCCGAATGGCGCATCGCGCTCAAGCCCGGGCGGCCTCTGGCGCTGGGCATGTGGGGCGGCGCGCCGGTCTTTGGCCTGCCGGGCAACCCGGTGGCGGCGCTGGTCTGCACGCTCATTTTCGCGCGGCCCGCGATGGCGGTGCTGTCGGGGGCCGAATGGCGCGAACCGCAGGGCTTTGACGTGCCCGCCGCATTCGAGAAGCGCAAGAAGCCGGGCCGACGCGAATACCTGCGCGCGCGCATCCGGGATGGCCGGGCGGAGGTGTTCAAATCCGAAGGTTCCGGTCGCATCAGCGGGTTGAGCTGGGCCGAGGGGCTGGTGGAATTGCCCGATGCAGCGGCGGACATCCGGCCCGGAGATCCGGTGCGCTATCTCCCCTTTGCCAGTTTTCTTGGCGGATGACGGCGCGGGTTCTGGTTCTGGGGCCCACGGGGACCATCGGGCGCGCGGTGGTGGCCGCCCTTCTGGCCGACGGGCGCGCGGCGCATTGCCTGCTCCGGCCCCATCATGCCGGGGGCAGTCACGGCCTGCCGGAGCGGGCGGCGCTGCATTTCGGCTCGGTGGCCGGGGCGCTGACGGAGAGCGGGGCGGAGGCGGTGATATGCTGCATGGCCTCGCGCAGCGGATCACCGGCGGATGCCTGGGCGGTCGATCACGCCGCAACCGTCGCGGCCATAGAAGCGGCGCAAAAGCACGGCGCGCACTTCGTTCTGCTGTCTGCGATCTGCGTTCAGCGGCCGCTGCTGGCCTTTCAGCATGCCAAGCTTGCGGCAGAGGCGGCGCTTGCGGCCTCGGGGCTGCGCTATTCCGTCGTGCGCCCGACCGCCTATTTCAAGTCGCTTTCGGGGCAGGTTGCGCGGCTGCAGGCGGGCAAGCCGTTTCTGCTCTTCGGCGACGGACGGCTGACGGCGTGCAAGCCGATCTCTGACGGGGATCTTGCGCGCTATCTTGTGGGGTGTCTCGACGATCCGGACAGGTGGAACCGGGTGCTGCCCATCGGCGGGCCGGGACCGGCCATCACGCCCCTTGCGCAGGGCGGGATGCTGTTTGCCGCGCTGGGCCTCAAGCCGCGTTATGCCCGCGTGCCGGTGCGGATGATGGACGCGATCGTGGGCGCGCTGGCCCTTGGCGGGCGGGTGAGCGGGCGGCTGGCGCAAAAGGCCGAACTGGCACGGATCGGGCGATACTATGCGACCGAGTCGATGCTGGTGCTTGACCCCGAAACCGGGCGCTATGATGCGGCAGCCACGCCCGAGACCGGGACCGAGACGCTGGAGGAGTTCTATGCGCGGCTGGCGCGCGGCGAGCTCAGCGTCGCGCTCGGGGAACATTCGGTGTTCTAGAGCATGTTGCTCAAAAGTGGGAACCGGTTTTGAGCTTCTCGAACATGCGAAATCAATAAGTTAGAGCATGTCGTGTGAATTCGAATGAACGCGACATGCTCTAGGGGGCGCTGCCCCCGTCGCGCATCCGCGCGCCTCCCCCGGGATATTTCCGGCCAGAAGAAGCGGTGGATCAGGCGCCTTCGGGTCGCGTGACATGGATATGGGTGTCCCATCTCGCGCAGGCCTCGGTCAGGGCGGGCGGCAGTGGTGCGTCGGTGAAGACGTGATCGACGTCGCGCAGCGAGCCGATGCGCACCGGCGCGCTGCGCTGGAACTTGGAGGTGTCGGCCACCAGCATCACCTCGCGCGAGCGTTTGAGCAGGGTCTGGCCCACAAGCACCTCCTGGATGTCGAAATCGAGCATGTCGCCGTCCTCGTCGAGGGCCGAGCAGCCGAGAATGGCGTGGTCGAACTTGAAATTCTCGATGGCGCGCGCGGTCAGGTGGCCGACCAGCCCGTTATCGGAGCGCCGGAGCGCGCCGCCCGCCAGCACGATCTCGCAATCGGGATTGGCCGAGAGGATGCGCGCCACGTTCATGTTGTTGGTCACGACCATCAGGTTGCGGTGGTCGATGAGGGCCTGGGCCACCGCCTCGGTCGTGGTGCCGATATCGAGGAAGATCGAGCAATCCTCGGGGATGGCTGCCGCGCAGGCGCGCCCGATCGCCACCTTCGCGGGCTCGTTGAGGCGGCGGCGCTCCTCGTAGAGGATATTGGTCACACCCGAGGGCAGGATCGCGCCGCCATGCACGCGCTCGAGCTTGCCGGCATTGGCCAGTTCCGTGAGGTCGCGGCGGATGGTCTGGACGGTGACGCTGAAGCGTTCGGCGAGGTCCTCGACCATGACCTTGCCCTCGGCGCGGGCGATCTCGAGGATATCGGGTTGGCGAAAGGTCTGGGACATGGTGGGCCTGTTCTGGAATGTTGCTCGATTATGTTCGGTTTCGTGCCGCGTGCAAGCGCGCGCGCGCGATTCGGGACATTTCCTGTCGTTTGACGTAGCGTCGCCTTTGCGATGCTTGCCGAGCGGGGTGTCGGAGGGCACCGGCATGTTGCGAAAGCCTATTCATCCGTGATTTTCATGCGGAAAGGAAATAAAACGAACTTTCGTTCTTGACTGTAGCGCCCGAAGGATGCTTCGTTTGCGTTCATAACGCCGGGAAGAGGGATCGAAACGTGGAGCGAGTCGAGAGCGATACCCTTGATCTCTTCGTGATCGGCGGTGGCATCAACGGATGCGGCATCGCACGCGACGCGGCCGGTCGGGGCCTTTCGGTGATGCTGGCCGAGATGGGCGATCTGGCCTCGGCCACCTCTTCGGCCTCGACCAAGCTCTTTCATGGCGGGTTGCGTTATCTCGAATATTTCGAATTCCGCCTCGTGCGCGAGGCGCTGGTGGAGCGCGAGGTGCTGTTGCGCGCCATGCCGCATATCTCCTGGCCGATGCGCTTTGTGCTGCCCTATCACCGCGACATGCGGTTCGAGGGCGAAACGCCGACATCGCGGCTTCTGTCGATGGTCATGCCCTGGATGCGCGGGCGCAGGCCCGCCTGGCTGATCCGGCTGGGGCTTTTGCTTTATGACAGCATGGGCGGACGAAAGATCCTGCCTGCCACGCGCACGCTTGATCTGGCGGGCAGTCCCGAGGGGGCGCCGCTTCGGGACAAGTTCGCGCGTGCCTTCGAATATTCCGATTGCTGGATCGAGGACAGCCGCCTTGTCGTGCTCAACGCCCGCGACGCCGAGGCGCGGGGTGGGGTGATCCGCACCCGCACCCGTGTGGTGGCGGCTGAACGGGCGGGCGATCTCTGGCGGATCACGCTGGAGGCGGGCGGCGCGCGCGAGGTGGTGCGGGCGCGCGCGCTGGTGAATGCGGCCGGGCCATGGGTGCGCGACGTGATCGGCGGGGTGCTGCGGCTCAACTCGACCGAAGGCGTGCGGCTGGTGCGGGGCAGCCATATCGTCACGCGCAGGCTGTTTGACCATGACAAATGCTATTTCTTTCAAGGCTCTGACGGGCGGATCATCTTCGCCATTCCTTACGAGGGCGACTTTACCCTGATCGGCACCACGGATGCCGAACATGAGAACGCCGATGCGCGCCCTGAATGCACCCCGGAGGAGGCGGCCTATCTTTGCCGGTTCGCCAGCGAGTATTTCAAGGGGCCCGTGACCGAGGCCGATATCGTCTGGACCTATTCGGGCGTGCGTCCGCTTTATGATGACGGGGCGAAATCGGCGACGGCGGCGACGCGCGATTATGTGTTGTCGCTCGACGAGGGCGGCGCGCCGCTGCTCAATGTATTCGGTGGCAAGATCACAACCTACCGGCGGCTGGCCGAGGCGGCGCTGGCGCGGCTCGCGCCGCATTTTCCGCGCGCGGGCGGGGACTGGACGGCGGGTGTGGCGCTGCCTGGCGGGGATTTCGCCGTTGACGGGTTCGAGGCGCTGGTGGACAGTCTGGCACAGGCCTATCCGTTCCTGTCGGCAGATCATGCGCGGCGGCTGGTGCGGGCCTACGGGACGGAGGCGGCGGAACTGCTGGGCGATGCGCGGCAGATGTCCGATCTGGGCCGCGAGTTTGGCGCGACGCTGACCGAGGCGGAGGTGCGCTGGCAGATGCGCCACGAATACGCGCGCGAGGCGGCGGATGTGGTCTGGCGGCGCACACGGCTGGGGCTGAAGATGACCGAGACCCAGATCGCCGCGCTCGACGACTGGATGCGGGCGGACGCGACACAAACAGGGAGGGCACGCGCGTGACGCTGACGCTTGAGGGGGTTTCCAAGGTTGTGAACGGGCAGGTGCATATCCACCCGACCGACCTTACGCTTGCGCCCGGCACCATGAACGTGCTGCTGGGGCCGACGCTGTCGGGCAAGACCTCGCTCATGCGGCTGATGGCGGGGCTTGATGCGCCCGGCTCGGGGCGGATCCTGTGGCAGGGGCAGGACGTGACGGGGATGCGGGTGCAGGATCGCGCGGTGGCGATGGTCTATCAGCAATTCATCAATTACCCCTCGATGACCGTCTACGACAACATCGCCTCGCCCCTGCGGCTTCAGGGCAAGGGCCGGGACGAGATCGAGCGTGCCGTGCAGGAGACCGCCGCGCTGATGCAACTCACGCCGATGCTGGACCGCCGCCCGCTGGAGCTGTCGGGCGGGCAGCAGCAGCGTTGCGCGCTGGCGCGCGCGCTGGTGAAGGGGGCGGGGCTGGTGCTGCTGGATGAGCCGCTGGCCAATCTCGACTACAAGCTGCGCGAGGAGTTGCGCGCCGAGATCCCGCGCATCTTCGAGGCGGCGGGCAGCATTTTCGTCTATGCCACGACCGAGCCGGAGGAGGCGCTGCTATTGGGTGGCAACACGGCCACGCTGTGGGAGGGGCGGGTCACGCAGTTCGGGTCCACGCCGGAAGTTTACCGCCAACCGCGCGACGCCACCACGGCGCGCGTCTTCAGCGATCCGCCGATGAATTTCCTGACCGTGACCAAGGCGGGCAACAGCATCGGCTTTGGCGACGGGCAGGAGGTGCCCGCAATCGGAAGTCTGGCGGCGCTGGCCGATGGGCGTTATCTGGCCGGGTTCAGGCCCAACCACCTCCAGATCGACCGGCCGGAGGGGACGGCGATGGCATTCGAGGCGCGGCTCCGGGTGACCGAGATCACCGGCTCCGAGACCTTTGTGCATCTCGACGCGGCGCTGCGGGTCTGGCTCGATCCGGCGCATGTCTACGTGTTTTCGACCGATGGCGCGCTGGTGGCCCCTGCCGCCTATGCGCACGCGGCCTGAGGGGGGAAGATGGCGAAGATCACGCTCGACAATCTGGCGCATAGCTATCTCGACAATCCGTCCTCCGATGCGGATTGGGCGCTCAAGCAGCTTGATCATGTCTGGGGCGATGGTGAGGCCTATGCCCTGCTTGGCGCCTCGGGCTGCGGCAAGTCCACGCTTCTCAATATCATTTCCGGCCTCTTGCGGCCTTCGCGCGGGCGCATCCTGTTTGGCGACGAGGACGTGACCGATCAGCCCACGGCCGCGCGCAACATCGCGCAGGTGTTCCAGTTTCCGGTGGTCTACGATACCATGACCGTGCGCGAGAACCTCGCCTTTCCGCTGCGCAATCGCGGCGCGGAGCCGGGCTATATCGCGGGCCGCGTGCAGGCGATTGCCGCGATGATCGGCATGGAGGCGGAGCTTGACCGCAAGGCGCGGGGGCTGACGGCCGATGCCAAGCAGAAGATCAGCCTCGGGCGCGGCATGGTGCGCGAGGACGTGAATGCGCTGCTCTTTGACGAGCCGTTGACGGTGATCGACCCGCATATGAAATGGGAACTCAGGACGCAGCTCAAGGCGCTGCATCACGAGTTCGGCCATACCATGATCTATGTCACCCATGATCAGACCGAGGCGTTGACCTTCGCCGACAAGGTGGTGGTGATGCATGAGGGGCGCGTGGTGCAGATGGGCACACCGCAGGAGTTGTTCGAGCGGCCCGCGCATACGTTCGTGGGCTATTTCATCGGCTCTCCGGGCATGAACCTTTTGCCCGCGCAGGTCGAGGGGACGCGCGCGCGGGTGGCGGGTCCGCGTGACGCGGATCGAGGATGTGGGCCGCCACCGCATCGCGCGGCTCGATTTCGACGGGCAGGCGATCAACGCCATCCTGCCCGAGGGTGACGCCCTGCCCGGCGACGGCGTGCGCGCGCGCTTCGCCCCCGGTGCTGTCAATGTCTATGTCGATGACTGGCGCCTCGTGCCGACACAGGCCCTCGAGGAGGCATCATGATGGCTCGGGTTTCAGACGTCATCCTCGGGCTTGACCCGAGGATCGCTTCGGGCGGAGATCCGCGGGTCAAGCCCGAGGATGACGGCGCGTTCGGCTATGACGCCGCCATGAAACGAACCCGCAGCGAGGAGGCCGCCTGATGGAAAAGACCACCAATCAGAAGGCGTGGTTTCTCGTGCTGCCGGTGCTGGTGCTGGTGGCATTTTCCGCCGTCATCCCGCTCATGACCGTGGTCAACTATTCGGTGCAGGACACCTTCGGCAACAATCAGTTCTTCTGGGCGGGGCTGGAATGGTTCGAGGAAATGCTCGCCTCGGAACGGATGTGGGCGGCTCTGCAACGGCAGGTGATCTTTTCGGCCATCATCCTTGCCATCGAGGTTCCATTGGGTGTGCTCATCGCGCTCAACATGCCCAAGCGCGGTGTCTGGGTCTCGGTCTGTCTCGTGCTCATGTCGCTGCCGCTGCTGATTCCTTGGAACGTGGTGGGCACCATCTGGCAGATCTTTGGCCGCGTCGATATCGGCCTTCTGGGGCATACGCTGGCCGCTCTGGGCATCGACTACAACTACACTCAGAACACGTTCGACGCCTGGGTGACGGTGATCGTCATGGATGTCTGGCACTGGACCTCGCTGGTCGCCCTTCTGGCCTATGCCGGCCTCAAATCCATCCCCGACGCCTATTATCAGGCCGCCCGCATAGATCAGGCAAGCCGGTGGGCAGTGTTCCGCTATATCGAATTGCCCAAGATGATGGGCGTTCTGATGATCGCCATTCTCTTGCGCTTCATGGACAGTTTCATGATCTATACCGAGCCGTTCGTGGTCACCGGCGGGGGGCCTGGCAACGCCACCACGTTCCTCTCCATCGACCTTGTAAAGATGGCGCTTGGTCAGTTCGATCTTGGCCCCGCCGCCGCCTTCTCGATCATGTATTTCCTCGTGATCCTGCTGGTCAGCTGGGTGTTCTACACGGTCATGACCACGCTCGACAAGCGGGAGGGCAAGTGATGGAGAGGCAAGGACGTTTCAACATCGTGATGGTGCTTTATCTCGTGTTCCTGATGCTGCCGATCTACTGGCTGCTGAACATGAGCCTCAAGACCAATACCGAGATCCTCAATACCTTCACCCTCTGGCCCGCCGATCTGACGCTCGACAATTACCGCACCATTCTGGGCGATCCGGCCTGGTATATGGGCTATGTCAACTCGATCATCTACGTGACGATGAACACGGTGCTGTCGGTGGCCGTCGCGCTGCCTGCGGCCTATGCGTTCAGCCGCTACAATTTCATGGGCGACAAGCACCTGTTCTTCTGGCTGCTCACGAACCGCATGGCCCCACCCGCCGTCTTTGCGCTGCCGTTCTTTCAGCTTTACTCTTCGGTGGGGCTGTTTGACACGCATATCGCGGTGGCGCTGGCGCATACGCTCTTCAACGTGCCGCTGGCGGTGTGGATTCTGGAGGGGTTCATGCGCGGTGTGCCCAAGGAGATCGACGAGACCGCGTATATCGACGGCTATTCCTTCCCGCGCTTCTTCGTGAAGATCTTCACGCCGCTGATTGCGAGCGGAATCGGCGTGGCGGCGTTCTTCTGCTTCATGTTCTCGTGGGTGGAACTGCTTTTGTCGCGGACGTTGACAACGGTTGACGCCAAACCCATCGCCGCGATCATGACGCGCACCCAAGGCGCGGCGGGGATCGACTGGGGGGTGCTGGCGGCGGCGGGGGTGCTGACGATTCTGCCGGGGGCCTTGGTGATCTGGTTCGTGCGCAATTACATCGCCAAGGGCTTTGCCTTGGGGAGGGTGTGATGGAACGGGTTGTTAACCATTTCAATGTCATCCTCGGGCTTGAACCGAGGATCTCTGACCAAACGCGCTTTGACCCATGCCATGAGGCGACAGCCCGCCGTCTATATCGTCACCAACAAGCCGCGCGGGACGCTTTACATCGGCATGACCGGGAACCTCGCGCATCGCATGTGGCAGCATCGCACCCATGCCGTGACGGGCTTTACCGACCGTTACAACCTGACCCGGCTCGTCTGGTTCGAAGCGCATTGCGAGTTTTCCGAGGCCATCAGGCGCGAAAAGGCACTCAAACGCTGGACCCGCGATTGGAAAATCGCGTTGGTGGAGGCAAACAACCCGGCATGGCGCGATCTCTGGCAGGAGATTGGAGGCGCATGAATCCCGTCAGTGATTCCGTTTCGGGAGATCCTCGGGTCAAGCCCGAGGATGACACGTGCCGGGGATACCCGTCATCCTCGTGCGTGACCCGAGGCTCTCTGGCCGCAGAGATCGTCCGGTCAGGCCGGACGATGACGGTTTGCACAAGAGGGAGGCCAGACTAATGGCATGGATGGCATGGACACTCCCCACCGCGATCTTCTTTGGGGTCATCGCCTCTTTGCTCATCACCTTCACGGTGCTGGCGATCAAATTCCCCGAAACCCCGCGCAGGGGCATCCTGCGGATCGAGACGACGCGGGGCGATCGGCTGTTCATCACGCTTCTGGGTTCGGCCTTCATCAATCTGGCCTGGCTCGGGCTTGTCGGCGCAAATCAACCCTATGCGCTGATCGTTTGCCTGCTCTATGCTGCGGCGGTGTTCCGCTGGGTGTGAGGGGCCAAAACCAACGGACTATGAGTTCATAAGGGAGGACAACATGAACTTGAGATTGACCACGACCACGGCGATGGTGTCGCTCGGCCTGATGGCCGCGCCGGCCTTCGCCGACATGGAGGCGGCGCGCGCCTTTCTCGACAACGAGATCGCGGGGCTGTCGGTTCTGAGCCGCGCCGAGCAGGAAGCGGAGATGCAATTCTTCGTGGATGCGGCCCGGCCGTTTCAGGGCATGGAGATCAAGGTCGTCTCCGAGACCATCGCCACCCATGAATACGAATCCCAGGTGCTTGCCCCCGCCTTTGCGGCGATCACCGGAATCAAGGTCACCCATGACCTCATTGGCGAGGGGGACGTGGTCGAGAAGCTGCAGACGCAGATGCAGTCGGGCGAGAACATCTATGACGGCTATGTCAACGACAGTGACCTCATCGGCACCCATTGGCGCTATCAGCAGGTGCGCAACCTGACCGACTGGATCGCCGGTGAAGGCGCCGATGTCACCAGCCCGACGCTCGATCTGGACGATTTCATCGGCCTGTCCTTCACCACCGGGCCGGATGGCAAGGTCTACCAGATGCCGACCCAGCAATTCGCGAACCTCTACTGGTTCCGCTACGACTGGTTCAACGACGACAAGAACAAGGCCGATTTCAAGGCGAAATACGGCTATGACCTCGGCGTGCCGGTGAACTGGTCGGCCTATGAGGATATCGCCGAATTCTTCACCGGGCGCGACCTGAGCCATCTCGGTGTCGAGGGCGCGGTCTTTGGCAACATGGATTACGGCAAGAAGGACCCCAGCCTTGGCTGGCGCTATACCGATGCGTGGATGTCCATGGCGGGCATGGGCGATGTTGGCGAGCCAAACGGCCTGCCGGTCGATGAATGGGGCATCCGCGTCAACGAGAACTCGCAACCCGTCGGCTCTTGCGTGGCGCGGGGCGGGGCGACCAATGCGCCTGCCGCCGTCTATGCCGTGACCAAGGCGATCGAGTGGCTTCAGAAATACTCGCCCCCCGCTGCTGCCGGCATGACCTTTTCCGAGGCGGGGCCGATCCCGGCGCAGGGCAATATCGCCCAGCAGATGTTCTGGTATACGGCCTTTACCGCAGCGACCGTGCAGCCCGACCTGCCGGTGATGAACGAGGACGGCACGCCGAAATGGCGCATGGCCCCCTCGCCGCATGGTGTCTACTGGAAGGAAGGCCAGAAGATCGGCTATCAGGACGCGGGCTCCTGGACGCTGATGAAATCAACGCCGGTGGACCGCGCCAAGGCCGCGTGGCTCTATGCGCAGTTCGTGACCTCCAAGACGGTCGATCTCAAGAAATCGGATGTGGGCCTTACCTTCATCCGCGAATCGACCATCAACTCGGATCACTTCACCGACCGCGCGCCTCGGCTGGGCGGGCTGATCGAGTTCTACCGCTCGCCCGCGCGGGTGCAATGGTCGCCCACGGGCACCAACGTGCCGGATTACCCGAAACTGGCACAGCTCTGGTGGCAGAATATCGGCGACGCCATGTCGGGGGCCAAGACCCCGCAAGAGGCGCTCGATGCGCTTTGCGCCGATCAGGAGCGCGTGCTCGAGCGGCTTGAGCGGGCGGGCGTTCAGGGTGATATCGGGCCCAAGATGAACGAGGTGCGCGACGCGGACTACTGGTTCAGCCAGCCGGGCGCGCCCTATCCCAAGCTCGACAACGAGGACGAGGCCCCGGTCACCGTCTCCTATGACGAGTTGATCAAGTCCTGGCAGTGACGAACAGGCACCGGGGCGCGTTCAGGCGCGCCCCGGTGCAGGCGTCATCCTCGGGTCAAGACCCTAGGATGACGTGCACTTGAACGGGGACCCGACCCATGACCCATATCCTCGCCATCGACCAGGGCACCACGTCGAGTCGCGCGATCCTGTTTGACGCCGCCATGCGGCCTGTCACGTCCGCGCAGGAGGAATTCCCGCAGCATTACCCCGATTCCGGCTGGGTCGAGCATGAGGCCGATGACCTCTGGTCCACCACCGCCGCCACCTGCCGCGCCGCCATCGAGAAGGCAGGGATCACCGGCGCCGATGTGGCCGCCATCGGCATCACCAACCAGCGCGAGACCACGGTGGTCTGGGACCGCCATACCGGCCGCGCCATCCATCGCGCGATCGTCTGGCAGGACCGGCGCACGGCCGATTTCTGCAAATCCCTGCGCGAGGCGGGCCATGAAGAGATGGTCAACGCCCGCACCGGCCTGCTGCTCGATCCCTATTTCTCGGGCACGAAACTGCGCTGGATCCTCGATCATGTGGAAGGCGCGCGCGAAAAGGCGCGGGCGGGCGATCTGCTGTTCGGCACGGTGGACAGTTTCCTGATCTGGAAGCTCACCGGCGGCAAGACCCATGCCACCGATGCGACCAATGCCGCGCGCACGTTGCTTTACGACATCCGCAAGGGCCGGTGGAGCGCGACGATCTGCGATCTGCTCGATATCCCGATGGAGATGCTGCCTGAGGTGCGCGACAGTGCCGCCGAATACGGGCACACGCGCGCCGATCTCTTTGGCCGCGAAATCCCCATTCTCGGCGTTGCGGGCGACCAGCAGGCGGCGACCGTGGGGCAGGCCTGCTTTCAGCCCGGAATGCTCAAATCCACCTATGGCACCGGTTGTTTCGCGCTGCTCAACACCGGCACGGTGCCGGTCGTGTCGCAAAACCGGCTGCTGACCACCATCGCCTATCAGCTTGACGGCCAGCCCACCTATGCGCTCGAAGGTTCGATCTTTGTGGCCGGCGCGGTCGTGCAATGGCTGCGCGACGGGCTCAAGATCATCCGAGAGGCGCGCGAGACGCAGCCGCTGGCCGATGCCGCAGACCCGCATCAGGAGGTGGTGCTTGTGCCCGCCTTCACCGGGCTTGGAGCGCCCTATTGGCGGCCCGATTGCCGGGGCGCGATCTTTGGCCTTACGCGGGGCACGGGGCCCGCGGAACTGGCGCGCGCGGCGCTGGAAAGCGTGGGCTTTCAGACGCGCGACCTGCTCGAGGCGATGCGCGCTGACTGGGTGGGGCAGGGTATGCAGGCGATCCTGCGGGTGGATGGTGGGATGAGTGCGAGCGACTGGACCATGCAGTTTCTCGCCGACATTCTCGACGCGCCTGTGGACCGTCCGAAGGTGCTCGAGACCACGGCGCTTGGCGCGGCGTGGCTTGCCGGGATGCGCGCGGGGATCTATCCGGGGCAGGCGGAATTTGCCCGAAGCTGGGCGCTTGAGCGGCAGTTCCTACCCACCATGCAGCCCGAGATTCGCGCACGCAAATGCGCGATCTGGTCGCGCGCGATCACTGCGACGCTATCGGTGTGACTGCGCCCGTTGTGGCGGCGGGCGCTTCGGCTTAGGGTCGGAGCGAACCCGAGGAGCAGCCATGCAAGAGCCGATCAGCGTGATCATTCCCGCCCGCAACGAGGCCGCGACCATCGCGCAAGTGGTCGCCACCATGCGCGCCATGAACCCGGTGGCCGAGGTGGTGGTGATCGACAACGCTTCTGACGATGGCACCGCAGAGGTGGCGCGCGGCGCGGGTGCTGAGGTGGTGCAGGAGGCGCGACGCGGCATGGGCCATGCGGTGCGGCGCGGCGTGGCGGCGGCGCGGCACGATTGGGTGATGAAGGTCGATGCCGATCTGGGCCGGTTCGACACGGCGCTCTTTGCCCGCATGGCCGAGGCGCGCAGGCCCGGCGTGGGGCTGATCAAGGGCGCGTGGAACGATCCACAAGACAATATGCCGATGACCCGGCTTCTGGTGCGGCCCGCGTTGCGGCTGATGTTTCCGGGGCTGGGGGGGCTCGACGCGCCCAATACCGGGATTTACCTTTTTGATCGGTCGCTGATCGCGCATGCACACCTGACCGGAGATTATGCCGTCGATCTTGACGTGATGCTGCGCATTCATGCGGCGGGGGCGGGCGTGGCCGAGGTCGATATCGGGCGGATCGTGCATGATGCGCGCGACGTGACGCATTACAATGCCATGGCCGAGGAAATCCTTGCCTTCTTTCTCTCGCGGCAGCCTCTGGCGCTGTTGGACGAGCTTGTGGTTTTGGCCGGGACCGAGGCCGAGGCGGTGCGCCATGCCGGGGCCATGATCGCGGCGCGGCTCATTTCGGGCGCGCGGGCAAGTGTCTATCTGGCCGAGGGCGGGGATGTGCTTGACGCGGTTTTCGCGGACTTTCCCACCTATCGCCGCGCGCCTCTTGCCGGGGCGATCGATCACGCGCCCCATGCCAATGCCGCGCGGCTGAGGGTGATCGCGTCCTCCGGTGCCATGACCTGCGTCCCCAAGACCGCGCTTCCCGTTGATCTCTGGGAGATGCCGGGCGCGGCGGGATTTGTGGCGGATGTTTCGGTCGAGACCGGCCTGGGTGCGGTGCTCAAGCGCGCGGCGCTGGATCGGTTGGGCCTGCCGCCGGGAAGTTCCCCGCGCGAGGTGTTTCAGGCGGTGGTGGCGGGGTAGAGGTCAGCGGCGGCGCCCTCAGGCACCCTTGAAATTCACCTCGCCCTCATGTTCGAGCGCGCGTTCGACGGCCTGCCGTCTTGTTATGCAATCCTCGCGCATCCGGCGCGAGCGGAGGCGCCCATACTGGCCGATGCCGATGGCCAGAAGGATGATCGCGCCGCCCGGCAGCAGGCCTGGACCCGGATTTTCACCCAGAAGCACCATCGCGATGAGGATGCCCGCGACCGGGGAAAACGAGGTGGCCAGCGACACATCGCCAGAGCGCGCGTGCTTGAGCGCCAGCGCCCAGGCGAATTGCCCGCAGAGCACGACGATGACCGCATAGATCCAGACATATTCCCACACGAGCGGGTGAAAAACGTCCCTGAAGTGGCCCGCCCCAAAGAGATAGATGGCAAGGAAGAAATAGAAGATCGTGCCAAGCACCGTGCGATAGATCGCGTATATCCCGAGCGGAATGCCCCGCAGCCCGGTGCGCGCGACCAGCGTCGAGGCGATATAGGAGAGGGTGGCCAGAAACGCGCCGATCTCGCCCTTGCCGATCTCGATCCCGCCGCCGCCATTCATCCACAGCATCACGACCGCCCCGCCAAGCGCCACCAGACCGGCGACGAAGGCCCATGGCTCGAACTCTTCGCGCAGAAACAGCCAGGTGGCGAGCAGGAACAGAGGCGGCTCGATCCGCCCCACGAGGACCACATTCGTCACCGTGGTCTTTTCCAAAGCATAAAAGAACAGCCCCGGCGTCAGCGCCGAGGAGAGAAACGCCGAGAGCGTGAGGATGACCCAATGCTTGCGCTTGAGCTTGCGCAGGTTCTCAAGCGTCCAGTCGCGCCAGAACATGAAGCCCATGGGCACGATGGACAGAAGCGAGCCGACGAAAAGCAGGTTGCAATAGGTGATGACATTGCGCCCCATCACCCGGTTCTGCATCCCGATCTCGGCCAGCAGCGACACGATGGAATTGCCGGCGGCAAAGATCACCACCGCAAGCCAGGCAAGGCCCGCACCCATCATCAGGCGCGAATTGTCGGGCAGGGTCTGGGCGCTGACCTGGGCCATGGCGGCGTATCCTCGTGAAGTGCGATAACCTGCCTCAGTATGCGGGCCACACGTCTTGCGTGCAAATGACGTTGCCGCACGGGTCTTCACATTCCGTAAATCGACGCGCAACAATGTTTCACGGCGGGGTCGGATCCGCGGTCGTGCATCACGCGCGCGTGCGCCGCGTGACAGAAAATCCGGTCGCTGCTTGTATTTGCCCGGTCGCGCGCGCAGCTTGGCCGTGTTCAGCCCGCCAGAAGGAAGCCGCCCCATGTCAGACGAGCCGCAAGGCGAAGCCTTTGTCACGATCTTCGACGACACCTACGATCAGCCCGATTGCCGCGCCTATTTCCGCATGATGGACGCGCTCGGCTATCGCAATCAGCATCATGCGGTGACGGCGTTCCGGGCCGGGCTGACGGCGCTCGTGCGGGCGCGCGGGTTGTCCGCGCCGCGCCTGCTCGATTTCGCGTCGAGCTACGGCATCGTGACCTTGCTGATGCGGTATCGGCTTGGGCTGGACGATGTGTTCGCCCGCTACCGCGCGCCCGCCTTCGATGGTCTGGGGCCTGCGGAGGTGATCGCGCGGGATCGGGACTGGCTGGCAGGGCTGCCACGCCACGCACCGCCCTTGCATGTCACCGGGCTCGACATCATGCCCAATGCGGTGGCTTACGGTCGCACGGTAGGGCTGTTTGACGAGGGCTATGCCGAGGATCTTGGGGCGGGCGCACCCTCTCCGGGCCTTGCGGCCGCGCTCGGGCAGGTGGACATGATCGTGGAATGCGGCTCGGTGGCGCAACTCATGCCGCGCGCGCTCGACCGGGTTCTGAGCGCTTGCGGACCGCGCAAGCCCTGGGTCATGACCTCGCCCATTCGCGGCAACGAGCGCGCGGCCGCCGCCGAGGTGCTGGCGCGGCACGGGCTGGTGCAGGAGGTGCTGCCGATCGCGCCCTTTGTCCATCGCCGCTTCGAGGGGCCCGAAGAACAGGCCCGTGCCCTGGAAAACGCCCGCGCGGCTGGGCACGAGACTGAGGGTGTCGAGAGCACCGGGCATTTTCACGCGCAGGTGCTGCTTGCGCGCCCCGAGGATGAGGCGGACGATCCGCGCGACTGGTCCCTGCCTTTGAGCGTGCCGCCTCTGCCGTGAGACGGGACTTGCCCGCTGGCCGCGGTAGCGCGCCGCTCCACGCGGGCATGTCCCGCCAAGCGCGCGCCCTCGCCGCCCGGCGATCTTTGAGCGGGGTGATCCGGTGCTTGCGGGGCGGTGCGGCGTCACGATATGATGTGCCCGTTCCTTCAGGCTGTTTCGCATGATCCGGGTTTTCCCTTTTGCCACGTCGCGCACCGCCGCCAAACGCCCGCAGGGTCAGCCCGATGCGCGCTAGCGGCCTGCTGATCCTGCTGGCTGTGGGGGGGCTGGGCTATGGCGGCTGGCATCTCGGGCAGACGCTTTTTTCCGAGCGCGCCGCGCCTCCGGCCCCGGTCGAGATAGCGGCGGAACTCGAGGCGGTGGCGCGTGCCGCGCCGCCCGAGACGGTGCCCGTCTGGCCGCCGCTATTTGACGTCTATGTGCCCGATCCACCGCAGGCAGCAGCCTCCACGCGCAAACCCGAAAGCTATCGCCTTGTGGGCCTGGTGGCAGGCGGCGCCGCCGGCTGGGCGATCCTTGCGGGCAGCGGCGGGGACCGGATCGTGCGCGCGGGCGACCGTCTGGCACCGGGAGAGGAGGTGCTGGCTATCGAGGGCGACGGCGTGCGCCTGTCACGCGACGGTGAGGTGATCCTCATCGGCTTCGACAAGACCGCGCAGAGCCTTTTGGCGGGGGTGCTCAGCAATGACGACGGCGCGCCGCTGAGCGCGGATGTGCCGTTCAGCCTGTTTGCCGGGCGCGACATGCGCCGGGTGCTGGGGCGCGCGGGCAGTGTGCGCATGGTAGCACCCCATGGCGGGCAGGGCGAGCTTGTGCCCGAAATCCTGTGGGTGCGCGAGGGGCAGGTCTATGACCTGATCGGGCTGCGCGAGGGCGACAAGGTGCTGCGGGTGAACGGACATGCGGTGCTCGATCCCGACATGCTTGCGCGCGCGCAGGCGATGATCGCGGATGCCGAGGAACTGGCCATAGAGATCCTGCGCGCGGGTCAGCGACGCACGATCACGGTGCGGATCACTGGCCGCGGCTGAGCGTGACCGTGTCGCTTGACATGTAAGAGCGCCGGATAACGTGAAATATCCTGCGTCAGACCGTGTTATCGGACTGTTTCCTAAAATCTTCCAAATTAAAAAAGTACTTTCATAATCGCTATTTGGCGGGGGTAACGCCGATGTGAAGGGCATGGAAAAATATGATCACGTGAAATCACGAAAAAGTTACCGTTGAAAGGTGCGACAATATGTGTTGCAGTATTGATGTAAGGCGGGTTGTTCGAGTGTTCGTTCGCCGATCATGACCCCGCTTTTCGCACCAAGAAGGAGCGCGAGCTCACAGAATATTGATCAAAAATCAGCGCGTCCACGGGCGCGCGCGGGCCACACATTACTCATTCTACCGGCCTGTCCCCCACCTCTCGAGCTGTCGCTCGATTTTCAAATGACACGCACCGGCGCTGGAGCCGGGTGACGTGGTTTCACGGGGCCTTGGCCCTTCTCTCTCGCGGCATGTCTGGCGCGGGGCGGGTGGCGGTTTGCCGTTGCTCTAGGTCCATATTTCAAACGCTTTATCTGCTGGAGGACAAAGCATGAAACGAAGAGATGCATTGAAGCTGGGCTTCGGTGCGGCTGGCGCGACGGTTGCGGCAACGCAAACTGGCGCGGTCGAGATCGAACAATGGCCGGACAGCGCCGCGGAAGGCCTGCCGCAAACGGGCCTTGTGTTTCCCGACACGTTCCAACCGAGCATCGTGGTAGCGCCGAGCCCCTATGTGGAGCCGTTCACGGCACCGCTCAACATCATGCCGGTCGCCCAACCGATCGACCCGAGCACCTATGACCCGCCCATCGACCCGGAGCGTCATCAGCGCTTCGACGAGTTTACCCCGCAAAAGCATTACAAGGAAACGATCAGCGAATTCCGCTGGAAGTATCACTGGCAGCCCCCTTACGGTGACGGCACGCCCGACGTTGTGGGCCGTGGCGGTAACCCGGACGTAGGGTCATGGCACTGGGGTTTCAATGGCATCACGCCGGGCGAGACCTATCATGCCCGCTATGGCGAGCCGGTCTTCCTGCGGCGCGAGAACTACCTGCCGCCCGTTGGTGGTGGCCAGATCAAGTTCGCCGTGCCCTCGCCGACGATCCACCTGCACAATGCGCATACCGCGTCCGAATCCGACGGGATTCCGCAGGATTTCTTCAATCCCGGCGAATTCTGGGATCACCATTACGCCAACTTTCCGGCGGGCTCGCCCGGCGGCTGGAGCTATGACAACACCGAGATCATGAATACCCTGTGGTATCACGATCACCGGCTCGATTTCACGGCAACCAACGTTTATGCCGGGCTCTCGGGGTTCTACCTGCTGTTCGACGAGCGGGACTCGGGCGATGAGACCGATCCCAATCCGCGGGCGTTCCGCCTGCCCTCGGGCAAATACGATGTGCCGCTGATCATCCACGATGTGATGTTCACGGCCGAGGGTCAGGCGCGGTGGGATTTCTTCCTGCCCGACGGCACGCCGCCGACGGTTGCGGCGCGTCCCGCGCCGGTGGATGTGGGCAACTCTCAGGACACGCCCGACAGCTACGACTCGAACCGCCTGCAATACACCACGCAAGGCATGATCGGCGACCGGATCACCGTGAACCGGATCATCCAGCCCTATCTTGACGTGGATCGGCGCAAGTATCGCTTCCGCATCCTCAACGGCGGGCCGTCGCGGCTCTATCGCATCTATCTGCGGGTCATCCCCGGCGATGGCAGCGATCCCTATAACGACCAGCTCACCGTGCTCACCAATGACGGCAACCACCTCGAACAGCCGCTCGTCACCGACGAGGTGCTGATCTATGTGGCGAACCGGTTCGATGTGATCGTCGATTTCTCGCGCTACCAGCCGGGCGACAAGGTTCGGTTCATGAACCGGATGGGCATGCGGGACGACGGGGCGGGGCCGGACGGCTACACCCTCTCGGAAGACGAGGCCATGGGCGTGATCGAGTTCCGTCCGCAACCGGGCGACGTGGCCGATCCGTCGCGGGTGCCCACGACGCTGCGCAAGCTGCCGGAAATCCGCATGTCCGAAGTGCGCCGCAAGCGGCTCTTTGTCTTTGATTATGACAACGGGCTGTGGACGGTGAACGGGCGGCTGATGGATCCCAACCGCGTGGATGCCAAGATCGAGCGGGGCTCTGCCGAGATCTGGACCTTCCGCAACGAGGGCATCGCCTGGGCGCATCCCGTGCACACCCATTTCGAAGAGTTCCAGATCCTCGAGGTCAACGGGCGTCCGCCCTCGGCCATCGAGCGGTCGCGCAAGGATGTCGTTTCGCTCGCACCTGGTGCCGAAGTGACCTTCTTTGGCCGCTGGCGCGATTTCCTCGGTAAATACGTGATGCATTGCCACAACGTCGTTCACGAAGACCACGCGATGATGATCCGCTGGGACATCGTCGAGCCGGGTCAGGGCGACTGAGCAGGCCTTAGGGATTTCTCTGATGGAGAGAGGACAAGACATGACCAACAGACGTCAATTCATGGCGAGCCTGCCGGTCGCGGCGGCGGCGGGGGTGACGGCGGGGTTCTACACCACGCCCGGATCGTCGCAGGAACGCGCGGCAGCAGCCGCCGATGAGGCCCGAGCCCGTTTGCGCGCGGCTGCGGCCACTATCGGCCCCAACGACACCCCCATCCTGTGTAACCCCGTCGAGAGCGGCGGTGTGATCAATCCGGATATGCGCCACGCGTTTCCGAACGTGATGATGGTCAACCAGGACGGTCTCGGCATGGCCTTCTACGAAGGCTTTATCGAGAGGAAGGTGGTGATGCTCCACTTCATGAGCCTGCGCGACGAGGGCCATCTGCCGATCACGCGCAACGTGGGCAAGATGGTCGAGGCGCTTGGCGACAAGGTGGGCCGCGACGTGTTCGTCTATTCGATCACCCGCGATCCGAAGCACGACACGCCTGCCCGCATGGCGGCCTATGCGCGCGAGTTGAACGCGCCCGAGGGCTGGCATTTCCTGACCGGCACGCCGCAGCATTGCGCCGATCTCGCCTTCCGGATGTATCGCATGAGCCATGCGACATTGCCGGGCAAGCGCAAGGTCGATGTAGTGTTCTACGGCAATGGCGGCGTGGGTCTGTGGGGCACCATGCCCCATGACATCCGCCCCGACGATGCCGCCGAGCGTGTGACCTGGGTGATGCCGGGGGCATTGCCGGAACCGGGCGCAAAGCCGCGCCGGGCCGGGCCTCGCGTGCTGAATGCCAGCGACCCGCGCAGCCATAACCGCGATGTGTGATTGCGGGCCCCGGATTTTCGGGGCCGACACGCCATTTGAAACGGAGACAAACCAAATGTTTCGCAAATCCATGAGATGGACCGCGGTGCTGGCGCTGCCCGCCGCAGTCACGATCGGGGGGCTTCCCGCCTGGTCGCAAGACCTTGGGCCGGTCCCCGCACCAGCGCTCGATCCGTCGATGCTCAATGCGGCCTGCATCGGCATGTTCCAATCAGGCCAGCAGCCGCGGACCTCGCTTGAATCGCGCCGTGACAACGCGGCCCGCGACCCGGTGACGTTCGAATTGCTGACAAACCCGGACGACACACCGGTGCGCGCGGCCACGGTGACCGAGATCACCACCGCCAGCGGCCAGTCGGTCTTTGCGGAAGGGGATTCCTTCGGCACCAACCCGCCGAACCTGTTGCCGACGGTGTATGAGAACTCGAGGAGCTGCCGGGGCAACGAGATTCCGCACACATTGCCCTCGACGCCGGACAATCCCTACAACCTGCACGACGATCCGGTGGTAACGCAGATCGACAAGACCTCGCCCACGGACGATCTCGACTGGATCCTCGACCAGATCGAGGCCATGTCCGAGCCGCGCCGCATCTGTCGCAGCACGCGCTTGTTCAGCTTTTGCTACGAGATCCCGGCGCGCGTGAACACCGGCCAGCTTCGTCAGCTTGCCCGGCACGCGGTCGATATCATCGAGGGCAACCCGCTGCGCGGGCCGCTTCGGGGGCGTCAGTATGAGGGCTTTCCGCTGCTGAACTATCTTGGCGGGCTCAAGACGAAATCGGTCGATCCGGTGACCAAGACGGTCGAGATCAACCAGCTCTGGTTCGACACACATATCCTGTCGGACACCGCCTATGTCGATCCGACCGTGGTCGACGATGAGGAGTGGACGATCAAGTATAACGTCAAGATCCTCAATCGCGGCCACGAGGATTTCGCGCCCTTCACCATGTTCTTCGACGATCCGAAAGAGCTCGACTTGACGGATATCGGCGGCATGGATCTCACCGATGGCGGCAATATTGTCCGGCGCCTCCCCAACGTGGCCATGGACCAGACCTTTTTTCCGATGGAAGAGGGGCTGCAATACACGCTCAACATGAAGATGCCGCCGGCGCGGTTCTGGAACCTCAGCTATCACTGGGGCTGGCGCCATCACCCGCCACGGGTGCAGGTGACCGAAAACGTGCAGGTGCCGCTGGCAAACGGAACCCTGCGCAATTCGGCGGAGATAGGTGTCTTCGGTGCCAATCCGCGTCAGAACCAGAAGACCAAGCTCGCCGCCATCGACATGATCGGAGACACCGCACCGGCCAAGCGCATGTGGCGGATGTTCAGCGAGTTGGGCGGTGTGAACGGCCAGAGCCCGAGCTTTGGCCTGATCAACGGCTCCTCGGTGCGCGCGCGCGCGGAGCTTATCCGTCAGGCCTTCGAGGACTGGCAGAACCGCAACCACCTGCCCACGGGCTATGAGATGGACCCCGATGCCGATCTGACAGTGGTCTATCTCAACAACCGGATGTATGGCCAGCTCAAGGATCATGACGGCGAGGCCGAGGTGCGCATGAAGAACGAGCAGTGGAGCACGCGCGGTGATCAGCTCAAGATCAAGCTGCTCAACGGCGACTACTTCCTGCACACCTATGTTCTGGTGGATTTCGGCGGGCTGCGCGGGTGGGAAAATACCTTCCACAACACGCTGCCTGTCGGCGGGGCCGGACCGCTCTTTACCTTTGGTCGCGTGCACTGGTGGGTGCATACCGGTGGCAATGGCCCGATCGCCGTGCCCCCGGCGCAGCGCCCGTCGGCAAGTGTCGGTCCGCTGGCATCGAAGTCGAAGGGAAAAAGTGGTGCCGCCAAGATGATCAAGGCCAATGCCTCGCTCTTCCGGGGCCAGGGAGGCAACCCGCAAGGTCCCGGCCGACACCAGTTCGGTGCCTGGGGCGGCCTGATGATCCCGACGGCAGACTACGTCAATACCGATGGCGTGGGCGAGCATACCGTGATCGTCAACTTCACCTACGAGCCGTCGCGTCGCCTGCGGATCTACCAGTTCGATGCGCTGCATCACGATCAGGCCGTTTGGTCGGTTCACTGATCCTTGATCCCGGCACCGGCGGTCCTGCCGCCGGTGCCACCGCCGATCCATTACTCATTCTCACCATGGAGGCATCCATGACCATTCTGAAACCGATTTCAGCCACCGTCCGCATCGCCGCGATTGCGCTTGCTGCGGCAAGTCTCGTCGCGCCCGACCATGCGCGCGCCCATGACGGCCACGACCACGGCAAGCCGAAGGCAAGCGCCCCGGTCGCCTCTGTTGCTCAGGACCACAATGGTCACGCTGCGCAGCAGGATCATTCCGGCCATCAGGATCATTCGGCCCATCACGGCCATGCCGCCGCCGACCACCGGATGCCCGAGCATCTTGGCATGGACGAAGGCAATTCCGAGCGCGCCATGCGCCCTGACGGATTTCAATACAAGCGCGGCAAGTATGCCTACGCCGCCCCCGCCATCACCCTGCGCAACCAGAATGGCCAAAAGGTCGCCTTTGACGAGCTTCTTGAATTCGACGGGCCGGTGCTGCTGAATTTCATCTTCACAAGCTGCTCCACCATCTGCCCGGTGCAGAGCGCCACCTTCGGCCAGACACAGGAAGATCTTGCCGCCATCGAGCCCGATTACCTGATGGTGTCGATCTCGATCGACCCGGAATACGATACGCCCGCGCGGCTGCGCGACTATGCGGATTTGCACGCGGCCAAGGACAACTGGGTGATGCTGACCGGAGGGTTCGACGACATCTTTCAGGTCGTGCGCGCCTTTGACGCCGTCTACAAGGGCGAGAACAAGATGTATCACCGCCCGCTGACGTTTCTGCGTGCCAATGCCGATGCCCCCTGGCTTCGGATCGAGGGGCTTCTCGGGTCCGAGGAACTGGCAGGGGAATATGCCCGGCTTGTGAAACCCGAGGTGAACTGATGCCAGCAGGGTTCATGCGGCTTGCGGCACTGGCGCTGACGCTTGTCCTTGCCCCGCTTGGGGCGGGGGCGGGTCAGGCCGGCGATGCTGTGGCAGGCAAACGGCTCTACTGGGAGGGGATAGGCGCCGATGGCGCGCCCGTTCGGGGCGTGACCCAGGGCGATGTTTCGGTGACCGGCGTGCAGTTCTCCTGTGTTTCCTGCCATCGCCCCAGCGGATTCGGCACATCGGAGGGGGGCAATTACATGCCGCCCATCATCGGTAGCGTGCTCTTCGAGAAGAAGGCGCTCGACCGCAACCGCAATTTCAAGGAACTTTATCAGGAGGTGCAGCCGCCGGGTTTCTGGGCGCGGGTGCGCCAGCCCCGGATGCGGCCCGCCTATGACGAGGCTCTGCTTGCGCGCGCGCTGCGTGAGGGCGTTGATGCGGCCGGTCACGAGCTTGACCCGATCATGCCGCGCTATGATCTTTCGGCGCAGGACGTGGCCAATCTCGCCGCCTTTCTGCGCACGCTTTCGGCCGAGATTTCGCCGGGGGTAGAGGCGCAGGATATCCACCTCGCCACCGTCATCGGCCCCGATTCCGACCCCGAAGAGGCCGCGGCGATGCTGCGCACGATGGAGGCCTATGTCGACTGGATGAACAAGGATACGGCGGTCGACACGCAAAACCCGACCTTTTCGCCCAATTACCGGTCGAACTTCATCCCGGCCTATCGCTACTGGAAACTGCATGTCTGGCGTCTGAGCGGCCCGCCGGAAACATGGCGTGCACAGCTTGACGCGCTCTATGCCGAGCGGCCCGTGTTTGCGACGGTGAGCGGTCTGGTCGAGGGGCCGTGGGACGAGATCGGCGCGTTCTGCGATGACATGCGGATGCCGTGCCTCTTTCCCAACACCGAATTGCCGACACCGGGAGAAGGGCGCTATGGCTATTCGGTGTTCTTCAACCGTGGTGTTGCGCTGGAGGCCGAGGCGCTGGCCATCCATTTCGCGGATGAGGACGAGGCGCCCGCCCGTGTCGTGCAGCTCCATGCCGAGGGGCCGAAAGGCACCCGCCCCGCCGCGGCGTTTTCCGCGACCATGGCGCGGATGCTGCCCGATGTGCCGGTCGAGACGCGCGGCTTTGCGGATGCCGCAGGCCTGAGGGCCGCGCTCGCCGGGCTTGGTGCGGATGATACGCTGGTGATCTGGCCCGAGAATGCGGCCGAGGCCGTGGCAGTGCTCGCTGCGGTAGAGCCGCGCGCGCGGCTCTACCTGCCATCGGCGGCTCAGGCCGAGGCCGCGTGGGGCCTGCCCGAGACGATGATCCCGCGCACCCGCGTGGTCTGGCCCTACGAGCAGCCCGGCGCCTATCACCCGCGCAAGTTCCGGGTGCGCGCCTGGATGAATTCGCGCCGCCTGCCGATCACCCATTCACACACGCAGATGCAGACCTATTACGCGATGACGATGCTGGAATTTGGCCTCATGCATGTCATCACCGATTTCTACCGCGATTACGTGATGGAAATCGTCGAACATCTCGCCGAAAGCGAGTTGAACGTCGGCACCCATCCCGAGCTTGGTCTCGGGCCGGGGCAGAGGATCGCCTCCAAGGGCGCCTTCATCGCCGAACTGGCCCCCGAAACGCGGCTTGGCTACCGTGTGGTCAGTGACTGGATCGTTCCCTGAGGTTTTGAGTAATGGGCCACAGGGGACGTAGCGGGCGGCGGGGCAACCTGCCGCCCGTGCCTTTCGGGGCCGTCGTCTCAGTAAACGCCGCCCCTCGCCGCGAGCAGCCATACCGCGCCCGCCGCCGCCGCGAGATAGGCCCCGAAGGGAATTTCCTCGTCGCCGGTCACGTCTTTGGCCACGGCTCGCCGCCGCAGCACCGTCACCGCCATTGCCGCGAGAGCCGCGAGCAGGGCGACAAGCGGCAGCGCCACCCATCCGAGCGCCGCGCCGAGCCCGGCCATGAGCTTGACATCGCCAAGACCCAGCCCCTCGCGCCCGCGCAACGTGGCATATCCAAGCCGGATCGCCAGAAATGCGCCCGCGCCGGCACCTGCGCCGATCAGCCCTTCGGCCAGCGTGCCGCCCTGCCAGGCCATCGCCAGCCCGACCGCCAGCAGAGCCGCGTTGAGCGGATCGGGCAGGCGAAACGCCGCCAGATCGCACAGCGCCAGCCCCATCAACAGCCACAGAAAGAGTGCGCCAAGCACCATCTCCCACGGGGTCGCCGCAATCCATATGGCCACGGACGCCAGCGCAACCCCGCCGAGTTCGGCGTAAAACAGCCGTTTCGGGATCGCCGCCCCGCAGGCACGGCAGCGCCCGCCCAGCCAGAGCCACGAGAGCACCGGCACCAGATCGCGCCAGCCGATCCGCGCCCCGCAGGCGCCACAGGCCGAGGGTTGCGCCACGATGCTTTGCCCCCGCGCCAGCCGATCCGCCCAGGCAGCGAAGAACGACCCCAGCGCCGCCCCGCTCAGACAGAGGAAAACCGCGAGCGCAAAGGTCTCGGGCATCACGGCCCTCCTGTTAAAAAGACCGGCGCGACGATTGCCAGTGACGCGCCCGTGACGTATGATTCCCACACCAGCCTAGCGGATTTCAAAGGCAGATTTTACCATGAAAATCAACAACTCCTCCATCCCGTATGCAAGCCGGCCCGCCGCGCGCGATGCGGGTTTTTCGCTGCTCGAACTGATGGTCGTCGTGGTGATCATGTCGATCCTCGCGCTTGTCGTCATGCCGCGCATCATCGACAGGCCCGATCAGGCCCGCGTGGCGCGCGCGCAGGCCGATATTTCGTCCCTTTCCAGCGCGGCCAAGCTCTACAAGCTGGACAATTTCCGCTATCCCACCACCGAACAGGGGCTTGCCGCCCTCGTCACCCGCCCCACCACCGAGCCGGTGCCGACCAACTATGCGCAAAACGGCTATATCGACCGCCTGCCCAAGGACCCCTGGGGCAACGATTACCAATACCTCTCCCCCGGCGTGCATGACGAGTTCGACATTTTCACGCTTGGTGCGGATGGTGTCGCGGGCGGCACCGGGCTTGATGCGGATATCGGGTCATGGGACGGCTGAGGCACGGCGGCGCGGCAGGGTTTTCGCTTCTTGAAATGGTCGTGGTGGTCGCGGTCATGGCGACGCTGACGCTGGCCGCGATGCTCTCGGTCGGGCGGCGGGCAGGGCCTTCGGATGCGGCGCATTTTGCGCAGGCTTATGGCGGGTTGATGGATGCCGCCCTGCTCGGGCAAGAGGCGCGCGGGCTGCGCGTGATGCCAGCGGGCTGGCAGGTGCTGCGGCCTGTGGCGCCGGGGAAGGGGTGGCAAGCCTCTGGCCCGGTTCAGAAATTCCGCAACGCGGTGGTGTTCGAGGGGGCAGATGGCCCAATCCTTGCGCGCGAACGCCCGGATCCACCTGTGCCCGATCTGGTGTTTCTGCCCGATGGCAAACTGACCCCCGTCACCGTGCAATTCACTGCGGGGGGCATGGTCACGCTCTGCCGCGCGGTGCCGCTCTCGGGTCTTGACTGTGAGGCGGAATGAGCGGCGCGGGCACACGCGGCATCACGCTCTTGGAGGTTGTGGTGGCCGTGCTCGTGCTGGCCATGGCGACAATGGCCGCGCTGCGCAGCACCGAGAGCGCGACGCGCGCCTTGGGCGGCGAGAGCGCACGCGCGCTTGCGCTTCAGGTCGCGCTCAACCGCGCCGAGGAATACCGCCTTTTTGGCGCGCGCGTGGCCGGTGCGCTGCCGCGCGACCTGCCCGGCGGCTGGCGGCTTGAGATCGAGGAAGCGCCGACGCGCGCGGGCTTTGTTCAGGCCACGATCCGCGCGCAGGGGGCAAGCGGGCCGGGCGCGCAGGTCTCCGTCATCGCGCCCTTTGACGTGACGCCATGACGGGCGAGCGCGGTCTTACCCTGCTGGAACTGGTCGCCGCCATGGCGATTTTCGCGCTGGTCGCGGTGATGGGGTTGCAAACCCTCAGCGGCATGTTGCGCGCCCGCGACAGCACCGACGCGGCTGCCGAGAACGCGGCCGCGCTTGCCCGCGCGCTGGCGCTTCTGCGCGCCGACCTCAAATCCGCCGCCGATCTGCGGTTCTGGCCGCCCGAGGCGTTCGAGCCCGAACCACCGCTGCTGGATCGCAGCGCTGAGGAAGGATGGTTTGCCCTCTCGACGGAGGCCCGTGCGGTGCTGCCCGGGGCGCAGACCGCCGGGACCGAGCGCGTCATCTGGCGGCATGACCGGGCGGGAGAGCGCCTTTTGCGGGCGGTCTGGCCGGTGATGCGCCCGGCCTCCGACGCGGCCCTTTCTGCCGAAACGGGCGTTCTTGACCGCGTATCCGGGCTGCGCCTGCGCGCCTATGCGGGGCCAGAGGAGGGCTGGGTCGCGGGCTGGGGCCAACCGGGCGAGGAGGCCCGCCTGCGCCTGCCACGTGCCATGGAAATCACCGTTGAGTCAGAGCTTTACGGCCCGATCGTGATACTGGTGGCCCTGCCATGAGGGGGGATCGTGGCATCGCGTTGCTCAACGCCCTGATCATGGTGGCGGCGATTGCGGCGCTGGCGGCTGGCCTCATGCTGCGCGCGGGCGCGAGCCTTGATCGCGCGCAGGACCTTCAGACCAGCCAGCAGGCCGCGCTCCATCTTGATGCGGCGGTTCTGCTTCTGGACCCGGTCTTGCGCGCCGACTGGCTGCGCGCGCCCGAAATCGACCACCTGAACGAGCCATGGGCGCGCCAGCCCATCGAGGCGGAGATTGACCGGGGCACGCTCACCGTCCAACTCTCTGATCTGCAAGGGCGCTTCAACGTCAACAGCCTTGCCAATGCCACCGATAGCGCCGCCTCGCGCGCCTTTGAGCGGCTGTTGCGGCGGCTTGGCCTTCCGGTGGTGCTCGGCCCCGAGATCGCGGGTTTCGTGCAGCCGCGCGGGCCAGTGCGGGCCGCCGATTACGCCAATCGCCCGGTGCCGGTCAAGGTGGGCACCGGGGCGGTGGATCGCGTCGAGGCGCTGCGCCTTGTGCGTGGCATGACCGAGGCGCATTATGCCCGTCTCGCGCCTTACGTGGCGGCGCTTCCGCCGGGCTCGCCGCTGAATGTGAACACCGCCCCGGCCGAGATTCTGGCCGCCGTGCTGCCCGCCGCAAACCCCGCCAATATCGCGCGGCTGCTGGACGAGCGCGCCCGCGCGCCCTTCACCAGCCCCGCCGATTTCGCGGCCCGCGCCGAGCGCCTCATCCACCCGCGCGTGATTGCGCAGGCCGAGGCACCGGCGGGCGGTTTCGCCACCCGCACCCGCTGGTTCGAGGCGCGCGTCGATCTGGTGCTTGACGGGCGGGTGCAAAGCCGCATCCTGACGCTGGAACGCGTGCCCCTCGATGGGGCGGTCACAATCGCTCACCGCCGGATGATCCTGCCATGACCCTGCCTTTCCGCCGCAAGGCCCGCCCCGAGACGGCCCTTGTCCTGCATGACCTGCTTAGTGATGCGCCCCTGCCGGAGCGGGCTTTCGTCTTGCGGGTGCCGGGGACCGAAGCGCCGATCCTGCCGCTCGATCTGCCGCCGGGCCTCAAGGGCGTGGCGCGCGAGCGTGTGGCGCGGCGCCAGGTGCGCGATGCGATCGGGGCCGGACCCGAGATGCGCCCCGCCCGGCTCGGTCCCGTGCCCGATGGCTGGCGGCGTATGCTGGTGGTGGAGACGAAGGCGCGCATGGCCTGGGCTGCGCGGGTGGCCGGAACCGCCTGCCGCGCGGTGCTGCCCGATTACCTGTGCCTGCCCGCCGCGCCGGGGCTTTGGGTGATCGAGACCGGGGACAGGGGCGTGTGCGCCCGCCTTGGTCCCGAGGACGGGTTTGCCGCCGAGCCTGATCTGGCACTGCCGCTTCTGGAAGAGGCGGGCAGGGCCGCGCCGCCGCGCGCGGTGTTGCGGCTTGGTCCGCCGCTTGATGCCCTCGACGACTGGCTGACGGCGCAAGGCTGGCCTGTTGCGGCGACACCCGAGGCGCTTGCGCCGGATCTGGCGCCTGCCCGCTTTGCCCATGGCGAACTGGCGCTCGATCTTGCACGCGACCCCGAGGCCGAGCGCATGGCGATGCGGCGCAACCTTGGGCAAATTGCCGCCGCGCTGGTGCTCGCGCTGACGGGCTTTGGCCTCTGGGCGGCCTCGGTGCAGATCGAGACCGACCGGCTTGCTGCGCAGGGGCTTGCCTACCGGCTCAATGCCGAGCGGCTGGCGCGCGCCGGGCTGATCCCTTCGGGGCCGGTTCTCGATCTCCGCGCGCAGGTCGGCGTGGCGCTCGAGCGCGCCGCCGCACGCGCGACGCAGACCACCGCCGAGCCGCGCCCGCTCGAGGCGCTGCGCCTGGCGGGGGAGGTTCTGGCCGGGCATGACCTGCGCGTGACGCGGGCGGGCTATCAGCCTGGTGCGGGGCTGGTGATCGACCTTGAGATCGGCGATTTCGCGGCGCTCGATGCGTTGATGGCCGCCCTTGGCGCCGCCGGGTCCGAGGCGCGCGTGACGCAATCGGTGGCGCGCGAGGGGGCCGGGGTCGAGGCGGTGCTGGCGCTGGCCGCAACTGTGCCGGGGGCAGGGCAATGAGCGCGCTTTTCGACCGTCTCGCCGGGTTGCTGCTGGAGCTGAGCCGCCGCGAGCGTCTGGCGTTGCTGGCGCTTCTTGTCATTGCTCTGCCGCTTTTGCTGGTGCAAGCCGTGGCCTTGCCGATGCTGGAGCGCAAATCGGCGGCGCGCGCGGCGCTGGCCGAAGCGCGCATGACCGAACTTTGGGTGGCCGAACAGGCGCTTGCCCATGCGCATCTTGCGCGCGACGCGGGCACGTCCCAGGCACGCGCCACCACCGCCATCGGCATCAGCGGGATCGAGGCGGGGCTCCGCGCGGCGGGGCTGCGCGAGGCGGTGACAGAACTGGCCAACAGCGGCGATGGCGGCATCACCCTGCGCTTTGACGCGGTGCGCTTTACCATGCTGGCAGAATGGCTGATGGCGCAGAGCCCGGTCTGGGGCTACGATCTGGCCGGGTTCGCCTTCGAGCGCGGCGCGCGCGAGGATGTGGTCGCGGCAGATCTGCGGCTGGTGCCCGCGTGGTAGATTCCTGACGCGATTTCGAACCGAAAAAGTCTATCGACTTTTTCTGAAATTGCTTTGTATCAACCCCGCCGAAGGCTGCCCGCGATTTCGTCGCGGCGGCTCTGCATCGCGCCCAACGGGTCAAGCGACGGGTCGAGCCGCAGCATCTCGGCGAGGGCCGCCTCGGCGCGACGCAGCTTGTCGGGCGCGGCGCGGCCTGCGCGCATGTCAGCCAACGCACTTTCGTGCAGCGCCGTGCCCTCTACCGCGAGCGCCGCCGCGCGGTTGCTGCCCGATTGCCCGCGCGCCACGGCCCCGGCGACCGCCGCCGCCTCGTCATGGCGATCTGCGCGCAACAGCGCATGGGCATATTCAAGCCGCAGACGCGGCTCCAGCGGGCCCGCCGAAGGCATGAGCGCAGCGTAGTTGCGCACCGCGAGATCGTAATTCCCGTCCTCCAACGCCTTGCGGGCGCCGTCATATTTTCTTTGAAAATCAGCGCCCTGACTGATCGCTCCCGGCTCGCAAGCGGCAAGAGCCAACATGCTCAGCCCAAGAGCCACACCTCTTTTCAATCCAATCATGAAATTCGCCTGTCCGATCCTTCCGGCGCAGCCTATCACGCCTTCGTGAGGGCTGCCCATGGAAAAAGCGCACCTGCCAGCGCTTCGGTTTCCCGTGGCATGGACGGGAAGGATCGGTTATCCTCACACATACGTGAAGTCCTTGTGATCATCCCATTTGCGGCAACCGATTTGCGAAAGGCCCCCATGACGCTCCACCGGTTTTTCTCCGTGCTCGTCGCTCTCTGGCTTCTTTTGCCCATGCCCGGCGCGGCGCAGGTCTCGCTCGATCTGCGCGACGCGAGCCTGCGGGATTTCGTGCAGATCGTGGCGCAATCGACCGGGCGCAACTTCATCCTGGATGACCGCGTGCAGGGCTCGGTCACGGTGGTAGCACCCAATGCCGTGTCCCCGGCGGCGATTTATGAGATTTTCCTCAACGTGCTGGAGTTGAACCGCCTCACCATCGTCGAGGGCACCGAGACCGACCGGATCGTGCCGCTTGACGTGGCGCGCGAGCTTGCCCCCGGTGACGCGCGCGCGCGGCGCGGCGGCGATTTCGAGACCCGCGTCATCACGTTGCGCAACAGCCCTGTGGAAGAGGTGGCCGAGGTGATCCGCCCGCTTCTGCCCGGCGAGGCGGTGCTCTCGACCGTGCCCGAGGCGGGGTTGATGATCCTGTCGGACCGGCGCGAGAACTTTCAGCGCATCGTGCAGCTTGTGGACCGGCTCGACACGCCGTCGCGCAATGCCATCGAGACCATCCCGTTGCGCAGCGGCAAGGCGTCGGAAATGCTCGGCGTGATCAACGCGCTGTCCATCGCGCCGCCGGGCGCGAGCCTCTCGGCCGATCCGCGCTCCAACGCGCTCATCGTCTCGGGCACACCCGAATTCCGCGACCGCGTGCGCAATGTGGTGGCCGAGTTGGACAAACCGCAACGCAGCATCGCCACCGAAGTGGTGCGCCTCAACTATGCCGATGCCTCCGACATGGCCGAGGTGATCCGCCAGAGTTTTGGCGGTGGCGGCGGCACGGCAGAGGGGGCCGTGACCTCGTCCGAGGGGATCACGGTGGTGGCCGAGACTTCGCAGAATGCGCTGATTGTCACCGCTCCGACCGACCGGATCAATGCGATCGTCTCGGCGGTGCGCGGGCTTGATCAGAGACCCGATCAAGTGTTGATCGAGGCGGTGATCTTCGAGCTGTCGGTCGAAAATTTCTCGGATCTGTCGTTTCAGTTCGGTGGCGTCATCCAGGATGCGACGGTGGGCGGGGTGGAATTCGCCATACCGGGACGTCCCACGCTCACCAGTCTCGTCACCTCTGTGCTTGCGGGCAATCAGCCTACGGGAGGCGGCACCGGCGGAAGCATCGCGGCATTCGATCGCTCCAACGGGTTTGGTGGGTTCATCGCGGCGCTGGCTTCCAAGAACTCCACTCGTCTGCTCTCGACGCCTTCGATCCTCACGCTCAACAACCGCGAAGCCGAGATCATCGTCGCGCAGAATGTGCCCTTCGTCACCGGCAGCTTTGCCACCGTGGGTGACAGCGCCGTGCCGAACCAGCCGTTCCAGACCATCCAGCGGCAGGATGTCGGCCTGACCCTGCGCGTGACGCCGCAGATCACCCGCGACAAGACCGTGCGCATGGAGTTGCGACAGGAAGTGTCGAACCTGACCAATTCCGCCTCTGCCGCCGGCGGCGAGATCACCTCCAAGCGCGAGCTTTCGACCAACGTGCTGGTGCGCGACGGGCATGTGATCATGCTGGGGGGCCTTCTGGAAAACGGCTCGGGGGCGATAAATCAACGGGTGCCGGGGCTGAGCGAATTGCCGCTTCTGGGGCGGCTTTTCAAGGGGCGCTCGACCTCGCAGAACCAGCGCATCCTGCTTGTGATGCTGCGCCCGCGTATTCTGTCCAGCGATGCGGAGGCCGCGCGCGAGACGCGCCGCCTTGCGCAGGAGGCGCGCCGCGCCTCCGCGCTCATCGCGCCGCCCGATGACGGCACCTGGCCGCGACAGCCCGATCAGGCCCTGCCCTTCGACGGGGTCAACCTCAACCAGCCGTTCGATGCCGGGTTCATCGACCCGGCAGCGCGGGCGCGGCGGCTGCCGCCCTTGCCCTCGCGGCTGACCTTCGCGGATCGCTAGGCCATGGCGCCGCCGCTCTTGCCCTTTGCGTTTGCGCGCGACATGCAGGTTCTGATCGAGGGCGCGCGGCTTGTGGTGGGGCCGGGGGCGGGGGCACTCGGGTTGCGCGAGGCACGGCGCCGCGCCGGGGGCGCGCTGGCGCTCGAGCGGCTTGAGGCAGAGGCGTTCGAGACGCGCCTTTCCGCGCTTTACCGCGACGACGGCACCGAGGCGGGTGAGGACGGGCTGGCCTTCGATCTGGAGGAGGGGGGCACGGGGCAGGGGCCGCGCGACCTCTTGGAGGCCGACGAGGAGGCCCCGGTCATCCAGCTTGTGAACCAGCTTCTGCGCCGCGCGGTGCGCGCCAGCGCCTCGGATCTGCATGTCGAGCCGCACGAGGCGGGGTTGCGCGCGCGGATGCGGGTGGACGGGATGCTCCAGACCGTGCTCGACCGGCGCGACGTGCCGGTGCGCCGCGTCGTATCGCGGCTCAAGGTCATGGCGGGGCTGGATATTTCCGAGACCCGCCTGCCGCAGGACGGCCATATCGCGCTGCGCCTTGGCGGGCGGGCCATCGACGTGCGTGTGTCCACTCTTCCCGGCAATTACGGCGAGCGGGTGGTGATGCGGCTGCTTGATCGCTCGGGCGGCCTCATGCCGCTGGAGCAGCTTGGCCTGCGCGCCGATCAGGAGGCGATCCTGACCCGCATGGCCGAGCGACCCAACGGCATCATCCTGGCTACCGGGCCGACCGGCTCGGGCAAGACGACGACGCTCTATTCCCTGCTGCAATTGGCCAATGACGAGGTGCGCAACATCCTCACCGCCGAGGACCCGATCGAATACGATCTTCCCGGCATCAGCCAGACCCAGATCAATTCCGAGATCGGCATGACCTTTGCCGCCGGCCTGCGCGCGGCGCTGCGGCAGGACCCCGACATCATCCTTGTGGGCGAGATCCGCGACAAGGAGACCGCGAGCATCGCCGCGCAGGCTTCGCTCACCGGGCATCTGGTGTTTTCCTCGCTGCATGCCAATGGCTCGGTCGGTGCGGTGGTGCGGCTGCGCGATCTGGGACTCGACGATTTCCTGATCGCCGCGACGTTGCGCGGGGTGATCGCGCAGCGCCTCCTGCGCAAGCTTTGTCTGGAATGCCGCGAGAGCGTCGCGCCCGATCCCGAGACCGCGCGCCACTTCACCGCCGCCGGTCTGCCCGTGCCCGAGCGCCACCATGTTGCCAAAGGCTGCGACACCTGTAACGGCACCGGCTATGCGGGCCGCGTCGGCGTGTTCGAGATCCTCGAAGTGTCCGAGGATTTGCGCGCGGCCATCGACGCCGGTCAATCCGAGACCGAGATGAAACGCGTGGCGCTGCCGCCCGAGCAGACGCTTTTCGGGCAGGCGCTGCATCAGGTCGCCGCCGGGCGCACCAGTCTGGCCGAGGCGCTGCGGGTGGTGGGTGACGCCCTGTGAGGGCCTTTGCCTACACCGCCTTCACCGCGACTGGCGCGCGCAAACGCGGCACGCTGGTGGCCGAATCCGAGGCGCAGGCTGCCGATATCCTGCGCGGTCAGGGTCTTTTCGCCGAGGCGATCACGCCCCGGCGCACGACCGCGCGGCGCAGCGGTCTGAGCCGCCGAACGCGGCTCAACGCCGATATGCGCGCGGTCTTCACGCGGCAGATGGCGGTGCTCATGTCCTCGGACCTGACCGCCGAAACCGCGCTTGAGACGATCCGCGCCTCGGGCACCGCCCCGGTGATCGAGGCGGCGGCAGCAGAGGCCAAGGCGGCGTTAATGGACGGTCAGCCGCTCTCGACGGCGCTCGAGATGGCCGGGGCCGGTTTCCCGCGCTTCTACATTGCGGCGGTGCGGGCGGGCGAAGGATCGGGCGATGTGGCCGCCGTGTTCGAGGGGTTGGCCGACTATCTCGAATCGGTGGGCGCGGATCGTGCGCAACTGGCCACGGCGCTCATCTACCCGGCCTTCGTCGCGGCGGTCTCGCTTCTGGTGGCGGGGATCCTGATGGTCAATGTCGCCCCCGAGATCGCCGCCATGTTCGCCGTCACGGGCCGCCCGCTGCCGCCGCTCACGCAATTTGTCATGGCGATCAGCGATTTCGTGCAGGCCAACGCGCTTGCGCTTGGCCTTGGGACGGCGGGGCTGAGCCTTGGGGTGGTGTTCGCGCTGCGGGTTCCCGCGATCCGTGACCGTTGGCACGGGCTCGCGCTGCGCCTGCCGGTGGTGGGGCGGCTCATGCGGCTGTCGGCGGCGGCGCAATACCTGCGCACACTGGCGCTGGTGATTTCCAGC
The DNA here is from genome assembly GCA_002842985.1 of Alphaproteobacteria bacterium HGW-Alphaproteobacteria-1. Classification (GTDB taxonomy): domain Bacteria; phylum Pseudomonadota; class Alphaproteobacteria; order Rhodobacterales; family Rhodobacteraceae; genus Roseovarius. The sequence continues at coordinate 61,310 of PHEQ01000013.1, forward strand.
CGTCAGGCGGTGGTCGACGCCGCCGCCTCGGCGGGCGAGGTTCTGGTCATCCGCCGCTTCCGCGCCGAGGCCGAGGACCTGGCCGAGGCGGTGCGGCGCGGCGAGAGCCTGAGCCAGGGCCTGACGCGGATGAGCCTGGTGCCGCCGGTCTGTCGGCAACTTATCGCCGCGGGCGAGCAATCGGCGCGGCTCGGGCGGATGACCGAGCGCGCGGCGGTGCTGGTGGAAAGCTGGCTGACGAACGAGCGCAAGCGGGTCTCGGCCCTCATCGACCCGCTCTTGATGCTGGTGGTCGGGGCGATGGTGCTGGTGATCGTGCTGGCGATCCTCTTGCCGATCTTCGATCTGCAGGCGGCGGTTGGCTAACCGGGCGTTGCGGGCGCGCGCGCAGGTGCGGTATAAGGGGCCCTCAGCAGCGGAAGGCACGCCGATGAAGGACCTCACCGACATTCCCGCCGTCATGGCCGAGATGGGCGCGCGCGCCCGCATGGCCGCATCCGAACTGGCGATCGCCACGCCCGAGGCCAAGCAAACCGCGCTCGAGGCCGCCGCCGATTGCGTCTGGATGCGGCGCGACGACATCCTTGCCGCCAATGCGCAGGACATGGCGGCGGGGCGCGAAAAGGGGCTGACGCCTGCCATGCTCGACCGGCTGGAGCTTGACGAAAAGCGGCTCTGGGGGATTGTCGAGGGGCTGCGTGCGGTGGCCGCGCAGGACGATCCCGTGGGCCAGGTCATCGCCGAATGGGACCGGCCCAACGGCCTGCACATCCGCCGTGTGCGCACGCCGCTCGGCGTGATCGGCGTGATCTACGAGAGCCGCCCCAACGTCACCGCCGACGCGGGCGCGCTCTGCCTCAAGGCAGGTAATGCGGTGATCCTGCGCGGCGGGTCCGAGAGCTTTCATTCTTCGGGGGCGATCCATGCCTGCCTTGTCGAGGGGCTGAAATCCGCCGGCCTGCCCGAGGATGCGATCCAGCGCGTGCCCGTGACCGACCGCGCGGCGGTGACGCTCATGCTGGGCATGACCGACCATATCGACGTGATCGTGCCGCGCGGCGGCAAGGGCCTTGTGGGCCTCGTGCAGCGCGAGGCGCGGGTGCCGGTCTTTGCCCATCTCGAGGGGATCGTGCATATCTATCTCGACGCCGAGGCCGAGCCGGAAAAGGCGCTCAAGGTGGTGCTCAACGCCAAAACCCGGCGCACGGGGATTTGCGGCGCCGCCGAATGCCTGCTCATTCACCGCGAGATCGCCGATACCATCGGGCAGGGCGTCATCCGGGCGCTGATCGACGCGGGCGTGGAGGTGCGCGGCGACGCCACACTCCAGTCCATCCCCGGCGTGACGCCCGCCAGAGAAGAGGACTGGGGGCGCGAATATCTTGACAGCATCATCGCGGCAAAGGTGGTCGAGGATATCGACGCCGCCATCGCCCATATCCGGCACTATGGCTCGAACCACACCGATTGCATCGTGACCGAGGACGACGCGGCCGTGGCCCGCTTCTTTGCCCGGCTCGACAGCGCGATCCTGATGCACAACGCCTCTACCCAGTTCGCCGACGGGGGTGAGTTCGGGATGGGCGCGGAAATCGGCATTGCCACCGGCAAGATGCACGCGCGCGGGCCCGTGGGGGCCGAGCAACTGACCAGCTTCAAGTATCTGGTGACGGGCGACGGCGCGGTTAGGGACTAGGGAGAGGACGCAACAGCCGCCAGCTAGTCCTTGGCCGCGTCGTCGGGCGAGGCGTGGTCACGGAACAGGCGGCCTTGGGTCATGAAGAAGACAAAAATCGCGGCCGTCAGGCCGAAGGTCTTGAAATAGACCCAGATTTCCTCGGATTGCGTGCGCCAGATCGCTTCGTTGAGGACCGCAAGGCCAAAAAAGAACAGCATCAATCGCCGCGTCAGGATCATCCAGCCCCGGTCGGTCAGCGGCATGACCCCCTCCATCACCGACTGAAGCCAGGATTGCCCGCGCAACAGCCCGACCCCCAGCACCCCGCCGAACAAGAGGTAAATCAGCGTCGGTTTCATCTTGAAGAAACGCGGATCATTGAACCAGACGGACATCCCGCCGAAGACCACGATCAGCGCCGCCGTGACCACCTGCATCCGGCTCAGATGCCCGGTCAACCGCCAGAGCAGCCCCATCGCCAGCAGAAACACCGGGATGAACCCGGCGGTGACAACGATGAAGCCCGCGTATTCGGTCCCCGCGATTTCGAACGTGCGATCCTTGAGCCAGAGATAGGCCGCGAAAAAGCCGAGGATGGGGCCGAATTCCAGCGCCGGTTTCGCCCATTTCGGGGCAGGGGTCTCGGTCATGCGATGTCCTTTCTCAGCCACCAAACTCAACTATCACCGCGCCCGCCGCGATCAAGCCCATAAGGGCGATGCGGCGCGGCCCCACGGTTTCCTTCAGCACCAGCCAGCCGATGAGCGCGGCAAAGACGGTCGAGGTCTCTCGCAGCACGGCGGCTTGTCCCACCTTGTCGAGCCGTGTGGCCAGCATGACCGACCCGAAAGAGAAGAACGCCACCACGCCCCCCGTCACACCGCGCAGCAGGAGCGGCCCGAGCGTGGGGCGCAGGGTCATGGCACGCCAGCGGGCAAGGGCAATGGGCAGGATCGACAGCCCATCGAACATGAAGAACCATGCCAGGAAGGTAAAAGGATCGGTGGCGGCCCGGATGCCGTAGGCGTCATAGGTGGTGTAGAGCGCGACAAAGATACCGGTGGCCACGGCAAGGCCAAGCGCAAGCGGCATGGTCTCGCGTTGCAGCACGTAATGGCGCAGGTTGTAGAGGGCGAGGCCATAGATGCCCGACAACAGCACCGCGACGCCGCCCCATTGCACGGGCGTGAACCGCTCGCCGAAAATCAGCCATGCCCCAATCACGGTAAAGAGCGGCCCGGTGCCGCGCACCACCGGATAGACCACCGTATAGGCCCCGCGCGTATAGGCCATGGCCTGAAGCACCTTGTAGCCCAGATGGATCACCACAGCGCCCGCGAAGATGGGCCACATATGCGGCTCGGGCCAGGGCACGACAAAGAGCGCGAAGGGCGCGGCCATGAGGCAATAGCTGGCGTCGATGGCACCCCGGCTGAGCCAGGGATCGTGCCGCCCCTTTTGCAGCGCGCCGAAGACGGCGTGGAGCAGGGCCGCGAGAAGGGCAAGCGCCGTGGCCAGCGTGCGCCCGGCCTCGGTGCCTTCGAGGGAGATCAGCCAGGCGCTCATCGAGGGGCCAGCCCCCCAAGCCACATGCTGAATTGGGGGGCCAGCCCCCCAAGCCCCCCGGGATATTTCTGGCCAGAAGAAACGGGGGCCCGGCTCATTCGCTGTCGAGGCCGGTCAGGGCGGCGGCGAATTCCTGCGGGTCGAAAGGGGCCAGATCGTCGATCTGCTCGCCCACGCCGATGGCGTGGATGGGCAGGCCGAACCGGTCCGCCAGCGCCACGAGCACACCGCCGCGCGCCGTGCCGTCGAGCTTGGTCATGACAAGGCCGGTGACATCGGAGAGATTGCGGAAGATCTCGACCTGGGCAAGCGCGTTCTGTCCGGTGGTGGCGTCAAGCACCAGCAGCGTGTTATGCGGTGCGTCCGGGTTCTTCTTGCGGATCACGCGGACGATCTTGGCCAGTTCCTCCATCAGGTCGGCGCGGTTCTGCAAGCGGCCCGCCGTGTCGATCATCAGGAGATCCGCGCCGTCGGCCTCTGCCCTGGTCATCGCGTCAAAGGCGAGGCTGGCCGGGTCCGATCCCTCGGGCGCGGTCAAGACCGGCACGCCTGCCCGCTCTCCCCAGACCTGCAATTGCTCGACGGCGGCGGCGCGGAACGTGTCGCCCGCCGCGATCACCACGGATTTGCCGGCGGCCTTGAACTGGCTGGCGAGTTTGCCGATGGTCGTGGTCTTGCCCGAACCGTTGACGCCCACCACCAGCACGACCTGCGGGCGCGACGGGTAAAGCGGCATGGGCCGCGCCACGGGTTCCATGATGCGGGCGATCTCGGCGGCCAGCAATGCCTTGATCTCGCGGCTAGACAGGCGCCTGCCCATGCGCCCCTCGGCCAGGTTGGCGATCACGCGCTGCGCGGTTTCCACGCCCATATCGGCCCCGATGAGCAGGTCCTCGAGGCTCTCGAGCATGGCATCGTCGAGCACGCGGCGCGGGGCCTCGGGGCGGTCGCGTCCGACCAGACGCCCCAGAAGGCCGGGGCGCTCGGGGACGGCGGGCGCGGTATCCTTGGGGACGGGGTCCGACGCCTCTTCGACAATCGCCTCAAGCCCTTCGTCGAGCCTGGAAGAGGATTTGAACAGCCGTTCCTTGAGCTTCGAGAAAAACGCCATGCGACCTCCCTGCCGATGGTTCGATCCCTACTGTGGATCGGCGGCGGATGGAAGATGTGCGCGGCTCAGATTTCCCCTGCGAAATGGCGCATGGTCAGGCGGATCGGGTTGGGCGCGGCCTGCCCCAGACCGCAGATCGAGGCATCCGACATGGCCTGGCACAGCTCTTCGAGGAGTGGCTGATCCCAATGCTCGGCCTGCATGAGCTTGACCGCCTTCTCGCAGCCCACCCGACACGGCGTGCATTGTCCGCAGCTTTCATCCTCGAAAAACCGCAGCATGTTGAGGGCCGCGTCGCGGGCGCTGTCATGATTCGAGAGCACGACCACGGCCGCAGAGCCGATGAAGCTGCCATGCGGTTGCAGCGTGTCGAAATCGAGCGGGATATCGTCCATCGTGGCGGGCAGAAGACCCGAGGAGGGGCCGCCCGGCTGATATGCCTTGAAGACGTGGCCATCGAGCATCCCGCCCGCCGCTGTGATGATGTCGGTGATGGTCGAGCCGGCAGGCAGCAGATGCACGCCGGGATTTTTCACCCGCCCCGAAACGGAATAGGAGCGCAGACCCTTGCGCCCGTTCTTCTCGACCGTGTTCAGGATGTCCGGCCCTTCGCGCAGAACGCGCGTGACCCAGTAGAGCGTTTCGACATTGTTGACGAGTGTGGGGCGGTTGAAGATGCCGACCTGTGCGACGAAGGGCGGGCGGTGGCGCGGCAAGCCGCGCTTGCCCTCGATCGATTCGATCATCGCCGATTCCTCGCCGCAGATATACGCCCCCGCGCCGCGGCGTAGCTCGATATATCCCTCGGCTACAATAGCTTCGTCTTCCAAGGCCGTGATTTCACGCCGCAAAATCTCCAACACGGCGGGATATTCGTCGCGCATGTAGATAAAACAGCGCTCGGCCTCGACGGCCCAGGCGGCGATGAGCATTCCCTCAAGGAAAACATGGGGGTAGCGCTCGAGGTAAAAGCGGTCCTTGAACGTGCCCGGCTCTCCTTCGTCGCCATTGACGGCGAGGTAGCGCGGTCCGGGTTCGGCGCGCACGAAGCCCCATTTGCGCCCCGAGGGAAAGCCCGCGCCGCCAAGCCCGCGCAGCCCCGCATCGAGCAGGGTCTGTTGCACCGTCTCGAAATCGCCGCCCGCGCGCAGGGCGCGCAGCGTATCGTAGCCGCCACTTGAGGTATACTCCGCAAGCGTTTGATATTCTGGAATATGGGCGTGGGTATCGCCCGCCGCGATGGCGGCGCGCACCTTTTCGGGCGTGGCGTGGTCGATATGGTTGTGACCCAGTTCCAGCACCGGTGCGGTATCGCAGCGGCCCATGCAGGGCGCGCGCAGCACGCGCACCTGTGCAGGATCAAGCCCGTCTTCGAGCGCCGCCTTGAGCGCCTGAGCCCCCGCCAACTCGCAGGAGAGCGAATCGCAGACCCGGATGGTCAGCGCGGGGGGCGGCGTCTCGCCCTCCTTGACCACATCGAAATGGGCGTAGAACGTTGCCACCTCGTAAACCTCCGCCTGGGCGATGCGCATCTCTTCGGCCAGAGCGCGCAGATGCGCGGCCGAGAGATGGCCGAACCGGTCCTGGATGAGGTGGAGATATTCGATGAGCAGATCTCGCCGGTAAGGTCCGCCGCCCAGAAGCGCGCGCACCTCGTCCCAGGCCGTGTCGTCAAGCTGGCGCCCTTTGGGTGTATGCCGTCCCTTGCCCTTGCCAGATTTCCACACGCCCTTGCGTTCGTCGAGTGCCATGCGGTGTCTCCCTGCCTGTGTTGTCCGAAGTCATAGAACGAGGCGCGCCGGTCAGTCGGACCAAAAGCGACATTTGCCGCGCTGGATGCGTTTCGCGGCGACGGATGCCGCCGAGACTGACCGATTACGTCATGGAACCGCCATGGCTTCTGGTATACCATAGCAGGCCGAACAGCCCTGACAAGTGAGCCCTTCGTATGCGTCTGTTTGCCTTTGCCACAAGTCTGCCGCTGGTGCTGACCATGCTTGCCGCGCTTTTCGGCGGGGTCTGGGGGGCGCTGGCGGTCGGCTATGTCACCGTGCTGGTGTTCTGCCTGGATCGGCTGGTGGCGCGAATGCCGCGCAACCCCGATCCAGAGGCGGAATTCCCAGCCGCCGACCCGCTTCTGCTGGCGCTTGGGCTGGGGCATTTCATCGTGTTGGGGCTGGCGCTGGCCGGGGTGGCTGGGGCGACGGGGCTGAGCCCGGCCGAGCGGCTCTTGCTGGGGATCGCGGCGGGGCTGGTGGCGGGGCAGATCGCGCATCCGGTGGCGCATGAGCTGATCCATCGAGGGATGCGGGCCAAGCGGCGGCTGGGGCGGTTGATCTATACCTCGCTGCTCTTTGGCCATCACGCGAGCGCGCATCTGCATGTCCATCACACCCATGTTGCCACGACTGCCGACCCGAGCAGCGCGCGGCACGGCGAGGGATTTTACCGCTACGCCTTGCGCGCCTGGCCGGGGGCCTTTCGCGCCGGCCTCCGGGCCGAGACGCGGCGGCATGGAGGGCTGAGTTGGCGGCACCCCTATGTGCTCTATCTCGGCGGGGCGGTGGCGATGGTGGCGGGTGTGGCGGTGCTTTGGGGCTGGCAGGGACTTGGGGCGCTGGCATTCATTGCCGGATATGCGCAAATCCAGATTCTCCTGTCGGACTACGTGCAGCATTATGGCCTCAGCCGCGCGTCGCGCGCAGGTGGTGGTTATGCGCCGGTGGGGCCTGCGCATTCGTGGAACGCGCCGCAGTGGTATTCCTCGGCGATGACGCTCAACGCGCCGCGCCATTCGGATCATCATGTGACGCCGCAGCGCCCCTATCCGGCGCTGCAACTGCGTCCCGATATCATGCCGGTGCTGCCCCATTCCCTGCCGGTGATGGCGGTGCTGGCGCTGGCGCCGCCCCTCTGGCGGCGGGTGATGGACCGGCGCGCGGCACGCTGGCGCGAATCCTCTGGCGAGGGGCTGCACGATCTGGCAGTGTAAGGTCATGCGCCTGATATCCCTTGCCATTCTGGCCGCGTATGGCCTTGCCTCGCCCGCCCTTTCCGAGATCGGGGCGGAGCAGTTTGATGCGCTGACGCGCGGGCAGACATTCTATTACGGTGCGGACGGTGCCGAGGCATACGGGGCGGAGGAATATCTCGACAATCGTCGCGTGCGCTGGTCCTTTCTGGATGGCGAGTGCATCGAAGGGTCGTGGTATGAGGAAGCCGGGCGCATCTGTTTCGTTTATGAAAATCGCCCCGAGCCGCAATGCTGGATATTCGCGCACGAGGGCGGGAGGCTGGTGGCCCGATTTGACGGCGAGACATCCACGACAGACCTGTTCGAGCTGCGCCGCTCGCGCGAACCGCTGTGGTGCCTGGGGCCCAAGATCGGGGTTTGATTGTGAAATATCGTCCATAATCTCAATGGATGCACAGATTATCGCGACTTGATGTTCATTTTTCAATCCGTTCGGGTTTCTTCGCAGCATTGGCAAACCTCTTGCCCGCAGGGATTTGCAAATGTATTGTTCCAGAACAAGAATTTGCAAATAGGAGGTCCCGCATGGCCACGCGCAAACTCTATGCTGGGGCCAAGTTGCGCGAGACGCGACAGCGCCTCGGGCTTACGCAAAAGGATTTCGCGGCCAAGCTGGGCGTGTCGCTGCCCTATCTCAACCAGATGGAGAACAACAACCGGCCCGTGTCCACCACGGTGGTGCTGGCGCTGGCGCAGGAATTCGGCTTCGACGTGACCGAACTTTCCACCGGCGATGCCGAACGGCTTGTCTCGGACATGCGCGAGGCGCTGGCCGATCCGGTCTTTGGCGACGATCCGCCCCCGCTGGCCGATCTGCGGCTGGCGGCGTCGAATGCACCTGCGCTTGCGCGCGCCTTTCTCGATCTTCACAGCGCCTATCGCCAGACCCATGAACGGCTGGCATCGCTGGACGAGGCCCTGGGGCGCGAGGATGCGCGCAGCCAGTCGAGCCCCTGGGACGAGGTGCGCGACTTTTTTCACTATTGCGACAACTATATCGACGCGGTGGATCACGCCGCCGAACGCTTTGCCGCGGGTGCGGCGCGCGGCGGGGTCGAGGGGCTGGCGGTCAGGCGGCTCTCCGAGATGGGCATCAGCGTGACCGAGGCCGATACGGCCGTGTTGCGCCAGTTCGACCGCGCCAGCGGCACACTCACGCTCTCGGTGCGCGCGGCCCCGGAAACACGGCGCTTTCAGCTTCTGTTGCAACTGGCGCTGCTCACGCAGGATCAGCTTCTGGAGGCGACGCTCGATCTGGCGCGGTTCCAGTCAGAGGCCGCGCGCGCCATCGCCAAGATCGGGCTGGCAAACTACTTCGCCGGGGCCGCGCTCATGCCTTACGGCACGTTTCTGGCCACGGCGCAGGAGGTGCGGCACGATCTGGAGGTGCTGGCGCTGCGCTTTGGCGCCTCGATCGAGCAGGTCTGTCACCGGCTCTCGACGTTGCAACGGCCGGGCGCCAAGGGCATTCCGTTTTTCTTCGTGCGGGTCGATCAGGCCGGCACCATCACCAAGCGCCATTCCGCCACACGGCTGCAATTCGCGCGCTTCGGGGGCGCGTGCCCGCTCTGGAACGTGCATCGCGCGTTCGAGACGCCGGGGCGGTTTTTGCGGCAACTGGCCGAGACGCCGGACGGGGTGCGCTACATCAGCCTCGCGCGCGATGTCTCCAAGCCCGGCGGCAGCTTCGGCGCGCCGGTACGGCGCTTCGCCATCGCGCTTGGTTGCGAGGTGCGCCATGCGGGCGATCTGGTCTATGCTGACGATCTCGATGTTTCGAACGCCCGCGCCTTCGAGCCCATCGGCATCTCCTGCCGTATCTGCGAGCGCACCGAGTGTCATCAGCGCTCGGTCCCGCCGCTCGAGCGGCGCTTGCAGGTGACGCCGGATGAGCGCGGGGTGTTGCCCTACCGGGTCGGCTGAGCCTCGGTGATCGGTGCGAAATGCGCGGCGAGGCGTTGCCAGGCCGTGTCATTGGCCGCCGCAAGCAGGATGCCCTCGGTCACGCTCGTGTCATAGTCGCGCCCGTCGAGCATCCGCGCCACACCCCCCGCCTGACGGCAGATCAGCACCCCTGCCGCATGATCCCACGGATTGAGCTGGCCCGACATCACGAAATCCACCGCCCCTTGCGCCAGCAGCCGGTATTCGTGGCACGAACAGCGCAACGCGGTCAGCCGCGCGAGCGCGGGGATAAGGGGCACGAGCCGTTCCTGCTGCGCCTTGGGCATGAGCGAGACATGGGCATAACCCTGCATCTCGGCCAGGGTTTCGGTGCTGGCCGTGGCGATGGGGCGCTCGGCCCCGATGGCGGGGGCGAGACGGGCGGGTGTCGTCTCGTCGGCGAGAATCCAGTCATCGGCGATGGGGTCATAGAGCAGACCCAGAACCGGGCGGCCAAAGCGCGTCACCGCGATGATCACACCGAAAAGCGGCAGCCCATGGACGAAATTCCACGTCCCGTCCACCGGGTCGATGATGATGGCAAGTTCTGCCCCGGAGACCGTGTCGCGCAAGCCGGGATTGGCGGCCACCGCCTCTTCGCCGATGATGAGGGCATGGGGGAACAGCCGTTGCAGCCCGCGCGCGATCATCGCTTCGGCGGCGTGGTCGGCCTCGGTCACAAGGTCATGGGGGCCGGATTTGGTCTCGGCCTCTGCGCGGGTGATGGTGCGAAAGCGCGGCAGGATCTCGGCGCGCGCGGCACGGCGCACGAGATTGACGAGCGCCACCTGCTGCGCGGGGCCGAGCGGCGGGGAAAGCGGGATGGGAAGCGAATCGGTCATGGCCTCTCCTTTCGGGGTCGGGGTTTCAGTGCCACCGTGCCGCGCCGATTTCAACGCGGCGCGCTGGCCGGACGGCCGGGGGTTCCACCCCCGGACCCCCGGAGTATTTGGTGAACAGTGAACGGGCTATTCGCGGCCCCGCAGCACGCGGGCAGGGCGGGTGGCGAGCGGACCGATGGCATAGGCGAGCCCGGCGAGAAGCGTGACGGCAATGCCGCCCGCGACGATGGCGAGCGCCGAGGGCCAGATCACGGCGAAGGGTGTCTCCATCACGAAATGGCTCACGGCCCAGCCCCCGCCGATGCCGGCACCAAGCGCCACAAGCCCCGCCGCCGCGCCGAGGATGAGCGCGCGCAGCGCGAGACCCCAGAGGATGCGGGCGCGCGTCGCTCCCAGAACCTTGAGGATCGCGGCCTCGTAGCTGCGCGCGCGTTGATCGGCGGCGGCGGCCCCGATCAGCACCAGAAACCCGGTCAGAAGCGTGACCGACGCCCCCCAGGACGTGGCCGAGGCGAGGCTCGCCAGAAGGTCGGTGACGCGCAAAAGTGCATCGCGCACGCTGATGGCGGTGACGTTGGGGTGGCGGTCGGTCACGTCGCGCAGGATCGCTTCTTCGGCCTCGGGGCTGTCGGCATAGACGGTGGCGATGAAGGTATGCGGCGCACCCGCCAGCGCGGAGGGGTTCATCAGCATGACGAAACCCATCCCGACGCTGGAAAAATCCACCTCGCGCAACGAGGTGATCGGCGCGGTGAAATCGCGCCCGAGGATGTTGACGGTGATCTCGTCGCCAAGGCCGATGCCCATCTCGGCCGCTTCCTCTGCGGCAAAGCTGATCTGCGGCGGACCGTCATACCCCTCGCCCCACCATGTGCCCGCGGTGATCTCGGTGCGGGCGGGCAGTGCGCCTGCATAGCTTACCGCGCGGTCGCCCTCGACCACCCAATGGCCGGGGGCGACCTCGCGCGCGGGGCGGTCGTTGATGCGGGTGATGAAGCCGCGCAGCATCGGTGCGTGATCGACGCGACTGACCTCGGGATCGGTGGCGAGGCGGTCCAGAAACCATGGTATCTGGTCCTGTTGCAGATCGACGAAGAAGAAGGACGGCGCGCGTTCGGGCAGGTCGCCCGCGATGGCGCGGCGCAGGTTGCCGTCGATCTGTCCCACGGCGGCCAGCACCGAGAGGCCGAGGCCGAGCGAGAGCATGACCGGCGCGGCGGTGCTGCCGGGGCCGCCGATGGCCCCGAGCGCCCAGCCGAGCGCGGGCCGCCCGGTGAGGCGCGGGCGCAGCGCGCGCGCGGCGCGGGTAACGAGGAGCGCGGCGAGGCTCAGAGCCGCGAGCGCGCCGAGGATGCCGCCCGCTGTCCAGAGGGTGAGCCGCAGATTGCCGGAAAACGCCGCCGCCGCCGCGATGAGCAGGGCAAGAAGCGCCAGCGTCACGCCGACCCATGGCCAGCCCGGCCAGCCGTGGCGCGCGCCTGCGGCCTCTCGGTAAAGGGCGGCGGCGCGAACCTCGCGGGCCCGGGCAAGCGGCCAGAGCGTGAAGATCAGCACCGAGAGCACCGAGTAGAGCGCAGCCTCGATCATCGGAGCGGGGTAGGGAGCAAAGACCGCAGGCACCGGCAGGCGCGCCGAGATGAGCGGCCCGAGTGCCACAGGCAAGCCCACGCCGAGAAGGAGACCGCCGAGGATGCCAAGGAGCGCAAGCAGCCCCACCTGAAGGAAATAGGTCAGAAAGATCGTGCGCTGATCGGCGCCAAGCGTGCGCAGCGTGGCGATGACCTGCACCTTGGTGGCAAGATAGGCGCGCAGGGCGGCCGAGATGCCGACGCCGCCGACGGCCAGCCCCGAAAGGCCCACGAGCACGAGGAAGGCGCCCAGCCGGGTGACGAATTCGGCCACGCGCGGGCTGGCGTTGCGGGCGTCGTTCCAGCGCGCGCCGGTGCCGTCAAGCTCGGCCTCGGCGCGGGCGGCGAGCGCGTCGCGATCGGCGGCGGCGGGCAGGTCGAGCCGGTAGCGCGAGGTAAAGAGCGAGCCGGGGGCCAGCAGGCCCGAGCCGTCAAGTGCCGTGCGCGCCACGATCGAGCGCGGCCCGAGGCCGAAGCCCGCGCGCGATGGGTCGGGTTCGCGGGTGATCAGCGCCATCAGGCGAAACCCCTGCTCGCCAAGGCGGAAGCTGTCACCGGGAGCGATGCCAAGGCGGTTGGCCAGCACCGGCTCCATCACTGCGCCGGGCAGCCCCTCGGCCCCCGCCAGCGCCGTGGTCAGCGGCATGTCGGGCGACAGGCCGACCGCGCCCACAAGCGGATAGGCCGCATCCACCGCCTTCACCTGCGTGAGTTCGCGCCGACCGTCGCCCACCACGGCCATGGACCGGAAATCGGCGATCTCCGAGACGCGGGTGGCGTTTCTCTCCATCCAGGCGCGCTCTGTCTCGGTGGCGAAGCGGTAGGTGATCTCAAGCTCGGCGTCACCGCCCAGAAGCTCGGCCCCTTGTGTGGCCAGCCCCGCGCGCACGCTCTCGCGCAGGGTGCCGACGGCGGCGATGGCGGCCACGCCGAGGATCACGCAGCCCAGAAAGATGCGAAAGCCCTTGAGACCGCCGCGCAGTTCGCGCCGCGCGAGCCGTGCCGCGATCCTGAGGCTCATGCCGCCGCCGCCGTCTCGAGCCGCCCGTCGCGCAGCGCGATCACCCGGTCGCAGCGCGCGGCAAGATCGGGGTCATGCGTGACCAGCACGAGCGTCGCGCCGTGCCGGTCGCGCAGCCCGAAGAGAAGCTCGATGATTGCGGCCCCCGTGGTGCTGTCGAGATTGCCGGTCGGCTCATCGGCAAGGATGAGCGCGGGGCGGGGTGCGGCCGCGCGCGCAAGCGCCACGCGCTGCTGTTCGCCACCCGAAAGCTGCGAGGGGTAATGCCCTGCGCGCGCGGCAAGGCCGACGGCGTCAAGCTCCTCGAGCGCGCGGGCGCGGGCGTCGGGCCTGCCGGCAAGCTCGAGCGGGGTGGCCACGTTCTCGAGCGCGGTCATGGTCGGGATGAGGTGGAAGGACTGGAACACAACCCCCACATGCGCGCGCCTGAGTTGCGCCAGCGCATCCTCGTTCATCGCGCCAAGATCCTGCCCCATGGCGCGCACGGTGCCGCCCGTCGCGCGCTCCAGCCCGCCCATCAGCATCAGGAGCGAGGATTTGCCGGAACCGGAGGGGCCGACAAGGCCTATCGTCTCACCGCTGTGGACATCGAGCGTGATCGAGTGAAGTATCTCGATCAGACCGGCATTGCCCTCGAGCGCAAGACACGCGCGATCGAGGGACAGAAGGGGAGAGGTCATGGGTTTGCGCCTGTTTTGCAATGGTTTTCAGACATATGGGGCCGCGCGGATGCTGGGCAAGGTGGTGGCATGTTTTCTGACCCTTGTCAGCCCCGCGATGGCCGAAGAACCGGTGACCGTGCTGGCGCTTGGCGACAGCCTGACGCAGGGCTACGGGCTGCCGCAGGAGGATGGCCTTGTGCCGCAACTGCGCGGCTGGTTGGCGGCGCGCGGCATCGCGGCGGAGGTGATCAATGGCGGCGTGTCGGGCGATACCACGGCGGGCGGCGCGGCGCGGGTCGCCTGGAGCCTGGGCGAGGAGGTTGACGCGATGATCGTGGCGCTTGGCGGAAATGACCTTTTGCGCGGGATCGACCCGGCGGAAAGCCGCCGCAACATCGCGGCCATCCTGCAAGAGGCCGAGGCGCGCGAGGTGCGGGTTCTGCTGGTGGGGCTGCGCGCGCCGGGAAATTACGGGGCGGATTACAAGGCGGCGTTCGATGCGATCTTCCCGGAATTGGCCGAGGCGCATGGCGCGCTTTACGCGCCGGACTTTTTCGCAGGCTTGGGCGAGGGCGATCCGGCGGAGTTGCAGGCGTTCTTTCAGCCTGACCGCATCCACCCGAATGCCGAAGGCGTGGCCCGGATCGTCGAGGGCTTGGGGCCGTATGTGGCGGCGCTGATCGAGACGGCGAAATGAAAACGGGCCCCGAAAGGGGCCCGCATCCGGCGTGTCGAGGCGAGATCAGGCAAGCGTGAGGTTGCTTGCCGACTGGCGGCCATCGCGACCAGCTTCGATGTCGAAGTTGACCTTCTGGTTGTCGGCGAGGCCGGTGAGACCTGCGCGCTCGACTGCGGAGATGTGGACGAACACGTCCTTGCCGCCGCCATCAGGTGCGATAAAGCCGAAGCCTTTGGTGGTGTTGAACCATTTTACGGTGCCAGATGCCATTGCTCTGAACTCCTCTAGATATGCTGCCCGCGTAAGTGCGGCAGCCCGGCCCGTCAAGTTAGATCGAGTGACTGAGCCGTAGGAGGACAGAGAGTCGATAGCTTTAACGTTAGCGAAGGCAATATGGGGCCAATGCGCGCAAAACGCAAGGGGGGATCGCGCGCAGCGGCGATGGGTCAGAGAACCGTGACAACGGTGCCGATGGGCACACGCTCATAGAGATCCTGCGCATGCTCGTTGATCATCCGGATACAGCCGTTGGAAACCGAGCGCCCGACGGATTGCGGTTCGGTCGTGCCGTGGATCCGGTAATAGGTGTCGCGCCCGTTCTGGAAGAGATAGAGCGCGCGAGAGCCGAGCGGATTGCCGGGGCCGCCGGGCTGCACGTAATCGTTGTCGATGAACTTGGAATAGGCGCGGGGATCGCGTTCGATCATCTCTTTTGTGGGCCGCCAGGTGGGCCATTTCTTCTTGACGTCGATGGTGGCGTTGCCGGTGAATTCCAGCCCCGCACGCCCGACACCGACGCCATAACGGCGGGCCACTCCGGGGGCGGTGACGAAATAGAGGAAATGCGCGCGCGGCACGACGACCAGATGACCGGGCCCGTAGGCCCCGGCAAAGCGCACATCCTGCGGCGCGAATTTGGGGTCGAGTGTAAACGCGTTGGCGCGGGCCGGGATCAGCGCGGGCGCGGCAAGTGCTGCGAACCCGGTGGCGAGCAAGGAACGGCGATCAATCATGGTGTTACCCTCCGATAGTCTGTTTCTTTATAAAGGGGGCGCGGCGCGAGTGCAAAAGTGAAAACGCCGTGAGGACGCCCAAAAGACGCGGACTGTGGTCTTTGTGTTCAGATCGCGGCCCAGTCGGTGAAGCGGAAGGGCAGCGGGCGGCGATGCCAGGGCGGGCGGGGAAAGCGCGGGTCGGTCTTGCGTCGGGACATGGTCTTGCTCCTGTTGCGGGGTCCGTTCACAGGACGTGGTGGGGACAAAGGCGCAGGGCCAGACCGGATATTGTGAATGTGAGCGCGTGTGAGCGCTCGGTCACATCATCCGCAACCGCCGTTCACGCCGGATCACCAGAAGGATGGTCCCCACCGCCGACAGCCCGGTCAGAAACATCAGCCACAAAAGCGGAAATGCACCGCTGCCGGGGGTCAGCAGCAGCCCGGCCAGCGCCGAAAGCGCCGCGCCGATCCCGATCATCAGCGCCCCCGAAAGGCCGCTTGCCGTGCCCGCGAGATCCGGCCGGATCGACAGCGCGCCGGCGGTCGCATTGGGAATGACCATGCCGTTGCCAAGCCCCATGAAGGTCATCAGCCCGAAGAAGCTGAGCGGGGTGCCGTATCCGAGGTAAAAGAGCGTCAGGTTGAGGCCGATGCCGCCCGCGTTGAACAGCGCCCCCCAAAGCACCATCCGGTTGACGCCGATCCGTGTGGAAAACCGCCCCGAGGCGAAATTACCCAGAAAGTAGCCGATGGCGGGCGCGCCGAAAAAGAGGCCAAGAAGGGCAGGGGGCATCCCGAATACCTGATCCCCGACGAAGGGCGCGCCGCCGAGATAGGCAAAGAACGACCCCGAACTGAGCCCCGCCGCCAGCGCATACCCCCAGAAGCGCCACGACCTCAGCAGCGCCGGGTATTCGCGGAACTGTTGCATGAGGCTACGCCCCGAGAGCGGCGCCGTCTCGCCCAGATCGCGCCAGCACAGCCAGAAGAGCGCGACACCGAGCAAGAAAAGTGCCCAGAAATTCGCCTGCCAGCCAAATGCCTCGTCGAGCAGCCCGCCAAAGGCCGGGCCCACCATCGGCACCACAGCCATGCCCATGGTCACATAGCCGATCATCGAGGCGGCGCGGTCCTGCGGGACCATGTCGCGCACGATCGCGCGCGATAGGACCATCGCCACGACGATGCTCGCCTGGATCATGCGGAAGGTGAGGAAGATCGTGACAGTGGGCGCGAAAATGCAACCGAGCGTGGCCAGAAGGAACAGCCCCACCCCCCAGAGCACAACCGGCCGCCGCCCCCAGCGGTCTGAAATCGGCCCCATCAGCAGTTGCAATCCGGCATTGACCGCCAGATAGAGCGCGACCGAAAGCTGGATAAGCCGATACTCGGTGTCGAAATGCGCCACCATCCCCGGCAGCGAGGGCAAAAAGATGTTCATCGCCAGCGCCGAAAGCCCTGCCATCAGGATCAGCGTTGCGATATGTGGCGGTGAGGTTCGGTCGAGGAAACGGACCGGCCGGTCTGATGTCATGATGCATGGCTAGGCACAGGGCGCGGAAAAGTCCAGTGAGCCGAGTGCGATTGTCGGACCGGCTGCATAATGACCATCGCTCCACACCACTCAAACCGGGTCAGTCCAGTGGATGGTTTTGCGTCGAAGTCTCGGGCGAAATCGGAAAGAATTGAAACAAATCAATCACATTGGGTGCTTGGCGCGCGGGTCGGGCCGGGGTACAAAGAGCGTGTTCGGGCCAGGATGGCCGGGGCCTTCCAGAGAGAACACGTGTGGTGCGTAGGGAGCACGTGGGGTGGCGGGGGGTGTCGGCGATGGCGCGGATACCCCCCGTTTCTGTTATGGAGTCAGTCCCGCCAGATCGCAGACGATCCGCCATTCCTCGGGCGTGACCGGCTGCACCGACAGGCGCGAATTGCGCACCAGAACCATTTCGGCCAGACGAGGATCGGCCTTGATCTCGTCAAGCGTCACCAGGCGGGGCGCTGCCTCCAACGCCATTATATCCACGCATTCCCAACGCGGATCACCCGCCTTGCTGTCGGGATGGGCGGGGGCGATCACCTCGACCGTGCCGACCACGGCCTTTTCGGTCTGGGAGTGATAGAAGAACCCGCGATCCCCCACTGCCATCTCGCGCATGAAGTTGCGCGCCTGATAATTGCGCACGCCGTCCCATTCCTCGCCCGCCGCGCCCTTGGCCACCTGATCGGCCCAGGACCAGGTGGCGGGCTCTGACTTGAACAGCCAGTAGTGCATCAGATGACCTTTTTCCACGCGATGAGATCGACCGAGGAAAACAGCCCCGCCTTGGCATAGGGGTCATTGCCTGCCCAGTCGCGCGCGGCGGCCATGTCGGCCACATCGAGCACGATGAGCGAGCCGGTCATGCCGCCCTCCTCATCCAGCAGCGGGCCCGCCTGAGAGACCACGCCGGTCTCCTTCAGATAGGCGAGATGCGCCTCGCGGTTGTCGAGACGGGTTTGCAGTGCGCCGGGCTTGTCGCGGGCGATCAGGGCAATCAGCATCATTCCTCCTTGAGCGGTCTTGAGAGCAGCATATCCATCGCCTGCGCCACGTGCAATTCGCCTGCGACCAAGGACGCCACCGCCGCCGTCACCGGCAGATCGAGGTCAAGCGCGCGGGCGCGGGCAAGGGCGGCTTGCGCGGTTGCGGCCCCTTCGACGGTAATTGCGGGATCGAACGACGCACCGCGCCCAATGCTCTCTCCATAGCGGGTATTGCGCGACTGGCCCGAGGTGCAGGTGAGTGCCAGATCGCCCAGACCCGACAGCCCCGCCAGCGTCTCGGGTCGCGCGCCAAGCGCCAGCGCCAGCCGGTTCATCTCGGCAAAGCCGCGCGTCATCAGGGCGGCGCGCGCGCTCTCGCCGAGGCCCGCGCCCATCACCGCGCCGCAGGCGATGGCGATGACGTTCTTGAGCGCGCCGCCCAGTTCCGCGCCCACGGCGTCGGTGCTGCGATAAAGCCGCAGCGTTGGCGTGGTGAGGGCGGCTTGCAGCGCGCGGCCCGTCGGCGCGTCGGCGCACGCGAGCGTCAGTGCCGTCGGCAGGCCGCGCGCGATGTCAGCGGCAAAGCTCGGGCCGGTGAGGATGGCCGGCACCGCCTCGGGGATGGTGCGGGCGATAAGGGCGGTGGGGCCGAGCCCGGTGGCAAGGTCCATCCCCTTGCAACAGGCCACCAGCGGGCGGCCAAGCGCCGCGCGATGCTCGGTCAGGAAACCGCCCAGCGTCTGCATCGGCATGGCCAGCAGGCAGGGGCCATCCCCCTCCGGCAACGCGCCCGAGATGATCGTCACACACTTGGGCAGCGTGATACCGGGCAGACGCCGCGCGTTCTCGCGCGCAGCCCTCATCGCCGCGGCATGGCCCACGTCCCGCGCCCAGAGTGTCACCGGCCCGTTTTTCGAAAGCGTCACGGCCAGCGCCGTGCCGAACGCCCCCGCGCCACAGATCAGCGTCATGCCTTGGCCCCCCGCTTGCCATGGCCCAGCATCGCGGGGCTTGTCGCATCGAGCGGCCAGCGCGGGCGCGCGGCAAGGTCCATGTCGTCGCGGTGCCCTGACTGGTAAAGCTCTGCCCCGGCATAGGCGATCATCGCGGCGTTGTCGGTGCAGAGCGCCAGAGGCGGCGCGACAAAGCCCGCGCCCTGCGCCTCGGCCACCGCCATCAGCGCCGCGCGGATCGCCCCGTTGGCGGCCACGCCCCCGGCCACGGCCAGCACCGGCGCACCGGTTGCAGCCAGCGCGCGGCGGGTCTTTTCCGCCAGCACATCGCAGACCGCCGCCTGAAACCCCGCGCAGAGATCCGCCCGGTCCTGCCGGGTGATTCCGCCCTTTTCCGCCACCAGCGCATCGCGCGCCCGCAGCATCGCCGTTTTCAGCCCCGAGAAGGACAGATCGCAACCGGCCCGGTCCAAGAGAGGTCGTGGCAGCCGAAAGCGGTCCGTGTCGCCGGTGTGCGCCGCGCGCTCCACCTCCGGCCCGCCGGGCTGCGGCAGGCCCAGAAGGCGCGCCACCTTGTCGAAGGCCTCGCCGGGGGCGTCGTCGATGGTGCCGCCAAGGCGGGTGAACGCCTCTGGCCCCGCGACGGTCAGGAACTGGCAATGCCCGCCCGAGACGAGCAGCATGAGATAGGGATAGTCCACGCCATCGGTCAGCCGCGGCGTGAGCGCGTGACCGGCAAGGTGGTTGACCCCGATGAGCGGCAGGCCGGCCCCGGCCGCGATGCCCTTGGCGCACATCACGCCCGCCAGCACCCCGCCGATCAGCCCCGGCCCGGCGGTCACCGCGACCGCGTCCATATCCGAAAGCCGCGTTCCCGCTTGCGCGAGCGCCGCGCGCACGGCCACGTCCACCTTCTCGGCATGGGCGCGCGCCGCGATCTCGGGAACTACCCCGCCAAAGGCCGCATGGAGCGCGTTTTGCCCCAAAACCACCGAGGACAGGATCGCGGGGCCATCCGACCCCATGCGCAGCACGGCCGCGGCGGTATCGTCGCAACTGCTCTCGATCCCGAGAATGGTCAGTGTCTGGTGCATCATGGCCCGGCATTGCCTCAAGGGTGCGAGGCAGGTAACACCTTGTGAGCCGTCCAACAACTGCCGAGCGCTGATGCCCACCTTCCTCATCACCCGGCCCGAGCCAGAGGCCAGCCGCATGGCCGAGCGTCTGCGCGCGACGTGGCCGGGGCTCGGGGTGATCGTCGCGCCGCTCATGCAGATCGCATATCGGGGGGCATTGCCGGAGATGACGGGACGCGAGACCCTGATCTTTACCTCGCGGAACGGCGTCGAAGGCTTCTGCCACTTGACGCCCCGCCGCGACCTGCGCGCCTATGCGGTGGGGGCGGCCACGGCAGAGGCGGCGCGCGCCCACGGGTTTGAGGCGATCGCGGCCGAGGGTGACGCAATCTCGCTGCTTGACCTCATCGTGCGTGAGGGCGTCACCGGCTCGTTCCTGCATCCGCGCGGCACGCATGTCGCCTCGGATATTGCAGGGGCGTTGCGCGCACGCGGCCTCGAGGCGGCGGAGGTCGTGGTCTACGCGCAAACGACGCAGCCACTCTCGCCCGAGGTGCGCAGCGTGCTTGACGGCGACGCCCCGGTGATTCTGCCGCTGATGTCGCCACGCAGCGGGCGGCTGTTCTTTGCGAATGCCGGGGAAATCCGCGCGCCGCTTCTTGTCGCGGCAATGAGCCGCAATGTGGTCGATACCGTGCCCGAGGGGGCCGCAATCCGGCTCGTCGTGGCGAAAACCCCCGACATGGGCGCGCTCTGCGCCGCGCTGCACGATCTGGTGAGCCACGCCAAGCGGGTTGAGGGGAGGGATGGCGCGCAGTAAGGTCAAGTTGACAGGTTGGACGAACAGGATTCGAAAGGTTGGCGCGCCGTGGCGAGAAAAAAGACGACCCGCTCGAAAAATACCGAGGCGCCCCAAGCCGCCGAGGAAGATCTGACAGCCGGTTCCGATGGGAACACGGCCCTGTCTCGGGCGCCAATGACCGGTGACGCCCCACGCGAAGACGACGCGCCCCTCACAGATGCGGCCCGCGAGGATCCGGCAAAGACGGAGATGGAGGAGACGCAGGACGGTCCTGCCCCGGATACCGAAGAAGGGAAGGCAGAGGAAACCGCCGCCCCCGAGACGGACACCTCCGAGATGGGCGCGCCGCGTGATCCGTCCGAGGTGCAGCCGGACGCGGAGCCGGAGACCGAGGCCGTCGCGCCGGACGAGGGCGGGAGCGGTGAGAGCACCGGGGCGGCTGAGGAGACCGGGACCAGGCCGCCCGAACCCGCCCCAGACCCCGCCGCGATGGTGCGCACCGAACAGGTGACGGTGCGGCAGGGCGGGTTCTGGTCGATGCTTCTGGGCGGGATCGCCGCCGCCGGCGTCGGCGTCTTCGCCGCGCCCTATCTCCAGCCTCTGCTGCCGCCCGGCTGGGGCGCGCCAAGCCAGGGGACCGTGGACCCGGCACGGATCGACGCACAGGCCGAGCGGATCGCGGAACTTGAAACGCAACTTTCCGGCCTTGCCATCCCGCCCGACCTGAGTGGTGAGTTGGAGGGGCTGAGCCAGACCCTGACCGGCCTGACCGGACAGATCGCGGATCTGGAGAGCCGGGTGACCGATCTGGCCGAACGGCCTGCGCCACCGGCCACCTCCGGCGGGGCCTCGGATGAGGCAATCGCGGCGTTTGAAGATCGGCTTGCCGCGCAGCGCGCCGAAGATGCGTCGCAGCAGGATGCCATCGAAACCCTGCGCGCCGAGATCGCCGCCCTGCGCGGCGAGGCCGAGGCGCAGGAGGCCGCCGCGCGCGACAGTGCGCAAGCGGTGCTGCGCCGCGCCGCGCTCGCCCGGATCAGGACCGCGCTTGATACCGGCGAGGCGTTCGCGCCCGCGCTGACCGATCTGCGCGAGACCGGTGCCGACGTTCCCGAACCGCTGACGGCCGTGGCCGAGACCGGTGCCCCGACGCGCTCGATGCTCATCGAAGGCTTCCCCGTAGCCGCCCGCGCGGCGCTGGCCGCTGCCCGCGCCGAGGCGGGAGAAGGCGCGTCGGTCACAGGCTTCTTGCGCTCGCAACTGGGGGTGCGCTCGCTTACCCCGCGCGAGGGGGATGACGCGGACGCGGTGCTTTCGCGGGCCGAGGCGGCGCTGGTGCAGGGGCGGATTTCCGATGCCCTGGCCGAGCTCGAGGCCTTGCCGGAGGGCGCGCGCGAGGCCATGGCCGACTGGGCCGCCGAGGCCAAAAGCCGGGCCGACGCGCTCGCCGCCGCCGAGGCGCTCTCGGCGGCGATGAATTGAGGTTGAAAGGGCGTTTGCCATGCTGTGGTTGATCATTAAGGTAGCCGTTTTCATCGCCCTCGTGGGGGCCGTGACTTTCGGTGCGTCTTTCCTGCTGGAACTGGAGGGCGGGGTGCGCATCGTCATGGCGGGGGTCGAGATCAACCTGACCCCTATCAAGGCGGTGATGGCGCTGACGGTCCTCATTCTGGCGATCTGGCTGCTGATGCGGCTTGCGGGGATGCTGGTGGCGGTGCTGCGTTTCATCAATGGGGACGAGACGGCGCTTTCGCGCTATTTTGACCGCAATCGTCAGGAAAAAGGCTATCGCGCGCTGGGCGAGGGGATGCTGGCGCTGGCCTCGGGCGAGGGCGCGCGCGCCATGGCCGAGGCGTCGAAAGCCGAGAAATACCTGCGCAAGCCCGCGCTCACCGATCTTATCACCGCGCAGGCGGCGGAGCTTGCGGGCGACAAGAGCAAGGCCGAAGCGGCGTTCAAACGCCTGCTCACCAATCAGAAAACCCGGTTTGTCGGGGTGCGCGGCCTTTTGCGCCAGAAGCTCGAGGCGGGCGATACCGATACCGCCCTCAAGCTCGCCAAGTCCGCTTTTGCGCTCAAACCGCGCCATTCCGAAGTTCAAGATACGCTGTTGCAGCTTCAGGCCGACAAGGGCGACTGGAAGGGGGCGCGCGCCACGCTTGGCGCCAAGCTCAAATACGGCGCGCTGCCGCGCGACGTGCACAAGCGGCGCGATGCGGTTCTGGCGCTTTCCGAGGCGCGCGACGTGCTCGACGAGGGCAAGAGCATCGAGGCGCGCGAGGCGGCGATCGAGGCCAACCGCCTTTCGCCCGATCTCATCCCGGCGGCGGTGCTGGCGGCGCGCAGCTACATCGAGGCGGGCAAACCGGCCAAGGCGGTGCGGGTGATCAACAAGGCCTGGCTGATGCGGCCCCATCCCGACCTTGCGGCCGCTTTTGCCGCCATCGAGCCCGACGAGACGCCGCAGGCGCGGCTAAAGCGGTTCGCCAAGCTGCTCAGGGTGCATCCCGACAACCGCGAGACGCGGCTTCTGGAGGCCGAGTTGAACCTTGCCGCCGAGGATTTCCCCGCTGCGCGCCGCGCGCTCGGCGATCTGGCCGAGGTGGACCCGGATGCGCGTTCGCTGACGATCATGGCCGCGATCGAGCGCGGCGAGGGGTCGTCCGATGCGGTGGTCAAGGGCTGGCTGGCGCGCGCGCTCAGTGCGCCGCGCGGCCCGCAATGGTGCTGCGACAATTGCCAGCATGTCCATACCGTGTGGCGGCCGGTCTGCGAAAGCTGCCATTCCTTCGACACGCTGAGCTGGCGCGCCCCTGCCGACGGGGTGGTGAGCACGCCCACGGGGCTGGAAATGCTGCCGCTTCTGATCGGGCCGGTCGACGAACCGGAGACAAAGGATGCCGAGACCGAAGAGGACGTCCCCGATGCGGAGGTGATCGAGGACGCCCCCGTGACCGGCGAGGACACCGCGCAGGCGCGTCCGTGACCGGGCGGTTTCGGGTGATCCGGGCGGGATGGGCCTGACGCTGCGGACTCTGGCGTTGATGGCGGCGCTTGGCGTGGCCTTGGGCGTGTTTCTTGTCTCACTCGGCTTCTTTCGCTCGGAGGAAGAGGCCAAGGCGACAGGCCGGGTCTCGCTTTACCGCAGCATGGTTATTTCCGAGGTCGAACGGTTCTCGCATCTCAGCTATGTTCTGGCCCGCGACACCCGGGTGATCGAGACGGCGACGGGCGGACCGGTGGCGGCGCTCGATGCGCGGCTGGCCGCCTTTGCCGCGCGTGCAGGCCTTGACGCGATTTATCTCATGCGGCCTGACGGCCTGACCATCGCCGCCTCCAACGTGGGCACGCCCGAGAGCTTTGTCGGGCAGGATTACGGCTTTCGGCCCTATTTTCAGGCGGCACTCGCGGGCGTTCAGGGCCGTTTCTACGGCATTGGTGCGACGACGGGCCTGCCAGGCTATTTCATCGCCGATCCGGTGCGCGCGCCCGATGGCGGGCTTGTGGGGGTGATCGCGATCAAGCTTGATCTCACCGAACTGGAAGAGACGTGGCGCGCGGCGGGCGAACAGGTGTTGCTGGCCAACCGGGATGGTGTCGTGATGCTGTCGTCTGAGCCGGGCTGGCGCTATCGCAGCCTGCGCGCGCTTGGCCCCGAACAGCGCGCCCGGATCGCGCAGGACCGGCAGTTTCCGGGTCAGGACCTCATGCCGCTCGACTGGCAGCCACGCGACGGGGCCAAGCGCGCAGTCATCGACGGGACCGAGCGTATCCATCTCACGGCCCCGATCGCACCGCATGGCTGGGTGCTGCACTATTTCGCCGATGACAGCGCAGCGGTCACTCGAAGCCTGCTCTCGACCGGTCTGGTCATGATCCTGACCGGTGCCGGGTTTCTCGTGGCACAGGTCCGCCGGACGCGGCGCATCGGTGCGGCACTGCGCCGCTCCGAGGCCGAAGAGGCGCAACTGCGCGAGGCCAATGAGCGGCTCGCGGTCGAGATCGAGGAACGCCGCACCGCCGAGCGTCGGCTTGCGCGCACACAGGACGAGTTGGAGCGGGCGAGCCGACTGGCCGCCCTCGGGCAATTGGCGGCCTCGGTCACGCATGAATTGGGGCAGCCTATTGCGGCGATGCGCAACCACCTGACTGCGGCCGAGATCGGCGGGCAACCGGCGGCGCGCATCATCCCCAAGATCACCGGTATCGTCGACCGGATGGAGGCGATCACGCGGCAATTGAAGTTCTTTGCCCGCAACGACCGGGAGGAGTTTGGGGCGGTCGATCTCTGCGCGGCGGTTCAGGCGGCGCTGGCGTTGGTCGAGCCGAATATCGCTCGGGTCGGGGCCGAGGTCGTGCTCGACGCGCCTGATACGGCGGTTCTGGTGCGCGGCAATCAGTTGCGACTTGAACAGGTGCTGACCAATGTGCTGCGCAATGCCGTCGATGCGGTAGAGGATCGTGCCGAGCGGCGGATCGACATCGCGTTGGGACGGGGCGATGACGTGGGCTGGGTCGAGGTGCATGACACCGGGCACGGGCTGGGACAGGCGCGCCTTGACGAGTTGCAGGAACCGTTTGTCACGACCCGCGAGAGCGGGCGTGGCATGGGGCTGGGCCTTGCGATTTCCGCCAATATCGTCAAGGCACATCACGGCCGGTTGAGCGCCCATAACCTTGCCGAAGGCGGTGCCGTGTTCAGGATCGAGATCCCGCAAGAGGGGATGGATGAGGATCTGAGCGCGGCATGAGCATCCCCCACCCCCCTCGCATCCTGATCGTCGAGGATGACCGCGCGATGCGCCTGTCGCTGATCGACCTGCTGGAGGCGTCGGGCTGGTGCGTCGAGGCGCTGCCGCGCGCGGATCGGCTGGCCGGTCGGCTGGAGGCGTTTCAGCCGGATGTGATCCTGTCGGATGTGCGGATGCCCGGCATGTCGGGGCTGGAGTTGCTGGACAGCCTCGACCGGGACCTCTCGCCGCCGGTGGTGCTGATTTCCGCACATGGCGATATTGCCATGGCGGTGGGTGCGATGCAGTGCGGGGCCTACAGCTTTGTCGAGAAACCCTATGAACCGCGCCGCTTGCTGAATATTCTGGACCATGCCGCCGAACAGCACGCGATGCGGCGTACGACCGAGCGGTTGAAATCGCGGCTGATGCAGCTTTCGGGGCTGGACCGGGTGTTGTTGGGCCAGACCCCCGAGACCGTTGCCCTGCGCGAGGAGGTGCTGGATCTGTCGCAGAGCGGGGCGGCGGTGATGGTGCAGGGCGAGACCGGCACCGGCAAGGAGCTCGTGGCGCGGGCGCTGCACGATCTGGGGGCGGATGCGGCGGGGCCGTTTGTCGCGCTCAATTGTGCCGCGCTCTCGGTCGAGGGCTTCGAGGCCGAGATGTTCGGCATCGCTGGCGGGGCGCGGGGGCGCGTGCAGGGGGCGGATGGCGGCACGCTGTTTCTTGACGAAATCTGCTCCTGCCCCATGCCGGTGCAAGCCAAGCTGTTGCGGGTGATCGAGGACAAGCAGGTGCTGCCGCTGGGAGCCGAGGCTCCGGTGTCGCTGCGCTTTCGGGTGATATCCGCCACCAACGAGGACCCCGGGCAAGCCGTGCGCGAGGGGCGGTTGCGGGCCGATCTGCTCTACCGGCTCAATACCACGGTGATCGCCCTGCCGACGCTCCGGCAGCGCCGCGATGACGTGATGCTGCTGGCGGCGCGGTTTCTGGACGAGTTCGCGCGCGTCTACGAGATCCGCGCGCCGGACCTCGCGCCCGAGGACAGCGCCGCGCTTCTTTCGCATGACTGGCCCGGCAATGTGCGCGAATTGCGCAGCGTCTGCGAACGGCGGGTGCTGAGTGCGCGGCGCGGGGCCGGTTCGATGGTGCAGGCGCTGCACCGCGATGCGCTGGCCGATGATGTGCCCGACACGCTGCGCGCTGCCGTTGCGGCCTTCGAGCGCGACCTCATCGCCAAGGCGATCACCGCGCATGAGGGCCGGATGGAAGCGGTGGCCGAGGCGCTCGGCATCGGGCGGCGCACGCTCAACGAGAAGATCGTCAAGCTGGGGCTGGACAAGGGGGCGTTGCTGTAGTCACCTTGCGGATATCCGCAGGGCGGCTGCCGGGGGGTGTGCGGTTTTCTTCCTAGTCAGGATGGCCGACATGCCCCAAGGTGGCGCCCATAAGAATGGATGACATCTGGGAGGATACACCATGAAGAAATATCTCAGCTATACGGCGGTCGCGGCGATCAGCCTTGCCTTTGCCGGCGAGGCGATGGCGACCGAGTGGAATGTCTCGGTCTGGGGCAAGCGCCGCGCCTTTACCGAGCATGTCGAGAAACTGGCCGAGTTGGTGAGCGAAAAGACCGGCGGCGAATTCACCCTCAACATCAGCTATGGCGGTCTGTCCAACGAGCGCGAGAACCTTGACGGCATCTCCATCGGGGCCTTCGAGATGGCACAGTTCTGTGCGGGCTATCACCCCGACAAGAACCCATCGCTGACCGTGCTGGAACTGCCGTTCCTCGGGGTCGAGACGCTGGAACAGGAACGCGCGCTCTCCGAGGAGCTCTATGCGCACCCGGCGGTCAAGGCCGATCTGGCGCGCTGGAATGCTGTGCCGCTGATGCCATCGCCCATGCCGCAATACAATTTCGTCGGCACCGGCGACGCACCGCGCACGCTGGACGATTACAAGGGCCTGACCGTGCGCGCGCTTGGCGGCATCGGCAAGGCCATGGAGGCGGTGGGGGCGGTGCCCACCTCGATGTCCGCGACAGAGGTGCGTCAGGCGATGGACAGCGGCGTGGTCAAGGCCGTCAGCTTTGCGCCCCACGCGCACATGTCCTTCTCGACCATCGAGAACGCGAAATGGTGGACCGAGAACCTCAATCCCGGCACGGTGAACTGCCCGGTGGTGGCCAATGCCGACGCGCTTGATGCGCTTTCGGACGCGCATCGCGAGGCGCTTCTGGGCTCGATCGGCGAGGCGCTCGATCACTATATCGACTACTACCAGAACGAGACCATGGCGGCCTGGGGGCCGGCGCTCTCGGAGCGGGGGATCGAGGTGATCACCTACGATCAGGCAACGCTCGACAGCTTTTCCGGCATGGTTGCCGGACCGGCGTCCGAGGCCTGGATTGCGGAAAATGCGGCCCGCAACCTGCCGGCGCAGGAGATCTACGATTTCGTGACCTCCAAGCTTGCCGATCTCAAGGCCGGGTCCTGAGGCTCGTCCGGCCCGCCGCGGCAATGCGGCGGGCCATTCACGTTCCCCGGACATGAAGGAGGCAACGCATGGCCGGTGCCGCAACCGTCTTTTCCGATGACAGCCTGCTCAGCCGTGCCGACCGCGCGCTCTACCGCGCCGAGCGCTTTCTTGCGCTGCTGAGCGGGATCGCGGTGTTTTCTCTCATGGTGCTGGCGGTGGTCTCGGTCGGCGGGCGCAATTTCTTCGGCCAGCCGTTGCGCGGTTACGTGGACTGGATCGAACAGATCATGCCACTGATCGCCTTCATGGGCGTGGCCTATACGCAGCGCGACGGCGGCCATATCCGCATGGATATCGTGGTGGGCATGTTGCGGGGGCGGGCGCTCTGGCTGGTGGAGCTGATCACGACGCTGGCGGTGCTGGTGCTGATGGGGCTGATGGTCTGGGGAAGCTGGGCGCATTTCGACCGGAGTTTCGACTGGAACGCGCCCCTCTGGAGCCGCGACAGCAGCATAGATATCGGCCTGCCGATCTGGCCTGCGAAGATTCTCGCGCCGATCGCCTTTGCCGTGCTGTCGCTGCGGCTCGCATTACAGGTCTGGGGCTTTGGGCGTGCGTTTGTCACCGGGGCAGAGCGGCCCGTGGCGGTGCCGTTGATCGAGGACGCCGCGACGCAGGCGGCCCGCGAGGCCGCACATGTCAGTGCGCGAGAGCAATGAGAGGCGGGCCGCATGGATCCCATTGATATCGGGCTGGTTGTCACCGGCATCATGCTGGTGGTCGTGGTGCTGGGGATGCGCGTGGCCTATGCGGCCGCTCTGGCGGGGATGCTCGGGCTTGTCTGGATCTTCTGGTCGAAGAAGGGCTATGCGGGCGACGAATTCCTCTGGGCGCTGACCGTCGCGGTCAAGACCGCCGGACAGGTGCCCCATTCCAAGGTGAGTTCGCAGGCGCTGAGCCTCATCCCCACCTTCATCCTGATCGGCTATCTGGCCTATTACGCGGGGCTCACGCGCGCGCTCTTCGAGGCGGCGAAACGCTGGATCGCCTGGGTTCCCGGCGGTCTAGCCGTCTCAACCGTCTTTGCCACCGCCGGTTTTGCAGCCGTCTCGGGGGCAAGCGTGGCGACGGCGGCGGTCTTCGCGCGAATCGCCATCCCCGAGATGCTCAAGATCGGTTATGACAAGCGGTTCGCGGCGGGGGTGGTCGCGGCTGCGGGGACGCTGGCCTCGCTCATCCCGCCCTCGGCGCTTCTGGTGATCTATGCCATCATTGTCGAGCAGGACGTGGGCAAGCTTTTGCTCGCGGGCTTCATTCCGGGCGTTTTCTCGGCCTTTGTCTACGCCGCGCTCATCATCGGGATGGCGATGACCATCAAGGGCTTCGGCCCGCCTGTGGGCGGCTTTACCTGGCGCGAGCGGTTCGTGTCGCTGCCGCCAGCCCTGCCCATCGTGTTCGTCGTCGTGACGATCATCTTCTTCGTCTACAACCCGTTCGGCGGCGATGCCTGGGGCACGCCCACAGAGGGCGGCGCAATCGGCGCTTTCGTCGTATTCCTGATGGCGCTTTATCGCGGGATGCGCTGGCCCGAACTCAAGGATGCGCTGCTCGAGACGGCCAAGCTGTCGGTGATGATCTTCACGATCATCTGGGGGGTGTTGATCTATGTGCGCTTTCTCGGCTTTGCAGACCTGCCCCATGCCTTTGCCAACTGGATCACTTCGCTTACCATGACGCCCATGCTGATCCTCATCTGCATCCTGCTGGCCTATGCGGTGCTGGGCATGTTCATGGATGCGATCGGAATGCTGCTTCTGACGCTGCCGGTGGTCTATCCGGCGGTCATGGCGCTCAATGGCGGGGTCAATGTCAGCGCGGCAGACAGCACCTTTGGCATGTCCGGCCCGATGTGTGCGATCTGGTTCGGCATCCTCGTGGTCAAGATGGCCGAGTTTTGCCTGATCACGCCGCCTATCGGCCTCAACTGTTTCGTGGTGGCGGGCGTTCGGCCCGACATAAGCGTTCAGGACGTGTTCCGCGGCGTGATGCCCTTCTTTATCGCCGATGCCGTCACCATCGCGCTTCTGGTGGCGTTCCCGATGATCGTGCTCTGGCTGCCGGGGCTGGCGTGAAATCGTGACAAGTTGAGGTGTTAACGGCCCCTTAATCGCCCGCATGCTATGCCTGTCCCCGGGTGAGAGAGGTGGTGAGAATGGATGCGCGCAGCAATGCCGCGCCCGTCATCATCAAACGGAAAAAGATCGTCGCTGGCGGCGGGCATCACGGCGGGGCCTGGAAAGTGGCCTATGCCGATTTTGTCACCGCGATGATGGCGTTTTTCCTGCTGATGTGGCTGTTGGGCGCGACGACCGAAAAGCAACGCAAGGGCATTGCCGATTATTTCAACCCGACCGTGTCGGTGAACCGGGTGTCGGGCGGCGGCAGCGGTGCCTTTGGCGGCGATTCGACCCTTTCGGAGCAGCGCCTTGCCCAAAGCGGCACCGGCGCATCGAGCCTTCACGGCACCGAGAGCCGGCAGGCGCGGGGCGATCTGGGGGTAAGCAGCGCGGGTGCGCAGGCCGACGAGGCGACATTCGCTGCGGTGCAGGAGGCGTTTCGTGGCCGCAGCGGCGAGAGCCTCGCCTCCGAGGATATCCTGCGCCACATTGTAACGCGCGTGACCGATGAGGGGCTCATCATCGAGCTTTCCGATCTGGACGGCGCGCCGCTTTTTGTGGGGGAGGGGTCGGAGCCCACGGCCCTTCTGCGCGACATCGCAGCCCTCGTCGCTTCGGTTCTGAGGCTTGTGCGCAATGATCTGGCCATAGCTGCCCATACCCGCTCGCGCCCGGTGATTCTCGTCGATAACCCGGTGTGGGATCTTTCCGCCGCGCGCGCCAACCGGATGCGCCGCCTGTTGGAGGAGGCCGAGACGCGGCCTGCACGGATGCGCCGGGTTACCGGCCATGCGGACCGCGCGCCCATCACCGCCAACCCGATGGAGTCGCGAAACAATCGGGTGGAGGTGATCGTGCTGCGGTCGGGCTGAGGGACCGGGCGCGCACATCCTCAGGCATTAGCCACCTGTTAATCCGGAGCGTGTATGACTGGGCTCGAGACGGTGAACGATCCAGTTGAAAGGCGTGTCCATGACGATTTCTTCTTCCCTGAACGCAAGCGTCGCGGGGCTTAATGCCAATGCCTCGCGTCTCGCGGCGATTTCCGACAATATCGCCAATTCCTCGACCGCCGGCTATCGACGGGTCGAGACAAGCTTTGATTCGCTGGTTCTTTCGGGCAACGGTGGCACCTATACGGCGGGCGGTGTGCGCGCCACGACCCAACGGCTTGTCGATCAGGGCGGCTCGCTTGTCACCACCTCGAATCCCACGGATCTCGCCGTGCGCGGGCGGGGCTTCCTGCCGGTCGCGCTCTCGAGCGAACTGGAGTTGGCCAATGGCAGCCCGCAGATGCTCCTGACCACGACCGGATCGTTTCGAACCGATGCGCAGGGGCGGCTTGTCACGGCGTCGGGGCTGACGCTTCTGGGCTGGCCTGCCGATGCCAGCGGCACGGTGCCCGCTTTCCCGCGCGATACCAGCGATGGCCTTGTCCCGGTGCAGATCAACGTCAACCAGCTTGTCGGCGAGCCGACGACCAGCATCAATCTGGGCGTCAACCTGCCCGCGACAGATACGCAAGCCGGGGCTTCCGCCGCGCCGCGCGATCTCTCGATCGAATATTTCGACAATCTTGGACGATCCGAAACCGTCCTCGCCACCTTCACCCCGACCGTGCCCGCCACGGGCACATCCAATCTCTGGACCATGACGCTGCGCGATTCCGCCCAGGATGGGGCCGTGATCGGCGAATACACGATCGAATTCGACGATTCGCGGACGGCCGGCGGCACCTTGCTCGATGTCACGACGCTGAGCGGCGGCCCCTATGATCCGGCCACCGGACGGGTGCTCGTCTCGGTCGAGGGGGGACCTATGGAGATCACAATCGGGCGCCCCGGTACCTCCGAGGGGCTGACCCAGCTCTCCGACAGATTTGCGCCCCTGTCGATCTCGAAGGACGGCTCGCCCGTCGGCAACATGGTCTCGGTCGAGGTTGACGCCAACGGATTTGTCCATGCCACCTTCGACACCGGGGCAACCCGGACCATCTTCCAGGTGCCGCTGGTCGACCTGCCGAATCCCAACGGCATGATCTCTCTCGACCGGCAGACATACCGCCCCTCCATGGATAGCGGCAGCTTCTTTTTATGGGATGCGGGCGACGGGCCGACCGGCGACTTGGTCGCCTTCGCCCGACAGGAATCGGCCACCGACGTGGCGCGCGAGCTGACCGACATGATCCAGACGCAGCGTGCCTACTCGTCGAATGCGCGCGTCGTGCAGACCGTCGACGAGATGCTGCAGGAAACCACCAATATCATCCGTTGAACGCGGCCTGCACTTGCCTGAAGGAGCCGGACCATGAGCCTTTCTTCCGCCCTCGGAAACGCCCTGAGCGGGCTCGCGGCCAATGCGCGCAGGACCGATGTCATCGCGGGCAATCTCGCCAACATGCTGACCCCCGGCCACGCCCCGCGCGAGCTTGGCGTCGAGGCGCGGCTTGATGGCGGGGTGCGCGTCACCGGGATCACGCGCCGTCTTGATCCGGTGCTTCTGGGTGACCGGCGGCTGGCCGACAGTGCCGCCGCCGGGGCCGAGGCGCACGTGGCCTTTGCGGCGGCCCTCGAACGGACGATCCCGGCGGCGGGCACCGCGGGCAGCCTTTCGGATCGGTTGGGCCGGTTCGAAGCCGCGCTCGTGACGGCCACGGCCCGGCCCGAGGACGATTTGCGACTTGCCGCTGTCCTGCGCGAGGCGGACGGTCTGGCTGTGGCCCTCAATACCGCGTCTGCCGGGATCGACACCCTGCGCAGCCGCGCCGATGCCGAGATCGCGCAGGCTGTCGAAAGTCTCAACACCGGTCTGCAACGGGTCGAGCAGATCAATGCCCGCATCGTTGCCGCGCAGTCCACGGGACAGGAGACCGCCACGCTTCAGGATATCCGCCAAGCAGAGATCGACGGGCTCGCCACGCTTGTGCCGCTCCGGCAACTGGATCGCGCCAACGGGGCGGTGGCGCTGGTGACCACGGGCGGCGCGCTCCTGCTTGACGGACGCGCGGCGCTGGTCGAATTCGACGCGTCACGGCTGGTGACGGGCGACATGAGCCTCGAGGGCGGTCAGCTCTCCGGGTTGCGCCTTGACGGGCGCGACATCGCGGCATCGGATGCAGGCCCCTTGGGTGGCGCGCGCCTGAGCGCGCTTTTCGACAATCGCGACCGGCTTGGCCCAGAGGCCCAGGCCGCGCTCGATGCCGTGGCGCGCGATCTTGTCGCGCGCATCGAGGCGCTAACCCCGCCGCCCGCGCCGGGCCTCTTCACCGATGGCGGCGCGCGCCTCGATCCGGGCAGGATCACCGGCCTCGCGGGGCGCATCGCGGTCACTTCCCTGGTCGATCCCGAGCACGGCGGCGCGCTCTTCCGTCTGCGCGACGGTCCCGACGCCGCAACGCCCGCCGCCCCTGCGCAGGCGCCTTATCTGACAGCCCTGATCGACGCGCTGGCCGGGCTGCCCCCGCTCGCCGGCGACATGGCCCGGCTCGAAAGCGGGGTGGCGCAGACCCGCCTCGCCGCCGAGGAAGAGCTGAGCTTCGCCACCGGCCGTGCCGGCTCGCTGCGCCTGATCGAGCTGGAAGGCGGGGTCGACAGCGATGCCGAGCTGCAACGGCTCTTGCTGGTCGAGCAGGCCTTCGCGGCCAATGCCCGGATGATCCAGACCATTGACGACATGATGCAAACCCTTTTGAGGATCTGACCATGCCCCTGCATTCCATCGGCGATCTGGCACAGCAGTTCGTTCTGCGCGGACAGGCGGTTTCGCTCACGCGAGAGATGAACCGCCTCACGCAGGAGGTTTCGACCGGGCAGGCGGCGGATCTTGCAAGGCACCTGTCGGGTCATTTCGCGCCGCTCGCCGATATCGACCGCGCGCTTGTCCTGACCGAGGCGCAGAGCGGCGCGGCGCGTCTTGCGGCCACGGACGCAGCACTCATGCAAACCGCGCTCGAGCGCGTTCAGACCGAGGCACAGCGCCTGGCCGAGACCGCCCTTTCCGTGCCTGCCGGGGGCGGGTCGACCTTGCCCTCGCTTCTCGCCTTAGAGGCGCGCGGCGCGCTCTCGTCCATGATCGGCGCGCTCAATGTCGATGCGGCGGGTCGCGCGCTGTTCTCGGGCGACCGCTCGGACGCCGCGCCGCTGGCCTCTGCCGAGACGCTGCTGACCGGATTGCGCGCGGCGCTTGCGGGGGCCCCGGACCGCGCCGCGATCGAGACGGCACTCGACGCGTTCTTCGACGCGCCGGGGGGGGGCTTCGAGGCGGCGGTCTATCGCGGCGGCACGGGCTCTGCTGCGGGCGTGTCGCTTGGTGCCGGAGAGACCGTTGCGCTGCGCATCCGGGCCGATGATGTGGCCCTCCGGAGCCAAATCAAGAGCACGGCCATGGCAGCGCTTGTCGACGACGAAAGTCTTTCCCTGAGCAGCGCAGACCGCCGGGCCATGTCCGGGGCGCTCGGCGAGCGGCTACTGGCGGGGCAGGACGGCGTGATCGGGTTGCGCGCGCGGCTGGGCAGCGCCGAGGCCCGCATCGCCGAGGCGGCAAGCCGCATCGCGGCGGAGAAGACCGGTCTTGCCATCGCGCGCAACGATCTGGTCTCGGTCGATATCTTCGCCTCTGCCACGGCGCTTGAAGGGGTGCAGTTCCAGCTCGAGGCGCTTTATACGATCACCGCCCGCACGGCGCGGCTCAACCTCGCGGCCTTCCTGTCATGAACCGCCTCGCACGGCTTTTTGCAACCTTTCTGGTGTTGGCGGGGCTGGCCGAGGCCCCTGTCATGGCCGGTCCGGTCCGCATCAAGGACCTCGTCGAATTCGACGGGGTGCGCGGCAATGACCTGCTGGGCTACGGCCTTGTGGTCGGGCTGAACGGCACGGGCGACGGGTTGCGCAATTCCCCCTTCACCGAGGAGTTGATGTCCAACATCCTCGAGCGGCTCGGCATCAACGTCACGGGCGAGCAGTTTCGGCCCAAGAACGTCGCTGCCGTGCTGGTAACGGCGGAGTTGACGGCCTTCGCGCGCGCAGGCAGCCAGATCGACGTGACCGTATCGGCCATCGGCGACGCCAAGAGCCTTCTGGGCGGCACGCTCATCATGACGCCGCTCAACGCCGCCGACGGGCAGATCTATGCGGTGGCGCAGGGCACGATCATCGCGGGGGGGGTCGCGGCGGAGGGCGAGGCGGGCGGCGTCATCCAGGGCGTGCCGACCTCGGGTACGATCCCCTCTGGCGCGCGGATCGAACGCGAGGTGGATTTCGATTTTGCCGCGTTGGAGACCGTGCGTCTCGCGCTGCGCGAGCCGGATTTCACCACTGCGGGCCGGATCGAGCAGGCGATCAACGGTGCTGTCGGGCAACCGGTGGCGCTGATGCTCGATCCGGGCACGGTGCGGCTCGATCTGGAGCGGATGCGCGCGCGTTCGCCCGCCCATGCCATCGGCCGGGTCGAGAACCTCATGGTCGAGCCGCAGCGCCGCGCGCGCGTCGTGGTCGATCAGCGCTCGGGCACCATCGTCATGGGGCAGGATGTGCGCATCTCTCGCGTTGCCGTCTCGCAGGGAAACCTCACGCTGCGCATCCAGGAGACGCCGCTTGCCGTGCAGCCAAACCCCTTCGCGCGGGGCGAGACGGTGGTGGTCCCGCGCACCGAGGCCACGATCGAGGAAGAGCCGGGCATCGGGCTGGCTGAGCTGCCCGAGGGCACGTCGCTCGCCGAGGTCATCGCTGGGCTCAACGCGCTTGGCGTGGCCCCGCGCGACATGATCGACATCCTCAAGAGCATCAAGGCGGCGGGCGCGCTTCATGCCGAATTCGTCGTGCGTTAAGCGCGCCTAACTTAATGTGCGTTAAGCGCGCGCAAGTCATCTTGCGCCGAGCGCGCCCGGACTTCAGACCGCGATGGCCGTGTCAGACCACCACGTCGATCTCGGGCTGCGCGCCCACGCCGAACACGCGGCGATAGCGGGCGATTTCCCCGGCCGGTCCCATCGCCTTGCGCGGATTGTCCGAGAGCTTGACCGTGGGCCGTCCGTTGGCCGCCACCGCCTTGCACACCAGCGAGAAGGGCGCGAGCACGTCGTCCCGCGTCAGCCCGCGAAAATCGTTGGTAAGCAGTGTGCCCCAGCCAAACGAGGTCCGAACCCGCCCCGAAAAGCGCGCGTGCAACTCGGCGATGCGCTCCACGTCGAGCCCGTCGGAGAAGATCACCATCTTCTCGCGCGGGTCCTCGCCGCGCGCCTGCCACCAGCGGATCGCGGTTTCCGCGCCTGCCTCGGGCGCGCCCGAATCGATCCGGATTCCCGTCCACCCCGCGAGCCAGTCGGGCGCGCGCTCGAGAAACCCTTCGGTGCCGTAGGTGTCGGGCAGGATGATGCGCAGATTGCCGTCATGCTCCTCGTGCCAATCGGCCAGCACCTTGTAGGGCGCGCGCGCCAGCGCCTCGTCGGTTTCGGCCAGCGCGGCATAGACCATCGGTAATTCATGGGCATTGGTGCCGATCGCCTCAAGATCGCGGTTCTTGGCGATCAGGCAGTTGGAGGTGCCGACGAACCGGTTGCCCAGCCCTTCATTCATCGCCTGCACGCACCAGTCCTGCCACAGGAAGGAATGCCGTCGCCTTGTGCCGAAATCGGCAATGCGCAGGCCCTCGAGCGGGCGCAGCCGCTCGACCTTTTCCCAAAGCTTGGTCATGGCGCGGGCATAGAGCACCTGAAGCTCGAATTTCTTCATGCCCCCCAGCACGGCGCGCGCGCGCAACTCCATCAGCACGGCCAGTGCCGGGATTTCCCACAGCATGACCTCGGGCCATGTGCCCTCGAAGGTCAGCTCGTATTGCCCGTCGTGCCGCTCGAGATGATAGGGCGGCAGGCGCAGCGCCTCGAACCAGTCCATGAATTCGGGGGTGAACATCTGCCGCTTGCCGTAGAAGGTATTGCCGCGCATCCAGGTGCTCTCGCCGCGCGAGAGCGACAGCGTGCGGATATGGTCAAGCTGCTCGCGCAACTCGCCCTCGTCCACCAGATCGGCCAGCCGGACCGAGCTGGTGCGGTTGATCAGCGAAAACGTCACCTGCGTGTCGGGCTTGTTTCGCCGCACCGACTGACACATCAGCAGCTTGTAGAAATCCGTGTCGATCAGCGACCGCACGATCGGATCCATCTTCCATCGGTGATTATAGACGCGGGTGGCAATATCGACCATGGCGCGGCCTCCGGGCAGGGCAATGGCGCGGTTAAATCAAAGCGGCGCGGCGCGCGCAAGGCCGCCCGGACCGGCAAGGCGCTGCCAGTCCTCTTCCCAGCCCGCGCCCTGACCGGCCAGACGCAGCATCCAAAGCTCCATGTCGAGCGCGGGCAGGCGGGGGGCAAGGCTGACCAGACGGCCCGCTTCCAGATCGGGCTGCGCCATCGCCTCTGGCAACCAGGCAAGGCCGATCCCACGCCGCGCATATTCATGCGCGGCCAGTGTGAGTGCCGTTTCGGCGCACCGCCGCAGCCGAAGCCCCGGTGCAACCCGGGGCAGGAGTGCGCGATCCATCACCTGCCCGAGAAACACGTCGCCGGGATAGCCGACATAGGGCAGCTCCGTCTCGCCCGCGAGCCCCGGCGCGGCCACGGGCAACAGGCGTTCGAGGCCAAGCGGCACGCGCTCGAACGCAGCCCCCATGGCCAGCGGCGCGACCTCGGGCACGTCATAGACCACCGCCAGATCGGCCTCGCGCGCGAGCAGGCGCAAGAGGCATTCCTCGCGGTTTTCCGAGCGCACCCGCACCGGGCGGCTCTGGCCCTGTGTCAGCACCGCGACGATGGCGGGCGAATGGGAGGTAGTGATCGCGTGCTGACAGGCCAGCGTCAGGCCGCGCGCACCGCCGCTCTGCACCAGCCCTTCGCGCAACTGTCGCAACTGCGCGGCAAGGCTGCGCATGGCGGGCAGGTGCTGTGTCACTTCGGGCAAAAGCGTCAGCGGCTTGCGCCGCCGCTCGAAGAGCGGCAGCCCGAGCGCTGCCTCGATCGCCCGCAGCCGCCGGGTAAAGGCCGATTGGCTGACATGACGCAGGGCGGCGGCACGCGCCAACGATCCGGCATCGGCCACGGCAAGGATATCGTCGAGCCATTCGAGGCGCATCATGCAGACTTTGCATTATTTTCGGCCAGAATAGCATTGGACAGGGCGTTTGTCGCGCCTTAGCGTGCTGAAATCGCATATTTTCGGAGTGACCCTCATGCATCTCGCCCGCTTTCCCCGCCATTTTCTCGCGCATCTGCCCACCCCGCTGGAGCGGCTCGACCGGCTGACCAAGGAACTGGGCGGCCCGGAAATCTGGATCAAGCGCGACGATTGCACGGGCCTCTCGACAGGCGGCAACAAGACCCGCAAGCTCGAATTCCTGATGGCCGAGGCCGAGGCGCAGGGCGCCGACATGGTGATGACCCAAGGGGCCACGCAGTCGAACCACGCTCGCCAGACCGCCGCATTCGCCGCCAAGCTGGGAATGGATTGCCATATCCTGCTCGAGGACCGGACCGGCTCTAACAACGCCAATTACAACCACAACGGCAATGTGCTGCTCGATCACCTGCACGGCGCCACCACCGAGAAGCGCCCCGGCGGTGGCGACATGAACGCCGAGATGGAACAGGTGGCCGACCGCCTCCGTGCCGAGGGCCGCAAGGTTTATACCATCCCCGGTGGCGGCTCCAACCCCACCGGCGCGCTTGGCTATGTCAATTGCGCCTTCGAGATGCTGGGCCAGTTCAACGACCGGGGTCTGAAGGTGGATCACATCGTCCACGCCACCGGCAGCGCGGGCACGCAGGCCGGCCTCATCACCGGGCTCAAGGCGATGAACGCGCAGATCCCGCTTCTGGGCATCGGCGTGCGCGCGCCCAAGCCCAAACAGGAGGAAAACGTCTATAACCTCGCCTGTGCGACCGCCGAAAAGCTGGGCTGTGCGGGCGTGGTCGCGCGCGAGGATGTCGTCGCCAACACCGATTACGTGGGCGAGGGCTATGGCATCCCCACCGAAAGCGGGCTTGAGGCGATCAGGATGTTCGCGGAACTGGAGGCGATCCTGCTCGACCCGGTCTATTCGGCCAAGGGTGCTGCGGGGTTCATCGACCTGATCCGCAAAGGCCATTTCAAGAAGGGCGAGCGGGTTGTGTTCCTCCATACCGGCGGGGCCGTGGCGCTCTTTGGCTATGATGCCGCGTTCGATTTTTCGGGCCGCTGGAAGGGCTGAGCCAGCGCACGATACGACAATGATGAAAGCCCCGCCGCAAAGCGGGGTTTTCCCTTTCGCACATATCCGCTAAAGCGCAGGGAAACGCGGGCTTGCAGGCGGAAACACCGATGAAATTCACCCTCTCCTGGCTGAAAGAGCATCTCGACACAAAGGCAACCGTCGATGAGATCGCCGAGGCGCTCACCGATCTGGGCCTCGAGGTTGAGAGCGTCACCAATCCGGCGGCGCGGCTGGCGGCCTTTACCATCGGCAAGGTGCTCGGTGCCGAGCAACACCCCGATGCCGACCGGCTGCGTGTCTGCCGGGTGGCGACCGATGACGGCGAGGTGCAGATCGTCTGCGGCGCACCCAATGCACGCGAAGGGATCACCGTGGTGATTGCCAAGCCCGGCACCTATGTGCCCGGCATCGACACCACCATCGGCGTGGGCAAGATACGCGGCATCGAGAGCGCGGGCATGATGTGCTCGGAGCGCGAGATGGAACTGGGCGAAGCGCATGACGGCATCATCGAATTGCCGTCGGGTGAGGTGGGTGACCGCTTTTCCGACTGGCTGGCCACGCATGACCCCGCGCGGGTTGATCCGGTGATCGAGATTGCCATCACACCCAACCGCCCCGATGCGCTTGGCGTGCGCGGCATCGCGCGCGATCTGGCGGCGCGCGGTCTCGGCACGCTGCGCGCCGAAAATCCCGCACATATGGAGGGGCAATTCACCTGCCCGATCACCGTGAGCATCGACGAGGATGCGGCGACCGGCGGTTGTGAGGTCTTTGCCGGACGGCTCATTCGGGGCGTGCAGAACGGTCCCTCGCCCGATTGGCTGCAAACGCGCCTGCGCGCCATCGGGCTGCGGCCCATATCGGCGCTGGTCGATATCACCAATTTCTTCACCTACGACCGCAACCGCCCGCTGCATGTCTTTGATGCCGACAAGGTGACGGGCAATCTGCGGGTGCATCGCACGGCGGGCGGCGAGACACTTATCGGCCTTGACGAGAAGGAATATACCTTCGGCCCCGGTCAGGTGGTGATCTCTGACGATGCGGGCATCGAGAGCATTGGCGGCATCATGGGGGGGCTCGCCACCGGCTGCACCTCCGAGACCGTCAATGTCTTTCTTGAGGCCGCCGTGTGGGACCGGGTGCAGATCGCCGAGACAGGCCGCGCGCTGCGGATCAATTCGGATGCGCGCTATCGCAACGAGCGCGGGATCGACCCGGCCTTCAACATGGAGGCGCTCGATCTGGCCACGCAGATGATCCTTGATCTCTGCGGCGGTGAGCCGTCCAACCGTGTCGTCGCAGGCCGGGTGCCGGATGTGGCGCGCGCCTACCGGCTCGATCCGGCGCGGGTGCAGTCGCTTGTGGGCATGGACATCCCCGAAAGCGAGCAGCGCCAGACGTTGACCGCGCTCGGCTTTCGGCTCGAGGGCAACATGGCCCATGTGCCAAGCTGGCGACCCGATATTCTGGGTGAGGCCGATCTGGTCGAGGAGGTGGCGCGCATCGCCTCGCTGACCAGGCTTATGGGCCGCCCGATGGCGCGCGCCCTGCCGGGTGTGCCCAAGCCCATTCTCAGCCCCGCGCAGAAACGCGAGCAGATCGCGCGCCGCACCATGGCGAGCCTCGGCTACAATGAATGCGTCACCTACAGCTTCATCGACCATCAGGCCGCCACGCTTTTCGGCGGCGGCGATGATGCCACCATGCTCGCCAACCCGATCAGCAGCGACCTGAGCCATATGCGCCCGGACCTGCTGCCGGGCCTTCTGCGCGCGGCGGCACGCAATCAGGCGCGCGGGATCATGGATCTGGCTCTGTTCGAGGTCGGGCACGCCTTTCACGGCGGCGAGCCGGGCGAGCAGCACATGCAGGTGGCGGGCGTTCTCATCGGGCGGACTGGTCCGCGCGATACCCATGGCAGCACGCGCGCGGTCGATCTCTTCGATGCGAAGGCCGATGCCGAGGCGGTGCTGGGCGCGATCGGTGCGCCGGCCAAGGTGCAGATTCTGCGCGACGGGCCGGGATGGTTCCATCCGGGGCGGCATGGGCGCATCTGCCTCGGGCCGAAGAAGGTGCTCGGCATTTTCGGCCAGGTGCATCCGCGCATCCTTGGCGCGCTTGACGTGAAGGGGCCTGCGGTGGCCTTCACGCTTTATCCCGAAGAGGTGCCGTTGCCGCGCAAGGCGGGCGCCACGCGCGGCGCGCTCGAGATCAGCGATTTGCAGGCGGTCGAGCGCGACTTCGCCTTTGTCGTCGATGCGGGCACCGAGGCGCTCAGCCTTGTCAACGCCGCTGCGGGGGCCGACAAGACGCTTATCGAAGAGGTGCGCGTCTTTGATCAGTTCGTCGGCGGCAGCCTTGACGAGGGCAAGAAATCGCTGGCCATCACCGTGCGCCTGCAACCGCGCGAGACGACCCTGAAAGAGGCCGATATCGAGGCGGTGTCGGCGAAGATCATCGAGAAAGTCACCAAGGCCACCGGCGGAACGCTGCGCGGCTAAGCACAGGAGACATTCATGCTGAAGGTTTATCTTTCTGGCGAGATTCACACCGACTGGCGCGAGCGGATCACCGACGGGGCGGCGGGGCTCGACGTGACGTTCTCGGGTCCCGTGACCGATCACGCGGCCAGCGACGATTGCGGGATGGCGATCCTCGGGGCGGAGCCGGACAAGTATTGGCACGACCACAAGGGCGCGATGGTCAACGCGATCCGAACCCGCAAGGGGATTTCCGACGCCGATATCGTGGTGGTCCGCTTCGGCGACAAATACAAGCAGTGGAATGCGGCGTTCGATGCGGGCTATGCCTCGGCGCTGGGCAAGTCGCTGATCATCCTGCAACCGCCCGAGCATGACCACGCGCTCAAGGAAGTGGATGCCGCCGCCCTCGCCGTGGCGCGCACGCCCGAAGAGGTGGTGGCGATCCTGCGCTACGTTATCGAGGGCAGGCTACCCGCCTGACCCCCGCACCACGTAGACCGAACATTCGGCATGGGTGACGACATGGCTTGCCGTGGTGCCGAGGAGGTAATCCTGCACCTTGGGGTTGGCCGCCTCCATCACGATCAGGTCCACGTCGCGCTCGGCCGCGAGCTTGACGATCTGGCGATGCACCGCGCCCTTGCGGACGATCTGTTCGACCTCTACCCCACGGGCGGGATTGGCGGCGATGAACTTGCGCAATTCCTCGGCCCAGTAGGCCCCGGAATCGCGGATGTTGAGATTGCGCTCCATCTCGGGCGCGACAGTGGCCACGATGAGTTTCGCGCCGCGCCGCTGCGCCATCTCGACGGCCTCGGTATAGGCGAGATGCTCGATTTTCACATGGCGCAGGTTGACGGGGCAGAGGATCAGGCGGGTCTGGCGGGGCATGGCGGCTCCGTTACGAAAGGGGACAGCCCCTTTTTAGCCGCTGCCCCCCGCCGTGACAGCCCCCATGCGCCGCCTGCGCGACAGAAGCGACCGCTCAGAGACCGAGTTTTGCCGCCACGATATCGTTGACGGCCTTGGGGTTGGCCTTGCCGCCCGTGGCCTTCATCACCTGCCCCACGAACCAGCCCGCCAGCTTGGGATTGGCTTTCGCCTTTTCCACCTGCGCGGGGTTGGCGGCGATGATCTCGTCCACGGCGGCCTCGATGGCGCCGGTATCGGTGACCTGTTTCATGCCGCGCTCTTCGACGATGGTCTCGGGGTCGCCGCCTTCCGTATAGACGATCTCGAAGAGGTCCTTGGCGATCTTGCCGGATATTGCGTCAGACTTGATGAGCCGCACGATGGCCCCGAGTTGCGCCGGTGTCACGGGGCTTTGCTCGATGCCGTGATCGTCTTTCTTGAGACGACCGAAAAGCTCGTTGATGACCCAATTCGCTGCAAGCTTGCCGTCGCCCGCCTCGGCGGCCACCGCCTCGAAATAATCGGCACTCACCACCTCGGCGGTCAGCACCGAGGCGTCATATTCCGACAGGCCGAATTCCAGCACAAAGCGCGCCTTCTTGGCGTCGGGCAGTTCGGGCAGGCTCGCCTTGATGCTGTCCACCCAGTCCTGTTCTATCTCGAGCGGCAAAAGGTCGGGATCGGGGAAATAGCGGTAATCATGCGCCTCCTCCTTGGAGCGCATGGACCGGGTCTCGCCCTTGTCCGGATCATAGAGCCGGGTTTCCTGCACCACTGCGCCGCCCGCTTCAACAATCGCGATCTGGCGGCGCGCCTCATACTCGATGGCTGCCTGAATAAAGCGCATGGAGTTCATGTTCTTGATTTCGCAGCGTGTGCCGAGATGGGCGAAATCCTGGGTTTCCTGGTATTTCTCATACTGCCCCGGACGGCAGATCGACACGTTCACATCGGCCCGCAGGTTGCCGTTCTGCATATTGCCGTCGCAGGTGCCCAGATAGCGCAGGATCTGGCGCAGCTTGGTGACATAGGCGGCGGCCTCTTCTGGCCCGCGAATATCCGGACGGCTGACGATTTCCATCAGGCAGACGCCGGTGCGGTTGAGATCGACAAAGGACATCGCCGGGTCCATGTCATGGATGCTCTTTCCGGCGTCCTGCTCCATGTGGATGCGCTCGATCCGCACCAGACGGGCCACACCGGGGGCCATATCCACAAGGATCTCACCCTCGCCCACCAGCGGGTGATAGAGCTGGCTGATCTGATAGCCCTGCGGCAGGTCGGGGTAGAAATAGTTCTTGCGGTCAAAGGCCGACCAGAGGTTGATCCGGGCATTGAGACCCAGACCCGTGCGCACCGCCTGTTCCACGCAGAATTCGTTGATGACCGGCAGCATCCCCGGCATGGCGGCATCGACGAAGGCGACATTGGAATTGGGTTCCGCGCCGAATTGCGTTGACGCGCCGGAAAAGAGCTTGGCATTCGAGGCCACCTGCGCGTGCACCTCCATCCCGATCACCAGTTCCCAATCATGCTTTGCCCCGGCGATCACCTTGGGTTTTGGGGTGTCATAGGTGAGGTCCAGCATGGCGCGGCTCCGTTCAGTGGCTCGGAGCGCGTTCTACGCGGCAGGGTCTGCCGGGGCAAGAGGGCGCGCACCCATTCCCATCGTCCAGAACCCCACCTCAAGCCGCGTCGCGGTGGTGAAGCGATGGACGAGCCGCGCCCATCCGGGGGTGGATTGCGGATCGGGACCAAGGCGGCGGGCAATGGCCGCGTCCAGCAGTGCGCCCGCGTCGCGGCACACCTGTTGGTAGTCTGCCCCGCCATAGGTGG
Source organism: Alphaproteobacteria bacterium HGW-Alphaproteobacteria-1 (assembly GCA_002842985.1). Lineage (GTDB taxonomy): Bacteria > Pseudomonadota > Alphaproteobacteria > Rhodobacterales > Rhodobacteraceae > Roseovarius. The sequence continues at coordinate 105,694 of PHEQ01000013.1, forward strand.
CGATCCAGTCGGCATAGGGGTGGCCCGGCCGCGCCTCGGGCAAGAGCCGTGCGCCAATCTCGCCATAGCCAATGACGCAAGGCGCGAGTGCGGCCAGAAGATCCGGGAAATCGCCCGAATGGCCCGCGTCGAGCACATAGCGCGTATAGGCGAGGTTGGCGGGGTGTTCTTCGGCGGCGAAGAGGTCCGCCTCCGACAAGCCCGCCTCGGCGCAGGTGCGCACATGAAGCGCGATTTCGCTGTTGACCAGCGCATTTACCGTGGCCGCGCAGGCGCGCATTTCCTCGACCGTTTCGGCCTTGGTCACGGCAAGCGCCCAGGCCCGCGAGAAGTGGATCAGAAAGATGTAATCCTGCACCAGATAGCCAAGGAAGGCCGCGCGCGGCAGGCTGCCCGTGCGCAATTCCTCGACAAAGGCATGATGGGTATAGTCCCGCCAGACCGCCCCTGCCGCATCGCGCAGGGCAGGGAAGGTCACGCCGTACTCACCGCTCATTGTGCGTTCACGTCGAGCGCAAGGCCCGCGACGGGGGTTTCGATCTCGATCAGGCCGGTATCGAGCAGGAACCTCTCGAACCGGGCATAGCGTCCGTGATCGAGTGCTGCGGGCCTTGTGGCAAAGCGGGGATAGGTGTCGGTCCAGGCCATCTCGTTGAGGCGATCCTGCAATTCGGTGGAGGTGGCGGCGAAGATTTCCCATGATTTCCGGGGATGGTTCATGATGTATTGCGTCGCACGCTCGGTCGCGTGCAGGAAGCGGCGGATCATGTCCGTGTCCATGGTCGCGGGATTGGCCACGTAGATCAACTCGTCATAGGCCGGGATACCTTCATCCTCGACAAAGAAACAGCGCCCCGGCACGCCCTCGATTTCCATCTGGTTCAGTTCGAAATTGCGATAGGCCCCGATCACCGCATCCACCTGCCGCGACATGAGCGCGGGCGAGAGCGACCAGTTGACATTGACCAGATCCACCTCCGACAGCGCGATGCCGTGCTGCCCGAGAATGGTTGTCAACAGCGCCTCCTCGACCCCCGCCACGGAGAACCCGATCTTGCGCCCGCGCAGATCGGCGGTGGATTTTATAGGGCCGTCCTCCAGCACGAGCAGACAATTGAGCGGCGTGGCGACAAGCGTGCCGACGCGGACAAGTGGCAAGCCCTCCTCGATCTGCAAATGAAGCTGCGGCTGATAGGAAATCGCCAGATCCGCGCGTCCGGCGGCCACCATCTTGGGTGGGTCCGAGGGATCGGCGGGGGCGATCACCTCCACCTCGAGCCCGGCCTCTTTGAAATAGCCCAATTCCTCGGCAAGGATGACGGGGCCATGATCGGGGTTCACGAACCAGTCGAGAATTACGGTTATCTTGTCCAGCGCAAGGGCCGGGCTGGCCGTTATGGCAAGGATAAGGGCAAGGTATTTCATTCGGTTGTCTCCTCATGGTCATCGCCGAGGGCGATCAGGGCTATCTCTCCGTTCCAATGGCCGCGCAATCGCGTCGCGGCCTGCCACGCCCGCAGGCCCGAGCGACATGCGAGCACGGCGCGCGGGGCGTCGGGGCGCAGCCGGTCGAAATCGGGCACGGCATGGCGGGCGGCGCGGGGCAGGGGGGGGCCGGGCTCCTCCGCTGCGCGCAGATCGGCGAGCCAGTCGTCGGGCGCAATCTCCCCGGACGCGATGAAGCCGAAGCCGCCTGCGGGTTCCGGCGCGCTGTCGAAGCGGAATCCGCCGAACCGGTGGCCCTCGGCGTCGAAACTGACAAGCTGCCCCAACGGCGAGGGATCCCGCCCGGTCAGCACGGCCATTGCCATCTGTGCCTGAAGCGCGCCGAGGATGCCCACCGACGGTCCCAGAACGCCATCGGTCGCGCAACTGCCCAGCCGGTCGGGCAGGTCCGGGAAGACCGCGCGCAAGCTTGGTGCCCCGCCGCAGAACCCGCCGCAATAGCCCGACAGCCCGACGACGGAGGCGCTGATGAGCGGCGTGTTCGCCGCAAGGCAGGTGTCCGAGAGAATATAGCTCGCCGCGAAGCTGTCGGCGCAGTCGAGCACCAGATCGGCGGCGGCAACCTGTGCCGGGGCATTGCGCGGGGTGAGCGGCGCGGTCACGGGCGCGATGCGGCAGTCGGGGTTGAGCGCAGCCATATGCGCGGCGGCGACCTCGGCCTTGGGCAGACCCAGATCGACCATGCGAAACAGCGTTTGCCGGTGCAGGTTGCTGAGCGAAACCCGGTCGCCATCCATCAGCGTGATCCGCCCCACGCCCGCGCCCACAAGATATTGCAGGACGGGCGCGGCAAGCCCGCCCGCGCCCACCACCAGCACATGCGCCGCGCCGAGCCGCGCCTGCCCTTGCGCGCCGAGAAGGGCAATCTGACGCGCATAGCGGGTCATGCCGCGACCTCGATCCAATCCCGCACCCGCGCTTCGGGATCGGGGTTGAGCGTGATATCCGTGACCGCCGAGACAACATCGGCGCCTGCGTCAAACGCGCCTTGCGCCCGCTCCACCGACATGCCGCCGATAGCGACAAGGGGGATATCACCGATCAGCCGCTTCCATTCGGTGAGCCGGTCAAGCCCCTGTTCGCGCCATTTCATCTTTTTCAGAATGGTCGGGTAAACCGGGCCAAGCGCCACGTAATCGGGATCGTGCGACAGCGCGCGGTCCAACTCGGCATGATCATGGGTGCTGAGGCCCAGCCTGACCCCGGCGCGGCGGATCGCGGCAATATCGGCGGTGTCGAGATCCTCCTGTCCCAGATGAACCCAGTCACAGCCCAGATCCATTGCCATCTGCCAGTGATCGTTGACCACCAGCGCCGCGCCATGCGCCCGGCAAAGGTCGCGCGCCGCCGCGATCTCGGCGCGCAGGGCATCGCCCTCCATATCCTTGATGCGCACCTGCACCAGCCGCACACCCAGCGGCAGCATCCGGCGCAGCCAGTCCGCGCGCTCGAATATCGGGTAAAAGCGCGGCAGGCTCATAGCAGCGCCTTGCCGAAAACGGGCGTGGAGGGCGCGGCCATGTCGCGGGGGGGCATCGGGTCGGCCTCAAACGCCAGCCGTCCGGCCTCCAATGCCCGCGCGAAGCCTTGGGCCATCGCCGCCGGATCACCCGCCTTGGCCACCGCCGTGTTCAACAGCACCGCGTCATAGCCCAGTTCCATCGCCTGTGCGGCCTGCGACGGCAGGCCAAGGCCTGCGTCTATCACCAGAGGCAGATCGGGGAAATGCGCGCGCAAGGACCGCAGGCCGTAGATATTGTTGAGACCAAGCCCGGTGCCGATGGGTGCGCCCCAGGGCATGAGCACCCGGCACCCGGCCTCGACCAGACGCTCGCACAGCACCAGGTCCTCGGTGCAATAGGGAAAGACGTCGAATCCGTCATCGCTCAGGATGCGCGCCGCCTCGACCAAGCCGAACGGATCGGGCTGCAACGTGTCGGCATGGCCGATCACCTCCAGCTTGATCCAGTTGGTGTCAAAAAGCTCCCGCGCCATCTGTGCCGTGGTCACCGCCTCGCGCACCGAATGACACCCGGCGGTGTTGGGCAGGACATGGACGCCAAGCGCGCGGATCATCTCCCAGAACGCCTGTCCGGCGCGCCCTCCGCCCGCCTCGCGGCGCACCGAGACGGTGGCGATCCCCGCACCCGAGCGGCGGAACGCCTCGGCGAGGATCGTGGGTGAGGGGTATTGCGCCGTGCCCAGCATCAGGCGCGATGTCACTTCGGTGTCGTAGAAAACCGGCATCTCACCCCCCCTGCCGTGGCGCGACGATCTCAATGCGGTCACCGTCCGTGAGCAGGGTCGCGGCCCGCTGAGAAGCGGGCACGAAACCCTCGTTCACCGCAGTGGCGACCTTGGCCGCGCCAAGCCCCATTTCATCAATGAGCGCGGCAAGGGTCGGGGCGGCCGTCTCCTGCGCGGTGCCGTTAACCATGATCTTCATGGGCAAACTCCGGGGTTGTTTTGCCGCCCGTCACCATTTCGGCGGCCATTCGTGCGAGCGCGGGCGACAGAAGAAATCCATGGCGGAACAAGCCGTTGACATGGAGTGCATCGCCCTTGCGGATGAGACGTGGCAGGTTGTCGGGAAAGGCGGGGCGGGCATCAACGCCGATCTCCAGCAGTTCCGCCTCGGCGAAGGCGGGGTGGAGCGCGTAGGCGGCCGAGAGCAGTTCCATCACTGAACGCGCCGTGGCGCGGTGGCGTTCGCCGCTTTCGATCTGCGTCGCGCCCAGCATGTAAATTCCGTCACCGCGCGGCACGATATAGAGCGGGAAACGCGGGTGCAGCAGGCGGATGGGGCGCGACAGCGTCACATCGGGCGCCCGCAGCACCACCATCTCGCCCTTGACGCCGCGCAGATCTTGCAGCGCGTCCCGGGCGGCCAGACCGCGACAGTCGATCATCGGGCCTTGGGGCGCGTGTGTGCCTTGCACAAACCGCGCGCCGCCCTCCTGCAAGCGGCGGTGCAGATGGGTCAGCGCCGCGCGCGGGTTGATATGCGCCTCACCCTCGAAGAACAGTGCGCGGTCGTGGCGCTCGGCCAAATCCGGCTCGAGCGCGGCCAACGTCTCGCCCGCAATCATCCGGTGCCTCGTGGTGCGCCGGGCAAACACATCGAGCTCGCGCCGGTCGCGCTCGAGCGTGATCACGAGCGAGCCGCGCCGTGTGACCGTCACGCCCTGCGCTTCCCACCAGTCGGCGGCCTCTTGCCCCAACCGCACGACCGGTTCCTCGGCGGTGAACCCTTCGCAGAAGGGCGCAAGCATCCCGCCCGCCCACCACGAACAGGCCCCTTCACCGGGAAAGGGGGCCGGGTCGATCAGCGTGACGGACACGCCGCGCGCCCTCAACTCGGTGGCCACGCAAAGCCCGACGACGCCCGCGCCCCGGATCGTGACGGCGCGGGTCATGGCCAGACCTCGTGGAAATGATGCACCGGCCCATGCCCGTGGCCTATCTCGAGACGGTCAGCGGCGCGGATCGCGGCATGGAGCCAGCCATGGGCGCGGGTGACGGCCTCGGACAGGCCAAGCCCCTGCGCCAGCCCCGCCGCGATGGCCGAGGAATAGCTGCACCCGGTGCCATGGGTGTTGCGCGTGGCAATGCGGGGGGCGTCAAGGCGGTTGGGTTCTACGGCAATCAGCCAGTCGGTGCAGGTTTCGCCGGCCGCATGACCGCCCTTCATCAGAACCGCCTTTGCCCCCAGATCGCGCAGCCGCGCGCCCTGATCCCGCATGTCGGCATCGCTCACGGCCTCCGGCAGACCAAGGAGCGCCGCCGCCTCGGGCAGGTTCGGCGTGAGCAGATCGGCACGCGGCAGAAGATGCACGATCAACGCCGCGCGCGCGGCTTCGGGCAAAAGCCGCGCCCCGGATTTGGCCACCATCACCGGATCGAGCACCACCGGGCCGCGATACCCGGCCAAAGCCTCCGCCACCGTCTCGATCAGCGCGGCATCGCCCAGCATCCCGATCTTGACGGCATCGACGCGGATATCGTCCAGAACGGCGGCGATCTGCGCGGCCACCACCTCGGGCGGGACCGCATGAACCGCGGTCACCGCGACGGTGTTCTGTGCCGTGACGGCGGTCAGCACGCTTGCGCCATAGACGCCGAGCGCGGAAAATGTCTTGAGATCGGCCTGAATGCCCGCGCCGCCGCCGCTGTCGGAGCCTGCGATCGTCACTGCACACGCCACCATGCCCGCCTCCTCATCTTCGCGGAACGGCCTTCGGGCGCCATCGGGGCTGAGGTCCGTTCCCTACGCCGGCATCACCCGGATCAGGTTCGATGGGTTGGCGTAGCGCCTCTCAGCCCCCAGCGGGGCACCCCAACGGAATAAAGAAGACCTAACACCGGGAACGGGCACCTTCAAGGGTCAGCCGCGCAGACGTTTGCCGTCGGGGTCGAAGGGCGGGCGGTCAAGCACCCGCGCGGCGTGGGGGCGGCCCAGAAGCGACACCTCGAGCGCGGTGCCGGGGGTGGCGTGTTCGGCCTTGAGATAGGCCAGTGCCAGCGATTTGCCGACCGTGTGACCGTAGCCGCCGGAACTGATCTGCCCGGCGGGTTTGCAACCCGGCAGAAAGATCGGCTCGCCGCCCGAGGCGTCGGCCTCGGTTGCGTCGATCTCCAGCAGCACCATGCGGTCGCGGGCGGGGCGCGCGGCGATGGCGCGCCAGCCGTCGTGATTGAGGAACGTCTTGTCGCGGCGGATGAGGCCCGCCAGCCCGCATTCCTGCGGCCAGTATTCCGGCGAATAGTCCCGCCCCCAGCTGCCGTACCCCTTCTCGAGCCGGAGCGACAGGAGCGCGCGGCTGCCCACGGGGCCCGCGCCGATGGCTTTGCCCGCCTCGATCAGGGCGGAATAGAGCCGCGTCTGATCTGCCTCGGCGATGTGCAGTTCCCAACCCAGATCGCCGGTGAAGCTGACGCGCAGCGCCACGGCCTCGACGCCCGCCACGGTAATGCGCCGCGAGCGAAAGAAGGGGAAGGCGGCGTTGGAGAGGTCCGCGTCGGTCAACCCTTGCAGCAGCGTGCGCGATTGTGGCCCTGCGACGTTGACCCCGCAGACGGCCCCGGTCAGGCTCTCGAAAAGGGTGCCCTCGGGTAGCGGCACCTGCGCGAAGAAGCGCCGGTGATAACGTTCCGCCGCGCCGCTGCCGAGCACCCAGAATTCCCGTTCTCCCAGCCGCGTGACGGTGAAATCCCCGGCGATCCCGCCGCGTTTGCCGATCAGCGGCGTGAGGCAGGAGCGGCCCACCTCCTGCGGCATCCTGTTGGCGAAAAGCGCGTCGAGCCAGTCCTCGGCCCCTGGGCCGGTGACGCGGTACTTGGCGAAGTTCGAGATATCGATGATCCCGGCGCGATCGCGCAAGCCACGCGCCTCGCGGCCCACGGCATCCCACCAGGGCTGGCGGGTGAACCCGGCGCTGTCGGGGGTTTCGGCGTCGAAATAGAGCGGATGCTCCCAGCCGAAATTGAGGCCGAAGCGCGCGCCCATCTCGGCCTGCAAGGCATGAACGGGGCGGGTGCGCACGGGACGGCCGGCGGCACGTTCCTCGCCGGGGAAATGGATCTTGAAGCGGTGCGCATATTGGTCGGCCACGCGCGCGCGGGTGAAATCGCGCCCGGCCCAGTCGCCGAAACGCGCCAGATCCCACCCGAACAGGTCGAGCGACGGCTCGCCCTCGACCATCCATTCGGCGGAAAGCTTGCCCAGACCGCCCGATTGCGAAAACCCCGGAATGATGCCGCAGCAGCAGAAATAGCCCCGCAGTTCCGGCACCGGACCAAACAGCGCGGCCGAATCGGGCGACCAGATCATCGGCCCATTGATCACCCGCTTGATGCCCGCGCGCCCCACCGCCGGGACACGGTCGATGGCGCGCAGCATGTTCTCCTCGATCCGCTCCAGATCGTCGGGGAAAAGTTCGTGGCCAAAGCCCTGCGGCGTGCCGTCCTCGGCCCAGAAGCGCATGTCGCGCTCATAGGCACCGACGAGCAGGCCCTGACCCTCCTGGCGCAGGTAATATTCGCCGTCGCGGTCGGCGACCGAGGGCAGGCGGCGGTCCATGGCGGCGATTTCGGGGATCGCCTCGGTCACGAAATACTGGTGCTCGGTCGGAATGAGCGGCAACGTGATGCCTGCCATCGTCGCCACCTCTCGCGCCCAGAGACCGGCGGCATTGACGACCCATGGCGTGCGGATCTCGCCCGATCCGGTGCGCACGATCCAGCTTCCGTCAGGCTGCGGCTCGGTGGCGATGACCGGCGTGTTGCGGTGGATCTCGGCCCCACCCGCGCGGGCACCTGCGGCATAGGCCATTGTCACGCCCGACGGATCGACATTGCCGCCATCGGGCTCATACATGATGCAGCGGATGCCGGTGAAATCCACAAGCGGGTGAAGCCGCTCGGCCTCGTCGCGGGACACCTCGTGAAAAGCCATGCCGTAGCGCCGCGCCTTGGCCTCTTGCAGGCGCAGTTGCTGCACCCGTTCCTCGGTCTGCGCGAGGTAAAGCGAGCCGGGCTGAAACACGCCGCAGCCCTGGCCCGTCTCGGCCTCGAGCTGGCGGTAGAGCTGCATCGTGTAATGCTGCATCCGGCTGATATTGGTGCTGTCATGCAGCCCGTGGATATTGGCCGCCGCATGCCAGGTGGAGCCGGAGGTCAGCTCCGAGCGTTCCAGCAGCACGACATCGGACCAGCCTGCGCGGGTGAGATGATAGAGGATCGAACAGCCGATGAGGCCGCCACCGATCACGACGGCCTGGGCATGGGTGCGCATGGCGGTGCCTTTCGACGAGAGCGGGCGCTCGGCGCCACGCGGTTATGCGTCGATGCTAGGCGCGCGCCCGGCCATGCTCGCGTGGATTAGCGACAGAGGAGAGGCAGGATGCGGCGTCCGGGGGCGCGGGCTTCAGGGCTTTGGCCTCGCTCTTCTGCCTCAAGCGTCCAGAGATCGGCCATTCGTCCGACCGTGGTGGTGACGATCGACTGAGGAGCGGCAAATGCGGGTCAAATCGGACCACCCATACGAGATGTCTCGAGGAAAGGTCTCCCTGCCTCTGCCATCCTGCGTCACACATGTCCCGCCCGCGTTCCCCTTACGAACCAGCCCCGGATCGGCTGTCGCGGATCTTCGCCGCCACGCTCAGGGCCGGGCGGGCAGCGCGGCGAGATGCGCGCGCACCCGACCCGGCGCGCGTGCCACATCCGCCTCGAGGAAGCGCCAGAACTCGGCCACCTGCGCGGCGGGCAGGATCGCGTTGTCGGGGATGAGCGCGACCGTGCCGAGCGGCGCGGTGGCGCCAAGCGCCATCACCAGGAACACGTCGCCCTCTGCCGCTTGCGGCGCGCGCAGGCGGCGGCCCGGCACGGTGATCGCGCCGCTCTCGGGATCGAGCGCCGAAGTCAGGTTCTGCACCCGCCCCGCCGGATCGACGAGCAGCAGCGCGACCGTGTCCGTGCCGCGCCCGGTGATGCGCCCCTGCGCATCGCCCGCGGCGGTGCCGGACAGCTCGAGCACGAGCGCCGGACCGGGCGCGAAGGGTTGCACCGCCCGCGCGAGGAAATCGAGTGCTTCGCATTGCGCATCGGTGACGGGGGTCATCCGCAGGTCAGGCGCACGGCCATGGGCCTCGGCGAAGCCCGTGCCAAGCGGCTCGAAGGCAGAGGCCCCGGTGGCGAACCCGGCCAGCGCGTGCGTCTGCGCCCCTGCCGTGGCACCGGGGGCGCCATCGGGCTGAAGATGGCGGCAGGTGGTCGTGTCGCGCGCGACCCAGTCGGCGAGCCAGGCGCGTTCCTCCTCGGGACTGCTTGTGTCCGACGGTGCAAGACCGGGCAGCACCCCGGCATACCAGACCCCACCAAGCGCCAGCGCCGCCACCGCCAGCCCTGCGACGAGCCATCCGCCGCGTCCGCCGCGCCGGGTGCCGGTTGCGGCCTCGCCGGTGGGCGGTGTCGAGACGGGGGGCGGGCCGAACGGGCTGCCAGTGCCGGTGTCGGATACCGTGCCGGGCGGCCAGGAGCCGGGCGGCATCGAGGGCATGGGCTGCGCGCCGGGCGGCAGGCTCGTGGGGGTGATCGCCGCCAGCACCGCCGCCATGTCGGCGGGGCGGTCGGCGGGATCGGGTTGCAGCATCCAGCCCAGCAGTTCCGCCAGCCGCTCGGGCAGGCCCGAGAGGTCCGGCACGCTCATGCGCGCGCGCACTGCCTCGGCGGGGTTGTCGCCCATGTCGATAGGCCGCCCGAGAGCGGCGGCGGCGGCCAGGAGCGCCAGGCTGTAGATATCGGCCTGCCCGGTGACATGGCCGTCATAGAGGCCGAGTTGTTCGGGCGCGACATAGCCCGGCTTGCCCGCGAACTGCCCGCCGATCAGCGTGCGCCCGCCCGGTGTCGTCTCCTTGGCGATGCCGAAATCGATGATCTTGGCATTCTCGACCCGGCCCTCGCGCAGGATCACGTTGTCGGGCGAGAGATCGCGGTGCACCACGCCCGCGCGATGCGCCACCTCGAGCCCGTCGGCCAGCCGCCGCAGAAGCGTCATCACCTCCGCCTCCGACAGCGGATCGCTTTCCATCCGGTCGCCGAGCGGCACGCCCTCGACATATTCCATCACCAGACAGGGCCGGGCGATCTCGGGGTCGATGGTGAACACCTCGTAGCGCACGATCGCATCATGCGAGATGCGCCGCAGCACGGTTGATTCCTTCTGGAACAGCGACAGGATCTTCTCGTCATGGGCCAGCGCAGGCAGCACGATCTTGATCGCCACCGCCTCGCCGTTGTGGATGTTGACGCCGCGATAGACCTCGCCCATGCCGCCGGTATTGATATGCGCGACGATCTCGTAGGTGCCGATCAGCACGGTGCCGGACGGGATCTGGATCGGGCTGCTGGTGACATGGGCGGGGCGCGCGCCCATGCCCGTGCCTGCGCCCGGCGTGGCGATCTGCGTGCGCTCGGGTGGCACGGTGCCGACAGGTGGATTTCCGGCAGGGGAATTTCCGGCGGGCGGGTCTCCGGCGGGCGGTCGGGATGTCATCAGGCGCGGCCTTCCTGGTCCTGCATGGCGGTCTTGTCGTTGCTCACCACCGTCTTGAGCGCGCAGCGCACGATGACGGCGGTGACATTATCGCTGGCCCCGCGTCGCAGCGTCTCGGCCAGAAGCGCCTCGCACGCGGCCTGCGAGGGCTGCCCGCGCATCATGGCGAGGATTTCGTCATCGTGCAAATGCCCCGTCAACCCGTCCGAGCACAACAGGAATGCATCGCGGTCGCGCAGCGTGCCGGTGGCATGGTCGATCTCGGCCTGCTCATAGACCCCGACGGCGCGGGTGATGACGTTCTTGCGCGGCCAGTTCTCGGCCTGTTCGGCGGTGATCGCGCCGCTGTCGAGAAGTTCCTGCGCCTCGGTGTGATCGCGCGAAAGCTGCGTCAGCGCGCCGTCGCGCAGCAGGTAGACCCGGCTGTCGCCGCACCAGCTACAGGCGAAATGCGCCTCGTGGATCAAGAGCGCGGCCAGCGTGGCGCCGATCGTGGCCCCGTCATTGCGCGCCGAATGGGCGCGGATATCATCATTGGCCAGCGCCACCCGGTCGAGAAACCGTGCCCGCAGGTCCGCCGCGCTCGAGCTTTGCCGCACCGTCTCGACCCGGTCCACGATGGTCTGGGCCGCCACATCGCCACCGAAATGCCCGCCCATCCCGTCGGCCACCAGCCAGATTCCCTGTTGCGGTGCGCTCAGATAGCGATCCTCGTTATGGTCGCGCACGCATCCGTCATGGGTCACGGCCCCGGTCTCGAAACGGAATTTCGGATTGCTCATGGCGGCTCAGGCTCCTGTCTGTGGCTCGGCGGGGGGAATGGCGTCGGTCAGCATGAAGGCGAAGGTGTCGGCATCCGGCAGCCCGGCCAGCGAGATGACGCTGGTCTGCCCCGCGCCCCCCTCGCACCACCAGTAGCTGCGCCCGGTCGCGGCGAGGTGATGGTCGCTGGCGCGGATCCCGCTCCAGACCGAGCCATCGCCGCCGCCCGCATCGCCGCCTTGCCCCCAGAGCGCGCGGCGCGCCAGAAGCCCGGCCATCTGCGCGGCCCCCTCCGGCAGGCGCGGCGCGGTCAGCGCGGCCAGGTCGGCCTCGACCGCCTCAAGCGCGCGGCCCGCGCGCGCCGCCAGCAAGAGCGCGTCGCAGGCACCATACCAGCGCCGGTCCGGCGCCGCGAGCACCGGCGGCGGCATCAGCCGCGCGTGCTCGTCCGCGAGCACCAGCACCAGCGGAAAGAGCCGCCCCTGCCGGTCGACGGAGGGCAGCAGCACGCCCGTCACGGTGCCCGCCTGCTCATGGGCGCGCAGGCTGCGCGTCCAGTCGCCGCGCAGGATGTCGGGACCGATCCAGAACCGCCAGGGCGGAGCCTGCCGCCAGGCCGCCTCCCAACCCGAGCCCAGCAGCTCGCGCGTGGCCTGCACCAGTGGCAACAGCCAGTCCTCGAGCGGGCGCAGAAGATCCTGCGCGATGGCGCGCGAGATGAAATCGCCGCGCGCGGGCAGCTTGCCGAAAAGCCCGGCCTCACAGGGACCGGTCGCCTCGGGGGCCGGGGTCGTCCAGGCAGCGGGTCCGGGTGCGGCCTCTGGCTCCGGTGTGTGCTCCGCCTCTGGCTCCGGTGTGTGCTCCGCCTCCGACTCCGGTGTGTACTCCGCCTTTGGCTCCGGTGTGTACTCCGCCTTTGGCTCCGGTGTGTGCTCCGCCTCTGGCTCCGGTGTGTGCTCCGCCTCCGCCTCCGGCTCCGCGCCCTCTGTCACCGCCTCGGTCTCTGCTGCGGTCTCTGGCGCGGC
>PHEQ01000077.1 GCA_002842985.1 Alphaproteobacteria bacterium HGW-Alphaproteobacteria-1
TGTCCGAGGTCATTCAGGGGGTTGAGTTCAAAGACGGGATCAAGCAACTTCAAGCCGCCGCCTGATGACGGCCGTCACCAACTTTTGGGCATATCTCCGATACATTGGCTGGCGAGCCTCGATCGTGACGAGCACTCGAGATACCGAGAACTCTTGACCGAAGATCTCCTTCACCTCCTGAAGGCCAATCTCGACGGAGCGGACTTCAAATTCATTCGGGATCTCAGACTGGACCCACTGAGTGATCTTGTCGTCGTCGGGATGGTCATTGTCGCCCCAGAGCCAAGCTCGGGCGGGCATAGCAACGAACAGCAGACAAAGCGCGAGGCTAAGCGTAATTGCTCTTATCATGATTTTCTCCGTAAGTGGCGGCCACGCCCCATTGATTTCGCACTTGCGCGGCGTCGCGGTGGGATTAAGCGGAGGTTGAACGCCATACTTCTTCGACATCTCTGCCAGCGGCATCTCTTCTCGGATCGCTTCAAGCGCGACCTTCGCCTTGAACTCGGGCGAATGCGTCTTTCTCTTTGTCATCTCGGATCGTCTCTCTCGTCATGCGATCCACCTTAACAACTGGTCCGAATTTCTGCGACCACCCCTGATTGAGAAGGAGTGTGATAAAAAAGTGATGTTGATTAGTGACTTCGATGCAACGCTATTCATTGGGATGCCGACGGCTTGCGCTTGGACGCCGAAGCGGCAAGCACGCCCCAGATGATGGCCACGGGCCAGGTGATCAGGAAGCCGAGGCCGAGGGTGACGGCGCCCAGCATGATGGCGACAATGATCATGAAAATGCCGCCTCCGATACTGGCGTAGAGAAGGCCGAGGGGGCCGAACAGGAAGGTCAGGAAGAACGCGGCCAGCACGCTTTTTTCGGGCTTGGCGACGACGACGATGGTCTGGTTATCGGACATTGTTTGTCTCCTCGTTCATTTGGTTGGCTTTTTGATGTCGCGGCCGGAATGCGACCATGGCAGGCCTGATCGTGTTTCTTTCCGAAATCGGGAGATTCTATGACCGCGTTATGAATTTTCTGCGGGTTAACCCGGATAATTCAGTGCGCCCCGATGGCGCGTTTCACCAGTGGAGGAAGGATCCACCCAGATAGTTGTCGATAGGTCTGGTAGCTGACGAGCGAAGAAATCCTCGACGAACTGCTGAAGGGCGTGGAGCGGCCTGAAGACCTGCTTGGCGATGCCGGGCTGATGAAAGAGCTGAAGATCAAGCTCATGGAGCGGATGCTTGGTGCCAAACTGACCGCGCATCTTGGCTATGAAGATGGCGAGAGCGCGCCGCCGAGCCAATCCAACCGCCGCAACGGCACATCGGCCGAGGTTCTGAAAGGGCAGGACGGGGAATTGTCGGTGGCGATCCCGCGGGATCGGGACAGCAGCTTCGAGCAGGAGTTGGTGAAGAAGGGCCAGACCCGGATCGACGGGATGGATGACAAGATCATCGGGCTCTATGCCGCCGGGCTGACGGTGCGGGACATCCAGGCGCATCTGCTCGACCTCTATGGACTGAAGGTCTCGCCCGACCTGATCAGCCGCGTCACCGCTGCCGTGCTGGACGAGGTCCGCGAATGGCAATCACTGGCACTGGACAGGATGTATCCCATCGTGCTTTTCGATGCGCTACGGGTGAAGATCCGCGATGCCGAAACCTTACGGCGCGGTTACGTATTCGACAACACAAAGCGCACCTCTTCGGAAGGAACGTGGCGCATCACATCGAACCCCCTCGCCTGGGGAAACGCGGAACCCGACATCGTCGTGCTGGGGTTCTCGAAGGGGCCTACGCAGGTTGGCGCACTGGCCTCCGCACCGCACAACGCGATCGCCTACAAGGGATCGCGCACTACCATCTCGGGCTTCATGTCTTTGCCGCGAATGCGGGACATTTGCTCCGAGCGCGCCATCGGAGGACGCGTCAAGTGCGAGCGATCTCGTGGCCGTGATCGTAGACGTTGCGATCACCCTTGTAGGATATGATGTGGCTTGGAAGCGCTGTAATATGCCATCCGGCTGGACCGCTTCTCTTCGTCCGCCCAGAACCGCTTCTTCTGGCCCTTCTTGCCCGCCATGGAGTGCCTAATGATGTCCACTATGGACCGCTGCGGGCTTTCTTCATCCGCATCCGAGCGCGCCGTGGACATCAGATCGCCGCAGTCGCTATCGCACGAAAGCTCGCGACCCTGTGCTGGCACATGCTGACGAAGGGCGAGGACTATCATTGGGCCCGGCCAAGCCTGGTCGCCCATAAGCGCCGCGCCATGGAACTGGCCGCCGGCCAGCCACAGAAGAAGGGTAGCAAGCGCGGCGCGAGCTATGCCTACAACGTAAAGGATCTGCGCCAGCAGGAGGCACGGATCGCGGAGCACGCGGAAAAGAGCTATGAACAGTTCGTTGCCGCCTGGCAGACGCGCCCTCCGAAAAATAGCGGGGGGTGTGCGATCGCCTCAAACCGGCAGGGACCGAGTAGGCTGCCCGGTGACGCTTCCAGCCGACACGCCACGCTTCGCCACGAGGTCGACCGCACAGAGAAAAAATAGCAAAAACCAACAGAAAAGTCTTTTCGATCTCATCCGTGTATTCAAGAAAATTCGGAAGATTTACGAGATAATGGGGGAAAGCTTGGCACCAGAGTATCCCTCCGCCGGGGGCCGTCTTTCTGCGCTGAGGGGTCTGGCATAGGTCGGGATCTATGTCCGACCATAGATACAGACCCGAAGTAGAGATCCTTG
>PHEQ01000048.1 GCA_002842985.1 Alphaproteobacteria bacterium HGW-Alphaproteobacteria-1
ACCCTGCGGGCCACGCAACATTATGGCCGAGCCTTCTGGAAGCGGTGGACAGGATACCACGCCCGAAGCCGGATAGAGGCGAAGATGCGCTGCCTCAAATCCTTCGGTGTTGAATTTTGCAAGAAATTGACCCAGTTTCCCGAGATTAAGTGACCCACTTGCATCAATAATTCCGCTGACTTTTCATGAGATTAACACGTTTCACAGGGGTCAGCCGTTAATGGAAAAATGGGTCAATCCGAGACGAAAATCAACAATTCATGGCCAATATTCGGCCTTCAGCCTGCGCTTGTAGAGCTTGCCGGTTGCCGATCTTGGCAAGGTTTCACGAAAGTCGATGCTGCGCGGGCATTTGATGGCCGAGAGACGCACGCGGCAGCAGCCGATCAATTCCTCTGCCAAGGCGGGGCTGGCAACATGGCTCGGCACAAGCTGAACCACCGCTTTCACCTCCTCGCCGAACTCCTCGTTCGGCACACCAAAAACGGCGGCATCGAGCACGGCAGGATGACCCAGCAGGATATCTTCGGTCTCTTGCGGATATATGTTCACGCCGCCTGAAATGATCACAAAGGATTTCCGGTCGGTGAGATAGAGATACCCCGCCTCATCCAGCCGCCCGATATCGCCCAGCGTCGTCCAGCCGCAGTCATTGGTGCAGGCGGCGGTTTTTGCCGGGTCGTTGTGATAGAGAAACCGATGACCATTCTCGAAATAGATCTCGCCCTCCGCACCCGGCGGCAATTCCCGGCCCGCCTCGTCGCAGATGTGGATCACGCCCAGTTTCGCGCGTCCCACGGACCCCGGATGTGCTAGCCATTCGGGCGTCGTGATGGCGGTAAAGCCGTTGTTCTCGGTGCCGGCGTAATATTCGTGGATGATTTCGCCCCACCAGTCGATCATCTGGCGCTTGATATCGATGGGGCAGGGTGAAGCGGCATGAACCGCCATCCGCATCGACGACAGGTCGAACCGAGCCCGTTCTTCGGCGGGCAATTTCAAAAGGCGCACGAACATCGTGGGCACCCATTGGCTATGGGTAATGCGGTAACGCTCGATGAGGGCAAGCGCCTCTCTCGCGTCGAAACGCTCCATGATGAAGGCGGTGCCGCCCATCCGGATCGTCACCATGGAATGCCGCAGCGGCGCGGCATGATAGAGCGGCGCAGGGCTCAGATACCGGGTCTGCGCATCATAGCCAAAGAGCGACGACAGCAGATCAAGCAACATGCTGCGCCCGCCGGGGAGATCCTCGGGCAGCGGCCATTTGATGCCCTTGGGCCGCCCGGTGGTCCCCGAGGAATAGAGCATGTCGAGACCTTGGGCTTCGTCCCGGATCGGCGTCGTCGGCTGCGCTTCCGCGCGGCACTTCCAGTCGCCCATCCCCTCCGGGGCCCTGCCCACCACAAAGACCTGCACGGTCCTGTCCAGCACTGGCAGCACCCCGGCCAGATTGTCCAACATCCGATCCGAGGAAATCAGCACACGCGCGCCACAGTCTTGTAGGATAAAGGCAATCTCTTCGGCGGTCAGATGGGTGCTGATGGTCGTGTAATAGACGCCAGAGCGGTCAGCGGCAAAGCAGACCTCCAGGAACTCGCGCCGGTTGTCCATCAGGATGGCGATGTGATCGCCCCGCCGGATGCCTGCGTCGCGCAACAGATGCGCGCCCTGATTGGCTCGCGCCTCCAACTCGGCAAAGCTCACGGCTTCGCCTGTGGCGCACATCACATAGGCGATGGCAGCGGGGTCCTTTTGCGCATGGGCGCGGGGCTAATAAGGGTGCGTATCGGGCATCGTGGCTCAGAACCGCAAGACTGTCTTGCCAAAGTGACCTCCGTCGCGCTGGTGGTGCAGGGCGGCGTGGAGGTCCTCAAAGGCGAATGTTGCGCCGATGACCGGACGGATTACGTGCTGCGCCATCGCGGCCAACATCGCCTCAAATCCGTCGCGGTGCCCAACAGTCACCCCTTGCAGACGCACCTGCCGTGCGACGATAGGGCCAAGCGAGGCGGCGATATCTAACCCGGTGAGCACCCCGATCATCGCCAGCGTGCCGCCCGGACGCACCGCCCGCAGCGAGAGCGGCAGCGTCTTGGCCCCGCCCAACTCAACGATCAGGTCATAGCCCCCTCGGGCTTCGGTGATCTCGCGGCTGGCCTTTGCCCAGTCGGGGGTGGTGGCATAGTTGATCGTGGCATCGGCCCCCATGCTGCGCACCCGCTCCAACTTCTGGTCACTGGACGATATGACCGTGACATGCGCGCCATGCAGCTTGGCAAACGCCAGCGCAAAGAGCGCGACACCGCCGGTGCCTTGGATCAGCACCCGATGCCCGGCGCGGGTCTGGCCATGGGTCACAATCGCGCTCCAGGCGGTCAGCGCGGCGCAGGGCAGAGTGGCAGCTTCGGCATCGGTCAGATAGGCGGGCACGCGCACCACACCCTCTTGCGACAGGCAGACATAATCGGCCATCACCCCATCGCGCGGCCCACCAAGCGCCGAGGCAAAGGCGGCAGGGCTGGGATCGCCCGCGATCCAGTTCTGGAAATAGGTGGGGCAAACCCGCTCGCCCACCGCAACGCGGTCCACGCCTGCGCCGATTTCGACCACCTCGCCCATCCCGTCCGAGACAGGGATCAGGGGCAACTCGCCCGTGGCGCGGCCATAGCCCCGCTCTGGCACGATCAGATCGCGGGCGTTCAGCGCCGCCATCTTCATGCGGATCAGAACCTCATCGGGGCCGGGTGTGGGCTTGCTGCTCTGGGACAGGCGCAGGTTGCCAAGACCCCAATCACCCTCGATCTGGAAAACACGCATGGATCAATCCTTCCTTTGGCGGGGGGTGGGCCATGACAGGCGCGCGACCCGCTCCAGCAGGGGCGTAATCGCGCCGTCGGTCAGCGCCGCACTCTGCACGGCGGCAAGGTGGCGCGTCAGGCAATGTGCAGGGCGCAGCCCCTCTGCCCCCATCGCATGCAAGAGCGCGGGCAAATGCCGCTGGCAGGTCTGCACCGCGTGGACCTTGGCCTGCGCCGCCAAAAGCTGCGCCGCAGGAGCGCCCGCGATACTGGCCACCGCACGCTCGGTCAGCGCCTCCGTGGCGGCCAGATCGGTCTGCGCCTGCGCCAGCGTCAGACGCCAAGCCTGATGATCCATCAATGGCCTGCGAAAGCTCACGCGCCGCTGACCATACTCCGCCACCGCCGCCCGCAGCATGGCGCAGCACATCGCAGCAACATAGGCGCGCGCGCCGTTGATCTCGGACAGGATCGCGCCAAAGGCTGCGCCGGGCGGCAGGATCAGCGCCTCAGGCGGCAGCGCCACCGCATCAAGGCAAAAGCCACCGGTGCCCATGCTGGCCTGCGAGAACCCTGCCTCAGTCGCGTGCCGGGTCACACCGGGAATAGTCAGGTCTACCATAAACGCACCGATGGCACCTGCATCGTCCCCCGTGCCGCATTTGGCGAACACAATCGACAGCCCTGCGTGACGGGCGTTTATGATCCAGTCTTTCCGACCCGTGATCTCCCATCCCCGGGGGGTCTGGGTGGCTCGGGTTTGCAAGGCGGCAACATCGGTGCCCGCCTCCGGCTCTGTCAGCGCAGTGCAGGCGGCGACCTCTCCGGACAACAGCCTCGGCAGATGGCGCGCCGCAAGATCAGGCGCACTCAGATGCAGGCGCAGCGCGACGTTGTGCGTATTTACCACCGCCATCGCATAGCCGAAATCGACAGCCGCCAGCGTGGCGCACACGGAGGTCTTATGCGCGAAATCGAACCCAAGGCCGCCCGCCTCCAAAGGCAGTTCGATCCCGAAGAGACCCAGATCCCCCGCCGCATGCCAGAGCGCTTGGCTCGGCCCCTCCCCGTGCGCCCAGCCCGTCACCGCCGGCGCAAGCTGCGTTGCCGCAAAGACCTGCACCCGCTCCAGATGATCCGCCTGCGTCATCATCGTGACGCCCTTCTCGTGATCCGTTCCCAGACTTGCCCCACGACCCCCACAATCCCGCGCGGCATGAAAATCGTCGCCAACACCAGCAACAGCCCATATAGAATCAGGCGGAAACTCTCTGCAAACCGCAGGTATTCCGGCAGAAACACCACCACAAAGGCCCCGATCACCGGGCCAAGGATGGTTCCCGATCCCCCAATGATCACCGCAAGGATTGCATCCAGCGACTGCGCCAGCCCAAAGATCTCGGGGTTGATGAAGCTCTGGTAATGGGCATAAAGCGCCCCCGCGAGCCCGGCGTAAATCGCCGCCGCGACAAAGGCAAAGAGCTTGTATTTCCACGCGGCAATGCCGATGGCCCCCACCAGCGTTTCATTCTGGCGGATCGCGATCAAGGTCTGACCGATGCGCGAGCGCACGATCAGCGCGGCCAGCGCGGTCATTGCAACTGCGATCACCAGCACAAAGTAGTAATAGGTTTCGCGCTGGCGGAAATCGAGCCACCCCTCGGCACGGCCCGGCTTGGGGATGCCACTGATCCCCGCCTCCCCTTGGGTAAGGTCGGTGGCATGCATCAGGACAATAAAGATCACAAGGTTGAAGGCCAGTGTGACGATGGCAAAGTAATGTCCCTTGACCCGCAGGCTGGGATAGCCTGCCACCAGCGCAAACGCGGCGGTGACGAACGGGGCCAAGCGTTACGTCTACATCTGGGCCGACGGTGTCTACTTCACGCCGCGTCTGGACGGCGATCGTCAATGTATGCTGGTGATTATCGGCGCGGATGAGTATGGTGAAAAGGACGTTCTGGCGATCATGGACGGGTTTCGGGAGAACGCGGACAGCTGGCGCGACCTGCTGAAGGGGCTGAAGAAACGGGGCCTGACAGTGCCCCCCGAGTTGGCCGTCGGCGATGGTGCGCTCGGCTTCTGGACGGCTCTGCGGGACGTTTTTCCCGATACGCGAGAGCAGCGATGCTGGGTTCACAAGACCTCCAACGTTCTTGGCGCACTGCCGAAGTCGTTGCACGATAAGGCGAAGGCCGACCTGCAGGACATCTGGATGGCCGAGACCAGGAAAGAGGCCAACGCGGCCTTCGACCTCTTCGTGGAAACCTACGGCGTGAAGTATGAAAAAGCCGTCGCCAAGCGATGATCCGGCTTTAACATATTGATATCCTTTATTTTTAATAGGGGATACCGCAGATCAAATTGCGCAAGCGGCTGGATCTGGCGCGGGACGCTGCGCGGGCGGTGGATGCAGTGCCGGGGCTGATCGTGGCGAAGTGGGTGGAGGGGAAGGTGTGATCGCCTCTTCCCGTCAATAGCCAGCCTCGCGCTGATGGCGCACGGCCAAGACCACCGCCGTCTCGCCATCAAACCGGTAGAGCGACACATAACCACTGTCGCCGAAAGTAATGAACCACTCGCGAAATTCCGGCTCCATATCCTCGACCGGCCGCCCGGCGCCCGGTTGATCGCGCAGGATGGTCATGCCCTCGCGGATGGATTTCGCGGCGCGGCGGGCGGCATCGGGGTTCTTGTCGGCAAGGAAGCGGTAAAGCCGCTCGACATCCCGCAGGGCGGCGGGTGACCAGATCAGTCGTGGCATTCAGGGGCTTCCGCCTCTTCGCCTGCTTCAAGTTTGGCCAGCCAGGCATCGGCTTCGTCATGGGTCACGTGCTTGGCCGTAGCCTGATACTCTTGCCACGCGCGCAGCCCAGCCTGACGAAACGCCTCGCGCTTCTCTTCGCGCTCGACAAACTGCGTCACAGCCTCGCGCAGCATCCAATGCGTAGAGCGATCCTTGGCATCCGCCAGCCGCTTGAGGCGGTCGCGGGTGTCCTGATCGAGCTTTACGGCGATGGGGCGGACGGCGTTCATGGGCGTTGCTCCGGGTGAGTATTCATAGGTATCACCTTTAGCATATCCGCGACCAGTGCAGAAGTCACAATTCAGAAAGTGCGCGTAAATGGGCGTTGTTGCAAGGCGGATGAAGGGCATTGTCAGGTTATTGACGTGCTGCGGCTGACCCACCACGTCAACATTCTCGAGAGCCGTTCATCGAGGCGCCATCAGTTCAAGCCCGATGGGCGGCGGCGAAAGCTACCGCCTGGCGCAAAGCCGCGCCCGCAAGCCCACCGAAACCGCCTGAGCCGACCGAACAAAACCAAGCCTAAAGTCCAAAAGCCATTGTCTCAAAGTCGTTGACACGTTCCGTATGCTGCCCGCGTGATGTGGTCGCAGGGCTATCTGGACCGGCCGCAGATGTCCGGGGTACCCGACATCACGACAGTCGCCGCAGTCTCTCAGGAGGCCCACGAGAAGGATCGTATCTGGCAACTCCTTGCGGATGAGAGCTTGCCTGAGACGATAGCGGCATGGACGACGGACCTATCCATTGCGAAGAACTTCAAGAATGGTGTGCCGCCGGACGGGCTTCGAGGTGTTATTTTCAGTTTTGACGCCCATGGTGGCATATCCTTTCTCTCAGACCGGCTCACTTCTGGTTGAAAATCAACAGCGTGGGCACCGCAAGGACACTGCCGAGGCCACTAGAGCCCAATGGCGCAGTGTCGCTGATCAAACATTTACGTTGGACTTCCCGAGTCAAATTGGATGATCGTTGAAGCGAATTAATCAACGCAGGAACACGAATTTGACAATCGGTCCTTTTGCTCACTCGGGCTCTGCTGGCGATAAGGGGGATTGGCAAACCCTCGAAGATCATTTGAGAGAGACGGCGCTTTTGGCAGCAAGTCGAGGGGCGAAAATCGGACTTGAACACACCGCCCATCTGGCGGGTGCTTGGCACGATTTCGGCAAGCACGATCCAGCATTTCAGCGTCGTCTAACGGGATCTTCTGACCGCGTAGATCACTCGACTGCCGGGGCGGCCCTTTTAATTAAGCGGGCAAAAGGAGAAGAATTGCTGGTGGCCGAACTTGCGGCTTATGCAATCCTCGGACACCACGCGGGATTGCCTGATGCGGCAGGGTCAGACGCCAGCATGGCCCAACGGCTGGATCGTTTCCAAGACAATGTTCCACCGGATGTCACCGCGACTGCACAAATCGAGTTTAGACCGTTGCTGTCAGAAATTTCAGCCAAATTGCGCAAAGACACAAGCGGCTTTGACCTGTCCGTTGTGGGACGGATGGCCTTCTCTTGCCTTGTTGATGGTGATTTCCGGGACACAGAGGCTTTTTATGATCAACTGGAGGGCCTCCAGAAAGATCGGGACTGGCCTGAGCTGCCGGGTCTCTTGCCCGATTTGCGCGCAAGGTTCGACGCCCATATGGCGCGTTTTACAGAGACAACTGGCCTGAACCTCCTGCGCGCCGAGGTGCTCGCTCATATCCGCGCCAAGGCAAATCTGCCGCCGGGGCTGTTCACGCTTACCGTGCCAACAGGCGGAGGCAAGACGCTGGCGAGTGTTGGGTTCGCTTTGGATCACGCCGCGCGATACGGGCACCGTCGTATCATCTATGCCATCCCTTACACCTCAATCATCGACCAGACCGCCGCGACATTTCGCGATTTGTTTGGCGATATCGTGCTAGAACATCACTCCGCCATCGACACCGAAAAGCCGGGCCAGCAAGCTCGCGACAAAGCCCGGCTGGCGATGGAGGACTGGGCGGCCCCGATGGTTGTGACAACCAATGTGCAATTGTTCGAAAGCCTTTTCGCCGCGCGCCCCTCTCGCTGCCGCAAACTGCACAATATCGCGGGATCGGTAATCGTGCTGGACGAGGCGCAGAGCCTGCCACGATCGCTGCTTATGCCGACGCTTCGGATGATCGACACACTAGCGGCAAAATACGGCTGCAGCTTTGTGCTTTGCACGGCAACGCAGCCCGCCTTTGACAGCCGACAATTAAAAAAGGGGGGCTTGCAGTTGGAGGGGCAGGAATTGGCTCCTGATCCGGTAGCACTGGCCAGTCGTCTGCGACGCGCCCGGATCGTTCAGGGAGGCGCTATGGAGGATACGGCCTTAATCGACGCTTTACGCGACACACCGCAAGGCATGGTGATCGTGAACAGCCGCAAACACGCGCTTGAACTGTTTCAGGCGGTGCAGGCCGAAGGGTTAGATGGCGCGGTGCATCTGACAACCCGGCAATACCCGGCCCATCGCCGCCGCATCCTCAGCGCCGTTCGACAGCGTCTGAAGGACGGCACTTTATGCCGCCTGATCGCAACAAGTCTGATCGAAGCCGGGGTCGATGTCGATTTTCCAAAGGGCTGGCGGGCAGAAACCGGCCTGGACAGCATCGTGCAATCTGCAGGGCGTGTGAACCGCGAAGGCAAGAGGCCTTTACAGGACAGCACACTGACCGTTTTTGAAGCGCCTGGTCAGCCAGTTCCCACCTCGTTAAAACCTCTGATTTCGGCGATGCGGAGCACAGCCCAGCGGTTTGAAGACCTGCTTTCACCTGAGGCAATCCGCGACTGGTTCGAACAGGTCTATTGGACCCATGGCCCCGAGCGGATGGGGCAACCAATGGTCGATGCATTTGAGTTTGGTCGCGTCGGCACCGATTTCCCCTATCGCAGGACCGCCGAGAAGTATCGCATGATCGACAGTATCATGGTGCCGGTGATCATAGCCATCGAACCCGATGCTGTGGCGGAAATTGCCCACCTTGGATTTGAACAACGGCACTCCGGCCCTATCGCCCGCGCGCTTCAGCCTTACACGGTGCAGGTGCCGCAAAAGGCGCGCGCCCTGTTGATCGAGAACGGCCATGCCAGTTTCCACGCCCCCCACCTGCGTGGCGACCAGTTTTGCGTGCTGGAAACAAAGCCCCTCTACCATCAGGACAGCGGGCTGCGTTGGGAAGACGCAGAGTATCTGGGTGATGGGATACTCTGATCCTTCAACCTGAAGAACATTTGGCCTTGTGGCATAAACCAAATGCAGTAACTTAAATTCAGTTTGAGGGTATTAAATGGCATTTGGCATTCGTTTGCACGTATGGGGCCAGCACGGACTGTTCACCCGCCCGGAGCTCAAGGTCGAGCGCGTCAGCTATGATGTGATCACCCCTTCAGCGGCGCGGGGCATACTTGAAGCAATCCATTGGAAGCCTGCAATCTGCTGGGTGATCGACCGCATCCATGTGCTTGAACCGATCCGCTTTCAGTCGATCCGCCGCAACGAGGTGGGGCACAAGGCCCCGACGGGCACCATCAAACGCGCGATGAACCGAGGGGATCTGCAAGGGGTGCAACTGTTGGTAGATGAGGATCGCCAGCAACGCGCCTCGACCGTATTGGTCGGTCCACGCTATGTCATCGAAGCGCATTTCGTCCTGACTGCACGGGCCGAGGCTAGTGAAACCGAAGGCAAGCATCTGGACATCTTCAACCGCCGGGCTGCCAAGGGCCAGTGCTTTCACCAGCCATGCCTTGGCGCGCGCGAATTCGCCGGCAGTTTCGAGCTTGTCCCGCCCGGCGCCCCGCTGCCCGCCCGCAACGCGCAGGCGGAAACCGTTGACCTTGGCTTTGGCGTGCCGCGTGATCTCGGCTACATGCTCTGGGACATCGACCACGCCGCGCCCGGCCGCCCCTCGCTCCTGTTCCGCGCAAGCCTGCAGGATGGCGTGATGGAAGTCCCTCAACCGGGCAGTCCAGAGGTAAAGCGATGAGCCTGCTCTCCGCACTCACCCGCGCCTATGACCGACTGCCCGATCGACCAGAGCAGGGGTTCTCGTCTGAAAAAATCGGGTTTTGCGCCGTTCTTAATGCGGATGGCTCCGTAGCCGAAGTAATCGATCTGCGCGATACCGACAAAAAGCGTAGTCCGAAGATGTTGTTAGTGCCTCAGGCCGTAAAGCGCACCGCCGGAATCGCGCCGAACTTTCTGTGGGATAAGTCCGCCTATGTGCTTGGCGTTACAGCAGCCGAGGGCAAACGCACCGCTGAGGAACATGCAAAGTTCTGCGAGAAACATCTGGAATGGCTGAGCGAAACTACCGATGCAGGGCTTCTGGCTCTACGCCTTTTTCTGGAACGCTGGGAACCCATATCTTTCGCGCCCCCGCTCTGGAACGAGGAAACCCGCGACCAAAACATCGTCTTTCGTCTGTCAGGAGAGTTCGAGTTCTTACACGACCGGCCCGCCGCCCGCGCGCTCTGGCGTCAACTCGGGGCTGCATCAGCTTCTGACCCGCAAATCTGCCTCGTCACCGGCAGCCCCGGCCCGGTGGCTCGGCTGCATCCCTCTATAAAGGGTGTTTGGGGCGCGCAATCCTCCGGGGCCAGCTTGATTTCGTTCAACCTCGACGCCTTTACCTCTTATGGCCACGATCAAGGCGACAACGCCCCGGTTTCCGAGGCTGCCGCCTTTGCATATACCACCGCGCTGAACCGCTTTCTGGAAAAGGACAGCAACAACCGCATCCAGATCGGCGATACATCGACAGTGTTCTGGGCTGATGCTGAGCCAGACACCGCAGAACAAGCCGAAGGCTATTTCAGCGCATTCTTCGCCCCCCGCGCTGAAGATAGTGTGGAAACCGCCAAGATCGGTGACAAGTTGGAGGCAATACGCAGTGGAGCACGTTTGACCGATGTCCAACCGGAATTGTCGCAAGGCGTCCGTTTCCATGTTCTTGGCCTTGCGCCCAACGCGGCGCGATTGTCAGTGCGTTTCTACTGGACCGGAGACTTTGGCGTGCTGACCGAAAACTATCAGCGATACTTGTCCGACACCGCATTGCAGCCACCTCCACGAAATGGCTGGCCACCATTGTGGTATTATCTGGTCGAACTCGCCGTTCAGCGCAAGCGCGAGAATGTGCCGCCGCTCATTGCGGGGGAATGGATGCGCGCGATCCTGACCGGGGCGGCCTACCCGCTGACGCTTTTGTCCACGACACTGATGCGCATACGCTCCGATGGCGAAGTGAACGCGCTCCGTGCCGCTCTTCTTAAATCTGTTCTGATCCGTAATTTCAAATCGAAGGAGGCTCCCGTGGCGCTAGATCCCGCCAATACCAACAAGGGCTATATGCTCGGGCGTCTGTTCGCCGTCTATGAAGAAGTGCAGCGCGCTGCATTGGGCGGCAATGTAAACGCAACCATCAAGGACAAATTCTATGGCGCAGCCTCGGCCACGCCACAAAAAGTCTACCGCACGCTGGATGCGGGATCGCAGAACCATTTCTCAAAGCTGCGGAAGGCTTCACCCGGCAGAGCGGTCAATCTGGAAAAACTGTTGACGTCAATCACTGATCTGATGGATCCCGGCGATGACCCAATTCCCGCATCGTTGAATTCTGCAGAGCAGGCACTGTTTGGTCTTGGCTATTACCACCAGCGCAGCGACTTTTTCCGCAAGCATGACGACAAAACACCCGAGGTGACAGAATGACCACGCTTTCCCGACGCCACGATTTCGTGCTGATTTTCGATGTCACCAATGGCAACCCCAATGGTGATCCCGACGCAGGCAACCTTCCACGGCTTGACCCTGAAACCAACCACGGCCTTGTCACCGATGTCAGCCTGAAGCGAAAAATTCGAAACTACGTGGAATTGGCCCGCACCGCCGAGGCAGGACATCATATCTATGTTCAGGAAGGGTCGATCCTGAACGAAAAGCACCGGCAGGCCTTTACAGCCTTGAGGGGTGAGAGCACTGGCAAGAAGGAAGCGAAGCTTAATCCAAAAGATGATGCCGAGGCGACAGCACTGCGCGACTGGATGTGCCGAAACTTCTTCGATGTCCGCACCTTTGGCGCCGTTATGTCGACCGGCATCAATTGCGGACAGGTCAAAGGCCCGGTGCAGATCACCTTCGCAAATTCGGTAGAGCCGGTGCTGCCCATGGAAATTTCGATCACCCGGATGGCCGCCACCAATGAGGCCGAACAAAAAAAGCGTGCCGAGGGCGCAGAAGAAAGCGATACCCGAACAGATAATCGAACAATGGGGCGAAAACATATCGTGCCTTACGGCCTCTATGTCGCGCATGGATTCATTTCGGCGAAATTCGCCGAGCGCACCGGGTTTTCAGAGGCCGATCTGGACTTGCTCTTCGAGGCGCTCGTCAACATGTTCGAACACGATCGCTCTGCAGCACGGGGAGAGATGACCACTCGCAAGCTGATCGCGTTTAGACATGACAGTTCACTCGGCAATGCCCCGGCGCATCTCCTGTTCGACCGTGTAAAAATTGGACGAAATGTCGATGGTGAATTTCGAGCCGCCGATGACGCTGGCCTCGGCAACCTTCGACCGGCGCGGAAGTTCAGTGACTATATGATCGACATAGATCGAGAGCGTTTGCCAACCGGTGTCGAAATTATTGAGTTGCTCTGACCATGTCGTTCCCGCCCGCCGAGATGGAACCGATCCCACTCTCGGCGGTGCAGCATGCGGTCTATTGCCTGCGGCAGGCAGCTCTGATTCATTTGGAGAGGCTTTGGGCCGAGAACCGGTTTACGGCCGAGGGCGATGTGCTGCACGCGGTGGCCGACAAGGGCGGTAGCCGCAAAGGGCGTGGGGTGCGGCGAGTCCTGTCGCTCCCGCTTGCTTCAAAACGGCTGAACCTCACGGGAGTTGCTGATCTGGTAGAGTTTCAGGGCGAATCCCCCTTCCCGGTCGAATACAAGCGCGGCAAACCCAAGCTGCACCACGCGGATGAGGCGCAACTTTGTGCGCAGGCACTTTGCCTTGAAGAGATGACCGGCCAACCCGTGCCCACGGGCGCGCTTTTCTACGCCCAAACCAAGCGCCGGGTCACCGTGCCATTCGACGCCCCGCTTCGTGCGCTGACAGAAGCCATCATCGCCGACCTCGCCGCAGTGCTGACCAGCCGCCGCACACCGCCGCCCACACCGCACCGCACGCGCTGCCGCGCCTGTTCACTGCTGGAGCTTTGCCGCCCGGAAACCGTTGACCGTCCGGTGAGGCAATGGCGAGATCAGATGCTGACTAGGTCATTAGAAGCTCCATGAAAAAACTGCTGAACACGATCTATGTCACAACCGAAGGCGCCGCATTGAAAAAGGACGGCGAAAATCTGGTGGCTGAAGTCGAGGGCGGAGAGAAGAAACGTGTGCCTCTGCATATGCTGGCCTCGGTTGTGACCTTTGGCCCGATCCTGATTTCCCCAGCGCTCATCGGTATATGCGCTGAACGCGGAATTACCATCGTCTTACTTGACAGGATCGGTCGCTTTCAGGCACGGATAGAAGGCCCCGTTTCTGGCAATGTCCTCCTGCGCCGAGCGCAATACCGGATGGCAGACAGCGCGGAGGATATCGTTCGATCCATCGTCATGGGCAAAATCGCAAACCAGCGCGCCGTGGTCCGCCGGTCGTTGCGCGATTACGGTTCTGAAATGGAGCCACTTACCCGAGCTGCGCTAGTAACGACAACTGATCGCATGGCGCATATCCTGCGTCGGGTGCAGCTTTCGGATGCGACCGTGGACCAGATGCGTGGTTCTGAAGGCGAGGCCGCCACCCTATACTTTGCGATCTTCGATCACCTTATCCGAGCGCCCGACCCCGAATTACGCTGGAAAAAGCGCTCGCGCCGCCCGCCACTGGATGCCATGAACGCATTGTTGTCTTTCCTCTACACGCTCCTGACCCATGACTGCCGCTCTGCCTGCGAGGCAGTAGGGCTTGACCCGGCTGTCGGCTTTTTACACCGCGACCGGCCTGGTCGCCCAAGTCTGGCGCTTGATTTGATGGAAGAACTGCGCCCGCCACTGGTCGACCGACTTGCCTTATCGCTGGTAAATCGACGACAACTTCGAGCCGGAGATTTCAAACGGTTGGAAAACGGCGCGGTGCTAATGACCGACGACGCCCGCAAATTGGTGTTAACAGCTTGGCAAGAACGCAAGAAGGAAGAGCGCCTGCATCCCTTCCTTGCTGAAAAGGCCCCTTTCGGCTTGGTACCCTATCTTCAGGCGCAAATGCTGGCCCGTCATCTACATGGCGATATCGACGCTTATCCCCCATGGTTCTGGAGCTGACATGTTGGTTTTGGTCACCTATGATGTGAACACACTGGAGGAAGGCGGAAAAAAACGCTTGCGCCAAGTCGCCCGTGCCTGCGAGGACTTCGGTCAGCGCGTTCAGTTTTCTGTATTTGAGATAGAAGTCGACCCCGCTCAATGGACCAAGCTTAAGGCGCGGCTTGAAGGGATCATAAAGCCCTCCTTCGACAGTCTGCGATACTACTATCTGGGTGCAAACTGGACACGACGAGTTGAACATGTCGGCGCGAAACCTGCCACTGACCTGAACGGACCACTTATAATTTAAACCACACCGCCACAACTCTTGCGAACCCCAAGCGTTCCGGCTCTCAGCCAATGTTCGCACAGCACGTAGCTCTTTGAAATCGTTGATAAACCGTAAAGGCTCAGGCGTCGCAACCTGCGGAAAGGCCCTAGCACCGCTTACGTTCGCAAATGTCCCCCAATTTACTAAATTCTAACAACAGCCTATACCCTACGGCGTCGCCCCCTTCCCGGGGGCGTGGATCGAAACTTTTGAGCGTCCGTCCTGATGTCATCAGAGGAAGGTCGCCCCCTTCCCGGGGGCGTGGATCGAAACGCTTGGACCGCGTTCAAAAGCGGGCGGGGCATTTGTCGCCCCCTTCCCGGGGGCGTGGATCGAAACCGCGAAAAGCAATTCGCTTTTTCGCAAGCTGTTGGTCGCCCCCTTCCCGGGGGCGTGGATCGAAACTTGTTGCCACCGCCGCCAAAAAGACCGCCGATAGGTCGCCCCCTTCCCGGGGGCGTGGATCGAAACGCAACAAAATCAACAGGCTCGACCCGCTGAACATGTCGCCCCCTTCCCGGGGGCGTGGATCGAAACACCGTCCGAAAGCCCCTTGGTCGCATACTTGGCGAGTCGCCCCCTTCCCGGGGGCGTGGATCGAAACAAGGTGCAGGTCCAAGTGCAGGACCGGGTGGACTTGTCGCCCCCTTCCCGGGGGCGTGGATCGAAACGGGAACCGAATGTCGGGCATCGACCCGCCAATTCGTCGCCCCCTTCCCGGGGGCGTGGATCGAAACTCCGCCAGCCTATCTTGGCGATCTATCTCAGTAGTCGCCCCCTTCCCGGGGGCGTGGATCGAAACATCCGTTTTTACTGGGAATTGCCGAAGATCAACCGTCGCCCCCTTCCCGGGGGCGTGGATCGAAACGACTACATCGAGTTCGGCCTGTCGCAGGCCTATGGTCGCCCCCTTCCCGGGGGCGTGGATCGAAACCTGACCAATGTGGCGGGCGGGGTCGAGGCTCTTGTCGCCCCCTTCCCGGGGGCGTGGATCGAAACGATCTCGAGCGCGATGCGATACTCGAAATCGCCGGTCGCCCCCTTCCCGGGGGCGTGGATCGAAACTCTCGTATGAACATACCGCGCTCATCCCTGCGAGTCGCCCCCTTCCCGGGGGCGTGGATCGAAACAGCAAGCTCCAGAAGGCAAACTGCCGGTGGTGAAGTCGCCCCCTTCCCGGGGGCGTGGATCGAAACGGGTGCGACGGGACGACTGCGTCGGAGATCCGGGGTCGCCCCCTTCCCGGGGGCGTGGATCGAAACTGTCCTTGCCCACTTGCCCAAATGATTACCGCCGGTCGCCCCCTTCCCGGGGGCGTGGATCGAAACCTCTGTGGCGGGCTTCCTTGCCCGGTGAAGTCGGTCGCCCCCTTCCCGGGGGCGTGGATCGAAACACACGAGCGATGTCTGCGCGGCCATCGATCGCGGTCGCCCCCTTCCCGGGGGCGTGGATCGAAACGAGCGACAAGGTGCGCGCCTGGTGTGAGTCTGGGGTCGCCCCCTTCCCGGGGGCGTGGATCGAAACCCTGCGGATGATTGATGAATGCGATCGGGCACCAGTCGCCCCCTTCCCGGGGGCGTGGATCGAAACAGTTGTGAAGCCCATGGCAACCGCCGCATGGCCTGTCGCCCCCTTCCCGGGGGCGTGGATCGAAACGGCTTGCGGACCCACGGCAAAGCCGGAGACCCACGGTCGCCCCCTTCCCGGGGGCGTGGATCGAAACGGCTTGCAAGCCCACGGCAAAGCCGGAGACCCACGTCGCCCCCTTCCCGGGGGCGTGGATCGAAACCATCGGGATCGCGGCTGATGCCATGGCGGGCGCGTCGCCCCCTTCCCGGGGGCGTGGATCGAAACGCCAGTAGGGAAGCATCGCCTCCATATCCGAGGCGTCGCCCCCTTCCCGGGGGCGTGGATCGAAACCCCAACCCACATGCAGAGTGCAAGGCGCTCGACGGTCGCCCCCTTCCCGGGGGCGTGGATCGAAACCCAGATACAGCAGCTTGTCGCGGATGCCGAAGCCGTCGCCCCCTTCCCGGGGGCGTGGATCGAAACTCCGACCGAGCACCGTGGCCAGCGCAAGGCCGGGTCGCCCCCTTCCCGGGGGCGTGGATCGAAACCTTCCACTTCATTTCTGTGCGCGCCTGATCTGGTCGCCCCCTTCCCGGGGGCGTGGATCGAAACCTCGCCTTTGCGACGGTCATCATATCGAGCATCGTCGCCCCCTTCCCGGGGGCGTGGATCGAAACCCCCGGCAGGACATGGCAGGGCGTCCAATGCTCCGTCGCCCCCTTCCCGGGGGCGTGGATCGAAACGTTGCGCTATCAAATATTTTTGACGCCAATGGAGCGTCGCCCCCTTCCCGGGGGCGTGGATCGAAACTGATTGTGGGGTTTGCTGCTCGTGAAGTTCCATTGTCGCCCCCTTCCCGGGGGCGTGGATCGAAACAGATGATGCAAAAGATGATCGGGCTTTCGCCGGGTCGCCCCCTTCCCGGGGGCGTGGATCGAAACTTATATAGGCTGTTCGCGACGTTCAGGTTTGCCGGTCGCCCCCTTCCCGGGGGCGTGGATCGAAACTTCGAAAAGTGGTGACCTGTAGCCTTTATTGCTTGTCGCCCCCTTCCCGGGGGCGTGGATCGAAACCCTGGCAGGCACCGCATCAGCTATTGCGGCTTCGGTCGCCCCCTTCCCGGGGGCGTGGATCGAAACGGGATACAAGATCGACCGAAAACCGAAGGGACGCAGTCGCCCCCTTCCCGGGGGCGTGGATCGAAACTTTCCGCTTTCCCTTCCTTATCTCGGCAATTCCGTCGCCCCCTTCCCGGGGGCGTGGATCGAAACCCCGCGTATATCACGCAGACCAGCACAGCCGCCGGTCGCCCCCTTCCCGGGGGCGTGGATCGAAACAGGCACACGTCTGGCGCGCGCCGCCCTCCCACATGGTCGCCCCCTTCCCGGGGGCGTGGATCGAAACCATGTCGATCTGACCCAAGGTGGCCCCGACGGCGGTCGCCCCCTTCCCGGGGGCGTGGATCGAAACACGAATTTATTCGTGAAGCGCGCGCGGGCAAGAAGTCGCCCCCTTCCCGGGGGCGTGGATCGAAACCTGAAACACCCGCACGGCTGTTTCTCGGGTGGTGGTCGCCCCCTTCCCGGGGGCGTGGATCGAAACGCTTGCCATACTGACCCTCCGCCCATGTTGCCATTGTCGCCCCCTTCCCGGGGGCGTGGATCGAAACATTGATCTGGACCCGGCATTCAGGTCGCACAGCGTCGCCCCCTTCCCGGGGGCGTGGATCGAAACCTATGTGGCGCGCGGGTGGACCGATGACGAGATCGTCGCCCCCTTCCCGGGGGCGTGGATCGAAACGCAGCCGTGAAATGGTGCTTTTGCTTGCTGGCGGTCGCCCCCTTCCCGGGGGCGTGGATCGAAACTCAGCAGCCGCACCGGCAGACCATACCGCTGCGCGTCGCCCCCTTCCCGGGGGCGTGGATCGAAACAAATTCAAGCGGGCAGATGATGGCGGGGTGAGCGCGTCGCCCCCTTCCCGGGGGCGTGGATCGAAACACAGGCTATCGAAAAGTTGCACGGCAATCTGTTTTGTCGCCCCCTTCCCGGGGGCGTGGATCGAAACACGGCCACAGGCACGGACACCGACTGGACAAACAGTCGCCCCCTTCCCGGGGGCGTGGATCGAAACCTCTTTTGACACCACGGAATAAAGGAACGGGACGGTCGCCCCCTTCCCGGGGGCGTGGATCGAAACTCCGCAAGAACATCGCCAAACTGCGTCAAACCAGGTCGCCCCCTTCCCGGGGGCGTGGATCGAAACGGAATTCTTGTATTGATTCCGACCGAACGCACCGCGTCGCCCCCTTCCCGGGGGCGTGGATCGAAACATGCTGTTTCAGCGGCACCTTGATGGCCGCATTTAGTCGCCCCCTTCCCGGGGGCGTGGATCGAAACATCCCACAATCTCCCAATCTGCGCCGGTGATAAGGTCGCCCCCTTCCCGGGGGCGTGGATCGAAACTCTTCTCTGCTTCGTTTTTGCTTGAAGCACTTGCGTCGCCCCCTTCCCGGGGGCGTGGATCGAAACCACGCTCCGGCCGCAAGGCAATCCGAGAGCCGAAGTCGCCCCCTTCCCGGGGGCGTGGATCGAAACCGGCGTTACCTCCGTCATGTCGCCCCAGAGCAACGTCGCCCCCTTCCCGGGGGCGTGGATCGAAACTCCCGCAGGTATCGCTGCACTTGGTTCATCTGGTGTCGCCCCCTTCCCGGGGGCGTGGATCGAAACTCGCGAAAGATCGCGAGCATTGCGTCAGGATCAAGTCGCCCCCTTCCCGGGGGCGTGGATCGAAACCGGCGGAGCCTCATGACAGGAGGCTGACATGGCCGTCGCCCCCTTCCCGGGGGCGTGGATCGAAACCCCGCGTATATCACGCAGACCAGCACAGCCGCAGGTCGCCCCCTTCCCGGGGGCGTGGATCGAAACGGGCAAATAACGCCCGAGCGCAACAACAGAAGGAGTCGCCCCCTTCCCGGGGGCGTGGATCGAAACCGCACCTCAAGCATTGTGCCGCTTTCGTTTGCCGCGTCGCCCCCTTCCCGGGGGCGTGGATCGAAACTCAGGAGACTTACGGCAAGCAACGTCCCTGAACCGTCGCCCCCTTCCCGGGGGCGTGGATCGAAACTTTATAAGGAGCCGGGTTTTCCGGCTCAGTTTGGGGTCGCCCCCTTCCCGGGGGCGTGGATCGAAACTTTTTGAGAGGTTTTTCCCGCTCAGCTTCGCTTTGTCGCCCCCTTCCCGGGGGCGTGGATCGAAACTCAGCGTTGGTCTCCGGCTTTGCCGTGGTCCTGCAAGCCGTCGCCCCCTTCCCGGGGGCGTGTGCCGCGCGACAAACAAGGTGAGAATCCAGCGTCAATCAGGATGAGAACGCGGGGGTGGGGTCTCGGAGGGAGGGCGTAGCCTGACCGGAGAGGC
>PHEQ01000049.1 GCA_002842985.1 Alphaproteobacteria bacterium HGW-Alphaproteobacteria-1
TGACGCGTGGAACTTCTTCGCAAACGATCAGCAACGCGTCCGTTCTATCAGTGACCGAGAATATGCCAAAGCGGTCAACTCATAGGGCCGTTGGTATGATACGATCCTGCCCCCTACCGGAATCTACCCCTGTGTGGACTGGAGCGGAGCCTGTGCGCGACTTGACCGGGGGCGCACCCCAAAGGTCAAAGGGGTGCGCCCGAGGTCGGTTATTGCAGAACTTCGGTCCATATCTGCGCTTGCAGATCGTTCACTTCCTGCGAGCACGCCGGGCTGAATTTGCCCGCCGCCGCCAGTTCCGGCGCGACGACGATTTCAGGGGCTGCGCGCATCACCTCATCCATGAAGGCTTCCGATCCGGTCACACCATTGGCGTAGCGTGCAAAGTTCGAGATCAACGCGGCGTTCTCCGGCTCGAGGATGAAATTGATGAACGTCATCGCGTTTTTCAGGTTCTGGGCATCGGCCAGCACAGCGGCGCTGTCCATCCAGATCGGGTAGCCGGTCTTGGGATAGCCATAGGCGAGATCGGCGTTTTGCAGCCGCGCCCGCATGGTCGCCCCGTTCCAATAGATCCCGGCCGAGAAATCGCCCGCGACATGGGCATCGACCGTGCCGTAATCCAGCGCCTTCCAATGCGTCTTGGCCTCGACCAGCGTGTCACGCACCTTGCGCATCACCTCCATATCGGTGGTGCAGGATTCTCCCCCGACGTAGTAAATCGCAAGTGCCATGACATCAGACATTTCCGGGATGACGTTGATCTTGCCCTTCAATTCGTCCGGCGGGCTGAAGATGACGGCGGCGTCGTTGATGTCGCCCTTGTAGACACTCGTATTCACGATCACGCCGGTCGTGCCCCACTGCCACGGAACCGAGTATTCGCGGCCGGGGTCGAAATCGACATCCACCCATTCGGGCGCGATATTGCCGTGGTTGGTGACGATGGATTTGTCGAGCGGAACGATCAGCCCCTCGGAAATCCAGGTCTGCATGTAGGAGTTCGACGGCACCACGATATCAAACCCGTGGCCACCCTGACGGATGCGGGCAAGGGCCGTGTCGTTGCTGTCATAGTCCGTCACATTGACCTTGATGCCGGTCTCTGCCTCGAACTTGGTCAGCAGTTCGGGGCTGGTATAATTGCCCCAGTTATAGAGGTTCACCACACCCTCCGCGCGCGCGATGCTGGTGGTCGCCAATAGGGCGGTCAGGCCGGTTGCTATCAGTCTCTTCATTGGTCGTCTCCCTGTGGTTATGGTTGCAGTTATCCCCTTTTCCGGGTGATCAGGAAAAACACACTGACCACCACCAGCGACAGCGCCAGAAACAGCGTGGCGATGGCGTTCATCTCGGGGGTGACGCTGCGGCGCAACTGGCCGAGCATATAGGTGGGCAGCGTGTCCTGCCCGGCAGATTTCACGAATTCGGTGATCACGACCGTGTCGAGAGACACCACGAACCCAAGCATGAAGCCCGCCACGATACCGGGCACCAAGAGAGGCAGGGTGACATGGGTAAAGGTCTGCACCGGGGTTGCATAGAGATCGGCCGCCGCCGTCTCCAAGGTCAGATCCATGGTTTCTAGCCGCGCGCGAATGGGTAGATAGGCAAAGGGGATGCAAAAAGCCGTGTGCGCCGCCACCATATAGCCCATGCCCGAATATCCCGTCTGCACCTTGAGAAAGGCCACAAAGATCAAAAGCGCGATGCCGGTCACGATCTCCGGCACCATCAGCGGCTGGTTGATCAGCGCATAAATCATGGTCTGGCCCGGAAACCGGCCCACCCGCGTCGTGGCCAGAGCCGCGAGGGTTGCCAGCATCGTGGCAATCCCGGCCGCGACCAGCGCAAGCCAGAGCGAGCGGATCGACACATCGACCACCTGCCTGTTGTTGAATGCCGCCTCATACCATTTCAGCGAGAACCCACCCCAAACCGCCTGCGATTGCGACTCGTTGAACGAAAAGATCACCAGAATGATGATGGGCAGGTAGAGCATCACCAGCGTGAAGATGGCAACAACGCCAAAGCCGGGCAGGACGCGGACGTCAAATCTATGATTGGCCATCGCGTCCCCCTGTCTCGCGGGTGGTGATGCGCAGGTAGAACACCAGCGCCACCACGACGATCACCAGCAACACCATCGCCAACGCCGATCCAAGCGGCCAGTTGCGCCCCTGACCGAATTGCAGGCCGATGAGATTGCCCATCATCATCGACCGGCCACCGCCCAGCACGCGTGGCGTGACATAGGCCCCGATCGAGGGGATGAACACCAGAATGGAACCGGCAATGAACCCCGGCTTCACCAAAGGCAGGATCACATGCCACAAGACCTGCAAGCGGCTGGCGTAAAGGTCATAGCCCGCTTCGACCAGCCGGAAATCCAGCTTGTCCATCGCGGCAAAGAGCGGCAGCACCATCAGCGGCAAAAAGACATAGCTCATGCCCAGCAACACCGCGAAATCGGAATACATCAGTTCCAGAGGCTGCCGGATCACGCCGAGCCACAGCAGCACCGTGTTCATTGTGCCGGTGTTGCGGATCAACTCCTGTATCGCGAAGGTGCGGATCAAGAGGTTGGTCCAGAAGGGAACGGTGATCAAAAACAACCAGATCATCCGCCGATTGACAGGGCGTGTGGCGATGAACCACGCCGTTGGAAATCCCAGGGCCGCGCAGATCAGCGTCGTCTGAAACGACAGCCACAAGGTGCGTTGGAACACCGCCAGATGGTCCGCGTTCAACGTGACGTTCTCGGGATCGAAAATATCGCGCTTGAAGAACACCCGGAACCAGGCATCCGTCGAGAACTCCCACGACACCCCGCCCATATTGCCGGGGCTGAGAAAAGAATAGACGGCGACGATCAGAAGCGGACCGGAAGCCGCAAGGATCAGGACCGCTAGGGCCGGGCTGACCAGTATCCATTTCCAGCGGTGCGAGTCGCGTTTCATCCCTATCCCCGCAGAACCTGAAGTGCGCCGGGCGCAAGGGCCAGGCCGACACGCGCGCCTGTCGCCGGGGCCGCCTGTCCAACGGTGTTCTGGCGCCGGACCGTAAAGGGTTGACCATCCTCAAGCGTCAGATGGATATGAGTGTCGGTGCCGAAAAACACCGAGCTATTGACCGTAGCCGACAGCTCGCCTGTGCCCGCTTCGACCAGTTGCGCCTGTTCCGGGCGGATCACGGCGGACACGGTCTCGCCCGGTGCCGGGGTCACGCCTTGCGCCATCCGCGCCGGAATGCTGCGACCATCGGGCAAGGTGAGATCGGCACTGCGCCCCTGCACTGCGATCACCTTTAATGACAGAAAATTCGTCTCGCCGATGAAATCCGCCACGAACCGCTCTTTCGGCGCGTGGTAGATGTCATGCGGGCTGCCAAGTTGGAGAATTCGGCCCTTGTTCATCACCGCGAGGCGGTCCGACATGGTCAGCGCCTCTTCCTGATCATGGGTCACGAAAACGAATGTGATGCCCGTTTCCACCTGAAGTCGCTTCAACTCGGTCTGCATTTCCTTGCGCAGCTTGAGATCCAGCGCGCTCAGCGGTTCGTCGAGCAAGAGAACGCGCGGCCTTGGCGCCAGGGCGCGGGCCAGCGCCACCCGCTGCTGCTGTCCGCCCGACAATTCCGCGGGCTTGCGCGTGGCCATGGCCTCCATCTTGACCAGATGCAGCATCTCGGACGTGGTGGCGTCAATCTCGGACCGGGGGCGGCCCAGCATCTTGAGGCCAAAGCCGATGTTCTGTGCCACGGTCATATGCGGGAACAGCGCGTAATTCTGAAACACCGTGTTCACCAGACGCCGGTTCGGCGCCTGCCCCACAACATCCTGCCCCATGATCCGAAGCTGTCCGCTGCTGGGATGCTCAAATCCCGCGATCACCCGCAAAAGCGTGGTCTTGCCACAGCCAGAAGGGCCCAGGAGGGTGAAAAACTCGCCGGTGCGGATGGTCAGGTCAATCTCGGTCAGGGCGTGAAACGCGGCCGCCCCGAGGCCAAAGACCTTGCTGACCGCCTCGATTTCGATCTCGTTGCCGCTCTGTTGCGCACCGTCGGCCACTGTGGCGTCCCCTTTTCCCTGATAGTCGGCGCGTGTCGCCGAGTCGTTCAAGACATTTCCGCCCCTCAGGCCGGATTAGGCGTCAGCATCCCAAACGATTCGACCGCCGCAGATGGTTTTTTCAACATGCAGACTGGCGATCTGATCTGCGGGCAGCGCCTCGATGTCGCCGGACAGAATCACCAGATCCGCAAGATAGCCGGGGCGCAGCATGCCTTTGCGGTCCTCGGTATGTTCGGCATAGGCCCCGCCGATGGTATAGGCGGCCAAGGCCTCGCGCAGCGTCACGCGCTCGTCCTGCGCGCCCTCATAGGGCTGCCGCGTCACCGCCGCCTGAATCGAGCGCAGCGGGTTCACATCGGCCACCGGCCAGTCAGACGCGAACACGATCCGCGCCCCGGCATCCCGCAGCGTGCGGGTCAGGTAGGCATCGCGCCAGCGGTCGCGCCCGATCTTGTCGAGGGTCGGGAACAGCGGGAAATCGAGTGACCCCGGCGGATGCGACGGCTGAACGGAGGCCACGACGCCCATTTCGGCAAAACGGGGAATATCGGCGCGGTCGATCAATTCGATATGTTCGATCCGATGACGCGCGTCCCGCGCGCCATTGGCCGCGCGCGCGGCCTCATAGCCATCCAGCACCCGACGCACCGCCCCGTCCCCGATGGCATGCACCGCAATCTGAAGCCCGCGCCGGTCCGCCTCGATGCAGATCTCGGCAAAGCGGTCCGCCTCATGCAATGGTTCGCCGCGCCAGCCGGGTTGATCGGGATAATCGTTGAGCATCACCGCCGTGCCACTGTCCACGACCCCGTCCATGAACATCTTGACGAAACCCGACGACAGCCAGTCATCGTTGTAATCGGCGCTCATGGCGCTCGCCTTGGCAAGATCGGTGATCTTGTGATCGTTGCGGTAATGATAGGGCACCCGCACCCGCGCCGTCAGCTTGCCCTGCTCCCGCAGGTGGTCCAACACCTCGAGCGTGTAGCGGTTGCCATCCATATTGACGAGGCTGGTAAACCCGTGGCGCGCGCAAT
Organism: Alphaproteobacteria bacterium HGW-Alphaproteobacteria-1; assembly: GCA_002842985.1. GTDB lineage: Bacteria > Pseudomonadota > Alphaproteobacteria > Rhodobacterales > Rhodobacteraceae > Roseovarius. Next base: position 5,110 of record PHEQ01000049.1, read on the forward strand.
GGCGCAAACCGCGCTCCATCGCGGGCAGATCCGCCAGCATGTCCTCATGGGTCGGCGTGGGCACCGGATCGGCCCCGGTGGCGATGCCCGCCATGATGCGGTTTTCTCCGGCCAGCCGCAGCACTGGTGCCTTGGCCTCGAACTCGCGCAATTCGCCGGTGGCCAGGCCGTTTTCCATGACGATCTCGTTGCCCGGACCCAACGGCGCACCATGCAGGATGCCCGCCTGTTCAAGAGCCAGGGTGTTGGCCCAAGCGGTGTGATGGTCGGCGGCCAGCAGGCAGACCGGCCTGTCGGGCAGGATCGCATCAAGGTCATGCCGCGTTAGCGCGCGATCATAAATGCCGTAATCGCAGCCCTGACCCACGATCACCTTGCGGTCCGGATTGGCCGCGGCATAGGCCCGGATTGCCTCGGCCAGCGCGTCCGGCCCCTTGACCCCAAGTAGCTGCAGATGCGCCAATTCAGAGCCGCCCATGAAGAGATGCAGATGACTCTCGATAAAGCCCGGCAGCACGCTCGCCCCCTTGGCATCAAGGACAGGACAGTCAGGACCCGCCATGGCACGGGCAGCTTCGCCAAGGGCGGCAATCCTGTCGCCCGCAAGCGCCACCGCGTCGGTCTCGGGGGCCTCCGGGTCCATGGTGAGGGCGCGCGCGTTGATGATCAGAAGGGTTATGGTCATCTGGCACCTCAAGCTTGTTCCAGACCGAGCGTAGCAGGACACTCTTCGCCGGTCCATTTTTTTGATCAAATACGTTCCACCTGCCCGGTTTGATTGGCCCCCTTCCGTCCATTGCCAGAAATGCTCGGACTGGGACACAACCGGTCCCAATTTCCGCGACCACGTTTCTTCCCCCGGATGATCATGGGAAATGCGGTGGCGGAATCCAGCTTGACCCGGCTCCGACAGCCGGACATCAACTGGACAATGATCAATCACGACCCGACGGGATTGCCAACTTAACGACAGCAGCATGAGACGGCCGCCAAGGGTGTTTGTGTCAGGCGGTCATTTCGAGCGCATAGTCGTCCCACAGGTCGAAAGCTTCGGATCGTGCGTGGCGGTACGAGGCGCTGGAGAGGCGGTAGCGGCGGGGTCTGAAAATTGTGTTGATCTGATCGTGAGCAGCGAGGAACCTCTGCGCCCGCCGGGCGCCCGCCGGGCCGACTTGAACCGGCCCATGGGCATTGCCAACTTGCTGAGGCATCTTGGTGCGTCTAGCGTTTTGTCATGAAAATTCCAACCAAGATGCCGCGCCTGAAGGGCTATCGTTTCCCCCGTGAAGTCGTGGCCTATGCCGTATGGGCCTATCATCGCTTCGCGCTCAGCACGGCCCAACAGGCCCGAGCGTGCATATATGGGCATTTGAAGGAACGTATCACGAACGAACTGGCTGTTGACCGCGTGGTCCGAAGTCGGGAGGCTGCTTCTGGCATTGTTGGGGGTTGGCGAGTTGGAACGGTCATTTGTCGAGGTTTGGAGCCTGTCCTTTGATGACATTGGATTGATCGAGGGTGTCAATCGTTCTGGCCGTGTGTGGTTTGCGTTTCAGCTGAGCTTTTTCCGGGAGCGGTCGCGCTTTCCGTGCCGGTCAGGCGATGTCCCGGCCGATGTCGTGCAATACCTTTCCGAGCAACTGGGGATCGCGGCCCCAGACGAGCGGGATTTCGAGTACGGTCATGTAACAGCGCGCAGGCACCGGGCGGCAATCCTGCGGCATTTGGGTATTCGGCGCGCCACGGATCGGGACCGGCAGGCGTTGCGGGACGAACTGGCCGAGATGTTTCAGGGGGCTTTCGGGAAGATCGAGAACCAGGTCGAACTCGGGTATCGCAAGAGCCGCGCGCGGGATATTTCGTGCCGTCGGACAAGATCATGGAGCGGCTGGTCCGCGGGGCTCGGCACGATGCCGTTGAAAACCTTCTTGCGAGGATTGCCGATAGCCTGCCCGGTGAGACACGCGGGAAACTGGAGGCCGGCCTGGCCGATCCCAAATGCGCCACGGGGTTCCTGAGTTTGAAAGCGGATGCGGGTGCCGCCACCCTGGAGAGCATCCTGGCGGCGGCAACGCGATTGGCATTCGTGAACACGCTCGGTCTGCCGTTCGACACCATGACCAATGTCGATCCCGCTTTGGTTCAGCGCCTGTCCCGGCGGGTCAATGGTGAGACCGCGGCCGAGATGCGCCGCCACGGCGACACGCGGCGGCTGGGGCTCTTCGCGCTCCATCTCATGCACCGCCGCGCCCAGATGATAGACGGGCTGATCGACCTGTTGCTTGAGATCATCCACCGGATGCAGACACGGTCGCGCCGCTGGGTAGTGGGGGCGATTGCGCGCGATATCGAGCGGGTCCATGGCAAGGAGCGTCTGCTGGTCGATATGGCTATTGCAGCGGTGGATGAACCCGAGGGCCGGGTGCTTGAGGTCATTTATCCTGTCGCGAGCGTGGCCAAGCTGAAGGCCGTGATTGAAGAAGACGGCGCCAGGGGCACGCTGGACCGGCGCATTCAAACGGCGATGCGCGGCTCCTACGCCAGCCACTACCGTCGGATGGTTCCGCCGCTTCTTGCCGCGCTGCGGTTTCGATCGAACAACGCAAGCTGGCGCCCGATCCTGGATGCGCTCGCTTTGATCGAGCGGTGGCAACAGGATGGACGACGGGTCGTGCCTGGCGATCTGGCTCCTCAGGGTTCCATTCCCGCCAAATGGCGCGAGGCCGTCATCGATGCGTCTGGCCGTCTGAACGTGATTACCTTCGAGCTCTGCGTATTGGCACAGTTGCGTGAGAGGGTGCGCGCGAAGGAAATCTGGGTCGACGGCGCTGACCGCTACCGCAACCCGGACAATGACTTGCCGACCGATTTCGAGGCGCAAAGACACATATATTATCAGGGCCTTGGCCTCACCCAGGATGCCGGAGCGTTTGTCTCGCAGGTGCGCGATGAGCTGACGCGCGAACTCCACCTTCTGAACCGAACCCTGCCGGAAAACGACCAGGTCCAGTTGCGAACATTCGGGGAAAACCGGATCAGAGTCACGCCCTTTGCCCCGGTGCCGGAACCACCGGGGCTGGGAGCTCTCAAGCGCGAGGTCGAACGCGTCTGGCCGATGACCGGCCTGCTCGATGTCCTGAAGGAAACGGCATTGGACACGGGGTTTCTGGACTGCTTCGAGACGTCCGCCAGCCGCGAAGCCTTGGCCCACGCAGACCGGGACCGGCGGTTACTGCTGGCGCTCTATGCTGCGGGGACCAATGCCGGGATCAAACGCGTCGCCGCCGGTGTCGGTAACATCAGTTATGACGAACTGCTCCACATCCACCGCCGCTATATCGACCCAAACGCGCTGCGTGCCGCCGCGGCGCGCGTGGCTGATGCGACACTGAGGGTCCGCAAACCCGCGATCTGGGGCGAGGCGGGCACGGCTTGCGGTTCGGATTCCACCAAGTTCGGTGCCTGGGACCGTAACCTGATGACGGAATGGCACGCGCGCTACGGTGGGCGCGGGGTGATGATATACTGGCATGTCGAGCGTCAGGCGACCTGTATCTATTCGCAGCTCAAGAGGTGTTCGTCCTCGGAGGTGGCGGCGATGATCGAGGGGGTGCTCCGCCACTGCACCGACATGGAAATCCAGCGCCAGTACGTCGATAGCCATGGTCAGACTGCTGTCGGCTTTGCCTTCTGCCATCTGCTCGGGTTCGAATTGGCACCACGCCTGAAGGCGATTGCCCGCCAAAAGCTGGTCCTTCCTGCCGCGGGCATGCGGACGCACTTGCCGCATCTGGCGCCGATCTTGTCGAACGTAGTCGATTGGGCCGAGATCGAGCGGCAATATGACGAGATGGTCAAATACGCCGCCGCCATGCAGCACGGCACGGCCGACCCCGAAGCGATTCTGCGCCGGTTTGCTCGGACCGACGTGATGCATCCGACCTATAAGGCGCTGGCTGAACTGGGTCGTGCCATCAAGACGATCTTCCTGTGCCGCTATCTGCGATCGGAAGCCCTTCGCCGGGAAATCCACGAAGGCCTGAACGTTGTCGAGAACTGGAACAGTGCGAACGGCTTCGTCTTCTTCGGCAAGGGCGGTGAGATTGCCTCGAACCGGATCGTCGATCAAGAAATCTCCGCCCTGGCGCTGCAACTGGTCCAGGCGTCGATGGTTTATGTGAACACGCGCATGGTTCAATCGGTCCTGTCGGACCCGAATTGGCAGGATCGACTGTCTCCAGAGGACTATCGCGGCCTGACGCCGTTGATCTATGCGCACATCACACCCTATGGCCGCTACGATATCGATTTGCAGACCCGGATCGATTACGAGCATATCGCGGCTTGAGCGTTACTATGAGTATACCCATAATAACACCCCCTGTGAACACTGAACACAGCCACTTTGGTGTTCATTTTGGGTCAGAAACGGGTTATTGAACAGGTCATGTCACGGGCACACCCAAAATGAACAGATCAAGCGCCAAAATCGGCTATGCCCGCACGTCGACAGTGGATCAGAACCTCGATGCCCAGATTACGGCGCTAACCGCCGCTGGATGCGGCATGGTGCGTCGAGAACAGAAGAGCGGTGCCAGTCTTGAGGACCGTTCAGAATTGAAGACCATCCTCGACTTCATCCATCCCGGAGAAACACTGGTGGTCACCCGCATCGACCGCCTGGCGCGCTCCATGCGCGACCTGCAGATCATCGTCGCGTGGCTGAAGGAAAAGGGCGCACATCTCGCCGCCACCGAGCAACCGGTGGACACCTCCACCGCCACGGGCAAGGCCTTCTTCGACATGCTGGGTGTCTTCGCCGAGTTCGAGACCAATCTGCGCCGGGAGCGGCAGGCCGAAGGTATCGCCGCCGCGAAACGCCGAGGCGTCTATCGTGGCCGGCCGGCCAAAATCGATATGACCGCTGTTCAGGCCAGACTGGCCGCGGGCCAGTCCCCCACGGAGATCGCCCGCGACATGGGCATCTCGCGCGGCACCGTCTACAAGGCAAAGGCTTCGATGTGAAAAAGAGCAGCAGGAAAAAGCCACCCGCAGCGGCCAGACCACCAGCGCGGGCGGACACCACCAAGGTGCCGCCGCCGCGCAACCTGACCCCGGCGCTCTGCGATCGCTTGCGCCGGGATCTGTTCGCCGCCTGTCGGGGCGTGGCCGAAACCCACGGGCTGACCGTCGAGGGTGGCGAACTCAGCGACATCGACTTGCGCCATGGATTCGGCATCGCGTTCCGCGTCGGCATCCCGATGGCCGATGGCGCGATCTTCTCTCCCGACAAGGCCCTGTTCGAAGCGCTCGCCAGCAGCTTCGGATTGCAGCCCGCCGACTATGGCCGGACCTTCAGAATCCAGGGAGAGGCATTCCGTATCACCACCATCAACCCGAACCGGCCCAAATACCCCGTCAGCGCAGAACGCCTCGCCGATGGAAGAAGCTATAAGTTCACCGCCGAAAACGTCGCCATATATCTGCGCGCACCAGACGCCTGATCCGTTCTATAAACGTTCTTCAAGATGTCCAAATATGCACACTCGGGCCTGTGGGGCCAAGCACCTTTGAAGCGAGGTCCTCCATTTCGGCGCCAGTTTGTCGATTCGTATTGGACTGGGACAACGCCGAACCGGCGAGCTTCCGGGCGATCTGCGATGAGCCTGGCTTGAACAGGGTATCTGCCGCCAGCGATGCGACCTTGTTTGAAGTGCCTTTACGATTCGTAGCCATATTTGCCTCCATGTAGTATGTGTGTTGCGTTTAGATTCTAGATATTGGGTTCGGGCGAATTGTCCGCAAGCTCCACGAGGACAAATTCAGAACTACAGACTCACCTCGAATAGATCTGGGGTAGTTCCATCTCGCCGCCTGCTTAGTCCTTCGCCGAGGTGCAGACAGGGGTGTTTTATTCGCGTCAGACCTTCACCTCCCTCGAAATGTACCCACCCACCTTTCGGCATGCCAACACTCACGATCAGGGCACCGCACACGGGACAAGCTCGCCTGAAGGAGGCGCTATCGCTGCTTACACGTTCACCCTTGAGCACCCAGCCGCCACAGACAGCGATGGTCCGTCCCGTCCGTAGTCGGCGGGCGTGAGCCTTCCGGAAGTGCCATTGATATCTCATCACAGCCCCCTTCTTTCCTCGACACGGCTTCCGCTAGGGGTGGAACGCACGTAAAACCCTTGTGGAATGGCCTCCTGCACAAGCCCGACATGCGAGATCAGACCCACGGCCCGGTTGCCCTTCGTTAGTGCCGATAGAACCTGAAGCACTTGGTCCAGCGTGCCCGCTCCGTTCTCGGAGTCTAGGCTGCCAAAGCCTTCGTCTATGAAGATCGTGTCCATCCGTATTTTGCCTGACAGGCTCTCGACCACGTCGGCAAGCCCAAGCGCCAAGGCAAGCGCGGAGATGAAGGTCTCACCACCGGAAAGGGTTGCAGTCGGGCGCGACTTGCCGGTGTTGACGTCGAAGACCTCGATCTCCAGCCCGCGCTTGCCGCGTCCGCTCGATGCCTCGACGCCGCGCTCCAGCCGGTAGCGTCCGCGCGTCATCGGGTCGAGCCGCATGTTCGCCGCCTCGAGCACCTGATCGAACATGGCAGCAATGGCGAAGGTTTCGAGCGTCATGTTGAGATCGTTCTTGCCATTGGCAAGATCGGCCAGCCCTCGGAGCGGCCCAGTTTCGGCCTCCAGTTCGTCTGTTCTGGCGAGCGCCTCAGCCAGCGATGCCTTGAACTTCACCAAACTCTCGATCGCGGCATTCGCTTCTGCCAGCGCCGCGTTGGCGGAATTCAGGGACTGCGTGGCGCCCGACTGTGCCTCCTTTATCGGGGCAAGGTCCGGCCGCTCTCGATCCGCGCAGGCGCCCCTGGCGTTCTGCAATGTCGTGCGCGCGGCGATCAGCCCCTCATTGTGTCCGCTCACCGTCTCGCGATCTGCTTTGAGCGTCAGAAAATGTGCCTTGCAGGCATCATAGCGAGCTTCATCCAATCCGGCTTCATCCAGCCGGGCGAGGAAGGCCTGGCGTGCCGCTTTCTCGCGCCGCTCCTGTGTTTCGAGCGCCTGCCTCGCCGCCTCCCGCTTCTCCTGCGCCCTGGTGAGGGCCTCGCCTGCGGAGCGATCCACCTCGGTGGCTCGTTCAAGCGCCTCGGAGAGTTGCTTTTGTTCGGCCAGCAGGGACGCGCGACGTTCTGCGACTGCCTTAGGCGTGCGCAGCTCTTCCGGCAGGGCATTGACCACCGCATCGCGCGTTGCCCGCGCCGCCGCGAGGTCGGCCTCGGCCTTGCTTGCAGAGACCCGCGCCTCGGCCTCGGCCACCTCAGCTTCCTTCAGTTCGCGCTTGTGACCTGCCAGCCGCTCCGCCATCGTGTCAAGATCGACAGCCTCGCCAAGTGCGAAAAGCTCACCATCTAGCCGCACCTTCTCGGCCTCGAGTTCCGTAGGCCCGCGCCCGGGCCGTTCCTGTTCGTCTAGCACCCGCTTCTTTTCTTCCAGCCTCGTCCGGCAATTGCCCAGTTCACTTTCAGCCCGAACCCGCTCCTCGGACGCAGTTTTCGCCTCGGCCTGAGCATGACGGAACGCCTCGGTCAGACCGGATTGTTCGGGCATGCCGTGAGCCGGGACGGGATGATCGAGCGCGCCGCAAACTGGACAGGGTACGCCCTCGGCCAGCTTTTCCGCCAAGATGATCGCCTGCGTGCGTGAAAGCCGCGCCTCGGCTTCGGTCAGGGCCGCCTCTGCGACTTCTTCCGCTGCGGTCCTCGTCGCCAAGTCCTTCTCTGCGGCTTCGACCTCTCCTTCTGCCTTCGCGACCTCCCCCTGTGCCTTGGCATGTGACCTAGCTTTGGACAGTTCTCGGTTAACCTCGGCCAGTTCGCCCGTCAGCGTAGCGCGTACCACCTCGGCTTTACGCGCAGCTTCGAGCTCCAGATCTGTCGCATCTCGCCGGGAGCGAAGCGTTTTGCACGCAGCCTCGGCCCCGGCGAACAGTTTTTTCGAGGCGACATCGGTCCTCGCGGCGTCGTCAAACGCCGCCTGCAAATGCGCAGCTTGCCCGACCTGCGTCTCCGTCGCCTCTAACCGCGTCAGATCAGCCTGAACTCTCTGAAGCCGCACAGCGCCGGCCTTGGCCGTGCTGAGTGTCTGTGCTGCGTCCTCCCGGGCTTTGGTCATCTTGTCGAGATCCGCTGCCGCCTCATACCAACGGCCTGATTGTTTGACTCGCAGAGGATTCCCTTCTGCAGAAAAATCTGAATCACTGTCTTCAAATGATGGAGGCTTTGATGGCAGT
>PHEQ01000050.1 GCA_002842985.1 Alphaproteobacteria bacterium HGW-Alphaproteobacteria-1
AAGGATCTCTACTTCGGGTCTGTATCTATGGTCGGACATAGCGCCAGATCTACGCCCCGAGCCTCAAACCAAAAAGACGGCCCTCCCCGTAGGCTTACGATGATCTGGGTAGACGACGGCACCGAGGAGGGGATCAAGACTTTCACAGATCGTGGCATCGAATGCCTCCAAGAACTTCTCGCAGACATACGGACCTGGAAAGGCGGCATCCGTGAGTTCTTGCGCGACGAACAGTGTGATCCCAAAGTCATCGAGAGCATCATGGCCGGCGAGAAGAGCTGCTGAGGCAAGACGGCCCTCGGCGAAACCTTACGCCGCTTGCCCCGCCGCCGAGGCTCAAAGACCTCGCACCGACCAACAAATCCATCGCCACCATCTGCCATGCCAAACCTCCATCTGCTCACGCAGACCTTCTCGCAGGCTCGACACGCGTCAGGAACAGGTCAAACCAATGGGGTGTGGCCGCCGCTTACCGATCACCGAAGGAACTTTCCACGAACATCTATCCATTTCCGTGTCGCATGGGTGTTGCACGGAGGAAATCGGAACGGCTGCAAGCCTTTGGAATCGCGAAGAAACGTGTTGTTCTGTGTTGCAAACGCAAAAAGCGCAAGCCATTGATATGTTGTTAGAAAGACTGGTTGCGGGAGCTGGATTTTCTCTTTGGCGAATAAATCTGGGTGTGCCGTGGGTGGAAGGAGCTCGGACCTGAGCGTCCTCCCTGCCCAAGCGGCGTCGCCTCGTCATTCGTCGGATTTCGCCTCGGAGGCGGCGTTACCGCCACCGGCCTCGAACTTCTGCTTCAAGCGCTCGAACTCCTCGCGCTCCTTCCGCTGGCGTTGAGCTTCACGCTCGGCCTTGGCGGCCTCCGCGTCCTTCGCCCGCTTGGCATCGACCTTCTCAATGATCTCGTCCACGCCTTCCGGGCGCAGCGGGTGGGTTGCTATCAGCTTACGCTGGGACGCGGTCGCAAGCCCCTCGAGGCCGGCAAAGAAATCGCGCAGCGTCTCGCCCTCGAGCACGCCGAGCGCGTTGGACAGGTTGGCGGCGATCGCCTTGTCGCGCTCGCGGGTCAGCTTCTGCTCCTTGAGCAACTGCTTGCCCGTCGCCTTCTTGATCGAGGCGAGGATCCGGAGATCCGGATCGGGCTGCGCCTCCGTGGCGGCCGGATCAGCTGGCGTGGCGTGCGCCGCGCCGGACAGAAGCTTGGCAGTGATGGATGTATCGGTCATTTTAATATCCTATTTACGAGGTTGGTTTAGGGTTTGCGCCGATCGCCCGGACGGGCTGTCGTGACCGGCTTCTCGACAGATTGCGTCGACACTTCCGGTGCCATAGCCGTCCCTTGAAAAAACCAGCGCCAAAAACCTCAACACACTGAAAACACGTGAAACTTTCCTTCATCCGAGATTTCATGTGAAATTTTCGTCGGCACCGCGGTCCTTGGTTGACCCGCGGCTTCCCTTGTCCAGCGCCATGATCCTTGCCGAGAGCTTGCGGCGAATTTCGCCAACGCGTTTCCGCAGCCCAGCCGGCAGCTGTCCTGCGATCTCGACGATGACGGCATCGGCCGCCTGTATATCGGCCAGATCGGACGCCACCCGCGCTTCCGCCGCGGCCTCCGCGTGCTGGCGTTCCTTTCCACGCAGCCGCGTGAACGCGCGCGCAAATGCCTTGCGCGCCCGCGCGAAGCCGGTGCTGCTCTTGCGCGGGGGCGTGAAGGCTTTTACTGCCTCCGGCGGCCTTTCCGGGTCGTCAGCCTCTCGCCCGGTCTCGTCGAGCTGTCCTCCAGCAACCGCGTCTGCAAAGGCGATCACATCGTCCGCCTCGCGCTCACGGTCTTCCACCGCACGGCGTTTGTGCTCGATCTCGGCCTCCTTCTGGGCCAGACGCAGCTCTTCCATCTGCCGCCACTTGGTCGGCCGGACATGGCGGCGCATTTGCGGTGGCGCCTTGCCGTTCGCCAGCGCCTCGCGGATCGCCTGCTTGCGGCGCTCGCCGCGCGTCAGGCCAAGCTGCGCGAAATGCTGGCCGACGCTGTCCTGCGCCGCCTCGTAATCCTTGATCAACGGATGGATCGACGGCTGCAGCATCCGGCAGTTGACCCCATACTTTTGAACTGTCGTGCGCGGCATGATGACCGCGTGGACGTGGAAGGCCTGCTCGTCCCGGTCCGCCCGCGCGTGGATCACATCATCACCGAAATTGTCCTCCAACCAGGTCTTGGCGCATTCCATGAAGCGCGCCTCGCGTTCGAGGTCTGACATCTCGTTCGAATCCCCATCCGCATCGAACCAGTCCTTGTTGACGGTCAGGATGAGTTCGCGCAGTGGCCCGTGCCGCGAGGCGCGCCAGGGATCCCGCGGGCCTTCGGCGATCCGTTTCTCCAGCGCCTTCCGGTCCTTGCGCCGCTCGTGATAGGCCAGCTCGGCCGCGTACATCTCCTGCGTCATGGCCCGGATATCGGCCTGCGCTTCCGTCGCCCAGGTCTCCGCGCCTATGAACCGCTCGTTGAGGTCGGACAGCGCCCGGTTGATGTGCCCCAGATCGCCGCCCTTGCGCAGGCGATGCGCCTCATAGCCGGCGAGATCGCGGGGCGACATGCCTTCGAAGCGCAGCACGATGGGATGTTTCTTGGCGGGCATTTCGGAACCTCCGGACAGTGAGGCTCCGGAGATGGGATCATCCTTGCCGATCGCAGAACGCTTTTTTGCCCTGCGTTGCCCGACGTCAGCACATCCCCTTGATTACTCACTAAACAGGACGAATTCCGGCACCTGCGGTGCCTGCCATTCGTCCTGCTCGTTCGCCCGGGGCGCTGCCCCGGGACCCCGCGCTTTCAGCGGGACCAGAGGGATGCGCCGCCCCCTCTGGACACCCCAGGGCAGGGTCATCGTTCGCCACTCCCCCTGCACCCCCTGGCGCCTCCCGGCGGGCTCGGGGACCGTTCCGCACATCCCCAAGGCCCCAGGCTCCCGAGGGACGCCGTTCCGCACGCATCCCCCAAGCCCCCACCGGCTCGCGCTCCCCGCGCGGGGTCGAGAAGGGACACCCCCTCTCGACGCTCTCCCCGGCGGACAGTCCGTGCAGGGCCGCGCGCGCCGAATGACGCGCGGCCCTGCACCGCCTGCCCGAATAGGGCGTGGGCCCCGTGTCGGTTCAATCGCCAAGGAGTTCATCAATGCAACCCAACCAGATCCCCGACACTGACACACCCTGCTGGAAGGCGACGATTTCGCCAGGCGATGTCGTCCGGTTCCGCTTTCCCGCTGCCGACTGCAGCGACACCAACGCAGCGACAGGCCCGAAGCTAAGGCCCTGCCTCGTCCTCGAGGTCTTCCACTTTTCAGGCCAGCGCTTCGTCAAGCTCGCATATGGGACATCCGCTTTCACCAAGGCCAACAAAGGCTGCGAAGTGCTGGTAAAGCACTCCGGCAGCTGTGCAACAGCCGGACTCAATCGGCCCACGCGCTTCGTCGGCGCCCGGTCGATCATTGTCAGCCTCGACCATTCCGGGTTTGAACCTTACGGCAAGACTGAATCGCCTCTCATGGGCAGACTGGACGGGACCTTGCTGAAACGGCTGACCGCTATTCGCCGACGCCTTCGGTAGAGTATCGCTGCTGCAAGCCAGCGGGCGCTCCGGAAAAAGGGCGAGGGGCGCGACGGTCCACGGTGCGGTTTTCCGGAATGGAACCGCGCCTGGGCCCGTTTACCACAAGTTAAACGAGCCGATAAGGCGTTTCAGAAAAAGGGCAGAACGACTATGCTGTCGTACTGATCAGCGTGCTGGCGCTGGCGTTTCCGGTCCACTCCAGACCCTCGTGAGGCCTCCTGATGCTGCACTGCAACCCGCGAAATCTGCCGTTTGTTTTATCCATGAAAGAGGGAAGGGCAGAATGAAGCAGTAGCCTTATGGCCTGAGAAGACTGATCGGGAGCCTTCAACAAAAAAGGAAACGCGCCCCGTGGGGCGCGTTTCAATGTGGTGCTACTTCGAGCTTGTTAACGGCTCGACCGCGAATTCTGAACATTGTTCTTTTGGCATACGGTGACCACGATTTCAAGTTGCATCCCATTCTAAAACGCAGAAACCTGTTGGAAATTACAATTTAGGGTGGCGAATATGCGTTTGGGTCTCGACATAGGAACAAACTCCATCGGCTGGTGGCTTTACGAAACCGACGGGTCGGAGGCCGATGCCCCGATCGTGAGCGTCATAGACGGCGGGGTACGCATCTTCTCCGATGGCCGCGACCCGAAATCCGGGGCGTCGCTGGCTGTTGATCGGCGGGCCGCCCGAGCCATGCGCCGCCGTCGCGATCGTTACCTGCGCAGGCGCGCTACCTTGATGAAGGTTCTCGCGAATGCGGGATTGATGCCCGCCGATCCGGCTGAGGCAAAGACGTTGGAGGCGCTGGACCCCTACGAGTTGCGGGCAACCGGTCTCGACGCGGCCTTGCCGTTGGCGCATCTGGGGCGGGCGCTGTTTCATATCAACCAGCGACGCGGCTTCAAATCCAACCGCAAGACGGATCGCGGCGATAATGATAGCGGCAAGATCAAGGATGCGACCGCGCGGCTGGAACAGGCGATGATGGCCAGCGGTGCCCGCACCTATGGCGCGTTCCTGCACATGCGGCGCCAGCGGGCGACCGACCCGCGCAATGTGCCAACCGTGCGGACGCGCCTCTCCATCGCCAAGCGGGACGGCGCAGACGGCAAGGAGGAAGTCGGCTATGATTTCCACCCCGACCGCAAGCACCTCGAGGAGGAATTTCACAAACTCTGGACGGCGCAGGCCAGCTATCACCCTGAGTTGACCAACGAACTGCGCGACCTCGTGTTTGAAAAAATCTTCTTTCAGCGCCCGCTGAAGGAACCGAAGGTCGGGCTTTGTCTGTTCACGGCCGAAGAGCGTCTGCCAAAGGCCCATCCCCTGACCCAGCGACGCGTGCTCTATGAAACCGTCAATCAATTGCGGGTGACGGCGGATGGGCGGGAAAAGCGCCCCCTGACCGTCGAGGAGCGCGACCAGGTCATCCACGCGCTGGACAACAAGAAGCACGCGAAGAAAGCCCCAATGTCGGCTACGAATGGTCCGACGCTGACGCTCAAACATCTTGCCGAGAAAGTGCTGCGCCTTCCGGACGGTCAACGTTTCACCTTGGAAACCGGCGTGCGAGACGCCATCGCCTGCGACCCAGTCCGCGCCAGTCTATCGCATCCCGACCGGTTCGGCCCGCGCTGGTCAACGCTGGACGCCGACGCGCAATGGGCGGTGATCTCGCGCATCCGAAGAGTGCAAAGCGATGCGGACCACGCCGACCTGATCGACTGGCTGACGCAAACCCACGGGCTCGACCGCGACCACGCGGAGATGACGGCCAAGGCCCCGCTGCCTGAAGGCTATGGACGATTGGGCCTGACGGCTACCACCCTACTTCTGGATGTGCTGACAGCGGGGGTCGTCACCTACTCGGATGCGGTCGCCGCCTGTGGCTGGCACCATTCGAACCAGCGGACAGGCGAATGCCTCGACCGCCTGCCATACTACGGTGAGGTACTGGACCGGCATGTCATCCCGGGCACTTATAATGAAGCCGACGACGACATCACGCGCTACGGCCGCATTACCAACCCAACCGTGCATATCGGCCTCAACCAGCTCAAGCGGGTGGTGAACAAGATCATCGAGGTCTATGGCAAACCCGATCAGATCGTTGTCGAACTGGCGAGGGAGTTGAAGCAGTCCGAGCAACAGAAGCAAGAGGCGATGAAGCGCATCCGCGACACGACAGTAGCTGCGAAAAAGCGGAGCAAGAAGTTGGAAGAGCTTGGCTACGAGGACAATGGTCGCAATCGGATGCTTCTGCGCCTTTGGGAGGACCTGAATCCAGATGATTGTATGCGGCGGTTCTGCCCCTACACGGGCAAGCGCATCTCCGCCGCCATGATCTTTGACGGCAGCTGTGATGTTGATCACATACTGCCCTATTCTCGCACGCTCGACGACAGTTTCGCCAACCGGACGCTGTGCCTCAAGGAAGCCAACCGCGAAAAGCGCAACCAGACCCCATGGGAAGCCTGGGGCGGGACCCCGAAATGGGACGCCATCGAAGCCAACTTGAAGAACCTGCCAGACAACAAGCGCTGGCGCTTTGCGCCCGACGCCATAGCGCGGTTCGAAGGTGAGAACGATTTTCTCGCCCGCGCTCTGGTCGATACTCAATACCTCGCCTCGATATCGCGGACCTACCTGGACACACTGTTCACCGAGGGCGGCCATGTCCGGGTGGTCCCCGGTCGGCTGACGGAGATGCTACGGCGGCACTGGGGGCTCAATTCCCTGCTGAGCGACGCCAAGCGCGGCGCGGTCAAGGCCAAGAACCGCACCGATCACCGCCACCACGCCATCGACGCCGCCGTGGTCGCCGCCACAGATCGCAGTTTGCTCAACCGTATCAGCCGCGCCGCCGGCCAGGGCGAAGAGGCCGGGCAGTCCGCCGAACTAATCGCTCGTGATACGCTAGCACCTTGGGACGGCTTTCGCAGTGACCTCGAAGTTCAGCTTGGCAGGATCATCGTCAGCCATCGCGCCGATCACGGCCGGATCGACAAGGAGGCACGCAAGCAGGGCAAGGACAGCACAGCCGGTCAACTACATCAGGAGACGGCCTATTCCATCGTCGATGACATGCACGTTGCCAGCCGGACCGATTTATTGAGCGTGAAACCCGCTCAACTGCTGGATGAGCCGGGCCGAAGTGGCCAGGTGCGTGACCCGCAGCTGCGCAAGGCGCTGCGTGTGGCGACCGGTGACAAAACCGGAAAGGATTTTGAGAACGCCCTGCGCGATTTCGCCGCCAAGCCCGGCCCCTATCAGGGCATCCGCCGGGTGCGCATTATCAAGCCTTTGCAGGAGCAGGCGCGCGTTTCAGTGCCCGCGCAGGTTCCGATCAAAGCCTATCAGGGCGGCAGCAACCACGTGTTCGAGATCTGGCGGCTGCCCGACGGCAGAATCGAGGCCCAGGTGATCACGACCTTCGAGGCCCATTCCATGGAGGGCGAAAAACGTCCGCACCCGGCGGCCAAGCGTCTGTTGCGTGTGCACAAGGGCGACATGGTGGCGCTGGAACGGGATGGGCGAACGGTTATCGGCCACGTCCAGCAAATGCATATCAAGAATGGATTATTTATCGTTCCCCACAACGAAGCTAATGCCGACGCTCGCAACAGCGACAACACCGATCCATTCAAGTGGATTCAGATAGCTGCGCGGCCCGCGATCGCGGCTGGAATTCGTCGCGTCGCGGTAGATGAAATTGGTCGGCTCCGGGACGGTGCCGTACGGCCCGGCTGACCAGATTCGCCCGAATCGACAAAACATGCCAAGCTTCCAATGGTTTGGAGGATGAAGGCATGGACCAGATCGTGGATATATCGACCGACGGTCGGCACCTTTCACGTGACCGGGGCTTTTTAAGGGTCACTGAGGGCGGAACTGAACTCGGTCGCATTCCGCTCGACCAGATCGCCGGAGTGATCGTGCATGCGCACGGCACGACCTGCTCGGTGTCGCTTCTTGCCGAGCTGGCCGACCGGGGCGCGCCCGTGGTTCTTTGTGCCGCCAACCACGCGCCTCGCGCGGTTCTGATGCCGCTTGAGGGCCACCATGCACAAGGCGGGCGATTACGCGCGCAATGGCAGGCAGGCACCCCGCTCATGAAACAAGCCTGGAAGCAGGTCATCATTGCCAAGATCGACATGCAGGCCGCCGCGCTTGAGGCGATGGGCGAGGTCAATGCGCCGGTGGCAATGCTCCGGCGCAAGGTGACAAGCGGCGATACCACAAATGTCGAGGCCCAGGCCGCTCGCCTTTACTGGCCGCGCATGATGGGTGACGCGTTTCGCCGCGATCGCACAGCGGCCGACACCAACGCCCTGCTCAACTACGGCTACACCGTCCTGCGCGCCGCCACCGCTCGTGCCGTCGTCGCAGCCGGACTGCATCCATCCATCGGTCTGCATCACGCGAACCGTGGCAATGCATTTGCGCTGGCAGACGACCTGATGGAGCCTTTCCGCCCCCTCGTCGATTGCACCGTACGTAGCCTTGTCGCCCGAAACGGCCCCCAGGTTGACACCGAGGCCAAACAGGTGCTTGCGCGCCTGATGGCGCTCGATCTGCCACTCGGCGACGGCCTCACGCCGGTCTCTGTCGCGCTCTGCAAGCTGGCCACCTCTCTCGGCCAGAGCTTCGAGACAGGAAAGCTCTCACTCGCACTGCCCGCGCCTCCCGATCCGTTGACCCTTGCGGGGTTAGGGACATGACCGTCGTGGCGCCCTTTCTCTCGGGATACCGAATCATGTGGATACTCGTGATGTTCGACCTGCCAACCGACACCAGGCCTCAGCGCAAGGCGGCGGCAGATTTTCGTAATTTTCTGTTGGACGAAGGTTTTGAGCGCAGCCAGTTTTCGGTCTATGCCCGTTTCGTCAACGGAAAGGAGGCTTTCCAGACACGGGTGAGTCGCATCGAGAGAAACCTGCCCGAGACGGGCGATATCCAGGTGCTGAACTTCACTGATCGACAATATCGTGATATCGTTCACTTCTCGGATCAGGGTCGGCGCGCGGCCCGGACGAATCCACAACAACTGGTGTTGTTTTGAAAGTGAGTCACCGTTTTTTAACACTCGAATCTCCCTCGAAACCCTGTCTTTTCAAGGGCTTGAGGGAGAATCAAGTATAGCCGTTCAGAATTCGAGGTCCAGCCGCAACCGGCGTGATGCTCTCGACGATGCTGAGTTAAGTATAGCCGTTCAGAATTCGAGGTCCAGCCGCAACTCGTCGGTCCACCGGGTCGGCGGCGGCTCAGTATAGCCGTTCAGAATTCGAGGTCCAGCCGCAACGTGATGCGAAAGGTCCGCCTCGGCTCTCCCAGTATAGCCGTTCAGAATTCGAGGTCCAGCCGCAACGTGCAGGCCAACCTGCAGGCGTGGTTCGTAGTATAGCCGTTCAGAATTCGAGGTCCAGCCGCAACACGATCGCGCCGGGGTTCAGGGGGGCATCGAGTATAGCCGTTCAGAATTCGAGGTCCAGCCGCAACTATCAGGTTGGATTCCAGATCGGCTTCAAAAGTATAGCCGTTCAGAATTCGAGGTCCAGCCGCAACAAGCGGCGGCTCGATACCGCGCTCGCGAAAAGTATAGCCGTTCAGAATTCGAGGTCCAGCCGCAACTGTAGCAAAGGACGGCTTCACCAGCCATGTAGTATAGCCGTTCAGAATTCGAGGTCCAGCCGCAACAAGCGCCCGGCCACACAAAAGGGCTACCGAGTATAGCCGTTCAGAATTCGAGGTCCAGCCGCAACCTTTCCGCGCCCAGGCTGCGGTGGCCTCCAGTATAGCCGTTCAGAATTCGAGGTCCAGCCGCAACGCGCAGGCCTGATGCCCCCGCTGACCTGCACAGTATAGCCGTTCAGAATTCGAGGTCCAGCCGCAACAGGCATACCGGGCATTTCCGTGACAGGATAAGTATAGCCGTTCAGAATTCGAGGTCCAGCCGCAACGTGCGGCAGTATTTCGTCGATGTCGCGCCGAGTATAGCCGTTCAGAATTCGAGGTCCAGCCGCAACTGGTCGGATGCGATCCGCGACCGCGTGGAAGTATAGCCGTTCAGAATTCGAGGTCCAGCCGCAACAAGGCGGTGCTCTGGCGTCCATCGCCGATAAGTATAGCCGTTCAGAATTCGAGGTCCAGCCGCAACAGACAAGTTGGGGAGATGGTGTCGGACGATAGTATAGCCGTTCAGAATTCGAGGTCCAGCCGCAACCTATTCCGACCGCGTGCAAAGGCTCTTCGAAGTATAGCCGTTCAGAATTCGAGGTCCAGCCGCAACAGCGAGGCGGCGCTATGACTTCTCACTTTGAGTATAGCCGTTCAGAATTCAAGGTCCAGCCGCAACCCAATATCAACGCGGCTGACTGGGGGAACTAGTATAGCCGTTCAGAATTCGAGGTCCAGCCGCAACGCAGAGGCTCAGGGTAAGTCGCTTTCCCGTAGTATAGCCGTTCAGAATTCGAGGTCCAGCCGCAACCAAAACCCGGAGCGGGTGGACTGGCCGGGGAGTATAGCCGTTCAGAATTCGAGGTCCAGCCGCAACTCTATCCCGAACGTCTGCATGCGGCAGATCAGTATAGCCGTTCAGAATTCGAGGTCCAGCCGCAACGCGGGCGTATGGCGCGCTTGCCCCGCCCCAAGTATAGCCGTTCAGAATTCGAGGTCCAGCCGCAACCTACGAACTATCATTGCTACACTCGCGCTGAGTATAGCCGTTCAGAATTCGAGGTCCAGCCGCAACACGGCAAACGATAAAGAATACACGCTATGGAGTATAGCCGTTCAGAATTCGAGGTCCAGCCGCAACTCACAGCTTCATTGACTGGGACCAGGCCCTAGTATAGCCGTTCAGAATTCGAGGTCCAGCCGCAACCCAATATCGACGCGGCTGACTGGGGGAACAGTATAGCCGTTCAGAATTCGAGGTCCAGCCGCAACTGATGAAGGCCGGGTTCTCTAAAGTTGCTGAGTATAGCCGTTCAGAATTCGAGGTCCAGCCGCAACCAGAAAGCCGCTTACGACCCAAGCGGCGAAAGTATAGCCGTTCAGAATTCGAGGTCCAGCCGCAACCGGCGGCTTTACCGCTTCTGGCGGAACGCTAGTATAGCCGTTCAGAATTCGAGGTCCAGCCGCAACCTGCTCGTTTACCTTCGGCGGCTTGGCGAAGTATAGCCGTTCAGAATTCGAGGTCCAGCCGCAACGAAAACGGTTTCCTCGCGCAGACCGGGGGTAGTATAGCCGTTCAGAATTCGAGGTCCAGCCGCGGTACGTCTCCATGTGCATGCCGCCATTCGAACGGACCGCCGCAAATTTCCGGTTCCCCCCTTGTGTTGCAGGTGCCTTGCCCGCGGAAGGCCTGCTGTACACCCTTCCCTTTAATCCGTCCTGTCCTCGATACGCGTTCTTGTCTGCCGGGTTTGGTCGTCAGGAGACAGAGGCGTTGCGCCACGCGGTCCGCGGTTTCCTTTGTGGAACCGCGGCTCGCGCGGCGCCGCCACCTCAAACTCAGTGAAGGAGACCCCATGACCGGTTTCAACCTCAAGGATTACGAAGACATCGAAGGCATCGCGATTGATGCCTTTGCTTTATCCAGGGACTGCGTGACGGGCCTGCGTGTCGATGTCCTGCCCAACCTGCCGCCTCGCGAACGCCCGCGGGTGGAGCGCCTGCTGGCTGACATCGAGGCGCGGCAGATCTTCGAGCAGAAGACCACCAACCTGTTGGAGGGCGTCATCGAGACGATCTCGCAGCGGATCCTCGATGGCACCGACGAGGTCGCGGTGTTCGTCGCGGATGAATGCCATGTCGACGGTGGAGCCGTGGATAGCAAGCGCCTGCGCACCGACGCGGCCAACGACCTGGCACGCGCCCTACCCCTCCTGCTGGGCCTGCGCGACAGCGTCTACGCGGTGCACGACGCCATGCACGCGATCCACGCCGTAGACAAGCTGCGCGCGGCGCACAATCGATCCGGATCGTAGCCCTCGGGCTATGACAGGTGGGCGCGTCGCTTTTCACGCTCCTGTTGCTGTCACCAACAGCGCGCCCATCGAAGGACGCCCGCGCGGATTCCGCGCGGGCGTCTCAAGTCGCCGATCTTGCCCGAGGCACCGGTCTGTCGCGCGGTGGTTGTTCAATGCCCACTACCGAAGGAGACGCGGATGCACCTCACGAACCTGATCGACCTCATCGCCGAAGTTGCCGCCAAGCAGGTTGCCCGGGAGGGCAAGACGAAGGCGGACACTCCGGACGCTGCAAAAGTCTTTTGGCCTACGATTCGGGCAGCACGATGGAGCCGATGTCATATTTTCGTCTGGATTTATCGGTTTAGGCGGAGACTCGACAAGCCGGTTAGCGCCGTCGCACCCTGATCTGCCCACCATGACCACCAATGAGGTTCCAAATGACACACGGCACCCCGCCCAAGCGCGTCGCGATCTACGCGCGGTTCTCATCCGACATGCAAAGCCCGAAGTCGATCGAGGACCAGGTGCGCGAATGCCGGATGCACGCGCAGCGTGAAGGCTGGACAGTGGTGCAGGTGTTTTCCGATGTGGCGATCAGCGGCGCCACCAAGGGCCGCCCGGATTTCGACGCCCTGCAAGCAGCGGTGCGGGCGGGACAGTTCGACATCGTGCTCTTCGAGCACCTCGACCGGCTCGGTCGCGACCTCGAGTTCCTGATGGCGTTCTACAAGCTTGCCCACTATGAAGACACGGAGCTTCACCAGCTCCGGCGCGGCAAGCTGGGCATTTTCGACATCGGCATCCTCGGCACCTTCGCGCAGATCTTCCTCGAAGAGCTCGGACACAAGACGCGCCGTGGCCTCGCCGGCAGGATCGAGGCCGGCAAGAGCGCGGGCGGGCTATCCTACGGCTACAAGGTCAGGCGCATCGAGAATGGCGAGCCGGTAAAAGGCGAGATCGACATCGATCCCGAGGAAGCGGCCATCGTCACGCGGATTTTCGAGGAATACGCCGCGGGCAAGTCGCCGCTGGCCATCGCCCGTGATCTCAACGCCGAAGGTATCCCCGCCCCGGCCAAGGATACCAAACGCCTGACATCGGGACACTGGAAGCAGAACACCATCTATGGCCACCGTGGCCGCGGCACGGGCATCCTGAACAACGAACTCTACATCGGGCGCCGGATCTGGAACCGGCTGCGCTACTCAAAGCACCCCGAGACCGGCAAGCGCGTCTCACGGCTGAACCCGCCCGATGAGTGGACGATCATCGAGAAGCCGGATCTGCGCATCCTGCCCGATGAACTCTGGGAGCGCGCCAAGGCGCGCCAGGAGAGCGTGGATGCCGCCCGGGCCAAGGCAGAGCGCGGCGGACGGAGCGGCGCCGGTGCCGCGCAAGGCGCGCGGCGCCGCAAATACCTTCTGTCTGGCCTGCTGACCTGCGGGCAGTGCGGCGGCAACCTCACCGTCGCGGGCAAGGGCGACAAGCGCCGCTACTACTGCGCAAACGCCAAGGAGAAGGGAGACGCGGTCTGCAGCGGGATGCCCGGCCTCAAGGAAACAGCTGCCGCAGATATCCTGCTGTCCGGCTTGCGCGCAGGTCTGATGCAGGACGACGCCTACGCGCGTTTTGCAGCACAATTCGAGGCGAAGATGAAGGCAGGCCAGAAAGGCGCTGCCGAACTCCTGAAAGCTCACGACCTCAAGACCCGCGAGCTCGAGCAGCGGCACCGCGGGTTCCTGGATGCGGTAGCGAAGGGCGACCACTCGCCCCCGATCATCAAGGCGCTGAACGCCGTCGATGCCGAGCTCGAGGCTCTGCGCGCTGAGCGGGACACCCTGGTCCCTGCCCCGGTCGAGCTGCCGCCCGACTTGCCTGAGCTCTACCGAGAGTATGTCGCCAACCTCGCCGCGACCCTGCAGGACGAGGCGGTATCGGCCGCCGCCTCGGACGAACTGCACGGGCTGATCGACACGGTGGTTGTCGTCTGGGACGCCGAGGCAAACGGCCACCGACTGGATGTTCAGGGTAAGCTGTTGGAGATGCTTGCAAAAGCAAAGCCCGCCGAGGAGGCGGGCCTTGTTGCGAATGGTCATTCGCTAAAACTGGTTGCGGGAGTAGGATTTGAACCTACGACCTTCAGGTTATGAGCCTGACGAGCTACCTGGCTGCTCCATCCCGCGGTGTATGATTTGAGGTATCGTT
>PHEQ01000014.1 GCA_002842985.1 Alphaproteobacteria bacterium HGW-Alphaproteobacteria-1
AGGCTCGGCGCCGGCCAATCCGGAGCAACCCTCGAACGGAGAATGCCGCGGGGGAGACCACCAAACCAGTCAGCTCACAACGCGATCATGGGGTCTAAGGCCCGCGAAATTTGCACCTTTCCCCTTGCCCCTGCCCGCAAAACCGGTATGAACGCCCCATCGTCGGGCTATAGCGCAGCCTGGTAGCGCGTCCGTCTGGGGGACGGAAGGTCGCAGGTTCAAGTCCTGCTAGCCCGACCAAAATCGCCGACGATCCCGCCAGACGCGGTCCGCGGGGCCTGCACGGGGGGTAGAGGGATGACCGGCGTTCTTTCCAGCCAGCAATTGCGCGGCCTGATAGAGGCGGGCGCAATCGACGCCGATCACGCGATCCTGCCCGAGCAGGTCCAGCCCGCCAGCCTTGATCTGCGGCTTGGCACGGTCGCGTATCGCGTGCGGGCATCGTTCCTGACCGGCACGGGGCGCACGGTGGCCGACAGGCTCGACGAATTCGGGATGCACCGGATTGATCTTGGCCCTGGCGCGGTGCTTGAAAAGGGCTGTGTCTATCTCGTGCCGCTGATGGAACGCCTCGCCCTGCCCGAGGGTGTACAGGCGGTTGCCAATGCCAAATCCTCGACCGGTCGGCTCGACCTGCTGACCCGGACCATTACCCAAGGCGGGACCGAATTCGACAGGGTGACACCCGGTTATCACGGCCCGCTTTATGCCGAGATCTGCCCGCGTTCCTTCTCGGTTCTGGTGCGGCCGGGAATGCGCCTCAATCAGATCCGGTTCCGCGCAGGTCAGGCCGTGCTCTCGGATGACGCGTTACGCGCGCTTCATGCCGCGACGCCGCTGGTCGATGGTCCGGCGGTCATCGACGGCGGGCTTGGCTTTTCGGTCGATCTGCGCCCCGCCAAAGGCACGCTCGCGGGGTATCGCGCCAAGCCGCATACCGGCGTGATCGACCTTGACCGCCTCGGCCACTACGACCCGGCCGAGTTCTGGGAGGAAGTCCACACATCGACCGGTCACATCATCCTCGATCCAGGCGCATTCTATATCCTGGTCAGCCGCGAGGCGGTGCATATCCCGCCTGACTGCGCCGCCGAGATGGCCCCCTTCGTGGCCATGGCGGGCGAGTTCCGGGTGCATTACGCGGGCTTCTTCGATCCGGGCTTCGGACACGCGGCAGCGGGTGGCAGCGGCTCGCGCGGCGTGCTGGAAGTGCGCTGTCATGAGGCACCGTTCGTGCTTGAACATGGCCAGATCGTCGGGCGGCTGGTCTACGAGCGAATGGACCAAATCCCCGATCAGCTATATGGCGCTGGTATCGCGTCAAATTACCAAGGGCAGGGACTGAAGCTGTCGAAACACTTCAAGCCATAAGGCGCGAGCCCGACTCGCAACCCGGTCCGCGATGCATATCGCCGATCTGAGCACGGCCAGGAACCGCGCCTGCACGCGCAAACCTGCGTTCAGAACCGACCGAGCCTGCGGCCAACCTTCATGGCCTGCCGCGTGCGCTGCGCGGTCTTGGTCCCGTCGGGGCCAGAGCGCGTCCCGCTGCCCGACATGGCATCAATACCCTTGTTGATGCCCTGCCGCAGCAGACGCTGCATGATGATGCGGATCACCATGTTGATCATCTGATTGGCGTTCATTGCGCCGCTCCTCTCGCTGCCTCCTTGCCGATGTAGACACGAAACATGCCGATTTGAGGGCAGCTTGACCGAAAATCCTCAATAAATCCTGAAAAACCGAAAATTCTTGCACTCAATCTTCGAAAAGCTCGTTCTGTCCGGGGGCACCTTCGTCGTCATCGCCCTCACCCGCCAGTGACAGCCCCCCCGGCGGCGGGCGGTTATCGAGCAACCCCGCCGCGCGCAACTCCTTCAACCCCGGAAGGTCGCGCGCGCTCTCGAGGCCGAAATGGTCGAGAAAGCTCTCGGTTACAACAAACGTCACCGGCCGCCCCGGCGTCATCTTGCGGCGACCAAACCGAATCCATTCCATTTCAAGAAGTTGATCAACGGTTCCGCGGCTGACCGAGACGCCGCGAATCTCCTCGATCTCGGCGCGCGTGACCGGCTGATGATAGGCGATGATGGCCAGCGTCTCGATCGCCGCGCGGCTGAGCTTGCGCGTCTCGACCATCTCGCGGCGCATCAGATAGCCCAGGTCGGGCGCTGTGCGCATGGCCCAACCGTCGCCCACCCGGACCAGATTGACCCCACGCCCCTCATACCTTTTGCGCAAATGCACAAGCGCCTCGCTGGGGTCGCTCCCATGCGGCATCCGTGCCGCCATCTCACGCGTGTCAAGCGGCGTGGCCGACGCAAAGAGCATCGCCTCGATCATGCGTTCCTGTTCCGCGATCGGCGGAGCGTCAAAAAGGCTTTGTTCTGTGTTTTCCTGGTCCTGCGACACGTTCCTAATCCTTTCGCCGCAGTTCAACCGGCGCGAATATCTCTGCCTGGCGTAGCTCTGCCCGTCCTTCCTTGACCAATTCAAGCGCGGCAGCAAAGGTGGATGCCGTGGCCGAGCGTCGCCGCGCCGGATCGACAGTGAACCCCTCGGGCAGATAGGTGGCGATATCGGTCCATGTCCCGGCAAAGCCGATCAGCCCGCGCAGGTGCTCAAGCGCCTGCTCCATCGTGAAAATCGCGTCGCGATCCATGACATAGGGGCGAAACTCGTCGCGGGTGCGGATGCGCGCATAGGCCTGCATCAGATCCAGCAGCGTCGCAGTATAGCGCGTCTCGCGGCGTCGCGTCACGTCCTCGGGCAGGCCACGCGCAAAGAAATCGCGCCCTAGCCGGTCGCGCCCCATCAGCCGCGCGGCGCAATCGCGCATCGCCTGCAAACGCTCGAGCTGAAAGGCCAGATGGGCGGCGAGATCCGCACCCGAGGGCCCTTCCTCGCTTGGGTCCGGGGGCAGCAGGAGGCGTGATTTGAGAAAGGCGAGCCACGCGGCCATGACCAGATAATCGGCGGCGAGCTCCAGCCGCAAGGCCTTGGCGCGCTCGACGAAGGCAAGGTATTGGCGGGCGAGATGCAGGATGGAAATGCGGCGCAAATCAACCTTTTGAGTGCGCGAGAGAGTCAGCAGCAGGTCAAGCGGCCCCTCGAACCCGTCAACATCGACAATGAGCGCCTCGGCGGCAAGCCGGTCTGCCAGCGCCACCGGTCTTGCCCCATCGTCGAACTCGTCCTCAGCCATGCATCCGCCCGCCCGTCAGCGCATCAAGCTGCGCCGCGAGGGCGGAAATGTCAACCGGATCGGGGCCGCGGCGGCAGGCGAGCGCGGCCTCGGCGCGGGTCTGCGCGGCATGGGTCATCTCGCCCGCTGCCTCGGCCACGGCGCGACGTTCGGCAAGCGTGCCGTTGCAATGCAGCACCACGTCACAGCCCGCCGCAAGCGCCTGACGCGAGAGCGTGGCGAGATCGCCCGAGAGCGCCTTCATCGAGATGTCATCGGTCATGAGCAGCCCGTCAAAGCCGATCTCATCGCGGATCGCGGCAATGACCGTGGGCGAGAGCGTCGCGGGAAGACCATCAAGCGCGGCATAGACCACATGGGCCGTCATCGCCAGCGGGAGATCACTTAGCGTTACGAATGCTTTGAAATCAATATTTTGCAGATCATTCTTCACGCAGTCCACACGCGGCAGATCATGGTGACTGTCGGCGGTGGCGCGGCCGTGGCCGGGGATGTGCTTGACCACGGGCAGAACCCCGCCCGCCAATAACCCCTCGGCAACGGCGCGACCGATTTCAGCCACCCGTGTCGGCGTCTCGCCATAGCAGCGGTTGCGCAGGAAAGGATGCGTGGCAGGCCCGACCACATCGACCAGTGGCGCGCAATTGCTGTCTATGCCAAGGGCGTGCAACTCGGCGGCGATGAGCCGGTATCGCAGATACATCGCCTCGGGCGCGCGCGCGCCTGCTGCCGCCACATGATCGAGCGGCGCGGGCCAGTCGCGCCAGTGCGGCGCGCGCAGGCGCTGCACACGCCCGCCTTCCTGGTCGATGGTGATCAGGGCCTCGTGCCCGGCTGCCTCGCGCAACTCCTCCACCAGCGCACGGACCTGCTCGGGCGTCTCGATATTGCGCGCGAAAAGGATGAAGCCGAACGGGCGCGCATCCCGAAAAAACGCTTTTTCCTCAAGGGTTAGTCGGTAACCTTGAGCATCGAGAATAGCCGCGCCGAAACGGCTCACCGCGTGACCACCGGAATGCACTCGGCCTTTTCAGCCTGAAGCGCCGAGCAGAAGCGGCGCGCATCGGCAAGATCCTCGAAGCCGACGGCGCGCAGACGATAGAAGGTCCGGCCGCCGCTTTCGGCGCGCTGCACCACGCGCGATTTGCCGTCGAGCAGGTCGCCGAGACGCGTGCTCAGCCGGTCCCATTCCGCGCGTGCAACCTCGGCGGACTCGAACGCACCAAGCTGCGCCAGCCGGGTGCCGAGCGGCAGGCTGTCGGGCTCGACCTCCGCCGCCGTGGCGCTGGTGGCGGCGGCGAGTGCGAAGGCCACGGGATCGGCCGTTGCGGGGCGGGTTCGCGGGCGCAGCGACTGGCCAAGGCCGCCGCTGACGGCGGCCATCCGCACCGGCGCAGTCTCTGGTGCGGGCGCGACCTCGACCGCCTCCTCACGCACCACGGCGAGATGCACATCGGCGGGCTGCGGGCGCGGGGCCGGGGTGATCCGCGCGGGCGACGGGGCGCGTGCCAACGCATCCTCGACAGTCAAATCAATAGGTTGTGGGGCGATGATCACCTGATCCGGCGGAGGCGCTGCGGTGCCGTTACCAGCCACCTCGTTGACGGCCAGACCCTGATGGGCAGCGGGGCTGCCACCCGGCTCTTCGGGGGCCTCGCGCATCGGTCCGTCAAGCGCACGCACCACCGGCACGCCCGAGACATCGCGCATCACCATGCCATAGCCCCAGGTGCCGATACCGCCGATCAGCGCCAGAGAGATGACCGCGCCTGTCATATTCATCAAGCCCGCCATCGACGCGCGACGCGGCCCATCTACGGGGGTGCCCCCGGATACGTGAAAATCTGCCATGCTCTGCCTCTCGCTCTCCGGCGATACGGTGCCGCCGGGGATTATGTGCCTGCTCTGCTCCGAAAGGCGGCGGCGTTCAGCGCATCTCGTCCACCGGAGCGACGCCAAGGATACCAAGCCCTGCGCAAATCACAACCGTCGCCGCGCGCGCAAGGGCGATTTTCGCCGCCGATGTGGCCGGATCGCCCTCTTGCAGAAAGCGCAGGGACGGCTCGTCGTGGCCCCGGTTCCAAAGCCCGTGCAATTCGGCGGCCAGATCGTAGAGGAAGAAGGCCACGCGATGCGGTTCATTGGCACGCGCGGCGATCTCGACCTGACGCGGCCATTCGGCGATCTTCTTCGCCAGCGCCAGTTCTGCCTCGTGGGTGAGGCCAGTCAGATCCGCCGCCGCGAGCGCCGCGTCATCCACAGCTATCCCCGCCTCGCGCGCCTTGCGCAGCACCGAATTCACCCGCGCATTGGCGTATTGCACGTAAAAGACCGGGTTTTCCTTCGACTGTTCCAGCACCTTGTCGAAATCGAAATCCAAGGGCGCATCGTTCTTGCGCGTGAGCATGACAAACCGGGTCACATCCGCGCCGACCTGATCGACCACGTCGCGCAGCGTCACAAAGGTGCCCGCGCGTTTGGACATCTTGAACGGCTCGCCATTCTTGTAGAGCTTGACCAGTTGACACAGCTTGATATCGACCGGAACGCGCCCGTCCGAGAGCGCCGATACGGCGGCCTTCATCCGCTTGACATAGCCGCCGTGATCGGCACCGAACACGTCGATCAACAGATCGAAGCCGCGCGCGATCTTGTCATAGTGATAGGCGATGTCGGGCGCGAAATAGGTCCAGCCGCCATCGGATTTCATGATCGGGCGGTCCACGTCGTCGCCATGCGCGGTGGATTTGAACAGCGTCTGCTCGCGGGGCTCCCAATCCTCGGGCATCTTGCCCTTGGGCGGCTCCAGCACGCCGCGATAAATCAGGTTCTTGCCGCGCAGATCCTCGATCGCCGCCTCGATCAATCCCGTGCCGTAGAGCGATTTTTCCGAAAAGAACACGTCCATCTCGACGCCGAGCGATTTGAGATCGTCGCGAATGAGGTCCATCATGGCCTCGGTCGAAAAATCGCGGATCGGCGCGAGCCAGACCGCCTCGGGCTGATCGACATAGGCGTCGCCGACCTTTTCCTTGAGCGCACGACCGACCTCGATCAGGTAATCGCCCGGATAGGTGCCATCGGCAAAGGCCACCTTTTGCCCATGTGCCTCGAGATACCGCAGGTAGACCGACCGCGCGAGCACATCGACCTGCGCGCCGCCATCGTTGATGTAATATTCACGCGTGACCTCATATCCCGCAAAGGCCAGCAGGCTTGCCAATGCGTCGCCGAAGACCGCGCCGCGCGTGTGGCCCACATGCAAGGGCCCGGTCGGGTTGGCCGAGACGTATTCGACATTGACGCGCTTGCCCTGCCCCATGTCAGAGCGCCCGAACGCCGCGCCCTGCGCGAGGGCGGCGCGCACCACCGCATGCCAGTGCGCGGGTGCCAGCCGCAGGTTGAGAAAGCCGGGACCGGCCACCTCGGCGCGGTCGATGCGCGCGTCGGCCCCGAGGCGCGAAGCCAGCGTCTCGGCGATGTCGCGGGGTTTCAGCCCGGCGGGCTTGGCCAGCACCATCGCGGCATTGGTGGCCATGTCGCCATGGGCGGGATCGCGCGGCGGCTCGACCGCGACATTGGCCATGTCGAGCCCCTCGGGCAGCGCGCCTGTGGCCTGCATCCCGGCAAGGGTGTCAAGCACGAGCGAGCGGATTTCGTCAAAGAGGTTCATGGCCTGCCTTTCATCCTGCGATGCGGGCCGGTTTATCATCCCGCGCCCGCGCGTCAATCGCCTGCGCCGCCCGCGCCCAGATCGAGCACCGATCCCACCGGGGCCGCCACCCCCGGCCAGCCCGCCACCACGTCCCGAAAGGCCGCGCGCGCGGCCGCGCGCCGCGCCCGGAGCAGGTTGACCCGCGCGCGCCCGCCCGCCTCGGCCTGCATGAGCGGCACAAGCGCGCGCAGCGCAGCATCATAGGCATGGGTCTCGGGCGCGGCATCGGCTTCGGAGGCGCAGGCAAGGATCACAACCTCGCCCGCTCCCCGCGCCAGCCCCGGCCAGAGCGCGCGGGTCAGCGCCGGGATGGCCGCCACCGCCGCGCCGGGGCGGGCAGGCTCGCGCAGCGGCTGAAGGTGCAGCAGCAGATCAACCGGCGTCTCGGCCCAGATCGCGCCCAGCCTTCGGCAAGCGGCGGGGCGAAACACGTCAAGCGTCAGCGTCTCGATCCGGGCCGGATCCAACCGGCCCAGCGCCAGAGCCCGCGCGTCAGACCGCTCGAGCACGATCACCGACGCGCCCTTTGCTGCCAGCATCGCGGCCAGATCAAGCCCGGTGGCACAGCCTGCCCCGGCAATCAGGACCGTCGGCCCCGCACTCCCCTGATGCACACGCACACCCCCTACTCGATACGCATCCCGCAACCGGACTAGCACCGGCCCCGCGTCCGATCAATGCGGCGTGGATATCACGTCTGCTTTCGCGGCGGGGCGAGCGCGATGAGGCGCACCTCGTCGCCGCCCTTGGGCGTTTCGTCGCGCGCTATGAAGCTCAGCCCGCCCGAGGGGCGCTTCTCGGCCAGCGGCACCGCTTCGGGGTTATCCGCCTGCCATGCCTCCAACGGGTAATCCTCGGTCAGCCGGGTCGCGCGCACGCCCCAGCCCTGCGCCATGCGCCGCGCGATCTCGGCATGATCGAGATCGCCCCCGATACGCCGACCACCAAGCGTCGCGGGAAGCGCGTGGCGCGCGCCATCCTCGCGCGTGCGGCGAAGCTGGAACACGTTCTCGCGCCCGAATTCCGGCGCGAGGTCGGTGGCCACAAGGGTGTTGTAGGCGTCATTGTCGGTCATCGCCACGACCTGACGAAAGCTGACCACCTCGACGCCGTGCTCGGCGGCCTCCGACAGGATGTCGCCGAAAAATGTCCGCAGCCCCGCCTCGCGTGCCGTGCGCAGACGGGTGCGGATGGGATCGCTTACCAGCACCGGCACCTCGAGCTTGTCAAGCGCCTGCCCGAGGGCTGTGGAAAATGCCGAGCCTCCCACGAGGATCACCCCCGGCGGCCCCTTCTGCGCAAGGCCAAGCGCGCGCCCGAGCGGAGCCAGCGAAAATCCGTGCAGCACCACGGTCGCCGCCACCAGCGCGAAGGCAAGCGGCGTGAGCCGCGCCGCGTCCTCGAAGCCGAGCGCGACCAATCGCTCGCCGAACAGCCCCGCCACAGCCACCAGAACCACGCCGCGCGGCCCGGTCAGCGCGACCAGAAGCCGCTCGTTCATCGGCAGTTTGGTGCCCAGCAGCGACACCAGCACCGTGGCCGGGCGCACCAGCAGCGCGGTAACGACAACGAAGAGCGCCGCGCGCAAATCGAGCAGAGCCAGCGTCTCCATGTTCATCGAGGCGGCCAGCAGGATGAACACACCCGAGACCAGCAGCACGGTCGCGTGTTCCTTGAAGCGGCGCAACTCGGCATAGCTCGGCAGGTCGGTATTGGCCATGTAAAGGCCCATGACCGTCACCGTGAGCAGCCCGCTTTCGTGCAGCACCGTGTCGGAGAGCGCAAAGACCCCCAGCAGCACGGCAAAGAGCACCGGCACCTTCATGAACTCGGGCACATGGCCCGCGCGGAACGCGCGCACCAGCCCCCAGCCCGCGCCAAGCCCCAGCACCAGCGCCACCGCGATGCCCCGCGCCATCGAGACCGCAGCCCCCCCCGCCGTCTCGGACGCAGCCATGACGAGGACCACCTCGAAGGCCAGAACGGCGGCGAGCGCGCCCACCGGATCGTTGACGATCGCCTCCCATTGCAGAAGTTGCGCAGGCCTGCGCGCCAGCCGCGCCTGCCGCAGAAGTGGTGCTATCACCGTGGGGCCGGTCACGATCATGATGCCGCCGAAGACCGCCGCCTCGGCCCAGCCGAGCCCGGCCGCGTAATGCAGCGCCAGCGTCGAGCCGAGCCAGCCCAGCGGTGCGCCGATGATCACCAGACGCCAGACCCCCTCGGCCGCGCCGCGCAGGCTCTGGAAATTGAGGGAAAGGCCGCCCTCGAAGAGGATCACCGCCACCGCGATCGAGACCATCGGCGCCATCAGAGGGCCGATATCGCGCGCCGGATCGAACAGGCCAAGCCCCGGCCCCACGATCAGCCCCGCCGCCAGCATCAGCACGATGGCGGGCATCCTGAGCCGCCAGGCCAGCCATTGCGCCCCCACCCCGAGCGCACCCACCAGCGCGAAGACCATCACCGGTGCCAGTGCGCCCGCCCCGGTTTCAATCGCCATATCTAAACACCTTCCCTTGAAAAGCTTGTCTTGCCGGTCAGCCGCGCATGGCTCTGAAGCGCGAAACGGTCGGTCATGCCGGCGATGTAATCGCTCACCAGCCGCGCCAGCGCCGTGCGGTCCGCCGCGCGCGCCACATCGGCGCGCCATTCGTCGGGCAAATGCTCGGGGGCGTCGAGATAGATCGGAAACAGATCGCGCACCACCTCGTCGACCATGGCACGCATGGCGTTGACGGCGGGTGCGCGATACATCCGGGCAAAGAGAAACGCCCGGATCGCCTGCAAATCCTGCCAGAGCGCGGACGAAAAGCGGATCACAGGCGCGCCCAGCGCGCGCAGCGCGGCAACATCGGCGGGGGCGGTCTCTGAGAAGCGGCTGTTGCTCGTGGCGATCACGTCGCCCACCATCGCGCCGAAGACACGGCGCAGCGCCTCATGGCGGCGGCGCTTGGCATCGAGGCCGGGATAGCGCCGGTCCACATCCGCAAAACAGTCGCCCAAGATGGGCAGCGCGGCGATTTCCTCATCCGTGAACAGGCCCGCCCGCAGACCGTCGTGCAGATCGTGGTTGTTATAGGCTATGTCGTCAGCGATGGCGGCGACCTGCGCCTCGGCCCCGGCATGGGTGGTGAGTTCGAGGTCGTGCCGCGCATTGTAATCGGCCAGCGCATAGGGCAACGCCCCGGTGATCGGCCCGTTATGCTTGGCGAGGCCCTCCAGCGTCTCCCATGTCAGGTTCAGCCCGTCGAATTCGGCGTAATGGCGCTCCAGCGATGTGACGATCCGCAGCGCCTGCGCGTTGTGATCAAAACCGCCATAGGGGACCATGAGCGCCGCCAGCGTGTCCTCGCCCGCATGGCCAAAGGGCGTGTGGCCCAGATCATGCGCCAGCGCCACCGCCTCGGTCAGCTCTGCATTGAGGCCGAGCGCGCCCGAGATCGTCCGCGCCACCTGCGCCACCTCGATGGAATGCGTGAGCCGCGTGCGGTAGTAATCCCCCTCATGCGCCACGAACACCTGCGTCTTGTGCTTGAGCCGTCGGAAGGCCGAGGAATGGATGATCCGGTCGCGGTCACGCTGAAAGGCCGAGCGAAACGCGCTCTCTTCTTCGGGAATGAGACGGCCGCGCGTCGTGGCGGGGTCGGTCGCAAAGGGGGCACTCATGGGCATGGGTCCTTGTCGCGGCGCGCGCGGTTCATATATGTCAGACTGAGCAATGAGATGAAACCGCCCAACTCAGCCCGAGGATCGCCATGCACCTGCCGCCCAAGGTCACCCAACGCGCCTTTGCCCGCCTCGCCGAGATCGGCGCGGGCGAACAGGGTCAGGTGCTGCGCGTCGCCGTCGAGGGGGGCGGCTGTTCGGGGTTTCAGTATGACATCCGCCTCGACGCCCCCGCCGAGGATGACCTCATCCTCGAAGGCGACGGGCAAAGGGTCGTGGTCGATGCGGTCTCGCTGCCGTTTCTGGCCGGGGCGGTGATCGACTTTTCCGAGGAGCTGATCGGCGCGCGTTTCGTCATCGACAACCCCAACGCCTCCTCCTCCTGCGGCTGTGGCACCTCGTTTTCGATCTGACCGCGGCACCCCGTCCCCGGTCATCCCCGCGCAGGCGGGGCTCTCTCTCGGGCAAGAGATCCTCGGCGCCAGCCCGAGGATGACGCGGCTTCGCGAGGCTTGCGCGCCCATTCGGGCGGGCGGGCCGTTTGGTAACTTGCGCCCTGCCCGCCCCCGCGCGATAGAGGGGGCAGACGGCTCGGAGGGACGCCATGCGTATCGCCTGTTTCAACATCAACGGCATCAAGGCCCGCCATGCGGCGCTGTGTGACTGGCTCGACGAGACCGCGCCTGATGTGGTGCTCTTGCAGGAGATCAAGACCGTCGATGAAGGCTTTCCGCGCGAGATGTTCGAGGAGCGCGGCTATAACGTCGAAACCCACGGACAAAAGGGCTTCAACGGGGTGGCGATCCTGTCGAAACGCCCGCTCGAGGATGTGACGCGCGGGTTGCCCGGCGACGCGGCGGACGAGCAGGCCCGCTGGATCGAGGCGACCGTGATGGGCGAGGCCCGCGCGCTGCGGCTTTGCGGGCTTTACCTGCCCAACGGCAACCCGGCACCGGGGCCGAAATACGATTACAAGCTCGCATGGATGGCGCGCCTCAAGGCCCGCGCCGCCGAGTTGCTGGCCAGCGAGGAGCCGGTGCTGATGGGGGGCGATTACAACATCATCCCGCAGGACGAGGATGCCGCGCGCCCCGAAGCGTGGCGCGAGGACGCGCTCGCCCTGCCCGAGAGCCGCGCCGCCTTTCGCCGGATCGTGCACATGGGCTTCACCGAGGCGTTCCGCGCGCGGGTGCAGGGGCCGGGGCATTACAGTTTCTGGGATTATCAGGCCGGCGCTTGGGAGCGCAACAACGGCATCCGCATCGACCATTTCCTGCTCAGCCCGCAGGCGGCCGACATGATGACCGAATGCGGTATCGACAAGGTCGTGCGCGGGCGCGACAAGCCCTCCGATCACGTGCCCGTCTGGGTCGAGATCGACGCCTGACGCGCCCCGCCCCCGCTCACATCGCGCGCATCCGGGGCGCGCGCCATTTCGCCCCAGCCTCGACAATGAGATCGGTCAGCGCCCAGACCAGCGCATCTACCCGGTCGGGACTGCCGCGCCCCTCATAGCCGCGCGCGGTCATGGCGCACATCTGGTCCTCCAGCCGGTCCAGCCCCTTGAGGTGATGCACGCGCCCCTGTTCGTAGAGTGCTGCCACCGGCTCGGCGCGCACCACCTTGCCGCGGCTGGCATGGACCTTGCGCAAGGGCACCAGCGGATCGATCTGGCGGATCACCTGTTCCACCAGGTCGCCGCCCTGGTTGACCTCGGCCACCAGCCGCTCGGCTCCCCAGCGATCCATCGCGCGGATCGCAGCCTCGGCCCATTGCGCGGGGCTTGCCCCCTCGACGCTGGCATCCTCGAGCACGAAGGCGCGCCAGTCCTGCACCGGGCCGCGCGTGATCGCCCCCGCCACCACGATCCCACAGGCATCCGACTTGCCGTGCCCGGTCACCGGCGGGTCAATGGCCACAACAATCCGGTCGAGCGCAGGTGCCTCGGCCACGCGGCCCGCCTCGATCATGCGCGGCGTCCAGAGCGCATCCTCGGCCTCGTCCACCAGCACGCCGTCAAGCTCCTGTCGGCCAAGCCGCGTGCCCGCATAGCGCACGCGCACCTCCTCGAGAAAGCCCTGCGCCAGATTGGCGGCATTGGCCTCGGTCGGTGCGCTGGTCACCACGGTGCTGTCGCGCGCCATGAGGTCCTTGAGCACACCCACGTTGCGCGGCGTGGTGGTGACGCAGACACGCGGATCCTCGCCAAGGCGCAGGCCGAATTGCAGCATGTCCCAGGTCTCTTGCGCGCGCTTCCACTTGGCCAGTTCGTCCACCCAGGCCCCGTCGAATTGCGGCCCGCGCAACGACTCGGGCTCATGCGCGGAAAACACCTGCGCGATGGCCCCGTTGGGCCAGAGGAGCCGCTTGCGCGTGGCCTGCCATTCGGGGCGGCGGTCAGGCGGAGAGCAGGCCATGATCCCGCTCTCGCCAAAGATCATCACCTCGCGCACCTGATCGACCGTTTCGCCCACCAGCGCCATGCGCGCGCAGCGCCCCGGATCGAGCGGGCGCGCGCCCTCCACTTGCGCGCGCACCCATTCCGCCCCGGCCCGCGTCTTGCCCGCGCCGCGTCCGCCCAGGATTACCCAGGCGCGCCAGTCGCCCTCGGGCGGCAACTGATGCGGCATGGCCCAGAACTCGAAGATCCAGGGCAGCGCGAACAGCTCACCCTCGGTGAGGGCAGCGAGGAAGTCCTCCTGCGCATCGGGCCCTTCTGAGACGATCCAGGCGGCAGCCGATCTCATGTCGGGCTGCGTCGAAATCGATGGCGTATCCGTGGGCAATGCCACGCTCCTGTTGTCTGCGTTTGTCAAGCTGCGCCTCCGCTTCAATGGCGATCTTGAGCCACTGCCGGATCTCGGCGGTGGCCCGTGTTGCGTTTTTCAGTTCTCCAAGGTCCCCGGCCCGGATTTTCAGGTAAAGTTCTTCCAACTCCTCGCGCATGTCCGCGAGTTGCTGCTCGAGCGCGTTGATCGAGGTGGTCAGGCCCGAAGGCCGCTCCTCCGGGGTGATCAGAACCATGCGTCTTGCTGCCTCATGCCTTTGCCTCTTTGCCCAAGGGTCTCCGCCCGTGCCGACACGAAAAAACGGCCTCCGGGGTTACCCCGGGGCCGCTTGCCCATCTCGTCCAGCATGTCAAAATTGATACAGAAAAGAGTTCTTATTGTCAATATGTTAGGATACGAAGCTCACACGACAACCGTGCGGGATATTCACGAAATCTCAGGAATTTCGTGCCCGCCAGGCCGCCCACTCCTCGGGCGTGTCGAGATCGGTTACCGCGCGCTCTCCGGGCAAGGGGCACAGGGTCACCGCGTGGCACGAGAGAAGCGCGCGCGCGCCTTCATCACCCGTGAGCGCCGCCATCTCGGGCAGAAGTGCCGCGGGGAAAATCACCGGGTGGCCGGACCTGCCATCTTCTGATGTCGCTCTCAGAATTGTCTTTTTATCAAAGGCTTGCACGGCGATCTTTAGGTCTTCTTGCCGCAAATCCGGCATGTCCGGCAAGAGCACCATCAGCCCCTCCGCCCCCCGCTCCTGCGCCCAGTCCGCGCCTGCCCGCAAGGAGGCCGCCATGCCTTCGGCGGCCTGCGCCACCTCGCGCCGCGCAACCGGCAGACCATCGAGCACCACCCCGCGCGGCCCTCCGCCGGGCGGCAGCGTCACCAGAACATCGTCGCTGATCGTCAAGGCCACCTCAGCGCGCTCGCGCAACAGCGCGCGACCGCGCACCACCTCCAGCAGCTTGTCGCGCCCACGCATCCGCCGCGATGCTCCCGCTGCCGGAAGAAGCACCGCAACAGCCATTCAGCGGATCAGGTTGAGCCGCAGCTTGAGGCCGCGCCGCGCCTCCTGCGGTAAATGGCGGTTCAGGCGCCGATTGATCAGGCCGAAGCCGCTGATCACCGTCAGCGTCAGCAGGATGAAATAGAACGCGAGGATTGGATAGGGCACGAAGGGGTTGAAGGTCTTGTCGGCAAAGAAGCGCGCGTAATAGAGCGCATCACCGCGTTGTGCCCAGGCCGGAAAGCCCGAAAAGAACACGAGCGTTGTGGAATGAAACAGAAAGATCGCCTCGTTCGTATAGGCGGGCCAGGCCAGCCGCAGCATCGTGGGCCAGACGATCTTGCGAAACCGCGGCCAGCCCGAGAAGCCATAGGCATCGGCGGCCTCGGCATCGCCCTTGGGGATCGAGCGCAGCGCGCCGTAGAAGATCTCGCCGGAATAGGCGGCGGTGTTGAGAAAGAGCACGATCAGCGCCCCGAGCCACGCGGAGGTGAAGGCGTCGAAAACAGGCGAGACGGATTTCAGCGAGAGAAACAGGAAATAGGCGAAGAAGAACTGGATGAAGAGCGGCGAGCCGCGAAACACGAAGATGAACCATTCCGACGGCTTGCGGATGAGCGGATTGCGCGCCCCCTTGCCGAGTGCCACGGCAGTGGCGAGAAAGAACCCGAAGAAGAGCGCCACCGCGCCGAAATAGATGTTCCAGATCATCCCCGAGCCGATCAGCGTGAAATGCTCGCAGAGCGTATAGCCCTCGCGCGGCAAGAGCCGCTCGCCGATGCCGAGGCTGCGCAGGCCGTAATCCTGGATGGTTTGCCAGCAACTCATGCCGCAGCCCTCCGCTGCGCTTCGCCGCCGGTGGTGGCCTGCCCGTGGCTGAGGCGCACCATCACCCGCTCAAGCACCACCTCGGAGATACGCGTAAGCCCGAGATAGAAAACCAGCAGCGCCAGGAAATACCACATTCGCCAGTCGCCATGCGGATACTCGGTAAAGCGCGGATTGGCGGTGCCGCCCAGCTCGCGCGCCCAATAGACGATATCCTCGACCCCGAGCAGGAACAGCAGCGGCGTGGCCTTTGTCAGCACCATCCAGAGGTTGCTGAGGCCCGGCAGCGCATAGACCCACATCTGCGGCACGAGGATGCGCCAGAAGCTCTGGCGGCGCGACATGCCGTAGGCCTCGGCCGTCTCGATTTGCGCGCGCGGCACGGCGCGCATCGCGCCATAAAGGACATTGGCGGCAAAGGCGCCGAAAACGATGGCAAAGGTCAGCACCGCCAGAAAAAAGCCGTACGTCTCATGCACCCATTGCGGGGAATTTCCGAGCGGCAGCTTGGCCGCCTGACAGACCACGAAATCACTGCCCTGCCAGATCTCGGCCTCCCAGTCGGGGCATTTGATCTTGTGGCGGACCACCTCGAACATCTGATCTAGGGCGATGACGAAGAACAGGAAAAAGGCGATATCCGGCACGCCGCGCACGATCGCGATATAGCCCTTGCCGATCCACGCCACCGGCCAGATCCGCGAGCGCGCGGCCATCGCCCCGCCAAAGCCAAAGGCCAGCGCGGCGGGCGCGGTGATCGCGAGCAGCAGCAGCACCGTGCCCACGGCGACATAGAGATTGGCGTGCTTGGCCGTGGTCAGGTAACACGACAGCCATTTCAGCCCGTCAAGGGTCGATGGATCGGCGCAAAAGGAAAAAATGGTGGCCTCCCTCGGGCTGAACGCCCCCCGCGCGCCGGGCGCGGGGGGGCCGGGTCTTGGGGCGTCACTCGAAGGTCGAGGCCACTTCCCATTTTGCGATCAGCGCGTTGAGCGTGCCGTCATCCTTCATGGACTGGATCGCCGCGTCGAACTTGGCGCGCAGATCGTTATCGGACTGGCGCAGCCCCATGCCGACACCACCGCCCAGCGGCACGTCCTCACCCACGAATCGCAGGTCGGCATCGGATTCGGCGATGGGGGCAAGATAGGACTTGTCGGCCAGAACCGCGTCCGCCTCGCCATTGCGCACGGCGGCAACGGTTTCCTCGGGCGTGGCGAACTCGACCAGCGTGGCGCCCGATTCGGCAACATAGCCCGCCTGAATGGTGCCGGTCTGTGCCGCGATCACACCGCCCGAAAGGTTCACATCGTCGGACATGCCGAGATAGGCCGAGGGGTCGGGCGGGGTGTAATTCTGGGTGAAGGCGATCACCTGCGCGCGCTCCTCGGTGATCGACATGCCCGCGATGATCGCGTCATAGTTGCCCGAAACGAGGTTCGGGATGATGCTGTCCCAGTCGTTCGTCACCCATTCGCAGTTGAGTTCCGCGCGCGTGCACAGCTCATCGCCCAGTTCGCGTTCGAAGCCGTCGATCTCGCCCTTGTCGTTGATGAAATTCCACGGCGCATAGGCGCCCTCGGTGCCCAGACGCACCACGTCCTGCGCCAGCGCCGCCCCGGCCATCATGGCCATCGCAGCGGTGGTGATCAGTAATTTCCTCATGGTTTACTCCCTCTTGGTTGATGGTTTCAGACGGCCATGGTGGAGCTGAGAAAGCCCCGAAGCCGCTCGGATTTGGGCGCGCCGAAGAGATCGGCAGGCGCGCCCTCCTCCTCGATCAGGCCCTGATGAAGGAAGACGACGTGATCGCTCACATCGGCGGCCATCTTCATGTCGTGGGTGACGATCATCATGGTGCGGCCCTCGCCCGCCAGATCCTTGATGACGCGGATCACCTCCTGTTCAAGCTCCGGATCGAGCGCCGATGTCGGCTCGTCGAAGAGAAGCGCCTCGGGCTCCATGCAGAGCGCGCGGGCGATGGCGGCGCGTTGTTGCTGGCCGCCCGACAGTTGCGCCGGGTAGACATCGCATTTGTCGCCGATCCCCACCTTGTCGAGATAGCCGCGCGCGGCGGCCTCCGCCTCGGCGCGGCCACGCCCCAGCACCGTCACGGGGGCCTCCATCACGTTTTGCAGGATGGTCATATGCGCCCAGAGATTGAATTGCTGGAACACCATGCTGAGATTGGTGCGGCTCGCCGTTGAACAGGATGTCGCCCTGCTGGCTGTCCTCGAGCAGGTTGGCGCAGCGCAGGATGGTGGATTTGCCCGAGCCGGACGAGCCGATAAGCGAGACGACATGGCCCCTCGGCGCGGTGATATCGACGCCCTTGATGACCTCCAAGGCGCCATAGGCCTTGTGCAGGTTGCGGATCTCGATGACCGGCGTTTCAGACACGCGCGCCCCCCCTGATGGACGAAATTATCTCTCTTTTGTGACACTAGGACGGAAAATTATGCGCATTGCAACTTGCAAAGCGGCAAAATGGCGGCTTGGGCGTCCGAAGTGACGCCCGGTCAGGCCAAATCGGCGGCAGGGGGCGCGGGGATGGGCAGCGCGCGATAGGCCTCGGGCGTCAGGATGGTCACACCAAGCAGGCCGAGCGTGTGGCGGTCCGCCACCGAAAGCGCCGCCACCGCCTCCGAGAGCGCGGCGCGGATCGGCGCGGGGTCGCGGGTCATGGCGGTGATGAAGGGCAGCGCGGGGGTGGGATCGGTGCGCCCGATCACCCGCAAGCCGCGGGCAAAGCCGTCATGGCGCGTGATGAGCACCCATGTCAGCGCGTCAATCGCGGCGATATCGGCGCGCCCTTCGGCCACCGCCCGCGCGGAAAGGCGATGCGCGCCGGTGCGCAGCGTCGGCCCGAATGCAAAGCCGTCGGCGGCGGCGAAAGCCTGCGGCGCGGCCCAGCCCGATTGCGACAAGGGCTCGTTATAGGCCAGCACCGCCCCGGCAAAATCCTGCGGGCGCGTGCGCGGATCATCCGCACGCACCACGAAGACGCTGTAATACTGCCCCTCGGGGCAATCGGGGAGGTCATGGATCGGTGTAGCCACAAGGTGCACACGGTCATGCAACCGCGCGCGATAGGGCAGCCCGCAGGTCTGCGACAGGATCAGATCCGGGCTTTGCCACTCTGCCCAGAGATCGCCCCCGCGCGTGAGGTGCGCAGGCCCCTGCCCCAGCCGCTCGCGCACACCCTGCCAGAGCCGGTCATTGACCGCAGCGGTCTCGGGGCGGTCATACATGGGCAGGCTGGCGATCACCCGCGCGCCACCTTCTGGCGCGCGCGCGCACTCTGCTGATCGGTGAAGCCCAGAAGGCTGGCCACCAGCCGCATGAGCGTGTCTTCATGCGCGTCGCGTGTTCCATCGGCGAGCGCCACCTGCCACAGTGCCTCGATCACCGCCGCGCGCGCCTCGTATGGCACCGCATCCTTGATCGCACGGGTAAAGCGCACCGTGTCCGGCGCCTCGGCCTCGAGCGCCTCGGCTTCGGCCCTCAGCGCCTCGGCCTGCGTGGTGTCAAGGCCGTATCGCTCGGCAAGAACGGCCGTGATGCGCGCGCGTTCCTCGGGCGCATACGCGCCATCGGCGCGCGCCAGCCGGACCATCAGGGCCGACAGCGCGAGCCGCGCATCGGCGTCCGCAAGGGTCTCGGGGGCGGGGGCGAGAAGCCGGGTCAGAAAATCAGCGAACATGCCCCATCCTTACCCCAGTCGCGCGCCCCCGCCAATGCCCTCAGAGCGCGGTCCAGCCGCCATCGACGCTGATGGTCGTGCCGGTGATCTGCGCCGCAGCGTCGGAACACAGGAACAGCGCCGTGCCACCCATCTGTTCGGTGGTCGCGAATTCCTTGGACGGCTGACGTTCGAGCATGACCTTCTCGATCACCTCTTCGCGGTCCATGCCGTATTTCTCCATCGTGTCGGGGATCTGCGCCTCGACCAGCGGGGTGAGCACGTAGCCGGGGCAGATCGCGTTCGCCGTGATCGGCTCGCGCGCCGTTTCAAGCGCGGTGACCTTGGTAAAGCCGACAATGCCATGCTTGGCCGCCACATAGGCCGATTTGAACGGGCTGGCGGTCAGACCGTGGGCCGAGGAAATGTTGATGATCCGCCCCCAGCCGCGTTCGCGCATGACGGGAAGCGCTGCGGCCGTGGTGTGAAACGCCGAATTGAGGTTGATGGCGATGATCGCGTCCCACTTTTCGGTCGGAAACTCTTCGATCGGACAGACATGCTGAATGCCCGCATTGTTGATCAGGATATCGCAGCCGCCGGCCTTTCCGATCAGCGCGCGGCACTCGTCGGGTTTGGACATGTCCGCCTTGATATAGCGCGCCTGCGTGCCGGTCTCCTCCGAGATGCGCTTGGCCAACGCGTGATCTTCCTCCGAATCGGTGAAGGAATTCAGCACCACGTTTACGCCCGCGCGCGCCAGCTCCTCGGCGATGCCGAGGCCGATACCCGAATTCGATCCTGTGATGACGGCGGTCTTGCCTTTGACACTCATGCCCGGTCTCCCAATGATTATTGCGCTCGCAGCATATATGCCGCACACGCGAAATGCACGGGGCATCAACGATCACGTCACCGAGAGGGCCAAAAAAAACCCCGGCACAAGGCCGGGGTATAGTCATTGAGGCAGGTTTCATACAGGCAAGAAACCTATCGAGCAGTGCCCCTGTTATAAGCAATCCCGCGCCGCTATCCAAGCTAAAAGTTTGAAAACGCGAGACTCGCGTTTTAGGGTCAGGGTCAATGAAACAAGGCAGAGCAGGAATTGTTGCGCAAATGACATCGGATTTTTTCCGCACGGGCCGCACTGTCCTGGCCGCTCTTGCCCTCGTGCTTGGCGCTTCTCCGGCGCAGGCCGGTCCGGCCCATGGCATAGCTATGTATGGCACCCCCGCCCTGCCACCTGATTTTGTGTCGCTGCCCTATGCCAACCCGCACGCCCCCAAGGGTGGGCGCATCGTCACCGGCAATGTCGGCAGCTTCGATTCGCTCAATCCCTTCATCCTGCGCGGCACCCCACCCTGGCAATTGGTCAACCTCACGCATGAGACACTGATGGGGCGATCTTATGATGAGCCGTTCACCTTATACGGTCTTCTGGCCGAATCGGTCGAGACCGACGAGGCGAGGACATGGGTGGAATTCACCCTGCGCGCCGAGGCCCGATTCTCGGATGGCAGCCCGGTCACGGTCGAGGACGTGATCTGGTCGTATGAGACATTGGGCACACGAGGACATCCGCGCTATCGCGCCTTCCGGGACAAGGTGGCGCGGATCGAGTCGACGGGGCCGCGCAAGGTGCGGCTCACCTTCACCGAGGAGGACCGCGAACTGGCCCTGCTCGCGGGACTGCGCCCGATCCTGCAAAAGGCGCAGTGGGAGGGGCGCGACATCGCCGAGGGCGGCCTCGACGATGTGCCGCTTGGCACCGGTCCCTATGTTGTGACCGATTACGAGGCGGGGCGCTTTGTGCGCCTCACCCGCAACCGCGACTATTGGGGCCGCGATCTGCCGCTGCGGCGCGGCACGGCCAATTTCGACGAGATCCGAATCGAGTTCTACGGCGACGACAGCGTGATGAAAGAGGCGTTCAAGGCGGGCCTGCTCAGCTATATGCGCGAGTTCAACGCCGAGTCCTGGGCCACGCAATACGATTTTCCGGCCGTCACGCGTGGCGACATCGTCTTGAGCGAAATTCCGCATGGCAAACCCTCGGGGATGACCGGCTTTGTCATGAACATGCGCCGCCCGCCGCTCGATGACTGGCGCGTGCGCGAGGCGCTGATCACCGCGTTCAATTTCGAGTATATCAACGACACGCTGACCGGCGGGCGGCAGCCGCGCATCACCTCCTATTTCTCCGGCTCCGATCTGGCCATGCGCCCCGGCCCCGCGACGGGACGCGTGCGCGCGTTGCTTCTGCCCTTCAAGGACACGCTCTTGCCTGGCACGCTGGACGGCTACGCCCTGCCCAAGGGCGACGGCACCGCGCGCAACCGTGCGGCCCTGCGCCGCGCGCGCGCCCTGCTGGAGGAGGCGGGATGGCACATAAAGGATGGCCGACTTGTCAACAACGCAGGCCAACCGCTTGAATTGACGGTTCTTCTTCAGCAGGACGGGCTTGTATCGCAGACCGGTGCGATGATGGATATCTACGCCGCCGCCCTTGACCGGCTTGGCATCCGGCTGACGCTCGAGTCCGTGGACCGCGCGCAATATGCCGAGCGCGAGGCGCAGTTCGATTTCGACCTCACGATGATGCGGCGCGCGCTTTCGCTCAGCCCCGGCAACGAGCAATTCTTCTATTGGGGGTCAGAGCATGCCGATACCCCCGGCAGCCGCAATCTCATGGGAATGCGATCGCCCGCCGCCGAGGCGATGATCCGCGCCATGCTTACCGCCGAGACGCAAGAGGATTTCACCGCCGCCACCCGTGCGCTTGATCGGGTGCTGACAGCGGGCCGCTACGTCATCCCCATCCACCAATACGCCGTGGGTCGTATTGCCCACCGGGCCGATCTGACCTATCTTCGCGAACACCTGCCGATCTACGGCGACGGAATCCATTTCCTGCCAGAGGTCTGGTGGCAAAAGACAGCCGACTGAGGCAGCGAGACGCGCGAAGAAAACAAGCACGGAACAAGACACAGGCACCGACCATGCGAAAACTGATCATTCTCGCCCTTATCGCCGGCACCGCCGGGCTTGCCGCCTGCAACACGGTCGAGGGCGTCGGGCGTGATATTTCCGGTGCCGCGCGCGGCGTCAAGAACGCGCTCTGAGAGCCGCCCGGCCGCCGACAGCCGCCCAGGGCGAAGATGCGCCCCGGCCTTGACGTCGGGCGGCGCGCGCGGCCTTTCCCCCTTGACGCCCCGCCCCATCCTGTCAGAACCCTCGGCCATGAGCACAGCGACCCTCACCATCGACCTTGACGCGATTGTTGCCAACTGGCGCGCGCTCGACGCCGTGACCGCGGGCGAGACGGC
Source organism: Alphaproteobacteria bacterium HGW-Alphaproteobacteria-1 (assembly GCA_002842985.1). Lineage (GTDB taxonomy): Bacteria > Pseudomonadota > Alphaproteobacteria > Rhodobacterales > Rhodobacteraceae > Roseovarius. The sequence goes on from PHEQ01000014.1 coordinate 22,215, forward strand.
GGCAGTGGTCAAGGCCGACGCCTATGGGCTTGGCATGGCGAGGGCCGCACGTGCGCTTGCCCGCGCCGGTGCGCGCCATTTCTTCGTCGCCGTTGCCGAGGAAGGCGCGGCCCTGCGCGAAATCCTTGGCCAGAGCGCCACCATTTACGTCTTTTCCGGCCACATGCCGGGCGATGCGGACATGATCGGCGATTGCAACCTCGTGCCGATGCTCAATTCGGTCGAGCAACTGATCCGCCATGCCGAGGCCCTGCCCGGGGCACCGTTCGGCATCCAGCTTGACACCGGCCTGAATCGTCTGGGGATGGAACCCGCCGAATGGCAGGCCGTGCGTGAGATCGCGCTGGCGCAGTCCCCCGCACTGATCATGTCGCATCTGGCCTGCGCGGACGAGCGCGACCATGCCATGAACCCGCGGCAACTGGCGCTCTTCCGCGAGATGACCGACGGGCTCGACATCCCGCGCAGCCTTGCAAATACCGGCGCGATCCTGCTGCATTCCGATTATCATTTCGACCTCGCCCGCCCCGGCATCGGGGTCTATGGCGGCGCGCCATTTGCCAACGCGCGCCCCGTGGTCACGCTCGACATTCCGGTGATCCAGTGCCGTGATCTGGAGGAGGGCGAGAGCGTGGGCTATGGCTGCGATTTCATCGCCGCGCGCCCCACCCGCATTGCTACGGTCGCGGCGGGCTATGCCGATGGCATCCTGCGCGCCATGGGGCCAAAGACAAGCCTCTGGGCCGAGGACACGCCCTGCCCCATTGCGGGGCGCATCTCGATGGACCTGATCGGCGTCGATATCACCGACCTGGGCCACGATCCCAAAACCCTGCAATTGCTTGGCCCCCATCAGGGCATCGACCGGCTCGCCGACAACGCAGGCACCATCGGCTATGAAATCCTGACCTCATTGGGGGCGCGCTACACGCGACGCCATATAGGCGCATGAGCTACATCCTGCGATTCCTCGCGGCCATCGGGCGCCGCACGCTGGCAGCACTGGCGGGCGTGGGCCGATTCACGCTCTTCGCCGCCGAGACGGTCAGCCACCTTGCGCGCCCGCCCTTCTACAGCCGCGAATTCCTGCAGGCGCTGGTGCAGATCGGCTGGCTGTCGCTGCCCGTGGTGGGACTTACGGCGCTCTTTACGGGGGGCGCGCTCGCGCTTCAGATCTACGCGGGCGGCGCGCGCTTCAACGCCGAGACGGTGGTGCCCTCGATCGTGGCCATCGGGCTCACCCGCGAACTTGGCCCCGTTCTGGGCGGCCTCATGGTGGCGGCGCGCGTGGCGTCCTCCATCGCCGCCGAGATCGGCACCATGAAGGTCACCGAGCAGATCGACGCGCTCACCACTCTCTCCACCAACCCGATGAAATACCTCACCCTTCCCCGCGTTCTGGCCGCGACACTTGCCGTGCCGCTGCTGGTGGGCGTGGGCGATGTCATCGGCATCATGGGCGGGTTTCTGGTGGGCGTGGGGCGGCTCGATTTCGGGGCGGCCACCTATCTCAAGACCACGCTCGATTTCCTCGAGACCTGGGACGTGGTTTCGGGCCTGATCAAGGGGTCGGTCTTTGGCTTCATCGTGGCGCTGATGGGGTGCTACCACGGGATGAATTCGGGCCGCGGCGCGCAGGGCGTGGGCCGCGCCACGAAAACCGCGGTGGTCGCGGCCTCGGTGCTGATCCTTGCTGCCAACTATATCCTGACCGAGGTGTTCTTTTCCGCATGATCGAGCTTAGCGACGTTCACAAGGCTTTCGGCGCGAACCGCGTGCTGCGCGGTGTCAACCTGACCATCGAGTCGGGCACGTCGATGGTGATCATCGGCGGTTCGGGGACGGGCAAATCGGTAGCGCTCAAATGCGTGCTTGGCCTGATCCGGCCCGACAGCGGCACGATCACGCTGGACGGGCAGGACGTGACCAAGGGCGACCGCGACGCCTTTCTCGCGCGGTTCGGGATGCTGTTTCAGGGCGGCGCGCTTTTCGATTCGCTGCCCGTCTGGCAGAACGTGGCCTTTCGCCTGCTTCGTGGCTCGCGCAAGCGGCCGGTGAAGGAGGCGCATGAGATTGCCATCGAGAAGCTGCGCCGCGTCGGCCTCAAACCCGATGTGGCCGACAAGTTTCCGGCCGAACTGTCGGGCGGCATGCAAAAGCGCGTGGGCCTCGCCCGCGCCATCGCGGCCGAGCCCGAGATCATCTTTTTCGACGAGCCCACGACCGGCCTCGATCCGATCATGTCGGGCGTGATCAACGAGTTGATCCGCGAAATCGTGGTGGAAATGGGGGCCACGGCGATGACCATCACCCATGACATGACCTCGGTGCGCGCGATTGCCGACAATGTGGCCATGCTGCATGACGGGGTGATCCAGTGGACCGGGCCGGTCAGCGACATGGACCAGTCGGGCGATCCTTACCTCGACCAGTTCATCCACGGCCGCGCCGAGGGGCCGATCGAGGCGGTGCGGTGACATCCCGCGCCAAGAATTTTCAAAAATTCTTGGCAAAAATTCGCGAATTTTTGCGCGCAACCTCTGAGGCAGGGCGAAAATCGTGACCAGATACGCCAACCTCGCGCTCCTGATCCTCTTCCCGGTGGCCTGGTTCGCGCCACTGCTGCGCGCAGGCATTGCCCTGCCGCTCTTCGGCCTCAGCGAAATCAGCATCATCTCGGGGCTGCAAGAACTCTGGCAGAGCGATGTCACCCTCGCCCTGCTGGTCACCTTCTTCGCGCTCTTCGCGCCCTATCTCAAGACCATCGGCCTCGCGCTGGTGCAGTTCGACCTGCTGGCCCCGCGCGCCCTGCCCGCGCTGCATCTCATGGGCAAGCTGGCGATGGCCGATATCTTCCTGATCGCGCTCTATATCATCGTGGTCAAGGGCGTGGGGCTGGCGCGGGTCGAGGTGGCCTGGGGGCTCTATCTCTTCAGCGCCTGCGTGCTGGCCTCCATCGCCATTGGTCACTTGACGAACAAAGCGCACCCACCCCGCTGAACTGTCCGCGCCCCGGCAACAATCGACTGTAGCTCACAGGTCGGTATCCAAGACTTGACAGCCGATTGAAGGAATTAACGCTTTGCGGGCGGCGCAATCGGCGTAAACTTGCCTATATTGAAACTGGGATTTTCTTGGGGGGAATTCATGGTCTCGCAGATGAAATCCATCGGGATGCTGCTTGCGGTGCTTTTTCAGCGCCTCGCCACGCTTACATTCCTCATCGCCGCGCTCGCCCTCTCGGGGGCCACGATCGCCGCCGCTTTCGGACTGATCCCGTGGCTGGCGCTGGAGGCCCGCTTTGGCGACATAACCTATGACAATGCCGGTCAGATCGCCCAGATCGGCCTCACTGTTCTGGCGGTGCTCTTGTGCTTCTACCTGCCCGCCAATGCGCGCATCATGGCGCTCGAGACATCTCACCGGCGCTTCAATCTCGGGATGCAGGACGTGGCGCGCGCCTATGCCCTTGCGCATTCCGCAGACCGCGCGGGGCTGTTCCACATGTCATCGGAGTTTGACGCGGTGCGCGAGCGGCTGGCCTATCTGCGCGACCACCCCGAGCTTGGGAGCCTCGAGCCGGACCTGCTCGAAGTGGCGGCGCAGATGTCGCATATCAGTCAGGAACTGGCCGATATCTATTCCGATGACAAGGTCGCGCGCGCCCGCGCCTTCCTGCGCCAGCGACAGGAAGAGGTCGAGGCGTTCAATGCCCGGCTCGATCAGGCCAAGGCAATCAGCCAGGAATTGCGCCATTGGGCGCATGAGGTGGATCTTGAGGAAAGCGTCGCCGCCAGTCAGCTTTCGCGCCTGCGCGACGAATTGCGCGCGGTATTGCCGGAACTGGGCATGGAGCAGACCCTGCGCGCCGACGGCACGGTGATCGACCTCGGCAAGAAGGCCGCCGAATAGCTGAACCGGCCCGCGTTTCGCATTTGACGCCCCTCGCGCGCTCGGGCATGTCAGGGCATGGCCAAGCTCTCGTCTTTCACCTGCACCGCCTGCGGCGCGACCCATTCGCGCTGGTCGGGGCGTTGCGATGCCTGCGGGGAATGGAATTCCATCGTCGAGGAGGCGCCGCTCTCCGAAGGCCCCAAGGGGCGCGGCCTTGGCGCGCGGCGCGGCAGCGCCATCGCGCTCAGCGATCTGGCCGCCGACGAGCCAGCCCCGCCGCGCACCCTGTCGGGCATGGCCGAGCTTGACCGCGTTCTTGGCGGCGGTCTCGTGCCCGCCAGCGCCATCCTTGTCGGCGGCGATCCCGGCATCGGCAAATCCACGCTGCTTTTGCAGGCTGCCGCGCTCTTTGCCCGGGCGGGGCTGAAAACCGTCTATGTCACCGGCGAGGAGGCGCGCGCGCAGGTGCGGATGCGCGCCGAGCGGCTGGACCTGCGCGCAGCCCCGGTCAAGCTTGCCGCCGCCACCGCGCTGCGCGACATCCTGACCACATTGGAGGCGGAAAAGCCCGATCTGGTGATCATCGATTCGATCCAGACCATGTGGTCGGATGCCATCGACGCCGCCCCCGGCAGTGTCTCACAGGTCCGCGCCGCAGCACATGAACTGACCAGTTTCGCCAAGCGCAGCGGCGCCAGCGTCGTGCTGGTGGGCCATGTCACCAAGGACGGCCAGATCGCGGGCCCCCGCGTGGTCGAGCACATGGTCGATTGCGTGCTCTATTTCGAGGGCGAGCGCGGGCATCAGTTCCGCATCCTGCGCTCGGTCAAGAACCGCTTCGGGCCCGCCGACGAGATCGGCGTGTTCGAGATGACAGGTGCAGGGCTGGCCGAGGTGGCCAACCCCTCGGCGCTGTTTCTCGCGGGGCGCGGCGCGCCCGCCCCCGGTTCGGTGGTATTCGCGGGCGTCGAGGGCACGCGGCCGCTGCTGGTCGAATTGCAGGCGCTGGTCGCCCCCACGCCGCACGCACAGCCGCGCCGCGCCGTGGTCGGCTGGGACGGCGCGCGGCTGGCGATGATTCTCGCCGTGCTCGAGGCGCGCTGCGGCATCCCCTTTGCCGGGCTTGATGTCTATCTCAACGTGGCGGGCGGGTTGCGCATCACCGAACCCGCCGCAGATCTGGCCGTGGCCGCCGCCCTCCTGAGCGCGCGCGAGGACGTGGCATTGCCGCCGGAAACGGTGGTTTTCGGGGAAATCAGCCTGTCGGGCGCGCTGCGCCCCGTGGGCCAGACCGAAAACAGGTTGAAAGAGGCGCAAAAACTTGGTTTCACCAGCGCAATCGTGCCGTCGGGGGGAAAGACCGGCGGTGACAGCGGCCTCAGCCTGACCCGGATGGGCGATCTGGTGTCGTTTGTGGGTGAGGTATTCGGCGCCGGTTGAGCGCGCCAAAGGGACGGGACACGGCATGGACGGCTTTACCATCATCGACGGAGTCGTGGCGCTCTTCATCGTGCTGTCGGCGCTCTTGGCCTATTCGCGCGGTTTTGTGCGGGAATCGCTTGCCATCGCGGGCTGGATCGTCGCGGGCTTTGCCGCCTTCATCTTCGCGCCGCAGGTGGAGCCGCTGGTCAAGGAAGTGCCGGTGGTCGGCGAATTCATCGCCGATAGCTGCGAGCTGAGCATGATCGGTGCCTTTGCCGCCGTCTTTGCTGTGGCGCTCATCGTCGCCTCGCTGATCACGCCGTTGTTTTCGTCGCTGGTGCAACGCTCGGCGCTTGGCGGCATAGATCAGGGCCTTGGCTTCATCTTCGGGGTGGCGCGCGGCGTGCTGCTCATCGCCATCGCCTATTTCGTCTACGACACGGTGGTGAGTGCGCAATCCATCGCCATCATCGACGACAGCCGCTCGGCGCGGGTCTTCGCGCACCTCACCGGCGCGATCGAGGGGCGCGATCCCGAACAGGCGCTTGGCTGGATCACCCGCCAATACGAACAGCTTGTCGGTGCCTGCGATGCAACCAGCCTCTGATGCCTGACGCAACGTAAGGCGGGGCCGCGCCTTCATGATAGTTTCGTGACACCGGCGGCGCGAAGGCTTATGAGGGGGGCCAAGCGACATGCCCGGATTCGGAGACTGCCCTTGTCCCCCCAGATGCCCCCAGCCCACCCGTTCGACGATGACAAGCTGCGCGAGGAATGCGGCATATTCGGCGTCATAGGCCTGTCGGACGCCGCCAATTTCGTGGCCCTTGGCCTGCACGCCCTGCAACATCGCGGGCAAGAGGCGGGCGGCATTGTCAGTCATGATCCCGAACAGGGGTTCAACTCGGTGCGCCGATTCGGCTATGTGCGCGACAATTTCACCCGCGCCTCGCTGATGGAAAGCCTGCCGGGGCCGCTGGCGATCGGCCATGTGCGTTATTCCACCGCCGGATCGAAGGGCGCCGCGATCCGCGATGTGCAGCCCTTCTTCGGCGAGTTCTCCATGGGCGGCGCGGCGATTGCCCATAACGGCAACATCACCAATGCCGATGCGCTGCGAAAGGAGTTGATCGAGCGCGGTTCGATCTTTCAGTCGGGCTCTGACAGCGAATGCATCATTCACCTCATGGCCCGCTCGCTGCAACGCAACATCCCCGAGCGGATGGAGGATGCGCTGCGCCGGGTCGAGGGGGCTTTTTCCGTCGTCGCGATGACCCGGTCCGAGCTCATTGGCGTGCGCGACCCTCTGGGTGTGCGCCCGCTTGTCCTCGGGCAATTGGGCGACGGCTGGGTGCTGAGTTCGGAGACCTGCGCGCTCGACATCATCGGCGCGCAGCTTGTGCGAGAGATCGAGCCAGGCGAAATGGTGGTGATTTCCGCCAAGAGCGGCGTCGAGAGCCATTTCCCCTTCCGCCGACAGCCGTCCAGGTTCTGTATCTTCGAGCATGTCTATTTCTCACGCCCCGATTCGCTCATCGGTGGGCGCTCGGTCTATGAGACGCGCCACCAGATCGGCGTGGAACTGGCGCGCGAGGCGCCCGTCGAGGCCGATCTGGTCTGCCCGGTGCCGGACAGCGGCACCCCCGCAGCCATCGGCTTCAGTCAGGAATCGAGCATCCCGTTCGCCATGGGGATCATCCGCAATCAATACATGGGCCGCACCTTCATCGAGCCGACCGAGCAGATCCGCAACATGGGTGTGCGCCTCAAGCTCAACGTCAACCGCGCGCTGATCAAGGGCAAGCGCGTGGTCCTGGTCGATGACAGCGTGGTGCGCGGCACAACCAGCCGCAAGATCAAGGAAATGGTGCTCGACGCGGGCGCGGCCGAGGTGCATTTCCGCATCGCCTCGCCGCCGACCGCGTGGCCCTGTTTCTACGGGGTGGACACGCCGCAGCGCGAGAAACTTCTGGCCGCCACCATGTCCGAAGAAGAGATGCGCGTGCATTTGCAGGTGGACAGCCTCAAGTTCATCACGCTCGACGGCCTTTACCGCGCCGTCGGCCAGGCCACCGGGCGCAATGCCGCCTGCCCGCAATATTGCGATGCCTGTTTCTCTGGCGACTATCCCGTTGCCCCCTCGGACATGATCGAAAAGGGATTTGTCCTCAAGGCCGCGGCCGAATAGGCGGGATCGCGCGCACGTGCGGCGCGCCAGCGGCGGGCTTTCGCCGCAATGCAGCAATCCCCCTTCCCCCCGCCGACACATCTGACTAGATCGCCTGTCACCACAGCGTCAGACAGGCACATCATGAGCGATCAGACAGAGACCCCGGCCGCAACCCTCGCAGCGGCAACCGCCAGCGCGGACTTCCCCCGGCGCGGTCCGGCCCTTATCGGAACGCTGCACGGGCCAGAGGTCGCCCGCGCGCTCTTGCGGAGCGAGAGCGGCGAGATCCGCACCGTCGAGACCGGCGCGCGCATCGGCACCGCCACCGTCGCCGCAATCGGCGAGGGCGTGGTGATCCTCAATGACCGGGGCCGCGCAGAGCGGCTTGAAATGCCGCGCGGCTGAGCCCTCCCACCCTTGCCCCGCCCCCCCGCACCGCATAGACAGAAGCGCGGATGCAACAGACGGGATCGGGGTCAGCCATGGCAGGCAAGGGCATTTCCAAGGGCGCAATGTGGGTTCTGATGGGGCTTCTCATCATCGGGCTTGGCGGCTTCGGCGTCACCAATCTCGGCGGGGCTGTGCGCAGCGTGGGCCACGTCGGCACCGCAGAGATCGACGTCAACACCTATGCCCGCGCGCTGCGCGATGAAATGAACGCGCTCTCCGCGCAACGCGGCGCGCCGGTCAGCTTCGCGCAGGCCCGCGAGGCGGGGCTTGACCAGCGGGTGCTCGCCCAGCTTGTCGCGCGCGCGGCGCTGGAACACGAGGCGGGCGCGCTCGGCATTTCCGTGGGCGACGAGACCCTGCGCACCGAAATCCTCGCCATTCCCGGCTTTCGCGCCGCCGACGGCAGCTTCGACCGGCAGGCCTATCGCTTTGCGCTGCAACAGTCGGGGCTGAACGAGACCCAGTTCGAGCAAAGCATACGCGCCGAAACCTCGGCCACGCTGGTGCAGGCGGCGGCGCTTGCGGGTCTGCGCCCGCCGGCCACCTATACCGACGCGATGATCGACTGGCTGGGAGAACGCCGCAGCCTCGCCTTCGCCACGCTCGACCGCGGCAATCTCGAAACCGGTCTGCCGGAGCCCTCCGAGGACGACCTGCGCGCCTATCACCAGAGCCACCTGCCGGATTTCACCACACCCGAGGCGCGCCGCCTGACCTATGTTCATGTGACGCCGGAGATGATCCTCGATACGGTCGAGGTGGACGAGGCCACGCTGCGGGCCGCCTATGCCGAGCGCGCGAGCGAATACAACCTCCCCGAACGCCGCCTTGTGGAACGTCTCGTCTTCGCCGACGAAGCCGCCGCCACCCGCGCGATGGAGCGTCTTGCGCAAGGTATCCGCCTCGAGATGCTGGTCTCGGAACGCGGGCTGGAAATGGCCGATATCGACATGGGAGATGTCACCGCCGCCGATCTCGGCCCCGCCGCCGACACGGTCTTTGCCGCCCCCGTGGGCGAGGTGGTGGGACCGGTCGAAACCAATCTCGGGCCCGCACTCTTTCGCGTCAACGCCGTGCTGTCGGCACAGGAGACACCCTTCGAGGAGGCCCGTGCCGAGTTGCGCGACACGCTTGCGCTTGACCGCGCGCGGCGCGTGATCGACACGCTCGGGCAATCCGCCGACGACCTTCTGGCCGGTGGCGCCACTCTCGAGGATGTGGCGCGCGAGACCGAGCTGGAATTGGGCCAGATCGACTGGCACCCCGAAATGTCCGAGGGGATCGCGGGCTATCCTTCGTTCCGCCGCGCCGCCGGGGAGGTGCGCGAAAGCAGCTATCCCAAGGTGGAGCCGCTTGAGGATGGCGGCATCTTCGCGCTGCGTCTCGACGGGATCATCGAGCCGCGCATCCTGCCGCTTGACGAGGTGCGCGACGCGGTGCGCACAGGCTGGCGCGCCGACGCCACCGTGGCCGCGCTGCGCGCGCAGGCCGAACCGCTGGCCGAGGGGCTCGGGCGCGGCGAGAGCTTTGCCGATCTCGGCCTTACCGCCACCGAGGTCACCGACATCACCCGCCGCGACTATCGCGCCGACGCACCGCCCGAATTCATCAACACGGTGTTCGACATGGCGCAGGGCGAGGTGCGCCTGATCGAGGGCACGGCACGGCTGTTCGTGCTGCGGCTTGACAGCATTGCCCCGGCCGACGCGGACGATCCCGACATTGCCCGCATCGCCACAGCCCTTGGCGAACAGGTCACCGCCGATCTCGGTCAGGACCTGTTCCAGCTTCTGGCCGACGACATCCGCGCCCGCGCGGGCGTTACGCTCGATCAGGCGGCGCTTAACGCCGTGCACGCCAACTTCAACTGAGGACTGCCCGCCTTGGATCTGACCCCCGACTACGACAGCTTTGCCCGCGCCTATGAGGCGGGGGAAAATCAGGTGGTCTATACGCGCCTTGCCGCCGATCTCGACACGCCTGTGTCGCTCATGCTCAAGCTGACGGGCGCGGCGCGCGATGCGTTCCTGCTCGAATCGGTGACCGGAGGCGAGGTGCGCGGGCGCTATTCGATCATCGGCATGAAGCCCGACGTGATCTGGCAATGCCACGGGCAAACAAGCCGTATCAACCGCGCCGCGCGCTTTGACCCGGACGCCTATCAACCCGAGACGGGCGACCCGCTCGCCAATCTCCGCGCGCTCATCGCCGAGAGCCGGATTGCGCTGCCCGAGGACCTGCCCGCCGCCAGCGCCGGGCTCTTCGGCTATCTCGGCTATGACATGATCCGGCTGGTGGAACACCTGCCCGACGTGCCGCCCGACACGCTCGGCCTGCCCGACGCGGTGATGCTGCGGCCCTCGGTCGTGGCCGTTCTCGACGGGGTCAAGGGCGAGGTGATCGTCGTCGCCCCCGCCTGGGCTGGATCGGGGCAATCGGCGCGCGCGGCTTATGCGCAGGCGGCCGAGCGGGTGATGGACGCGGTCCGTGACCTCGAGCGCGCCCTGCCTCAGGCCAGCCGCAACCTCGGCGCGGCCCACGAAGACGCGGCCCCGGTGTCGAACTTCACCCGAGAGGGCTACAAGGCGGCGGTGGAGACGGCGCGGGACTATATCCGGGCGGGCGACATCTTTCAGGTGGTGCCGTCGCAACGTTGGACGCAGGATTTTCAGCGCCCACCATTTTCACTTTATCGCTCTTTGCGGCGCACAAACCCGTCTCCTTTCATGTTTTATTTTAACTTTGGCAACTTTCAGGTGATCGGCGCCAGTCCCGAAATCCTGGTGCGCGTCATGGGCGGCGAGGTCACGATCCGCCCCATCGCGGGCACCCGCCCGCGCGGGGCAACCCCCGAGGAGGATCGCGCGCTCGAGGCCGATCTGCTGGCCGACCAGAAGGAACTGGCCGAACATCTCATGCTGCTCGATCTGGGGCGGAACGACGTGGGCCGCGTCGCGCGCACCGGCACTGTGCGCCCGACCGAACAATTCGTGATCGAACGCTACAGCCATGTCATGCACATCGTCTCGAACGTGGTGGGCGAGTTGTCCGACGAGCATGACGCGCTCTCGGCGCTTCTGGCCGGCCTGCCCGCGGGCACGGTCTCGGGCGCGCCCAAGGTGCGCGCCATGCAGATCATCGACGAGCTGGAGCCGGAAAAACGCGGTGTCTATGGTGGCGGCGTCGGATATTTCAGCGCGGGCGGCGACATGGATGTGTGCATCGCGCTGCGCACGGCGGTGGTGAAGGACAAAAAGCTTTACATTCAGGCGGGCGGTGGCGTGGTTTATGACAGCGACCCCGAGGCCGAGTATATGGAGACGGTCCACAAATCCAACGCGATCCGCCGCGCGGCAGCGGATGCGGCGCGGTTCGACGGTGGCGGCAACGGCTGAGCGCACGCAAGAATTTCATCCGAAATTCTTGCCGAAAATTCTTCGAACGAAGAATTTTGCAGTGAGCGTGCCGTTGCGCGCTTGTCCACGTCAAGAGGCCGGTTGCGCGAGGATATCTTCTATAATTAGAATATATAGGGGCCTGCCGTGCCCCCTCAGCCCCGCCGCGCTCGCTCAGCGAACCGGTTGCCGCCGATGTCCTGCCCGAATCCAAGCAAACCGCCACCTGGCTTTACATCACCGCCGCCGACGCCGCGCATGTGCTTGCAAAAGCATCCCAATGTTGCCCTGGTGGATGTGCACACCCCGGCGGAGATCACGCTGATCGGCTACGCCACCGCCATCGCCAAGCTGACCGAGACGGGGGTGAGCGTGGCGCTTTACAATTCGTCGGCGGGTTCGAGGGCGACAAGGGCGAAATCGGCGCGCGCGACCTCGACGGCTGGCGCAACGCGGGCCTGCCCTGGACCTACACCATCCGCGAGGGACTGCGCCCCTGCCATAACTGAGCCTTGCCGGACCATCGCGCGTGAGGCATGAGGCGATCATGACCCGCCTCATCCTCTTCAACAAGCCCTATGGCGTGCTTTCGCAGTTCACCGACACGGGCAGTGCCGACAGCCCGCGCGCCACGTTGTCGGACTTCATCGACCTGGCCGGCGTCTATCCCGCCGGGCGGCTTGATCGTGACAGTGAGGGGCTATTGCTGCTGACCGATGACGGGCGATTGCAGGCGCGCATCGCGGCGCCCCGGTTCAAGACAGCGAAAACCTATCTTGTGCAGGTCGAGGGGCTGCCGGATGAGGCCGCGCTCGATGCCCTGCGCGCGGGTGTTGTGCTCAACGACGGCCTTACGCGCCCGGCCCGCGTCCGCCGCATCGACCCGCCCGATCTGTGGGAGCGCGACCCGCCGGTGCGGTTCCGCAAATCCGTGCCCGATTGCTGGCTGGAACTCATCATCACCGAGGGGCGCAACCGCCAGGTGCGGCGCATGACGGCGCATGTGGGCCACCCGACCTTGCGCCTCGTGCGCTGGCGGATTGGCGAGTGGGCCCTTGACGGTCTGGCTCCCGGAGCCTGGCGCGACGCCTGAGCCCGCTCAGGCCGCCTCGCGCGTCACGTCATGGGCGTAAATCCAGTCGAATTGCCGGATCATCCGTTCGGGTGCCAGCGCGCCACCTGCGCGCAGCGCGGTATGCGCGGCCCAGCGGAGCGGCGGAAAGCTGAGATGGTATTTCCACGCATTGCGGCTTGCCGCCTCGACCACGCGGCGGGCGCGCCCCTCGCGCCGTGCCTGATAGCGCGCCAGCCCGTCCCCGACCGTCTCCGCCCGTGCCAGTGCGTCCGCCAGAACCCAGGCATCCTCGAGCGCCATGCAGGCCCCCTGCGCCATGAAGGGCAAGGTGGGATGGGCCGCATCGCCAAGGATCGCCACCCCGCCCCGCTGCCAGACCCGCGCCACCGGATGCCGGAAGAGACCCCACAGATGCACCGTTTCGACCGCTGCCAGAATCTCGCGCACCTCGCCGCCGAAATCGGCGAAGGCCGCGCGCAATGCCTGCGGGTCATCGGTCTGGCTCCAGCTTTCCGAGGTCCAGGCGGCGCGCTCCTGCACCGCGACAAGGTTGAGAAGGCTTCCCTCGCGCAAGGGGTAACTGACCACATGGCGCAGCGGCCCCATGTGCACGCGCACCTCCGGCCCGCGCCCCGCGCGGTTTGGGATCAGGGCGCGCCATGCCACCTGGCGGGTAAAGAATGGCGCGGTGATGCCATTGAGCGCGGTGCGCGCCACCGAATGCAACCCGTCCGCCCCGATCACGAGATCCGCCTCGAACGCGGCGCCGCTTGCCGTCTCGACGCGCGGGCGCGCACCCGGCGCCACGCCCGTCACCTTCTGCAACAGACGAAAGCGCACACCCGCCGCCCGCGCGCCCTCGGCCAACAGGTCGATCAGGTCGGCGCGGTGCACGAAATGGTAATCTGCCCGGGCCAGCCGCCCGAGATCGAGCCGCAGCACCTCGCCCCCGCGATAATCGCAGAGTTGCACCGCCGCGCCACGCACCGAGCGCAAGGCGTCCCCCAGCCCAAGCGCGGCCAGCACGGCAAACCCGTTCGGGCTGATCTGAAGCCCGGCACCGACCTCCGCGATTTCCGCGGCCTGCTCCATCACCGTCACATCCGCACCGCGCAGCGCCAGCGCGCGCGCTACCGCCAGCCCGCCGATCCCTGCGCCGATCACGGCGATTTTCGTGTCGTATAGCCGCATCGACCCCTTTCCCGAAACGACCCGCGCCGGAGACATAGCCCCGGCGCCCGTGATCCTTGTCGCAATTCGAGACGTCCCCCGCCTCAGTCGTCGCGATGCACCTTTTCGCGCCGCTCGTGACGCTCCTGCGCCTCGAGCGTCATCGTGGCGATGGGGCGCGCATCGAGCCGCTTGAGGCTGATCGGTTCACCCGTTTTCTCGCAGTAGCCGAACTCGCCGTCCTCGATCCGACGCAGCGCCGCATCGATCTTGATCACCAGCTTGCGTTGGCGGTCGCGGGTGCGCAATTCAAGGGCGCGGTCCGTCTCTTCACTGGCGCGGTCCGCGACATCCGGTATCGCGCGCGTCCCGTCCTGAAGCGCCTCGATCGTCTCGCGGCTGCCCTCCAGCAGATCAAGCCGCCATCGCACCAGCTTACGGCGGAAATATTCAAGCTGCCGTTCGTTCATGAACGGCTCGTCCTCCGCCGGCTGATAATCTTCAGGCAAGAACACTTCGGCTTTCATCTCGATCCCCTCATCAAGGCCCGTGTCCGGCATTCTTCACTCCTCAGACAATTGCTGTCTTCGAGCGCTCAATTACACGCAGGGTCGGGGATTGTCACTAGCCAATCACGCGCCATTGATGTGACGCCGCGAACCAATTAGTTTCCCCGCAAGACGCTCCTCCCTGATGCGCGAAAGGATTGATACAGCGATGAAATTCGAGGGAACCGATGCCTATGTGGCGACCGATGACCTGACCGTTGCGGTCAATGCCGCCGTGACGCTGGAGCGGCCCTTGCTGGTCAAGGGCGAGCCGGGCACCGGCAAGACCGAACTGGCCCGGCAGGTGGCGCAGGCTCTGGGCATGCATCTCATCGAGTGGCATGTGAAATCGACCACGCGCGCGGCGCAGGGGCTTTATGAATACGATGCCGTCAGCCGTCTGCGCGACAGCCAGTTGGGTGACGCGCGGGTGCATGACGTGGCCAATTACATCCGGCGCGGCAAGCTCTGGGAGGCGTTCGCGTCGGAGGCGCGCGTCGTGCTGCTCATCGACGAGATCGACAAGGCCGATATCGAGTTTCCCAACGACCTGCTTCAGGAACTCGACCGGATGGAATTCCACGTCTACGAGACCGGCGAGACGATCCGCGCGCGCCACCGCCCGGTCATCATCATCACCTCGAACAATGAAAAGGAACTGCCCGACGCGTTTTTGCGGCGGTGCTTTTTCCACTACATCCGCTTCCCCGATCCCGAAACGATGAAGCGCATCGTCGCCGTCCATCATCCCGGCATCAAGGAGGCGTTGCTGACCACGGCTCTCACGCAATTCTACGAGATTCGCGAACAGCCGGGGCTCAAGAAGAAGCCCTCGACCTCGGAGGTGCTCGACTGGCTCAAGCTGTTGCTCGCCGAGGATCTGACGCCCGAGGACCTGCGCCGCGACGGGGCGGATGCCCTGCCAAGGCTCCACGGCGCCCTGTTGAAGAACGAACAGGATGTGCATCTCTTCGAGCGGCTGGCCTTCATGGCGCGACGGCAGCGGTAAATATGAAATATTTGCTATTTAGAGGCTGACAGGGCCGAAAATTTCCGTCATTTCTTGCCTTGTTTCAACCTTCCGCTCTTGGGGGCCGCCGCATGACACATGCCCGCGTGATGACCCTCGTGCAATGGGCGCGGGGCAGCGACTGGCGGCTTGCGCTGCAACATGCCTGCCCCAATCCGGCACTGGTCTGGTTCACGCGCGGGCAGGGTCTGGCGATTGTGGAGGGGGTGCGGCGCGGGCTTGGCGTACACAACGCGCTCGTGCTGCCTGAGGGCACGATGTTTTCCATCGAACCGGGCAAGACCGGCTTCGGGCTGGTCTGCGAAATCCCCCGGCAATCCGCCGTCCCGATGCCTGATCGCCCGCATCTGCTGCGCATCCGCGATGTTGCGGGCCAGAACGAATTGACGGTGATCTTCGAGGCGATGAGCCGCGAGCAGAACGACGCGCGCCCGTTCGCCGAGGAGGTGCTCGACGCGCTTGCCGCACAGCTGAGCGTCTGGCTGCGTCGTGCCCTCATCGCCCATCCCGAAGAGCCGCGCCCCCGCGCCGCCGAACGGCTGGTGCGCGCCTATGCGGCCCTGATCGAGCGCCATCTTTGCGAGGGACTGAGCGTAGCCGATCACGCCCGCACCCTCGGCGTCACGCCCACCCATCTGGCGCGCACCTGTCGCAGGCTTTCGGGGCTGAGCGCAGCCGACCTGCTGACCCAGCGCAGCCTTTACACCGCGCGCGACCTCATCGAAACCACCGAACGCCCCATGGCCGACATCGCCGCCAGCCTCGGCTTCGGCAGTGCCGCCTATTTCTCGCGCTTCCTGCTGCACCATACCGGGCACACACCGTCGCAACTGCGCAGCGCCGCCCGCGCCCGTCTGCGTACGAAACCGGCTCTCTGACCCCGCTCACGGGTTGCGCCCGCAGCGTGGCCCATGTCTAATGATCCCACCGACCAGCGAAAGCCACCGCCATGCCGCGCCGTGTCCCGTCCCGCCATCCTGCCACCAACGGCCTTTTGCGCGACCTGCGCAGCGGACTTCTCGGGCGGCGCGAGTTTCTCAGCCGTGCCACGGCGCTCGGGCTTGGGGCGGCGGCGGCCTATACGCTTGGCGGTTTGCCACGCGCCGCACATGCCGCAACACCCGTGCAGGGCGGCACCCTGCGCATCCAGCAAAGCGTAAAGGCGCTGCGCGACCCCCGCGCCTATGACTGGAGCGAAATGGCCAATCAGACGCGCGGTTTCCTCGAATATCTGGTCGAGTATCGCCGCGATGGCACGTTTCACCCGATGTTGCTGGAAGGCTGGGAGGTGAGCGACAACGCCACCCGCTACACCCTGCGCCTGCGCCCCGGCGTGCGCTGGAACAACGGCGATGCCTTCACCGCCGCCGATGTCGCCCATAATGTCACCCGCTGGTGCGACAGCACCGCGCCGGGCAATTCCATGGCCACGCGCTGCGCGGGGCTGATCGACCCGGCGACCGGCCGCGCACGCGACGGCGCCATCACGGTGCGGGATCCGCTGACCGTCGATCTGGTCCTTGCCAAACCGGATATTGCGCTCATCGCCAACTTCTCCGACTATCCCGCCGCCGTCACCCACCCGAGCTACGAGGAGGGCGACCCCTTCGCCCATGGCATCGGCACCGGCCCGTTCCGGCCCGTGAGCCTCGAGGTCGGACATCGCTGCGTCCTCGAGCGCGATACCCGCCATGACTGGTGGGGCGGCGCGGTGCTTGGCGGGCCATGGCTCGACCGGGTCGAATTCATCGACCTGGGCACCAATCCCGCGACATGGCTTACCGCCGCCGAGGCGGGTGAGATCGACCTGCTCTATGAGAGTGTCGGCACCTTCATTCCCGCGATGGACGCGATCGGCTGGCAGGTAACAGAGACACCGAGTGCGGCCACCATCGTGTTTCGCGGCTCGCAGGGTGACCGTATGGTTGGCACCAACCCTTATGCCCGCCGTGGCGTGCGCCGCGCGCTGGCGCTGGCCGTCGACAATGCCATCTGTCTGGAACTGGGCCATGACGGGCGCGGCACGGTGGCCGAAAACGACCATGTCAGTCCGCTGCACCCCGCCCATGCCGATCTTGGCCCCGTGCCCCATGACCCCGCCGAGGCGCGCCGCCTTGTGACCGAGGCGGGGCTGCTGGGCTTTCGCCACGAGCTTGTGACCGTCGATGACGAATGGCAGCGCAACACCGGCGACGCGGTGGCGGCGCAATTGCGCGACGCAGGCCTGCGGGTGCAGCGGCGCATCGTTCCGGGGGCAAGTTTCTGGGCCAATTGGCGCGCCTACCCGTTCTCGGGCACCCAATGGAACCACCGGCCGCTGGACGTTCAGGCGCTTGGCCTGGCCTATCGCACCGGCGCGGCCTGGAATGAAACCGGGTTCAGCGATGCGGAATTCGACGCGCTTCTGGATCAGGCCACGGGCCTTGTGGACACGGTCGCGCGGCGCGCGGTCATGGCGCGGCTTCAGACCATCCTGCGCGAGGAAGGTGTGATCATCCAGCCCTATTGGCGGGCGCTCTTCAACCATCACAACGGGCAGGTTCTCAACGCCGAGAAGCACCCGGCGCATGAGATCCACCTGCACCGGATCGGCTTTGCCGCCTGAGCGGCGGCGCGCGCAGGGACCTCTTGCCAACCGCCGCGTGACGGGCCACCAAGGGGCCATGGACGGCCATGACTTCACCCTCGCGGGCGCCACGCTCACGGCGCTGCCCTCGGGCGCGCTCTATTGGGAGGCGCGCAACCTTCTGTGCGTCTCGGACCTGCATCTCGGCAAGGCGTTGCGCCGCGCGCGGGCCGGAGAACCGCCCCTGCCACCCTATGAGACGCGCGACACACTGAGCCGGCTTGAATCGGACCTGCGCCGCACCGGGGCGGCCACGGTGATCTGTCTGGGCGACAGTTTCGACGACAGCGATGTCGCCCGCGCCCTGCCCGAGGATGAACGGCTCTGGATTGCCAAATTGCAGGCCGGTCGCCGCTGGGTCTGGATAGAGGGCAATCACGATCCCGGCCCGGTGGCCCTGGGTGGCGCGCATCTGGCCGAACTGCCCGACCCTCCACTGACCTTTCGCCATATCGCAAGGCCGGGACAGTCGGGCGAGGTCTCGGGGCATTACCACCCCAAGATGCGGCTTGCGCTGCGCGGCCAGACGATCAGCCGTCCGGCCTTTCTGATCGACAGCGACCGGGCGATTCTGCCCGCCTATGGCACCTATACCGGCGGGCTGAATTGCGACGATCCGGCCTTGACCGGCCTGATGCGCGCCGAGGCGCTTGCTGTGCTCACCGGGCCCAAGACCCACGTCCTGCCTATGCGCGCGCGCCGCTGACCGCCGCTCAGCCCTTGCGGGCCGCCTCAGAAGCCGCAGACTCCGGTGTCTCGACGGCGGCGCGCGCCTCGTCGCTCTCGTAGCTGGCCCAGGGCCGATCGGACCCGGTCGGCGGCAGGTCTTCGGGCTTGTGACCCAGATGCAGGTGGGTCTTGGCGATGAAATGGCCGGTGATCGGCGCGGTCAGGAACAGAAACAGCGTGATCATCAACTCGTGGAACGAAAACCGCCCCACGACAAACTCGAAATAAAGCATCGAGGCAACAAGCGCGCCCCCCACCCCCAGCGTCGTCGCCTTGGTCGGCGCATGCAGGCGCATCATCGGATCGGGCAGCTTTATCAGGCCGATGGAGCCCACAAGCCCGAAAATGCCGCTGATCACAAGGCAGGCCGAAATGAGGATCTCAACAACCATGGCGCCCCCCTATTCGATGATGTCGCCGCGCAGCAGATAGCGCGTGTAGGAGACCGTTGAGATGAAACCGGTCATGGCAATGAGCATCGACGCCTCGAAATAGACCGCCGTGCCCTCGAGGATGCCGAACAGCGCCAGAAGCGCGATGGCGTTGATCACCATCGTATCCAGCGCAAGGATACGGTCGCCCACGGTGGGGGCGTTCACGATCCGGTAGATATTGAGCAGGAGCGCCAGACCGAAACAGCCGAAGGCGAAGGTGAGCGCATAACCGATCATTCGAAAATCTCCATCAGCCGACGCTCGTAGCGGGCCTTGATCTGATCGCGCACCGCCTCGGGGTCTGGCGCATCAAGGCAATGCACCAAAAGGCTGCGTCCGTCCGCCGACAGGTCGCTCGACACCGTGCCCGGCGTCATGGTGATCGTTCCGGCAAGCACGGTGATCGCCTCGGGCGTTTTCAATTCCAGCGGGATCGTCACCCAGGCGGGGCGCGTGTTGGCATTCGCCTTGAACAGGATGATCATGGCCACCTGCACATTGGCCACGCAGATATCCCACAGCACGATCAACACATATTCCACGATCCGCGGAATCGAGCGCAGCCGCGGCGTGTTGGGCCAGTAAGGTGCGGTGACAAGCGGGATGAGCACGCCCAGGATCGTCCCGAGCAACAGGTTGCCGGGTGTCACCTTGTTGACCAGCATCTGCCAGACCACGATCAGCAAGAGCGTGAGATAGGGATGGGGCAGGATCTTGTGCATCATCTCGGGTCCTCCCTAGCCCTGACCCAGAACGGCGGCGATATAGGCGGCGGGCGCATGGAGCTGCGCCGCCGTCGCCTCGAGATACCGCATCACCGGCCCGGCGAAAACCGCTAGCGCCACAATCCCGCCCAGAAGCGTGAAACAGGCCACCAGCGGCAGGGCGGGCTGCGGTGGGGGGGCCTCGGCGGCCTCGGTGCTCTCGGTGGTTTTCCAGAACACCACGCTGCCCGCTTGCGCCATCCCGAGGATTGCCACCAGCGAGGTGCCAAGGATCATCGCCCAGATCAGCCAGACCGCGCCCATGTCGCGTGTGGCATCAAGCACCAGAAGCTTGCCGATGAAGCCCGAGAGCGGCGGCATTCCGGCGGTGGCGATGGCCGCCCCGAACCAGAGCGCGGTGATAATGCCGTGCTGCGCCAGTCGCGGCCCCGGCACCAGCGCGCCGGCCGTGGCCCCGCGCCGCTCGCGCACCAGATCGACCACAAGGAACAGAAGCGCGCCCGCCAGTGTCGAATGGATGGCGTAATAGACCGCTGCCGCCGTGCTGGCCTCGGTAAAGCCCGCGATGGCGATGAGCAGCGTCCCCATCGAGCCTATGGCGGCAAAGGCCGCCAGCCGCCCCAGCCGCCGCGCGCCTAGAATCCCGATCATCCCCACCGCCAGCGTCAACAGCGCGCCGTAAAGCAGGATCTTGTCGATCAGCGCCGCCGTGGCATCAAGATCGGGACCGAAGATCAGCGTGTAGAACCGCAGGATCGCGTAGGCCCCCACCTTGGTCATGATGGCAAAGAGCGCGGCCACCGGTGCCGGGGCCTCGGCATAGGTGTTGGGCAGCCAGAAATGCAGCGGCAGAAGGGCGGCCTTGATGGCAAAGACCAGAAAAAGCAGCATCGCGCCCACGCGCAACAGCGCGCTGTCATCGGCGGGTATTTCCGCCGCGCGCTCGGCCAGGTCGGCCATGTTGAGCGTGCCCGTGACCGCATAAAGCGTGCCGAGCGCGAACAGGAACAATGTCGAGCCGAGCAGGTTGTAGATCACGTATTGCACGCCCGCCTTGAGCCTGCGCCCGCCGCCCGCGTGGATCATCAGCCCGTAGGAGGCAATCAGCAGCACCTCGAAGAACACGAAAAGGTTGAAGGCGTCCCCGGTCAGGAACGCGCCAGAGATCCCCATGAGCTGAAACTGCCAGAGCGGGTGGAAATTGCGGCCCCGCGCGTCCCAGCCGGAGCCTATGGCATAGAGCAGCACGACAAGCGCCAGCGCCGCCGTCAGCGCCACCATCACCGCCGACAACCGGTCAAGCACCAGCACGATACCGAAGGGCGCGGGCCAGTTGCCCAGCTCGTAAACCTCGACCGCGCCGGTCCCGGCATGGATCAGCAGGCCAAGCGCCACCGCCAGCAGCACCACGCTGCCCGCCACCGAAAAGATGCGCTGCAACCCGATATGGTAGCGCATGGCCAGCGTCAGCACCGCCGCGAGGATCGCGGGCAGCAGCACGGGAACAACGATCCAGTGGCTCATGCGCCGCCCTCCCGCTCGGTGCTGTCCTCGGGTGGCAGGGTCACATCGTCGTCACGCGCGGTCAGATAGGCACCAAGCGCCATCATCACCACCACCGCCGTCATGCCGAAGGAGATCACAATCGCCGTCAGCACCAGCGCCTGCGGCAACGGATCGGTATAGGTCTCGACCCCGTCGCGCAGCACCGGCGGCGCGTTCACCACCAGCCGCCCGGTGGCAAAGAGGAAATAGTTGACCGCATAGGTCAGCAGCGCCAGCCCGAGAATGACCGGGAATGTCCGCAGCCGCAGAACAAGGTAAAGCCCCGCCGCCGTCATCACCCCGATTGCGCTCGCCATCAGGAGTTCCATGTCACCTGCCCTCCTCTGCGTCGCGCGTGGGGTCGATGTCCATCGGCTCCACGTTCACGGTCTCGCCCGCGCGCCGTGCCATGCTCGACAGGCTCTGAAGCGCCAGCATCACCGCCCCCAGCACGGTCAGGAACACGCCCACGTCAAACGCCATGGCCGTGGCCCATTCAAACTCTTCGATCGGCGGGAAATGCAGATAGCCGTAATCCGACGTGAGGAACGGCCGCCCGGCAAGCCAGGCACCGATCCCCGTCACCGTGGCGATCAGCACGCCGATGCCGATGGTGGCGTGATAGGTCACGCGCTGCCGCGCCTCGGCCCAGGCAAAGCCCGAGGCCATGTATTGCATGAGAAACGCGATCGCCACGACCAGACCGGCGATGAACCCGCCGCCCGGCTCGTTATGTCCGCGCAGAAAGATGTAGGCCCCCACCATCAGCGCAATGGGCATCATCACCCGCGTCGCCACCACCATCATCAGCGGGTGACGGTCGCCCGCCTCGGGCAGTTCCGGCCTGTCCCAGTTCGCCAGCCACCGCCCGCCGGGGCCGCGCAGCACCGCATCGGTCAGCGCGAAGATCACCAGCGCGGCAATGCCCAGCACGATGATCTCGCCGTAGGTGTCATAGCCCCGGAAATCCACCAGGATCACGTTGACCACATTGGTGCCGCCGCCGCCCTTGTAGGAATTGGCGAGGTGAAAGGCGGAAATGCTCTCTTGCGCGAAGTCGCGCACCAGAATGGCATAGGTCAGCCCTGCCACCGCCACACCGCCCGCGAGCGCAATGACCGTGTCGCGCGCGCGCCGCCCCGGCGTGCTCTCGACCGGCGTCTCACGCGGGAGGAAGTTGAGCGCAAGCAGCAGCAGGATGATCGTCACCACCTCGACCGAAATCTGCGTCATCGCCAGATCCGGTGCCGAGAAATAGACAAACCCGAGCGAGACCATCAGCCCCACCACCCCGATCAGCACCAGCGCGGTGAAGCGCGCCCGGTGATAGACAACCAATAGCCCCGTCGCCACCACCAGGAGCAGCCACGCCATTGCGGGCACGGGCGTGATCGGGATCATCTCGCGCGTCGGCGGCTGCAACCCGCCGCCCTGCCAGGCAAGCCAGCCCGCCGCCAGAACCGCCACGCTGAACACCGCCGCGTTGCGCATCAGCGCGCCGTTGTGCAGCCCGTCGGTCAGCGCCGTGGCGCCACGCGTGGCCGCTTGCGTCACCGCGTCGAACATGGCCTTCGCGTCAGGGCGCGGCGCGGCGTTCCACATCCGCATCAAGGGGCCATGCAGCGCCAGCAAGAGCGCCCCGCCCAGCACCGCGATCACCGACATCCAGAAGGCGGGCACCAGCCCGTGCCAGTGGTAGATTTTCACATAAGGATCGGACCCCGTGACCGCCGCCGCCGTCACCCGCACCAGATCGCCGACCATGGTCATGGGCAGAAGGCCGATCAGCACTACCAGCACCACCAGAAGCGCGGGCGCGGCCCACATGCCGAAGCCGGGGTCATGCGGCTTGGCCGGATAATCGCTGCGCTTGGGGCCCAGGAACACATGCGCGATGTAGCGAAACGAATAGGCGACCGAGAAAAGAGCGCCCAGCGTCGCCACCGCCCCCATCAGCCAATGCGGCCCGATCCACTGAGTATGCGCCACCTCTTCCAGCATCATTTCCTTGGACAGGAACCCGTTCAGCGGCGGGATACCCGCCATCGACAGCGCCGCCACCGTGGCGATGGTAAAGGTGATCGGCATCAGGTGCCGCAGACCGCCCAGCCGCTTGATGTCGCGGGTATGCGCCTCATGGTCCACGATCCCCGCCGTCATGAAGAGCGCGGCCTTGAACGTGGCGTGATTGATGATGTGGAACACCGCCACCACTGCCGCCGCCTTGGTGCCCAGCCCCAGAAGCATGGTGATGAGGCCCAGGTGACTGACGGTCGAGAAGGCCAGAAGCGCCTTGAGATCATCCTTGAAAAGCGCGATCTTGGCCGCCATCACCATGGTGATGAGGCCCGTCGAGGCCACGATCCAGAACCATTCCGGCGTCCCCGCCAGCACCGGCCACATGCGCGCCATCAGAAACAGCCCCGCCTTCACCATCGTGGCCGAATGCAGATAAGCCGAGACAGGCGTAGGCGCGGCCATGGCGTGCGGCAGCCAGAAGTGGAACGGGAACTGCGCCGATTTGGTGAAACAGCCCAAGAGGATCAGAATGAGCGCGGGCAGATACATCGGGCTTGCCTGAATCGCGTCCTTCTGCGTCAGGATCACGCTCAGGTCATAGCTGCCCGCGATATTACCCAGGATCAGCATCCCCGCGATCATCGCAAGGCCGCCCATGCCCGTGACCGTCAATGCCATCCGCGCGCCCTGACGGCCCTCGGGCAGATGTTTCCAGTAGCCGATCAGCAGGAAGGAAGAGAGCGAGGTCAGCTCCCAGAACACCAGCAAAAGCAGTATGTTGTCGCTCAGGACAATCCCCACCATCGCACCCTGAAAGAGCAGCAGATAGGTATAGAACTGGCCCATCGGATCCTCGCGCGAGAGATAGAACCGCGCATAGAGAATTATCAGCAGGCCGATGCCAAGGATCATCCCCGCGAACAGAAGCCCGAGCCCGTCGAGCATGAAATTGACGTTGAGACCCAGCGAGGGCAACCACTCGATGCCGAATGTCAGCACCTCGCCGCGCATCACCGAGGGCGCACAGATGAGCAGGAAGATCAGCGCAAGGATCGTCGGCAAGGCGGTGAAGGCGGCACAGGTATTGCGCCCCGCTTGAATCATCAGCCCCGGCAGGAGCGCGCCCAGAAACGGCAATGCCGCGATGATCGGCAACAACCCTGCGACGGTCTCCATGACGCCCTGCCCCCTGTCGTGTTCTCCAGGTCCGCTCGCGCATCGCGTGGCGGCCCTTTCCTCTTGTTGTCGGTAATATATGGACAGGAGCCGGGGCAACAAGCCGAATCCGACCGATTTTCCGGGCATTCCGCGTGACCTGCGCTCAGGCGGCCCGCCCCATCGCCAGCGTGATCGCCTCGTAATGCCGCAGCACCGGCCAGACTGGTCGGGAATGTTCGGGCAGGCGCGCGCGGTCGAAGTCTGCCAGAAGCGTCCGCGCCACCACCTCCGGCTTGCGCCGCATCCGGCCGAGATAGAGGCTTTCGGTGATCGTGCCCGCCACCTCGATCTCGTCATGTTCGGGCAGGATCAACCCGTGATAGCGCACCAGCGGCCCGCCCTCGGCGCGCACCGCCGAAAAGCCGTTGACCAGATGCCGCGCGGGCACCAGCACCGCCTCCTGCCCGAAGAGATATTCCACGTCAGAGCCCCGGATCACCAGCCGCTGATGCGGGGCCACGATGATATCCGCGCGCAACCCGAAATAGGGCGCGCGCAACCGCACCGGGGCAAAGCTGCCCAGCGCGGGCACGGTGCAGGCCAAGGATTGAAGCACCGGCACCGCCGCGCCGCCCGCCCCGCGCACAAGATCCCCGCGCCGCAGCGTTCCGGCATGAACATAGCCGTGTGGCACCCGCACCGGCACCAGCCCGCCCAGCCCCGGCATCGGCCCGACCGGCTCGACCGCGTCCGAGAGCGCGGCAAAGATCACCTGCCCGTCCATCTGCCGTTGGCGCGGATCGGTGAAGACGGTGCGCAGATCGGCCAAAGGCATCGGATGCGGCGGCGCCAGCGTGACCGAGGTCAGCCCCAGCACATCGGGCCGCTCGAGCGTGAGCCGTCCCCAGCGCGCGGGCGCGTCCCAGCTATAGGTGATGCGCAGGCTCTCGCTGCGGTCATCGGGGCAAAACGGCAAGGTGGCATGGCGCAGATCGCCCGCCTGATTTTCCACCAGCACGATCCCCCCCGACGGCAGAAGCTGAAGCGAGAAACTGCCCGCCCAGGGATGCGTGCGCCCGAAGGCCAGAAGCGTGAGCGGACGCCGCTCTATCGCGGGGCGCGTCTCGATCATCAGCGTGCCGCGCGGCAAGAGCGCGTCGGGTCCGGGCAGTGGTCCGGGCACCTCTGCCGCCAGCCCATGGGCGGCGAACCGCCCGCCCTCGCGCGTGCTGAGCGCGATCCAGCCCATTCAGGCTGCCCGCCCCGCCAGAAGCCGTGCCTCGAAGGGGCGCAACATGCGCCGCGCGGCAGGGCTGTAACCTGCGCCGGTCGCGGGGTCGATCTCGGGGAACAGCGCGCGGATCTCGGCCACGATCCCGGCTTCGAAGCTGTGCGCGGTCTGCGGCCCCGGCAGAAAGCTTTCGGTCAAAAGACCCTCGGACCAGATCAGTTGATGACGGTCGAACAGCAGATGCACATACTCCACCTCGCCCCCCTCGATCCGCCGCACCGTGCGGTCATTCACCAGATCGCGGGCGGCGACCAGAACCTCGCCCTCGCCGAACAGAAGTTCGGCAAGGCTGTCGCGGATCAGCACCCGGTGCAGCGGCGAGAGCCGCAGCCCACCGTGTCGCCCGAAGGTATCCGCCGCTATGGCGATGGGGGCAAAGGCCCCCGTCGCCGCCACCCGCCGCATACCGATCCAGCGCAGCGGCTGCGCGCCCTCGTCCTTGGTCAACACCAGATCGCCCGGTCGCAACGCCTCCACCGCCACCTCGCCTTCTGGCGTGCGGATGCGCGTGCCGGCCACGAAACAGGGCACCGAATCCACCGTGACAAAGCCCACATCGGTCTGGCCCGTGCTGCTCTCGACCCCGTAGGTGAAATTGAACACCTCGGTATCGCCGTCGCCCAGCACCGTCACCGTGCCATCGGCATTGAGCTTGATCTGCTGACCGGAATTGAGCGTGACGATATCCCCCGCCGCCACTGCCTGCCCGTTGAGATGGGTGATGGTCAACGTCCCCGACGTGCCGTTCACGTCATTGGCCAGCAGATCGAGAATGCGCGAGCCGTCGGGAAACAGCGTCGTGGTGTCATCCATCGCCACCAGCGTGGTCTGCACGCTGTTGGCGGCAATCAGGACAGTGGAATCGTAATTCGCATCGGTCACATCGGCAATGCCGATCCGGATGGAGTTCATCACGCCCGAATTGACCGGAATGGTCAGCGTCAGCGTCAGGGTAAACCCGTCCATCTCGGTATTGAACTGGTCTTGCGTGTTATCGATGAAAAGATTGCCGTTCGACCCGGCATTGAGGTTGTTGGGGTCGATATCGCCATCACCCACCGACAGCGGCACAAGGTTACCGTTGATCCAGACGCCAAAGAAATCCTGAAACGCCCCCAAGGCGAATTCGGGATATTCCTCGGAGGCAAAGACGAATTGCATCGTCATGACATCGCCCGTGGGGATGAAATTCACATCGAGATAGGCCGCATCGAAGGTTGGGGCCCCCGCGGCGGCGTTGAAACCCGCCACACCGTTCGGCCCGCTCGAAGTTGTCGTGGTGCTGCTGCTCAGGTTCGACTGGAAAAAGTTGTTGTTGGTGAAGCCGTTGAGGTCACCGGTCGAGAACATCACACCCGTGTCGCCCGGCACCACACCGGGCGAGATCGCATTGCCGTTGGTATAGATGCCCGAGGAGTCGCGGTCGCCGGTATAGGAGGCGCTGATCACCTGCACCCCGTCGCCGAAAATCGTCTCTGCCATCTGCATGGCCGAGGCATTCTTGTTGATCGGAATCTCGACGCCCGCAACCATGCCTGCCACCTCGTATCGTCAGGCGGGATCACAGCGGCCTCATGGTCGGCGGAAGGGCGCATACGCGCCCGTCACCTCTCCATTTTCAGGGCCTGCCGTCCGGTTTTTCCGGCTCTCGCGGCCCGCTGCGCGTGCTCGAACCCTGCCTCGGGTTTGTTATTGCGGCATTGATAGCAAATCCTTCCCACGTTGTTAAGGTTTATTCGCACCGCCGGTTTGCACCCGCCCGCGATCCGCGCTAGGCCAAGCCCATCAGACGAAAGGCCGCCACCATGCCCCCTGCCCCGCTCGACCCCGTCCGCCTCACCGCCGATCTTCTGCGCTGCCCCTCGGTCACGCCCGCGGAAGGCGGCGCGCTGCGGCTGCTGGAGGGGGTGCTGTCGGAGGCAGGCTTTGCCTGCACCCGAGTGGATCGTGGCGGGGTCAGCAATCTCTTTGCCCGCTGGGGCGACAAGGGCGCCGCGAGAACCTTCGGCTTCAACGGTCATACCGATGTCGTGCCGGTGGGCGACGAGGCCGCCTGGACCGTGCCACCCTTTGGCGCGGTCGAGCGTGACGGCGTGCTCTACGGGCGCGGGGCCACCGACATGAAATCCGGCGTCGCGGCCTTCGCCGCGGCAGCGGTGGATTTCGTCCGCGCCACGCCCCCCGACGGCGCCGTGATCCTCGCCATCACCGGGGATGAGGAGGGCGATGCCACGGACGGCACCACGGCCCTGCTCGACTGGATGCAGGCGCAGGGCGAGCGCATGACCGCCTGCCTTGTGGGCGAGCCCACCTGTCCCGCGCGCATGGGCGAGATGATCAAGATCGGGCGGCGCGGTTCGCTTGTCGCGTGGATCACGCTGACCGGGGTGCAGGGCCATTCCGCCTATCCACACCGTGCCCGCAATCCGCTACCCGCCATGGCGCGGCTGATGGACCGGCTGGCCTCGCATCCCCTTGATGAGGGCACCGAGCATTTCGACCCCTCGACGCTTGCCATCGTTACCATCGACACCGGCAACCCCGCCACCAACGTGATCCCGGCGCAGACCCGCGCCACCGTCAATATCCGCTTCAACGACGCCCATGACAGCGGATCGCTCGTCGCCTGGATGCAAGGCGAGCTTGACCGCGTGAGCGCCGAATTCGGCACCACCGGCACAATGACGGTCAAGGTCTCGGGCGAGTCTTTCCTTACGCCGCCCGGCGCGCTGTCGGATCTCGTCGCCCGCGCTGTCGAGGCCGAGACCGGCGTTGTGCCGGTGCTGTCGACGACGGGGGGCACGTCGGACGCGCGCTTTGTCAAGGATCACTGCCCGGTGGTGGAATTCGGCCTGGTCGGCCAGACCATGCACCAGGTGGACGAGCGCGTGGACGTGGCGCAGATCCACCAGTTGAAGGCGATCTATGCCCGCATCCTGCGAGATTACTTTGCATGAGGCGGGCCACCCTCGTCGTGATGGTGAAAGAACCGCGCCCGGGCCGCGTCAAGACGCGGCTGGGGCGTGATCTGGGCATGACCGCCGCCGCCTGGTGGTTTCGTCATCAGGTTGCGCGCCTCTTGCGCCGGATCGAGGATCCGCGCTGGCGCCTCGTGCTCGCCGTCAGCCCCGACCGCGCCGGGATGCAGAGCCGCGTCTGGCCCGCGCATCTGCCCCGCGTGCCGCAGGGCGCGGGCGATCTGGGCGACCGGATGGGGCGCATATTCCGCAGCCTGCCGCCGGGGCCGGTCTGCATCATCGGGGCGGATATTCCCGGCATCACCCGCGCCCGTATCGTTCGCGCCTTCGCCGCCCTCGGGCAGCATGACGCAGTGATCGGCCCGGCCCCCGATGGCGGCTACTGGCTCATCGGGCTCAGCCGCAGCGCCGCCGTGCCCGCCCGCCTTTTCGAGGGCGTGCGCTGGTCAAGCCCTCACGCTCGCGCCGACACCCTGCGCAGTCTTGGGGCAGCCCGCGTCGCGCAGATCGACACGCTCCGCGATGTGGATGAGGCGCGCGATCTGCACCCGATGACGTAACGCCTGAAACCGGGGGCAGCGCGGGCCGGCTTCCGTCACGGTTGAGACCGACCGGCGGGCGCCGGGCCGCGTCAGGCGCGTCGGTTCAGATCCCCCAGGCGGCGCATTTGCGATCGACCGTCTTGCGCGCCACGCCAAGGCGCCGCGCCGCTTCGGCGCGGTTGCCGCCACAGGCGTCGAGCACCGCCATGATGTGCCTCTGCTCCACCAGTTCCAGCGTCTCGATGGCCTCAACGCCGGTCACGCGCCCCTCGCCCGCGAAATCGGGCGGAAAGGCCCCAAGGATCACCGAGCGTTCGATCAGGTTGCGCAATTCGCGCACGTTGCCGGGCCAGTCATAGCGGCTCAGCTTGAGCAGCACCTGCTCGTTCAGTTCGAGCGCGGGCATCCCGAGAACCTTGGAAAGCTCACTCATGAAGAAGGCGGCAAGCGCGCCAATATCTTCTTTGCGATCCTTGAGGGCCGGCATGACCACGTTGACCACGTTGATGCGGTGATAGAGATCGGCGCGGAACCGGCCGTCGCGCACCGCCGTCGTGAGATCGGCATTGGTGGCAAACAGAAACCGAAGGTCGAGCGGCACCTCGCGTTCCGAGCCGATGGGACGGACGCGGCGATCCTCGAGCACCCGCAGAAGTGCAGCCTGCACCGTCTCGGGCAGTTGTGCCACCTCGTCGAGCAAAAGCGTGCCACCCTCGGCGTGAAACAGCAGCCCGTCCTTGCGCCGGTGCCCGCCCTCGATCACGCCGAACAGCTCTTCGGCGATATGTTCATGCGAGATCGCCGCGCAATTCACCGCCACGAAGGGCTTGTCCGCCCGCGTCGACAGCGCGTGCAGCGTGCGCGCCGCCACTTCCTTGCCGGTCCCGCTCGCACCCGTGAACAGCACAGAGGTCGGCATCGGCGCCAGGCGCGCCAGCATCTCGCGCACCTGCCGAAGCGGGGGGGATTGCCCCAGAAGCCGCCCGCGCGCCGTTCCGCCGCCGCCCGACAACTCGTGGCGGAGCAGGTAATTGTCCCGCGCCAGATATTTCCGGTCGAGCGCGCGCGCCACCGCGTTCAGGATCTGGTTGGCGCGAAACGGCTTGAGCACGAAATCCGTGACCCCCGCCCGCAGCGCCTTGATCGCCGTTTCCAGGTCGGCGTAGGCGGTCATCAGGATTGTCTCGGCGAAAAGCCCCACCCGGCGCTGGTCTTCAAGCCAGTCCAGCCCGGTCTTGTCGGGCATGATGTTGTCGAGGATGAGCAGATCGAAATGCGCCTGATCGAGGATGTCGCCCGCCTCGCGGCAGGATCGCGCCTGTTCCACATGGCGACAGCGCGGCCCCAGCGTCTTGATCAGGAAATTGCGCATCCCCGGCTCGTCGTCGATGATGAGCACGGCGGCGCGCGCAAGGTTTTCACCGTAATCGTCGCGCGGCATATCGGCCTTGGCGATGGTGCTGGCCGTCATTATCGCCCGTCACCAAGGCGCACGGCGTCGCTCGCGCGGGTCGTCTCGACCGTATAGCCCAGTTCGCGCAGCGCCCATGGGGCGGCGGCGGCGATCACGGCACATGCCACGAAGGCGGCTAGCATGGCTTTCATTGTCGTGTCTCTCCTGTTTCAGCGGGTGGCGCGGCGCAGATAGGCGATGAGGTCCTGCCGGTCCTGCGCCCCGGTAATGCGTTGCATCGGCATCTTGGAGCCGGGGATGTAATGGTCCGGGCCAAGATCGAATAGAGCGTCGATGCTCTCGTCCCCCCATACAATATCGGAATTGGCAAGGATGGGCGAGTAGGGATAGCCCTCCACCTCTCCGGCCCTGCGCCCGAAGAGACCATGAAGGCTTGGCCCTGCCTTGCGCGAGGGCGGCGGCGTCAGCGCGTGGCAGATCGAGCACTTGCGCATGAATTGCCGCTCGCCATTCTCCATCTCTTCGGGCGGGCGCAGGAATGTGTGCTCGGCCGCGTCCGCCGGATCGTACTCGTCGAGCAGCGCCACGGGCCAGCCATAGACCACCTCCGGAAGGCCGCCAGCATAGAGCATCGCCCCATCGGGCGAAAATGCCAGCGCCCAGACCGGTCCGCGCTCCATGGCCTTGAAATCACGGGTCACGGTCCATTCGCGTGTGTCGATCACCATGATGTAGCCATGCCCGTCCCCGGCGGCGAGCTGGCCTGACCCCTCGTGATTCACCAGCGCCAGCACAGGCCGCCGGTCGAGGGTGAAATCGGCGATCTCCACGCCGCCCTCAGGCTCCACCACCCGCGTCGCACCATCGACCGCACCATAGGCGAGCCACGCATCGCCCGGCCCCACCACCAGTTCGTTGATGCCGAAACCCTGATCAACAAGAACGCGCGAGACCGCCCCGGCCTCTTGCCAGGGCCACACCCGCAGCGTGCCATCGGCCGAGGAGGAAAAAAGCCGCGCGCCGTCGTGCGCGAAGGCGACATCGGTCACCGGGCCGTCATGCCCCTTGAGAAAGCGCGGCGCGCCGCCCTGCGCGGGCCAGAGACCGATCGAGCCATCCCAGCTTGCCGAAGCGATCCACCCGCCATCCAGCGAGACAGCGAGCGAGGCCACCTTGCCCTGATGCCCGTCAAGACGCGTCGCGGCCCCGCTTTCACGATCCCAGAGGATCACGTCGAAATCGTCGCCGCCCGAGACAAACCGGCCATCGCCCAGATGCGCCACCGCGATCACCGCCGCCGCGTGCCCCTCGAACCATCGCGGAACGCGCCCCTGCCAGAGGCCCACCGAATTGTCGAAGCTTGCCGAGATCACCGCGCCGTCCGGCAGCATGTCAAGCCCCATCACCGGCCCGCCATGCCCCTTGAGCGTGGTGAACTCCTGAGCCGCGACCGGGGCCGCGACCAGACACCAGAGCACCGCAATCCATCCGCGCATGATGAAATCACTCGGCGGGATGGGCGGCCTTGTCGGGCGTGTCGGGCGCATGGCCCTTTTGCCGCAACTCCTCGAGCCACAGCCCGTGATGCTCACGCGCCCATTGCTCCTCGACCTCGCCCGAGCCCATGGCATCGAACGCGCCCTCCATGCCGACCGAGCCGATATAGATATGGGCGAGGATGATCGCGATCAGGATGAAGGCCACGATCGTATGCCAGAGCGTCGCAAGCTGCATTTCCTCATGCGGCGCGAGCATCTCGGGCAGGGGTCCAAGGCCCACAATCTGCGGCAGGCCCATGTTGTTGAGGATGACAAAGGTCTTGGCGAACATCGGCAACTCAAAGGGGAAGAGCAGCGACAGGCCCGAGGCCGAGATCGACGCGCCAAAAAGGATCACCGACCAGAAGATCATCTTTTGCCCGGCGTTGAACTTCTTCGCCGGCGGATGCACCCCTTTCGTGAAAATACCCCCGCCCACGGCCAGCCATTTGAGGTCGGTCCGGTTGGGGATGTTGTGCATCACCCACAGGAAGAACACCATCACGAGGCCAAGCATGAAGGCCCAGGAGATGTTGTTGTGCACCCATTTCGAGGCGACCGCGATGGTCGAGAAGGCTTCGTGCCCCAGCAGCGGAATGATCGCCATGCGACCGAAGAGCACCACCAGCCCGGTTATCGCCAGCACCACGAAAGACCCCGCCATCAGCCAATGGGCAAACCGCTCCACCGCCTGAAAGCGGGTGACGGTGCGCCCGGTCTTCTCTCCATCGATGCGGATCTTGCCGCGAACGAGGTAGAAAAGCGCGAGAAGGGCCAGCGTGCCACCGAGAAGCCACGCGCCATACGTGGCAAGCGGTCCCTTGCGGAACTCGAGCCACTTCATGCCGCCATCCTGGATGAGCACGCGCGCCTCGGCGCCGCCCGTCGAGACCTTTACATCATCAAGCCCATAGCGCAGCGCGCGCCACACCTCGGCATCGGAGGCCCCTCCAAGCGTGCCCAGCTGCCCGGCCATGCCGGCAGCATCGTCGCCGCCGGTGGCATTGCGGCGAAACGAGTCGTCGATCTTCTCTCCGCGCTGACGGGCGAGGATGTCGTCGAGCGTTTGCGCCCCGCCGGTGGCGGAGCGATCCGTCCCGGACGCCTCCGGCCTGTCCTGCGCCATGGCAGGAAGCGCGAGCAGGAAACACAAGGCCAAGCTGAGAAATGCGCGCATGATGTCCTCGATCCAGATCAGGTAGACCCGATTTCTTCAAAAGAAATCGGATCGGAAACTTTCAAAGTTTCCGATTTTTGTCGCGCCGATGCCGAAGGTCTTGCCAACCTCCGGCATCGGCAAGGGCGATCAGCCGCCGCTTTGCTGGCCGTAGGCGCTGCCCCAGCCCCAGGCACCCGAGCCGAAGCCGCGGGCCACCACGCGCTCGCGGTAGATGGCCGAGACCACGTCGCCGTCGCCTGCCAGAAGCGCCTTGGTCGAGCACATCTCGGCGCAGATGGGCAGCTTGCCCTCGGCGATCCGGTTGCGCCCATACTTCTGGAACTCGGCCTGGCTGTGGTTCTCCTCGGGGCCGCCCTTGCAGAAGGTGCATTTGTCCATCTTGCCACGGGACCCGAAATTGCCCGCCTGCGGGAATTGCGGCGCGCCGAACGGGCACGCGTAGAAGCAATAGCCGCAACCGATGCACAGGTCCTTGGAGTGGAGCACCACGCCTTCCTCGTCCTGGTAGAAGCAATCCACCGGACAGACGGCCATGCAGGGCGCGTCCGAACAGTGCATGCACGCGACCGAGATCGAGCGTTCACCAGGCTTGCCGTCGTTGATCGTCACCACCTTGCGGCGGTTGATCCCCCAAGGCACCTCGTGCTCGTTCTTGCAGGCGGTGACGCAGGCGTTGCATTCGATGCAGCGTTCGGCGTCGCACAGAAACTTTGCTCTTGCCATTTCTCTGTCTCCTTACGCTGGCATGATCTTGCAGAGAGTACACTTGGTCTCCTGCATCTGAGTGACCGAGTCGTAGCCATAGGTCTGGGCGGTGTTCGAGGCCTCACCCAGCACATAGGGATCGGCACCGGCGGGATAGTTCTCGCGCAGGTCGCGCCCCTCGAAATGGCCGCCGAAGTGGAAGGGCATGAAGACCACACCCGACGCGACCCGTTCCGTGACCATGGCCTTGACCTTGACCTTGGCGCCTTCGGCACCCTCGACCCAGACCTGTGCGCCGTCCCGCACACCCAGATTATTGGCGTCGCGCGGGTTGATCTCGACGAACATGTCCTGCTGCAACTCGGCGAGCCACGGGTTGGACCGGGTCTCGTCGCCGCCGCCCTCGTATTCGACCAGTCGGCCGGAAGTGAGGATGATCGGATACTCTTTCGAGAAGTCGTTCTGCTGGATCGAGGCATACATGGTCGGCAGGCGCCAGAACTTGCGGTCCTCGTAGGTCGGATAATCCGCCACCAGATCACGACGATTCGTGTAGAGCGGTTCGCGATGCAGCGGCACCGGGTCGGGGAAGTTCCAGACCACCGTGCGCGCCTTGGCATTGCCGAAGGGGGCGCATTCGTGCTTGATCGCCACCCGCTGGATACCGCCCGAAAGGTCGGTCTTCCAGTTGGCCGCAGGCCCGCCCACCGCGTCGATTGCGGCGCGCTCTTCCGCGGTCAGGTCGGCATCCCATCCCAGATCCATCAGCATCTGCATGGTGAATTCCGGGTATCCGTCCTGGATCTCGGAGTTCGCCGAGTAGACACCTTCGGCCAGCAGGTTCTCGCCGTCACGCTCCACGCCAAAGCGCGCGCGGAAGGTCAGACCGCCCTCGGAGACCGGCTTGGACATGTCATAAAGGACATGCGTTCCGGGATGGTTCATCTCCGGCGTGCCCCAGCAGGGCCATGGCAGGCCATAGGTGTCCCCATCAGCCGGGCCACCCACCGCGCGCAACGTGGTCTTGTCGAACGTGTGCTGGTTGGCCATGTGCAGCTTGAGCCGCTCGGGGCTCTGGCCGGTATAGCCAATGGTCCACATGCCGCGGTTGAACTCGCGGGTGATGTCCTCGACGTTCGGCTCGCCGTTCTCCTCGATGGCAATGTTGCGGAACATCCGGTCATGGAAGCCGAATTTCTCGGCAAAAAGCGCCATGATCTCGTGATCCACCTTGGATTCGAACAAGGGCTCCATGACCTTGTCGCGCCATTGCAGCGACCGGTTCGAGGCGGTGACGGAACCGCGCGTCTCGAATTGCGTCGTCGCAGGCAGCAGATACACGCCATCGGTGCGGTCGTTCATGACGGCAGAAACCGTCGGGAACGGATCGACCACGACCAGCATGTCGAGCTTTTCCATCGCGGTCTTCATTTCCTTGCCGCGTGTCTGGCTGTTGGGCGCATGACCCCAGAGAACCATGGCCCTCACATTGTTGGGCTGGTCCATGTTCTCGGCATCCTCGAGCACGCCGTCAATCCAGCGCGACACGGGGATGCCCGTGAGGTTCATCATCTTCTTGTCACCATAGGCCGCGTCGTCGAACCGGGCCGTAAGCCAGTCCAGATCCTCTTCCCAGACGCGCGCCCAATGGGCCCAGGCCCCTTCCGCCAGACCGTAGTAGCCGGGCAGAGTATCCGCCAGAACGCCAAGATCGGTCGCGCCCTGAACGTTGTCATGGCCGCGGAAGATGTTGGCACCACCGCCTTCCACACCCATGTTGCCCAGGGCCAGTTGCAGGATGCAATAGGCGCGGGTGTTGTTGTTGCCATTGGTGTGCTGGGTGCCACCCATGCACCAGACCAGGGTTCCCGGACGATTGTTGGCCAGCGTACGCGCCACGCGGCGCAACTGGCTGCCGGGCGTGCCGGTGACGCGCTCGACCTCTTCGGGCGTCCACTTCTTCACCTCGTCCTTGATCTGAGTCATCCCCCAGACACGGGTGCGGATGAATTCCTTGTCCTCCCAGCCATTCTCGAAGATGTGCCACAGGATACCCCAGATCAGCGCCACGTCGGTACCGGGCCGGAACCGCACATATTCATCTGCGTGGGCGGCGGTGCGGGTAAAGCGCGGGTCGCAGACGATCAGCGGCGCGTTGTTCTCTTCCTTGGCCTTGAGGATGTGCAGAAGCGACACCGGATGCGCCTCTGCCGGGTTCGACCCGATCAGGAACATCGCCTTGGACTTGTGGATGTCGTTGTAGCTGTTGGTCATGGCGCCGTAGCCCCATGTATTCGCAACGCCCGCCACGGTGGTGGAGTGACAGATCCGCGCCTGATGGTCGACGTTGTTGGTGCCCCAGTAGGCCGCGAACTTGCGGAAGAGATAGGATTGTTCGTTATTGTGCTTGGCCGAGCCGAGCCAGTAGACAGAATCCGGGCCGCTTTCCTCGCGGATCTTCATCATGCCGTCGCCGATCTCGTTGATCGCCTGTTCCCAGCTGATGCGCTTCCACTCACCGCCCTCTTTCTTCATCGGATACTTGAGGCGGCGCTCGCCATGGGCGTGCTCGCGGACCGCGGCGCCCTTGGCACAATGCGAGCCAAGGTTGAACGGGCTGTCCCAGCCGGGCTCTTGCCCCGTCCAGACGCCGTTCTGCACCTCGGCGATGACGGTGCAGCCGACCGAGCAATGCGTGCAGACGGATTTCACGGTCTTGACCGCCTCGTTCGCCGCGCTCTGCGCGTTCGCACGGGTGACGGTGCCCCCCATGGCCCCCATCGCGGCAAGGCCACCGATCGCCAGACCACTGCCGCGCAGGAACGCGCGGCGGTCAACGGACCGACCACCGATGTCGGACAGGATACTTGTCCGCTGGGGGCGTCGCGCAACCCCGTTGGTCTTTTTCCTAAGCATGTTTCTTTCTCCTCCCTTGGCCGCTCAAAGGCCGGGCATCATGACGAACCGCAGACGGTCGGGCCTAACGCAACCGGTCGCCAGCGGGTGTAACCACGTCCGGGTTCAGAACCGGGCGCTGTCGAAATAGGCGCGGGTATGCGCGGTGTCCTGCATCCGGTCGGATGCAAGATCAGGCTCGGCGGCCTCGGCACTCTGGCCGGAGACGGCCACGGCCACGGCGGCCATGGGCGCACCTGTCGCGGCGAGCCGGAGGAAATCGCGGCGGCTGGTGCCGTCCTCGGGTTTCCTGGTCATGGGGTTCTCCCCTCCTCTGGTTGTGGCGGCCTCGCACCGCCGGTTGCTGCGTGACCGGAGGCCCCGCTCATCCGAAAGCCCTCGGTCTCGATTTCCATGAACACCCGACCGACCGCGCCGACCGAGGCATAGAGAACCGACGACTGAGCCGCCTCCAAATCCGTGAAAAAATGGCCCGCCCAAGGGGCAACATGCTTGCCGAAGAAGGTTTTCTGATCGTCGAGACTGGCCGGAGTGCCGAAACGGCCCCGGATCAGGCCCGCCATCATCTCCAGCAGAGAGGCAATATTGTCCTCCGGCTCGTAGACATTGTCCGCCCGCCGCATCCCGCGCGCGGCCATGTCGCGCCGCAGGCTGGCCAGAGGCTTCTCGTTGAGAAAACCGGTGAGGTAATAGCTCGCATAGGGCAAAAGCTCGCCCCGCCCAAGCCCGATGAAGAGCGCGTTGAACTCGCGCTCCACGGCGCGTGGCGTGCTCACCGAGGCGACCCGTGCCAGCGCACTGACCGCCTGCCCCATCTCGGTTGCGTCGCCGGTAAGGGCGGCGCATTTCTCCAGCATCCCGGCATCGGCTGGCCGCGCGAGAAGGGCGGCCAGAAAATCGTAGAGATCGGCGCGCAGACGGTCCTCCTCGGCAATCGCGGGCGCGGCGGACTGCTGGTCCATGAGGCTCTCCTGATTGGTCATGCCGTGGCTCCGGCGCTGTGGGCAAAGGCAAAGCGCATCCGGCGGCGCGCCGACAGGGGAGGCTCCTCGGCCATTTCGGGTGCCTCTTCGGGGGCCGCGTCTGCGGGCGTCTCCCCGGACGGCGGAGCAGCGACGGATCGGGTTTCGGGCGAAACCTCCTCGGTCTCGGCCATGGCCACCGGCTCTTCGCCGCCCTCATCCGGTACGGGATCCGCCGCTTCAGCCTCGGCCTGCCGCGCCATCTCCTGCACATGGGCAAGCATCCCCTTGCCCACCTGATAAGTGGTTTTCATGTCCACCATCACCATGGCGCTGTCGGTATAGTCGTCAGCGTAATCGACCAGCCCGTCGAGATTGGCCAGCGTCGGATTGCTGACCCAGAGCCGCCGCAGCGCGCGGCGGCGCAGCCGGTCGGGAACCG
Organism: Alphaproteobacteria bacterium HGW-Alphaproteobacteria-1; assembly: GCA_002842985.1. GTDB lineage: Bacteria > Pseudomonadota > Alphaproteobacteria > Rhodobacterales > Rhodobacteraceae > Roseovarius. Next base: position 60,573 of record PHEQ01000014.1, read on the forward strand.
TCCTGGCCATGAAGGCGCGGAAATCGTCCCCAAGTCCCAGCGTGTCGGGATCAGGCAGGCCCAGTTCCCTGCACAGGTCCTCGTCGGTCTTCTCGGCCAGCGCCGCGTCGCAAGCCGCCTGTTCGGCCGCCTGCGCTGCGCGCAGCTCGGCCTCGGCCTCGGCCTCGACGCGCGCCTTGCGGCGCGACCAGAAATCACCCGTGCGGCTCATTGGAGCCGCACCTTGCGGGCGCGCGCCGGGGCGCGGTAGACATCCGCCGCCTGCGGGATGCGCGCATCGCCAATGCCGTCCTGCATCTCGCTCAGGTCCATCCGGTCGCGCTGACGCTTCTTGAACGCTTCTTCGACATGATGTGCGGCGACGAAATCGCGGATCAGGGCCGCCAGGCCCTCGGGCATCGGCACCTTCTCCATGATTTCCTCGCTCGCATCGCAATATTCTTGCGCCTCGAAGGGCGAGGCCGTCACAAGTGTCACTTCATAGGGCATCTCGTCCGTGCCACGGTGCACGGGCCGCATGAGCACATACACCGAAGGCACCTGCGCGTTGAGCCCCTCCAGATAGGCCTCGGTCTGGGTGTGATGCAGATCGAGCGTGACGGTTGCGGCGTGATACTCGACCGCCTCGCCCTCGCGCCGCAGCTCGCGCCACTCCGCAGGCCCCGCGCCGGGCAGAACCGCAACCGGACGCCAGCACCACGCCTGCCAGCGCGTCACGCCGGGCGTCTTGCGCACAACGACGCCGATGGGCAGCAAAACCTGCTTGTCGGGTTGCTTGTCACTCGGCATGTCTTTCACGGCTGGCTTTTTCCCCTTGCTGGCCTTGGGCAGAGATTGGTCCAGTTTCCTGACCACGCAAAGTCATTTCTGTGTGCAATGGTCGACATGGCCCGATTGACGGACATTTTGAACCATCTCACCCGACACGCTGGTCCATTCCAGACAAATTGACCGCGAACGCCTCGGAATGCTGCAACGCAGCGTTCCAAATGCCTGAAAACAAACAGAATCAATCAGGCTCTTGCGGCCCCCACCCTCACACCCGTTCCCGCACGACCGTGTTTCGAAATCCGGTTTACGGGCGCTGACAATTGTGTCTAAGCTTCGCCGCAAGCAACCCGAGCCGCACCCTTCCCGATACCGAAACAACCCGAGGGAACCATGCCCAAGCAGCTGATTTTATGTGATTGTTCCGGCTCTCAGAGCCTTGACGCCAAGGCCCTCTCGGAGGCCACCGGCCTTACATGCTCGCGGCTGCATTCGGCGCTCTGCACCGCCGAGACGGACGCGGCGGCCAAGGCGATCGAAGCGGGCGAGGCAATTATATGCTGCGCGCAGGAGCAACGGACATTCGAAGAGATCGCGGCCGATCTGGGGGTGGATGCCCCCGCCTTTCTCGACCTGCGCGACCGGGCCGGATGGTCGGAAGACCCGGCCCCCAAACTGCCCAAACTGTCCGCGCTCGTGGCCGAGGCAACGCTGGCCTCGCGCCCCGACAAGACCCTCGACGTGATCTCGGAGGGGCTGTGCCTCATCATCGGAACCGCCGACAAGGCGCTTCCGGCGGCGGAGAAGCTCAGCCCCATGCTTGGCGTCACCGTCCTTTTGACCGATGAGGCAGGCCCGCCCGAGACCCGTGATTTCGACACGATCCGCGGTCGCATCGTGCGCGCCACCGGCGCGCTTGGCGGCTTCGCACTGGAAATCGATGCGCTGCAGGAGGTCAATCCGGGCGGGCGAGGCGCACTGCAATGGACGGCGCCGCGCGACGGCGGGCAGACGGGGTGCGATATCATTCTCGATCTGTCGGGTGGCACGCCGCTCTTTCCCGCCCCCGAAAAGCGCGAGGGCTATCTGCGCGCCGATCCCGGCAGTCTGCCCGCCACCGCGGACGCGATCCTTGCGGCCTCGCACCTCGTCGGCACCTTCGAGAAACCGCTTTACGTGGCGCTCGAGCCGCTGCTTTGCGCCCACTCCCGCGCCGAGCAGACCGGGTGCAGCAAATGCCTCGATATCTGCCCGACCGGTGCGATCACGCCTGCGGGCGATCATGTCAGCATCGACCCGATGATCTGCGCGGGCTGTGGTGCCTGCGCCGCGCGCTGCCCCTCGGGCGCGATCAGCTATGATGCGCCACCGCCCGACATGATCTTTCGCCGCATCCAGACACTTGCCTCGGCCTATCGCCGCGCAGGCGGCAGCGCGCCGCGCCTTCTGGTGCATGATGCGGGCCATGGGGCCGAGATGATCCGCCTTGCCGCGCGCCACGGGCGCGGCCTGCCAGCCGATGTGATCCCGCTTGAGGTGTCGGCGCTGGCAGGCTTTGGCCATGCGGAAATCCTTGCCGCGCTTGCCTCGGGCTTTGCCGAGGTGTCGGTGTTGTTGTCGCCCACCGCGGAACGCGACGCGCCCGATCAGGAGATTCCGCTGGCGCAGGCGCTGGCGGGCGGGCACCCGGTGCGCCTTCTGGACCTCAACGACCCGGATGCGCTGTGCGACGCGCTCTATGACCAGACGCCGCCGCCGCCCCTGCCCGCGCCGGTCCTGCCGATGGGCAGCCGCCGTCAGGTCGCGCGCCTTGCCGCGCGGGCGCTCAACCCCGAACTCGTCACGCTCGACCTGCCCGCCGCCGCCCCCTATGGCGCGGTGCTGGTCGATCAGGGCGCCTGCACGCTATGTCTCTCGTGCGTGTCGCTCTGCCCGTCGGGTGCGCTGATGGACAACGAGGACCTGCCGCAACTGCGTTTTCAGGAGGATGCCTGCCTGCAATGCGGGATTTGCGCCACGATCTGCCCCGAAAAGGCGATCACGCTGGAGCCGCGCATGAACCTGAGCGACAGCGCGCTGACACAGATCGTGCTCAACGAGGAGGAGCCATTTGCCTGCGTCGAATGCGGTGTGCTCTTCGGGTCGAAATCGACGATCGAAAAGATCACCGAAAAACTTGCGGGCAAGCACGCGCTTTTCGCCACGTCAGAGGCCGCGCGCATGATCCAGATGTGCGAGAATTGCCGCATCAACGCGCAGTTCAACGCCGCCGACAACCCCTTTGCCATGGGCGAACGTCCGCGCGTGCGCACCACCGATGATTACCTGAGCAAGCGCAAGGATCACTGAACTTGGATCGGGGCGCCCAGATCGGCAGGGGCCAGTCCCCCGACATAGGCGAGGATCGCCTCGATCTCGTCGGGGGAGACCTCGATGGGCACTATGGCAGGCGGCAGATGTCCGGCGAAGGGCGCGGTGACGCCTGTGATCTGGGTAAAGGCCGGATGAGGCTTGAGCGCGTAGAAGCTCTGAAACCGGGCTTCCCAGTCGCCGAGAGTGCGCAGCACCGGAAAGGACGGGGTGGACCCGATGCCGCCGCGCCCCTCCGGCGCGATCACATGACAGCGCCCGCAATGCGCCTGCGCCACGCGCTGACCCTCGGCGGCGTCGCCGTCGTAGACGGCGCCGGTCTCTGGGGTCTCTTCGACCTCGGGCAGGGTGAAGGGGGCGACGCCTGCGACCTCGAAACCGGTGATCGTGCGCTGTCCGATCTCGGAGCCGAGCCAGTCGGCGAAGCGCCCGGCGCCGGGATGATCGTTCATGAGCTGCAACCGCCACGTCGCGCCCTTCCCGACAAAGACCGTGCGGCCCCGTTCCGGCCCGAGCGCCGCCTCGGCCTCGGCCCCGTCGGGCACGATCTCGATGCGCACCCCGGTCTTGAGCGAGAAGCGCGGCAGGATATATCCCATAAGACCGCTGTCTTGCAGTGCCTCGGGAGCGGCCAGCCGAAAGCGTTTGTCATCGGCCTGCGCCCCCCCCGGCCAGAGCGCCAGGAGGACAAGCGCAAGCCACTGGCATATCCGGGCAGGAGTTGGGATAAGGCGGTCCATGCCCAAGGTTAGAAACAGCCCCGCCACTGCGTCAAGCGCGGGTTACACGAAAGGGAGAAAATGATGAGCGACGATTTCAACATGTCGATGCGCAAGTTCCTCAAGCAGGTGGGCGTCACCTCGCAGCAGGCCATCGAGGAGGGGTTGCGCGCCAAGGGGGCGAGCGCGGGCCAGGAGTTCAAGGCCAAGGTGGTGCTGACCGTCGAGGGGCTGGACATCGAACACACCGTGACCGGCACGATCAAGGGGCAGGACTGACGTGGCAACGACACGCGAAAGCGTCCTTGAGGCGCTGAAGACAATCGCCGATCCGGTGAGCGGCGCCGATATCGTTTCGGCAGGCATCGTGCGCGCCCTCAATGTCGAGGGCGAGACCGTGCGCTTCGTGCTCGAGATCGACCCGGCGAAGGCCGAGACCTACGGCCCGGTGCGCGATGCGGCCGAGGCGGCGGCGAAGAGCGCGGGCGCAAGCACCGTCTCGGCGGTTCTGACGGCCCATTCGGCCAAGGCGCCGCCCGATCTGAAGCCGTCGCGCAAGGCCGAGCCAAAAGGCCCGCAACAGGTGCCGGGCGTGGACCGGATCATCGCCATCGCGTCCGGCAAGGGCGGGGTGGGAAAATCCACCCTGTCGGCCAACCTTGCCTGTGCGCTCGCGGCCGAGGGGCGCCGCGTGGGCCTTCTGGATGCCGATGTCTACGGGCCGTCACAGCCCCGGATGCTGGGCGTTTCGGGCCGTCCTGCCAGCCCCGACGGCAAGACCATCCTGCCCCTGCGCAATCACGGCGTCACCATGATGTCCATCGGCCTCATGGTGAACGAGGGGCAGGCGGTTGTCTGGCGCGGTCCGATGCTGATGGGGGCGCTGCAACAGATGCTGATGCAGGTGCAATGGGGCGCGCTTGACGTGCTGATCGTCGATCTTCCACCAGGCACGGGCGATGTGCAGATGACGCTGGCGCAAAAGGCGCATGTCGATGGCGCGATCGTGGTCTCGACCCCGCAGGACGTGGCGCTTCTGGATGCGCGCAAGGGGATCGACATGTTCCAGCAACTCAAGGTGCCGGTGCTGGGGCTGATCGAGAACATGAGCACGCATATCTGTTCCAATTGCGGGCACGAGGAGCATATCTTCGGTCATGGCGGCGTGAAGGCCGAGGCCGAGAAACTGGGCGTGCCGCTTCTGGCGGAAATCCCGCTGCACCTCGATATCCGCATTGCCTCGGACGGGGGCGCGCCGATCGTGGTGAGCAAGCCCGAGAGCGCGCAGGCGCAGGTCTTCCGGCAAATCGCGCGCGACCTGATCGGAAAAGGGCTGGCATGACCGACGCCGCGACCGGACCCACCTTTCCGCCGCTCCTCTCGGGGCTGGCACTGACCGGTGCGGTCGAGCCCTTCGACGAGGCGCGCGCCATGGCCGCACTTGGCTGCGATGCGGGGGTGGTGGTGCACAACATCACCGCCGACCGCCTCGCCGCCGCGCTTGTCCTTGCGCCCGAGGTGCCTCTTGCCCGCGCCATCGCCATGCTGCCGACCTGCGGCGTGGGGTTCCAGAACGCGCTTGGCGCCCTTGCCCCGCCCGAGGTGGCGGTGCATCTCGACTGGGCGGGAGGCATCCGTGTCAACGGCGCGCGTTGCGGACGCCTGCGCGTGGCGGCAGGCACAACCGATCCCGACGCGATACCCGACTGGATGGTGATCGGGCTCGAGGTGCCGCTTCTGCTGCTCAGCGAGCAACCCGGCGAAACCCCCGACCGGACCGCCCTCAACGAGGAAGGCTGCGCCGAGGTGGCGCCGACGGCGCTGCTGGAGGCCTGGGCGCGCCACAGTCTCGTCTGGATCAACCGATGGGAAGACGAGGGCACGCGCGCGCTCCATGCCGAATGGCGCGGTCTTGCCTGGGGCATTGGCAAGCAGATCGCCCAAGGCGACCTCACCGGCACCTGGCTGGGTGTGGACGAGGATTTCGGGATGCTCCTGCGCGATGCTGACACCACCCATCTCATCCCCCTCACCACCGTTCTGGAGGCCACCCGATGAAACTCGCCCGAGCGATCCATTTTGACGAAAGCGACATGCGCGTCTTTCACAGCCCGGCGCGCACGGGGGAATGGTGTCTCTCGGGGGGGTTCGAGTTCTCCAACTGGACCGAGGCGGACCTCGCCGGCAAATCCCGACAGGCCTTCGCCAATGGCTGGCTGGGGCTGGAGACCTTTGGCCGCGTCACCTTTGTGGCCGTCACGCAGGTGGAACCGGGCGAGGCCGAGGCGCTGACGCAGGCGCTGGCTGCGCATTTCGTGGATTTTTACGGTGCGCCCGATCTGGCCGCCGCCCTGCCCGTTGCGCGCGACGAGATCGCGCATATGGCCGAGCTATGCGAGGATCACGCGCCCAACACGCTGCTGACCGTGCTGCGCGAGCTTACGGATGCCGGCGTGCGCGAAAGCTTCAGCGCGATCGAACCGCAGGACGCAGAGCTTGATCTTGTGGCCGTGCACGGCGCGCTCGACGAGTAGGCCGCAGGCTCACCCCGCCTCACTCGGGTTGAGCCGGACCACCGCGAGATTGAGCGCACCCGCCACGCTGACCCAGACGAGGTAGGGCACGAACAAAAGCCCCGCCCACATATCCACCTGCCACAGCGCAAGAAGCGTCGCCGCCACCGAGAGCCACAGCGCTCCCAGCACGATGAGGCCCAGCCGCATCCGCCGGAGCCCGAAAAACACCGGCGTCCACAGCCCGTTCAGCGCGATCTGCAACGCCCAGAGCGCCATGGCAAGGCTGTTGCCCTCGCTCACCGCCGCCCGCGCCCCGGCCGCCGCGATGCAAACATAAAGCGTCGTCCATGCCACCGGGAACAGCCAGTTGGGCGGGGTCCAGCGCGGCTTTTGCAGGCGCGCATACCACTCGCCGGGCGGGAACAGACCGCCGGTCGATCCGGCGGCGAAACAGGCGGCAAGGAAGATGGCGAACAGGAGGTAGATCATTCCGCTGCTATAGCGGGAGAACCGCCGCGCTTCAACGCGTCACGACGCGCGGCATCGCGCGCCTTCAGCCCCGTCAGCGTGCTATGAAGCGTGTCCGACCAGTCGCGCGCAGGCACCGCATCCGCCGCCGCCGCATCGACCAGAAACCCGACCTCGGGCAAGGGCCGCGCATAATAGAGCGCCGAGTGCGGCATCACCAGACTGCCGCCCGCCCGCACCCCCGCGAGCATCAGCCAGCCCAGCTTTTGCCGGCCGCTTGTGTGCGCCCGCGCGCGGATCGGATCATGCCCGCCGCGCCGCACCGCCCCGCCGATCCCGGCATATATCAGCCGCGCGGCATAGATCCCCGGACGGCAATCGACCGGCAGCGCGGCAATCCCCGCCTCGGCGCGATGATAGAGCGTGTCCGCCTCGCGCAAGAGCCGTGCCACCAGCCCGCCCAGTTCCGGCGACATCGCAGGCGCATCCAGGAAGTGTTCAGGGTCGAGCCGCGCCTCGCGCATCCAGTCAAGCGGCAGGTATAGCCGCCCCTCGCGCGCATCCTCGCCCACATCGCGCGCGATATTGGTCAGTTGCATCGCCACGCCCAGATCGCAGGCCCGCGCCAGCGCCTCGCGCCGCCGCTCGCGCATGAGCACGCACATCATCGCCCCCACCGCTGCCGCCACCCGCGCCGAATAGGCCCTGAGGCCCGACAGATCCTCGTAGCGCCGCCCTTCGGCATCCCAGGCCAACCCCTCCAGCAGCGCCTCGGGCAGCGCGCGGGGCATGTCGAATTCCTCGATCACGGCGGCAAAGGCCCGGTCGGCGGGCGCATTGCGCGGCCGACCCCGATAGGCCAGATCAAGCCGCTCATGCAGGCTCAGCACCGCCGCTGCCTTTTCCTGCTGCAAATCCACCGCGTCATCGGCCAGTCGGCAAAACGCATAAAGCGCAAGCGCCGGATCGCGCAACCGCCGGGGCAAAAGCCTTGACGCCGCATGAAACGACCGCGAGCCGTGTTTGATCGCCGCCACGCAATGCGCCATGTCCCGTTCGTCGATCATCGCACCCCCATCGGATCGGGCACCAGTTGCGCCAGCATCTCGGCGCTTGCAATCACCCCCGGCAGCCCCGCGCCGGGATGCGTTCCCGCCCCCACAAGATAAAGCCCCGCCGCCTCTTCGCTGACGTTATGAGGCCGGAACCAGGCGCTTTGCAGAATGCGCGGCTCGATGGAAAACCCCGACCCGTGCGGGCTGAGGTAGCGGTCGCGGAAGGTCTCGGGCGTGAACACCTCCGACGGCCCCAGATGTGCGCCCAGACCGGGCAAGAGTTCACGCTCCAGCACCGCCTGCACCTTCGCGCGGTAAGGCTCGGCCATGGCCTGCCAATCCACCGGGTCGGCATGGCCCAGATGCGGCACCGGGCTGAGCGCATAGAATGTGTCATCGCCTTCGGGCGCCACCGAAGGATCGGTCACCGAGGGGCGATGGACATAAAGGCTCATGTCATCCGCCAGTCGCCCCTTGAGGAAAATGTCGCGCACAAGGCCCTTATAGCGCGGCCCGTTGAGGATCGTGTGATGGCCTGCATCCGGCCACAGGCCCGCCGTGCCCTTGGTTCCGAAATACCATACGAAAAGACCCATCGACCAACGCGACCGCCTGAGCCGCGCTTTTGTCCAGCGCCGCTTGGAGTGGTTGCGCATCAGGTGGTCATAGGTATGGCCCGCATCGGCATTGGACACCACGATATCGGCCCCCATCACCTCGCCGGATGTAAGGCGCACGCCCGCCGCGCGCCCGCCCTTCAGCACGATCTCATCGACCTCGGCCCCCTGCCGCACGATGCCGCCCTGCCCCGCCACGACCCGCGCCATGGCATTGGCAATCGCCGCCACGCCGCCCATGGCGTAATGCACGCCGAATTCCTTTTCCAGGTGGCTGACCAGCGCATACATCGAGGTGACATGGAACGGATCGCCCCCGATGAAGAGCGGATGGAACGAGAGCGCCATGCGCAGCCGCTCATCCTTGACCCGCCGCGCGGCATGGGCCGCGACCGAGCGATCGGCGCGCAGCCAGGCGAATTTAGGCAGCACCTTGATCAGGTCCACCAGCCTGTGCATCGGGCGCCGCCCCAGATCCTCAAAGCCGAACCAGTAACGCGCCTCGCTGTCGCGCACGAACCTGTCATAGCCCGCCAGATCGCCGGGCGAGAGCCGCGCCACCTCGGCGCGCGTTCCCGCCGGGTCCTGCCGCGCGGCAAAGCGGCTGCCATCGGGCCAGCGAATCTCGTAGAACGGGTCAAGCGCGCGCAGGTCCACATCCGTGTCGAAATCGCGCCCGCAGGCGGCCCAGAGATCGCGCAGCCCCTGCGGCACGGTGACAATGGTCGGCCCCAGATCGAAACGGTGGCCGTCACGCATCAGGTGCGAGCCGCGCCCGCCGGGGCTGTCGAGCCGGTCAAGGACCGTCACGCGATAGCCCTTCGCTCCAAGCCGCATCGCCGCCGCCAGCCCCCCCAGCCCCGCTCCTATGACTGCCGCATGGGGCGCGACCGGTTGGGCCGCATCGGGGGTCAGGGCGGGATCAAGACGTGTCAACATGACTCGAGCCTACACATGTCAACTCAAGTTGACAATCTGTGATTACCGGCGTTTCATTGCTCCGTGATCCATGGCAGGTTACACCAAGGCCCAACACGCAAGGAGCCGAGCCATTCAGACCGTAAGCCTCAGCTTCTTTCGATTCGCCCCCGGCGCGGCGCGGCTCTGGGCCTTCTCCATGATGGGGCTGGCGCGGCGCGGCCTCGCCGCGACCCCCGGCATCGGCTTCTGGAAGCTGTGCGGCTCGGGCACCGGCGAGGGGTTCACGCCCCGACCCAATCTCGGGGTCTATGCCATTCTCGCCACATGGGACCGACGCGACATCGCCGAGAGACAGACGCAGGACGGCCCCGCCTTCGCCCGCTTCCACGCCCGCGCCGCCGAATGCTGGACGGTGTTCCTCTCCCCTGTCTCGGCGCGCGGCACATGGTCCGGGCAGGCGCCTTTCGCGCCGTCGCCTGCGCCCCTGACCGGCACCGTCACCGGCCCCGTCGCCGCCCTCACCCGCGCCACGTTGCGGCCCCGCGCGGCGCTCAGATTCTGGAACCGAGTGCCCGATATCAGCGCCGCCATCGGCACCGACCCCAACGTGACCTTCAAGATCGGCATCGGCGAGGTGCCGCTCTTGCATCAGGTGACCTTTTCCATCTGGCCTTCCACCGCCGCCATGGCGCAATTCGCCCGCGCCGACGGCCCCCATGCCCGCGCCATCCGCGCCGTGCGCGACGGCAACTGGTTTTCCGAAGAGCTTTATGCGCGCTTCGCCCTCACCGGCACGCGCGGCACCTGGCTCGGCGCCAACCCCCTCGACTCTCTGAAAGAAACTGCATGACCCCTGCCTTTCCCTTCTCCGCCATCGTCGGTCAGGACGACATGAAACGCGCCATGATCCTTACCGCGATCGACCCCGGCCTTGGCGGTGTGCTGGTCTTTGGCGACAGGGGCACCGGCAAATCCACCGCCGTGCGCGCGCTCGCCGCCCTCTTGCCGCCCATCCGTCAGGTCGCCGCCTGCCCGGTCAATTCCGAACGCCCCGAGGAGTGCCCCGACTGGGCCAATGTCACCGATCCCGCGATCTCCGAACGCCCCACCCCCGTGATCGACCTGCCGCTTGGTGTGACCGAGGACCGCGTCACCGGCGCGCTCGACATCGAGCGCGCGCTCACACGCGGCGAAAAGGCGTTCGAGCCGGGGCTGCTGGCGCGGGCCAATCGCGGCTATCTTTACGTCGACGAGGTCAACCTGCTCGAGGATCACATCGTCGACCTGCTGCTCGACGTGGCGCAAAGCGGGGTCAACATCGTCGAGCGCGAGGGGCTGTCGATCCGCCATGCGGCGCGCTTCGTGCTGGTCGGCTCGGGCAACCCCGAGGAGGGCGAGCTGCGCCCGCAACTGCTGGACCGGTTCGGCCTTTCGGTCGAGGTTCGCTCGCCTTCGGACATCGAAGAGCGGGTCGAGGTGATCCGCCGCCGCCACGCTTTCGAGACCGACACGGACGCTTTCATGGCCCATTGGGGGGCCGAGGATGCGCGCCTGCGCGCCGCGATCCTCACGGCCCGCGCGGCCTTGCCCCGCACCGCGACGCCCGACGCAACGCTCACCGATTGCGCGCGGCTCAGCGTGGCGCTTGGCACCGACGGGCTGCGCGGTGAGCTGACGTTATTGCGCGCGGCGCGCGCGCTGGCAGCCTATCAGGGCGCGCCCGAGACCGGCCCAGATCACCTGCGCATGGTGGCCCCGCTCGCGCTTAGCCACCGCCTGCGCCGCGACCCGCTGGACGAGGCCGGATCGGCGGCCCGTGTCGCGCGCGCCGTGGCCGAGGTTCTGGGGTGACGCGCGGCGCTGACACGGGCCGCGCGCTCGCCGCGCTGGCGCTCGATCCGGCCGGTCTGGGCGGGCTTGTGCTGCGCGCCCGCCCCGGCCCCGCCCGCGATGCGGTCGAGGCAGCGCTTGCGCGCCTGCCGGGGCCATCGCGCCGCCTTCATCCCGCCACGCCGGACGAGGCGCTTTTCGGCGGGCTTGACCTCACCGCCTCGCTTGGCGCCGGCCACGCGATCCGCACGACGGGCCTTGCAGCCGCACCGCAGCGCCTGATCCTGCCGATGGCCGAGCGCACGCCGCCCGGCCTTGCCGCGCGGCTCGCGCAGATCCTTGATCTGGGGCTTGGCCATTGCCTCATCGCGCTCGACGAGGGGGCCGAGCCGGAAGAGGCCGCGCCGCCCGCGCTGGCCGATCGGCTCGCCTTTCACATCGACCTCACCGAGGCCCGGGCCGAGGCCGTGGCCCTGCCCGCGCCTGTCGATCTCGACGCCGCGCGCGCACGCCTTGCGCGCACCGCCCTGCCCGACGGGGCCATCGCCACCCTGACCGTGCTCGCCGCGCGCTTTGGCATCGACAGCCTGCGCGCGCCGCATCTCGCGCTGCGCGCGGCGCGCGCGCTGGCCGCACTCGACGGCGCGAAAATCGCCACCGACGACCATATCCGCGAGGCGGCGGAACTCGTTTATCCCTCCCGCGCCACGCAGACCCCCGCACCCGAGGCCCCGCCCGAGGACAGCGAGGCACCCGAGCCGGACCAGCCCGAGACGGGCGGAGAGGATACCGCCGCCCTGCCCGAGGACATCCTTGTCGCCGCCATCGCCGCGCGCCTGCCCGCGGGTCTGCTCGACCCGAACCGTGGCAATGGCCCCCGCCGCGCCCCCAGCCCCGGCAGCGGCGCGGGCACGCGCCAAAAGGGCACGCGGCGCGGCCGCCCCTTGCCCGCCCGCGCGGGCCGGCCCGACGGGCGCGCGCGCATCGACGCAGTGGCCACCTTGCGCGCGGCGGCACCGTGGCAGGCGCTGCGCCGCGCCTCGTCCGTCGATACCGTCAAACACCTTCACCTGCGCCCCGACGACCTGCGCTTTCGCCGCTACGAGTCGCGACGCGACCGGCTCCTGATCTTCGCGGTGGATGCCTCCGGCTCGGCGGCTGTGGCGCGCCTGGCAGAGGCCAAGGGCGCGGTCGAGATCCTGCTGGCCGAAGCCTATGCCCGGCGCGATCAGGTCGCGCTCATCGCCTTTCGCGGCACGGGGACCGAGGCGCTTTTGCCCCCCACCCGCGCGCTGGTGCAGGCCAAGCGACGGCTCGCGGCCCTGCCCGGCGGCGGTGGCACACCGCTGGCAGGGGGGCTTCTGGCTGCGGCAGAGATGGCCGCGCAGGCGCGCCGCCACGGTCTCAGCCCGCTGCTGGCGCTGCTCACCGACGGGCGCGCCAATCTCGCGCTCGACGGCACGGCGGGGCGCGCCATGGCGATGCAGGATGCACGCCGCATCGCCCGCACCCTCGCCGCCACCGCCCTGCCCGCGCTGGTGATCGACACCTCCGCCCGCCCCGGCCCCGAGGCGCAGGATGTCGCGCAGGCCCTCGGCGCGCGCTACCTTGCCCTGCCGCGCGCCGATGCCCGCCGCCTCAGCGCCGCCATCGGGGCCGCGCGCGACGATCTGGCGCCCTGAGCATGGACTGGGCGCGCGATCTGCCCGGCTGGCCGCTCAGCCACCTGTCGCGCCGCGTATCCTCACGCCCGCATCGCTGGCACGTGCAGGAGGCCGGGACCGGTCCGACGCTGCTGATGCTGCACGGGGCCGGGGCCTCGACCCACAGCTTTCGCGCGCTCATCCCGGCGCTGGCCGAGGATCACCACGTTGTCGCGCTCGACCTGCCCGGCCACGGCTTTACCGCGCTCGGCACGCGCGCACGCTCGGGCCTGCCCGCCATGGCCGAGGATATCGCCGCGCTCTGCCGCTCAGAGGGCTGGCAGCCCCATGCCATCATCGGCCATTCCGCCGGTGCCGCCATCGCGCTGCAAATGGCGCGGGTTTCTCAGTCCCCCCCGCCCCGCATCATCGGGTTGAACGCGGCTCTCAACCGGTTCGAGGGGGTGGCAGGCTGGCTTTTTCCGGTGCTGGCCAAGTTTCTTGCACTCAACCCGCTCACATCGCTTGCCTTTTCCGCAGGGGGCAACCGCATGGCCCGCGCGCGGCGGTTGATCGAGAGCACCGGCTCGCATCTCGACGAGGCGGGGCTCGCGCTCTATGCCCGCCTGATCGGCGACCGCGCCCATGTCGAGGGGGCGTTGCAGATGATGGCGCAATGGGATGTGGCAGGGCTTGACGCGGCGCTATCGGGGATCGCCACGCCCTGCCTGCTGATCACCGGCGCGGGAGATCGCGCCGTGCCACCCGACGTGTCCGAACGCGCCGCCGCGCGCCTTCCCGATGCCCGTCACCGGACGCTTGCGGGTCTCGGGCACCTCGCGCATGAGGAATCCCCCGCAGCCATCGTCGACCTTATCCGCCGGTTCTGCGCCGAGCGCTGAACAGCGAGGCGCCGCGGCAGACGGCAAGGACCACCCCGCCCAAAGACCCGATCAGGCGCTCAGCAGGCGATAAAGTTCATCCTTGAGCCGCGCGCGCGTTTTGCGCAACTCCATCTCGGCAATGTCATCCATCGGCTCGACCAGCGATTCGGCACGATGCACCTGACGATTGACCGCGTGATACTCCTCCGCAAGGCGGGCGAAATGGCTGTCCGCCTGTTTCAACTCGCTGATTTTCCCGGCGAATTGCGGGAATTCCTCGTGCAGTTCGTGCGGTGTGTGCGACATCGCGCGTCTCCTTTGATGACTTCCCGGCAAGCCTATGCGCCCGTGTGCCGCAACGCCTTGACCCGGATCAAATCGGACGATCTCGGCAGGGACCGATGCCGGGCGCGGTCAGCGTCGCGCCTGCCGCCAGCCCGCCGCTCGCGCCTCGGCCTCTGAGCAGAACCAGCGTTCGCCCTGATCGGGGCGGATCGTGGTGCGGGCATAATCGGCCTGACCCGGCATGTGATAGATGCGGGCACCGCCCGATCGGCTGATATTGCCCTTGATGGTGCAGCCGGCGTCAGGGGCTTGTGACTGGTCCGATGCGCCGCCCGCCTGCTCGGCGCGCACGGCGCGGCGATGATCCTCGGGACGGGCGAAGCGATGCGCATGCAGCCCCCGCCCCGCGACGACCGCGCCCTTTTCGTCAAGGTCATACTCCATAGAATACCGGCGAAAGGCGAGCACCAACCCCTCCGTCACCAGCATCCGTCCCACGTCCTGCCCCGCCACAGTGCAGCGCGCGACGGTGCGACCATACCGATCCTGCGTCACCGTCTCACATCTCACCTCGCGCTGCCCGATCCGGGCCCGCACCTGCTCGGCGGCCCATGTGCCACAATCCCACTGCACCCCGTCGCCATTGGTGCAGGTTTGCCCGATCTCGGGCGCGTCGATCCCGTGCAGGCGCACGCGCACCGCGCCCACATCGAACGTGTCGCCGTCGATCACACGCACGACCCCGCCAAAGCCCTGCGCGAACCCTTCGACAGGCACCACCATAAGAACGATAAGTGAACAAATTCTTAACATGCCCCCTTATGCCGGGGAAAAACCGCTCGAAGCAATCAAAACGTTAACAAAAGGTTAACGCTGCCGGGTTTGCCAGTCGGGATGCAGCCACGGTTCGGCATTTTCCGGCGGCAACGACCGGTCGAGCACCGCATCGGCGATCTTCTCGCCCGCCATGATCGAGGGCGCGTTGAGATTGCCGTTGGTAATGCGCGGAAAAATGCTCGAATCGGCCACGCGCAGGCCATCGACCCCGATCACCCGGCCCTGTGGGTCAACCACCGCCATGGGATCATCGACGCGCCCCATCTTGCAGGTGCCGCACGGGTGATAGGCGCTCTCGGCGTGTTCGCGGATGAAATCGTCCAACTCGTCGTCGCTCTGCACGGCCGTGCCGGGCTGGATCTCATGCTTGGCGAAGGGCGCAAAGGCGTCCTGCGCGAAAATCTCGCGCGTCAGCCGGATGCAGCGGCGGAAATCGACCCAGTCGCTTTGCTCGCTCATGTAGTTGAAGCGGATGACCGGGTCGTCGGCGGGATCGGCACTTCGCAGGGTGACAGCCCCGCGCGACGCGCTGCGCATCGGCCCGACATGGGCCTGAAAGCCGTGCCCTTCGGCGGCGGCCTTGCCGTCATAGCGCACGGCAATGGGCAGGAAATGGAACTGGATATCGGGGTAATCGACGCCCGCGGCCGAGCGGATGAAACCGCAGCTTTCGAACTGGTTGCTGGCCCCCGGCCCGCGCTTGCCCAAGAGCCATTGCAAGCCCACCCAGCCCTTGCCGAAAAGGTTCCAGTATTTGTAGAGGCTGACCGGCTGGCTTGCCGCCATCTGGATGTAAAGCTCCATATGATCCTGCAAATTCGCCCCCACGCCGGGGCGGTCGGCCAGCACGGTGATGCCGTGCTCCGACAGATGCGCGGCAGGCCCGATGCCGGACAGCATCAGCAGCTTGGGCGAGTTGATCGAAGAGGCGGCCAGGATCACCTCGGCGCGCGCGCGCACCACCTCGGTCCGCCCCCCGCGTTGCACCTCGACGCCGGTCGCGCGGCCCTGTTCCATCACGACGCGGGTGACGAAGCCGCGCAGCAGATCGCAGTCGGGGCGCCGGAGCGCGGGGCGCAGATAGGCATTGGCCGCCGACCAGCGCTGCCCCTTGTGGACCGTCATCTCGAAGGGGCCGAACCCCTCCTGCTTCTCACCATTGTAGTCATCCGTGCGGTGATAGCCCGCCTGCACCCCCGCCGCAATGAACGCCCGCGTGAGCGGATTGGCCATCGCGCCCCGCGTGACATGGAGCGGGCCGCTTTGCCCGCGCCAGCCGGGATCGCCGCCATGCCCGCCATCATCCCAGTTTTCCATGCGTTTGAAATAGGGCAGAACATCGGCATAGCCCCAGCCGTCGCAGCCCTGATCGCGCCAATGGTCATAGTCGCGCGCGTGTCCGCGCACATAGACCATACCGTTGATCGAGGACGACCCGCCGATCACCTTGCCGCGCGGACAGGCCAGCCGCCGCCCGCCCAGATGCGGCTCTGGCTCGGTGCGGTAGCCCCAGTCGTAGCGGCGCATGTTCATCGGATAGCTGAGCGCGCCGGGCATCTGGATGAACGGGCCCGCATCCGTGCCGCCATGCTCGATCACCAGCACCGATCTGCCCGCCTCCGACAGCCGGTAGGCCATGGCACAGCCCGCGCTGCCCGCGCCGACGATGACGTAATCGGCCTCCATCAGCGTGGGCACCCGCGGCAGGCGGCGCATGAGTATTTGGGAAACGGTGAAGCCATCATTCGCCCCTCGGGAAGCGCTGGTTTTCCTCGAGGACGTTAAGATCCATGTGGTTGCGCATGTAACGTTCGGACGCCTTTTGCAGCGGCTGGTAGTCCCAGGGGTAATAGCCGCCCTTGCGCAGCGCCTCGTAAACCACCCAGCGGCGGGCCTGGCTCTCGCGCACGGCGGCGTCAAAGGCGGCCAGATCCCAGCGGGCCTCGGCCTTGGCCTGAAGCTGCGCCAGGGTGCCGGCATGGGCGGGATCATCGGCCAGATTGCGCAATTCATGCGGGTCGGAGTCCAGATCGAAAAGCTGATCGGGATCAAGGTTGCAGCGGTTGTATTTCCATTTGCCATAGCGCAGCGACACCAGCGGCGCTTGCGATGCCTCGGCGGCGTATTCCATCGCCACGGGCGCCTCACGCCTGCCGCCCTGCCCGAGATAGACCAGCGATTGTCCCTCGGTCCAGGGGGCCACCTCGGACATATCCGCCCCGGCCAGTTCGCAGAGCGTCGGACAGATATCGATGGTGCTGACCGGGTCGGTGACAAGGCCCGGCGCCATGTCTGGCGCGGCGATCATCAGCGGCACACGCGCAGCCCCCTCGTAGAAGGACATCTTGTACCACAGCCCCCGCTCGCCGAGCATGTCGCCGTGATCGGAGACAAAGAGGATGATCGCCTCCTGCCGGGTCGTCTCCAAGGCGGCCATCACCTCGCCGATCTTGTCATCGAGATAGGAGATATTGGCGAAATAGGCGCGGCGGGCGCGAGCGACCTGATCCCCGGTGATGGAGTAGCTGCGCCAGTCGTTGGCGTCGAAAATGCGTCTGCTATGCGCGTCGTGATCCTCGTAGGTCATGGCGGGCACGTGCGGCGCCAGGTGCGCGCAGTCCTCGTAGAGGTCCCAGTATCTGCGCCGCGCCACATAGGGGTCATGCGGATGGGTAAAGCTGACCGTCAGGCACCAGGGCCGCGCATCATGCCCGCGGGCGAGGTCATAGACCTTGCGGTTGGCATGATAGGCAACCTCGTCGTCATATTCCATCTGGTTGGATATCTCGGCCACGCCCGCGCCCGTGACCGAGCCCATGTTGTGATACCACCAGTCGATCCGCTCGCCCGGTTTGCGGTAATCGGGCGTCCAGCCGAAATCGGCGGGATAGATATCGGTGGTCAGCCGCTCCTCGAAGCCATGAAGCTGATCGGGGCCGACGAAATGCATCTTGCCCGAGAGACAGGTCTGATAGCCCGCGCGGCGCAGGTGATGGGCATAGGTGGGAATATCCGCCGCAAACTCGGCGGCGTTGTCGTAAACGCGGGAGCGCGAGGGCAGCAGGCCCGACATGAAGCTTGCCCGCCCCGGCGCGCACAAGGGCGAGGCGGTATAGGCATTGGCAAACCGGGTGGAGCGCGCCGCCAGACGCCGGAGATTGGGCGCGTGCAGCCAGTCGGCGGGGCCATCGGGAAAGAGCGTGCCGTTGAGCTGATCGACCATGAAAATCAGGATGTTGGGCGCGGTCATTGCGGTGTCTCCGGCAGGGATGTGTCCAGGTAATGCAGCAGCACAGCGACCGCCGTCTCGGGCGCGATGCCGCCCTCGCCGAGCGCCTGGCGCAGGTAAAGCCCGTCGATCATCGCCGCAAGCCCGCGGGTCAGGGTGCGCGCGTGACCGGGCGCGATCTGGCGAAAGGCATGGTGCAGGTTCGACCTGAGCCGCCGCTGATAGACATGCAAAAGCCTGCGCGCCTCGGCCGAGCGCTGCGCCTGCACGTAGAAATTCAGCCAGGCCGCGACCATCTCGGGGCGGAACTGCGCGGGCGTGAAGCTGGCGCGGATGATCGCCTCGAGCCGGGTGCGCGGGGTCTTTGCCATGATCAGCGCGCCACGCACCTCGGCACCGTAAAGCGTGAGCACGTGGCGCATTGCAGCGGCGAACATCGCCTCCTTGGAGCCGAAATAATGGTGCGCGAGCGCGCTTGACATGCCCGCGCGCCGCGCGATCTGCGCCACCGTCACATCAAGCGCACCATGCGCGCCGATCTCATGGATCGTCGCCTCCACCAGCGCGCCGCGCCGAATGGGCTCCATTCCCAGCTTGGGCATGACCCCTCTCCAAATTCTTGCCACACGGGGGTAAGCGTGTTTAATTGACTCGTCAATCAATAAACCGGGAGGGGGATACCGGGCACCGTCATCACCAAAACGGCGTTGTGTTTCACGCCAGCGTCATATTAGCCTTAGCAGATAAGAACCGACCGCCCGCCACAGGCAGAGGCAGGTCGGGTGAAACCACGGGAGAACAGAACATGACACGGATTTTCAACGGCGGGATGAACCGTCGCGGCTTCATGGCCGGAACCGCCGGTGTGGCGCTCGCCGCCTCCATGCCCCGCCCCGCCAAGGCCGCGCCCAAGCGTGGCGGCCATCTGCGAGCGGCCATCGGCCATGGCCAGACCACCGATACGCTCAACCCCGGCACCTATTCCAACAGCTTCATGACCTCGGTCAGCTTTCCGGTCCACGGACGTCTGACAGAGGTGACCGCCGAGGGTGCGCTCATCCCCGAAGTGGCCGAAAGCTGGGAGGCCTCGGCCGACGCCTCGGTCTGGCGTTTCAAGGTGCGCTCTGGCGTGACGTTTCATTCGGGCAAGGCAGTGACCGCCACCGACGTGGCCAACTCGATCAATTTCCATCGGGGCGAGAATTCCACCTCCGCCGCCGGTCCGTTGGTCGCCGCGATCACCGATATCGCCACCGAGGGCGACGACATGGTGATCTTTAACCTCGATGGCGGGAATGCCGACTTTCCCTTCATCCTGTCGGATTATCACCTGACCATCTGCCCCGCAAACGGCGACAGCATCGACTGGCAGTCGGGCGATGGTTGCGGCAGCTATGTGCTCAAGAATTTCAACCCCGGCGTCTCGTGCGAGATGGAGCGCAACCCGAACCACTGGCGCGATGACGTCGCCTGGTTCGACAGCGCCGAGATCATCGCCATTGTCGATCAGAACGCACGCACCACGGCGCTTGTCTCGGGTGATGTGGACGTGGCCGACCGGCTCGACCTCAAGACAGTGGGCCTCTTGGCGCGCAACCCCAATATCCAGATCAACTCGGTCGCGGGCACGCAGCACTACACCTTCGCCATGGACAACCGCGCCGACCCGTTCAGCAGCAACCATGTGCGTCTTGCCCTGAAATACGCGGTGGACCGGCAGCAACTGGTGGACAAGATCCTGTTCGGGTATGGCTCGATCGGCAATGACCATCCCATCGGGCAGGGCCAGCGCTTTTTCAACACCGAGCTGGAACAGCGCAGTTTCGATCCCGACAAGGCGAAATGGCACCTTCAGCAGGCCGGGCTCGACAAGCTGGAGGTTCGGCTCTCGGCGGCGGATGCGGCCTTTGCCGGGGCCGTGGATGCGGCGGTGCTCTATCAGGATTCCGCCTCCAAAGCTGGCATTTCCCTGACCCCGGTGCGCGAGCCCAATGACGGCTACTGGTCGGATGTGTGGATGAAGAAACCCTTCGCTGCCGTCTACTGGTCGGGCCGGTCGGTCGAGGATCAGATGTTCTCGACCGCCTATCAGTGCGGCGCGGCGTGGAATGACAGCTTCTGGTGCAATGACCGTTTCGAGGAACTGTTGATCAAGGCGCGCTCGGAGCTTGACGAGGACAAGCGCCGCGAGATGTATCACGAGATGCAGGCGATCGTGTCGAACGAGGGCGGCGTGGTGATCCCGATGTTCGCCAACTACGTCTTCGGCAATTCCACCAAGATTGCCCATTCCGACACGCTCGGCTCCAACTGGGACGTGGACGGGATGCGCTATATCGAGCGTTGGTGGATGGCCTGAGGCCAGCGTCACGGGCTGCACGGGCCCGGTGGCATCCCGCCGCCGGGCCTGTTTCGAATAAATCCGATACCGGGAGAGACACGACCATGACCCCCAAGCTGACCCTTTCCGCCCTCGCCCTTGCCCTCGTTGCCGCCGGCCCCGCGCTGGCCAATTGCGAGCGCGTGACCTTCTCCGATGTGGGCTGGACCGACATCACCGCCACCACCGCCGCGACCACCGTGGTGCTCGAGGCTTTGGGATATGACACCAACATCAAGGTGCTCTCGGTGCCGGTCACCTACACCTCGCTCGCCAAGGGCGATATCGACGTGTTCCTTGGCAACTGGATGCCCACCATGGAGGCCGACATCGCCCCCTACCGCGAGGCCGGGACCGTCGAGACGGTGCGCACCAACCTTGTCGGAGCCAAGTATACGCTGGCCACGAACGCCACCGGGGCCGCGCTCGGGATCACCTCTTTTTCGGCCATTGCAGGGCAGGCCGAGGCGCTGGAGGCGACCATCTACGGCATCGAGCCGGGCAATGACGGCAACCGGCTCATCCTCGACATGATCGCGGCGGATGCGTTCGGGCTTGGCGGGTTCAAGCTGCGCGAAAGCTCGGAACAGGGAATGCTGGCGCAGGTCGCGCGCGCAGACCGGAGGGGCGAGCCGGTGGTGTTCCTCGGCTGGGAGCCGCACCCGATGAACGCCAATTTCGAGCTGACCTATCTGGAGGGGGGCGACGACTGGTTTGGCCCCGACCTGGGCGGCGCGGTGGTTGCCACCAACACCCGCGCGGGCTTTGTCGCTGAGTGCCCGAACGTGGGCAAGCTCCTGCAAAACCTCGAATTCACCCTCGCCATGGAAAACGAGATCATGGGCGCGATCCTTGATGGCGGCCAAAAGCCCGAGGTCGCGGCAAGCGCCTGGCTCAAGGAAAATCCCGGCGTTCTGGATGGCTGGCTCGACGGCGTGACCACCCGCGACGGCGGCGACGCGCTGGCAGCGGTGACAACCGCGCTCGGGCTGTGAGCGGGCAATCAGGGACGCCATGCCCACCCTGACCGGACACGGCCCCAAGGGCAGCCCCCGGCCGCGGGTGGGGGAGAAGCCCCCGCCCGGGGGGGCGGTCGGGGGCTGCCCGGCGGTGCCGCCGGGCGCGACGGCGCGGGCCGTTGCGCCGACATGCCCGAGCGTCAGGCTTCCGTGGCAAGGTTTCGGTAACTTCAACCCGCCGGAGGCGCCCCCATGGACTGGCTGAGCGAGAACAAGATCCCCGTAGGCCGTTGGGCCGAGGATTTCTTTCTCTGGCTTCAGGACCATGGTGCGGCCTTCTTCGACGGGATGGCGGCGGTTATGGAGGGCATCATCGACGCCCTGCTCTGGCTGCTTCAGACCCCGCACCCCCTTGTGATCATCGCGATTTTCGTCGGGCTGACCTGGGCCCTGCAACGCAACTGGAAGACGTGCCTCTTCGTCGCGCTCGGCTTTCTCTTCATCCTCAACCAGGGCTACTGGATCGAAACCACCGAGAGCCTGACGCTGGTGCTGACCTCCTGCCTTGTGTGCATGGCGATCGGGGTGCCCATCGGCATCGCCGCCGCACACCGCCCACGCCTTTATGACGGGATGCGGCCCGTGCTCGACCTGATGCAGACCCTGCCCGCCTTTGTCTATCTCATTCCGGCGATTGTGTTTTTCGGCATCGGGATGGTGCCGGGCCTCATTGCCACGGTGATCTTCGTGGTGCCCGCCCCCATCCGCCTCACGCATCTCGGCGTGGCCTCGACGCCGCAGCCGCTTCTGGAGGCCGCGCAGGCGTTCGGGGCAACGGGCCGTCAGACGCTGTGGAAGGTCGAGATGCCCTATGCGCTGCCGCAGATCATGGCCGGGCTCAATCAGACCATCATGCTATCGCTGTCGATGGTGGTCATCGGCGCGCTTGTCGGGGCTGATGGCCTTGGCGTGCCGGTGCTGCGCGCGATCAACACCGTGAATATCGCCCTCGGCTTCGAGGCGGGGCTGATGATCGTGGTGGTGGCCATCGTGCTCGACCGGATGCTGCGGATGGAGGGGCGGAAATGAGTCACCCCGCCGTCCGTTTTGACCGCGTTTCCATCGTCTTCGGCGATACGCCCGCGCGTGCCCTGCCGCTGATGGACGACGGGCAATCGCGCACAGAGATCCAGCAGGCCACCGGCCAGGTTCTGGGCGTGCATGACTGTGACCTGAGCGTGGCCCCCGGCGAAATCCTCGTGCTGATGGGGCTTTCGGGGTCGGGCAAGTCCACGCTTTTGCGGGCGGTCAACGGGCTCAATCCGGTGGTGCGCGGCAAGGTCGAGATCCACGACGGCAAGGGCATGGTCGATGTCACCCATGCCGATGCCGCCACGCTGCGCCGGTTGCGTCAGCACCATGTTGCGATGGTGTTCCAGCAGTTCGGCCTGCTGCCCTGGCGGACGGTGGCCGAAAACGTGGGGCTTGGCCTTGAGTTGGCGGGCGTGCCGCGGGCGGAGCGGGCAGAACGGGTCAACCGCCAGTTGGCGCTGGTCAACCTCTCGGACTGGGCCACGCGCAAGGTCGGCGAGTTGTCGGGCGGGATGCAGCAGCGCGTCGGCCTTGCCCGCGCCTTCGCCACCGAGGGGCCGATCCTGCTGATGGACGAGCCGTTTTCCGCGCTCGATCCGCTCATCCGCACCCACCTTCAGGATGAACTCATCGACCTGCAAAAGAAACTCGGGCGCACCATCATCTTTGTCAGCCACGACCTTGACGAGGCGTTCAAGCTGGGCCAGCGCATCGCCATCATGGAGGGCGGGCGCATCGTGCAATGCGGCACCCCGCAGGAGATTTTCACCAACCCGGCGACCGGATACGTGGCCGATTTCGTGGCCCACATGAACCCTTTGGGCGTTCTGGTCGCGCGCGACATGATGGAGCCGATAAGCGGCCCGCCCGCCGCCGCCCCCGACCGCACCGTCGCGCCCGAGGCTACGATCCGTCAGGTGATGGCGGCCGCGCAGGACCATGACGCCCCGGTCGGCGTGGTCGAGAATGGCCGGCTTCTCGGCCAGATCACCCGCAACCGCATCCTGTCCAAGCTGCTCGACCCGCGCGCCTGACGCTACCCTGCCGCCGCATCGAGCGCGCGCCGAAGATCCTCCAACAGATCCTCCGGGTCTTCCAGCCCGACGCTGAGCCGCACCAGCCCCGGCGTGATGCCAAGCGCCGCCTTCTGTTCGGCGGGCAGGCGCTGATGCGTCGTCGTGGCCGGGTGCGTCACGATGGATTTCGCGTCGCCCAGGTTGTTGGAAATCAGCACGATTTCCAGCGCGTTCAGAAACCGGAACGCCGCCGCCTGACCGCCCGCGATATCGAGCGCAAGCACCGTGCCGCCCTGCCCCATCTGCCGCATGGCCAGCGCGTGCTGCGGATGATCGGGCAGGCCGGGATAGATCACCCGCAACCGCGCATCGCCGCCAAGCGCCTCGGCAATCGCCTGCGCGCTTGCCGATTGCGCGCGCACGCGCAGATCAATCGTCTCAAGCCCCTTGAGCATCACCCAGGCATTGAACGGCGAGAGCGCGCCGCCGGTATGCTTCATGTAGGGCTCCAGGGTCTTGCGGATATACTCCCGACTGCCCAGAACCACCCCGCCCAGGCACCGCCCCTGCCCGTCGATATGCTTGGTGGCCGAATAGACCACCACATCGGCCCCCTGCGCAATCGCGTCCGAATAGACCGGCGTGGCAAAGACATTGTCGACGATCACCGTGGCCCCGACGGCATGGGCCAAATCGGCCACCGCTGCGATGTCGATCACTTCCAGCGTCGGGTTGGCGACGGTCTCGAAAAACACCGCCTTGGTGCCCGGCCGGATCGCGGCGCGCCATTGGTCAAGATCGGTGCCATCCACAAAGGTCACCTCGACGCCAAAGCGCGTCAGCACCTCTTCCAGCACGTAAAGACACGAGCCGAAGAGCGCCCGCGCCGACACCACATGATCGCCCGCCCGCAACATCGAGGTCAGCGCACCCGACACCGCCGCCATGCCGCTTGCCGTGGCAAAGGCGTCCTCGGCCCCCTCGAGCGCCGCAATACGCTCTTCGAACATGGCCACGGTGGGATTGCCGTAGCGGGCATAGATGAACTCATCCGGGCCCGCCTGAATGAACCGCGCCTCGGCGGCCTCGGCGCTCTCGTAGACAAAGCCCTGCGTGAGGAAAATCGCCTCGCTCACCTCGTTGTATTGGCTGCGCCGCGTGCCGCCATGGACCAGTTTTGTGCGTGTCTTCATGTCCGTCCTCCGGGCGCATGGCCCAACTGAAAAAGCCCCCGACGCGGTCAAGCGAAAGGGGGCTTTCATCCTGACCTCTTTAGCGGGATGTTTAACGTGGCCCGCAATCCGGTAACAAATCGCCACGCGTTGCGCTTTAGCTGCAGGGTGCGCCCGCGTCAACTCTGTCACCGTAGTTTAACCAAAGCGTCGCGGCGCCGACATATGGTGCACCTAACCCGGATAATTCACGATAAGGCGGCGGAGGTAGCGTAACCATCTGAAATGCTGTATATTTTGGGTGCTACTGCCAAACATGCAGCTTTTGAGAGGACGGCCTCCGCCATGGT
>PHEQ01000051.1 GCA_002842985.1 Alphaproteobacteria bacterium HGW-Alphaproteobacteria-1
CTGACGCGTTCAGCCTGTGGGTCGACTATGCCGATGAAATACAAGCATGATGGCGACGCCGATCTTGATCAGCGCAAGTTCCAACAACCTGACAAAGCCAGAAGATCCTCTACATCCGCCGCGCTGAGCGCGAAGCGATGATAGGCCCAGACGGCATAGGCCACGACTTCACGGGGGAAACGATAGCCCTTCAGGCGCGGCATCTTGGTCGGAATTTTCATGACAAAACGCTAGACGCACCAAGATGCCTCAGCAAGTTGGCAATGCCGCGTGAGAAGGTCGAGACCGATCAACCCGTCGCGGCGACGGGCTATTCCTGCCGCTGCCAGGCCAGCCGCCTGGTCGGTCGGGAGCTTAGGCATCCGATGGGCCTGATCGCGCGGGCGCTGCGCCAGCACGGATCGTGAAGCGGCCCGCGTTACCCGACCAGCAACCGCTCCCCGATATGTTCGCCGATCGGAATCGCCGACGTCGCGGCCGGGGACGGCGCATTGCAGACATGCAGCGTATGCTGCGTTTCACGGAACAGGAAATCTTCCACCATGCGGCCTTCCCGCCAAACGGCCTGCGCCCGGATGCCGGGGCGATACGGAACGAGGTCTTTTCCCTGAATCCGCGCGCAGTATTGCTGCACGCGTTTGAGGTAGAGGCGTTTGAAGAGCGAGGCCGAAAGTTCCTGCGTGGCCGAGCCCATGTTTGCGGCCACCAGCTTCCAGAACCCCGGATAGGCAAGCACCGAGAGCGTATCGCCGACATCAAGATCACTGCGCTTGTAGCCTTCGCGTGAAAGCGCCAGAACGGCATTCGGCCCCACGGTGAAGCCGCCATCGATCTTCCGCGTGAGGTGCACGCCAAGGAACGGGCGCGCAGGGTCGGGCACCGGGTAGATCAGGTGGCGGACCAGGTCCGCAGGCTGGTTCTGGATATGGTAATATTCACCACGGAACGGGATGATCCGGAAATCCACGTCAGCACCGAAATTCCGCGCCAGGCGGTCGGCCCACAGACCTGCGCAGAACACCGCCTTCCCGGCCGAGACCGGCCCGGCGGTGGTTTCAAGCTGCACCCCCGCCCCGTCTTCTGAACCGCCCGTGACACGAGTGCCGAACCGGATCTCGCCGCCCTTCTCGGTCAGTTCCTGCGCCATGCTGCGCGCCACCTCAGCAAAGTCGACGATCCCCGTGGAGGGCGACAGCAGCGCCGCCTCGGCCCGGATACCGGGTTCCAGCGCGCGGGCCTGCGCGCGATCCAGCGCCTTGATGTCGATCCCGTTGGCACGGGACCGTTCGCCAAGCGCACCCAGCCGCGCAATCTCGCTCTCGTCCACCGCGCCGATCAGCTTGCCGCACATTTCGTCGGGAATGCCCCGAGCATCGCAATAGTCGTGCATCCGCGCCTTGCCCTCGGCACAGAACCGCGCCTTGAGGCTGCCGGGCGCATAGTAGACACCGGCAATGGTTGTGGCGGGCGGTCGATACGAACGGGGACGTGCTGGATATCCTTGTTCAGCCGCGCCGCAATGCCAAAGCCGCCAAGCGTTTCCTTGCGCGGCTGATCGCCCGCTTTGGCAAACCGCGTGTCGTCGTGACTGACAAATTGCGCAGTTACATCAAACCGATCCGGGCTCTTGCGCCTAAGGCTGATCATCGGGCGCACAAAGGGCTCAACAACCGCATCGAAGGTTCCCATCGACCGACCCGCAAACGAGAGACGCTGATGGGGCGGTTCAAATCGCCCCGACAGGCACAGCGATTTCTGGCTGCCCATGATCAGATCAACGTTGTCTTTCGTCCCCGCCGCTATCAACTCTCTGCCATCTCATATCGCCACGCCAGGGCCGACGCATTCGACCTCTGGAAAATCTACGCTGCCGAAATGACCGCCTGACAGCCGCAGTTCTCACGCCTCTCAATCACGCAAAAACAAGTTGGCAATGCCGATAATTATAATAACCGGATAAATTGAAAAATCCAATATGATTGTAGAGCCATGAGTACGCTTGACGTATCTCGTCAAGACGCCTATCTTCCCAAGCAAGATGATCCTAAGCTATCGCGACAAGAAGACGGAGAGCTTCGCACGCGGCGAGTTCGTGAAGGCGTTTCAGGGGTTCGAGGACCAGGCCGCAAAGCGGCTCGCAATCCTAAACGCTGCGCCCTCTCTGGACACGCTTCGGGCGTTGCCGAGTAATCGGTTGGAAGCCTTGCGCGGCGACAGGGCAAGGCAGTTCTCAATTCGCATCAACCAGCAATGGCGCATCTGCTTTGACTGGCCCGAAGGGCAGTCAGGACCAGACAACGTTGAAATTGTGGATTACCACTGACGAAAGGAGGTCAGGCCATGTTCATGAGAGCAGTACATCCCGGCCAGGTCTTGAAGGACGAGCTGGAGGAGCTGGGCATTACGCCCACGGATTTTTCGCGGCAGATTGAGGTGCCGCCCAACCGGGTGAGCCAGATTATTGGTGGTAAGCGCTCGATCACGGGCGATACCGCTCTGCGTTTCGGTCACTGGTTCGGGACTGATCCGCAGTTCTGGCTGAACCTGCAGGCGCAGTTCGACCTAGTGCAGGCCGACAAGGAGACCGGTGAGACGATCCGGCATTTACCGACCCTGCAAACCTGCCGCGGCAATCACATCAACCAAGGCCAGTCTAGTTAAGCACAGTCAAGCAATGTCTGCCGATGGCATTGCCAACTTGCTGAGGCATCTTGGTGCGTCTAGCTGTCGCATCCCGGAAGGTAGTATGGCTGTTTCCTGAACAGCTGCGGCTTGAGTTTGTGCCAGTCCTTCATCGCCTGCAAGGGCGACTTGCTGCCGAGGGCTGATCCCATGGCATCTTGACCCCTGACGAGGTCCATGCCAGCAAAATTGAACCCATGAGAATGGCAGCCTGATAGAAAATCCTGATCCACCTTAGCTTGGCTGCAAACTGGTCGAAAAAGCAGGACCACCTCTGTCTCCGGACGAGGGTTGAGCGCGACCAACCGTCAGGTTTGATCCCGGTGACGCAGGCGCAGCCCGCCATGCGGCGCCGCAGCCAGATATTTTGCATGCGCAGAAAAACGGCATGTCGCACGTGCCGCGATGAAATTCGCGGCAGCGGCACCCGGATGACTGCAAAATCTTGCGGATGCCGTGGCAGGACCGGCAGGCGCGCGCTTTTGTGACAGCGCTCGCCACCTCGCGCGTCTTTCCTTCGGCCAGAGCCGATAGCGAAGCGTTGCCGACGGACGACACAACCGTGATGCTGCCAAGCACGCCAGACATGGCCAAACCGGTCTGGATGACGCCTGCGCAGCCCTGACAAGGGAGTCGCAAGACCATGAAAAAGAACCTGCTGGCCGGATTGGCCACCTCTACCGCGCTCTTCGCCGCTCCGGCTTTGGCGCAGGACTGCCCCATCAAGGTGGGTGTGCTTCACTCGCTGTCGGGAACGATGGCGATCTCGGAGACCACGCTCAAGGATACCGTGCTGATGCTCGTCGATCAGCAGAACGCCAAGGGCGGGCTTCTGGGCTGTCAGATCGAGGCGAAGGTGGTCGATCCCGCCTCTGACTGGCCGCTCTTTGCCGAAAAGGCGCGCGAACTGCTGACCGTGAGCAATGTGGACGTGATCTTCGGGTCCTGGACCTCCGTCAGCCGCAAATCGGCGCTTCCGGTGCTGGAGGAGTTGAACGGGCTGATGTTCTACCCGGTTCAGTATGAGGGCGAGGAATCGTCGAAAAACGTGTTCTACACCGGTGCCGCGCCCAACCAGCAGGCGATCCCGGCGGTGGATTACTTCCTCGAGGAACTGGGCGTCGAGAGCTTCGCACTTCTTGGCACCGACTATGTCTATCCCCGCACCACGAACAACATCCTCGATTCCTACCTGAAATCCAAGGGCATCGCGGCCGAGGATATCTTTGTCAACTACACCCCCTTCGGCCATTCCGACTGGGCGACCATTGTGGGCGATGTCGTGGCCCTTGGCGCGGGCGGCAAGAAGGTGGGCGTGATCTCGACCATCAACGGTGACGCCAATATCGGCTTTTACAAGGAACTGGCCGCCGCCGGCGTCAGCGCCGACGATATCCCGGTCGTCGCCTTTTCCGTGGGCGAGGAGGAGTTGTCGGGCCTCGACACGACCGAACTGGTCGGCCATCTCGCGGCGTGGAATTATTTCATGTCTGCGGACACGCCTGAAAACGCCGCCTTCATCGAGGCGTGGCACGCCTTCATCGGCGATACGGCCCGCGTCACCAACGACCCGATGGAGGCGCATTACATCGGCTTCAACATGTGGGTGAATGCCGTGACCGAGGCGGGAACGACAGATGTGGACGCAGTGCGCGCGGCGATGTGGGGGCAGGAATTTCCCAACCTGACCGGCGGCATGTCGGTGATGAATGCCAATCATCACCTGTCGAAGCCCGTGCTGATCGGCGAGATCCGCGCCGATGGGCAATTCGACATCATCAGCCAGACCGAAGAGGTGCCGGGCGATGCCTGGACCGATTTCCTGCCCGAAAGTGCCGTGCTGAAAAGCGACTGGAAAGAGCTGAACTGCGGCATGTTCAACACAGAGACGGGCACCTGCATTCAGGTCACCTCGAACTACTGATACCTTGCGCGCCGGGCGGCTCTGGCCGCCCGGCCCCCCATTCCCTG
This sequence comes from Alphaproteobacteria bacterium HGW-Alphaproteobacteria-1, assembly GCA_002842985.1. Classification (GTDB taxonomy): domain Bacteria; phylum Pseudomonadota; class Alphaproteobacteria; order Rhodobacterales; family Rhodobacteraceae; genus Roseovarius. The sequence continues at coordinate 4,654 of PHEQ01000051.1, forward strand.
ACATGAACGGATCGCCCCATGCGCCCCGATCCCCTGCGCGCCTGTCTCCATGCGCTTGCCATTCTGCTGGTCCTGCTGCTGCCGGATTCGGGCCATGCCCAGACGCCGTTGCAACCGCTGCTGCAAGAGCATCGCGCGGCGATCACCAATCCCTCGCGCGGCACGGCCACTGCGATGGTCGCGGCGCTTCTGGCCTCGGGCCATCCCGAGGCGGCGGAGTTTCTGCGCCGCTGGCAGGATCGCGGCGTGGTCGAGCGGCGCGCGGACGGGATGTTCCTCTACAGCGACGATGCGGGCGGTCTGAGAGAGATCGACGGGGGCATGGCGGTGCCTGGCCTGACAGGCCGGGACGTGGCCCCGATCCGGCCCAATGCGGGCGTGCGCGCCGTGGTCGCTGCCGCTCTCGTCCCGCTGGAACTGACCGCGCCCGACCCGGAACGCCGCCGCGCCGCGCTCGACGCCATTGCCCGCAGCCCGGAGGCGGGGCAGATCGCACCGCTCACGGTGTCGCTCGACGGCGAGGCGGATGCGGATCTGCGCGACCGCAAGGCGCGGCTCCTGACGTTGCTCACCGCGCAGTTCGGCCCGGATCGCGCCTCCCGGCTCACCGCTATCGAGAGCCTGGCAGGCGATACCGCCATAGAGGCGCGCGCCGTCCTCAACCAGATCGCCGCGAGGGTGCCCGGCGTGGCGGCTGCGCTGCCCGAGGGGGCAAACATAGCGCGGGTGCTCGAGGTGGACGAGGACCTGACCGAGATCGAGGCGCATGACCGGCTTGTGGCGGCGCGCCTTGCGCCGCCGCGCCCCACCGCGAAGGACTTGCGCGACGCGCTCTCCGCGCATGTCGAGGGCGGCAGCGTGGGCGGCATCCCCTTGCACCGGCTCAACACCGACGACATGCGCCTGCGCGCCTATGAGGCGCTCGAGGCGGCGGGCCGGGTGCCACCGCGCTCGGGCCCCCCAGAGGTATCGCAGGCGGTGGCCGCGCATGTGTTCTTCGAGACATATCCAGAGCCCGACGCCGACATCACCGCCGCCGCAGAGGCGGCCCTTTCCGCCACCACCCGGCAAATCGCGCTCTATCAGGGCGCGGATCTGATCCTTGACGGGCTGTCGCTGGCGTCGATCTTCTTTCTTGCCGCCATCGGTCTTGCCATCACCTTCGGCGTGATGGGCGTGATCAACATGGCCCACGGCGAATTCATCATGATGGGGGCCTATACCGGCTATGTGGTGCAGCTTTTCGTGCCCGATTACACGGTCAGCCTGGTCATCGCGCTGCCCTTGGCCTTTGCCGTCACCTTTGGCGCGGGCGTGGCGATGGAGCGGCTGGTGATCCGCCAGCTTTATACCCGCCCGCTGGAAACGCTGCTGGCGACCTTCGGCATCTCCATCGCCTTGCAACAACTGGCCAAGAACATCTTTGGCACCCAGGCCCGGCCGCTGACCGCGCCCGACTGGCTGGGCGGGGCGCTCACCTTCAACGACATCGTTGGCATCTCGACGATCCGGGTGGCGATCTTCGTGCTGGCGCTGATCTTCCTTGCGCTGCTGCTCTACATCCTCAAGCGCACGCGGCTGGGGCTCGAGGTGCGGGCGGTGACGCAGAACCCCGGCATGGCGGCCAGCATGGGCATCAACCCCGACCGCATCAACATGCTGACCTTCGGCCTTGGGTCGGGGATCGCGGGCATAGCGGGCGTCGCCATCGGACTTTATGCGCAGGTCACCTCGGAGATGGGGGCGAATTACATCGTGCAAAGCTTCATGACCGTGGTGGTGGGTGGCGTCGGCAATGTCTGGGGCACGCTGGCGGGGGCGTCGATGATAGGGTTCCTCCAAAAGGGGATCGAATGGTTCAACCCCTCGAACACGCTGGCCGCGCAGACCTACATGATCCTTTTCATAATCCTTTTCATCCAGTTCCGGCCCAAGGGCATCGTCGCCCTCAAGGGCCGGGCCGCGGGGGACTGATCACATGACCGTTGTTTCTTCTGGCCCTAAATATCCTGGGGGAGGCTTTCTGGCGGCACAACCCGCCACCTTGTGGTTCCTTGGGGGCCTTGGTCTCTTCACCCTTGGCGTGACCGTGCTGGCCGAGGGGTTCGGGCTTGGCACGCTCTCCACCTCGATGGTCAAGATCCTCGGCATGACGCTCTGCCTGTGCTTGATCGCAGTGGCGATGGACGTGGTCTGGGGCTATTGCGGCATCCTGAGCCTGGGCCATTTCGCCTTTTTCGGGATCGGCGGCTATGCCGTCGGCATGTGGCTAATGTATGCGCGCACCGAAGGCATCGTGACCGAGGCGCTGCTTGCCGCGCCCATCCCGCCGACCGAAACCGAGATCACCAACGCCATCGCCACACAGATTTTCGGCGTGGTGGGCAGCAGCGAGTTGCCCGTGCTCTGGGGCTTCGCCCATTCGCTGCCCTTGCAGCTTCTGATGGTGGTGCTGGTGCCCGGACTTCTGGCACTGGTCTTCGGCTGGCTCGCTTTCCGGTCGCGCGTCACCGGCGTTTACCTCTCGATCCTGACGCAGGCGATGACGCTGGCGCTGTCGCTCTACCTCTTCCAGAACGACAGCGGGTTGCGCGGCAATAACGGCCTTTCGGGGTTGCAGAACATCCCCGGCCTCGACCATCTGCCGCAATCCACCCTGTCGCTCTGGTTCTTCTGGGCCTCGGCGCTCGCGCTCGGGCTGGGCTATCTCTTCTTCGCATGGCTCGTGTCGGGCAAGTTCGGCTCGGTCATCCGCGCCATCCGCGACAACGAGGCGCGGGTGCGCTTTCTGGGCTACGAGGTGGAGCATTACAAGCTGGTGGTCTTTACCCTGACCGCCATCGTCGCGGGTATCGCCGGGGCGCTTTACTATCCGCAGGCGGGCATCGTGAACCCGGCGGAGATCGCCCCCATTGCCTCGATCTACCTCGCCGTCTGGGTCGCCATCGGCGGGCGCGGGCGTCTTTACGGTGCGGTGATCGGCGCGGCGGCGGTCAGTCTTGCCTCAAGCTGGTTCACCGGCGGCGGCGCGCCCGCGATCGACCTTGGTTTTTACCGCATCAACTGGACCGATTGGTGGCTCGTGCTCTTGGGCTTTGGTTTTGTCGCGGTCACGCTGTTCCTTCCGCGCGGCATTGGCGGCCTCTTTGACCTGCTGGTGAGGAAATCATGAGCGCGATTCTCGAAGTCTCGGGCGTGTCGGTCACCTTTGACGGGTTTCGTGCCATCAACAACCTCTCCATTTCCATCCCCAAGACGGGGTTGCGCGCGATCATCGGACCCAACGGCGCGGGCAAGACGACCTTCATGGATATCGTCACCGGCAAGACGCGCCCTGACGATGGCCGGGTGATCTGGGGCGAGAAATCCGTCTCGCTTCTGGGGCTGAGCGAGAGCGCCATCGCGCAGGCCGGTATCGGGCGCAAGTTCCAGAAGCCCACCGTGTTCGAGGCCCAAAGCGTGGGCGACAACCTTGCCATGGCGCTGCGTGCGCCGCGCGGGCCGTTCGAGGTGTTGCGCGCCCGCCGTTCGCGCGCCGCCGATGACCGCATCCACGATCTGGCCGAGGAAATCGGTCTTGCAGACGCGCTGCCCCGCCCTGCGGGAGAGTTGAGCCACGGGCAGAAGCAATGGCTGGAAATCGGCATGTTGCTGGCGCAGGACCCGGCGCTTTTGCTGGTCGATGAGCCTGCCGCCGGCATGACCCCCGCCGAGCGCGCGCACACCACAGACCTTTTGAAACGCGCCGCGAAAACCCGCGCCGTTGTGGTGATCGAGCATGACATGGAGTTCGTGCGCCGCCTCGATTGCCGGGTGACGGTGCTGCACGAGGGCGCGGTTCTGGCCGAGGGCAGTCTGGATCACGTCACCCGCAACCAAAGGGTGATCGATGTCTATCTGGGGAGATGATCCATGCTGAGCGTTGAAAACCTGACCCTGCATTACGGCGCCTCGCAGATCCTGCATGGCGTGAGCCTGACCGCGAAGCCCGGCGCGGTGACGGCGGTGATGGGCACAAACGGGGTGGGCAAGACCAGCCTCTTGAAGGCCATCGCCGGGCGGCACCCTTATTCGGGCGGGCGCATCACGCTCGATGGGGTGGGTCTCGATCACCTGAGTGCGGCACAGGCGGCAAAGGCGGGCATCGGCTATGTGCCGCAGGGGCGCGAGGTTTTTCCGCTGCTCACGGTGACCGAGAACCTGCAAACCGGCTTTGCCTGCCTGCCGAAATCCGAGCATCGGATTCCGCCGCGCATCCATGATCTGTTCCCGGTTCTGGCGCAGATGAAGGATCGGCGCGGCGGCGATCTATCGGGCGGGCAGCAACAGCAACTGGCGATTGCCCGCGCGCTTATTGCCCGTCCCCGTGTGCTTTTACTCGATGAACCGACCGAGGGCATCCAGCCCAATATCATCAAGCAGATCGGCGAAGTGATCCGGCTTTTGCGCGACGAGCGCGAGATCGCCATCGTGCTGGTCGAGCAATATTTCGATTTTGCCTGCGGGCTGGCGGATGAAATCGTGGTGCTCAATCGCGGTGAGGTGCGCCTGTCAGAACCCGCCGCGACGGTGGATCGCGCGCGGCTATTGCGCGAAGTGTCGATCTGATGGGCAGTCTGCCGGTTTTTCGGGCACTCCGGCCTGTCAGTGCCCCCGTGAGCAGGGCGCAGATCCGGCCCTGTCTGGCGGGCGGTCACGGCATGGCTAGACTGGCCGTGAAAGGAATCTCCTGCCGATGACTGCCCTGCAAGCCCCCGTCCTAGAACGCTCTCAAGGGCGCGCGCGCGTGACGCTTGCCCCCGGTCCGGGGGCTGGGCGGCTTGAGCGGCTGGCGCAGGCAGGATCGGCCAAGGCGTTCGTGCATCCCGGCCCTTCGGGGCCGGAGGTGGTGTTTCTCAACACATCCGGCGGGCTTGCCGGAGGCGACCGGCTGTCGCTCTCGCTCGATCTTGGGCCGGGTTGCCGCGCCACAGCCACCACCCAGACCGCCGAGCGCGCCTATCGCAGCACAGGCAGTGCGGCGCATGTCACAGTGAGGCATGAGGTGGGAGCGGGCGCGCATCTGGATTGGCTGCCGCAGGAAACCATTCTCTATGACGCTAGCCACCTGATCCGCGAGACGGTGATTGAACTGGCCCAAGATGCCTCTTGCCTGATGCTCGAGGCCATCGTTCTGGGGCGTGCTGCCATGGGCGAAACGGTGACGCGCGTGTGTCTGCGCGACACCCGCCGGATAACGCGCGACGGCCGTCCCGTGCTGATCGAGCCGCTGCATATCGGCACCGAGGCGTTAATGGCCGGGTCCGGCGTCCTCAATGGCGCGCGGGCCTTTGCCACGCTGGCGCTGGTGGTCCGGGGGGCCGAGGACGCGGTGGCGCAGGTGCGCCGTGTGCTGGATGAGCCGGGCGTCGCGGGCGGCGCCTCTGGCTTTGACGGACGGCTTGTTTTGCGGTTGATGGCGGGCGACGGCTGGCCGCTGCGGCGGCAGATCCTGCGGCTTCTCGCGGTGCTGCGCCCCGGTCCGTGCCCCCGCGTCTGGCAACTCTAGGAGACTGCGCCGATGAACCTGACCCCCCGCGAAAAGGACAAGTTGTTGATCAGCCTCGCCGCCATGGTGGCGCGGGCGCGGCGCGGGCGCGGCGTGCGGCTCAATCACCCCGAGGCGGTGGCGCTGATCACCGATTTCGTGGTCGAGGGCGCGCGCGAGGGCCGCACGGTGGCCGATCTGATGGAGGCGGGCGCGCATGTCGTCACCGCCGACCAGTGCATGTCGGGCATCGCGCAGATGATCCACTCCGTGCAGGTCGAGGCGACATTCCCCGACGGCACCAAGCTTGTCACCGTCCACAACCCGATCCGCTGAAAGGAGAGACCCATGCGTTATGCACTCGTTCCCCTTATCCTGCTGCCGACGCTGGCACAGGCCCATCCCGGCGCGCATCTGCACCCGCACGGGATTGATGTCCTGTGGCTGATCGTGGTGGGCGCGCTGGCGCTGGCGGGCGGCTATGCGTTGGCCCGGTGGCGGAAATGATCCCCGGAGAGGTGTTCCCCGCCGAGGGCGAGATCACGCTGAACGAAGGGCGTGCCGTCACCGTGCTGATGGTCGCCAATACCGGCGACCGGCCGGTGCAGGTCGGCAGCCACTACCATTTCGCCGAGGCCAATCCGGGCTTGTCCTTCGACCGCGCCGCCGCACACGGGCAGCGGTTGGACATTCCCGCAGGCACGGCCATCCGCTTCGAGCCAGGGCAAAGCCGCGAGGTGCGGCTTATCCCCTATGGCGGCGCGCGGCGGGTGTTCGGGTTCAATCAAAAGGTGATGGGAAATTTGTGATGCGAGCGCTTGATGAAAGGAATCTCTTGCGCGGAATAAAGGCGCGGCACGCGCCGCCGGGCAGCGCCCGACCGCTGCCCGGCGGCGCACCTCAAGCCACGGGAGGTCTCTAATGCCTCACGCGATCCCCCGCGCCGCCTATGCCGCCATGTATGGCCCGACCACCGGCGACCGGCTGCGCCTTGGCGATACCGATCTGATCATCGAGGTGGAACGCGATCTGACGACCTATGGCGAAGAGGTGAAATTCGGCGGCGGCAAGGTGATCCGCGACGGCATGGGTCAGAGCCAGACCACCCGTGCCGAAGGGGCGGTGGATACCGTCATCACCAACGCGCTGATCGTCGATCACGCGGGCATCTACAAGGCCGATGTGGGCCTGCGCGACGGCCTTGTTGCCGCCATCGGCAAGGCCGGGAACCCCGACACCCAACCCGGCGTAGATATCATCATCGGACCGGGAACCGAGGCCATCGCGGGCGAGGGCCGCATCCTGACCGCAGGCGGTTTCGACGCGCATATCCATTTCATCTGCCCGCAGCAGATCGACGATGCGCTGCATTCGGGCATCACCACCATGCTGGGCGGCGGCACCGGCCCCGCCCATGGCACGCTCGCCACCACCTGCACGCCGGGGGCGTGGCATATCGGGCGGATGTTGCAGGCAGGCGACGCCTTTCCGATGAACCTCGGCTTTGCGGGCAAGGGCAATGCCAGCCTGCCCGCCGCGCTGATCGAACAGGTCCATGCCGGGGCCTGCGCGCTGAAATTGCACGAGGATTGGGGCACGACCCCCGCCGCCATCGACAATTGCCTGTCTGTGGCCGATGACATGGATGTGCAGGTGATGATCCACACCGACACGCTGAATGAAAGCGGTTTCGTGGAAAACACCCTTGCCGCCATCAAGGGCCGCACCATCCACGCCTATCACACCGAGGGCGCGGGCGGTGGGCACGCGCCCGACATCATGAAGGTGGTGGGCGCGCAGAACGTGATCCCGTCCTCCACCAACCCCACCATGCCCTATACCGTCAACACGATCGAGGAACATCTCGACATGCTGATGGTCTGTCACCATCTTGACCGGGCGATCCCCGAGGATGTGGCCTTTGCCGAAAGCCGGATACGGCGCGAGACCATCGCCGCCGAGGACATCCTGCACGACATGGGCGCCTTTTCGGTCATGGCGTCTGACAGTCAGGCGATGGGCCGCGTGGGCGAGGTGATCATCCGCACCTGGCAGACGGCCTCGAAAATGCGCAAGCAGCGCGGGCGACTGGCAGAGGAAACCGGCGATAACGACAATACCCGCGTCAAACGCTATATCGCCAAATATACCATCAACCCCGCCATCGCGCATGGCATCAGCGCCCATATCGGCAGCATCACCCCCGGCAAGCGCGCCGATCTGGTGCTGTGGGATCCCGCGTTTTTCGGCGCGAAACCGGAAATGGTGCTGATGGGCGGCACCATCGTGCTGGCACAGATGGGCGACCCCAACGGCTCGATCCCCGCGCAGCCGGTGCATTCAAGGCCCATGTTCGGGGCGTTCGGGCGGTCGCTGGAACGCTCTTCGGTGCTCTTCGTCAGTGCGGCGGCACAGGCCAACGGGATCGGCGCAGCACTCGGGCTGGCCAAGCAAACCGTGGCCGTCACCAATACCCGCAAGATCACCAAGCGCGACATGATCCACAACAGCCTGACACCCGAGGTCGAGGTGCATCCCGAGACCTACGAAGTGCGCGCCAATGGCGAATTGCTCACCTGCGAACCGGCCTCTGAACTGCCGCTCGCGCAACGCTATTTCCTGTTCTGAGGCCCTGCCATGACCGATCTGCCCACCGCCCGCCACCTGCTGCCCCATGCCCCCGACAGTATCGCCGATACGGTCGTGCTCGACTATGACGCGCGGCTGATGCGGCGCAAGCGGCTGGTCGGGCGCGGCGGCCTAGCCTTTCTGGTCGATCTGGCGGAGGTCACGAACCTTGACGATCACTGGGGTTTCGCGCTCGACGATGGCCGCGCGGTCGCGGTTGAGGCCGCGCCCGAAGATCTCATCGAAGTGCGCGGCGATCTGGCGCGTCTGGCCTGGCATACCGGCAACCGGCACACGCCGTGTCAGATCGGCACCGATCACCTGACGATCCGGCGTGACCATGTGATCGAGGCGATGCTGGCGCATCTGGGCGCGGCGTTGACGCCTGTCACCGGCCCCTTCCGCCCCGAGGGCGGGGCCTATGGCAAGGGGCGCACGATGGGGCATCATCACGGTCACACGCATCACGCCCACGCCTGATGCTCACGCCCGCGCATCTCACTCTTGTGCACTGGCTATCGCCCGCCTTTCCGACGGGGGCCTTCGCCTATTCGCACGGGCTGGAGGCTGAGATCGCAGAGGGTGTCGTGCATGATGCCGCAAGCCTTGAGGTCTGGCTGGGCAATATCCTGCGCTTCGGGGCGGGCTGGCAGGATGCGGTGCTCCTGTGCCACGCGCTGCAAGGGGAGTGCGACGCGCTCGAAGATCTGGCGCGCGCGCTCCAACCCTCGGCCGAGCGGCTGCGCGAGAGCGCCGAGCAGGGGGCGGCCTTTGCCCGGACCGTGGCCGGGATGACGGGGCGCGCGCTAGCCCCGCGCCTTCTGCCGGTCGCGGTGGCAGAGGCGGCGGCCCCGCTCGCCCTGCCCGCGCGCGACGTGGCGGCGCTGTATCTTCAGGGCTTTGCCGGCAACCTTGTGACCATCGCCATCCGCCATGTGCCGCTTGGGCAGACCGAGGGGCAGGCGGTGCTTTCGCGGCTCTTGCCGGACATTCACGCACTGGCGGAGCGCGCCGCCCGCGCCATGCTGGACGACATCGGCACCTGCGCGCTGGCCGGTGATCTGGCGGCGCTGCGGCACGAGGCCCAAGAGGTAAGGATTTATCGCACATGAAAGATACGAAGATGAACGGCCCGCTGCGCGTGGGCATCGGCGGCCCGGTGGGCGCGGGCAAGACCACGCTGACGGCGGCGCTCGCCCGCGCACTGGCCCCGCGCCTGTCGATGGCGGTGATCACCAATGATATCTACACGCGCGAAGATGCCGAGTTCCTGACGCGCGCGCAGGTGCTGCCTGCCGACCGCATCCGGGGCGTGGAAACCGGCGGTTGCCCGCACACCGCGATTCGCGAGGATGCCAGCATCAATCTGGCCGCGGTCGATGACCTCATCGCCGCCTTCCCCGATCTCGACCTGATCCTGATCGAATCGGGTGGTGACAATCTGGCGGCCACCTTCAGCCCGGAACTGGCCGATCTGACGATCTATGTGATCGACACCGCCGCAGGCCAGGACATCCCGCGCAAGCGCGGGCCGGGGCTGACGAAATCCGATCTTCTGGTGGTCAACAAGACCGATCTGGCGCCGCATGTCGGCGTCGATATGGCGCAGCTTGAGGCCGACACCGCCCGCGCGCGTGGCTCGAAGCCCTACGTGATCGCCGGGTTGCGCGATGGCCTCGGGGTGGCGGCAATTTCGGCGTTTCTCCTGCGCGAGGGCGGGCTTGTGCCCCGGTCGGGCAGCGCGGCCGGGGCGGATGGGCGCGCGCACGTCATGCGCCATATCTCAGTCGAGTAGTGACCTGAGATAAGCACCATAGGCGTTCTTGGCGTTGATAGGCGATCTCCTCGAGGCAGCCGGTCTGCAGACCCTGACGCGTCTGAAGCGTGCCCACGAAATTGCCGGCATCAAGCAGGCTGGCATTGCCAACTTGCTGAAGCATCTTGGTGCGTCTAGCGTTTTGCCATAAAAATTCCAACCAAGATGCCGCGCCTGAAGGGCTATCGTTTCCCCCGTGCAGTCGTGGCGGCATTGCCAACTTATTTTTGCAGATCCGAGAGTTGCGTGAACTTGGCCCATCACGCCCTCATTTCGAGGGCATAGCCGAGATCACGCAGGACGGTCTCGCGCTCGAACTGCTGTGCCTGGCCCGTCTGGCCGGTTTGGCGTAGTTCCTTGTGTCGCCACCACGAGGCATCGGTCGCGCGCAACACGCGCAAGACACCTGTTTGCATCGGAATGCCCTTCATCAGGAAAGAGAGACCGGAATCCGGCCCGGACCCATCTGAGGGACCCCAAAGGCCCTCATCCGTCAGTCACAAAACCTGAAGGACACTTTCACTTTCTACGGGCCAATTGGACCGTGGTAACAGCCGAGGGTCCGATACAACTGCGGTTCCCGGTGATTTCATGCAGTAATACCAACGGCCCTATGAGTTGACCGCTTTGGCATATTCTCGGTCACTGATAGAACGGACGCGTTGCTGATCGTTTGCGAAGAAGTTCCACGCGTCACA
>PHEQ01000078.1 GCA_002842985.1 Alphaproteobacteria bacterium HGW-Alphaproteobacteria-1
TTGACTGATGGGATGGACTCCCCCGTCTTTTCAGCGCCCAATTGGCGATGCCGGTGCTCATGAGGATGGGGATCGGTCTTCGACGAAAGGAGTCCGAAATGCATGCTACTACCGTTGCAGTTGATCTGGCCAAGAGTGTATTCCAAATCGCTATTGCCGATGACAAGTGGAAAGTCGTCGAGCAGCAGCGCCTGACCCGCAGCCAGTTCGAACGCTGGTTTCACAATCGGGATGTGGGGCTGGTCGTCATGGAAGCCTGTGGTTCTGCGCATCACTGGGGCCGCTGGCTAAATCGGCTGGGCATCGAGGTGAAACTCCTGCCCGCTGCCTACATCCGGGCCTACGTAAAACGGAACAAAACCGACGCGGCCGATGCCTGCGCCTTGCTCGAAGCCGCCCGCTGCGCCGATATCGTGCCGGTGCGGGTGAAATCCGTCGAGCAGCAGGCACTCCAGGGCTTGCACCGCATCCGCTCGCGTTGGATGGGCACACGCACCTCCCGCATCAACACGCTGCGCGGCTTCTGCCGGGAATTCGGGCTGGTCGTACCGCAAGGCGCGCGCACCGGCGTCGAAGCGATGAGCCGGGCGCTGGCCGATCCGAATGCAGCGATTCCGCTGCTGATCCGCGAATCCATGAAATTGTTGATCGAGGAAATTCGCCTGCTCGAACTGCGCATTGCCCAACTGGAGAAGGAGCTGACTTCGTTGGCCCGGCAAAGCCCGGCCTGTACCGAACTGCTGACCATTCCCGGCATCGGCCTGCTGACGGCCACCGCCATGGTTGCCGCCACCGGCGGCAGCGTCAGCCACTTCAAGGATGCCCGGCACTTTGCCAGTTGGTTCGGCCTGACGCCGAAGGAGTTCTCCTCAGGCAACAGTCGCAAGCTCGGCCGGATTTCCAAAAAGGGAGATCGCTATCTACGCATGTTGCTCACCCATGGCGCCCGCGCCGTGCTGCGCGCGGCCGAACTGGCCAGGCGAGCCGGCAAGCCGCTTGATGGCTTGCGCACCTGGGCCACCGAGATCCAGGCACGGACCCATCACAACAAGGCCGCTTGTGCCCTGGCCAACAAGTTGGCCAGGGTCTGTTATGCCGTGCTGCGCGACCACTCGCCGTTCGGGAGTCCGCAACCCCGTCAGGAAAAGAAGCTCACCCGTACTGCCTTTGCCATTGCTGCCTGAAAGGAGAAACCGTGTTCCTGTTGTTCCCCCACCTCGCGTTTGCTTTGAGACTGATCGCCCATCATGGCTAATTGGGTCGCACCCACACGGATTGACGCCGATAACACTTCCGGCAGCTTCATGCCTGTCGCTCGTACCGATTGGCGCTCCGTGGGCAGATTCCATGTCGGCACGGGTCAAATGGAACCCACTATCGATGCCGGATATACGACTGCATGCGCTATCCAACGGCCAAACCTATCGATCAGTTTCCTTGCTTTTTGGGGGAGTCCATATA
>PHEQ01000052.1 GCA_002842985.1 Alphaproteobacteria bacterium HGW-Alphaproteobacteria-1
GTTCCTGCGCGACGAACAGTGTGATCCCAAAGTCATCGAGAGCATCATGGCCGACGAGAAGAACTGCTGAGGCAAGACGGCCCTCGGCGGAACCTTACCCCTGAAGACAAGGTGAACCGAAAGTTCAAGGCACCGGCCCCAAACAGTCTCTGGGTCGCTGACTTCACCTACGTCAGAACCGCCGTCGGCTTTGTGTATGTTGCGTTCATCATTGATGTCTTCGCGCGCTACATCGTTGGCTGGAAGGTCTCTTCATCTCCCAACGCCCAGATGGTGCTCGATGCTTTGGAGCAAGCGCTGGCTGCGCGTCAACCAGATCCAAAGACCCTTGTTCATCATAGCGACAGAGGCGTTCAATATTTGTCGATCAAGTATACAGAGCGCCTCGAGGAAGCCAAAATCGATCCCTCAGTCGGCAGCGTTGGTGACAGTTACGACAATGCGATGGCCGAGACAATCAACGGTCTCTACAAGGCTGAGGTCATCAAGCACGAGGGCCCATGGCAAGGCAAAAAAGACGTCGAATTTGCAACGCTCAATTGGGTTCACTGGTTCAATCACGAACGCCGTTACGGGCCCATCGGATACATCGCCCCAGCACAAGCAGAAAGGAACTTCTATGAGAGCCTGAACACTGTTACTCTCGCAGCACAATAGGAACTAAACCGTCTCCGGTAAACCCGGTCAGGTTCAGGTCTACGAGATGGCCCGAGCCGCGCGACCAGAACGCTGGTCAGGCCAGACCCGAAACTGGAAGCCTATCGGCCCGGTCTGGCTGAACCCGGAACGCGTAGCCTAAAACGAAACCAGGCGACAACTGCTTTGACAAACACCGGTGGATTGCAATGCGGCGTCGGCGTAAAGTCCACGAATGCGCGACATCAACCTCAAAGCCACGGAATATTTCGAAGCCGTCGCGCGCTTGGGCACAGTGACCAAGGCTGCGCAAGAACTGGGTGTGTCGCCCTCGGCTGTCAGTCAGCAAATCAGCGCTCTGGAAACCCAGTTCGGGGTCAAGCTGTTCCGTCGCGAAAAACGCCGATTGACCCTTACGCTTGACGGCGACCGGCTTTTTCAGACGACCAGCCAAGCCTTCGGTGCCCTGCGCAACGCTCGCAGCGCCATTGGCCGTCAACGCGACATGCGCAGCCTGACCATCCGGGTCAGCCCCAGTTTCGGTGTGCGCTGGCTGGGGCCAAGGATCGCATCCTTTGCTGCGGACAACCCGGATTGGGCCATTCGCATCGACGCCACGCCTGACTTCAGCGCCTTCGAGACAGAGGCGGTCGATCTGGACCTACGTTATGGCATGGGCAGTTGGGCTGGCCTGATGGTAGAGCCGATTGTGAACGACATGGCGATGCCGATGTGCAGCCCCTCCTATCTGGGACGATTACGCGGCATCAGCGACGATCCGGTGGTGCAGCTTGCCCATTCGCGGCTGATCGACAGTGTCAAGACGATGTATCGCTGGGATCTGTGGCTGGCGGCGAACCGGATCGAATTGCCAGACCTATCTTATCCGTTCAGATTTGACCGCTCGTCAATGTCCATTGAGATGGCCAAGCAAGGCGGTGGCGTGGCGCTGGACAGTGCGGTTCTGTGCCTCGGCGAACTCGAACGAGGCGAGTTGGTGCCACTGGCACCAAACTTTCCGGTCATTGCCTTTGATGCCTACTGGATCGTCTGCCCGCCGCGCCACATGAACCGGCGCATCGTCAAGCGGTTCTCGGACTGGGTCACCGCCGAAGCGCGGACCACCGAGGCCCGCACCCGCCGCGTATTGGAGGACATGGGCTGTGTCTTCCGCTCTGGTGACGATCAGGAGATGAAAGAAGTCATCCCTTGGTCATTGTAAGGCAGACTAACCTGACGTCTTGCCGCGCCCATGATCCCACTCAGTAGATCGTTAGGGCTGGGATGAACGAGATCGCCAAAAGCACGGCCAGCGCCACCAGATAGAAGGGCAGCAGTGCCCGAACCACCTCCCCGATGCCGACACGGGCAATGGCGGCCGAGATGAACAGCGTGGTCCCCACCGGCGGGGTGTAAAGCCCTATCGACAGGTTCACCACCATCATCAATCCAAGCTGCACGGCATCAAGCCCGATGGCCTGCCCGATGGTCACGAACAGCGGGCCAAGCAGCAAGACTGCGGCAGGCAGATCCAGAAACGCGCCCACGACCAGCATCACAATGTTCAGCGCAATGATGATCATCCAGGGCTCGCTGATGGTCTCGGCCACCCACAGCGCAAGATCCTGAGGCACGCGGTCGGCGGTCAGAACCCATTGGATGGTCGACGAGGCCATGATGATCAACATCACAGCGCCTGTCATCATCGCGCTATCCACCAGCGCGTCCCAGATACCCTTGGGTGTCAGGTCGCGGTAAATCATACCACTTACGATCAGCGCGTAGGCCACGGCCATCACGCTGACCTCCGTCGGGGTGGCCACACCGAAGCGCAGCGTGCCGATAATGAAAATCGGCATCAGAAACGCCGGGATCGCTGCAAAGAACTGACTTTTGAAGGCGGTGAACCCGCCTTCCAAGGGCGCACGCGGCAGGTTCTGCCGGCGTGCAACCCACCAGACAGTCGCGAACATACCCACACCCAGCATCACGCCCGGCAGGATACCAGCCACGAAAAGATCCACGATCGAGGTGTTCGAGACCAGACCATAGAGGATCAATGGGATCGAAGGCGGGATAAGCACCGACACAGTCGATGAGGCCGAATTGATCGCCGCGGCAAATCCGGAAGGATACCCAGCCTGCTTCTGCACCGGGATCAGTGCATTGCCCAATGCCGAGGCATCGGCCACGGCAGATCCGGACACACCGCCGAACATAACGGATCCAATAATCGAGACCTGACCCAGTCCGCCCTTCATGTTGCCAACCAGCAGGCGCGCGATATTGATCAGGTAGACGCCGAAACGCCCCGACATCATCAGATTGCCAGCCAGAATGAAGAACGGGATCGCCAGCATCGGAAAGCTCTGCGTCGGCGAATAAAGCCGTTGCGCAATGACCGCCATCGGCTTGCCGTCCAACCACAGCGCCACCGCCACTCCGCCAAGCATCGCGTGGGCGACCGGCACGGCAATAGCGAGAAGAACGAAGAATACCCAAATCATCGTGGCGGACATGGCGCGCGCTCCTCAGCTCAGGCTGGTTTTGGTGGGATCACTGGCATTGACATCGCGCTCAAGCAGCACGCGCAGCACATCCAGCGCGGCGATTAGCGCCATTCCGCCGAAGGCGTAGACAAGGCTGGAGTAGCCCCAGATCTGCTTGATCCCCAGCGTGGAGAGGCGCTGGAACTGCGACGCCTTCAGGATCGGCTGGCTGGACCACAGAACACTCACCGCGATCACAAGGATCATCAGGTTTACCGCGATGAACAACATCCGCCTCCCGCGCGGACCCATAAGGTCCGGCAGCAGCGTGATCGCGATGTTGCGGCCACGGACAGCAGCAATGACGACCCCGCCCGCCACCATCCAGGGCAGCAGCACCGCGTGGATTTCAGAGGCCCAGGGTAAGCCTGAATTCAGAATGTAGCGCAGGATCACATTGACCAACAGCGCGCAGAACATGAAGGCCAGCGTCACTGCAGCGATGACCTGACCGCTCCAGTCCAGCACATGGATCGGAAGCTGAACCATCCGCAGAAGGGGGCGCGGGCGCCCTCCTCCTTGATGCGATGTGTCCTTTTCGGACATCACTGACCTGCCGCGTCTTTCAGAGCAGCCACCAACTCGGGATAGCTCTGGGCGTATTTGTCATAGACCGGGGCGGTCGCGGCAATATAGGCCTCGCGGTTCGAGGAGGCGAACTTCGCGCCCTCGGCCTCCATCTTGGGCTTCAAGGTCGCATCTCCGTCAAAGGACAATTGACGCTGCAACTTGCCCGCCTCGGCTGTCGCTTCAAGCGCGCAGTTCTGCGTGGCCTCGTCCAGCCCCGACCACCAAGCCAGCCCTGCCACCACCGGGGTGGATTCATATTTATGCCCAGTCATTGTCACGAAGGGCGTAATCTCGTGCAGCTTGGCCGAATGGATGTTCGTCAGCGGATTTTCCTGGCCGTCAAACACACCAGATTGAAGTGCTGTGGGCAATTCCGACCACGCCAGCGGTGCAGGCGATGCGCCAAGTGCCTCGAAGATATCCAGCGTCATTTGATCCGGCGGGGTGCGGATCTTCATGCCAGCCAGATCCGCAGGCTCGGACACATGCTTGGAGAGATGGGTCACGTTGCGGATGCCGTTGTCCCAGAATCCAAGGATCTTGAGGCCAGAATCCTGTGCCCGCGCATCCAGCAGATCACCAGCCTCGCCGTCTAAGACCTCCCAGGCGGCAGGCAGATCCGCAAACAGGAACGGAAGACCCAGCAGACCGATTTCGGGCACGATCTGGCTCATGGCGCCTTGGCTGTTGGCGGTCACCTGAATGACTCCCGCAGTGGCAGAGGTCAGCATCTCAACATCATTGCCCATTGTGGCAGAGGGGGCAAGGTTGACCGTGTCACTGGTGCAGGCGGCATAAAGCTCGGCCCATTTTTCAGCTGCAACATAGCGCGGATTTCCGGGGTTCTCGCCATGGGCAAAGATCACTTCGGCTTGGGCTGTTCCTGCGAGCAGGGTCGTTGTGGCCAGAATGGCCATCAGTTTGGTCTTCATGGTGGTTTCCTCCCTTGGTGAAGACGGATGTTGCGGCCCCACTCCTCCGCGGGGCTGCAGGTGTGGTGTCAGTGAATCAAAGAGCCTCCGTTCACATCGACTTCGGTGCCGGTGCAATAGGCAGACAGTTCGGATGCAAGAAAAAGCGCGCAGCCCGCGACGTCGGACGCTTCTCCCGCGCGACCCATCGGTATGCCCGCCAGAACCTGGGCGCGCATTTCCTCTGTCAGTTTGCCGGCGGTGATATCGGTGGCGATGAAGCCAGGACAGATCGCGTTCGCGCGCACATTGTCGGGGGCCAGTTCGCGGGCCATGGCCTTGGTCAGACCAAGCACACCGGCCTTGGCCGCAGAATAATGCGGCCCGCCGAAGATACCACCGCCACGCTGGGCCGAAACCGAGGACATGTTGACGATGCTGCCCGATTTCTGTGACCGCATCGCGGGGATCACGGCCTGACTCATGTAAAGCGTGCCACGCAGGTTCACATCGGTAACCGCGTCATAGTTCTCCGGCGCGATATCCATGAACTTCAAAGGCTGGGTGATGCCCGCATTGTTCACCAGAATGTCGATCCGGCCGAAGGCGTCGAGCACCTTCTGTGCCGCCTCCAGACAGGCAGGTTTGTCCACCACATTGGCCGCAAGGCCGATATGCCCGCTGCCCGGCAGATCCGCCGCCGCCGCCGCCGCCTGGCCCGCATCAAGGTCAGTAATCACGACCGTCGCGCCATGTTCCGCGAACAATCGTGCCGTGGCCTTGCCCAATCCGCGCGGGCTGGCCGCCCCGGTGATGATCGCAATTTTTCCGTCCAGAAGGCCCATTGCCTTATCTCCTCCGATTGTCATTGTCGTGGCTGCGCTTACAGCCAGCCCTTGATCTGCGCCGCGACCTTGTCCACCGACAGGCCATACATGTCGTGCAGCGTGGGCAAAGCTCCCGCCTCGAGGAAGGCGTCCGGCAACCCGATCATGCGGAACTTTGGCGCGATCCCGGCCAGCAGCAGTTCCTTCGCAACCGCCTCGCCCAATCCACCATTCACCGTGTGGTTCTCGGCAGTGACTACCAAACGCCCGCCCCTGCCCGCTTCGGCGGCGATCGTCGCCACATCCAGCGGCTTGATTGTGGGCACATGCAGCACCGCCACATCCACATTGTCGGCGGCCAGCTTGGTTGCCGCATCCAGTGCGCGCATGGTCATTATCCCAGACGAGATCACCAGCACATCGCGGCCCTCGCGGATCATCTGAGCGCGACCAAGCTCGAATTTGTAGTCAGGCTTATGCCGTGTCAGCACAGAAGCGACCTTGCCGCGCAGAAGCCGAGCATAGACCGGCCCGTCATGGGCCACCATCGCGGGCACCATGCCAGCCACGTCATCAGCATCGCAGGGATCGATGATGACCATGTTGGGCAAACCACGGAAAATCGTCAGATCCTCGGTGGCTTGATGGCTGGGACCATAGCCCGTGGTCAGACCCGGAAGCGCACAGACCACCTTGACCGGCAGGTTCTCCTCGGCAATCGCCATGGCGATGAAATCATAGGCACGGCGCGAGGCAAAGACTGCATAGGTAGTGGCAAAGGGAATAAAACCTTCCCGCGCCAACCCCGCCGCTGCCGAGAACAAGACCTGTTCGGCCATGCCCATCTGATAGAAGCGGTCCGGCATCGCATTGGCGAATACATGCAGGTCGGTGTATTTCGACAGATCGGCCGACAGACCGACGATACGTTCGTCCTTCTTCGCCAGATTGACCAGCGCTTCGCCGAACGGCGCAGAGACCGTGTCATAGCCCTCAGCTGCCAGAGACGCGATCATTGCGGATGTCGCCACCTTTGTCTGCGCCACCTGGCGCGGCTCGTATTTGCGGGCCATGGATGCCAATGTCATTGCGGTTTTCCTTCTTCCAGCTTGTCCAGCGCCTTGGCCCATTCATCGGCGTCGACCCGCACGAAATGGCTCATCTCGCGTGCCTCAAGGAAATCGACGCCTTTGCACATCTTGGTGTTGCAGATGATCACGCGGGGCTTGGCCTCGGGCAGGTTGCGGGCCGTATCGAAGGCCGCAACCAGCGCCTCCAGATCGTTGCCGTCCACCTCTTGCGCGTGCCAGCCGAAGGCTTGCCATTTCGGCGCTTCCGGTCCCACAGCCAGCGCGTCGCGGCTGGGCCCATCGGCCTGCTGGTTGTTGAAATCGACGATGCAGATCAGGTTGTCCAGCTTCCACTGGGTCGCGGACATCACCGCCTCCCAGGTCGAACCTTCGCCCAGTTCGCCGTCCGACATGAGGTTATAGACGAAGGCGGGGTTCTTCTTGCGCTTCAGCCCCATCGCCATGCCCACAGCGATACCAAGCCCCTGCCCCAGCGATCCGCCCGTGATCTCCATCCCCGGGGTGTAGGAAGCCATGCCCGACATCGGCATACGGCTGTCATCCATGCCGTAGGTCTCAAGCTCAGCTTCGGGCAGTATACCCGCCTCCATCAGCGCAGCATAAAGAGCGATGGCATAGTGCCCGATGGACAGAAGAAAGCGGTCGCGTCCTTCCCATTCGGGATCTTCCGAGCGGTAGCCCAACGCGTGGAAATAAGACGTCGCCAGCACATCAGCCACACCAAGTGCTTGCCCGATGTAGCCCTGACCTTGCACCTCACCCATCAACAATGCCTTACGGCGGATGTTCCAGGCGCGCATCTCCAAAGTCATGTTAGAGCGCGCAACGGCGCGATTTTCAACAGTCATGGTCCCCTCCCGGTCGTCTGACGTGGAGAAACGCTACCACCGGAAACAGGTCTTGGATTGTGAGATAAATGACAGACTTCGTTAGCAGAACTTAACAACTTTCCAGCCGAACTTCGGTTATCACGCCAACAGAAACAGATGTTCGCATGGCCCGGAAACGTTTTGGCCGGCGCGAAACCAAGGGGGAATACACATGTCACAGCTTAAATTCGCCGATAGCCTTGCGCGGCTTGGCACGGAATCGGCCTTCACCGTGCTGGCCCGAGCACAGAGCCTTGCCGCCAGTGGGCGCGACATCATCAACCTTGGTATCGGCCAACCGGATTTCCAGACGCCCGCACATATCGTCGAGGCTGGCATCAAGGCGCTGCGCGACGGGCATCATGGTTATACGCCTGCGAATGGTATCCCTGCCCTGCGAGAGGCGGTGGCCGCCGACCTGCATCGCCGTCACGCAGTCGAGGTCAACCCGGACAATGTCGTCGTTGTGCCCGGAGGCAAGCCCACGATGTTCTTCGCCATGTTGATGTTCGGTCAGCCGGGAGTTGAGATCATGTATCCGAACCCTGGCTTTCCGATATACGAATCCATGATCCGATATACCGGCGCGACTCCCATTCCCATCGCACTTGAAGAAGAGAAGGGTTTCGTCTTTTCCGCCAAGGCTGTGCTGTCGCAGATCACACCCGCCACGCGGCTGATCATCATCAATAGCCCTGCCAATCCCACAGGAGGGGTTACCCCCCGAGCCGAGATCGACGCCTTTGTCGCAGGTCTGGCCGATCATCCGCATGTGGCGCTCCTGTCGGACGAGATCTACAGCCAGATGCTTTATGGCGGGCGGGACCATGTCTCTCTCCTGCAATATCCGGAAATCCGTGATCGGCTGATCATGCTTGACGGCTGGTCCAAGACCTATGCAATGACCGGCTGGCGGCTGGGCTATGCGGTCTGGCCGGATACGGCGGTGGGACATGTTACGCGGTTGGCGATCAACGACCATTCTTGCGTCAATGCCGCCGCCCAATATGCAGGGCTGGCCGCCCTGAGCGGGCCGCAGGACGCGGTGACTCAGATGATGTCGGCCTTCGATGCGCGCCGCGCTCTGATCGTGGAGGCGCTCAACAGTCTGCCGGGTGTGCGCTGCATGGATCCGGCGGGCGCGTTCTATGCCTTTGCCAATGTCAGCGGCACCGGCATGACCGCGCGGGAGGCGCAAGACCGTTTTCTGGATGGAGCCGGCGTCGCCACGGTCGCGGGCACGTCCTTCGGCAGTTACGGGGAAGGGTTCCTGCGTTTTTCCTACGCTAATTCCGCCGAAAACATCAGCGAAGCGGTGCGCCGCATCCGCACCATTCTCTGAACAGGAGTCGCCCAATGACCGATATCCAGTCCATGGCCCATGCCATCCGCTTTCTGGCCCTCGATTCCATCCTCCACGCGGGCGAAGGGCACCAGGGCGTGCCCCTCGGCATGGCGGAAATCGCCGCCACGCTCTATGCCCGGCATCTGAAGGTGGATCCCAAAAATCCACTCTGGCCGGATCGTGACCGCGTGGTCCTGTCCAACGGGCACGGCTCCATGTTGCTTTACGCGCTGCTGCATCTGTCAGGCTATGACCATGTCTCGCTGCACGCATTGAAAACCTTCCGCAGGCTGGGCTCGGTCTGCGCCGGACATCCCGAGATCGAACAGGAGGCCGGGATCGAGATTACCACAGGACTGTTGGGCCAAGGCATTGCGTGCGCAGTGGGAATGGCCGTGGCCGAGGCGCGACTGGCCGCTCGTTTTGGCGCAGGTCTGGTTGATCATCGGACATGGGCCTTTGTTGGCGATGGCTGCTTGCAAGAAGGTATCGGGCAAGAAGCGATTTCCCTGGCCGGACATCTGCAACTGGGCAAGCTGACCTTTCTGTGGGATGACAACCAGATTACCGACGATGGCACCACAGATCTGTCTATCAGCGAGGATGTCCCCGCCCGCTTCCGTGCGGCAGGCTGGCATGTCGCACAGGTGGACGGGCATGACATTGACCAGATCTCGGCGGCAATGGAGACGGCCAAGGACGATCCGCGCCCCTCGTTGATCGCGTGCCGCACCGTGATTGCAAAGGGCATCCCCCGCCTGCAGGGCCAGCGCGGCGGGCACAGCGCCCCTCTGACACCGCAGGATTCCCATGACATGCGATCAGCCCTTGGCTGGAAGCACGACGCGTTCGATACTCCCGACGCGATTTACCGCGATTGGGCCGCCTCCATGTCACGCGGCACCGCTGAGCATGAAGCATGGGCCGCACGCCTGTCCCGCCACGCCGAGGCAGCTGAATTTGATCGCTGGACTTCCGGTAGGTTACCAGACAACTGGCTGGACAGCATCGCAACGCTGACCCGGACACAGGCCACCGACCCCGCGCCGCGCCCAACGATCCAATCCTCCGGCGCGCTATGTGACGCGCTGGTGTCGGTCCTGCCCGAAACCTTGGTCCTCTGTGCCGATCTGGAAGCGCCGACAAACCACAAGCGCAGCCGTAATGCCTTCACCACCAAAGACCGCTCTGGAAGCTACCTGCATTGCGGAGTGCGCGAACATCTGATGGGGGCCATGTGCGACGGGATCGCTGCCCACGGTGGCCTGCGCCCGATCAATGTTACTTATCTTGCCTTTGCCGATTACGAACGCCCCGCCATGCGCATGGCCGCCCTGATGGGACTTCCGGTGCTGTTCGTCTTCAGCCATGACAGCATTGGCACTGGCAGTAACGGACCCACTCATCAGCCGGTCGAGGTTCTGGCCAGCTTCCGCGTCATGCCCAACATGCGGGTCTTCCGTCCCGCAGATTCGATCGAGACCGCCGAGGCCTGGGACATCGCTCTTCAAACGCCGGATGGACCCAGCCTTTTGGCCCTGTCGCGCCAGAATGCCTCTCAGGTTTGCAAGGCACGGTCAGAAAACCTGTCGGCCAAGGGCGCCTATACCCTGCTGGAGGCTGAGAACGGAACAAGGCACGTGACACTTTTAGCCTCGGGCACAGAGGTAGGCTTGGCCGTGGCTGCCCGCGAATTCCTATCCGGCAAAGGCATCTACGCTGCCGTGGTGTCGATGCCCTGTTGGGAGTTATTCGAGGGACAAAACAAAGAATACCGCAGCGCCACGCTTGGCACGGCGCCCCGGATCGGGATCGAGGCGGCCCTGAAGTTCGGATGGGAGAAATGGCTGCGCGACGATGACGTGTTCATTGGCATGACAGGCTTCGGTGCCTCAGACCGCGCCGAAAAGCTCTACGCCCATTTCGGTATCACTACCGAGGCAATCGTTGAAGCTGTTGAGAGCGTCTTGGCACGTTGACGAAATTCTTTGCGCCAAGCCTTCATATCGTTCTGGGGTGAGGAAAAAACTCGGCTTACACATATCCCGCACAGTATTGGATGCGGTCATGTTGCCCTTCGTCCCCCCAGAAGATTGCCTATGCCTACAAGCTCCATGTTGACCTCCTGAGTGTTGCATACCTCATCGCCCATCAAGCGTGGATTCCGCCTTAACGACGCCGAAGTATCCCCGACCCTCGTGCTGCCGTTGCTAAAAGTCCAGATATGGACTATACTTCCAAATAACAACGGAGACTCGATATGACCATTCTTCAGCTTCCCAAGACGGCCGGGGCGGAGCCCGTCCCACAGCAGATTGACACCGCCGCGCGCCGCCGCGTGAGTGGCCCGGGTCTGCGCACCTTCCTCTCGATCGCCGATCGCTACGGCATCCCGACACGCGACCGGGTGACCCTCCTGGGCGAACCCTCGAAATCGACCTATCATGAGTGGGTCAAGAAAGCCCGCGCGGAGGCGCCCTTGACGCTGCCGCTCGATACGCTGACCCGGATTTCGGGCATCCTCGGGATTCACAAGGCCCTGGGCATTCTGTTTCCGGTAGAGGCAGAGGCGATGACCTGGCTCAAGGGGCCGCACCGAGGCGAGGTCTTCGGCGGTCAGGCCCCGCTTGCGGTGATGGTCGAGGGTGGTCTCGACGGCATTCTCACCGTGCGGCGCTACCTCGATGGCTGGCGTGGCGGGCTGCGCGGCGGCCCTGGAGAAGGCGCGGATATAGAGCCGTTGTCTGAGTCGGATCTCGTTTTCACGTGACGCGCCTGTCCCATGCGCCGGAGCGCACGCATCGCATGATCCCGTCGCGCTTCCCGCCGATCGACGCGTTCGAGACGGTGATGCGCCCGGACGACCTCGCGCCTGTTCTCGAGCTCGAGGGCTGGACCAATGACCGCCTGGTGGCGCCGCGTCTCCGGCGGCTTGCGAAATCCGAATGGGTCTACGGTCGCGCCAATGCCAGCGTCGTCATGGCCGCGTTCCTGCACGGCGCGCCGCAGGGCACCCGATTTGCCGGTCCCGATCTCGGTGCCTGGTATGCCGCGAGCGCGCTCGAGACCTCGGTTCTGGAGGTGGTAAACGGCATCCGCCGCGAGATCGCGCTGAGCGCGCTGCAGCAAAAGACCGAGGAGCTACGCGAATACACCGCGCGCCTCGAGGGCGCCTTCGTCGACATCCGCGGCACGCGCCCCGATCTGCACGACCCGGATCCTGCGAGCTATCCGACCAGCCAAGTCTTCGGCCGAGCCGTCAGGGCGAGCCGGCATGCCGGGATCGCCTATGACAGCGTGCGTCATGTCGGCGGCGTCAACTGGGTGTCCTACCGGCCGGACCAAGTGCGCGACGTGCTCCAGGCGCGGCATTTCCGGGTCGTGGTGCCGCGTTCAGGGAAGGTTGTCGTGGAGGAGATGCGCGCCGGTGCCTGAGCCGCGTCAAGCGTGCGCCTTGAGACCATTGCCTCAGAGCTCGCAGCCTAAGTTTTATCAGCCAGCCCGGCGTCGTGGGAGCGCCAGGCATGCAGCTTAATCCGCCGCGATCTTCTCGACCTCCGCGAAGGTGAAACACGATCTGGTGCACGTCACTATTTTTTCGCACTTAGCATTGACACCATATCCTTAAATTCCGTATTTTTTTAAATCGAATCAATCACTTATAAGAAAATCCCACCACCCCAGCACGGTACACGACGCTGTTGCGTTGAGGGGCAATTTGGATTCGATTTTGAAGATTCTCTATCACAAGGATCTTCAGGATGCTCGAGTGCCTTCTCGCCC
>PHEQ01000079.1 GCA_002842985.1 Alphaproteobacteria bacterium HGW-Alphaproteobacteria-1
TCCGTTCTGTGTCGACCGTCATCGCGCGGATTTCCGGGAACTGGTCAAATCGCTCGATTTCGTCATCGGCAACGAACATGAATGGCGCTCGCTTTACGAAACCGACGATCTCGGCGCGGCGCTGGAAAAGGCGGCGGGTGAGAGCGGTCTTGTCGTCTGCACCCGTTCCGGTCACGATGTGGTGCTGGTCGAGGGTGACGAGACGGTGAGCGTGCCCGTCACCCGCGTCGATCCTGTCGATACCACGGGCGCGGGCGATCAATTCGCCGCCGGTCTGCTCTACGGGCTGGCCACGGGCAAGCCGCTGGCGGTCGCGGGGCGCATGGGCTGCATTGCCGCGGCGGAGGTGATCGGCCATTACGGCGCGCGCCCCGAACGGGACGTGGCGGCACTTTTCGCCGCCGAGGGGCTGATCTGACGGAGGGCACATGGCTGGCGGCTGGACACGCGACGGCGCGGTGAACGAGCAGATCGAGGCATCCATTGCCGAAGAGCTCGCGCGTTTGCGCGCCCGGCCTGTGCCCTCTGGTGAAAGCCGCAGCCATTGCGCCGAATGCGACGAGCCCATCCCCGAGGCGCGCAGGCAGGCCATTCCGGGCGTCAAGCTCTGCCTCGATTGCGCCAATGAACACGACCATGCGGCGCGCCCGCGCGGTGGCGTCAACCGGCGCGGCTCCAAGGACAGCCAATTGAAATAAGGCAGGGGCCTTGCCCCTCTTGGCCTTCGGCCAATTCACCCCAGGATATTTGCGGCCAGAAGAAACAACGGTTTGTTAACTATTTTCCGACAAACTCGGGGCGCGGTACAGGCGGGGACGCCGATGACCGCGCCAGGAGAAGCACAGCCGTGTTTCGCGCGGGGGGTGCCAAGCCCCCCGCGTTTCTTCTGGCTTCAAATATCCCCGCCGGAGGCGCCGCTGCGGGCCACGGGCGCGATGCGCGATGTAAAAAGCCCCGCGCGATCTCTCGCACGGGGCCAATTCCCAGGGGCGGGCGTCAGCCCACCGCCCTTACCAGTCCTCGCGGACCACGACGCGGGTCTTGATCGGCAGCTTCATCGCGGCAAGGCGCAGTGCCTCGACCGCCACTGCCTCGCCGACGCCGTCGATCTCGAACATGACGCGGCCGGGCTTGACCTTGCAGACCCAGCGGTCCACCGAGCCTTTGCCCTTGCCCATGCGAACCTCGATGGGCTTGGCCGAGACCGGCACATCCGGGAAGATGCGGATCCAGACGCGGCCCTGGCGCTTCATGTGGCGGGTCATGGCGCGGCGGGCGGCCTCGATCTGGCGCGCGGTGACGCGCTCCGGCTCGGTCGCCTTGAGGCCATAGGTGCCGAAGTTCAGGTCCGAGCCGCCCTTGGCCTCGCCCTTGATGCGGCCTTTGAACTGCTTGCGGAATTTCGTGCGCTTAGGTTGAAGCATTTTTCAGTCCTCCTCAGCGACG
>PHEQ01000080.1 GCA_002842985.1 Alphaproteobacteria bacterium HGW-Alphaproteobacteria-1
GACGCCGAACAGGTGGACCGGGAAATCGCTGCAGAGCGGAAACGCGAACTGGCGCTGGGCCTCGACTTCCGGCGTCCGGGATCGCCTGCGCAGGGGCCGGGTGGGGCCAAGGGCAATGACAGTGCAGAGCAACCCGATGACACCGCCGACGGCGATGCGGCGGACGGCAGCGCCGACGCCAATCCTGCGACCAAGGATGAACTGTGATGCAATCAGACCGGCAAGAGATCGACGCCAGGCAATCGTGCCGCCTTGCGATCAAATGTCACCAGCGACGTAGCCCCGGCGCGGCGCGCAGCAGCGGCGATCATCAGATCGGCAAAGCCGAACCCGTCATCGCGGTAGCGAAACACCGCCGCGCCCACGTCATCCGCGGCCTCGACCTCGATTTCCACGGCGGCGAGCAAACCTTCCAGCGCCGCGGCCACCTCAACCCGGCTGTAGCGATAGGCGCGTTCCAGCACCCAGACCAGCTCGACCATCACTTCGCGGCTGATGAACCCGGGGGCTGCGGATGTCAGGCCGCGCATGAAGGCGCTGGCCGCCGCCGCCTGGCCGGGCTCATCCTGCGTAAGGAACCGGACCAGCACATTGGTGTCGATCGCAATCATTTGGCGGGGCGCATCCCGTCGGTTGCCCCGGCGGCGATGGCCTCGTCCATCTCGTCAAGACTGATCGGCGGGGTGCCCGGCCGCGCCAGCACGCCTTCAAGTTCCGCCACCGGCCGGGCCTTCAACAGCCTGACCTCGCCGTTCATCACGACATAGCGCAGCTTGTCACCGCTCTTGAGACCAAGCGCCGCCCGCACATCGCGCGGCAGCGTGGTCTGGCCTTTGATCGTCACCGTCGATTCCCGCATCAGGGCGATTCCTTACCTATTGTCGTTTTGCCTTACTATATCGGCGCCCCCCCGAAAAATCAACAACAGACCGTCTGTCGTCGCAGGACAGCGGGTCAGGACCCTGAACATGCACCACGCCCAGATCGCACAGCGCGCCTTCAACACCCCGTTGATGGCGGACCCGGCCAAGGCGCTGGCGTTCCTGTCCGGGTTGGGTCCGCGCATCACCGGGCAGGAAATCACTTTCCACGGCGTCGATCTGCCCGCTAGCACAATTGACCTCGCGGCCCTCCCCACCCGCGCCTCTCTCTTTGGCAACGACATCACTCAGCGTCATCAGCGCAATGGCACCCAGCCCTTCGCCATGATTGACGAGATCGCGGTCATCGAGATCGCAGGCACACTTGTGCACCGGGGCGCATGGATCGGGAAGTCGTCGGGCCTGACCTCATACGAGGGGATCGCCGCACAGCTGCAGGCGGCCGTCGCCGATCCCGGCGTGCGCGGCATCGCCCTTGATATCGACAGCTTTGGTGGCGAGGTGGCCGGGGCCTTTGATCTGGCCGACCGCATCCGCGCCGCCCGGGTG
>PHEQ01000081.1 GCA_002842985.1 Alphaproteobacteria bacterium HGW-Alphaproteobacteria-1
TTGGGGCAGCCACTCAGCGATAGGCAGGCACATCGTGTCTTCAATGAACTGCGTGACAGCTTGGGCTGGGTGAATCGTGGCGCCCATGAGGCACCGCGCCTGCATGATCTTCGCCACACCTTTGCCGTCCGGCGCATGATGCTCTGGCATGCCGATGGCACAGACATCGACCAGATGATGCTGGCGCTGTCGACCTACATGGGCCACGCCGAGATCTTCTACACCTACTGGTATCTGACGGCCGTCCCGGAATTGATGGCTCTGGCCGCCGGCAAGTTTGAACGCTTCGCCGATCTGTCGGGAGACGGCGATGAGTAAGCGAGCCAAATTGCCACCTTCGTTTCCCGCGCTCGTGCAAGCCTATTTCGCCGAGTACCTGACCCAGCAGCGGGCGCTGAGCGCGCAGACCATTGCCGCCTATCGTGATGGTTTCGTGCTGTTCCTCGGCTTTGCCGAATCACGCCTGGGCAAGTCGCCGGCCGCGATGGCGCTGGCGGACATCACGCCGGAGCTCATCATGGCTTTCCTCGATCATCTCGAGCGCCAGCGGCACAATTCCGTGCGCAGCCGCAATGCACGCTTGGCAGCGCTGCGCTCATTTCTGAAGTTCGCTGCGCACCGGGACGTGGCATCGTTGCAGGTGATTGAGCGTGCCTTGGGCGTTCCGGTGAAGCGCTACGAGCGTCCGATGTTCGGCTACCTGTCACGCGAGGAGATTCTGGCGGTGATCGGTACGCCCGATGGTTCATGGCTGAGCCAGCGGGATCACGTCATGTTCCTGCTGATGTACAACACCGGGGCGCGTGTATCGGAGATCATCGGTATCAGGGTGGGCGAGGTGATCCTCGACGATGGTGCCGCCTGTGTCCATCTGCACGGCAAAGGGCGCAAGCAGCGCAGCGTGCCGTTATGGCGGTCAACTGTGAAGGCGGTTCGCGCCTGGTTACGTGTGAACCCTCAGTTCGAGGCTACATCGCCGTTGCTGCCGAATCGTAACGGGCGTGAGATGACGCGCTCGAACGTAACAAAGCGGCTGATACTGGCGGCACGAGCGGCTGCGTCGCAACATCCCCGCCTAACGAAACAGCGTGTCTCACCACACATGATCCGCCACACCACGGCGATGCATCTGTTGCAGGCAGGCGTCGACATCAGCGTCATCGCCCTTTGGCTGGGCCATGAGAGTCCGGTTACTACGCATCATTATGTTGAGGCCGACCTGACCATGAAGGAGCGCGCATTGGCCAAACTTCAGGAACCAGACGTAAAGATTCAACGCTACCGTGCACCTGACTCGTTGCTCGACTTCTTGAAGACGCTTTGATTATGTGCCATGCAAAATACGCGTCGACCTTGGTACATCAGCGTTCGGCGCGTATCCGCAGATTCAATTCCACATAATCGTGCGGTCTACATAATCGGCC
>PHEQ01000015.1:0-102448 GCA_002842985.1 Alphaproteobacteria bacterium HGW-Alphaproteobacteria-1
CGGCCCCTGCGCCAGTGCTGGCCCGGCAAGACCGGCGAGCGCCAGCGCGGCAACGATTTTCGCGGAAAACGGACGCATGAAACCCCCTCAAACACGGTTGAACTGCCGCGATGGTAAGCGATGCGCGGCCTCTGTCAATTTCCAATCGGGCAACACATTGTTTGCAAAACCGCTCAAGACCGCTGGGCGAATGTCACCGCTTGCCACATGTCGCGCGCGGCACGGGTCTCGGCAACGTCATGCACGCGCAGGATTTGCACGCCCTGCCCCACCGCCAGCACCGCCACGGCAAGCGAGCCGGGAACGCGGTCGGCGGCGACCGACGTGCCGGTCACATCGCCGATGAACCGCTTGCGCGAGGCCCCCAGAAGGACGGGGCATCCGAGGCCGTGAAACAGCGACAGGTTTTGCAAGAGCCGCAGATTGTGGTCGCGCGTCTTGCCAAAGCCGATACCGGGATCGACGGCGATGCGCGCCCGCGGAATGCCGAGCGCGACCAGCGCCTCGACACGGGCCTCAAGCCAATCGTAGACATCGAGCAAAACGTCCTTATAGCGCGGATCCTGTTGCATCGTTTCGGGCGTGCCCTGAGCGTGCATGACGCAGACCGGCAGGGCATGTTCGGATGCGAAGGGCGCAAGCGTGGCATCAAAGGTAAATCCGGCCACGTCGTTGACCATGTTGGCCCCCGCGCGCACCGCCGCGCGCGCGACCGCTGTCTTGCGGGTGTCGATCGAGATGGGCAGGCCCATATCGGCGCGGATGGCCTCGATCACCGGTGCGGTGCGGGCGATTTCATCGTCGAGCGGCACCGGCGCGGCACCGGGCCGGGTGGATTCGCCGCCCACGTCGAGAATGGCCGCGCCGCTTGCGGCCATGGCGCGGGCATGGCTCAACGCCTGCGCGGGATCGAAATGCCGGCCGCCGTCGGAAAAGCTGTCCGGGGTGACGTTGAGAATGCCCATGATCTGCGGGGCGCTCATGTCGAGCGAGGCTATGGGCGCGCGCGGCGCGATGAGGCGGGTCCGCACCGCCTCGGGCAGATCGCGCGCGGGCATGAGGCGCGGAGCGGCGTCGCGCGCAAGCACCTCGACCGTATCGAACCAGCACCAGCCGCCCGCGAGCGTCAGGGCGCCTTCGGAGCGGGCGGGTTCGGTTCGCGGCAGGGGGCGGTAATAGCGCATCAGAGACCCGAACGCGCGATGTCCTGAAGGATCACCGGCACGGCGCAGGCTGCGGGCGGCGGCGCGCCGATCAGGAGCAGATCCGACGCGTCGATATGGCCCGCGAACCAGGCGGCAAGATCGACCGGATGTTCGGGGCCGTTGCGCGGTCCGTCCACCGCGTCGAGCACGATCTTGGAGGGTGCCCAGACGCTGATCTGGCCATGTTTCATGGCCCAGTCAAGCTCGGTCCGGGTGGCAACGACGACGCAGCGGTCATCGCGCCCGGCCAGAACCCAGGCGTTCTGTTCAAGCGCCAGCAGATCGACGCGGCGTTGTGTCATGCGGTGGCCCGTGCGGGGGGCGGGCGCGTCGGGATGGCCCACGCACAGGATCACCGGCTCGGCGCGCGCCTGAAACTGATCGAGCCAGCGCCCGAGATTGGGCGACGCGATGGCGGCATTGGTGAGGTAGACGACATGCGGATGGGGCGTCGTGTCCGGCAGGGGTGTTACGCGGGTCGCCAGATCCGCGACCGAGCGCACGATCTCGACGCCAAGCGCGCCGGGGCCTCGATCAAGTTTCTCGATGCGCACGAAACAGCGCATCGCCTGCGGTTCGTTCAGGATACGTGCGGCGATACGTTCGGCCAACGTCTCCAGCAGGTTGAGCCGTTCCTCGGCAAGCGACAGCGCAATCGCCTCGGTCACCCGGTCATAGGACAGGATGCGGTCCACATCATCCGAGAGCGGGGCGTCAGGCGCGCGCACCTCGACCACGATGTTGAACGAGACCCGCTGCGTGGTGCCGCGCTCGGCCTGAAAGGCGCCGATCTCGACCTCGACCACGTGATCGCGCACGGAAATGCGGTCGAGCGGGCCCTCCGGCTCGGTCGCGCGGGCGCGGGCGGCGGGGTGCTCGAAGGCAAGGCGGATTTCATGGCTCATCGCGGCGGTCCTGATGCGTTGCCCCCCTTGGGTAACACGGGGCACGGGGCGCGGGAAACCGGGAAAGCGACGCATGAGGCCGGGTGAGCGGCAGCAAAAAGCCCCCCGGCAGGGCCGAGGGGGAAGGTCGCGCGAGCGCGGGCAGTCTTGGGGTCGGGGCCGGGCCTGTCGCTCTCCCCGATTGGCGACAGGCCCGGAACGAGCGCCGGTTTACCCCTTGTCGAGCGGCGGCTGGCCTCTGGCGGACCGCTCAGCCGTCTCGGTCAGGGCGTCTCGCAATTCATCGAGACGGGCGCTTTGGAAAAACCGGGTGGACATGAGCGCGACGTAGAAAAACGGCATCGACTTTGCCTTTCTGGTGAGTGTGGACAGCGCGCATCAACCGGCGCGGGCCGTATCGGGTGCGATCCGTCCGAGGATGGTTCGGGTCACTGCGATGGCGTCCTTCAACCCGAGCTTTTCCTGCTTGAGCCGCTTGAGGCGGGCCATGTCGGGCATCGGGCGCTTTTCCTCGGCGAGGATGCGGGCATCCACATCGCGATGGCGGCGGCGCAACGTGGCCATGCGCGCCACGAGCGAGCGGGGGGAAATCTTTCGGTGGGTTATCATTCTCGTCTCCCATCTGTGGTGGTGAACCTCTGTTGTGTGACTGAGATAAGGTCTCGCGAGGTCAGGAAAATACAATTGAACAATAAGATTTGATCGTTATTTCCTATCATATAACGGAGACAGACATGAGCGATGACGTCACGCTGCGGCAGTTGCGCTACTTTCTCGCGCTGACCGAGACCGGCCATTACCGCAAGGCGGCCGAGCATGTTGGTGTCAGCCAGCCCTCGCTCAGCCAGCAGATCCTGCGGCTGGAGGGCGCGCTCGGGCTGGCGCTGGTGGAGCGGGGGGCGCGCGGCGCGATCCTGACACCGGCGGGGCGCGAGGTGCTGGCGCAGGCGCGCCGCGTGCTCGACGAGACCGAGGCGCTGGCTGCCCTGGCCCGGGCAAGCCGGGAGGGCGAGACCGGCACCATCCGGCTTGGCGCCAGTCCCACGCTCGGGCCCTATTTCCTGCCGCATGTGGTAGGGCCGTTGCGGCGCGACCATCCGGGGTTGAAGCTGCTGATCCGCGACACAGCGCCGCTGGTCTTGCAGGAGGAATTGCTGGAGGGGACACACGATCTGGTTTTGGCACAACTGCCGGTGCGCTCGGGCGATATCACGGTGACGCGGCTGTTTCGAGAGCCGCTCAAGCTGGCCGTGGCGCAGGATCATCCGCTGGCAGGGCGCGGCACCGTGGCCGATGGTGATCTTGCGGGCCTTGATATTCTTGCCTTGCCGCCGGGCTATCCGCTGCACAGCCAGATTGCCGCGCTCTGCGAGGACGTGGGTGCGCGGCTGCGGCAGGATTACGAGGGCACGAGCCTGGATGCGCTGCGGCAGATGACGGCGCTCGGCATGGGGGCAAGCTTTCTGCCCGCGCTCTATGCCTTGTCCGAGGTGCGCCCCGAGACCCGCGATGTGGCACTTCTGACCTTTCGGGATGACCGGCTCACGCGCTCTGTGGGGCTTGCATGGCGACGGCGCTCGGCCCATGGCGCGTTGATCGCCCGCATCGCCGAGGTGATCCGCAGCGTCGCGCAGGCGCGCTTTGCCGGGATATTGCGCATGGAGTGACGCAAAAGGCCCCGGCTGTTGCCGGGGCCTTTGGTGATCATGCTCAGCCGTGGCTCAGTGCGCGTGCTGCTTGTCCCAGTCCTCGCGCTTGGGGAGCGTCTCGAACGTGTGTTCGGGCGGCGGCGAGGGCAGCGTCCATTCCAGCGTGTCGGCATATTCGTTCCACGGGTTCGGCCGCGTCTCGCGCGCCCCGCGCAAGAGCGTGTGGATCACGAGCCCGAAGAAGAACACGAAGCTGGCAAACGAGATGAACGCCCCGATTGACGACCACCAGTTCCAGACCGCGAAGGCCTCGGGGTAGTCGATATAGCGGCGCGGCATCCCCTGACGACCAAGGAAGTGCTGCGGGAAGAAGGTCAGGTTCGCACCGATGAACATCGCCCAGAAATGCAGCTTTCCGGCCCATTCCGGGATCATGCGCCCGGTCATCTTCGGGAAATAGAAGTAGATGCCGGCAAAGATCGCAAACACCGCCCCAAGGCTCATCACATAGTGGAAATGCGCCACGACATAGTAGGTGTCGTGATAGGCGCGGTCCACGGCGGCCTGGCTCAGCACGATGCCGGTGACGCCGCCCACGGTGAAGAGGAAGAGAAAGCCAAAGGCCCAGAGCATTGGCGTGCGGAACTCGATCGAGCCGCCCCACATGGTCGCGATCCAGCTGAACACCTTCACGCCCGTCGGCACCGCGATGACCATGGTCGCCAGCATGAAATAGCTCTGCTGCGTGAGAGACATGCCAACGGTATACATGTGGTGCGCCCACACGATGAAGCCCAGGAACCCGATGGCGATCATTGCCCAGACCATCGGCAGATAGCCGAACACGGGCTTGCGCGAGAAGGTGGCGATCACGTGGCTGATGATGCCAAAGCCGGGAAGGATGATGATGTACACCTCCGGATGGCCAAAGAACCACAGGATGTGCTGGTAGAGGATCGGATCGCCCCCGCCCGCCGGATCAAAGAAGGTGGTCCCGAAATTGCGGTCTGTCAGCAGCATGGTGATGGCACCGGCCAGCACCGGCAGCGCCAGCAGGATCAGCCAGGCGGTGACGAAGATCGACCAGGAAAAGAGCGGCACCTTGAAGAGCGTCATGCCCGGCGCGCGCATGTTGAGGAAGGTGGTGATCATGTTGATCGCGCCAAGGATCGAACTTGCCCCCGAGACGTGCACCGCGAAAATCGCCAGATCCATCGACATGCCGGCCTCGGTGGTCGAAAGCGGCGGATAGAGCACCCAGCCCACGCCCGACCCAAGCTGCCCGTTGCCGCCCGGTGCCAGAAGCGAGGCCACGCCAAGCGAGGTGCCTGCGACAAACAGCCAGAACGAGAGGTTGTTCATGCGCGGGAAAGCCATGTCGGGCGCGCCGATCTGGAGCGGCATGAAATAGTTGCCGAAACCGCCGAAAAGCGCGGGAATGACCACAAAGAACATCATCAGCACGCCATGATAGGTGATCATGACGTTCCACAGATGCCCATTGGGGGTGCAGTCGGCGACATCGGAGGCAATGAAGCGCGCGCCCTCCATGCACATGTATTGCACGCCCGGTTCCATAAGTTCCATCCGCATGTAAACGGTGAACATGACCGAGATGAGACCGACGAAAGCCGAGACGATCAGGTAAAGGATACCGATATCCTTGTGGTTCGTGGACATGAACCAACGGGTGAAGAACCCGCGCTGATCTTCGTGTTCGTGGCCGTGAATGGCTGCGTCTGCCATTGGATGCCTCCTGCTGGTGTTGGCGGCGGGCGAGAAAAGCTGAGTCTCACACCCAAGTGATAGAAACGTTTCTAAAAGGTCAGCGGCAGAGCGGCAATGCGCGAATTTGATGCAGATCAAAGAATATTGTCGCACCCAAGGGAGATGCCGCTCTGTCGCCCACCGGCCCGATGCGCCCTGCCCGGACCGGACGCACCGTCAGACCGTCACGCCATATCCGGGGGTGTCGCCTCGCGGGCAAGCTCTGCCACGACCGCGTCAAGCGTGGCGCTGCGTGTCTCCTTGACACCGAGACGGCGCAGCGAAACAGATCGTTCCTCGACCTCGCGCAGCCCGCAGGCAAGGATCACCGGCACCTTGGCGAGCGAGTGTTCGCGCACCTTGTAATTGATTTTCTCATTCCGCAGATCGGCCTCGGCGCGGATACCGCGCGCGCGCAACATCTCCACCACCTCGCGCACATAGCCATCCGCATCGGACACGATGGAGGCAACCACGACCTGACGCGGCGCCAGCCAGAAGGGCAACCGCCCGGCATGTTCCTCGATCAGGATGCCGATGAACCGCTCGAAACTGCCCAGGCACGCGCGGTGCAGCATGACGGGGCGGTGTTTCGCGCCGTCCTGCCCGATATAGGTGGCCTCCAGCCGCTCGGGCAGGACGAAATCCACCTGATGCGTGCCGCATTGCCACTTGCGGCCGATGGCGTCGGTCAGGGTGAATTCAAGCTTGGGGCCGTAAAAGGCCCCCTCGCCGGGATTGACCTTCGGCTCGATCCCGGCGGCGCGGGTAGCGGAAAGCAGCGCCGCCTCGGCGCGGTCCCAGACCTCGTCGCTGCCCGCGCGCACATCGGGGCGGGTGGAAAACAGCACCTCGAATTCGGGGAAGCCCAGATCGCGGTAAATGGTCGAAAGGAATTCGATGAAGCGTGCGGTTTCGGCCTCGATCTGATCCTCGGTGCAGAAGATATGCGCATCATCCTGCACGAAACCGCGCACCCGCATGATGCCATGCAGCGCGCCCGACGGCTCATACCGGTTGCAGGCGCCGAATTCGGCCATGCGCAGCGGCAGGTCACGATAGGATTTCAGCCCCTGATTGAAGATCTGCACATGGCAGGGGCAGTTCATCGGCTTGAGCGCGTTGACGGCCTTTTCGCGGGCGTGTTCCTCGTCCACCTCGACGATGAACATGTTGTCCTGATATTTCTCCCAATGGCCCGACGCCTCCCACAGCTTGCGGTCCACCACCTGC
This sequence comes from Alphaproteobacteria bacterium HGW-Alphaproteobacteria-1, assembly GCA_002842985.1. Taxonomy (GTDB): domain Bacteria; phylum Pseudomonadota; class Alphaproteobacteria; order Rhodobacterales; family Rhodobacteraceae; genus Roseovarius. The sequence goes on from PHEQ01000015.1 coordinate 6,760, forward strand.
GGCGTGTTCACCTCGACATAGCCGCCCTTCGCCTGTCGGCGGCGCATGTAGTCTTGCAGCGTGGTGTAGATGGTCCAGCCATTCGGGTGCCAGAACACCTGGCCAGGGGCCTCCTCCTGCATGTGGAAAAGGTCCATCTCGCGGCCCAGCTTGCGGTGGTCGCGGCGCTCGGCCTCTTCGAGAAAGGTGAGGTGGTCCTTGAGCTTGTCGCGGCTCTGGAAGGCGACACCGTAGATGCGTTGCAGCATCTGGCGCGACGAATCCCCGCGCCAATAGGCCCCGGCCACACTCATCAGCTTGAAGGCGTCGGCGGGCACCTGCCCGGTGTTTTGAAGATGCGGGCCGCGGCAGAGATCCTGCCAATCCCCGTGCCAATACATGCGCAAGGGCTCGTCCCCCGGAATGGCCTCGATCAGCTCGACCTTGTAGGGCTCATTCGTCCCCTCGTAATGGGCGATGGCGCGGGGACGGTCCCAGACCTCGGTGCGCACGGGCTCGCGGGCGGCGATGATCTCGCGCATCTTGGCCTCGATGCGGCCAAGGTCCTCGGGGGTAAACGGCTCGGCCCGGTCGAAATCGTAATACCAGCCGTTCGCGATCACCGGGCCGATCGTGACCTTCACATCGGGCCATATCTCCTGCACGGCGCGGGCCATGATATGCGCCAGATCATGGCGGATCAGTTCAAGCGCGGGTGCTTCGTCCTTCATCGTGTTGATGCTGATTTCGGCATCTGCGGTAATGGGCCATTGCAGATCCCAATGCGCGCCGCCGACATGGGCGGAAATCGCGCGCTTGGCGAGCGAGGGCGCGATGCTCTCGGCCACCTCGGCAGCGGTGATGCCGGTCGGATAGGCGCGCTGCGATCCATCAGGAAATGTCAGGGAAATCTGGGACATGGTCCGTCTCCTCGTCGGTCTGGCGCCTACGAAACGCCCGGTTGCGGGTTGCTTTGGCCCCTGATGGCGCGGGCCGCACGGACTGTCAAGACGGGGAGGTGCGGCGCTCAGGCCCAGGGACCGCGCCGCGCCCCCTGCCCGGCCATCTCGCGCAGGGCGCGGATGCGGTTTTCCGGGTTGGGATGGGTGGAAAACAGGCGGTCATGGGCATGGGCATGAAGCGGGTTGATGATGAACATATGCGCGGTCGCTGGGTTGCGCTCGGCGGCGTCATTGTCGATGCGCGCGGCAAGCCCCGAGATTTTCTGCAAGGCCGAGGCAAGCCAGAGCGGGTTGCCGCAGATCTCGGCCCCCACGCGGTCGGCCTCGTATTCGCGGCTTCGGCTGATCGCCATCTGCACAAGGGCGGCGGCCATGGGCGCCAGGATCATTAGCGCCAGCGTGCCGATAAGGCCCATGCCGTTGCGCCCGCGCCCGAAGAACATGGCGAAATTCGCCAGCATGGAAATGGCACCGGCGAATGTCGCGGTGATGGTCATGATGGTGGTGTCGTGATTGCGGATATGGGCCAGCTCATGCGCCATGACGGCCGCGATTTCCTCGCGGCTCAGGCTGCGCAAAAGGCCCGTGGTGGCGGCGACGGCGGCATTGGCTGGGTTGCGCCCGGTGGCAAAGGCATTGGGCTGATCGTTGTCGAGGATATAGACCGCCGGGCGCGGCATCCCGGCGGCATCGGCCATCTCATGCACCATCCGGCTGAGGGCCGCCCCTTCGGGGCCGTCGGCGGGGCGCGCGGCGTGCATCCTGAGCACCAGCTTGTCGGATTTCCACCACGTGAAGGCATTCATCGCCAGCGCCAAGACAAAGGCGATCATCGCGCCCCCCGCGCCACCCAGAAGCGCGCCGATTCCGAGGAAAAGCGCCGTCATCGCCGCCATGAGAACGGCCGTCTTGAGATATCCGGTCATCGGTGGTCCCCTTGTCAGACGCGCGCAATATGGGGGCTTTTGCGGCGCAGGCAAGGCGCTAGACTGCGCTCATGATCCTGTCGCGCGACCGCAGCTTCATCTTTGTCCATATCCCCAAGACCGGGGGCACCTCTCTGGCGCAGGCGCTGGAGGGGCGCGCCATGGCGGGCGATATCCTGATCGGCGATACACCCAAGGCGCAGCGCAGGCGCGGGCGGCTGGCGGCGCTGCGGGGGCGCGCGCGCGGGCGGCTATGGAAACACAGCACGCTGAGCGATATCGACGGGATCGTGACGCCGCAGGAAATCGCGGCGATGTTCACCTTCACCCTCGTGCGCAACCCGTGGGACCGGATGGTGAGCTATTACACATGGGCGCGGTCGCAACGCTTCGATCATCCGGCGGTGCGACTGGCAAAGGCAGTGGATTTCACCACTTTTCTGGGCGACCCCATGACACGCGCCGCCTGGGCCGCCACGCCGGCGCGCCATTACATGACCACGGCGGACGGAGAGGAGTGGTGCCGCCTCTACATCCGGCTGGAACGGTTTGCCGAGGATGCGGCCCCCCTCTGGGATCACCTCGGTTTCCCGCTTGAGCTGCCACGCGTCAACACCTCGATGCGAGGCGACTATCGCATCTATTACTCGGACCGGGACGCCGAGACCCTTGCCGCCATGGCCGCCGAGGACATAGCGCGCTTTGGATACGGGTTCTGAGCGGCAAAATTTGATCAAAACTTGTTTCACCACTGGTCAAGCCGATCCCGCTGCGACAATGTCAGTCTTATTGACCTTGCCCGGAGACGTGTGCCATGACCCACCCGCCCATTCGCATCGCCATCAACGGCTTCGGGCGCATCGGGCGCACGGTGCTGCGGATCCTCATGCAAGACCGGCCCGAATTCGATCTGGTCTGTATCAACGAGATCGAGCCGCTGGAGACCTGCGCCTATCTCTTTCACTACGACAGCGTCTTCGGCCCCTGGCACGGCACGGTGGCGACACGGCCCGGCGCGCTGGTGGTGGACGGGCGCGAGATTCCGTTCCATGCCGCGCGCGACCTCAGCACGCTTGACCTCTCGGGCGTCGATCTGGTTCTGGAATGCACCGGCATGGCGGGCGCGCGCGCGGTGGCCGAGCGAGGGCTGGCGGCGGGGGCGGCGGCGGTGCTCGTGTCCGGGCCATCAGAGGAGGCCGATATCACCGCGGTTCTGGGCGCGAACGAGGACGCGCTTGGCGATCACCTGATCGTCTCGAATGCGTCCTGCACCACCAACGCGCTGGCCCCGCTGGCAAAACTGCTCGATGACACATACGGTATCGTCAGCGGCCAGATGACCACGGTGCATTGCTATACCGGCAGCCAGCCCACGGTGGACAAGCCGCGGGGCGCGCCCGAGCGCAGCCGCGCCGCCGCCCTTTCCATGGTGCCGACGACCACCAGCGCGCAGCGCCTCACCGGGCTGGTCCTGCCCGCGCTCAGGGGGCGGATCGAGGCACGCGCCATCCGCGTGCCGGTGGCCTCGGTTTCCTGCATCGACCTGACGGTGCAGACCCGCGACACGGTCAGCGCGGCCGCCGTGAATGCCATGCTGCGCGCGGCAGCAGAGCGCCATCACTGGCTTGGCTGGACAGAGGCACCGCTGGTCTCGTCGGACCTGCGGGGAAGGCCCGAAAGCGTGATCCTGAGCGGGCCGCAAACCTCGGTCTCGGTCGGCGGGCTGCTCCGGCTCTTTGGCTGGTATGACAACGAATGGGGGTTCTCAGCGCGGCTTCTCGACATGGCCGCGCTGATCGGGCAACGGGGCCGCGCTCAGACCGCTTCGGCCTGACGCGCGCCCGCGCGAACCGCCTTGAGTTCCTCGGCCACCAGAAATGCCAGTTCGAGCGATTGCGAGGCGTTGAGACGCGGATCACAAGCCGTGTGATAGCGCGCCGAAAGGTTCTCGTCCGAAAGCGCGCGCATCCCGCCGGTGCATTCGGTCACGTCCTGCCCGGTCATCTCGAAATGCACGCCGCCGGGAATGGTGCCCTCGGCGCGGTGGATGGCAAAGAATTCCTGCACCTCGCGCAGCACCGCGTCAAAGGGCCGGGTCTTGTAGCCCGAGGCCGACTTGATCGTGTTGCCATGCATCGGATCACAGACCCAGAGCACCTTTGCCCCCTCTTCGCGCACGGTGCGGATGAGGCGCGGCAGATGCTCGCCCACCTTGCCCGCCCCGAATCGCGCGATCAGCGTCAGCCGCCCGGCCTCGTTCTCGGAGTTGAGCGTGGCCATGAGCCGCTTGAGATCCTCGGCGGTCGTGGTCGGGCCGCATTTGAGGCCGATGGGATTGAGCACCCCGCGCAGGAATTCCACATGCGCACCGTCCGGCTGGCGCGTGCGGTCGCCGATCCAGAGCATGTGACCAGACCCGGCCAGCCACTTGCCAGAGGTCGAATCGTTGCGGCAGAGCGCCTCTTCGTACTCCAGCAAGAGCCCCTCATGCGAGGTGTAGAAATCCACCGTGCGCAGCGTGTGCGCGCTGTCGCTGTCCACGCCGGCCGCCTTCATGAAATCGAGCGCGTCGGCGATGTGATTGGCCATTTCGCGGTATTTCGCGGCCTTCTCGCTCTCGGTAAAGCCAAGCGTCCATTGATGCACCTGATGCACATCCGCGTAACCGCCGGTCGAGAAGGCGCGCAACAGGTTCAGCGTCGCCGCCGCCTGCGTATAGGCCTGCAACATCTTTTCGGGGTTGGGAATGCGCGCCTCGGGGGTGAAGGGCAATTCGTTGATGATATCGCCCCGGTAGCTGGGCAATTCCACGCCGTCCACCACCTCGGTGGGTGCCGAGCGCGGCTTGGCGAATTGCCCGGCCATGCGGCCCACCTTGACCACCGGCACCTTCGCCCCGTAGGTCAAAACCATCGCCATTTGCAGCATCACCTTGAACGTGTCGCGGATCGCGTCGGCGCTGAACTGGTCAAATGCCTCGGCGCAATCGCCGCCCTGCAACAGGAACGCCTCGCCCCGCGACGCAGCCCCGAGCGCACGCTTGAGCCTGCGCGCCTCGCCGGCAAAGACCAGCGGCGGATACTGGCGCAAACGCTCCTCGACCCGGGCGAGCGCGCCCGCATCGGGATAATCCGGCATCTGCACCCGCTCTTTCGCGCGCCAGCCGGTTTTGTGCCATTCCGTCATCGTCAGTCTCCGCTTTGTCTATCGGTCGGGCCTCTCCTATAACCGACGGCGCCACCATAGACCATATCCCGCCCCGGTCAAAATGCGACACGAATGCACCGGTTTCGCTTGTGAATCGCAACCGTTTCGTGACACTCGAAAGGTATCACGCGCCGCGACGGGAAAGAGGCCATGATACCCGAGACAGAAACCATAGAGGTGGACGCCCCCAAGGCACCGACACGATTTGTGTTCGTGCTGCTGGACAAGTTCACCCTGCTGAGTTTCGCCGCCGCCGTGGAATGCCTGCGCATCGCCAACCGTCTCTCGGGGCAGACGCTCTATACCTGGCTTGTCACCGGCGACAGCGACGGCCAGGTGGTGTCCTCGGCCGGGGTCCGCTTTACGCTGGATGCCCCGCTCGAAGAGTTGAACCGCGACGATATCGTGCTGGTCTGCGGCGGCATGGAGGTGCAGCGCGCCGCGACCAAGCGGATGCTCAACTGGCTGCGGCGCGAAGCGCGCCGGGGCCTGCGCATGGGCGGGCTCTGCACCGCCTCCTACGTGCTTGCCAAAGCGGGGCTGCTTGATGGCAGGCGCGCCACGATCCACTGGGAAAACCACGATGCCTTTCTGGAGGAATTCGACGAGGTGGACCTCACCAAATCGGTCTTCGTCATCGACGGCAACCGGATGAGCACGGCGGGCGGCACCTCCTCCATCGACCTGATGCTCAGCCTCATCGCCGATGTGCATGGCGAAAAGCTCGCCAATGCGGTGGCCGATCAGCAGATCTATTCCTCGATCCGCACCGATCAGGACACGCAGCGCCTCTCGGTGCCCACCCGCATCGGCGTGCGCCACCCCAAGCTGAGCCAGGTGATCCAGGCCATGGAAGCCAATATCGAGGAACCTATCAGCCCCTCGACCCTCGCGCGCGAGGTGGGCATGTCCACGCGTCAGCTTGAGCGCCTCTTCCGGCGCTACCTCAACCGCAGCCCGAAACGCTATTACATGGAATTGCGGCTGCAAAAGGCGCGCAACCTGCTGATGCAGACCGACATGACAGTGATCAACGTGGCGCTGGCCTGCGGCTTTGCCTCGCCGTCGCATTTCTCCAAATGCTACCGCGCGCATTACCAGACGACACCCTACCGAGAGCGCGGCACGCACGGGGCGCGGCTCTCGGTCTGAAGGCGCGGGCACGCTTTCTTGAAAAGAAAGCGGTCCGAAATCTTTTCAAGATTTCGGAGTTATGGCGTGATGCGGTAGGCCGCGCCATGGCCAACACTCAGAAACCAGATGCTGCCATCGGGGGCTTCGCGGATGTCGCGCACGCGCGCTGTCTCGGGCGACTTGAGCCGCTCGGCCTCGATCAGCGGCGATCCCTCCAGCCGCGAGATCAGACCGAATTTGAGCGAGCCTACAAAGACATCGCCCCGCCATTGGGGCCAGAGCGCGCCGGAATAGATCATCATCCCCGAGGGCGCGATGGACGGATCCCAGTAATGCACGGGCTGCTCCATCCCGGCCTTGCGCGCGCCTTCGCCGATCCGCGCGCCGGAGTAATGCCGCCCGTAAGAGATCACCGGCCAGCCGTAATTCGCGCCCCGCGTCACATGGTTGACCTCGTCGCCGCCGCGCGCACCGTGTTCGACCACCCAGAGCCGCCCCTCCCGGTCGCGTGCCGCGCCCTGCGGGTTGCGATGGCCATAAGACCAGATTTCAGGCCGGGCGCCGGACGTGTTCACGAAAGGATTGTCCGCAGGCACGGAGCCGTCCCGCGCGATCCGGATGACCGTGCCGTTCTGGTTGGAAAGGTCCTGCGCCGTGGCGTCATCGCCGCGATCACCGATCGTGACAAAAAGCGTGCCGTCGCCTGCCTCGACCATCCGCGAGCCGAAATGCCGCCCGCCCGAGGAGCCGGGGGCCAGTTCGAAAATCACCCGGACATCCTCGAGCCTCGCCCCGTCCTGCGTCAGGCGCGCGCGCGCCACCGCCGTGCCCGCGCCGCCCGGTTGCGGCTTCGAAAAGGTCAGGAAAATCTCGCGCGTCGCTGCGAAATCGCGCGGCACCAATACATCGAGCAGCCCCCCCTGCCCGCGCGCCGCCACCTCGGGCACACCTGCCACCACGCGCGTCCGGGTGCCTTCCACATGCAACAGCCGCCCGCCGCGCTCGGTAATGAGCAGCCCGCCTCCGGGCAGGAACCCGAGCGCCCAAGGCTCGCTCAGCCCCGCCACCATCCGCGTCACCGTCAGCTTGCCCGCGCTCGAGTCGAGCGCCTGTGCGGGCAGCGATATCAGCAGGGCAAGGCAAAGGGCGATCAGGCGGGTCATGGGCATCTCCTTTGCCTTGAAGGGTAAGGCACAATCGCCAGCGTTCAAGATGCCCCGATCAAGATCAGGGCCCGGCGCATACCGGGCCCCGGCCGCTTGATGCGGTTCAGTTCAGCGCCAGATCGGTGATCGAATGGGTCCAGGCCCCCTCGGGCGCGCGCGTGATCACGGGATCCGAACCGCCCGAGAGCAGCGATTGCACGGTGCGCTCGTAATCGGCCGGATCAAGCGCGCCGTTGCTGCCCGAGGTGAGCTTGGCCACCTCGCCCATCATCCGCCGCTGATGCGCCTCGGTCTGCGCGCCGGTCGCGTCATTCTCCAGCACGATATCGGCAGCGGCGTCGGGGTTCTCCTCGGCCCATTTCCATCCCTTCATCGAGGCGCGCACGAACCGCACCATCCGGTCGGCAAAGGCCGGGTCGGCCAGATTCTGCTCCAGCACGTAAAGCCCGTCCTCGAGCGTGGCCACGCCCTGATCCTCGTATTTGAACACCACCAGATCCTCGGGGGCAAAGCCCGCGTCGATCACCTGCCAGTATTCGTTATAGGTCATGGTCGAGATGCAGGCGGCCTGATTCTGGATCAGCGGATCCACGTTGAAGCCCTGCTTGAGCACGGTCACGCCATCTGCGCCGCCCTCGGTCGAGAGGCCAAGCCGGCTCATCCAGCTCAGGAACGGAAACTCGTTGCCGAAGAACCAGACCCCGAGCGTGCGCCCGACGAAATCATCCGTCGTGGCCACGCCGCTGTCCTTGCGGCAGGTGAGCATCATGCCCGAAGATTTGAACGGCTGCGCGATATTGACGAGCGGCAGCCCCTTTTCGCGTGCGGCCAGCGCCGCGGGCATCCATTCCACCGTCACATCTGCCCCGCCGCCCGCGATCACCTGCGTGGGTGCGATATCGGGGCCGCCGGGCTTGATCGTGACATCAAGGCCCTCCTCTTCGTAGAACCCCTGGTCGAGCGCCACGTAATAGCCCGCGAATTGCGCCTGCGTGACCCATTTCAGTTGCAGCACCACCTGATCCGCCGCCGCCGCCATCCCGGCCCAAAGGCCAAGTGCTGCCGCGCCCAGTGTCATTCCGATCGGTCTCATGGTCATCCTCTCCTTGTTGGTGTTTTGTTGGTGTTCATTGGTTTCGTGATCGTGGGGTTGTCATGATGCCCGCCCTCGCTGCGACGGATGCCAGAAGGTCACCGACCGCTCCAGCAGGGCGACCCCGCCATAAAACGCCGAACCTGCCATCGCCGCCACAACAATTTCGGCCCAGACCAGATCGAGCGCAAGCTGTCCGACGCTTGTCGAGATGCGAAATCCCATCCCCTTGATCGGAGAGCCGAAGAATTCGGCAACAATGGCCCCGATCAGCGCCAGCGTGGTGGTGATCTTGAGTCCGTTGAAGACAAAGGGCATCGCAGCGGGAAGGCGCAGCTTGACAAGCGTCTGCCAGTCGCTTGCGGCATAGGTGTGCATCAGGTCGCGCTGCATGCGGTCGCTGGCCTGAAGCCCCTGAACGGTGTTCACCAGCATGGGAAAGAACACCATGATCACAACCACCGCCGCCTTCGATTGCCAGTCGAAACCGAACCACATGACCAGTATGGGCGCCATGCCGATGATCGGCAGGGCGGCCACGAAATTGCCCACCGGCAGAAGACCGCGGCGCAGGAAGTCGAACCGGTCCACCGCCAGCGCCGTGGCAAACGCCGCGCCGCAACCCAGAACATAGCCCGTGAGCGCCCCCTTGATCGCGGTCTGCACGAAATCGGCCCACAGGATGTGGGTCGAGACCGCAAACCGCGCGGCGATGGCGCTCGGTGGTGGCAGGATCACGGAGGGCACGCCCAGCCCGCGCACGAAACATTCCCAGATCACCAGCAGCGTCACCCCGAAAATCACCGGGGCCGCAAGGCCGGTCGCGCGGCTCGGCGGCAGGCGCGCCAGACGCAGATTGATCCAGAAACCGATGGCCCATGCCGTGAAACCCGCCCCGACCCAGACCATCACGCCATTCCCATCCGCCGCAGCACCACGCGCTGCACCGCGCCGATGAGCGCCACAAGACCCGCCGCTAGCGCCGCCGCCATGAAAAGCGCGCTCCAGATCTGGATAGTCTGGCCGTAATAGCTGCCTGCCAGAAGGCGCGCCCCGAGGCCCGCCACAGCACCCGTCGGCAGTTCGCCCACAATCGCGCCCACGAGCGAGGCCGCCACCGCGACCTTCATCGAGGTGAAGAGATAGGGCATCGACGAGGGCAGCCGCAGTTTCCAGAACATCTGCGCGGCGCTGGCATTCCAGGTCATCATCTGGTCGATCTGCATGACGGCAGGGCTGCGCAATCCCTTGACCATGCCCACCACCACCGGAAAGAACGACAGATACATGGAAATCATCGCTTTCGGCAGAAGCCCCGATATCCCCACCGCATTCAGCACCACGATGATCATCGGCGCGATGGCAAGGATCGGAATGGTCTGGCTGGCGATCACCCAGGGCATCACGCTCAGGTCCATCACCCGGTTGTAGACGATGCCGACGGCGAGCGCGATCCCCAGCGCCGTGCCCAGCCCGAAGCCCAGCAGCGTGGCCGAAAGCGTCACCCAGGAATGATGAATGAGGCTGCGCCGCGACGTGATCTTCTGCTCGACGGTGGTCTGCCACAACTCCACCGCCACCTGATGCGGCGCGGGCAGCTTGGGCTTGTCCTGTGCCCAGGTGTCGGCGACAAGCTCGACAAGGCTCAGCTCCACCCCCGCCCGCGTCGCCCGGTCCTGCGCCCAGGCGGCGTTGAGCCAGACCGCCCCCGCATACCAGATCACCAGGAGCGCGGCGAGCACGGCGAGGACAGGCAGGACCGTGCGCCTCATGACCGCCCCGCCCCGGCTTCACTGTTCCAAAAATACTCAAATCCGCCCGCGCGGGGCGAGTGCGGATTTTTGAGTATTTTAAGAACGATGAAAGGATTTCGTGGTTTCATGCCCTCGCGGTACAGGCTGGAGAGCCGATGACCGCGAACGGTGAAAAAGGGGACCGCACCCTTGCCCAAATCGCGAGACGGTTCCGGCAGGGGGCGGGCGCCCGCTCTCGGCCGGGCCGTTGCGGGGGCGGGCTCAGTCTTCATAGGCATGGCCCGCGCGCAGCCCCTCGCGCACCCGGTGCGCCACCTCCAGGAATTCCGGCGTGTCGCGAATGTCGAGTGGGCGCTCGCGCGGCAGGGGGCTGTCGATCACATCGGTGATCCGCCCCGGTCGTGGCGACATCACAACGATGCGGGTGGACAGATAGACCGCCTCGGGGATGGAATGGGTGACAAAGCCGATGGTCTTGTCGGTGCGCGCCCAGAGGTGCAGAAGCTGCTCGTTGAGATGGTCGCGCACGATCTCGTCAAGCGCACCGAAGGGTTCGTCCATCAGGAGGATGTCGGCATCGAAGGCGAGCGCGCGGGCGATCGAGGCGCGTTGTTGCATCCCGCCCGAAAGCTGCCAGGGGAATTTCTTCTCGAACCCCGCCAGATCGACGAGCGCCAGCACACGCGCCACCCGCTCCTCGATCTCGGCGCGCGAAAACCCCATGATTTCGAGCGGCAGCGAGACATTGCGCCCGATCGTGCGCCACGGATAAAGCCCCGCCGCCTGAAACACATAACCGTAGGCACGCGCGCGCCGCGCCGCATCGGGCGTCATGCCGTTCACCGTCAGGCTGCCGCCCGTCGGTCGCTCCAGCGCAGCGATGCAGCGCAGGAAGGTGGTCTTGCCGCAGCCCGATGGCCCGATGAAGCTGACGAAATCGCCCTTGCGGATATCAAGGCTCACGCCCTTGAGCGCGTGCACCGGGCCGTCACCGGTCTGAAATGTCAGGCTCAGGTCCGAAGCCGAAATGACGCTCGCCGCGTTTTGATTTGCCTCTGGGGCTGTCATCGTGGTCAGATCCTCTGGCACTGTGGCCTGCGCTCGAGGAGGGCGCCGCGATGACCGACAAGACCGCGAGGATCTGCCGAAAGCTGCGCCCCGGCGCGACCTATGGCGGCAAGCAGGGGTTCGACTATTGCGAAGGGATCGCACGGGAAACCACCGGCTCGCAAGGGATCTGCATGCACCTGCTGAACATTCCGCCCGGCGCCCGGGCAAAGGCGCACAAGCACGCCACGCACGAGACGGCGATCTACGTGCTCGCGGGAACCACGGTGATGTATTGGGGAGAGCGCCTCGAGCACCGGATGGACGCGAGCGCGGGGGACATGGTCTATATCCCCGCGGACATGCCGCACCTGCCGGTCAATCCCGGCCCCGGCACGGCGCGGGCGATCATCGCGCGCACCGATCCGCACGAGCAGGAAAGCGTCGTGCTGCTCCCGGATCTCGAGGCCCTGGTGCCGGGCTGAGCGCCCTGCGCCGGGGGCGCGCCGGGGTCGCCTGCCGACAACGAAGGTATTGCACGGGTGCGGCACGCCCTCACACCCCGCTTGCCGGAATGCCGCTGCGAGCGACGGGGCGCGGCGCGGTCAGGTCCTTCCAGTGCGACAGCGCCCGGTTCACCGCGCCGTTGCCCTTTCGCGCGACGAACTGCCCGTGTCCCTCGCGGCTCTGCATCGCGCCTTCGGTCACCGCCACATGCCCGCGTGTGATCGTATAGCGCGGCAGACCCTTGACCTTGTGGCCTTCGAAGACGTTGTAATCTATGGCCGAGACCTGCGCGGCGGCGGTGATGGTCTTTTCCCGATCGGGATCCCAGACCACGATATCGGCATCCGCGCCGGGGATAAGCGCGCCCTTCTTCGGATAGCAGTTGAGGATCTTGGCCACATTGGTCGAGGTCACCGCCACGAATTCCTCCGGCGTCAGCCGACCGGTGCCCACCCCGTGCGTCCAGAGCATCGGCATCCGGTCCTCGAGCCCGCCGGTGCCGTTCGGAATCTTGGTGAAATCGCCCATGCCATGGCGCTTTTGCGCGGTTGTGAAGGCGCAATGATCGGTCGCCACCACCGAGAGCGAGCCCGCCTGAAGCCCCGCCCAGAGGCTGGCCTGGTGCGCCTTGTCGCGGAAGGGCGGCGACATCACGCGCCGCGCGGCATGGTCCCAGTCCGGGTGGAAATACTCGCTCTCGTCGAGCGTCAGATGCTGGATCAGCGGCTCGCCCCAGACGCGCTTGCCCTGTTGGCGCGCGCGCCGGATCGCCTCATGCGCCTCCTCGCAGGAGACATGCACCACATAAAGCGGCACGCCCGCCATGTCCGCCACCATGATCGCGCGATTGACCGCCTCGCCTTCCACCTGCGGTGGACGCGAGTAGGCATGGGCCTCGGGCCCGGTATTGCCCTCGGCCAGTAGCCGCGCCGACAACTCCGCCACCACATCGCCGTTCTCGGCATGCACCATGGCGATGCCGCCCAGTTCCGCCAGCCGCCGAAAGCTCGCGTAAAGCTCGTCATCATTGACCATGAGCGCGCCCTTGTAGGCCATGAAATGCTTGAACGTGGTGATGCCGCGCGTCTCGATCACGGTCTTCATCTCGTCAAAGACCTGTTCGCCCCACCATGTCACCGCCATGTGAAAGCTGTAGTCGCAATGCGCGCGGGTGGATTTGTTGTCCCACATCTGAAGCGCGTCCAGCAGGCCCTGCCCCGGCGAGGGCAGGGCGAAATCCACCACCATCGTCGTGCCACCCGATAGTGCCGCCCGCGTGCCGCTGTCGAAATCGTCGCTGGAATAGGTGCCCATGAAGGGCATTTCCAGATGCGTATGCGGGTCGATGCCGCCGGGCATGACATAGCAGCCGGTGGCGTCAAGCTCGGTGCCGCCGGTGAGGCCCTCGCCGATCTCGGCGATCCGCTCCCCCTCGATCCGCAGATCGGCCTTGTAGCTGCGGTCATGGGTGACGATGGTGCCGTTCCTGATGATGGTGCTCATGCTGATCTCCCTGCGGGCGCGTATCGCCCTTCTCTTCTTGATGCGCGCCCGCGGTGGTTACGCCACCATCTCCGCCGTCTCCAACACCGCGTGAAACAGCACCTCCGCCCCAGCCGTGGCCCAGCGGGGGGTGATCTCCTCGGCCTCGTTATGGCTGAGACCATCCTTGCAGGGGCACATCACCATCGTGGTCGGATACACCTTGTTGATCCAGCACGCATCGTGCCCGGCACCGGAAATCAGGTCGGTGTGCGAGTAGCCCAGACGCTCGGCGGCGCGGCGCACGCGGTCCACCAGCGCGGGATCGAAGGCCGGCGGATCGAAGAAGCCCACCAGTTCCGAGGTGAATTTCACTCCGATATCGGCGCAGAGCCCCGGTGCTGTCTCGGTGAGTTCCTCCACCATCGCCTCCAGCGTCTCGAGCATATGAGAGCGGAAATCGACCGTGAAAACAACCTTTTCGGGGATGATGTTGCGGCTGTTGGGATAGACATCGATATGGCCGATGGCCCCCACCGCATTGGGCTGATATTGCAGCGCGATCTCGTGGACAAGCTCCGTCACCCGCGCCAGCGCGCGGCCCGCGTTGCGGCGCATGTACATCGGCGTCGAGCCGGTATGGCTGCCCTTGCCGGTCACCGTGCATTCGATCCAGCGCAAGCCCTGCCCGTGAGTGACCACGCCCACATCCTTGCCCTCGGCCTCGAGAATCGGCCCCTGTTCGATATGCAGCTCGAAAAAGGCGTGCATCTTGCGCGCGCCCACCTTTTCGGGGCCTTTCCAGCCGATCCGCTCCAGTTCATCTCCAAAGCGCTTGCCCTGCGCATCGACGCGGTCATAGGCCCAGTCGCGCCCGAGCACGCCCGCAAAGACGCCCGAAGCCAGCATCGCGGGGGCAAAGCGCGTGCCCTCCTCGTTGGTCCAGTTGGTCACGACAATGGGGTGTTTCGTCTTGATGTCGAGATCGTTGAGCGTGCGGATGATCTCGAGGCCCGCCAGAACGCCCAGAACCCCGTCATATTTGCCGCCCGTGGGCTGCGTATCAAGATGGCTGCCCACATAGACCGGAAGCGCGTCCGGATCGGTGCCGGGACGGGTGGCGAACATGGTGCCCATCTCGTCCACGCCCATGCTCAGGCCCGCCGCCTCGCACCAGGACTGGAAGAGGGCGCGTCCTTCGGCATCGGCGTCGGTCAGGGTCTGGCGGTTGTTTCCGCCTGCCACGCCGGGGCCGATCTTCGCCATTTCCATGAGGCTGTCCCAAAGCCGCTCTCCATTGAGCCGAAGATTCTCGCCCGGTGCGGACATGACGCGGTTCTCCCGTTATACACGACTTGGCTTGCCGCTTTTTTACCATTTGGTAAAGTCACGATTACCAATCGCCACCGCCCTGTCAAGGCGCGTGAGGAATATGTCAAACCCGGCGCAAGCCCCTGATGAAGGTTGCGGCAAGAATGGACCAGCCCCGCCAGAAAAGCCCCAGCCGTATTCAGCGACAGAACCGCAAGCGCATCCTCGACGCGGCGCTCGACACGTTCTCGCAGCACGGCTATCGCGGCGCGACACTGGACCAGATCGCCGAGGCCGCAGGCCTCTCGAAGCCCAATATCCTCTACTATTTCACCGGCAAGGAGGATATTCATGTGACCCTTCTCAACCGGCTGATGCTGACATGGCTGGAGCCCTTGGAACGGATGGAGGCGGATGGCGAACCGCTTGAGGAGCTTCTGGACTACATTCGCCGCAAATTGAAAATGAGCCGCGATTTCCCACGCGAAAGCCGCCTCTTTGCCAATGAAATCCTGCAAGGCGCGCCGCGCATGGCACCGCATCTCGAAACCGGCTTGAAACCGCTTTTCGATCGCAAATGCCAATTGATCGCCGGTTGGGTGAGCGCCGGGCGGATCGCGCCGGTCGATCCGGGCCACCTGATCGTGTCGATCTGGGCCACGACCCAGCATTACGCCGATTTCGAGGCGCAACTGGCGGTGCTGATGCCCGACCGGGATGCGCAGTGGCAAAGCGCGCAGGCGCATCTGGAGGCGATGTTCCGAAAACTGCTCACGCCTTAACCGGCACTTAACCTTGTCTGGGCAATACTTGGGGCATGAGAGATTTCGACCCTGCCCCGCGCCCCGTCAACCCCGCCTGGTGCGCCCGACTTTTCGGGGCACGGGCCGCGCAAACCGGCGGGGTCGTGCGCCGCAAGAAGCGCGATGTGCATCGCGAGATCGGATATCAGGCCTTTGTCGCCGAAGTGCGCGCGCGCGGATTTCACCTGATCGAGTGCGGCGACCAGTATCTCGTTATCTGCCACGACGGTCATCTGCGCGTGATCTGCTGAGGTGCGGGCGAGAAAATTCGCACGAATTTTCTCGCCATCCGAAGATTTTTCGAATGAAAAATCTTCGGCTCTCACTCTGCCGCGCAGGTGCCAGGATTGTTGGGGTGCGTCGTCCAGTCCGCGTGCTGTCCCTTCACCCCGCGCCCGGTGCGCGGATCGACGCTGCCCGGCGCCATCTCGACCATGGTGATGCAGCCCTCGACCGGACAGACATTGACGCAAAGGTTGCAGGCCACGCATTCTTCGTCCTTCACGGAAAAGACCCGTTCCGGCGACATGGCGATGGCCTGATGGCTTGTGTCCTCGCAAGCCGCAAAGCAGCGTCCGCACTTGATGCACGACGCCTCATCGATCCGCGCCTTGGTCACGTAGTTGAGGTTGAGGTTCTGCCAGTCGCTGAGGTTCGGCACCGCGCGCCCGACAAGCGCCTCCACCGAAGCCAGCCCCTTTTCGTCAAGATATTGCGACAGGCCGGAAATCATCTCGTGCACCACCTTGAAGCCGTAAGTCATCGCCGCGGTGCAAACCTGCACGTTGCCCGCACCGAGCGCGATGAACTCGGCCGCGTCGCGCCAGGTCGTCACGCCACCGATGCCGGAGATCGGCAATCCGGCAAGCGACGGGGTGCGCGCGATCTCGGCCACCATGTTGAGCGCGATGGGCTTCACCGCCGGGCCGCAATAGCCGCCATGCGCGCCCTTGCCGTCGATGGTGGGTTCGGGCGCGAAGAGATCGAGATCGACCGCCGTGATCGAGTTGATCGTGTTGATCAGGCTGACCGCGTCCGCGCCGCCATCCCTGGCCGCCTGCGCGGGCTTGCGGATATCGGTGATGTTGGGCGTCAGCTTGACGATCACCGGCAGGTCGGAATGGGTCTTGCACCATTCGGTGACCTGCTGCACGTAGTCGGGAACCTGTCCCACCGCGCTGCCCATGCCGCGCTCGCTCATCCCGTGGGGGCAGCCGAAGTTGAGTTCAACCCCGTCGCAGCCGGTATCCTCGACACGGGCCAGGATGTCCTTCCAGGCGCCCTCGTTCATCGGCACCATCAGGCTCACCACCAGCGCGCGGTCGGGCCAGTCGCGCTTGACGCGGGTGATCTCCTCAAGGTTGACGGCCAGCGGGCGATCGGTGATCAACTCGATATTGTTCATGCCCAGAAGCCGACGGTCCGCCCCCCAGACCGCGCCATAGCGGGGTCCGTTGACATTGACGATGGGCGGGCCATCCTCGCCCAGGGTTTTCCACACCACGCCGCCCCAACCCGCCTCGAAGGCGCGACGCACGTTGTATTCCTTGTCCGTGGGCGGCGCTGAGGCCAGCCAGAACGGGTTGGGAGAGGTGATCCCGATGAAAGTCGTGGTCAGGTCGGCCATGGCTCAGCCCTCCGCCATCAGCGTTGCATGGATATCCTCGGCGGCATCGCGCCCCTCGGCCACTGCCGTCACCGTGAGGTCGTCGCCGCCCGTGGCACAATCCCCCCCGGCCCAGACGCGCGGCAGGCTGGTGCGCCCGGCCCCGGTCACGCGGATCTTGCCGCCCTCCCGCTCGGGCAGGTCCGCGCCCACAAGCGTCTGGCCGATGGCGCGCAGCACCTGATCGGCGGCAAGGCGGAACCGCTCGCCCGTGGGCCGCAGATCGTCATCGG
Source organism: Alphaproteobacteria bacterium HGW-Alphaproteobacteria-1 (assembly GCA_002842985.1). Lineage (GTDB taxonomy): Bacteria > Pseudomonadota > Alphaproteobacteria > Rhodobacterales > Rhodobacteraceae > Roseovarius. The sequence goes on from PHEQ01000015.1 coordinate 24,030, forward strand.
TATACTCGATCTCGATCTCGCGAACGGCGCCGTTGCCATGCACCGCCACCGGGCTGGCATTGGTGATGATCCGCACGCCCTTCGAGGTCGCAAGATCCTGCTCAAAGCGGCTTGCGTTCATCCGCGCGCGGCTCCGGCGATAGACCAGCGTCACGTTGAGCGCACCCAGAAGTTTTGCCTGCACCGCCGCGTCGATGGCCGTCATGCCGCCGCCGATCACCACCACGTCGCGCCCCACCGGCAGCGCACCAAGATCGCCCGCCTGCCGCAACTCCGCGATGAAGCCGGTCGCGTCCTCCACGCCCTCCTTGTCGTCCCCCGGCGCGCCAAACGCATTGACCCCGCCAAGACCGATGCCGAGGAAGACCGCGTCATACGCGGCGCGCAGCGCCTCAAGCGTCATCTCGCCGCCGAGCGCTGTGCCTGCGCGCAGCGTGATCCCGCCGATTTCCAGCAACCACGCCACCTCCGCCTGGGCAAACCCATCGGGCGTCTTGTAGGCGGCGATGCCGAATTCGTTCAGCCCGCCGGGCTTGGGCCGGGCGTCGAAGATCACCACCTCATGCCCCTTCATCGCCAGTCGGTGCGCACAGGCAAGCCCCGCAGGACCCGCCCCCACCACCGCCACGCGCTGCCCGGTGGGGGCGGCGCGGGCGAAGGGATGCGTGCCCGAAGCCATCAGCGTATCGGTGGCGAAGCGCTGTAATTGCCCGATCCTGACCGGCTTGCCCTCGGCCGCCTCGCGCACGCAGGCCTCTTCGCAGAGCGTTTCGGTCGGGCAGACGCGCGCGCACATGCCGCCAAGAATGTTCTGCGTCAGGATCGTTTCCGCCGCCGCCTGCGCCGTGCCGGTGGCGATCTGCCGGATGAACAGCGGGATGTCGATGCTGGTGGGACAGGCCGTGATGCAGGGCGCATCGTGGCAGAAATAGCAGCGATCCGCCTCCACCCGCGCCTCATGCGCATCGAGCGGCGGATGCAGGTCCGAGAAATTCCGCGCATAGTCCTCTGGCGTCAACCGCCCCGCGACAATGCCGGGCGTAAGCGCATTCGCAGCCATGTCATCCTCTCCTGTTGGTGCCGTTTCGGTGCCGACCGGTCAGGATGCAGTATTTCACGAATCATTTTTTTATCAATCGGTAAAATTTCATGACGTCTCCCTGACGCCTTGCCCGCGCCGTCCCTTCATATCCATGTCCTGCGGCCTTCCAACGCAGGCCCGGCTCCCTTGCCCCGGTCGGCGTCGTCCGCAAGATGACAATCGGGCGGGGATTACCCCGCCCGACGGCATTTCAATCATGGTCTGTTGGCCCAGGGGGCGGGAGCGCAGGCAACCCGTTTTCCGCCGGTTTCGGCCGGCGCCCGACCTTTGGCATGAAGGCGCCCGCCTACGATCCCGATCAGCTACACCCGCTCGTCGAGCCGCAGGTGTTGCACTTCATGCAGGTGCCATTGCGCACCAGCGTGTAGTTGCCGCATTCGCCGCAGGCCTCGCCCTCGTAACCCTGCATCCGTGCCTTGGTGCGCGCATCCATCGAAACGGTGGCCACCGTCGCTGTCGCTACGCTCGCCTGCACGGTCTCGGGCACCAGAGTCCGCAGCGCCACCTCGGCATCGTGAGAGAACATCCCCGTGGTGCCGGTGGCCTGCCCGCCCTGGAACACCACAAGTTCCTGCGGCAGCCGCTTGCGCAGGTAGCCGGTGGAGCTGATCTGCTTGAGAACTTCCAGCGACCGCGTCGCAGCTTCGTTCGACATCTCCTTGATATTGCGAACACCTTCCTCTTCACCCCGGCCCAGATCGTCGAATGACGCGCCCGAAGGTTTGACATGGGCAAGGTCAGTGCGGTCAAGATAGCTCACCGCCAGTTCGCGGAAGATGTAATCGAGGATCGAGGTGGCGTTCTTGATGCTGTCATTGCCCTGCACGAGCCCGGCGGGCTCGAACTTGGTGAAGGTGAAGGCATCGACGAATTCCTCCAGCGGTACGCCGTATTGCAGGCCCACCGAGACGGCGATGGCGAAATTGTTCATCATCGCGCGGAACCCGGCGCCCTCCTTGTGCATGTCGATGAAGATTTCACCCAGCTTGCCGTCCTTGTATTCGCCGGTGCGCAGATAGACCTTGTGACCGCCGACGATGGCCTTTTGGGTATAGCCCTTGCGCCGTTCGGGCAGCTTCTCGCGGGCGGCGCGGATGATTTCCTTGATCACCACCTTCTCGACGATCTTCTCGGCCAGAACGGCGGCCTTTTCCTGCGCGGAGCCGGATTCGAGGATCTCGGCGGCCTCGTCGTCATCCTCGACCAGTGCTGCGGCAAGCGGCTGGCTGAGCTTGGAGCCGTCGCGGTAAAGCGCATTGGCCTTGACGCCCAGCGACCAGCTGAGCTCATACGCCTTCTGGCAATCCTCGATGGTGGCGTCATTGGCCATGTTGATCGTCTTGGAGATCGCCCCCGAGATGAAGCTCTGCGCTGCGGCCATCATGTGGATATGGCTTTCCACGCTGAGATAGCGGCGGCCTTTCTTGCCGCAGGGATTGGCACAGTCGAAGACATGGTAATGCGCCGGATCGAGATGCGGCGCGCCCTCGAGCGTCATCGTCCCGCAGACATGATCGTTGGCGGCCTCGATGTCGCGGCGCGAATAGCCCAGATGCGACAGCAGATCGAAGGTCGGATCGTTGAGCTTTGCCGCCGGGATGCCCAGCACGCCCGCGCAGAACTCTTCCCCAAGCGTCCACTGGTTGAACACGAAGCGGATGTCAAAAGCCGAGCCGAGGGCCGCCTCGATCTTGGCCAGTTGCGCCTCGCCAAAGCCGTGACCGATGAGCGAGGTGTGGTTGATCCCCGGCGCGTTGCCAAGGCTGCCATGGCCCACGGCATAGCTCACGATCTCGCCGATCTGCGCCGCGCCGTAACCGAGCTTCTCCAGCGCGGCGGGCACCGAGTGATTGATGATCTTGAAATAGCCGCCGCCCGCCAGTTTCTTGAATTTCACCAGCGCGAAATCCGGCTCGATTCCGGTCGTGTCGCAATCCATCACCAGGCCGATCGTGCCCGTGGGGGCGATGACCGAGGTCTGCGCGTTGCGGTAGCCGTGCTTCTCGCCCAGCTTGAGCGCCTCGTCCCAGCTTGCCATCGCCAGATCGACAAGCCGTGCATCGGGGCAGTTGGCATGGTCGAGCGGCACCGGCTTGACGGCAAGCCCCTCATAGCCTTCGGTCGCGCCATAGGCGGCGTTGCGGTGGTTGCGGATCACGCGCAGCATATGCTTGGCGTTGCGTTTGTAACCGGCAAAGGCCCCCAATTCACCCGCCATCTCGGCCGAGGTCGCATAGGCAACGCCCGTCATGATCGCCGTCAGCGCCCCGCAGAGCGCGCGCCCCTCCGCCGAATCGTAGCCCAGACCCATATTCATCAGCAGACCGCCGATATTGGCATAACCAAGGCCAAGCGTGCGGAACTCATAGCTGAGTTGCGCGATTTCCTTCGACGGGAATTGCGCCATCAGCACCGAGATTTCCAGCGTCACCGTCCAGAGCCGTGTGGCGTGGATATAGCTTTCCGCGTCGAACCGGCTGTCCTTGTAGAACTTGAGCAGGTTCATCGAGGCAAGGTTACAGGCGGTATCGTCAAGGAACATGTATTCCGAACAGGGGTTCGAGCCGCGGATTGCGCCATCCTCGGGGCAGGTGTGCCAGGCGTTGACCGTGTCGTGATACTGGATGCCCGGATCGGCACAGGCCCAGGCGGCATGACCCACCTGCTCCCAGAGATCGCGCGCCTTGATCGTCTTGGCGGTGCTGCCATCCACACGGTTGATCAGCGCCCAATCCGCATCCTCCCGGACCGCCTTGAGAAAGGCGTCGGTCACGCGGATCGAGTTGTTGGAGTTTTGCCCTGACACAGAGGCATAGGCCTCGGAGTCCCAATCCGTGTCATAGGTCGGGAACTCGATGCTGCCATAGCCCTGCTTGGCGTAATCCAGCACGCGCTTGACATATGTTTCGGGGATATAGGCCTTTTTCGCGCCGCGAATGGCGGCTTTCAGGCTCGGGTTCTTGGCGGGGTCCACCGCATCCTCTGACGCGCCATCCCATTCCCGGATCGCCGCGAAAATCTCGTTGAGCTTGGCCTCGTGGGTCTTGGAACCCGCAACGATGCTGGCGACCTTCTGCTCTTCCTTCACCTTCCAGTTGATGAAGGCCTCGATATCGGGGTGATCGGCATCGCAAATCACCATCTTGGCCGCGCGCCGCGTGGTGCCACCCGACTTGATCGCGCCCGCCGCACGGTCGCCGATCTTCAGAAACCCCATGAGGCCCGAGGATTTGCCGCCCCCCGACAGCCGCTCGCCCTCGCCGCGCAAGCTGCTGAAATTGGTGCCCGTTCCGGAGCCGTATTTGAACAGGCGCGCCTCGCGCACCCAGAGATCCATGATCCCGCCGTCGCCCACCAGATCGTCCTTGACCGACTGGATGAAACAGGCGTGCGGCTGCGGATGCTCATAGGCGCTGGTGGATTTGGTCAGCTCACCCGTCTCGAAATCCACGTAGTAATGACCCTGGCTCGGCCCGTCGATGCCGTAAGCCCAGTGCAGGCCGGTGTTGAACCATTGCGGCGAGTTGGGCGCGGCCATCTGCATCGCCAGCATGACGCGCATCTCGTCGTAATAGGCGCGCGCATCCGCCTCGGTGGTGAAATAGCCACCCTTCCAGCCCCAATAGGCCCAGGCCCCGGCCAGCCGGTCGAACACCTGTCGCGCGCTCGTCTCGCCGCCAAAGCCGTCATTGTCCTTGGCCGCGACCGACCGCCAGAGAAATTCGGGCACGCCCGCTTCCTTGACGCGCGCCAGCTTGTTCGGCACGCCCGCCTTGCGGAAATATTTCTGCGCGATCACGTCACTGGCGACCTGGCTCCAACCCGCCGGCACCTCAATGGCATCGAGCCTGAAGACGGTGCTGCCATCGGGATTGCGAATCTCGGAACTGGTGGTCACGAACTCCAGCGCTGCATAGGCATCCTTGTCGGCACTGGTGAATTTGCGTTCGATCTTCATGGTCGCTGCCCCGTCCTTTGGTATGGCCTTCTGGCCTGTTGTTTGCGTCGCGCCGCAAGTCCGTGACGCCTCCGCCGCGCCGCCGGAACACCCTGTCTGGCGGTTGGAAGGCCCGGAAAACCGGCGATGGTGTTGCTTTGGTCCGAATGTCCCTGTCGGGGCTAACCACTATATCTTGTGGCCTTCTCGCCCGCTCACACAAACTGACGTAAAACCAAGCCTCTGGTCAACGGAAAAAATCACCAATTGGAGAGAAAAAGGATTTGACCGGACCGGCGCGCTACACCGCATCACGCCGCCCCGATTCCTCCACAGGCAACCCGAATCGAAGATGTGGCAAAAAAAGCCTTTTTCTCCGACTGCTTGGCGGCCAATCTTCAGATGAAGGGTAACGTAACCGGGCCGTGCCGGTTGAAATGGTCGGGGCGGCGAGATTCGAACTCACGACCCCCTGTACCCAAAACAGGTGCGCTACCAGACTGCGCCACGCCCCGGACCATACGCCCAGATAAGCCGCTTTGCCCACATTGAAAAGCGAAAACAGCCGCGCCTCAGTCGGCGGCGCAGGGCCAGCCGGCGACGGCCTGATCCACAGCCGGATGGCGCATTTCCCAGCCCTCGGCAATCCCGATGCGCCGCGCCAGCCCGCCATTGATCTCGAGCACGGTCTGGATCCCGTCCCCGCCCATCACCGGGCGCTCGTCATGGGGCTGTGCCTCGTGACCGATCCGTTGCACCGTTCCGGTCGCGTCCATGAAGATCATGTCGAGCGGAATGAGCGTGTTCTTCATCCAGAACCCCACCGGGCGCGGACTTGGATAGACAAACAGCATGCCGGCCGAGGAGGCCAGGCTTTCGCGGTGCATGAGACCCTGCGCGCGCAGGGCGTCGGTATCGGCCACCTCGACGTGGAACGCCGCCGCGCCCCCCGGCCCGCGCAGATGCACCGTATCGTCCCGGCAGGTTTCCGCTGACCCCGCCCCTGCCGAAAAAGCAAAGAGCACAGCACCGCTCAGGGCGCCGATCACTCTCTTGAATGTAAAGCCGCTTCCCATCCGCAGACCTCGGTTGCCATGCGGCCTCTTTTACCATCAATCACGCGAATGGCCAGCGCCTCTCCGGGCTGCACATCAGCAAGGCCCGAACGGCGGAGCACCTCGACATGCAAGAACACGTCCTCGGCGCTGCCGAAGGTGTTGGCAAAGCCGAACCCCTTGCCCTTATCGAACCATTTCACGCGCGCAGGCAGAAGCGGTGCGGCACGAATCAACTCCGGGTCGATTTCCTCCAGGTCGGCAAGGCCCGACTGTTCCATATCATCGGGCGGCTCGATCGCATGAACCTGAACCGCCTGTCGCCCCCGCGAGGTTGTCTGAATGTCGAGCAGGACACCGGCGCGGTCCGCGATGGAGCTTTGCCCGAAATTGCGCAGCACATTTGCGTGAAGCAGAATGTCCGGCCCACCCTCGTCCGCCAGCACAAAGCCGAAGCCCTTCACCGGATCGAACCACTTTACACGCCCCCTCACGCGGAGGATCTCTTCTTCTTCTGTCACTGTGCCCTACCTTACTGCCTTCATCCCCAAGACAGATCCTAGACTTGCTTCATATTGAAAGCATCATGCAAGCCAAAAATACGGCGCCGTTTCAACATTTTGAATTTCACGCAACGTGAAATTCAGGGGTTCAGGCGCCGAATGACCCATTCGTCGGACGGGGATGAGCGCCGCCAGACAAAGCGGTCATGCAGGCGAAACGCCCCGTCCGCCCAGAACTCAATCTCAATCGGCGTGATTTGGAAACCTCCCCAAAAGGGTGGGCGCGGCGGGTTCGGCCCCTTCTGTGCCGTGACCTTGGCAACCTCGGCCATCAATGCAGCGCGCGATGAGAGAGGGCGCGACTGTTGCGAGGCCCAGGCCCCAAGGCGGCTCTTGAGCGAGCGCGACGCATAATAGGCATCGGCGCGCGCGCCCTCCTCGCGCGTGACCGTGCCACGGAAGCGCAACTGGCGGCGCAGCGATTTCCAGTGCAGCACCCCCGCCGCCATCGGATGCGCGCTCAGTTCCTGCCCCTTGGCCGAGCCATAATTGGTATAGAAAACAAAGCCGTCATCGGCAATTTCCTTGAGCAGCACCATGCGCACATTGGGCAGCCCCCCCTCCCCCACGCTGGCCAGAGCCATGGCGTTGGGGTCGTTGATCTCGGCGGCCTCCGCCTCGGTCAGCCAGCGGCGCGCAATCGCAAACGGATCGTCGCCCGCGAAAATTCCGTCCCGTTCCATTCTGTCGCCTCCACGCGTCACCAATCCACCGTGATTATGCTCGTTCTAGGACAGTCCGTGAGCATTGCCAATTCGCGCCGCAAGGGCAGGCCTTGATGCACCCTGCCCAATCGCCTAAAGGTCAGAAAAATCGCATAAGGGCGGGGGCTGGAAATGTCGAACTCATTGATGACGGGCAAGCGCGGGCTGATCATGGGGCTTGCCAACGACAAGTCCATCGCCTGGGGTATCGCCAAGGCCTGCGCGGGCGCGGGGGCAGAACTGGCGTTCAGCTATCAGGGCGAGGCGCTGAAAAAGCGCGTCGATCCGCTGGCAGCGGAACTTGGCTCCACCATCGTGCTGCCCTGCGATGTGGGCGACATGGCCTCGGTCGATCAGCTCTTCGTCGATCTGGGGGCCCATTGGGACAGTCTCGATTTCGTCGTCCATGCCATCGGATTCTCCGACAAGAACGAATTGCGCGGCCGTTATGTCGATACCAGCCGCGACAATTTCCTGCGCACCATGGATATCTCGGTCTATTCCTTCACCGCCGTGATGCAGCGCGCCGAAAAGATGATGGGCGAAGGCGGCAGCGCACTCACCCTCACCTATTACGGCGCCGAGCAGGTCATGCCGCATTACAATGTCATGGGCGTTGCCAAGGCGGCGCTGGAGGCGAGCGTGAAATACATGGCCGAGGATCTGGGCCGCGACGGTATCCGCGTCAATGCCATCAGCGCCGGACCGATCCGCACGCTGGCGGCCAGCGGCATCGGTGATTTCCGCTACATCCTGAAATGGAACGAGCTGAATTCACCGCTGCGGCGCAACGTGACCATCGACGATGTGGGTCGCTCGGCGCTCTATATCCTCTCGGATCTGAGCAGCGGCGTGACCGGCGAGGTGCTTCATGTCGATGCGGGCTATCACATTGTCGGCATGAAGGCGGTGGACGCGCCCGATATCGACGCCACCTGACGCCCCGATGAGCGCGCTCGACCTTCTTGCCTTCAACGCGGTTCTGGCTGCCGCCATCCTCAGCCCCGGTCCCGCCCTGCTGTTTGCGCTGCGCACGGCACTGGCCGACGGACGGGCTGCGGGCATCGCCGCAGGTCTAGGCCTTGGCCTTGTCGCAGCCCTCTGGACACTGGCGGCGCTTCTGGGGCTCGAGGCGCTCTTCAGCCTTTTTCCATGGGCCTACATGGCGCTCAAGATCGCCGGGGCGGCCTATCTACTCTATATCGCATGGACCACTTGGCGCGCCGCGCGGCAGCCCGTGACCGACGGCGCGCGCAAACCGCGCGGCCGCGCCTTTCTCGACGGGGCGCTGATCAATCTCGGCAATCCCAAATCGGTGCTCTTCGCGGCTTCCGTGCTGGTGGTGATCTTTCCCAAGGGCCTCTCGGCCAGCGACATTGCCCTCATCACCGTCAATCACATGATGGTGGAGTGGCTCTTTTACGCCGGTTTCGCCACGCTGTTGAGCGGGGCCACGGCGCGGCGCGCCTATCTGGGTGCCAAACCGACGATCGACCGCGCGGCAGCACTTTTGCTTGGCGCGCTCGGGCTGAAACTTCTCTTGAGCAGGGACTGACATGATGGACCGCCTCCCCCATGAAAAGGGCTTTCACGTAAGCTGGGACCAGATTCACCGCGATGCGCGCGCGCTGGCCTGGCGGCTTCAGGGCGAGGCCCCGGAGGGCGGCTGGCGCGCGGTGGTGGCGATCACACGCGGCGGCATGGCCCCGGCGATGATCGTGGCGCGCGAACTCGATATCCGCACCGTCGACACGATCAGCGTCAAATCCTACAACCATCAGGAACAGACCGAACCGCGCATCATCAAATCACCCGACATGGACATTGTCGGCGACGGGACGGGCGTGTTGATCGTCGATGATCTGGTCGATACCGGCCGCACCCTCGAAGTGGTGCGCGCCCGGATGCCGCGCGCCCATGTGGCCACCGTCTATGCCAAGCCGATGGGGCGCGCGCAGGTCGATACCTTCATCACCGAGGTCAGCCAGGATACCTGGATATTCTTTCCCTGGGACATGGCCCTGCAATATGTGGAGCCGTATCGCGGAGCGTGAGGCAAAACGAACAAGGCCGCGCCCGAGAGCGCGGCCTTTGACATTTTCCTTAAGCCGGGTGTCAGCCCTTGCGCGCCCTGAGCGCGGTCCAGCCGCCCCAGACCAGCATCGCGGCGATCACGGCCTTGACCACGTCACCCAAGAGGAACGGTGCCATCCAGTAGGCCCAGAGGTCCGGCATCGCCTTGCCCATGACCAGCGCGGGCCAGGCAAGGCCGGGGATGTAAAGCAGCGCCGAGACCGCAACACCCACCAGCGCCGTCGAAACCACGCCGCGCGCGATCCCGCGCTCGACCGCCAGACCGGCAAGCCAGGCCATGCCCACGAAGCCGTAAAGGAAGCCGGCGGTCGGCCCGACGAGCGAGGCCGTGCTCTGCGCGCCCGCGAATACCGGCAGCCCCATCGCCCCTTCGGCAAGATAGGCCAGAACCGCCGCCGCCCCGAGGCGCGCACCAAACGTGAGGCCCACGAGCAGGATCGCCAGCGTCGAGAGCGTCAGCGGCACCGGAAAGAAGGGCACGCTCACCTGCGCCGCCAGCGCGATGAAGAGCGACCCGCCAAGCACCAGGCCCGCCTTGCGGATGATTGTGTCCTGGCCGATGACGGCCTGAGTGAGAACCTGTGCGCGCATGTCGCATCCCTCCGTTGTTCCGGTTGTCGGGCTGACTTTTTCGCCGCAGGCGCGAAAAAGTCAAGCGATAGTGCTTGATCTGGCGCGCGACTGGTGGGATTTGCCGCATATGAGCGAAATACAGGATCTCCCCGTTGCCCTCGTCACCGGCGCCTCGCGCGGGCTGGGGGCGGCCATGGCCGAGGCGCTGACGCCCGCCCATCACGTCGTCGCCGTCGCCCGCACCGTGGGCGCGCTCGAGGAACTGGACGACCGCATCAAGGCGCGCGGCGGGCAGGCCACGCTTGCGCCCATGGACATCACCAACCGCGAGGCCATGGCGCAGCTGTGCCGCGCCATCCACGACCGCTGGGGCGGCATCGCGCTCTGGATTCACGCAGCAGTTCACGCGGCCCCCCTCAGCCCTGCCATGCATCTGGCCGAGAAGGACTGGGAGCGCTCGGTCGCCGTCAACGCATCGGCCACGGGGCTGCTGATCCCGTTCGTCGCACCGCTTCTGGGTGAGGCGGGTCAGGCGGTGTTCTTCGACGATCCGCGCGGCGGCGATAAATTCTTCGGCGCCTACGGGGCCACAAAGGCGGCGCAGATCGCGCTGGCCCGAAGCTGGCAGGCGGAAAGCGTGAAGACCGGGCCGCGCGTGCATATCCTGACGCCTGCCCCGATGCCCACGGCCACGCGCGCGCGGTTCCATCCCGGCGAGGACCGCGACGCGCTCAGCCATCCCCGCGACGAGGCGGCGCGCCTTCTGGCGGCGCTCTCCTGACCGCCTATTCCCATTCCAGTTCGGTAAAGGCCACCGTGGCGTTGCGCGCGTTATAGGCATCAAAAAGCGCCCATTGCGTCGCTTCGCCCGCCGCGATCTGAAGGACTGCCTCACCCAGCCGCGCGCCCGCGGAAATCGCCGCGCGCGTGTCACGCTCCAGCACCGACAGATAACGCGCGGTGGCCAGACCGCCCTCGGGCCAGCCAAGGCTTGGCCCGCCATGCCCCGGCACCACGCGGGCAAAGCCGCGCCCCTGCAACCCGGCCAGCACCGCGCGCCAGCCGCGCAGGCTGCCATCGAGGGCGGGCAGATGAGTGTCAAACACCAGATCGCCCGCAAAAAGCGTGTCGGTGGACAGGTCATGCACCGTGAGATCGGTGCCGGTATGGGCCATGGGCCATGCCTCCAGCAGCAGAACCCGCCCGCCAAGGTCGAGCTCCGCCCGCCCTGCGACCGGTGCCGTCACCACGGGAACCTGTGTGCCGATCATCGCGCCCTGCCCGATCTCACGCTCGAGGCTTTCCAGGTAGTTCTCGGCCCGGTCCGCCAGCGCGCGGTTGAAATCCTCGTGTCCCCAGACCTGCGCCCCCGTGGCCACGAAGGGTGCTGCCCCGAAAACGTGATCGGGATGGATATGCGTCAGAATCACATGCGTGACGGGCAGATCGGTGTGCGCGCGAACCGCGCGCCACAGTGCCTCGCCCATCCAGGCCGCCGCGCCGGTGTCGATCACGGCCACCCCCTCGCGGCCCACCACAAAGCCCAGGTTGGACGCATCACCAAGGTTCTCTTGATCGGGTTCGGCGACCTGCCCCAGATGCACGAAGACCCCCGGCGCGATCTCGTCCACATCGAGCGCGGCACCCAAGGGCGCGCAGCGCGCCTCCCCTGCCCCGTCGGGCGCGCGCGCCGCCAACGCGGCTACGCACGCGGCCTCTGTCGTCGCCTCATATCCCGGCAAGAGCACCTCGCGGCACGGGGCATCGCCCCCGACGCCTGCCAGACAAAGGGTAAGGATCGCCTCGAACATGGCCGCACTCCGGTTTGTCGCGCCTGACCCTCAGCCTACACGCGGATGTGTGCCACGCCAACTTTGGTCGGGCTTCGCGCACGGCCCGTTTCGTGATATAAGACTGGCGGAATATGAAGAGGAACCACCATGCCCCGCGCCCTGATCCGCGCCACAGCCCTTGCCCTCATGCTCGGGACCGTCGCATATGCCGGCGAGGTGACGAACCCGCTGGAACCCAGCGAGATGTGGGAGATGCTGCGCGAGGATATCGTGGGGGATGCGGAAATCGCGGATGGCGCGGGCCTGCTGACGCTCGACGCGCCGTACCGCGCCCATGACGCGGCCACGGTGCCGATCCTGCTGCACCAGACCGACCCGGCGGCGACCATCCGCAAGGCCACCGTGGTGATCGACGAAAACCCCGCCCCGGTCGCCGCCGAACTCGGTTTTGGCAGCGCCATGTCCCCCATCGATTTCGAATTTCGGGTGCGGGTGAACCAATATTCCAACATCCGCGTGATCGCCGAGACCGAGGCAGGGCTTGCCATGACCGGGCGCTTCGTCAAGGCCTCGGGCGGCTGCTCTGCACCGGCGAGCCGCCGAGGCACAGATCATGGTGCGCCATCCGAATTACTCGGGCCTGCAGCGCGACCAGATCACCCAGCTTTTCATTCCCGCCCATTTCATCGACCATCTGGAGGTCTGGCAGGGCGATGATCTGCTCTTCACCATGGATGGCGGCATCTCGATCTCGGAAAACCCGGTGTTCCGCTTTTCCTATGCCGACAACGGCGCACCTGCGCTGCGGGTGCTGGCAACCGATACGGACGGCAACAGGTTCGAACAGGTGCTGCCAAAGGGCGTGGGAAGTTAGGCGGCGCCACAACCCGGCCCGCGCCAGACGCCGGTCTCGGGATCGAGCATGACGTGAAGCGTGCGCTCCAGCCTTGGAGGCACGCCGAACGTGCGGGCGTATTCCCGCAAGAACCGGGCCGGGCGTTCGTATCCGAACGCGCTCCCGGAGACCTTGCCGTTTGTGCTGCACAATGCAGCGCGGGCGCGCAAAAGGCGCAGCTCCTTCTGATTATTGCAGCGGTCGCGCGCCGGTGATCGCCGTCTTGACTGTTCGAAACAGGCCGAACCGCTCATGCCGGCCCGGTCCGTGCGGTCGCCCACGACGAACGGGCGGGCAAGATCCGGCTGGATCCGACGCGAGGCGTGGAAGATGCGCCTGGCCCACGTCAGTGGGGTAAGGGGAACGCTCGCCTCAGGCCGGGGTAATGCACCAACGCCCGGCCTGCACGCCGGAGCCGGGGGTCTTGCACGTCATGCAAGCGCAGCCTTGCACAATCCATGGTTGACTGTCCCCGTCCATTTACCCCACCTTCGACCGCATCAACAAAAAACTCAGGGGCAAAACGAGGCAGCACATGCAACAGGCACTTATCCCGACCGTCGGCCTTTTGTGTCGGCTCTGGCTGGCGATTTTTTTCATGGCACATGTGAGCAGTTATCTCGCGCCGAAGACAGGCGGCGTGCTGTTCGGGTTTTCGGGCCACAGCGTGCTCACCGGAGCTGAGGTGCTCGATATGGGCGTGGCCGGACTTCTGGCACTGATCGCGCTCTGGTTGATGCTCGGGATCTACAGCCGGGTCATGGCGGTCCTCGGGATCGTGATATGCACCGCGACCGCGGCGCTCTTTCAGGAGCCCGTTTTCACCCTCGAACGCAACGTGGCATTTCTTTCAGTGGCGATCCTGGCCGTAACCGGCGGTGGGCGGCTGCGACTGCACGCGGGCGGCTGGCGACTGCGCGACATGCTCTGACAAGAGGGCGGCGGCGGGTCACTCCGCCGCCTCGCTTTCGCGGGTCGTGCCCACCACACCGAGCGACTTGAGCTTGCGATGCAGCGCGCTGCGCTCCATGCCGACGAATTCCGCCGTGCGGCTGATATTGCCGCCAAAGCGGTTGATCTGCGTCATCAGATATTCCCGCTCGAAGGCTTCGCGCGCCTCGCGCAGAGGCAGCATGGCCACCGCGCCCGAAATCACGATGCGTCCCTGCTCCAGGGGCGCCGCGCTCTCGCCCGGCAATTCACTTGCGGAAATCGGCCCGCCGCTGTCGCCAAGGATGAGCACCCGCTCGATGACATTGCGCAACTGCCGCACGTTGCCGGGCCAAGTCATCGTTTGCAAAAGCGCCACCGCCTCTTCCGAGAGAGCGCGCAGCGGCAGGCCCTGCGTGGCATTCAGAAGCGCGATGAAATGCTCGGCCAGTCGCGGGATGTCCTCGCGCCGCTCGTCAAGCCCCGGCACCCGCACCGGCACCACGTTGAGCCGGTGATAGAGCTCGCGCCGGAACCGGCCGGCGGCAATCTCGGCCTCCAGATCGCGGCTGGTCGAGGAGATCACCCGCAGATCGACCTTGACCTTGGTGCTGCCGCCCGCCCTCAGAAAGGTCTGATCGACCAGCACCCGCAGGAGCTTGGATTGCGTGCCCTCGGGCAGGTCGGCCACCTCGTCGAGATAGATAACCCCGCCATTGGCCTCCTCCAGAAGCCCCGGAGTCACGCCCGTCTCGGGGCTTTCGCGGCCAAAGAGCACCTCCTCCATCCGCTCCGGCGCGACCGAGGCGCAGGTCACGGTGACAAAGGGGCAGTGGTTGCGCGTGGAATGGGCGTGGATATAGCGCGCCGCCAGTTCCTTGCCCGATCCGGCAGGACCGGTCAGCATCACGCGACCGTTGGATTTGGTGACCTTATCCAACTGGCCGAGGAGCGCGCGAAAGGCGGGGGAGTCGCCCAGCATCTCCGACGGGGCAGTCTCACGCCGCTTGAGCGCCTGATTCTCGCGGCGCAGGCGGCTTGTTTCCATGCCGCGCCGGATCACCACCATCAATTGATCAATATTGAAGGGCTTTTCGATGAAGTCATAGGCCCCCTGCTTGATCGCCGCGACGGCGATCTCGACATTGCCATGGCCCGAGATGATCACCACCGGCACATCGGGGTAATCGCGCTTGACCGCCTTGAGGATGTCGATGCCGTCCATCTGGCTGTCCTTGAGCCAGATATCGAGGATCAAGAGGCCGGGTTGCTCGGCGCGGATGGCCGCCATCGCCTCGTCGGAATTGCCCGCCCGCCGCGTGGTATAGCCCTCATCCTCGAGAATATCCGAAATCAGCTCGCGGATATCGCGCTCGTCATCGACAATCAGAATATCACTCATGGGTCCCCCTCACTCGGCCGCTCGGGCCTCACCTGTCGTATCGGTCACTGACATCAGCGGCAGCCGCACGACCGCGCACGCACCCGCCATCGCCCCCGGCGAAAACGGCTCGGCATCCTCAAGCACGAGCGTGCCGCCATGCTCCTCGATGATCTTCTTGACGATGGGCAGGCCAAGGCCGGTGCCCTTGTCGCGCGTGGTGACATAGGGCTCGAAAAGCCGCGCGCGATCTTCTGGCAGGCCGATGCCGTTGTCGGAGATGGCGATGACGGCCTGGCCGTCCTCCTCGCCGCTCTCGATGCGGATCGTCGGCACGTGGCCTTCGGGCGCGCCCTTTTCCCGAAGGCTCTCTATCGCCTCGCCCGCGTTCTTGATCAGGTTGGTCAGCGCCTGGCCGATCATTGCCGGATCAATCCGCGCCGCAAGCGGCCCCTCGTCGAGTGCCAGTTCAAAACTTACATCGGGTTGGCCCGCTTCTTGCAACAGCACCGCGTCGCGCAGCACTTTGCTCAGGCTCTCGGAGCGCGTCTGGGGCTCCGGCATCCGGGCGAACTTGGAAAACTCGTCGACGATCCGGCGCAGGTCATTGGTCTGGCGCACCACCACATCGGTCAACTCCTCGAGCTTCGCCGCCTCCTCCTCTGGCAATTGGCGGGCGAACTTGCGCTTGATGCGTTCGGCACTCAGCGAAATCGGCGTGAGCGGGTTCTTGATCTCGTGCGCGATGCGCCGCGCCACGTCGCCCCAGGCAGCCATGCGCTGCGCGCTCACCAGATCGGTCACATCGTCGAAGGCCACCACAAAGCCCTCGCGCTGCCCGCCCTCGGTGTGGCGGGTGGACATGCGCACCAGCAGGTTCTCCTGCCGCCGCCCGCGGGTGACGCGGATTTCCTCCTGGACAAAGCCGCCGGGGCTTTGCATCAGCCGGTCGAACAGCGGCCCGAACTCGGGCACCGCCATCGAGAGCGCCAGCGATTGCTGATCCTCCTGCCAGTCGAGCAGACGTTCGGCGGCGCGATTGACGAAGGTCACGCGCCCCTTGGCATCAAGCCCCACCACGCCCGACGACACCGACCCCAGCACCGAATCAAACAGCCGCCGCCGCCGCTCGATCTGCCTTGTATTGGCCAAAAGCCGGTCGCGCTGGCCCTTCAACTGCCGGGTCATCTGGTTGAAATACCGGCTGAGCAGGGCAATCTCGTCATCACCCTCCTCCTCGCGCACCTGCGTGTCCAGATCGCCCTCGCCCACCCGTTGCGCTGCCGACGTCAACCGCCCCACGGGCCGCGACAGACGTTCCGCGAACCACATCCCAAGCCAGATCGCGGCAAGGATGAGAATGACGGCGAACCCGAAATAGACCAGTCCGAACTCGAACAGAACACGGCCCCGCTCGCTCTCTCGCTGCTTGTAGAAGGTGGCAGTTTCCTGGGTGTCGTCGAGCAGGTTGAGGATCGCGCCATCCACAGTGCGGCTTACATAAAGCAGCCGGTCGGGAAAGGCGTCAAGCGGCAGGAGCGCGCGAAACTCGTTATTGTCCCAGTCGCGGATCACCACGACACCTGTCTCGCGCGCCTGCGCGATCTCTTCGGGACCCGGGCGCTCGTAATCGAAGAGGTACGAGCGCTCGCCGCGCGCGCGAATCTCGCCCGTGCCGTCGATCACGAAGGCCTCCTTGAGGCCGCGCTGGATCTCGCGCTGCCCCGAGGACAGAACCTGTCTTATATCGCCATCGCCCATGAAAGCCGTGGCGCGCCGTGTGGCGTCGATCACCCGCGCCAGGACCTGCGCATCGGCCACCAGATCGCGACGGTGTTCCTCTTCATAGGCCTGTGCGGCGGCCACGGAGCTATCGACCACGCGCCCGACCCGCTCGGAAAACCACGCCTCCAGCCCCATGTTGATCGACAGCATCGCAAAGACTGCGACCGAAATCGTCGGCAAGAGCGCCATGAGCGCAAAGACGCCGGTCAGCCGCAGGTGCAGCCGTGACCCCGCCGAGCGCGAGCGCCGCGCGGCCACCATCCGCGCCACCCGTTGCAGCACCAGCCCCGCAACCAGCAGCACATAGACCATATCCGCCAGAAGCACGAGCCGCAGCAGGTCAGACCCGCTGCCCCGGTCGAGCGGCCCCATCACCAGATAGGTCAGCACCGCCAGCACCGGGCCAAGCAGCACAAGGCCAAGCGCGCCCCAGCCCCTCAGTCTGCGCAACCGTGCGAAGCCGAAGACGCCGCGCACCGGTCCGTTCACATCGCGTGTCTGTGTTGCCACGCCGCCCCCCGGCTCAAGTTGTGGGGACCACTGCCACCACCCCAACATGCAGACAACAAGCGCGCCATTCGCCCTCATCGCCACAGTGCTGTTGCAGTTTTACATCAACTTGCGGCGGCGTGTCACGCGAATATCCAGATCGGTCATTTTCTTTCGCAGCGTATTCCGGTTGATCCCCAGAAGCTCGGCGCAGCGGATCTGATTGCCCCCCGTCGCCTCGAGCGCGATCTCGATCAGCGGGCCTTCCACCTCGCGCAGGATCCGCGCGTGCAGGCCCGAGGGCGGCAACTCTCCGCCGTGCAGATCGAAGTAGCGTTGCAGATGAGCGCCCACCGAGCCGCTCAGGGTCTCGCCCCGACCGGGCCGCATCACCGGTTCGGCCTTGGGTTGTGTACCAATGACGGCGGCAATCTCGGCACGCCCGATCACCTCGGCCTGCGCCGTGAGCGCCAGCCGCCGCATGGCGTTTTCCAACTGCCGCACGTTGCCCGGCCAGCCATACGCGCGCATCAGCTCCACCGCCTCCTCCGACAGCCGCCGCTCGGGCATGCCGGGCCGGTCCTCGCGCGCCAGGAAATGCGTGGCGAGGATCGGGATATCCTCGATCCGGTCACGCAGGGCGGGCACGTCGATCACCACCCCGCTCAGCCGGTAATAGAAGTCCTCACGCAAGGCCCCCGCCTCCAGCGCCTGGGCCGGCGGCACGCGGCTTGTCGCCATGAACCGCGGCGCGCTCTCGCCCGGTGCCTCCATCATGCGCACCACCCGGCCCTGGATCTCGGGCGACAGATCGCTTACCTCGTCCAGCACCAGCGTGCCCCCGCGCACCCGCGCCATGACCTGCGCCGGGCCGTCGATATCGTGCAGATCCGTCCCCGTGACAGTCACGAAAGGCAGGCTGCGCCGGTCCGAGTAATCATGCACCGCACGCGCCACCAACGACTTGCCGGTGCCCGATTCACCGCAGATCATCACCGGCAGATCGGCATGCATCACCTGCGCCACCACCTTGTAGAGCGCCTGCATCGCCGCGCTGCGGCCAATAAGCGGCAGGTTCTCGGGCCGTTCCTCAGGCGCCTCGCGCGCCGTCTTGCGCTCGCGCGCGGCCAATGCGCGGGCGGTGCGCTTCATCAGGTCCGGCAGGTCGAACGGCTTGGGCAGATAGTCGAACGCCTCCGCCTCGGCGGCCTTGATCGCGGTCATGATCGTGTTTTGCGCCGAGATCACGATCACCGGCAGGCCGGGCCGATCCTGCGCGATCTTGGGCAGCATCTCGAGCCCGTTGCCATCGGGCATCATCACGTCCGAGATCACCACATCGCCGCGCCCCTCGGCCACCCACCGCATCAGCGTGGTCAGCGAAGAGGTGGCATGAACCTTGCAGCCAGCCCGCGTCAGCGCCTGCGTCAGAACCGTGCGGATCGTGCGGTCGTCATCGGCGACCAGAACCGTGCCATCCATGTCTCAGCCCTCCTTGTCCTGCGCATCCGCGCGTTGCAGCGATATGCGGAACACCGTGCGCCCTGGCACCGAGTCGACCGAAATCCAGCCGCCATGATCCGAGACGATCTTGGCCGCCAGAGCCAGCCCCAGGCCGGTGCCGTTCTCGCGCCCCGACACGAAGGGCTCGAACACATCGCTTGCGATCTCGGGCGGCAGGCCGGGCCCGTCATCGATCACCTCAAGATGCAGCGGCAGCGCCCGCGCATCGCCGCCGCGCCGCACCCGCAACGCGGCATCGTAATGGGTGCGCAGCCGGATCGTGCCGTTGCCGCCCCTTGCCGCCTCGGCGGCATTCTTCAGAAGGTTGAGCACCACCTGCACAAGCTGGTCCCCGTCGCCAAGCGCAGGCGGCAGCGAGGGGTCATAGTCCTCGACAAAGCGCATCCCCCCGGCGAAACCCAGCATCGCCGAGCGCCGCGCCCGGTCAAGCACGTCATGCAGGTTGACCGCGTGCAGGACCGGCGCGCCGACATTGCCGAACTGCTCGACCCGCTCCAGAAGCGCCACGATGCGGCGACTCTCGCTCACGATCAGGTCAGTCAATTCCCGATCCTCCGCCGTGAGCGTCATCGACAGAAGCTGCGCCGCCCCGGTGATCCCCGCCAGCGGGTTCTTGATCTCGTGCGCCAGCATCTCGGCCATGCCGATGGCCGAGCGCGCGGCGGATTTGACGGTGCTGTTCTGCCCCACGCGCCCGGCCATTTCGCGCGGCGCGATCAGCATCAGCATCCGCCCCGGCGCGCCCGCCAGCGGCGCCACCTGAAGCGAGCACAACACAGGCGGTCGCGCGCCCGTGCCCACATCCACATCGTTGACGAAGAGCGGCGCGCCGCTTTCCCGCGCGCGGGTGAACGCCGCCTCGAGCGGCGCATCGACCATCAGCCGCGACCAGACCGGCGCGCCCACCAGCGTGCGCGCCGAGCCCAGCAAAAACCCCTCCGCCGCCGGGTTGAGCCGCGCGATCCGGTCCACGGCGTCGATGACCAGCGCGGGCACCGGCAGCGAAGCCCAGAGCGGCTCGTCCGCGCTCATGCCGCGCACCGCAGCCCGAACGCCTCGGGCAAGAGCCGCGCCACCAGCGCGGGCGGCGCGGTCAGCACCAGACGGCGCAGCGTCGCAGGCGTTCCGGCGGCCTCCATATACCAGCCCAGATGCTTGCGCGAGACGCGCCCCCCCAGATCGGTGCCGTAAAACGACAGCATCGCGTCGTGATGCCCCGCGACCAGATCAGCGAGCGCCGCGCCCTGCGGCACCTTCGGCGCGCGCGTGCCCCAGAGCGCCGCCGCCACCTCTGCCAGCAACCACGGTCGCCCCCGCGCGCCGCGCCCGATCATCACCCCGTCCGCGCCAGAAAGTGCGAGCGCGCGCCGCGCCGAGGCCGCATCCACGATATCGCCATTGGCGATCACCGGCACACCCACCGCGTCCTTCACCGCCCGGATCGCCGCCCAGTCGGCACAGCCCTTGTAGAACTGACAGCGCGTGCGCCCATGCACCGTGATCATCGCCACGCCCGCCGCTTCGGCACGCGCCGCGATCTGCGGTGCGTTGAGGCTTGCGTGATCCCAGCCCAGCCGCATCTTGAGCGTGACCGGCACCTCGACGGCCCCCGCCACCGCCTCGATCAGCCGCAACGCGTGATCGGGCGTGCGCATCAGCGCCGAACCCGAGGCCCCCGCGCCGCGCGCCCGCGTCACCTTCTTCGCCGGGCAGCCCATGTTGATGTCGATGATCCGCGCGCCCGCGCCCTCCAGCCTGCGCGCCACCTCGGCCATCGGTGCGGCCTCGCAGCCTGCGATCTGCACCGAGGTATTGCCCGCCCCCAGACCCAGCTCCGCCTTCTCGCGCACGCCGGGCCGCGCGCTCAGCATCTCACGGCTGGCGATCATCTCGCTCACCACCAGCCCCGCGCCGAAGCCGCTCACCAGATCGCGAAACGGCAGATCGGTGATTCCGGCCATCGGCGCGAGCAGGACCGGCGGGGTCAGGGGCCTTTGGTCCAAAGTCAGCATGGTTTGCCCAATCCTTGTGCAACAGCGCCGTTCTACCCCTCCCGTCCCTTGCTCACAACGCCGGACGGCCCAAATCCGCGCCCTCACCGGGTTGTTTGCCTGTTTTTTAGGCACATGCCCCGGCATTGCGCTCTCGCGCGCTGCGCCGTAATCAGGGATCATGACAGTCGCCGCCCTCATAACCGCCGCCGGCCGGGGCACCCGCGCAGGCGGGGAGCAACCGAAACAATGGCAGCCTCTCGCGGGCCGCCGCGTGATCGACTGGACCATCGCCGCGCTCGCTCCGTTCGTCAGTCGCACGCTGATCGTGCTGCACCCCGACGATCTGGCCCTTGCGCCCGCCGGTATCGAGGTCACGACCGGCGGGACCACCCGCCGCGCATCGGTCCTCAACGGGCTGGAGCATCTGGCGCGGACCGGCACGGCGCCACGCCATGTGCTCATCCACGACGCCGCCCGCGCCACCCTGCCGCCCGCGGTCATTCGCGGCGTGCTCGAGGCGCTCGCGGCTGGCGCGCCTGCCGCCGCCCCCGCGCTGCCCGTGACCGACGCGCTCTGGACCGGCCTTGACGGCGCGGTCACCGGCACGCAGGACCGCGCCGGTCTCTATGCCGCGCAGACCCCGCAAGGCTTTGATTTCGCGGCTATCCTTGCCGCACATCGCGCGCATCAGGGCGACGCCGACGACGATGTCGCCGTGGCCCGCGCCGCCGGTTTGCCGGTCACGATCACCGAAGGTCACGCCGACAATCTCAAGATCACCCATCCCGGCGATATCGACCGGGCCAGTCGCATGATGGGGGCGCAGATGGATATACGCACCGGTACCGGCTTTGACGTGCACCGTTTCGGGCCGGGCGATCATGTCATGCTCTGCGCTGTCGCGGTGCCGCATGAGCGGGGCCTTCAGGGCCATTCCGACGCCGATGTGGGGCTGCACGCGCTGGCCGACGCCATTTATGGTGCACTGGCCGAGGGTGATATCGGGCGGCATTTTCCGCCCTCCGATCCGCAGTGGAAAGGGGCCGAGAGCCACGTCTTCCTCCGCCATGCCGCAGGTCTTGCGGCCGAAAAAGGGTTCAGGATCAGCAATATGGACGTCACTTTTCTTTGCGAACGTCCCAAGATCGGCCCCCATGCCGAGGCCATGCGCGCGGCGCTGGCCGCGATCACCGGCGTGTCCCTCGACCGTATTTCGGTCAAGGCCACGACCACCGAACGCCTTGGCTTCACCGGTCGCGAAGAGGGCATCGCCGCACAAACCGTGGTCACGCTGGTGAAGCCATGCGCCTGAGCCATCTCGTCGTCACGTTCTTTCATGTCGGCCACCTGCGTCCTGCACCCGGCACATGGGGCTCGCTCGCCGCGCTCCCCGTCGCCTGGGCGCTCCACATGGCTGGCGGGCCGATCCTGCTCGGGATTGGCGTGGTCGTGGCATTTGCATCAGGTTGGTTGGCTACGCACCTGGAAACAAAAGATAAAGCCGATCACGATCCTTCCGAGATCGTGATCGACGAGGTGGCAGGCCAATGGCTCGCTTTCCTGCCCGTTTCCATAGGCGCGGCCCATGCGGGCGTGGCGCTCACCGCGCTCTGGCCGGGCTGGATCACCGCCTTTCTTGCCTTTCGGCTCTTCGACATCTGGAAACCGGGGCCGATCGGCTGGGCGGACCGGCGCCACGATGCGCTGGGCGTCATGCTCGACGACATCCTTGCCGGGGTGGCGGCGGCGCTCTGCGTGATGCTGGGGGCGTTTCTCGCGCATGTGGTATTCGCATGAGCATCGCCTCACAAATTATTGATATTGCAAAACAACGAAGGCTGATGATTGCCGCCGCCGAAAGCTGCACCGGCGGTATGGTTGCGGTCGCGCTCACCGACGTGGCGGGCTCCTCCGCGGTGGTCGAGCGTGGTTTCGTCACCTATTCCGACGCGGCCAAGGTCGAAATGCTGGGCGTCGCGCCCGCCACCCTTGCCGCACATGGTGCCGTGTCGGAAGAGGTTGCGCGCGAAATGGCCCAAGGCGCGCTGAACCATAGCGGCGCGCAACTGGCCATCTCGATCACCGGCATCGCCGGGCCAGGCGGATCAGAGCACAAGCCCGAGGGGCGCGTCTGCTTCGGCCTTGCCATGGCGGGCCACGCGACACACACCGAAACGCAGGAGTTTGGCGCACCTGGCCGCGCCGAGGTTCGCCGTCTCAGCCGTGATCACGCCTTGCGGCTTTTGCGTGACGCGCTCACCTCCTGACCCCCGTTATCCTGCGAAGGCAGGGATCTCGCGGCGGTCAGAGATCCTCGGATCACGTCCGAGGATGACGGCCCGAGACAGGCCGACCGGCCTCAGCCGTAAAGCGCCTGCGCCCGCCCCTCGAAGGCGCGCACGATCCGTTTCATCGCCTCGTGGAAAAACATCTCTGCCGCTGACTGCAAGAGTCTGTTGCGAAACGCAAAATCCACATCAAAGGCAACTTCGCAGCCGCCCTCCACATCGCGGAACGCCCAATTCGAGCGCATGTGCCGGAACGGGCCGTCCAGATACTCGGTCTCGATCCGCCGTGCCTCGGGCCAGAGCACGACGCGACTGCCGAATCGCTCGCGGAAGACCTTGAAGCTGATCACCAGATCGGCCTCCATCACCTGCGCGCCGTCGTCGCGAGGGGTCACGCTGCGCACCCGCGCCGCCGCCGTCCAGGGCAGAAACTCCGGATAGCGCGCGACATCGGCCACCAGCCCATACATCTGGTCCGCCGTATAGGGCAGCACCCGCGTTTCGGCATGTGACGGCATGGCTTCCCCGGTTTTCCGCGTGACAGTGGCGCGGTTTTTCATAGACTGGACGGGAATTTGCAAGGGGAAGTCATGCCGCAGCGCGACTATGTGATCGACAAGCTTATTTCCGCCAAGAGCATCGCGGCGCGCGTCGAGGCGCTCTCGCACGAGATCGAGGCGGAATTCGCGGGCACGCAAAAGCTCATCGTGGTGGGCCTGCTGCGTGGCTCGTTCATCTTCATCGCCGATCTGGTGCGCGAGCTGGATCTGCCGGTCGAGGTCGATTTCGTCGAGACCTCGTCTTATGGAAACGCAATGGAAAGCAGTCGGGAAGTTCGCATTCTCAAAGACTTGCGCGGCGATATTGAAGGGCGCGATGTGCTCGTGGTCGAGGATATCGTCGATACCGGCCACACGCTCGCCCACGTCCTGCACCTACTGGAAAGCCGCCGCCCCGCGCGCCTTCGGACCATCGCATTGCTTGACAAGCCGTCGCGCCGCGAGGCCGCTATCCGCGCCGACTGGATCGGGTTCGAGATCCCCGATGAATTCGTCGTGGGCTATGGCATCGACTACGCGCAGCGTAACCGCAACCTGCCCTTTATCGGCAAGGTCCGGTTTGTCGGCCCATGAACATCACGTGGCTTCTGCGTCTGGCCCGATGGGCGCGCCGCCCGCCGGGGCCACGCACTGTGCGGCTCTGGCTGATCGTGATCGGGATTGCATTGTCGATTGCCGGGATCGAATATCTCTTCGGCTGGCCAGAGGCGCTGACGCTGGAGCCGCGAAGATCAGTTTTAAGGCCATGATATCAGCTAGTTGCCACTCTATCCTTATGTGAAACTCCGGCCTGCCAAACCGCCCCTACCTCGACTCGGATGATCCGCGCGATCTGCGCGCAATCCTCAAGGCTGAAGGTCAGCGGCAGGCGCATGTCGAGAATCGCCCGCAGGATGCGGTCGCTCTCGGGCATCGCGGGATGGGGCGCATAGCGCCAGCTGTCATAGCGGCTGGTAAAGCCCTTCGGCTCTGCCCCGCCGAACCACTTGAGCTCCACCCCTCGCGCGGCACAGCGCGCCAGAACCGCTTCGATGCGCGACCCGGACCAGTCGAGCAGCAGGAACTGGATCGACGAGCCGACGAAGCGCCCCGCCTCGGGCCGCTCCACGATCCGCAATCCCGGCGTGTCGCGCAGCCCGTTCTCCACCACACGGTAGCGCGCATTCCATTTCTCGCATTGCGCATCCAGCATCCGCAGTTGCGGCCGCAGGATCGCCGCGCGCAGATGGTCCATTCGCCCCGAGACATTGGGCGTGTCGTATTTCACCCGCTCGATGACCTCGGCGGGCGGCACCGTGCCATGGCGTTCATAGAGCATGTAGGAGCCCGAGAGGATCACGGCACGCGCCATCACCTCGTCGTCATCGGTGACAAGAAATCCGCCCTCGCCCGAATTCATGTGCTTGTAGGTCTGGGTCGAATAGCACCCGATCTTGCCCCATCGCCCCGAGGGCACGCCGCGCCACGCGGCCCCCATCGTATGCGCGCAATCCTCTATGACCGTGATGCCCGCCGCACCACAGATCGCCATCAGCCGGTCCATATCCGCCAGATGCCCGCGCATGTGGCTGAGCATCAGCACCCGCGCCTGACCCGCCTTTTGCGCCAGATCGTCAAGGTCGATGGTCAACCCCTCGGTCACGCCGACATAGACCGGCACCGCGCCCACGCTGGCAATAGCGCCGGGCACGGGGGCCAGCGTAAAGGCGTTGGTCAGCACCGGATCGCCCGGCGTCACCCCGAGCGCGCGCAGCGCCGTCGCCATGGCATAGCCGCCCGAGGTGACGGCAAGCGCATGGCGCGCGCCCGTGTAGGCGGCGAATTCACGCTCGAGAAGCGCGACCTCACCCGGCTCGTCGCCGACCAGATTGTAGCGGTGCAACCGGCCCGAGCGCAGCACGTCCATTGCGGCCGCGATCCCCTCGTCGGGGATCGGTTCCTGCTGCGTGAATGTGCCCTTGAAGACCTCGTTCATACGGCAGTTTTGGCGCGCACGCGGCGGCGCGTCAATGGTCAGGGTCCGGGTTCCAGGCTTTCCTGTGTGCCTTGCTATGGGCGCGCCGTTCCTGGCGTGCTAAGGCAGCGGCACGTTAGTGAAAGCCCCCCATGTCCGGCACAACCGCCCTGCCCCTCAGACCCGCCGAATTCATCGCGCTCATGGCGATGATGGCCGCAACCGTGGCCTTTTCCATCGACGCCATGCTGCCCGGCCTGCCGCATATCGCGCAATCGCTCAGCCCCGAGGCCCCGAACCGCGCCCAACTCATCATCACCGCCTTTCTGGCGGGGTTGGGCGTGGGCACCTTCCTCGCGGGGCCGCTCTCGGACAGTTTCGGGCGCAGGCGCGTGATCCTCTGGGGGGCCGCAGTCTACATGGGGGGGGCGGCGCTGGCGATGGTGGCGCACTCGCTCGAGGCGCTTCTGATCGCGCGCGCTGTGCAGGGGCTGGGGGCGGCGGCGTTTCGCATCGTCTCGATCGCGATCATCCGCGACATGACATCGGGCCGCGAGATGGCGCGCCTGATGTCCTTCGTGATGATGGTGTTCGCGCTCACGCCCGCCCTCGCGCCGCTCATCGGGGCAGGGCTGATCGCGCTGGCGGGCTGGCGCGCGGTCTTTGGTGCCTTTGTGCTCTTCGCGCTCATCCTGTCGGCCTGGATGATGCTGCGCCTGCCAGAGCCATTACCGCCCGAACGCCGCCGCCCGTTCCGCCTGCGCCCGCTGGCGCTCGCCGCGCGCGAGGTGGTGGCCCATCCCGTCACACGGCGCGCGATCCTCGTGCAGATGCTGGCGATGACCACGCTCTTTACGTCGCTGTCGCTGGTGCAGCCGGTCTTCGATGAAAGCTTTGGCCGCGGGGCGGAATTTCCCTTCTGGTTCTTTGGCATGGCACTGGTCGCGGGCGCAGGCAGCCTGATCAACGCGCGCCTCGTGGTGCGGCTGGGCATGGTGCGGATGGTGCGCGCGGCGCTTGTCGTGCAGGCGGCGCTGTCGGTGCTGGCCATTCTTGCCTGGCAGGTGGGCCTGCCACCGGGGGCACAGTTCGCGGTGTTCCTGATCTGGCAGACCGGCGTTTTCATGCAGGCGGGCTTTACCCTCGGCAATCTCAACGCGCTGGCGATGGAGCCGATGGGCGCCATCGCGGGCATGGCGGCAAGTGTCACGGGCGCCGTGGCCACGGTGGGCAGCGTGGCGCTGGCCATTCCCGTCGGGCAGGCCTTTGCGGGCACGCCCATGCCTGCGCATCTGGGCGTTTTGGGCGCGGTGCTGGCGGGTCTGGTGATCCTGCACCCGCTGCGCGGCTCCCTGGCCGAGACGGCCTGAGTGAAATAATTTTGTATACCGTCGCATACCATCTTTTCCCGCGCCACGTTTTCGTCTATGAGGCGGGCGAGTGAACCAGACTCGCCCCCGCGACCGGATCGACAAAAGGAGCCTTCCCATGGCCACTACCCCCGACATCATCTACACCAAGGTGGACGAAGCGCCCGAGCTTGCCTCGGCCTCGCTCTTGCCGATCATCCGCCGCTTTGCGTCTGCGGCCGGTGTCTCGGTCGATACGCGGGACATTTCGCTTGCCGGACGCATCCTCGCCGCGTTTTCCGATCACCTGACCGATGATCAGCGCATCGGCGACGATCTGGCCGAGCTGGGAGAGCTGGTCAAAACCCCCGGCGCAAACGTGATCAAGCTGCCCAATATCTCCGCCTCCGAGCCACAGCTTGTCGCCGCGATCAAGGAATTGCAGGGCCAGGGCTACGCGCTGCCCGATTATCCCTACGAGCCCGGGACAGAGGCCGAGAAAGCCGCTCGCAAGCGTTACGACACGCTCAAGGGGTCTGCCGTGAACCCGGTGCTGCGCGAGGGCAATTCCGACCGTCGCGCCGCGAGCGCGGTCAAGACCTACGCGCAGGCCAATCCCCATTCCATGGGCGAGTGGACCGCCGCGAGCCAGACCCGCGTCGCGGCCATGTCGGGGGGCGATTTCTTCTCCAACGAGCGCTCTGCGACCCTCGCCAAGGCCGCGACCGCAAAGATCGTGCTGGAAACCGCAAGCGGCGAAACGGTCCTCAAGGACGGCGTGAGCTATCCGGCGGGCACCGTGGTCGATGCCACCTATATGAGCGCCGCCGCACTCGACGACTTTCTCAACAAGGAGATTGAACGCACCGGGGCCGAGGGCACGCTGTTCTCACTGCACCTCAAGGCCACGATGATGAAGGTCTCGGACCCGATCATCTTCGGCCACGCCGTGCGCACCTATCTTGCGCCGGTGTTCGAGAGCTTCGGCGATGACATGGCCACGCTCGGCGTCAATCCCAATGCCGGGCTGGGCGATCTTCTGGCCCGCGTCAAGGACCGTGCCGACATCAAGGCCGCCATCGACGCCTGCCTGGCCGCGCGCCCGCCGCTCTACATGGTCGATTCGGACAAGGGCATCACCAACCTGCACGTGCCCTCGGACGTGATCGTGGACGCCTCCATGCCCGCCCTCATCCGCGCGGGCGGCAAGGGCTGGGGCCCCGACGGCAAGGAACACGATTGCACCTGCGTCATCCCCGACAATGCCTATGCGCCGGTCTATGACGAGACGATCCGCTTTTTCAAGGAGCATGGCAAGCTGAACCCGGCCACCGCTGGGACGGTGCAGAATATCGGCCTGATGGCGCAGAAGGCCGAGGAATATGGCAGCCATCCGACCACCTTCGAGATCCCCGAGGCCGGCACCGTCAAGATGATCCTCGATGACGACACCGTGCTGCACGAACATGCGGTCAAGGCGGGCGACATCTGGCGCTCGGCCAGCGCGCGCAAGGCCCCGATCGAGGATTGGATCAACCTCGCCATCGCGCGGCAGAAGGCGACCGGCTATCGCGCGATCTTCTGGCTGGATGCGGCGCGCGCCCATGATGCGGAGCTGATCGCCTACGTGACGCCCATCCTTGAAGCGGCGGGCGTTGCCGACAGGTTCGAGATCATGGCCCCGCGCGACGCGACACGCGCCAGCCTCGAAACCATCACCAGGGGCGAGAACACCATCGCCATCACCGGCAACGTGCTGCGCGACTACCTGACCGACCTTTTCCCGATCCTCGAACTGGCGACCTCGGCCAAGATGCTGTCGATCGTCAAGCTGATGAATGGCGGCGGTCTGTTCGAGACCGGCGCGGGCGGCTCGGCCCCCAAGCATGTGCAGCAACTCGTGGCCGAAAACCACCTGCGGTGGGACTCCTTGGGCGAATTCTGCGCCCTTGGCGAAAGCCTCAAGTTCCTTGCCGAAACGCATGACAATGCCCGCGCCCGCGTTCTGGGCGAGGCGGTCGAGGCCGCGACGCAAGGCATCCTCGATCACAACCGCTCGCCCTCGCGCAAGGTGGGCCAGCCCGACAACCGCGACAGCCATTACTGGTTCGCGCGCTACTGGGCCGAGGCGCTGGCCGCGCAATCCGATGACGCGGCCCTTGCCGCCGAATTCGCGCCGCTGGCCCGCGCGCTGGCCGAGAACGAGGCCGCCATCGTGGCCGAGCTTGCGGCGGCCCAGGGCAAACCGGCGGATATCGGCGGCTACTATCACCCCGACCCCGACAAACTCGTCGCCGTGATGCGGCCCTCGGCCACGCTGAACCGCATCATCGGGTAACGGATCGGGGGCCGGATCATCCGGCCCCCGTCATTTTGACGGAGCGCAGCATGTCGAAAATCAAGGTCGAGAATCCCATCGTCGAGATGGACGGCGACGAGATGACCCGCATCATCTGGGATTTCATCAAGCAAAAGCTGATCCTGCCCTATCTCGATCTTGACCTGCTCTATTACGACCTGGGGATCGAGGAGCGCGACGCGACCTGCGACCAGATCACCATCGACGCCGCCGAAAAGACCCGTGAGGTGGGCGTCGCCGTCAAATGCGCCACGATCACCCCCGATGAGGCCCGCGTCGAGGAATTCGGCCTCAAGAAAATGTGGAAATCGCCCAACGGCACGATCCGCAACATCCTCGGCGGGGTGGTGTTTCGTGCGCCCATCATCTGCCGTAACGTGCCACGCCTCGTGCCAGGCTGGACCCGGCCCATCGTGATCGGGCGCCACGCCTTCGGCGACCAATACAAGGCCACAGACATGAAATTCCCCGGCCCCGGCACGCTGTCGATGAAATTCGTTGGCGAAGACGGCACCGTGATCGAGGAAGAGGTGTTCCGCGCGCCGTCCTCGGGTGTCTACATGGGCATGTATAATCTCGACGCCTCGATCATCGACTTTGCCCGCGCCAGCATGAATTACGCGCTCGATCTGGGCTGGCCGCTTTACCTCAGCACCAAGAACACCATCCTCAAGCAATATGACGGACAGTTCATGGCCCTGTTTCAAAAGGTCTATGACGAGGAGTTCAAGGACCGGTTCGAGGCGGCGGGCATCGACTACCAGCACCGCCTGATCGACGACATGGTGGCCTGCGCGATGAAATGGAACGGCGGCTTCGTCTGGGCCTGCAAGAACTATGACGGCGACGTGCAGTCCGATACCGTGGCGCAGGGCTTTGGCTCGCTTGGCTTGATGACCTCGCAACTGCTGACGCCCGACGGCCGCATCATGGAGGCCGAGGCGGCCCATGGCACCGTCACCCGCCACTACCGCCAGCATCAGCGCGGCGAGGCGACCTCGACCAATTCCATCGCCTCGATCTATGCGTGGACCGGCGCGCTCAAGCACCGCGCCAAGCTCGACGGCAACGATCCCCTGCGCCATTTCGCCGAAACGCTGGAGCGGGTCGTGGTGGACACCGTGGAATCCGGTCATATGACAAAGGATCTCGCGCTGCTTGTCGGCCCCGATCAAGGCTGGCTCACCACCATGGGCTTTCTCGAGAAGATCGACACGAACCTCAACGCGGCGCTGGCGGGCTGAGCGCCACGCGCCCCTTGGCAGGGCCGGGGCTTCGCGTTAAGAGGGGCGAAATCCGGCAAGGGGTGCGGCGTGAGCAACAGCGACAGTTTCATCGAGGAAGTCACCGAGGAGGTGCGCCGCGACCGGCTTTATGCGCTGCTGCGCCGCTATGGCTGGATCGTGGTGCTGGCGATCCTGCTTCTCGTCGGCGGGGCGGCGTGGAACGAATGGCGCAAGGCGCAGGCACAGGCCCGCGCCGAGGCGTTCGGTGACGCGATCCTCGCGGCGCTTGCCGCCCCCGAGGGGGCGGGGCGCGCGGCGGATCTTGATGCCATCGAGGCCCCCGGCCCCGGTGGCGCGGCGCTGCGCGATCTTCTCGCCGCGTCCGAGATTGTCGATACAGACCCGGCAGGTGCGGCGGCGCGGCTTCTGGCGGTGGCCGACCGTTCGGGCGTGCCGCAGGTCTATCAGCAGATCGCCACGCTCAAGGCGGTGGCGCTGCCCGGTTCGGGACTGAGCGCCGACGACCGCCGCGGGCGGCTTGCGCCCTTTGCCGCGGGCACCGGCCTGTTGCGGCTTCTGGCCGATGAACAGCTTGCGCTCATCGACATCGAGACCGGGGCGCGTGGCGCAGCCCTGGCGCGGCTGAGCGCGCTTGCCATGGATGCCGAGGCAACAGCAGCCTTGCGCCGCCGTGCGACACAGGTGATTGTAGCCTTGGGTGAGGACCTGCCAGAGATGCGGGGCCTGAGTGACGATCTGCCCGCCGGTCAATAAGGCGGCGCAGCATAAAGGACGAATGGGGGCGGCAGTGGTGGCGGCAAAGACGGTTATGATCGGGGCGCTCGCAGTGCTTGCCCTTGTGGGTTGCGCCAAGAAGGATCCGATCCTTCCCGGCCCGAGGGAGAATATCCGCGACGTTCTCCAGACCGAGGCGCGGCGCGCGCAGGCCATCGAGACGCCGGTGAACCGCGCCCTGCCCCTCACGCTGCCCGCCGCCGAGGCCAACCCCGAATGGCGCCAGCGTCACGGCACACCCATCGGGCGCACGGCGCATCCGGCGCTTGCGGCGGCCCCCGCCCTACTCTGGTCGGCCAATATCGGCGCGGGTGACGGGCGGCGCGTGCGCATCACCGCCGATCCGGTGGTGGCGGGCGGGCGCATCTTTACACTTGACGCGCTGGCGCGGGTGACGGCGGTCTCGACCGCTGGACAGGTTCTGTGGACGCGCGATCTGACGCCGCCGGGCCAGAGCGGCAAAGCCATAAGCGGCGGCGGACTGGCCTTTGGCGACGGCAAGCTTTTCGTGGTGTCGAATTTCGGCACGATCTCCGCGCTTGACCCGGCCACCGGCGGGGTGATCTGGCAGCAGCGGCTTGACGCGCCCACAACCGCGTCGCCATCGGTGCATGACGGGCTTGTCTACGTGGTCGCGGGCGGAGAGGTCGCCTGGGCGATCGAGACCGACACGGGCCGTGTACGCTGGCAACTGTCCGGCACACCCGACATCCACAACGTTCTGGGCGGCCCCGCACCCGCCATCACCGACACGTATGTTGTCCTGCCCTTCGGTGCGGGCGAGGTTCAGGGCGCATTCCGTCAGGGCGGCCTGCGGCTATGGGACGCGCAGATCGCGGGCGAGCGGCGCGGTCTGGCAAGCGGGCGGGTGCGCGACATCACCGGTGATCCGGTGGTCGTGGGCGACCGCGTCTATGTCGGCAACCATTCGGGCCGCATGGTCGCGCTCAGCCTTGGCAGCGGGCGCAGGATCTGGACCGCCGAGGAAGGTCCGCTTCACGCGGCCTGGCCTGCGGGCGGATCGCTCTTTCTGGTGAGCGACCGCAACGAACTTGTGCGCCTGTCGGCCGAGGATGGCAGCCGCATCTGGGGCCATGCCCTGCCGCTCTTTACCGATCGCAAGCCCAAGCGACAGGCGGAAATCATCGGCCATTACGGCCCGGTGATCGCGGGCGGGCAACTCATCATCGCCTCGGCGGATGGCAAGCTGCGCCTGTTCGATCCGGTCTCCGGCCAACAGGTGCGCAGCATCGACCTGCCCGGCGGCGCAACGTCCAACCCGGTCGTGGCCGGCGGCGTGCTCTACGTGGTTTCGAAGAAGGGACAGCTTCTCGCTTTCCGTTGAGCGCGCGATCGGCTATCACCGCCGCCTGACCGGCAGGAGCCTGACGCATGTCCTTTACCCTCGCCATCGTGGGGCGGCCCAATGTGGGCAAGTCCACGCTCTTCAACCGCCTTGTGGGCAAGCGCCTTGCGCTGGTCGATGACCGGCCCGGCGTGACGCGCGACCTGCGCGAGGGCGCGGCGCGTCTGGGCGACCTGCGCTTTACCGCGATCGACACGGCAGGTCTCGAAGAGGCCACCGACGAGAGCCTTCAGGGCCGGATGCGCAAGCTGACCGAACGCGCGGTGGAGATGGCCGATATCTGCCTTTTCGTGATCGACGCGCGCGCGGGTGTCACCCCCACCGACGAGGTCTTTGCCGACATCCTGCGCAAGCGGTCGGCCCATGTCATCCTTGCCGCCAACAAATCCGAAGGCTCTGCCGCCGATGCGGGCCTGTTCGAGTCGTATGGGTTGGGCCTTGGCGATCCCATCCGCCTTTCGGCAGAGCATGGCGAGGGCATGAACGAGCTATACGAGCGCCTGATGCCCCTCTCGGACGCCTTCGCGGCGCGTGCCGAAGCAGAGGCACCCGAAACCGATGTTCTGATCGACGCCGATGTCGATGACGAGGCCGAGGCCCCCGAATGGCGCCCCACGCCCGCGCGCCCGCTTCAGGTGGCGGTGGTGGGGCGGCCAAATGCCGGAAAATCAACGCTTATCAACAAGATACTGGGCGAAGACCGCCTT
Organism: Alphaproteobacteria bacterium HGW-Alphaproteobacteria-1; assembly: GCA_002842985.1. GTDB lineage: Bacteria > Pseudomonadota > Alphaproteobacteria > Rhodobacterales > Rhodobacteraceae > Roseovarius. The sequence continues at coordinate 57,453 of PHEQ01000015.1, forward strand.
CTGACCGGCCCCGAGGCCGGGATCACCCGCGATGCGATCTCGCTCCGGCTCGACTGGGACGGGCTGCCAATGCGGATCTTCGACACCGCCGGGATGCGCAAGAAGGCCAAGGTTCAGGACAAGCTGGAAAAGCTGTCGGTCTCCGACGGGCTGCGCGCGGTCAAGTTCGCCGAAGTGGTCGTGGTGCTGCTCGATGCCGCCATCCCGTTCGAGCAACAGGACCTGCGCATCGCCGATCTGGCCGAGCGTGAAGGCCGCGCCGTGGTGATCGCGGTCAACAAATGGGACGTGGAAGAGGACCGGCAGGGCAAGCTGCGCGCCCTGAAGGAGGCGTTCGACCGCCTCTTGCCGCAATTGCGCGGCGCGCCGCTGGTCACGGTCTCGGCCAAGACCGGCAAGGGGCTGGACCGGCTGCGCGACGCGGTAGAAAAGGCGCATGAGGTCTGGAACCGCCGCGTGCCCACGGCGCAACTCAACCGCTGGCTGGTGGGGATGCTGGAACAGCACCCGCCCCCTGCCCCCGGCGGCCGCCGCGTCAAGCTGCGCTACATGACGCAGGCCAAGACGCGCCCGCCAGGTTTCGTGGTGATGTGCAGCCATCCCGACAAGCTGCCCGACAGCTATACGCGCTATCTGGTCAACGGGTTGCGCGAGGGGTTCGACATGCCGGGCACGCCCATCCGCCTCTATGTGCGCGGCCAGTCCGACAAGAACCCCTACAAGGACCGCAAGAAGCCGGGGCCGTCACGACTGCGCAAGCATCTCTGAGGGCAGCGCGCGCGCCCCGTCTGTCTACCCGCCGGTATGGCTCATGTGGCGCGAGACCCGGCCATCGACGCTCTGGCGGGAATAGTCGAAATCGTGGCCCTTCGGCTTCAGCGCGATCGCGGCGCGAATCGCGGCCTCGAGCGGGGCGTCATTTCCGGGGTTGTTGCGCAGCGGGGCACGCAGGTCGGCCATGTCCTCCTGTCCCAGGCACATGTAAAGCTCGCCCGTGCAGGTGAGCCGCACGCGATTGCAGCTTTCGCAGAAATTATGCGTGAGCGGGGTGATGAAGCCGATTTTCTGCCCTGTTTCCTCAAGCCGCACGTAACGCGCTGGACCGCCGGTGCGCTCGGGCAGGTCGGTCAGCGTGTAGTGCTCCGCCAGCCGCGCGCGCAGATCGCTCAGCTTCCAGTATTGGCCCAGCCGGTCCTCGTTGCCGATATCGCCCATCGGCATGACCTCGATGAAGGTCAGGTCCATGTCGCGCGACTTGCACCATTCGACCAACGTGAACAGCTCGTCCTCGTTGAAGCCCTTGAGCGCCACTGTGTTGATCTTGATGCGCAAACCCGCCGTCTGCGCAGCGTCTATGCCCTTCAAAACCTGCGGCAGACGGCCCCAGCGGGTGATGTCGGCGAATTTTGTCTCGTCAAGCGTATCGAGCGAGACATTGATCCGCCGCACCCCGGCCGCATAGAGATCAGCCGCGAACCGCTCCAACTGAGATCCGTTGGTGGTCAGCGTCAACTCCTTGAGCGCGCCACTGTCGAGGTGACGCGTCATGGCGTTGAAGAATGTCATGATCCCCTTGCGCACCAGCGGCTCTCCGCCGGTGATGCGCAGCTTCTCAACCCCCAGCCCGATGAAGCTGGAACACATGCGGTCAAGCTCTTCCAGCGTCAGAAGCTCTTTCTTCGGCAGAAAGGTCATGTTCTCCGACATGCAATAGACGCAGCGGAAATCGCAGCGGTCGGTGACGGAGACGCGCAAATAGGAGATGGCGCGCTGAAACGGGTCGATGAGCGGGGCGTGTGTCATGGCGCAAACCTATTCCCGCACACGCGCGGCGACAAGGGGGATGCGCGCGCGCGGCCATCTTGGGCGTTGCGGGACGGATCGACCGGCACTAGTTAGGGCTCATGGCTTTTGTCTTGCGGTTTTCTCTTCTGTTCGTGGTTCTCGGCGGCTGTTCCCTGATCGGGCCGCGCCTCACATCCGCGCCTCCCGCTGCCCCGCCGCCTGACGCGATTGTGATCGACGCGCCCGAGCCCACGCGCGCCCCCCCGCAATCGCCCCGCGCCAGCCTGCCCGCAACCACCGTCGCTTCGCTCGGCAATGTGCGCGAGCCGGGGCTGTGGATGCGCACGCCGCTCGTCTCGGACCCGATGCGCGGCACGGTGCGCGACCCGGCCACCGGGCGCTCGGTCGCGGTTGATCTCATCCCCATCGCGGGCGCACCGGGCGCGGGCAGCCGCATGTCGCTTGCCGCCTATCAGGCGCTCGGGCTTTCGCTCACGGCGCTGCCGGAACTTCGCGTCTCGGCGGGGGGCTGAGACGCGGTTATTCCACCGTCACCGATTTCGCCAGATTGCGCGGCTGATCCACGTCCGTACCCTTGGCAATGGCGGTGTGATAGGCGATGAGCTGTGCGGGCAACGCATAGAGGATCGGTGCCAGAACCGGATCGACCACAGGCAGCGTGACCGCCTGAAATGTGCCTTCACCCGCCGCCGCCACGCCCGCCGCATCCGAGATAAGCACGATCCGCCCGCCGCGCGCCATCACCTCCTGCATGTTCGATACAGTCTTTTCAAAGACTGCGTCGCAGGGGGCCATGACGATAACTGGCATGGTCTCGTCGATGAGCGCGATGGGGCCGTGCTTCAACTCGCCAGAGGCATAAGCTTCGGCGTGTATGTAGCTGATTTCCTTTAGTTTCAATGCGCCCTCAAGCGCCAGCGGATACATCAGCCCCCGCCCGAGGAAAAGCGCGCTCTGCGCCCCCGCAAGATCGCGCGCAACCTCGCGGATCGAGGCATCGATCTCCATCGCGGTGTTGATCATCGCCGGCAGGCCGCGCAGTTTCGAGAGCAGATCGGCCAACCGCTCGGCGCTCATTTCGCCCCGCAGCCGCGCAGCCTTGAGCGCAAGCAGCAACAGCACCGTCAACTGGCAGGTAAAGGCCTTGGTTGAGGCCACGCCGATCTCGGCCCCGGCAAGAATGGGCAGCGCCAGATCGCTTTCGCGCGCGATCGAACTGGTTTCGACATTGATCACCGCAACGATGCTGTCGGCGCGGTCGCGGCAATAGCGCAGCGCGGCCAGCGTATCGGCGGTCTCGCCCGACTGGCTGACGAAAATCGCCACGGTGCCGGGGGAAATGGGCGGTTCGCGATAGCGGAATTCCGAGGCAATATCGACCTCGACGGGCAGTCGCGCCAGTTGCTCGAACCAGTATTTCGCCGTGAGACACGCATAATAAGCGGTGCCGCAGGCCACCAGCACCAGCCGCTCCACGCGTGAGAAATCCGGCATCGCTTCGGGCAGGACGATATCATCGCCGTCCTCGCTCAGGAAATGACGCAGCGCGTTGCCGATCACCATGGGCTGTTCGGCGATTTCCTTGGCCATGAAATGCCGGTGCCCGCCCTTGTCCACCCGTGCGCTGTCAATGGCGACCTTCGTGACCGCGCGGTTGACCAGCCGTCCCTCGGCATCGGTGATGGAAACGCCCGCGCGCGTCACCACGGCGATATCGCCCTCCTCCAGATAGGTGATCCGGTCGGTCATGGGGGCCAGGGCGATGGCATCCGAGCCGACATACATCTCGCCCTCATCCTCGCCATGACCGATGGCCAGCGGGCTGCCGGCGCGGGCGGCAATCATCAGATCGCCCTCGCCCTCGAACAGGAACAAAAGAGCATAGGCACCGCGCAACCGCGCGATGGTGGCGCGGGCTGCGGCCTCTGGCTCCATGCCCTGCATCATGAGGTGCTGCGCCAGAAGCGCGACGGTCTCGGTATCTGTATCGGTCTCATGGCCGAATCCTGCTGCGGCCAGTTCGGCGCGCAGCTCTCGGAAATTCTCGATGATGCCGTTATGAACCACGGCGACCGGTCCGGCCCGGTGGGGATGGGCGTTCTTTTCGGTCGCCGCGCCATGGGTGGCCCATCGTGTATGGCCAATCCCTGCCCTGCCCGCGAGCGGGTTATGCACCAGCAGGTCCGAGAGATTGACGAGCTTGCCCACGGCGCGGCGTCGGTCAAGCACCCCGTCATTGATCGTGGCGATCCCCGCGCTGTCATAACCGCGATATTCCAGCCGCTTGAGCGCCTCGACCAACACCGGCGCGGCCTCGTGATTTCCCAGAACGCCGACGATCCCGCACATGATTACTCTCCCTTGGTCTTTTGCGCCTTGAGCGCGCGCAGCTTCTCGAAGAACCGCGTCGCAAAGCCCCGCTTGTTCTCTTGCCGCGCCCGTCCCAGCGCCAGCGCGCCCGCCTCGACATCGCGCGTGATGACCGAGCCCGAGGCGGTCATCGCCCCGTCGCCCACGCTGACCGGCGCGACAAGCATGGTGTCCGAGCCGATGAACACGCCCCGCCCGATGGTGGTGCGGTGCTTCATCACGCCGTCATAATTGCAGGTGATCGTGCCTGCACCGATATTGCTGCGCTCGCCGATCTCGGCATCGCCGATATAGCTCAGGTGGTTGACCTTGGCCGCTTCGGCAATCAGCGCGTTCTTGACCTCGACGAAATTGCCGATGCGCACATCTTCCGAAAGTTCCGTGCCGGGGCGCAGCCGGGCATAGGGCCCGACCACTGCCCCACGCGAGACATGGCAGCCCTCAAGATGCGAAAAGGCCCGGATATGCGCGCCGCTTTCCACCGTCACGCCGGGGCCGAAGATGACATAGGGCTCGATCACCGCATCGCGCCCGACCCAGGTGTCGCGGGCGAAATGCACCGTCTCGGGGGCTTGCAGGGTCACGCCCGTCTCCAGCGCCTCGGCACGCGCGCGGGTCTGAAAGGCGGCCTCGGCGCGGCTCAGTTCCGTGCGCGAATTGACGCCGAGCGTCTCACCCTCTTCGCAGGTGACGGCGGTTGCCGAAAGGCCCGCCGCGCGGGCCAGCGCCACGATATCCGTGAGGTAATATTCGCCCGCCGCATTGTCATTGCCGACGGCCTCGACCAGATCGAACAGCACCGGGGCTGCGGCCATCACCACGCCGCTGTTGCACAGGGTGATCGCGCGCTCGGCCTCGGTCGCGTCCTTGAACTCGACGATCCGCTCCAGCACATCACCGGCCATCACAAGCCGCCCGTAGCGGCCCGGATCGGCGGCCTCGAACCCCAGCACGACGACATCATGCCGCGCCCGCGCCTCGGCCATGCGCGCCAGCGTCTCGGGGCGGATCAGCGGCGTGTCACCATAAAGCACCACCGCATCGCCCTCGAACCCGTCCAGCGCTGGCGCGGCCTGCGCCACCGCGTGGGCCGTGCCCAACTGCTCTGCCTGAAGAACCACCTGCGTCTCGGGGTCAAACGCCAGCGCGGCCTTGCGCACGGCATCGGCCTCATGGCCCGCCACCACCACCACGCGCGCGGGATCAAGCGCGCCCCCGGCGGCGATGGCATGGATCAGCATCGCCTCGCCCGCGATGGGATGCAGCACCTTGGGCAGGTCCGAGTTCATGCGGGTTCCCTTGCCGGCGGCAAGCACGATGAGGGCAACGGACATGGACCAATCTCTTTCACGGGGCAATCGCTGACGTTCTATCGGTTTTGCGCCTATACGCAAGGGGCAGACCGGGAAATCCTTGTGACCGTTCCATGACACCGCTATGCGGATCACGCCGGGCAGCAGGAGGGTTTTGCATGCGCACCGTGGTTTTCGATCTCGACGGCACGCTCGCAGATACGAGCGGCGATCTTGTGGCCGCCGCCAATGCCTGTTTTCGCGGCATGGGCGCGGGCGACCAGCTTTGCCCCGCGCGCGATGCGGGCGTGGCGCTGCGCGGCGGGCGGGCGATGCTCCGGCTGGGGATGGAACGCATCGGGCGCGGGCAGGACGAGGCCGAGATCGACCGGCAATATCCGGTTCTGCTGGCCGCCTACGAAGGCGCGATCGACACCCATACCCGGCTATACCCGGGCGCGATGGAGGCGGTGGAAGGCTTGCGTGGTGCGGGCTACCGCGTCGCCATCTGCACCAACAAGCCCGAGGCGCTGGCGCGGCTGCTGCTCGACCGGCTGGGTGTGCTGGCGGCGTTTCACGCGCTCACCGGTGCCGATACTCTGGCGGTGCGCAAGCCCGATCCCGAACACCTCAACGAGACCGTGCGCCGCGCGGGCGGCGATCCGGCGCGCGCGCTTCTGGTGGGCGATTCGGACACCGACCGAGAGACCGCGCGCGCGGCGGGCGTGCCTTCGGTTCTGGTGGGCTTCGGTCCGTCCGGGGCGGACATGGCGGCGCTGGAACCCGACGCGATCATCGCCCATTACAGCGAGTTGCCGGAGGTGGTGGCGCGGCTCATCGGCTAAGCGCGCACGTCTTGGACGTCACCGCCCCCGATTTTGCGTTTTTGCGTGCATTTGCGCGATCATCCGGCTGGCCGTCTTTTCAAAAGCGCAAGGGATAATGGCATGGATCAGCGCAGCCCCCGCCGCCGCGAAGAGCATCAGCGCAAAGCGCCCGGCAAAGAGGGCGTGTTCAAAATAGCTTTCACCCACGCTGCGCGGATGATCGAAAAAGAACTTGCTCAGCATGACCGGTTTCCTCCTGTTCGGCTCGCCCGCGCAGGCTACCTCAGTCATCGCGTGACATTTTCCCATTTTTCCCTGATAAACCATAGATATTGAGATCTTATCCACCAAATGGGCCTATCATCGCAAAAATGGACGATCTCGACCGCAAGATCCTCATCGAATTGCAGCGCGATGCGGGTATCGCGCTCGATGCGATCGGGCAGAAGGTGGGGCTGTCGCGCAACGCCTGCTGGCGGCGCATCCGCGCGCTCGAAGGCACGGGGGTGATCCGGGCGCGCGTGACGCTGCTCGATCCCGCGCGCATCGGCCTGCCGCTCACCGTCTTCATGCAATGCCGCGCCGCAGCCCATGACGCCGACTGGCTCGACGCCTTCGCCCGCGCGATCCGCAGCCTGCCGCAGGTGCAGGGGGTGTGGCGGATGACCGGCGATCTCGATTACCTCATCCGCGCGCAGGTGGCCGATATGGCCGATTACGACCGGCTTTACCGCAGCCTCATCGCGCGCGTGCCGATGGGCGATGTCTCGGCCAGCTTCGTGATGGAGGAGATCCGCGCCACCACCGAATTGCCCCTCGACCACGCCTGACACCTAGTCCCGCAAACCGCCATCCTCCGGCTTGACCGGAGGATCTCGGCGTCATGAGCCCTCGGATCAGGTCCGGGGGCACGCACCGCCCCCTTCTGCCATTGTGCCACGTGCACACCGTGATAAGGTCCGCGCGAAGCAGCAAGGGAGACGCGCCATGGCCTCTCGGGTGATTCCGGTCGATCCCTTCGATCTGGTGATTTTCGGCGGCACCGGCGATCTGGCACGGCGCAAGATCCTGCCCGCGCTCTATCGCCGCTTTACCGCCGGGCAATTCGCCACCGATACCCGCCTGATCGGTGCCGCCCGCGCCGAGATGGACGCGCGCGCCTACCGTGCCTTCGTTCGCGAGGCGCTGGCCGAGTTCGCCCCCGAAGAGGCCGCCCGCAAGAAACCGCTCGCGGCCTTTCTCGACCTCATCGATTACGTCACCCTCGACGCGCGCGGCGAGGCAGGCTGGGACGCGCTTGCCCAAAAGACCCGCACGGGACGCATCCGCGCCTATTATTTCTCTGTTGGCCCGTCGCTTTTCGGCGATCTGGCCAAGCGGCTGCACAAGCACGGGCTGGCCGAGGGGGACGCGCGCATCGTGGTGGAAAAGCCGTTCGGCCACGATCTTGAAAGCGCGCGCGCCCTCAACCGCACGCTGGCGCGGCATTTCGACGAAGGGCAGATCTACCGGATCGACCATTATCTCGGCAAGGAGACGGTGCAGAACCTGATGGCGATCCGCTTCGGCAATGTCCTGTTCGAGCCGTTGTGGAACAGCCAATATGTCGATCACATCCAGATCACCGTGGCCGAGAGCGTGGGCGTCGGCGGGCGCGGCGAGTATTATGACCGCTCGGGCGCCATGCGCGACATGGTGCAGAACCACCTGATGCAGCTTTTGTGCCTGATCGCCATGGAGCCGCCCGCCAAGTTCGACCCCGACGCCGTGCGCGACGAAAAGCTCAAGGTCATCCGCGCGCTTGATCCCGTCGCCCCGGCAAACGTCGTGCGCGGCCAGTATGAGGGCAGCGAGAGCCAGCCCGATTACCGCACGCAGGCCGAGAACCCGGAAAGCACGACCGAAAGCTTCGTCGCGCTCAAGCTCAATGTCTCCAACTGGAGATGGGCCGGCACGCCGTTTTATCTGCGCACCGGCAAGCGGCTGCGCGAGCGCGCCAGCGAGATTGCCGTGGTGTTCAAGGACGCGCCCCATTCGATCTTCGGCCCCGAGGCCGGTCGGCACCGCAACATCCTCACGATCCGCCTGCAACCCAATGAGGGGATCGAGCTTGGCGTGACCATCAAGGAACCGGGACCGGGGGGGATGCGCCTGATCGACGTGCCGCTCGACATGACCTTCGCCGAGGCTTTGGGCTCGGAAGAGGCCGATTTTCCCGACGCCTACGAGCGGCTCATCATGGATGTGATCCGGGGCAACCAGACCCTTTTCATGCGCGGCGACGAGGTCGAGGCCGCCTGGGCCTGGACCGATCCGATCATCGCCGAGTGGCAGGAAGCGGGCACGCCCCCGCTTCCCTATGCCACCGGCTCTTCCGGCCCTGACGATGCGCTGATGCTGATGCATCGCGACGGCCGCCGCTGGCGGGAGATACGCCCATGACCTTTCTCGATTATGCCGATACCGAGATGCTGGCCCTTGGCCTTGCCGATACGCTGTCCAGCGAATTGCGCATGGTGCTTGGCCACAAGGAGCGCGCACTGTTCGTCGTTCCGGGCGGCACCACGCCGGGGCCGGTGTTCGACGTGCTCTGCGACGCCGATCTCGACTGGGGCCGCGTCGATATCCTGCTCTCGGACGAACGCTGGCGCCCCGAGGTGCATATCCGCTCCAACACCCGGCTGATCCGCGAGAGGCTGCTCACGGGGCGCGCGGCGGCGGCGCGCCACCTGCCGCTCTATGCCCGCGCGGAGACCCCCGAGGCGGTGCTGGCCGAGCTTGAGGCGAATATCGCTCCTGCCCTGCCCATCGACATCTGCCTTCTGGGCATGGGGGCGGACATGCACACCGCCTCGCTCATTCCGGGGGCCGAGGGGCTGGAGGCCGCGCTTGATGAGCGCGCGCCGATCCTCGTGCCCATCCGTGCGCGCGGCGAGGACGAGGCGCGCGTGACGTTGTCGGCACGTGTTCTGGCGGGGGCGGTCTGCACCCATATCGTGATCACCGGCGACCGCAAGCGCGCGGCGTATGAGCGCGCGCGCCATCTGCGCCCCCTCGAGGCCCCCGTGGCCGCGGTCCTGCCGGGTGCCACGGTGCATTGGTCGCCGGAGGACTGAGCCGATGTGGGAAAAGGTCAAATCCGAGGCCGAGGCCGCGCGGGGCCGCGCCATCCTGCCGCTCTTCGATGATCCCGGTCGCGCCGAAAGCTTTTCCGTGCGCCATGACGGGATGCTCTTCGACTATGCCAAGACCACGCTGACCGACAGCGCCCGCGCCGCCCTGCTGGACCTCATCCGCGCGCAAGGGCTGGAAGCGCGGCGCGGCGCGATGTTCGCGGGCCAGCCCATCAACGAGACCGAGGGGCGCGCGGTCCTGCACACAGCGCTGCGCGATCTGGGCACGGGCGTGCTGATGCTTGACGGGGTGGACATCCTGCAAGGGATCCGCGCCACCCGCACCCGCATGGCCGAATTTGCCCGCCAAATCCGCGAAGACGGCTGGCGCGACGTGGTCAATATCGGCATCGGCGGCTCGCATCTTGGCCCCGAGATGGCAGCCCGCGCGCTGTCGCCCTATCATGACGGGCCACGCTGTCATTTCGTGTCGAACGTGGACAGCGCCGATATCTCCGACACTCTGGCAGGCCTCGATCCGACACGCACGCTTGTCGTCATCGCCTCCAAGACCTTTACCACCATCGAGACCATGACCAACGCCGCCACTGCGCGCGATTGGCTTATCTCCCACGGCCGCGATCCGGGCGCGCATCTGGCCGCGGTCTCCTCGGCGACGGAGCGCACCGCCGAATGGGGCATCGACCCGGCCCGCGTCTTCGGCTTCGGAGACTATGTGGGCGGGCGCTATTCGATCTGGGGCCCGATCGGGCTGCCCTTGATGATCGCCATCGGGCCGGAGCGGTTTACCGAGTTCCTGCAGGGCGCCGAGGCGATGGACCGCCATTTCCGCGACGCGCCGCTTGCCGCCAACATGCCCGTGATGCTTGCCCTCACCGGTCTCTGGCACCGGCAGGCGCTCGGGTTCGCCACCCGCGCCGTGCTGCCCTATGACCAGCGGCTTGCCCGCCTGCCCGCCTATCTCCAGCAACTTGAGATGGAGAGCAACGGCAAGCGCGTGACGCTGGCGGGCGAGGCCACCGAAATGCCCACCGGCCCCGTGGTCTGGGGCGAGCCGGGCACCAACGGCCAGCACGCCTTTTACCAGCTTATCCACCAGGGCACTGACGTGATCCCCTGCGAGTTTCTCGTGGCGGCCATAGGTCATGAGCCTGACCTTGCCCATCATCACCGGCTCTTGGTGGCCAATTGCCTTGCCCAATCCGAGGCGCTGATGCGCGGGCGCACACCGGACGAGGCGCGCGCGCTGCTTGCCGCCAGGGGCGTGACCGGCGCCGATCTTGACCGGCAGGCCGCGCACCGGGTCTTTCCCGGCAATCGACCCTCGAGCACGCTGATCTATGACCGGCTGACCCCGCACCGCCTTGGTGCGATCATCGCGCTTTACGAACACCGCGTCTTCGTCGAGGGCGTGGCGCTCGGGATCAATTCCTTTGATCAATGGGGGGTGGAGCTGGGCAAGGACCTGGCGCTTGCGCTGGCGCCCCTGCTCGATGGCGCGGACGCATCGGTCAAGGACGGCTCCACCCGCGCGCTGCTGGATTTCGTGCGCTGCACGGCGGGCTGAGCCGCCGCGCGGTCACAGGTCGCGCGCTGAGGCGAGAGATTCTCCGGTCAAGCCGGAAGATGACACCCGAAAATCCGGGAACCCGTCACCCTCGGACTTGATCCGAGGATCTCTCGCCCCGTGCACCTCAGCGCAGGATCGACCGGCCCGCATAGATCGCCGTCTCATCCAGCATCTCCTCGATGCGGATCAGCTGGTTATATTTGGCCAGCCGGTCCGAGCGGGCGAGGCTGCCGGTCTTGATCTGCCCGCAATTGGTGGCCACGGCCAGATCGGCGATCGTGGCGTCCTCGGTCTCGCCCGAGCGGTGGCTCATCACGTTGGTCATGCGCGCGCGATGCGCCATCTCGACCGCCTGAAGCGTCTCGGTCAGCGTGCCGATCTGGTTGACCTTGACCAGCATGGAATTGGCGCAGCCCCGCTCTATCCCCATCGCCAGACGCTCGGGGTTGGTCACAAAGAGATCGTCGCCGACAAGCTGCACCTGTTGCCCAAGCGTGTCGGTGAGCATCTTCCAGCCCTCCCAATCGTCCTCGGCCATGCCGTCCTCGATCGAGATGATCGGATAATCAGCACAGAGCGCTTGCAAATAAGCGACATTTTCCTCACTCGAAAGGCTCAGACCCTCGCCGGAAATTTCATATTTGCCGCCTTTGAAATATTCCGTCGCCGCGCAATCGAGGGCAAGATGAATATCCTCGCCCGGCGCATATCCCGCCTTCTCGATGGCGCGAAGGATGAAATCCAGCGCGTCGCGCGTGCTCGACAGGTTCGGGGCAAAGCCGCCCTCGTCGCCCACGCCGGTGGCCAGCCCCGCCGCCGACAGCTCCTTTTTCAGGGTGTGGAACACTTCCGAGCCCATGCGCACTGCGTCGCGTACAGTCTCCGCACTCACCGGCATGATCATGAATTCCTGAATGTCGATGGGGTTATCGGCATGTTCGCCGCCATTGATGATGTTCATCATCGGCACCGGCAGCACCCGCGCGGCCGCCCCTCCGACGTAGCGATAAAGCGGCACCGCGCTGTAATCGGCGGCGGCCTTGGCGGTGGCGAGCGACACACCGAGAATGGCATTCGCGCCCAGCCGCGCCTTGTTGGGGGTGCCGTCAAGCTCGATCATCGCCATGTCGATGGCGACCTGTTCGGTCGCGTCAAAGCCGATCAGCGCCTCGGCGATCTCGCCGTTCACGGCCGCGCAGGCCTCGAGCACGCCCTTGCCCATGTAGCGCGCCGGGTCACCATCGCGCCGCTCCACCGCCTCATGCGCGCCTGTGGACGCCCCCGAAGGCACTGCCGCGCGGCCCATGGTGCCGTCCTCGAGCGTGACCTCCACCTCAACCGTCGGGTTGCCCCGGCTGTCGAGGATCTCGCGCGCGTGAATGTCGATGATGCTGCTCATGATCTGGTGCCCCGGAGTTGAATGAATCCCGCCCGCCCCTTAGCAAGAAAGTCCGGCAATGCAAACGCGGCACATGAGCGGGGGCAGATGCGGTCGGGCCGCCGAAGCGCGCTCTACCCCCGCCCCCGCCGTACCATCCGCGTGCCAAGATAGACGACGCCTGCTGCCGCCAATCCGATCACGGCGGGATTGACGGGATCGAGATTGGCCACGATCACGCCCACAAGCGCCCAGATCACCGCCGCCGGATAGGTCAGGCTGTCGGGCCGCAAACGCTCTGTCACAGCTGCGATCACCAATGCGAGCCCAAGGCCGACCCAGGCCGCAGCCAGTTCCGACAAGAACCCGTAACCCGCCAGCACCAACCCCACCGACACCGAAGCCGCCGCCGTGAGCCAGCCCGCATAGGCCCCCACCGGCTCGACCTGGAACCAGCGGTCATGTTCACCTGCGCGCAGCAGCGCGAAGAGTGCGGCCAGAAGCATGACCCAGATCATCACCGTCGCCGCGACGACCGAGACCTGCGCGACCGCGATCCAGCCGCTACCCACCGCAAGGCTGAGAAAGAGCGCCGGGCGCCCCGCGCGCCAGTCCGTTGCATCGCCCCGCCGCACCAGGCCAAAACCGGTCCCGACAATCAACCAAAGATAGATCACGCCCCAGATGGAAAACGCATAGCCTGCCGGCTGGATCGGCGGATTGACCTGCGGCACCGGGAACTGATCGGCGGCAAAGCCGTTGAACCCGACAGACAGGAAAGGCGACCCGGCAAAGGCGAGGGCTGCCACGAATGTCAGGATGGCGAAGGCGCGTGTCATGGCAATCTCCCGGCCTCAAGGCGAGGCGCCCGCACCCTCGCGCGGTTCCGCGCCGTGCTCAAGCCGTTTTGCGCGCCTTTTGTCGCTGCCGCCGCCCCATCTGCGCTTCGCGCATGAGGGTATAAAGACCAGAGGCCACGATCACCCCCGCGCCGATCAGCGTCCAGAGATCGGGCCGCTCGCCAAAGACCGTGACCCCGATGATCAGCGCAAAGATCAGCCGCGTGTAGCGAAACGGTGTGACCACCGCGACCTCACCCACCCGCATCGCCGCGACGATGGCGTAATAGGCCGCCACCGCGCAGATGAGTGCCAGCGCCAGATCGCGGATCTCGGTCCCTGCGGGCATCACGGGGGCCGCGCCGAACGGCAAAAGCAGCGCGCCCGTGGGCACCAGCGTCGCAAAGGCATAGGTCGAAAGCTGCATCGACGAGATCGCGCGTGGCACCGCCCGCGTCGCCAGATCGCGCGTCGCCAGTCCGACCACCGCCATGACGGCGAAAAGCGAGGCCGGCTCGAACCCCGCCACCCCCGGCCGGATCACCATGAGCACGCCCGCGAATCCCACGAGGATCGCACTCCAGCGCCGCCAGCCGACCTGCGCGCCCATAAATACCGCAGCCCCCAGCGTCACCGCGAGCGGCGTCGCCTGCAAAATCGCCGAGGCAGAGGAGAGCGGCGTCAGCGCGATCGCCAGCACAAAACCCATGGTGCCCGTCAATTCGCCGAAATTGCGCAAAAGCACCGGGCGCGACACCAGGTCCCGCGACCAGAGCCTGCGCCCCTGCGCCCGCGTGATCGCGCCGAACACCAGCGCGCCGCCCAAGCCGATGATCATCACGATCTGCCCCACCGGCAGATCGGCGGTCAGGCGCTTGATGAACATGTCCTCCAGCGCGAAACCGGCCATCGCCAGAACCATCAGGACGCTGCCGCGCAGGTTTTCCATTTGCTAGGGCTTTCGTGAGGATTTTGCATCCTCCTACCCTGTTCCCCGCGCCGGGAGAAGTCATCCGGCCATGCGCCCCGCGCATGGCCGCCTGCCATCGGTCAGCGCTCAGGCCAGCCCCAGATCGCGCGCCATCATCGCCGCCTGTGTGCGGTTCTTCGCCCCCAGCTTGCGGCTGACCGATTTGAGATGCAGCTTGACGGTGACCTCCTGAATCTCGAGGTCCCGGGCGATTTCCTTGTTGGATTTGCCCTCCGCCACGCCCCGCAGCACCTGACGCTCGCGCGCCGTCAGGCCAAGCCGTGACTGCGCCGCCGCATCCACGTCCGAGCGCAGGAAATCGCAGGGCATATAGGTCTCTCCGGCCAGCATCTGCCGAACCGCCGCGATGAGGGCCTGTGGCGCGAGTGTCTTGGGCAGAAACCCCGCCGCGCCCGCGCGCAGCGCGCGCCGGGCCACATCGGGCGGCGCAGTGCCCGAGAGGATCGCCACCGGGCAGCCCGCGCGCGCGCGCATCCGCTTCAGACCGTCAAGCGCCTCCATACCCGGCATCGAAAAATCGAGCAGAACCAGATCGGCATGGCCGGGGCCGGGCACAAGCGCCATGGCGGCCTCGAAACTTTCGGCCACCGCCACCTCGAAACCGCCCGCCGCGCGCAGATAGGCGGCGATTGTCTCGCGCACAAGATCGTGATCGTCGGCCAGAATGAGCCGGGTCATCAAGAATCGTCCTTCCCCACAACGCCTGCCCTTGGGCGAGCATACGCATCCGCAACGCAAATGACAAATCCGTGAGCCGGATATCCGATTTTTCTTGCGCGCAAACGCATAGGAGGTCTGGCAAATCCGGCCGGACGCGTCACACTAACCGCTATCGCAGCAAAGGAGAGGCCATGCCCGCCCGCCCCCATCCTGCCGCCGCTTTTCTTCTGTCGGGCCTCATGATCGCCCTTGCGGTCCTGGGTAGCCCCCCGCGTGCCGATGAACATGCCGTTCTCCTGATCGAGACGCGCGGCGCCGACGGCAGCCTTCTCGAGAGCATTCCGCTCGATCAGTCGACCCTGTCGGCCCTTCCACAGACCGGATTCGAAACCCACACGGTCTGGACCGATGGGCCGCAACAATTTCGTGGCGTGGCGCTCGCGACCTTGCTTGCGCATCTTGACATCAGCGCCGCCCATATCGACCTCGAGGCCGTGAACAATTACCGTGTCTCCCTGCCTGTCGCCGAGATCGGCCCCGACAACCCGATCATCGCCCTCACCCGCAATGGAGCGGCAATGAGCCTGCGCGACATGGGACCGTTCTGGCTGGTTTACAATTACGACTCAAACCCGAAATTCCGGACGGAATTGATCTATGCCCGCTCGATCTGGCAACTTGAGCGGATCACCGTCCCTGCGCCGCAGCCCTGAGAGGACCCCGATGCGCGCCCCGCTGCGTTTTTTCCCGCTTCGCCGCAATCGCGCGGCGCTCGCACTTCTGGGCGCGCTCGCGCTTGCCTGCATGATTGCGGCGGCGGCAATCACGGCGCAGGTGCTGATCCGGCTCGAGGCCTATGGCACCGCCGACACCGACAACCTGCAATGGACAATCTCGCAGCTTGAGGTGGATCAGATGCGCTTTGGCCTCGCGCTCCAGCGGCTCGATCCTGCCGATCCCGGGTCGCCGGAAGCCGCACGCCGTAGCTTCGATCTGCTCTACAGCCGCGCCATGACGCTGCGCACCAGTCCCACCTATCGCGACGTGCTCGAGACCGAGCCGACACGGGCGGACATGCGCGCGATCATCAACCTTCTGGGCGAGATGCTACCCGTGATCGACAGCACCGACGCGGCCATCGTGAACGGACGGGCCCGGCTCATTGCGCTGTCCGCGCGCATGACCGCACCGATTCGCGCGCTCGGCTTTCAGGCCGTGGCCGTTGACGCGCACCGCGCCGGGACCGAGCGCGCGGCGCTCACGGCGCAGATCGTCACGCTCACCGCGCTCAGCCTTGCCATGCTCCTGGCGCTCGTCGCGCTTCTCGTGCTGCTCTGGAACCTCTATCGCGACCGCCTCGCCGCCGAGGCCGAGGCCACCGTCGCCCGCGAGCGTGAACTCCGGGCCGTGGAGGCGCGCGCGCGCTTTCTCGCCGTGATCAGCCACGAGATGCGCACACCCCTGAACGGTCTTCTGGGCGCGCTGGAATTGCTGCAGGACAGCCCGCTTTCGCCCGAACAGGCGCGCTTTACGCGTATCATGAAGGCTTCGGGTGCGGCGTTGCGCACCCATATCGACGAGGCACTGGACGGGCTTCAGGCCGAGGCGGGCGGGATCGCTCTGCGCCCCGCGCCGTTCGATCTGGATGAACTTCTCAAGGAGTTGATAGAAGGCCAGCGCGCCGCCGCCGACAGGCGCGGCAACCGGCTCGTGCTTGCGGTGCCCGAGGGCGGCATGGGTCATGTCACGGGCGATCGCCAGCGGCTTTCCCAGGTGTTGCTCAACCTTCTCTCCAATGCCATCAAGTTCACCTCCCATGGCACCGTCACCCTGTCGGCGGATCGCTTCACCGGCACCTGCACCGCTTTTCGCGTGTCCGACACCGGCATCGGCATCCCCTCAGCCGACCTGCCGCACGTGTTCGAGGATTTCGTCCGCCTGCCCCCGCCCGACGGCGTCGAGCGCGAGGGCAGCGGGCTTGGCCTTGGCATCGTTCGCCAACTCGTGACGCTCATGGGCGGGCGGATCGAAGTCGAGAGCCGCCCCGGCGAGGGCAGCCGGTTCACCGTCCGGCTTGCCCTGCCCGAGGCCGACCTGCCCGACGACCTGCCCGCGCAGATACGCCCGCTGCGCGTGCTCATGGTCGAGGACACGCCCGCCAGCCGCATGGTCCTTGGCGCGATGCTCGCACGTGACGGGCACGAGGTGATCCTTGCCCATGACGGCCTTGACGGCGTGCGCAAGGCGGGCCGCGCGCCGGTCGATCTGATCCTGATGGATCTCGACATGCCGCGTCTTGACGGGATCGAGGCCACCCGCCGCATCCGCAACGAACCGGGACCGAACGCCCGAACGCCCATCGTCGCGCTCACCGCCCATTACGGCGCCGCGACAGCCGCGCGGCTCCGCGCCGCCGGGGCCGATACCACCGAGACCAAGCCACTCTCACGCGAGCGGCTGCGCGCGTTGCTGGCCCGCCTCGGACGCGCGCAGCCACTGATCGATATAGCCCATGTCGCGCAACTGTCCGAGACCCTGCCCGCAGCACAGCTTGACAGCTTGCTCGACGGGCTTCGCGCCGAGGCAACGGCCCTCCTCGGGCTGCCCGAGGACGCCCCCACCGACGGCGTGCGCACCTGCACGCACCGCTTCGCCGGTATCGCCGCCACCTCCGGCGCAATCGCACTCCATGCCCATCTCGCGGGGATGGAGGCCGCGCTCGAGGCGGGTGACACGGAGGGCCTGCGCGTGTTGCGCGCCAACCTGCCCGCGCTCTGGCAGGCCACCGATGCCGCGCTCCGACCCCACCGCACAGCCGCCTGAGCGCAGGCTCACAGGGATTTGCCTTTCGCAAATCCTGCGTTAACTCTAAGCATGCCTGGCACACCGCGCGCGAAGGATCATCCGGAAATGTCCCTCTTCAAGCAACTCCTGATCCTGATGCTCCTCGCCGGGGCGGGCTATGGCGGGTATGAGTATTGGCGCACCCACTACGCCGCAGAGCCCGAAGCCGCGGCCCAGGACGGGCCGCGACCGGTCAGCGTGGAACTGTCCCGCGCCGAGGCGCGCATCATGCAGCGCACCATCGAGGCCGTCGGCACCACCCGCGCGCTGCGCTCGATCGAGATTGTCCCCGAGGTCGATGGCCGCCTTGTGGAATTGAACATCACCCCCGGCACCCGCGTGACCGAAGGTCAGATCCTCGCCCGCCTTGATGACACCATCGAACGCGCCGATCTCGCGCAGGCCGAGGCCGTGCTGACCGAGCGCAACCAGTCGCTTGAACGCATCCGCGCGCTGCGCCAGACCAATGCCGTCTCGCAGGCCGCGCTCGAGGAAACCATCGCCCGCGTGGCCGAGGCCGAGGCCGCCGCCGACCGCGCCCGCCGCCGTCTTGCCGATCGCGTGATCACTGCGCCCTTCGGGGGCGTTGTGGGGCTTACAAGCTATGATGTGGGCGCGCGTGTCTCGGAGGGTGAGGTGCTCGCCCGGCTTGACGATCTGAGCGAGGTGGAGGTGGAATTCTCTCTCCCCGAGACGATCTTCGCGCAGGTCCGCATTGGCCAGACCGCCACGGCCCGCGCCGCCGCCTTCCCCGACCGAAGCTTCATTGGAACCATCACCGCCGTCGACAGCCGCATCGATCCGGTGGGTCGCGCCTTTCGCACCCGCGCCGTGATCCCCAACCCCGACAGCACCCTGCCTGCGGGCATGTTCCTCTCGCTCACGCTTGTTCTTGCCGAGACCGAAAATACCGTCGTGCCCGAAGAGGCGATCGTCTTCGAGGCCGCGCAGACCTATGTCTTCGTCGCCGAAGAGGGCGTGGCGAGGCGGCGCACCGTCATCACCGGGCAACGAAGCGACGGCGTTATCGCGATCACCTCGGGCCTCGTTGCAGGAGAGGAAGTGGTGGTGCGCGGGCTCACGCGGGTGCGCGACGGCGCGACGCTCAACATCGTCGCCCGCGACCGCGACGCCACCGCCGAAAGCACCGCCACCGTGCCGGAGCAGCCGACATGAGCCTCTCGGACATCTCCGTGCGCCGCCCCGTGCTTGCTGCCGTGGCGAGCCTCTTGATCATCATCTTCGGCATCGCCGCCCTGCGCGATCTGCCGGTGCGCGAACTGCCAGACGTGGACAATTCCGTTGTTACCGTCACCACCACCTATCGCGGTGCCGCGCCCGAGGTGATCGACACTGACATTACCGAGACGGTGGAGGGGGCCGTCGCCTCCATTTCCGGCATCCGCACCATCACATCCGAGAGCCGTCAGGGCCGCAGCCGCGTCACCATCGAATTCGAGACGGGCGTGGATATCGACGTGGCCGCCAACGACGTGCGCGACGCGGTCGGGCGCGTGCGCGGCGACCTGCCCGACGAGGCCGACGAGCCGCAGGTGGTCAAGAGCGATGCAGACGCCGATCCGGTCATGCGTCTTGCCGTCACCTCGGACCGGATGACCACCGCCGAGATCACCGATTACATCGACCGCTTCATCGCCGACCGCATCGCCACGCTGGACGGGGTGGCCAATGTCGATATCGCGGGCGACCGGCCCTTTGCCGTGCGCATCTGGCTTGACCGGCGCGCACTGGCCGCGCGCAACCTCACCGTCGCCGATGTCGAGGCGGCGTTGCGGCGCGCCAATATCGAACTGCCCGCGGGCGAAGTGGAATCCTTCAACCGGCAACTGACCGTGCGGCTCAACAGCCGCCTGCGCAGCGTCGACGATTTCCGCGAGGTGGTGCTTGACCGGGTTGCGGGCTATCCGGTGCGCCTTGGTGACGTGGCGCGGATCGAGCCGGGCGTGGCCGATGATTCCACCATCGTGCGCACCAATGGGACCGATGCCGTGGGCCTGTGGGTCCTGCGCCAGAGCCAGTCCAACACGCTGGCCATCTCCAACGCCGTGCGCGCCGAGATCGCAACCCTCGCACCCACCCTTCCCGAGGGCATGAGGATCATCATCGGCTCTGATGACGCGCTTTTCGTGGGGGCCTCGATCCGGGAGGTCGTGACCGCGCTGTTCATTTCGCTGGCACTCGTGGTGGCTGTGATCCTCGTCTTCCTGCGCAGCGTGCGCGCAACGCTTATCCCGGCGATCACCATTCCCGTGGCACTCATTGGCACGTTCCTTCTGATCGGTCTGTGGGGGTTCTCGCTCAATACGCTGACGCTTCTGGCGTTGCTTCTGGCCATCGGTCTCGTGGTCGATGACGCCATCGTGGTGCTGGAGAATATCCAGCGCCGGATCGAGGACGGCGAATCGGTCATCGTGGCCAGCCTCAAGGGGTCGCGGCAGGTGACATTCGCGGTCATCGCCACCTCGCTTACGCTGATCGCGGTGTTCGTGCCGCTGTCGTTCATGCCCGGTCAGGTCGGGCGTCTTTTCGTGGAATTCGGCTGGGTGATGGCGGGCACGGTGGCGATCTCGACCTTCGTCGCCCTGACCGCCTGTCCGGCGCTTGCCTCCAAGGTGCTGAGCGCGCGCGCCGTGCGCGACGCCGCCGATAACGCACCGCGCCGCGCGCCCTTCATTCAGCGCGCCTATCGCGTGCTTCTGACCCGTGCCATCGCCATGCCGCTCGTGGTGCTGCCGGTGGCGCTCTCCATCACGGCAGGCGCCGCGTTCTTTTATGACAGCCTGCCGCGCGAACTGGCCCCGCGAGAGGATCGCGGCGTGGGCTTCGTTCCGCTCACGGCCCCTCAGGGATCGACCCTCGCCCATTCCGACATGGCCGCGAAGCAGGTCGAGGACCTCCTGCAACCCTATCTGGACAGCGGCGAGGTCGAGACGGTGTTTTCCTTCACCGGCTGGGGTGGACGGCCCTGGCGCTCTTTCGTCGTGTTCCGCCTTGCGCCCTGGGAAGAGCGCGACCGCCCGGTTTCGGCCATCGTCGGCGAACTGGCCCCGCTGATGGGCCAGGTCACAATCGCCCGCGGATTTCCGGTAACGCCCGCCGGGCTCGGCCTGCGCGGCAACTCCACGCCCGTGCGCGTGGTGATCGGCGGTCCCGATTTCGAAAGCGTCAAGGAATGGGCGGGCGAATTGCTGCGCCGCGCCGAAGAGGTCGAGGGGCTTGTGAACCCCGAGATCAACTTCGAGCAGAACCTGCCGCAACTCGACATCAGCATCGACCGCGCCCGCGCCGACGATCTGGGCATATCCGCCGACGTGATCGCGGCCACGCTGCAAACCATGCTCGCCTCGCGCGAGGTGACCACCTTCGTCAGCCGCGGCCGCGAATATCCGGTGCTGGTGCAGGCGGACATCGCGGACCGGCGCACGCCCACGGATATCGAGAACATCTTCGTGCGCGCAGGCGATGGCGAGACGCTGGTGCCGCTCGGCGCGCTGGTGTCGCTGACCGAGAACGCCGCCGCCCCCTCGCTCCAGCGCTTTGACCGCCTGCCCTCGATCCAGCTTTCCGGCGCGCTTGCCCCGGACGCCGAGCTGGGCAGCGTGCTCGACCGGCTGGAGGAGATCGCAACCGAGATCCTGCCGCCGGAGGCAAAGCTTGGCTATGACGGCCAGTCGCGCACCTACAAGGATACCTCGGGCGGGGTCGGCGTGGTGTTCGTGCTGGCGCTGATCATCGTCTATCTGGTGCTTGCCGCGCAGTTCGAGAGCTTTGTGCACCCTGTGGTGATCATGCTCACCGTGCCTATCGGCATCGCAGGGGCGATCTATGCCATGGCCCTCGGGGGCCTCTCGCTCAATGTCTACAGTCAGATCGGAATCATATTGCTGATCGGCCTCATCGCCAAGAACGGCATCCTGATCGTCGAGTTTGCAAATCAGTTGCGCGACGAAGGGCAATCGGTGCGCGACGCGGTGATCGAGGCCTCGGTGCTGCGCCTGCGTCCCATCATGATGACAGCCATTTCCACCATCCTCGGGGCGCTGCCGCTGGTTCTTGCCACCGGCGCGGGGGCCGAGAGCCGCATCGCCGTCGGCACGGTGATCGTCGCCGGTCTGGGGCTTGCGTCGCTGCTGATGCTCTTCGTTACGCCGATCCTCTACGATCTGCTGGCGCGCTTCACCCGCCCGCGCGGCGCCATCGAGAAAGCGCTCGAGGCCGAGCTTTCCGCCGCCGCCCATCCGGCCGAGTGATTTTCCGCCGGTTGTGCCGTCCCCGCTCTGGCCATTTCCGCGCCCGGATGCGATAGAATGATGGGGTCTGCTGGGGGGTGTGTCATGCGGGTGTCTCTCGCGAAAACGGGTCTTATCGCGGTGGCGGCCCTTTGTCTCGCCACCCTGCCTGCTTTGGCTGCGGAGGTGCGCCTCGGGGTGCCCGGCGCCTCCAAGGCGTTCAACACCACCCTGCGCAGCGGCTCGCTCAGCGTTGCCACCGCCGCACAGGAAGACGCCACCGCGCAGGATCTTCTTGCGGCGGCGCAGGCCGACTATGCGCGGCTTCTGGGCGTGCTCTACGGCGAAGGATTCTACAGCGGCACCATCTCGATCCGCGTCGACGGGCGCGAGGCGGCCAGCATTCCGCCCCTCGCCGCCCCGACCGAGATCGAGCGCATCGAGATCGCCATCGAGCGCGGCCCGCGCTTTACGTTCGGGCGCGCAGAGGTGGCTCCCATCGCCCCCGCCACCAAGCTGCCGCCCGAGTTCCGCCCCGGCGCGGATGCGCGCGGCACGCTCATCGGTTCGGCGGCGCGCGCGGGTGTCACCGGCTGGCGCGATGCGGGCCATGCCAAGGCCGCCGTGGCCGGTCAGGACATCCTGGCCGACCATGCCCGCGCCACGCTCGACGCCGCCATCGCCCTTGCTCCCGGCCCGCGCCTGCGCTTCGGCGATCTGCAAGTCCGTCGCGGGCGCACCCCCAGCCGCGTGCGCGAGGAACGCATCCGCGCCATCGCGGGCCTGCCCACGGGCGAGACCTTTTCGCCTGCTTTGCTTGACAAATCCGCCAACCGGCTGCGCCGCACCGGGGCGTTCCGGTCGGTCCGCCTGACCGAAGCCGACACGCCCAATCCCGACGGCACGCTCGACATCGAGACCCGCGTGAGCGACGCAGAACCCCGCCGCATCGGCGTGGGCGCGGAGCTTTCCTCCTCCGAAGGCATCACTCTGTCGGGCTTCTGGCTGCACCGCAACGTGCTGGGAGGCGCGGAGCGGCTGCGCATCGACGCATTGATCGGTGGCATTGGCGGCGATTCAGGCGGCGAGGATTTTCGCCTTGGCATCCGCCTCGACCGCCCCGCTACCTTCACCCCCGATACCGGGGCCTTCGTCTTCGCCAATATCGAGGACAACAACGAGCCCGATTACAGCGAGCGCAAGGCCGAGATCGGCGGTGGTCTCACGCATATCTTCTCGGACACGCTTTCGGGCGAGGCCGGGATTGCCTTTCGTTATTCGGAAATCAGCGACGATCTGGGCACGCGGACGCTGTCGCATATCCTTTTGCCCGCGCGCCTGACCTGGGACCGGCGCGACGATCCGCTCAATCCGACCAAGGGCCTCTATCTCGATCTGTCGGCCACCCCCTTCGTCAGCCCCGACAAGGGCAGCGCCGGCAGCCGTTTCTTCGTCGATCTGCGCGATTACCTGACCTTCGGCGAGGGCCGCCGCGTCACGCTTGCGGGGCGCGCGCAACTGGGCAGCGTGGCGGGCGGCGATTTCATCGACCTGCCTGCCGACATGCTGTTCTGGTCAGGGGGCGCGGGCACGGTGCGCGGTCAGGGCTATCAGAATCTCGGCGTCGATCTGGCCCCGAACATCACCGTGGGCGGGCGTTCTTTCCTCGGGTTTTCGGGAGAGGTCCGCACCATGGTCACCGATAGCATTCAGGCCGTGGCCTTCGCCGATGCCGGGTTCATAGGCGAGGAGGCGGCGGGCAACGGGCGCGGCGAATGGCAAGGCGGCGCGGGGTTCGGCGCGCGCTATCTCACCGCCGTGGGGCCGATCCGCGTCGATCTGGCCACGCCGCTCGACGGTGATGCAGGCACGCAATTCGAGATCTATATCGGCATCGGGCAGGCGTTCTGAGATGCGCGCGCTCCTCCTTGTCCCGCTCCTTCTGAGCCTCCTCGCCGCCCCCCTTGCCGCGCAGCAGGCCGACGAGGACAGCGGCGGCTTTCTCGAGCGGCTTCTGGAAGACAACCTCTCCTCCGCCGGGCGCGATGTGCGCATCCGCGGCTTTGCCGGGGCGCTCTCGTCGCAGGCCACGATGGCCGAAATGACCATGTCCGACGCCGAAGGCGTTTGGCTACGCCTTTCCGGCGTCACCCTCGACTGGTCGCGCGCGGCGCTCCTGCGGGGCCGCGTCGAGGTCAACCGCCTCACGGCGGAGGAAATCGAGATCGCGCGCGCCCCGCTGCCGGGTCCAGAGATCACGCCCGAGATCGCCGAGGCACGGCCTTTCTCGCTGCCCGAACTCCCCGTCTCGATCAATATCGGCGAGTTGACCGCCGAGACCGTGATCCTCGGCGCGCCCCTTCTGGGCGAGGAAATCCGCCTCTCGGTCACGGGCGCGCTCGCGCTCGGCTCGGGCGAAGGCAGTGCCACGCTGGAGGCCCGCCGCCTTGACGGGCGCGGCGCGGTCACGCTTGACGCGGGCTTTGCCAATGCAAGCCGTGTGCTCGCTCTCGATCTGGCGGTGGACGAGGCTCCGGGTGGGATCGCCGCCACGCTCCTCAACCTGCCCGGCGCGCCCGCACTCTCGCTGAGCATTTCCGGCACCGCCCCGCTCGACGACTACGCCGCCGATATCCGTCTGGCCACGGATGGCACCGACCGCCTGACCGGCCGTGTCGCCGTGACCGCGCCCGCAGAGGCCGATTCGCGCTTTTCCGCCACGCTTGACGGCGATCTCACCCCGCTTCTGCCCGCAGAGTTCCGCCCCTTTTTCGGGCCGCAGAGCGCGCTGGTGCTCACCGGCAGCCGCTCCGCCACGGGCCGCACGGAAATCGAGCGCCTGTCGCTCTCGGCGGCGCAATTCGAGCTTGAGGGCAGCGTCACCCTCGACGCGGCGAACTGGCCGGAACGGTTCGACCTCGCAGGCGAAATCGGCAATGGCGAAGCGCCTGTGCGCCTGCCTGTGACCGACCCGCCCACAGAGATCACCCGCGCGACCATCACCGCAAGCTATGACGCCGCGCGCGGCGACCGTTGGCGCGCCGAGGCGATGATTTCGGGCCTCGCGCAGCCCGATCTGCGCCTTGAGACCGCCACCTTGCGCGCGCGAGGCGCGCTCACGCGCACGCCCCCGCGCGGCGTCACCGCGCTGACGGAAATTTCCCTTCTCGGCCTTGCCCCGACCGACCCGGCCTTGGCACAGGCAACCGGTTCCGCTGTCACCGGCCATGCCACACTCGACTGGCGCGAGGATGGCCCGCTCGTGCTGCGCGCCTTCCGCGCCAACGCGGGCGACGCCACGCTGTCCGGCTCCGCCGAATTTGCCGCCCTGTCCAAGGGTTTCCCGGTCAGGGGCCGTGTGGCCCTCAGCGCCGAGGACCTCGCGCGCTTTGCCCCGCTCTCGGGCCAGCCGCTCGAAGGCCGCGCCAGCGCGGCAATTGTCGGCTCCGGCTCGCTTCTGGGCGGCGATTTCGACCTCACGATCACCGCCGAGACGGACCGCCTTGCGCTTGGCGTCCCGCAGCTTGACCCGCTCATCGCGCCCCCCGGCACGCTTTCGCTTACGGCACGCCGCGACACCACCGGCACCACGCTCGACCGGTTGCACATCGAAAACGCCGAGTTCACCGGCACTGCCGAGGGCCGCCTTTCGGGCCAGAGCGGCGCACTCAGCATCAGCGCCGCGCTGCGCGATCTCGGCCTTGCAGACCGTCGGCTTGACGGGCCTGCGCGCGTGGCGGGGGATGTGGGCTGGCAGGCAGGGGGCGATGTGACGCTTTCGGGCCTCAAGGTTACGGCCATGGGGGCCGCGCTCGATCTGACCGGGACGCTGTCGCCCGAGGCGCCCGGCCTGCCCGTCGCGGGCCGCCTCACGGCAGAGGTGGCCGATCTGTCGCGCTTTGCCGCGCTGACCGGCCAGCCGCTCGAGGGCCGGATCGACGCCACGCTTTCCGGGCGCGGCGTGATCGAGACCCAGACCGGCGAGATCGTCCTTGACGCCCGAAGCACCGGCCTCGCTCTCGGGATAGCCCAGCTTGACCCGCTCATCGCCAGCGCCGGGACGCTCTCGCTCGACGCCGCCCATGACGGCACCACGACCACGCTGCGCGCGCTGAGGCTGGCCTATGACAAGGTAAGCTTGACCGCCTCCGGCGCGGGCGACATCGCGGCGCAGACCGGCGAGGTGACATTCGATGCGGCCCTTGCGGACCTTGCCCCGCTCGATGCGCGCCTTTCGGGCGCGGGCAGCGCCAGGGGCACCGTCGCGCGCGACGCCGACGGCACGATTACCCTGACGGCCCTTGAGGCCGAGGCCATGGGCGCGACCCTTGCCGCCACCGGCACCATCAACCCCGAGACACCCGCCGCCAACGGCACGCTGACCGCGCGCGTGGCCGATCTTGCCCGCTTCAACGCGCTCTCGGGGCAGCGTCTGCGCGGCAGTCTTGATGTGCAGGCCGAAGGCTCCGGCGACGGCGAGAGCCTGCGTGTGAAAACCACCCTTGCCGGGCGCGACCTTGCCACCGGCATTCCCGATCTCGACCGCCTCATCGCCGGTCAGCTTGACCTGAGCGCCGATGCGGGCCGCACGCCCGAGCGCATCGAGATCACCGAGATCCGCCTCGCCACGCCGCAACTGACGCTCGATGCGCGCGGCGATGGTGCGGGCGGGCCGGTGACACTCGATGCGCGCCTTGCCGATCTCGGCCTTTTCCTGCCCGAGTTTCCCGGCGCCCTCGCCGCGCGCGGCACCGCCACGCTCGCGGGTCCCGAGGCGCGCCGCGTGACCCTCGCGCTCGACGCCACCGGGCCGGGCGGGACCACCGCGCGCGTGTCGGGCGATGTGCTCGACCATGGCGCACGGCTCGACCTTGCCACCTCGGGCCGCCTGCCGCTTGCCCTCATCAACCGGTTCATCCAGCCCAACGTCCTTTCGGGCAACGCCGAGTTCGACCTCCGCGCACAGGGCGCGCCCGCCCTGGCTGCGCTCTCGGGGACGGTGCGAACCTCGGGCACGCAGGTCTCGCTCCCCGATGCTGGGCTGGCCATCGACGACCTGAGCGGCAGCGCAACGCTCGGCCAATCGCGCGCCATCACCGATGTCACGGCCCGCCTGCGCGACGGCGGCACGGTGCGCATCACCGGCCCGGTCTCGCTCGTCCCAGATTACGCGGGGGATCTGACCGTGGCACTCCTCGGCACGGTGCTCAGCGACCGGCTGATCTACACCACCACGGCCAATGGCGCGGTGACGCTCAACGGCCCTTTGACCGGCGGTGCGCGCATCGGTGGCGAGATCACGCTGGAGGAAACCAATATCCGCATCCCCTCTGGGCTTGGGCCCGCCTCGGTCTCGCTTCCTGACCTGCGCCATGTCAACGAAAGCGCCGCCTCCCGGCTCACGCGCGAACGCGCGGGCCTGATCAAGGACACAACCGCCAGCGCCTCACGCGCCCGCCCCTACCCGCTCGCGCTCACCATCAACGCGCCGGCGCGCATCTTCGTGCGCGGGCGCGGCCTTGACGCCGAGCTTGGCGGACGGCTGCGCGTCGGTGGCACCTCGGACGATGTCTCGCCTGCGGGCTTTTTCGAACTGCGCCGCGGTCGCCTCGACATTCTCGGTAAACGCCTCACGCTGACCGAGGGACGCGTGACCATGCAAGGCTCGCTCGATCCGTGGCTGCGCTTCGTGGCCGAGACCGAGATCGACAGCACCGAAGTGCAGGTGATCATCGAGGGGCTGGCCAGCGCCCCCGAAGTCACCTTCGCCTCAAATCCGGACCTGCCGCAGGAAGAAATCGTTGCGCGGCTCATCTTCGGACGCGGGCTTGACGATATCTCGCCGTTGCAGGCGGCGCAGCTGGCCTCGGCGGTGGCCACGCTTTCGGGGGGCGGCGGCGATCTGGTCGGACGGCTGCGCGGCGGGCTGGGGCTGGCCGATCTCGACGTGAGCCAGACCGCCGATGGCGACACGCAAGTGAGCGCCGGGGCCTATATCTCCGAGAAGGTCTATACCGAGGTGACCGCCGACAGCGCGGGCAAGCAGCGCATCAACCTCAACCTTGACCTCACCGGCTCGCTTACCGTAAAGGGCGGCGCCTCCAACGATGGCGACAGCGGCATCGGCATCTTCTTCGAACGCGATTACTGAGGATCACCGCTGCGGCCCTTTCCGATCTGCGCGCGCAGGGCCCCGAAATCTTGAAAAGATTTCGGACCGATTTCTTTTGACGAAATCGGCGCCGCCCCCGGCGTGAGCCACCGCACCGGCGCGCGGTTGCAGAAGATCACGATCTGCCCCGAGTTCTCCGCCACCTGATAGCCACGCCGACGGATCTCGGCCATGAACCGCGCCATGCCGACGAACCGCTCGATATCGCGTGCCTTTCGCCGGATCACACCGCCCTGCTGAACCGCCCTGGAGGTAAAGAGATCCCGCAACCAGACCTCGGGAGACAGGGGTGAGTTGCGGTTTTGCATGAAGACAGCATGAACGCGAAATCGTGAATTCAAAGTTAATGGAAGTCGGGGAAATACCGGATTTCGACGGCAACACTGATGCGTCGGGAGGGAGCTGCCCATCCCCTCGCTACCCCCGCGCGCCCCCGCCACCGGGCGCGGTATCTCCTCCTATCCCGCCAGCGCCTGTGCCAGATCATCGCGCAGGTCGGCCACATCCTCGATCCCCACCGACAGCCGTATCAGGTTTTCCGGGATGCCGGTATGCGGCTCGATGGTGTGGCGATGCTCGACCAGGCTCTCGACCCCGCCCAGCGACGTGGCCCGATGAAACAGCCGCAACCGTCCCACCACCTCAAGTGCGCGTGCCCGGTCGCCTTTGACCAGAAAGGACATCAGATAACCAAAGCCGCCGGACATTTGCCGCGCGGCCACGTCATGCCCGGCATGACCCGCGAGGCCGGGATAAAGAACCGCCTCCACCCTGTCATGCGCCTCGAGCCACACCGCCAGCGCCAGCGCGCTCTGGCACATCCGCTCCACCCGCAAGGGCAAGGTCCGCATCCCCCGCATCAACAACCACGCCTCGAATGGTCCGACGACGGCGCCCGCGTCATGCCGGTCGGTGGCGATCTCGGTCCACATCGGCAGCGACGGCTCGCGGCACGACAGCGCACCAGCCAGCACATCCGAATGACCGTTGAGCGCCTTGGTGGCCGAATGCATCGAGATATCGGCCCCCAGATCAAGCGCGCGCGTGAGCACCGGCGTCGCCGCCGTGCCATCCACCACCAGCACCGCACCCGCCTTGTGCGCCATGCCCGCCGCCGCCGCGATATCCACGGTCCGCAGCCAGGGGTTCGACGGGGTCTCGATCCAGACCATGTCCGCCGAGGACCGGCACGCCTCGGCCAGTGCCCCGGGGTCCGCGGCGTCGATCTCGTCCAGTATGATCGCGCGGCGCACGCAATAGTCGCGCACCCATTTCAGCGTGCCCCAGTAGATGCCGGTCTGAATCACCACCCGAGCCCCCGATGGCAGCGCCCGGAACACCGACGCCACCGCCGCCATGCCCGAGGGAAAGAGCAGGCTTGCCGCCGCGCCCTCAAGCTGGCGGATCACCTCTTCGGCCTGTCGGACGGTGGCGTTGTGGTCGCGGCCGTAGACGTTCTCGGGGCGCATCAGCGCGTAATCCTCGCCGCGCAGATAGGTCGTGGCCAGGCTGATCCCCGGCACCACACCGCCCGTGGCGGTCTCTGTCGCCCCTGCCGCCTGCGCCGCGATGGTCGCGGGCCTCCAGTTCTCGCCATTCATCTCGTCCCGGTCCTTTTCTTGTTGTTATGGAATGGCAAAGAGCCGCCCCGGCCCCCAAGCCTGCCGCCCGCGCGCCCGCCCCCGCCAGCCGCAGCATGCGCCAGAACAATGCCTGGTTGGAACTGATCACCGGACGCCCCAGCATCGTCTCGCCCGCGTCGATGATAGCCATGCTGCGCAGATTGGTGCAACTGGCAAAGACCGCCTCGACACCCGCCTCGCGCCCGATCTCCGCGATCGCCGCCAGCATGGCCGCCTTGGGACTGCGCTGCGGCCACGCGGGCCACCATCTCGGCGGGCCCGATCACCGTCGCCCCCGAGGTGCCGCCATAACCCACCGCGCGCAGCCCCGGTGGCAGCAGCGCCGCCGTGCGCGCCAAAGTCAGGCACCATCCGGCCCAGATCCTCGGGCGTGACGTGACCGCGCGCCGGAATGCGCGTGTGCAGCACATGGGCCGGGCGTCCGGCAAGGACCGTCCGCGCCTCCCGTTCCAGCCCGGTATCGGTGCTCAGAACGATCAACCCGAGTTGCAACCCCTCCCCCGGCCCGTCGTCAAGCTCGATCGCCATGGCGCGCGCCCTCCGTCCGGCTGATGATCCCACCCGACACCGCCGCGCGCACCCCTGTCGTGCCGGGACAGGAGGTCGGCAGTCCCCGCGCCACCCGCACCGCGAGATGGGCGAAGGCCTGCGCCTCGAGCATGTCGCCATCAAGCCCCACATCCTCTACCGGTGCCACCGGGCAATCGAGCGCCGCGCCCAGCATCGCCATCATCACCGGGTTCCTGCGCCCGCCGCCGCAGACCAGCACCCGCTCGGGCGGCTCTGGACAGTGCTCCATGCCGCGCATCACCGCCGAGGCCGCCATCGCCGTCAGCGTCGCCGCCGCATCCGCATCGCTCAATTCCCCCACCAGCGCGATCATCTCGGCAAACGCATCGCGGTCAAGC
The DNA here is from genome assembly GCA_002842985.1 of Alphaproteobacteria bacterium HGW-Alphaproteobacteria-1. Lineage (GTDB taxonomy): Bacteria > Pseudomonadota > Alphaproteobacteria > Rhodobacterales > Rhodobacteraceae > Roseovarius. The sequence goes on from PHEQ01000015.1 coordinate 88,137, forward strand.
GATTTGGGCGGCATTCGCGCAAAATACGGCTCGTCCAGAAACAGCTCCAGCGCACCCTGCGCCACCCGGCCCCGTCGCGCCAGCGCGCCGTCGCGGTCATACCTCTCGCCGCGCCGCGCGCGCATCAGATCGTTGATCGGCGCATTGGCCGGCCCCGTGTCGAAGGCAAGCAGCGCGCCCTCATCCTCGGGCCGTGCGCGGCGCGGATCAACCCATGTCAGGTTGCCGACGCCGCCCAGATTGAGAAAGGCAAGCGGTCGTGTGGCCCCGATCCACCGCGCACAGGCGAAATGGTAAAACGGCGCCAAGGGCGCGCCCTCGCCCCCCAACCGCACATCGGCGCTGCGGAAATCCCAGACCACCGGCAGGTCAAGCGCCGCCGCCAGCCGTGCGCCATCCCCGGCCTGGTGCGTGCCGCGCCCCTGCGGCTCATGCGCCAGCGTCTGGCCGTGAAACCCCACCAACGCCGCGCCCGTCATACCGCGCAGCACCTCGATATGCGCGGCCTCCACCACCGCCGCCGCGCGGGCCACCTCGGGCGCGCCGGGCCAATGCCCGCGCGCGGCATGCAAGATCTCCGCCTCCTCGGGCGCGTAGGCGCGATAGGCAGTCGGACCAAAGTCGAATATCTCATGACCATCGGTCTCGATCATGGCCGCGTCCACCCCGTCCAGGGACGTGCCCGACATGGCCCCAAGCGCCCAGAGCCTGCCCACCTTCAACATGGCCTTTTCCTTCGCCCCACGACTGCCTATACATGCCGCGCAATCGCAGACAGGACAAGCACCATGACCTATCGACCGAAATCGGATTTCCTGCATATCATGCAGGCGCGCGGCTATCTTGCCGATTGCACCGATCTCGAAGGTCTCGACACGGCGCTGCGCACGGGCATGGTGACGGCCTATATCGGCTACGACGCCACGGCAAAATCTTTGCATGTCGGGCATCTGCTCAACATCATGATGCTGCGGTGGCTGCAAAAGACCGGGCATCGCCCGATCACCCTGATGGGCGGCGGCACCACCAAGGTGGGCGATCCCTCGTTCCGATCGGATGAACGCCCGCTGCTCTCGCCCGCGCAAATCGACGATAATATCGCCGGAATGAACCGCGTCTTTGCCCGCTACCTCGCCTATGGCGACGGACCGCAAGAGGCGATGATGCTCAACAACGCCGAATGGCTCGACGGGCTCAACTACCTCGATTTCCTGCGCGATATCGGCCGGCATTTCTCGGTCAACCGGATGCTGTCCTTTGAATCGGTCAAGTCGCGCCTCGACCGCGAGCAATCGCTGTCGTTCCTCGAATTCAACTACATGATCCTGCAAGCCTATGATTTTCTCGAACTGAACCGCCGTCATGGCTGCGTCCTGCAGATGGGCGGCTCGGATCAATGGGGCAATATCATCAACGGCATCGACCTGACGCGCCGCGTGCTCGACGCCGAGGTTTACGGGCTGACCTCGCCCTTGCTGACCACATCGGACGGGCGAAAGATGGGCAAATCGGCAGGCGGCGCTGTCTGGCTTTCGGCGGACATGCTGTCGCCTTACGAATTCTGGCAGTTCTGGCGCAACACCACCGACGCCGACACCGGGCGCTTCCTCAAACTCTACACCGAATTGCCGATCGAGGACTGCGAGCGCCTTGGCGCTTTGGCAGGCTCCGACATCAACGCCGCCAAGATCATTCTCGCCAACGAGGTCACAACCCTCCTGCACGGGGCCGAGGCGGCAGCGGCGGCCGAGGCCACCGCACGCGAGGTGTTCGAACATGGCGGCGTGGGCGATGACCTCCCCACCGTAGAGATCACACCCGACGAGCTCGCGGCCGGCCTGTCCATCGTGCAACTCATCGTGCGCGCGGGGCTGGCCAAATCCGGCAAGGAAGCCAGGCGCCTGATCGCCGAGAACGGCGCGCGCCTCGATGATGCCCCGCTCACCGATGCGGGGCTTGTCCTCGACGCCGCAGCACTCGCCACACCGATCAAGCTTTCGGCGGGCAAGAAGCGGCACGCGCTTGTGAAGCGCGCCGAGTGATCCGAAGTCTTTTCAAGACTTCGGACCCGCCGTTTACCGCGCCGCCTCCAGCACCTCTCGCACCGCCTCGATGGGCACGTCCGAGGTGACGAAAGCCTCGCCGATCCCCCGCGCCAGCACGAATCGCAGCGTCCCATCCACCACCTTCTTGTCCTGACCCATAAGGCGGATCAGATGATCACTATCCGGCAACTCTCCTTCAATATCAGATAGATCAACCTTCATGTTCATGTCGCGCAGATGGGCGCGCACCCGGCTCGGCTCCTCCTGAGAACACAGCCCCAGCCACGCCGAGAGCGAAAACGCCAGCGCACACCCGACCGCCACCCCCTCGCCATGCAAGAGCCGCGCCCCGTCATAGTGCGTGGCGGCCTCCAGCGCATGACAGAATGTATGGCCGAGGTTGAGAAGCGCGCGGTCGCCCTGCTCGGTCTCGTCGCGCACGACGATCTCGGCCTTCATCTCGACCGACCGTTTCACAAGATGGATGCGCGCCGCCATATCGCCCGTAGCGGCGCGTGAACCATTGCTTTCAAGCCATTGAAAAAATTGACGGTCGCCCAAAAGTCCGTATTTCACCACCTCGCCGTAACCCGCCAGATAGTCCCGCTCGTTCAGCGTCCCCAACACCTCGGTATCGGCCAGAACGAGCGAAGGCTGATGAAACGCCCCGATCAGGTTCTTGCCCTGTGGCGCATTGATCCCGGTCTTGCCGCCCACGGAACTGTCCACCTGCGCCAGAAGGCTTGTCGGCACCTGCACGAACCGCACCCCCCGCCGCAGGATCGCGGCGGCAAAACCCACAAGATCGCCGATCACCCCGCCGCCAAGCGCCACGACCATATCGCCGCGCTCGATCTTCTCCTCCAGAAGCCACTCCACGACCCGTTCCAGATGCGGCCATGATTTCGTCGCCTCGCCCGGCGGCAAGGTCAGGCATGAGCAGGATATATCCTTATGTGCCAGTCCATTACGGAACGAAGCTAAGTGCAGCTTCGCCACGGTCTCATCACTGACCACCGCCACGCGGGGGCGTCGGAGAAACGGCGCGATACGCGCACCCGCCTGCTCCAGAAGGCCCGGCCCGATCACCACGTCATAGGCCCGTTCGCCCAGCCCCACATGCACCGTTTCGATCATGTCACCTTCTCCAGAATATCGGGGCGCGTGGCCAGCGCCTCGGCCACCTGCGCCGCCATCGCCTCGATGGTGTAATCGGGTTGCGCCTTGACGCGCAGATCGGCCTGCGCATAGATCGGCACCCGCGCTTCGTAAATCTCGCGCAGCGTTTCCCTTGGTTGAGAAGTGCGCAGCAAGGGTCTGGTATTTTTGCCCTTTACGCGCGACCAGAGCAAATTCAGATCGGCGTCGAGCCAGACCGATACGCCCTTTTCCGACATCAGCCGACGGTTGCGCTCGGCCAGAAACGCACCGCCCCCCGTGGACAGGATTCCGCAATTCGCATCGAGCAAACGGTCGATCACCTCGGTCTCGCGGCGGCGAAAGAATTCCTCGCCATCGCGTTGAAATATCTCGGCAATCGTCATGTTGGCGGCCTTTTCGATCTCGGCATCGGAATCGATGAACGGCACACCCAGCCGGGACGCGAGCGCCTTGCCCACCGCTGTCTTGCCCGCGCCCATCATGCCGACGAGGACCACGGATTTCTTTAGTTTCCAGCCCGTGCAAGCCGCCACGCTCGGCGCTCCCCTGCCTGTTTGCGAAGTTTTTTCCTCAATGGCGTGATATTGTCGGAAATGCCAGTTATATGTGAGCGAAAAGCACAGGGCAAACAGGCAGGACACCTCATGTTTCGGCTCATCAAATGGCTGATTTACCTCACGGTTCTGGCTGTGATCGCACTCACGGCCTATGCCTATATCGGCCCCTTTTTCGGGGCGGACTTCGCGCCATCCCAAACCGAGATCCGACAAGATGTCACCCTTGAGGCAAAGTAGCAGCGCGCTGGCCGCTGTGCTCTGGGGCGGCATGGCCATGGCGCAAGCCCCGCTCTCGGCCATCGACTGGCTGACAGAAACCCCGACGGTGACCGTGACCCCGCAAGGGCCGCCTGTTTCCGAAGGTGCGGAGGTTCCTGATATCTCCGTCACGGCCCTCGATGCACCGCGCGCCGATGCCGTTGGCCTCTTGCCGGCCACAGTCACCGGCCTGCCGACAACTCTCTGGGAAAACAGCACAACAGCGGCCCTGACCCGTTATCTGGATCGGTTGCCGGACCGCCCTTTGCCAGCGCTTCAGGCGCTTTATTATACGCTGTTGCTGGCCGAGGCGAACCCGCCCCCCGACACCGGAGCCGAAGCGCGCTTTCTCAACGCGCGCCTTGCCGCGCTGCGCCGGTTCGGGGCGGTGGAGCCCGCGCTGGCGCTGGTCGAGCGCGCAGGGGGCGACACGCCCGCGCTTTTTGACGCCTGGCTCGATCTCGCGCTGCTGGAAGGCAGCGAGGATATGGCCTGCAAAGCGCTCGCCCGCACCCCTCATCTGAGCCGCGACTCGGGTGCGCGGGCCTACTGCCTTGCGCGCGCAGGCGATTGGGAGACGGCGGCCCTGATCCTTCACGGGGCCGAGGTGACGGGCACGCTTGGTGAAGCCGATGTGACCCTGCTGGCGCTTTACCTCGAGCCGGAACTGATCGACGAGATTGATCCGCCAGAGCCGCCCAACCCGATGACGCCGCTGCGCTTCCGCCTTTTCGAGGCCATCGGCGCGCCGCTTGGCACGCGCGATCTGCCGCGCGCCTTCGCCATGGCCGATCTGCGCGGCACGGCGGGATGGAAGGCCGAGATCGAGGCCGCCGAACGGCTGGCCGAAACCGGGGCCGTCGCCGGGGTTCGGCTTTTCGGGCTTTACACCGCGCGCAAACGCGCCGCCTCGGGCGGCGTGTGGGAGCGGGTCGCCGCCATGCAGGCGCTCGATGCGGCGCTGGCCGCAGGCAATGCCGAGGCGCTGGCCCGCACCCTGCCCGAGGCATGGGCCGCCGCGCAGGAGTTGCGGCTGCAAACCGTGCTGGCCGACATCTTCGCCGAGCGCCTGCTCGGCGCGCCCCTTGACACGGCCACACGCCCACTCGCGTCCGAAATCGTGGCGCTGTCGTCTCTCTATGAGCGCGCGAGCGAAATCCTGCCCCCCTCGACACCACGCCAGAGGCTGTTGGCCGGGCTGGCCCGCGGAACGCCGCAGGCAGACGACGCCGTGACCCCGCTGGAAAGCGCCATTGTGGATGCGTTCACCAGCGCCGCCCCCGCCCCTGAACACCGCACCCTGATCGACGGTGGACGGCTGGGTGAGGCGATCCTGGCCGCCGCCACGCAGCTTGACGCCGCCTCCGCCCGCGCCGCGCCTTCGGCCACGCGCGCGGCACTGTCCACGCTGCGCGCCGTGGGGCTGGAGGACAGCGCCCGCCGCGCCGCGCTTCAACTGCTGCTCCTTGGCCCGGCCAGATGACCGACGAGACCCGCATCGCCACCTTCCTCGAGGCACAGGCCGCCGAGCTTGGGGCCGCACGCAACACGCTTCTGGCCTATGGCCGCGACCTCAAGGATTACGCGGGCTGGCTCTCGCGGCGGGGCGGCGCGTTGCTGACCGCCACGCAAGAGGATGTGCAAAGCTACCTGATCGCCTGCGATGCCGAGGGGCTGGCAAAATCGACACGGGCGCGGCGGCTGTCATCGGTCCGACAGTTCTACCGATTTGCCGTCGAGGAGGGCTGGCGCGCCGATCACCCTGCGATCCGTCTCAAGGGGCCGGGGCGCATGCGTCACCTGCCCGGCACGCTGAGCGTGGCCGAGGTCGAGCGGCTTCTGGTCAGCGCGCCGTCGGTCGGGCGCGGCGCGGCAGAGCGGGCGCGCAACGCAGCCCTTGTCAGCCTCCTTTATGCCACCGGAATGCGGGTGAGCGAGTTGGTGGAACTGCCGGTCGCGGCGGCGCGCGGCCGCCCCGAGATGCTGCTTGTGCGCGGCAAGGGCGGCAAGGAACGGCTGGTGCCGCTATCGCCGCCCGCGCGCGCCGCGCTCGATGACTGGCTGCGCGCGCGCGATGCCGACAAGACGCGCGCGGCATCGCCGCATCTCTTCCCGTCTGGCGGCAAGACGGGGCACCTGACGCGCCATCGCTTTTACGGGCTGATCAAGGAAATCGCCATCGCCGCCGGGGTCGATCCCGCGCAGGTCACACCCCACCGGCTGCGTCACGCCTTCGCCACGCATCTGCTGGCCAACGGGGCCGATCTGCGGGTGATCCAGACATTACTGGGCCATGCCGATATCGCGACCACCGAGATCTACACCCATGTGCTCGACGCCCGCCTGCGCGCGCTGGTGGAAGAGCATCACCCGCTTGCCCGCGTCCCGCGAACCGACGCGTCAAAGCCTTGAACACACGCGCCGGACACATCATAACCACCCCATGAAACAAGGGATTTCAACGGATGGATGCGACCGGCGCGGCGCTTGACCTCACCTTCTGGATCACCGTGGGGGCGATCCTCGGACTTCTGGTGCTGTCGGGGTTCTTCTCGGGCAGCGAGACGGCGCTGACGGCAGCCTCGCGCGGCAAGCTGCGCGCGCAGGCCGAGAAGGGATCGAAGGGCGCGGGCACCGCGCTCACCATCACCGAGGACAACGAGCGGCTGATCGGCTCGGTTCTGCTGGGCAACAATCTGGTCAATATCCTTGCCGCCTCGCTGGCCACGGCGCTGTTCACCCGGCTCTTCGGCGAGAGCGGCGTGGCGCTTGCCACGCTGGTGATGACGCTTCTGGTGCTGATCTTCGCCGAGGTGTTGCCCAAGACCTATGCCATCACCAATGCCGAGACGGCCGCGGCGCGCACCGCGCCGATCATCGTCTGGGTGATCCGCATCTTCGATCCCATGGTGAGCGCCGTGCGCTGGTTCGTGCGCCTCATCCTGCGCGGGTTCGGCGTGCAGGCCGATCCCGACAGCCATATCCTTGCCGTGCGCGAGGAGATCGCGGGTGCGCTCTATCTCGGCCAATCCGAAGGCGTCGTGGAAAAGGAGGACCGTGACCGCATTCTCGGCGCGCTCGATCTGGGCGAACGCGCCGTCGAGGAGATCATGCTCCACCGCTCGCGCATCGAGATGATCGACGCGGGCGACGATCCGCAGGCGATCCTCGACCAATGCCTCAAGAGCAATCACACCCGTCTGCCGCTCTATCAGGACGACCCCGACAACATCATCGGCGTGGTTCATGCCAAGGACTTGTTGCGCGCCATGCACAAGCTGGTGAGCGAGAGCGGCAAGGGCGCGGCGGCGCTGGCCGAATTCGACATCCGCAGCATCGCGCGCGAGCCCTATTTCGTGCCCGAGACCACTACGCTCGACGATCAGATGCGGCAATTTCTGCGGATGCGCAGCCATTTCGCGCTGGTGGTGGACGAATACGGCGCGCTTCAGGGCCTCATCACGCTGGAGGATATCCTGGAAGAGATCGTGGGCGAGATCGTCGACGAATTTGATGCCGTGGCCGATCACATGGTGCGCCGCACGCCCGAGGGCGATTACCTTATCGACGGGGCCATGACGATCCGCGATCTCAACCGCGCGCTGGACTGGTCGCTGCCCGACGAGGCGGCCAACACCGTTGCGGGCCTCGTGATCCACGAGGCGCAGATGATCCCGGCGGTGGATCAGGTGTTCATCTTCCACGGCTTCCGGTTTCAGGTGATATCGCGCAAGGACAACCGCCTGACCCGGCTCAAGATCCGCAGGCTCTGAGCGCGGCGCGGCTCAGTTGGTGCGAATCTCGTCGGCAATCGCCTGCATCTGGTCCTGCGGCATGTAACCGCGCAGCATATGCTCATCCATGACGAAGGCGGGCGTTCCGTTGACCCGCAGCCTTTGGGCCAGGGCGTGATTGGCGGCGATGATCTCTGTCACGGCGTCGGCTTCCATCTCGGCGACAATCGCGTTGGCGTCGAGGCCAAGCGCATCGGCCAGCCGGGTAAAGCCGGCCGCGTTCATCGCGCCGGTATAGCTCATGAGCGCGTCATGCACCGACTTGTAGGCCTCGTCGCCCGCCACCCGTTTCGTGGCGATGGCAAAACGCGAGGCCGCGACGGACTCTTCGCCGAGGATCGGAAATTCCTTGAGGACGAACCGGATATTGCCATCCGCCGCCAGAAGCCCCGCCACCTCGCCATGGGCGCGACGGCAAAAGCTGCACCGGTAATCCATGAATTCGACCAGCGTGATATCGCCCTCGGGATTGCCGCCCACCCAGTCGCCCGGCGCATGGAAGAGCGCATCGGCATTCGCGCGCACAAGTTCCACGTCGGCGGCGGCCTCACCGGCGGCCTGCCGCTCTTCGAGCACGGCGACGGCCTCCATGATCACCTCGGGGTTTTCAAGCAGGTAGGCGCGGATCTCCGCGCGCAGCGCGTCTCGCTCGGTGTCGGCAAGGTTTCCCAGATCAAGCGCCTGCACGGGCAGCGCGGTGCCCAGGGCGACAAAGGCGGCGGTAAGGCTAAGGCGCATGGTCACTATCTCTTTCTCCCTTTCTCTGCGGTCTCAGCCGCGTGTAGCACATCCTGCGCGCGACGCCAGCCGGGAGAACCCTGCGGCAGAAGGCCCGAGGCGCGGTCGGCATGGATTTTCGCATCCCCAAGGCGACCGGCCATGGCATAACGCTCGGCCGTGAGGACAGAGGCCATGCCGTTATTGCCAAGCTGCGCCTCGGCCTGCGCCAGATCGCGCAGCACGCGGGAATCCCGTCCGTCGCGGGCGCGCGCGCTTTCCAGAACCTTCGCGGCCTCGCGCACCTGACCGTCAGCCAGCAGCGCGCGCCCATAGGCCCCGAGAATGAGTGCATTGCGCGGGTCGAGGTTGCTGGCGCGGGCATAGGCGGACACGGCGGGTTTGATCTGGCGGCTCTCGATCAGGATCTGGCCACGCAATTCGTGGTAATGGGCGTCGTTCGGTCGCAGGGCAATGGCCGCATCCATCGCCGCAAGCGCGCGCCCGAGATCGGCCTGCCGGTGATACGCCACCGCCTGCCGCATCAGCTTGACATCCTCGAAGCCCGATTCTCCGGCGCGGGAAAGCGTCCATTTCGGATCGCGCTGAAACGCCGAAAGCTTGCCCTTGGCACGCGCGAACCAGTAATCCGCCTCGCGATCCGGTTCGGCGCGCCAGGCCTGCGCCTCTGCCAGCGCCCGGATGCGCCGCACCCGGTCACGCGACAGCGGATGCGTCTGCGCATAGGCGTCCTGCCGCGTGAGCGAGAGCGATTCCTGACCGGCGAAAAGGTCCATTACCTGAACCGCGCCGCGCGGGTCGATACCTGCGCGCAACAAGAAGCGCATCCCGCTTTCGTCAGCCGCGTTTTCCTCGGCGCGGGTATGGGCGAAGAACCCCCGCACCGCCGCCCCCTGCGCCCCCGCCGCCGCCCCGGCCCCAAGCGCGGCATTGCCGGTCGCAGCGCCCGCTATTCCAGCCAGGATCGTGCCAAGCACCGCGGCGTTGCGGGCATCGCGCAGATGGATCGGGCGGCGCATGAGGTGGCCGTTGGCGATATGCGCGGCCTCATGCGCGATCACCGCCTGCAACATCGCCGGGGTCTCCATGCGCTGGACGAGACCGGAATGCACAAAGATATGGTCGGCATCGACCACAAAGGCATTGAGGCTCGGCGCGTCGATGATGAGGATGCTCACATGCTCGGGGCTGAGACCCGCCGCGCGCAATACGGGGGCCGCGAGATTGCGCATCGCGTTCTCGATGTCGGGATCACGCAGCAGGGTTACGGCGCGGGCCGGGGCCGCGACCGTCAGGCTCAGAACGATGAGGGCCGCGAATATGCGCAGGCTGAGCATTGACCTTGGCCGCCTTTCCCAGTGAAACGGGGGCAAACCCCCGCCATGAGGAGGAATGTAATGCGTCCGGCCCGTCGATCCAAGGTTGATCCGTTCATCGTCATGGATGTCATGGAGGCCGCACGCCGCGCCGAGGCCGCCGGGCGGCGCATCATCCACATGGAGGTGGGACAGCCCGGCACGCCTGCGCCCGCAGGCGCGCGCGCGGCGCTGGCCCGCGCGATGGAGGCGGACGCACTTGGCTATACGGTGGCGCTTGGCCTGCCGGAATTGCGCGCGCGCATCGCAAGGCACTACAGCGACTGGCATGGCATCGATCTCGACCCGGCGCGCGTGGTGGTGACACCCGGCTCTTCGGGGGCCTTCATCCTTGCCTTCACGGCGCTCTTTGACGCGGGCGCGCGCGTCGGCATCGGCGCGCCGGGCTATCCCAGCTATCGCCAGATTCTGCGCGCGCTCGATCTGGTGGCGGTGGATATCGAAACCTCGGCGGAAAACCGCCTGCAACCCGCGCCCGACGATCTGGCGGGCCGCGATCTGGCCGGGCTTCTGGTGGCCAGCCCCGCCAACCCGAGCGGCACAATGCTCGACCCAAGCGCCCTCGCCGCGCTCATCGGGGCCGCGCAGGCCGAGGGCGCGGCCTTCATCAGCGACGAGATCTATCACGGCATCACCTATGAGGGCCGCGCGACAAGCGCGCTTGAAATCACCGACGACTGTTACGTGATCAATTCCTTCTCCAAGTATTTCTCCATGACCGGCTGGCGCATCGGCTGGATGGTGGTGCCCGAGGACCATGTCCGCACCATCGAGCGGCTGGCGCAGAACCTCTTTATCTGTCCGCCCCATGCCAGCCAGATCGCGGCCCTTGCCGCAATGGACTGCACCGAGGAGCTTGAAGGCAACATGGCCGTCTACCGCGCCAATCGCGCGCTGATGCTCGACGGTTTGCCGAAGGCCGGATTCGACCGCATCGCGCCGCCTGACGGGGCATTCTACGTCTATGCCGATGTGCGCCACCTGACCGCTGACAGCCGCGCCCTTGCCGCCGAAATCCTGGACAGGGCGGGCGTGGCGGTGACACCGGGGCTTGATTTCGACCCGGCGCGCGGGGCGGGCACGCTGCGCTTTTCCTATGCGCGCGGCACTGCCGATATCGAGGAAGGGCTGGCGCGCCTTGCCGCTTTCATGGCTGCGCGCGGCTGAACCACCGCCACATTCTTGCCACACACCTTGCCAAAAAGCGCCATTCCCCGGCGCTATTTCAGGATATGGCCAAGATGTGACCGAAAGGAGGGGTCGATGCGCACGATCAAGGACGGCTATCGCGGGGTTCATGTGCTTTTCCGGCTGAATGCCGATCTGCTGCTTTTTGCCGCGACCCTGTTTGTCGCGCTCGTCGTGGCGGGCTATCTGAGCACGCTCTGAGCCGCGCGCATTCGCATTTTGACAAGCCCTGACAGACGGGGTAGTGACTTCGGTCAATGGGATGTCTGACTGGGTTTGACTTATGAACGGAATTTATGCGGCGCGCTGCCGGGCGTGTTTTTCATCGCGCCTCTTTGCGATCATGGCGCTTTTGGTTTCCGTGGCCCTGTTCGGTGCCGCAGCACCTGCGCAGGCGCAGGATTTCCGCTTCACGGAGGTGTCCATCGAGGGCAACCAACGGATCGAGGGAGACACGATCCTGTCCTTCGCCGGGATCGAGCGCGGCGAAACCGTGAGCGCGGGCCAACTCAACGATGCCTCGCAGCGCATACTCGCCTCCGGTCTTTTTGAAACCGTCGAGGTCGAGCCGCGCGGCAATCGCCTTGTCATCAAGGTGACCGAGTTTCCGACGATCAACCGCATCGCGTTCGAGGGCAACAACAAGATCAAGGACGAGAACCTTTCGGGCTTCATCCAGAGCCGGTCGCGGCAGGTGTTCAGCCCGACACTCGCAGAGCGTGACGCGGCCACGATTTCCGAGGCTTATTCCCAGAACGGACGGGTAGCGGCGCGCGTGACCCCCAAGGTTATCCGGCGCAGCGACAATCGTGTCGATCTGGTCTTCGAGATCTTCGAGGGGCGCGGAATCGAGATTGAGCGCATCGGCTTTTCCGGCAACCGCGAATTCTCGGATCGCCGCCTTCGGCGGGTGCTCCAGAGCAAGCAGACCGGGCTTTTGCGCGCCTTCATCCAGCGCGACAGCTTTGTCGAGGACCGGGTGAATTTCGACCGTCAGGTGCTGACCGATTTCTACAATTCGCGCGGCTTCGTCGATTTCCGCGTCACCGGCGTCAATGCCGAGCTTGCCCGCGAGCGCGACGCCTATTTCCTTACCTTCACCGTGCAGGAAGGCCAGCAATTCAGCTTTGGCCAGATCACCACGGTCAGCGAATACGCCGGCGTCGAGGCCGAAGTGTATCATGACACGCTCAAGATCCGCCCCGGCGTTGTCTATTCGCCCACGCTTGTGGAAAATTCGATCACGCGGATGGAGTTGCTTGCCGTCAAGAACGGGGTCGATTTCCTGCGGATCGAGCCGCGCATCACCCGCAATGATCGCGATCTGACATTGGACGTGGAATTCGTGTTGCAACGCGGGCCGCGCGTCTTTGTCGTGAATGCCCGCGAGGGAACCCGCCCCGATCAGGTCATCATCAAGGCCGATGTGGAAGAAACCACGACCGGATCGGTCTCGGTCGGGGCCAGTTTCTCGACCGACAACGGCCTCGGGCTTCAATTCGGTTTTTCCGAGCGCAACTTTCTCGGACGTGGGCAGCAACTGACGTTCAACATCTTCGGCACCGCCGATAACGTCAACTACAATATCGGCTTCGTCGAACCGGCCTTCCTGGGGCGCAATGTGGCCCTCGGTCTGGATTTCGCCTTTCAGGAAACCAACAGCGACAACAGCCTGTTCGATACCGCGACCGGCATATTCCGCCCGAGCCTGACGTTCCCGACGGGCGAGAACACGCGTTTTGGCGTGTTCTACAACCTCTCTTACAACGATATGTCCGATTATAACGGCACCTCCGGGATCTTGCAGAGCGAGGTCAATCAGGGGGCCTTGTGGACAAGCTCGGTCGGCTACGAATTCACCTTCGACACCCGCCGCAAGGGGCTCAATCCCAAGGCCGGGGTGCTTTTGTCCTTCGGCCAGGAATTCGCCGGTCTCGGCGGCGACAACGAGTTCATCGGCGGGGCGATCCATTTCAACAGCGGGCAGAACAGCCGCTTCATCAACCGCTTTTCCAATCCGGTCATCCGCGGTTTCGAAAGCAACGGCCTGGGTCCGGCCGAAATAACCCCCGGCGGCAGCACCGAGCAACTCGGCGGCGACTTCTTCGCCGCTCTGAAGTTCGAGGCCGAATTTCCCCTTGGGCTGCCGTCGGAATTCGGCATCACCGGCGGCGCCTTCTACGACATCGGCTCGATCTGGGGGATCGACAACAAGGGTTCTGTGGCACCCGGCAACACGCTGGCCTCTTCCGGGTTCGAGCCGCGCCATGTGATCGGTCTGTCGTTGTTCTGGGATTCGCCCTTCGGGCCAATCCGGATGGACTTTTCCAACGTGCTGAAATCCGAATCGAGCGATGTAGAGCAGAGCTTCAACCTCTCGGCGCGCACCAATTTCTGATATGCGCGCCGTTGTGATCCTGCTGTCGGTCCTTGCGCTCTTTGGCGGGACAGGCGGGCGCGCGCAGCAACTCGGTGTGGTTCAGAGCGACGTGCTCGTGATCGACATCGACCGGCTCCTGAACGAAAGCGCCTATGGCCGCCGCCTTCAGGCCGAGATCGAAGAGGCACGCGACAGTCTCATTGCACGCAATGATCGTCTTGCAGCCGAACTCGAGGCCGAGGAGCGCGCCCTGACCGAAAAGCGCGCCACCACGACCCCGGAGGCGTTTCGGGACATGGCCAACGCCTTCGACGAGAAGGTGACGGAATTGCGCCGCGAGAGCGAGGTGCTCTCGCGTGATCTGGAGCGTCGCCGCGACCTCGCGCCCATCCAGTTCATGCGCGTGGTGCAACCGGTTCTGGGGGAGGTTCTGATAGAGGCTGACGCGGCGGTTCTGCTCGATGTGCGCAGTGTCATCCTGCGCGCCGAGGTGGCCGATATCACCGATCTTGCCATTGCAAGGATCAACGCGCGAATCGGCACCGGGCCGGTGGCTCCTCCCCCGCTCACCGAGAGCGAGGACAATCTCGCCCCCGCCGCCCCTCAGTAGCGCGCTTGCCGCGCATCGCGCCGCTTGCTAGGTCAAAGCCCACGTCACGCCGAGAGGAGCCGCCATGACCGACCCGTTGAAATCCGCCGATATCCACCTCATCCAGCGGATCATCCCGCACCGCTATCCGTTCCTTCTGGTGGATCGCGTGGTGGATATCGACGGCTATCAATCCGCGCGCGGGATCAAATGCGTGACGATGAAC
>PHEQ01000015.1:102490-132730 GCA_002842985.1 Alphaproteobacteria bacterium HGW-Alphaproteobacteria-1
TCGCGGGCCGGGCCATGGTCGGCGACGAACTGGCGGCAGAGGCGGAATTCACCGCGATGATGGACATGCCCGCCGCCTGAGCCATCCGCTTGTAAGACGGCACGCGGCTTGCTATCGAGGGCAAACCCGACGAAATCGCTCGGATCAGGAAAGAGGCCCCGGTGCAGACCCCGCCCCCCCGGTTAGAGATCAAGAACCTCAAGCGCAGCTATGATGGCCGGCGAGTGGTGGACGATGTCTCGCTCAAGGTCATGCCCGGTCAGGTGACCTGTCTGCTCGGGCCCTCGGGTTGCGGCAAATCCACGACCCTTCGGATGATCGCGGGCGTCGAGATGCAGGATAGCGGCGAGATCCATGTCGATGGCAAGCTGATCTGCGACACCGTCTTTCGCATCCCCCCCGAACGGCGGCAGATCGGCCTCATGTTTCAGGATTTCGCGCTGTTCCCGCATCTCAGCGTGGCCGAGAACGTGGCCTTCGGCCTGCGCACCTCGCGGCCCGAGAAACGCGCAAGGGTGCGCGAATTGCTCGAGCGGGTGCATCTTTCGCACCATATCGACGCCTTCCCGCATGAATTGTCCGGCGGCGAGCAGCAGCGCGTGGCGCTTGCGCGCGCACTGGCCCCGCGCCCGCGCATCATGCTGATGGACGAGCCGTTTTCCGGCCTCGACAACCGCCTGCGCGACGGCATCCGCGACCAGACCCTCGATATCCTGCGAGAGGAGGACACCGCCGTTCTTCTGGTCACGCACGAGCCCGATGAGGCCATGCGCATGGCCGATCAGATCGCGCTCATGCGCGACGGGCGCATCGTGCAGCAGGGCGCGCCGTATAATGTCTACAACGCGCCGGTGGATCGCAGCGCGATGGCGTTCTTTTCCGAGATCAACGTCATTCGCGGCACGGTGCAAAACGCGCTGACCGAGACGCCCTTCGGTCAGTTTCTCGTGCCCGGTGCGCCGGACGGTCTGGAAGTGGAAATCGTCATCCGCCCGCAGCATCTGCGGATCGACTTCGACCGCAGCGGGCACGGACCGAACCCCACCCCGATCGACGGCACGCCCGCGCGCGGCGTGGTCGAGCGCGCGCGCTTCATGGGCTCCGAAAGCCTGCTGGAATTTCGCATGGATCACGACGGCTCGGTGCTCAAGGCGAGCGTGCCCAACGTGTTTCTGCCGAAGGCGGGCACCGTGCTCTGGCTGATGATGCGGCGCGACCGCTGTTTCGTCTTTCCCGTCAGGAAATGAGCCCGCGCGCCGCCGCCCTGACCGCCTTTCTCGGGGCGCTCGCGGCCCTGCCGCTGCGGGCAGAACCGATGCAATCACGCTCCCCCCTGGGCGAGGCGATCCGCGCGGCACTGATCGACACGCCCGCGCTGCTTGCCCCGCTGACCCCGTCAGACCCCGCGCCCATGGATATTTACGCCGATGAGGTGACACACGATCTTGACCTTCTGGCGCGGGAATCGTCGCGCCTCTTTGGCCCCGGCCTGGCCGGTTTCGGCCCCGCAGGCGCCTTGCCCCGCATCGCATTCTTCACCGCGCCCGATTGCCCCGGTTGCGTTGCGGCAGAGGCCGAATTGCGCGCGCTGGCCGATCGGCTTGGCCTGCGGGCAAGCGTTTTCGACATGGGCCGTGATGCGGATCTCGCCGACCGGCTCGGGCTCGACATGGCCCCGTCCTATGTCATGCCCGACAGGCTGTTGCGCGGAGCCATGCCCGCCATCGTGCTCGAGCGCTACCTCGCCCCCTGAGCGGCCCCCTTCCCCCTGCCCTGCCCTTGCTTTAAAGACGCGCGCATCACGCCCTCCGAAGGAGCCCGCCGGATGCACGAACCGACCATCACCCCCGATCTGATCGCCGCGCATGGCCTCAAGCCCGAGGAATACGACCGCATTCTCGAGATCATCGGGCGCGAGCCGTCTTTTACCGAACTGGGCATCTTCTCGGCCATGTGGAACGAGCATTGTTCCTACAAATCCTCCAAGAAATGGCTGCGCACCTTGCCCACCAAGGGACCGCAGGTCATTTGCGGACCCGGCGAGAATGCGGGCGTGGTGGATATCGGCGACGGTCAGGCCGTGGTCTTCAAGATGGAGAGCCACAACCACCCCTCCTATATCGAGCCTTACCAGGGGGCGGCCACCGGCGTGGGCGGCATCCTGCGCGATGTCTTCACCATGGGCGCGCGCCCAATCGCGGCGATGAACGCATTGAGCTTCGGCAGCCCCGACCACCCCAAGACGCGCCAGCTTGTGCATGGTGTGGTCGAGGGCGTGGGCGGTTACGGCAACTGTTTCGGTGTTCCGACTGTCGGCGGTGAGGTGCGGTTCGATCCGGCCTATAACGGCAACTGTCTGGTCAACGCCTTTGCCGCCGGTCTGGCGGATGCCGATGCGATCTTTTACTCGGCGGCCAGCGGAGTGGGCATGCCGGTGGTCTATCTCGGGGCCAAGACGGGCCGCGACGGGGTGGGCGGTGCCACCATGGCCAGCGCCGAATTCGACGACTCGATCGAGGAAAAGCGCCCCACCGTTCAAGTGGGCGATCCCTTCACCGAAAAGCGCCTGATGGAGGCCTGCCTCGAGCTGATGCAGACCGGCGCGGTGATCTCGATCCAGGACATGGGGGCGGCGGGCCTGACCTGTTCGGCGGTGGAAATGGGCGACAAGGGCGGCCTCGGCATCCGGCTCACGCTTGATTCGGTGCCGCAGCGCGAGACGGGCATGAGCGCCTATGAGATGATGCTCTCGGAAAGCCAGGAGCGGATGCTGATGGTGCTGCGCCCGGAAAAAGAGGCAGAGGCGCGGGCCGTGTTCGAAAAATGGGATCTCGATTTCGCCATCGTCGGCGAGACTATCCCCGAGGACCGTTTCCTGATCCTGCACGGCAATGCGGTCAAGGCCGACCTGCCGCTGTCAAAGCTTGCCTCCTCGGCCCCCGAATACGACCGGCCCTTTGTCGATGCCACGCCGCCCGCCGCGCTCGACGCGGCCACCGTCCCCGCCATAGACCCCATAGACGGGCTCAAGGCGCTGATCGGCTCGGTGAACTATTGCTCGCGCCAATGGGTCTACGAGCAATATGACACCATGGTCATGGCCGACACGGTGCGCACGCCCGGCCTTGGCGCGGGCGTGATCCGGGTGCATGGTTCGGGTAAGATGCTGGCCTTCACCTCGGACGTGACACCGCGCTACGTCGCCGCCAATCCCGAGGAAGGCGGCAAGCAAGCCGTGGCCGAGGCCTATCGCAACCTCACGGCCGTGGGGGCGGTGCCGCTTGCCACCACCGACAACCTCAATTTCGGCAATCCCGAAAAGCCCGAGATCATGGGGCAGTTCGTCGGCGCCATCCGGGGCATAGGTGCTGCCTGCGCGGCGCTCGACATGCCGATCGTGTCGGGCAATGTCTCGCTCTATAACGAAACCGACGGGGCCGCGATCCTGCCCACGCCGACCATCGGTGCCGTGGGCCTTATCCGCGATCCCGAGACGGCGATTCTCGGGCAGGCGCGCGAGGGGCATGTCGCGCTCCTGCTGGGCGAGACGCGCGGGCATCTGGGGCAATCGGCGCTCCTCGCCGAAGTGTTCAACCGCGCCGAGGGCGATGCGCCGCCGGTGGACCTCGAGGCCGAGCGCCGCCACGGCGACTTCATCCGCGCCAATCACGCGCTGATCAAGGCGTGCACCGACCTTTCCGATGGCGGGCTGGCACTTGCCGCCTTCGAGATGGCCGAGGCCGCCGACGTGGGCGTCCATCTTGACGCGGACGACATGGCCACGCTCTTCGGCGAGGATCAGGGCCGCTATCTCATCGCCTGCAATTTCGATCAAGCCGAGGCGCTGATGATCGCGGCGGGCCGCGCGCGTGTGCCGCTCAGTTCTGTGGGCCGCTTTACCGGCGACGGCGTGCGGCTGGGGCGCAGCGAGGCCCCGCTGGCGGAACTGTCGGCGCTTTATCGCGGGACGTTCGGGGCGGTGTTCGGCTAGGCGCCCGCCCCGCCCCCCCCCGCGAAGGCGGGGATTTTTGGCGAAAGAGATCCTCCGGTCAAGCCGGAGGATGACGGTCGATACCAGAGGATGACGGCCGTTACCGGAGACGGTCGCCCCCTTCCCCCTTCACGTTTCGGCGAGGGCCGTGGCGCGGTTTGTCCGCCTGTGGCAGGCTGTTACCCAGAGCCCATCCACAGGATACCCCGCCATGCCCCGCCTTCTTGCGCTTCTCACCCTTCTTCTGCTGCCGCTCCCGCTTGCGGCTCAGACCACCACCCCCGAAGCCGAAGCCGAGGCCGAGCCGCCGATGACGCTTGAGCGGCTTGATGCAATCCTGCGCGCCCTTGACCCGGAGGTGCAAACGAACGGCACCATGTGGCAACTGACCGTCAAAGGCGTCATTGTCCTCATCGTCACCGACGAGACCGCCGACCGCATGCGCGCCATCACGGCGGTGCGCAAAGCCGAGGACGTGTCGCCCGAGGAACTGACCCGCCTCATGCAGGCCAATTTCGACAGCGCGCTCGACGCGCGCTATGCCATCGCCAACGAATTGCTGTGGTCCGCCTTCATCCACCCCCTGAAACCGCTGGAGAAAAATCAGCTTATTTCGGGCATCGGTCAGGTCGTGAACCTCGCGCAGAGCTATGGCACGCTCTATTCCGGGGGGGCGCTGCAATATGGCGGCGGCGACAGCGGCGCGTTGCAACGTGCACTCATCGACGATCTGCTCAAGAAAGGCGAGGAAATCTGAGCCTCCCTTGCACGTGCGCGCCCTCAAGGCTACATCTGGCGCAGACGACACCGGAAGGACACGCCCCATGGCCCTGCTCGCCTCTGATCTCGAAGCGCTCATCCGCGCAGCCCTGCCCGATGCCAAGATCACGGTCGAGGGCGATGATGGTGTGCATTTCGCCGCCGAGGTCATCGACGAGAGCTTTCGCGGCATGAACCGGGTGCAGCAACAGCGCGCCGTCTATGCCGCGCTCAAGGGCAAGATGGACGGGCCCAACGGGGCGATCCACGCGCTTGCGCTGACCACCCGGGCGCCAGATTGATGTCAGGGGGCGCGCTCATCACGATCCTGTCGGCTCTTGTGCTGCTCGTCGCCGTGTTGCGCGGCGCGCAGGCGATCCGGCAGGACCGCACCGCCGGGCGCGGCACCGCCCCCGGCGAGGGCCACAGCGTGATTGATGCGAATTATTCATCCGGCGGGGCGGGCGGCGGCCATCACATGAGCTACCGCATCCCCCGAGACCCGCAAACCTATGCCAAACTCTTCATACCGAAGGACCGCAGGAAATGACCGACGCCAAGACCCGTATCGCCGAAACCGTGAGCGCCCATGACGTGGTGCTCTACATGAAAGGCACCAAGGACATGCCGCAATGCGGCTTTTCCAGCCGCGTGGCGGGGGTGCTCAACTACATGGGCGTGGATTTCGCCGATGTGAACGTGCTCGCCGACGAGGAGATCCGTCAGGGCATCAAGGACTATTCCGACTGGCCCACCGTGCCCCAGCTTTACGTGAAGGGCGAATTCGTGGGCGGCTGCGACATCGTCACCGAGATGACCCTCTCGGGCGAGTTGGATCAGCTCTTCGAGGCCAATGGCGTGGCCTATGACAAGGCCGCCGCCGAGAAAATCCGCGAGGCCAACGCCTGAGAGCGGGCGCGTCGCCGTGCCAACCGCGACGCTCGCCCTCTTGCTCATCATACCCTTCGCGGCGATTTTCGCCTATGCCGGGTGGCATGAATGGCGTCGGGTGCGCAAGGAGGGGCCGGGCAATTACGGCCTCGCCTACGACCCCGAAACCGGCAGCACCCATGTCACGCTGCTCGATGACGGCGAGACGGGGTATGATCCCGAAGCCGAAACCGGGGGTGACGCCGGTGCCGATCACGGCGAAGAGCGCGCCGATACCGCCAACGCCCCGCCGCACGACCGCCACTAACGCTCAGAAACAGATCAGGTCCGCCTCTGCCTGTGCACGGCGCAGCGCGGCGATGGCGTTGTCTGCCGAGGCGGCACTGTTGAACACCGCCATGCGCTCGCCCCCGACCCTTCGCATCGAGAGCACGGTTTCCGCCGCCAGATAGTCCTCATAGGGCAGGATCGCGGCAATTTCGTCGATGGAGCACGCGCAGCGCCGCAGCACCTCGCGGCTCTGGCCGTTGATCGCCATGCAGGCGAATATGTAATCGGCGCGTGCCTCGGTCGGGTAATCGTTCAGCCGCGCCGCCATGTCCTGCGCGCCCGCGCCGGAAGCCACCAGCGCGAGAATGGTGGCCCATCTCATTGCCTTGCCCCCTCTCCGATCAACACCGTCTCTGCGCGATATGCCCCGTCGGGCGTGGCGGCCACGAAGGCATGATACCAGCCCGGCACCTCGTCTGACATGACAACCGTCAACTCGAGATCGCCAAACCCCATCATCCGCGCCTGGTTCGGGTCACCCTCGAAGGGGCGCAGTGCAACCGTCTGCGTCGCCACCTCGCGCCCGGCGACCTCCGCCGTGCCCGGCACCACCTCGGTGGGGCGCGTCATCGCCTCCTTGATGCGATTGCGGATGTAGAACGGGCTGCCGCCCGCTGTCGCGGCCATGTCGCGCACGACCTGCTCATAGAATACCATGATCATCGGATTGCCGACGCTCGCCGGAAAGCGCCCCATGAGCCGATGCCGCTCGTCCTGACGGAAATCAAGTTCGGCCATTTCCACCCCGTCCTCGGTGGTGAACCCGAGTATGATGTCGCCGGTCGCATGAACCGCGCTCTCGGTGTCGCGCGCGTTCGCCACCGTGCGGCGATAGTTCAGCGCGCCGCCCCGGTCGAGCGTGTCGAGCGTGCCCTCGCGGAACAGCAGGTCATAGACCGGCACCGGCTCTGCCGCCGCCATGCCGCCGCATATCAATCCAAGAGCCAAAGCCATGCGCAGGATCATCAGAAATCTCCCTTTCCGCGCCCGAGCCTAGGGGATCGGGGCACGCTGTCATTTGAGACTTTTGTCGGTATCGCCGCCGCGCCGCACCGCCCAGTCAATGAGCGGGCGCAAATGCGCAAGCTTCACCGGCTTGGGGATGACCGCGATATCGGCCCGCGCCGCTTCGCGTCGCAGCGCCTCGGAGCGGTCCGCGGTCACCAGGATCGCGGGCATATGCGCGCCGCAGACGTCACGCAGCGCCGCCACCGCACCCAGCCCGGTCGCGCCACCGTCGAGGTGGTAATCGGCCAGCACGATATCGGGCCGCACCCCATCCACCAGCCGCGCCAGCGCCTCGGCGCCACTGCCCGCCTCGATCACCCGCGCGCCCCACAGGCGCAGCCGCTCGGCAAAGGCAAAAAGCACATCGGGATCATTCTCGATCACCAGCACTTCGTGCTCGAACGGCCCCTCGTGCGCGGAGGGAATGAGCGCCGCCGGGTCACCCCGACGCGCGCGCCAGTCCACCACATCCATCGCGATGCTGAACACAGAGCCGCGCCCCGGCGCCGAGCGCACCCCGAGCGCGTGGCCCAGATGCCGACAGGCGCGATCCACCACCGAGAGGCCAAGGCCCATGCCTGTGCCGACGCGCGCCGCGCCCGCGCGGGCGAATTCCTCGAAAATACGCGCCTGATCGGCGCGCCGGATGCCGACGCCTGTGTCCCAGACCTCGAGCACCGCGCGCGCGCCCCGCCGCCGCGCGCCCAGAAGAACCCTGCCCCCCGCTTCGGTATACTGGATCGCATTCACCACGAGGTTCTGGATAGAGCGGTGCAGATAGACCGGGTCCGAGCGCACGTAGACATGCGCGGGCACCAGGTCGAGCCGCACGGCCTTGGCCTCGGCCAGCGGCAGTTGATCGGCAAAGACGCTCTCCATCAGCGCGCCCAGATTGACCTTGGACGGCGTGACCGCATCCGGGTCGGCGCTGTCAAGCCGCGAGATGTCGAGGAGCGCATGCAAAAGCTGTTCGGTCGAGGAAAACGCCCGGTGCAGCCGGTCCACCATCGGCAGGAGGTGCGAGCCTTGCGCCGCCTCCTGCAAGGTCGAGATCAGCAGTTTGGCCGCGTTGATCGGCTGCAACAGATCATGACTCGCCGCCGCCAGAAACCGCGTCTTGGACGAGACCGCCGCCTCGGCCCGCTCCTTGGCAAGGCGCAATTCCTCCTCCACCCGTGCCATTTCCTCGAATTGTTCGGTCAGGCGCGCATTGGCGCGGGTCAGTTCGGCCGTGCGCTCCATCACCCGGTTTTCCAGCATCTCGGTCGCCCGCGTCTCGAGCGTCACATCCTTCAATTCCACCAGAAACCCGCCATCGGGCAACGTATTGGCCTGCACATCGAGGACGCGGCCCTTGCCATGGCGCACGCGGCGTCTCAGCCAGCCGGTCTTTTTCAATTGATCGCGCCAGTTCGCCACCTCGAGAAAGGCATCGTCCCGGATCAGCGCCTTCGCCTGCATGAAGCTCAAAAGCCGCTCCAGCGTCGTGCCCCGGCCAAGTTCGGTCATCGGCACGTCAAGCAGGTGGCGAAACTGCCGGTTCTGCATCATCACCGCACCGTCGGGCGAGAACGTGCAGACGCCCGAACTCATGTGCTCGAACACCGCCTGAAGGTAATCCGCCTGCCGGTCGATCAGCGTCTTTCGCTCCGACCGGTTCTGCCGCACGATCGGCGTGATATCGGTCAGCAGCAGCACGACATTGTCCGAAGAGGTGCGCTGAAGCCCAAGCTGATACCAGATGTCGCCCGAAATCTCGATCAGGATCGACATGACGATGCCCGCCCCGCCGCTCTTGCCCATCTGCGCGGCGGGGCGGTGAATCTTGCGGTCGGTCGAGACAAGATGGCGGCTCTGCACCATCAAGTCGAAATAGCCGTCAAGACTCAGCCCGGATTTCACCCGCGCGGCGATATCGGGCAGAAGGTTGCGAAAGAGATCGTTGCAGATATCAAGACGGCCTTCGGTGAAGAGCGCAAAGCCCTCGTGCATGGCCGAAAGCGCCTCGTGCAGGTTGCGCCGCGTGCGCTCGCGGTCGCCGCGCATGGTCTCAAGCTCGCTCGCCGCGCGCTCCAGATCGCGGGTCTTTGCGGCGACCTGCGCCTGCAATTCGATGGCCGACTGAAACGCGCTGTAGGCCGAGAGGCTCAGCTCGTTCTGACGGTCCGCGCGCCGCATCAGCGCGGCGATGATCCGCTCTTGCCGCTCCAGCCGCACTTCGGGCGGTTGCGAGGCGTCGATCAGGCTCATACCGGCCCGCCCCGCGCAGGCCCGAAGAAGGCCACGCCGACAAAGGTCTGGTTCATGTGGACGCCGCCGTGCTGTTCGCCATAGGTGTTGAAGCCAAGAACGCGGCGGGCGCGAAACACGTCCGAAACCTCGCGCGCGATCTGCTTCTGCTCGGCCTCGAGGCGGCGCAGCACACAGTCAAAGCCAAGGATGAAATCCGGCGGCGCGCCCTCGGCATCGCTCAGGTCAAGCCCCGCGCGCAGACTCTCGATCATGCCACGCCCGCGCCCCAGCGTCATGATCACCCCGTCGTCGATCGCCGCCATGAACGACAGCGCGTCGGTCTCGGTCGCGTCGGCAATGGCGCGCACGTAATAGCGCCCCCGGTGATGCACGAGGATCGGGTTCTCCGCAAAAATGCGCGGCGAGAGATCGGCGCGCGCGCAGCCCACGATGCGCGCATATTCCGGCGCGGCGGGCGCACCGTTGATCTCGAACACGAGGCGATCCTCGGGGTCGGCCCCGGTGATCACCAGTTGCTCTTCGGTCGGTTGGAAATGGTCGAAATTCACCCCCTGAAAGCTGAGCGCCGTCTCGACCATGAGCACAAGCGCCGCATCCTTCATCAGGCGCCCGTCATGAAGCACGAAGGTTTCGTGGAACTCCAGCCCGTCGCCCGCCGAGCCGCCGAAGACCGGCGTATCGGGCAAGACTGTCTCGAGCGTCGAGATCAGCAAATCCTCCTGCTTGGACATGCCATCTGCGAAGAGAAGTGCCAGCCGGTTCCAGCCCGGCGTGTGGCGAAACTGTGCATCAAGCCGTTCGACCGCGCCCGCAATCTCGGAGATCGAGAACGGCCGCAGCCGTTCGATCAGCACCGAGGCGCAGCGAAAATGCGCGCGCGGAAAGGCCATGAGCAACAGCGCCTCCGAGGCATAACCGTCAGGGGTGATCTGTCCCGCCGAGGTGCAGCCAAAGACCGGCACGCCCCCCATCTCTGCCTTGAGCGCGCGCGCCACCGCGCCCGCATCCAGGCATTTGGGGATGAAGACAAGCGCGAAACAGGTGGCCGCAAGGTCCACCCCGGCGACGACCTCTGCCACCGCCGCCCCCGCCTCCGCCACCTCGGAGGAGGCGACGTGGACATGCCGCGGCGGTCTGGGACCCTCGTCGCGCATCCTCAGCCGTTGAGATAGGCGCGCGTCTCGGGATCGCCCGAGCCTTGCGCGCGGGCATTGTTGATCATGACCGCCGCCTGCGTGCGGTTCTTGACGCCCAGCCGGTTGAGCAGCGCGGTGATATGCGCCTTGACCGTTGCCTCTGCCAGCGACAGCTCATAGGCGATCTGCTTGTTGGCCTTGCCTGCGCATATGAGCCGCATGATCTTTTGCTGCTGCGGGGTCAGGTTGGCAAGCGCGCGGTCAGCCTCGGTGTTTTCATCGTGACGCGCCTCTAGCGCCTCTGCCAGCGTCGGCGGGACATAACGCCCCCCTGCCCCCACCTGTGCGATGGCGCGCCGCAATTCCTGCGCCGAGGCTTCCTTGGGCAGATAGCCCGCCGCGCCCTCGCGCATGAGCGCCCGCACCAGTTCGGCCGAGGCAAGCGCCGAGATGATCAGCACCGGCACGCCGCCCAAGCGCTCGCGCAGGCTTACAAATCCCGAGATGCCCGCCACATCCGGCAACCGCAGGTCAAACAGCACCAGGCCGGGAACAAGCCCCGCGTCGAGCCGGGTCAGCGTGTCGCGCAGACTGCCGGACTGCACCACCTGCGCGTCCGGATAGACCATCGAAATCGCCCCCGCGAGCGCATCGCTGTAAAGCGGGTGATCATCCACGACAAGCACCGACGCCATAGAGGCACGGGGCCGGACTTCGGCTCTCATGGTCATCGCAACTCCTCCCTGTAGGAAACTCTATCCGCTCGCACTAGATTTGCAAGCGCCCGGCAGGGCATTCACGGAGCGGTGAGCGTCACCAGTGGCCGACATTCTCCATGCTTGTCCACGGCTCCGCTGGCGCCAGCGCCTCGCCTGCCTGCAAGAGTTCCACGGAAATATTGTCGGGGCTGCGCACGAAGGCCATGCGCCCGTCGCGCGGCGGACGGTTGATGGTGACACCGTTCTCCTGCAAGTGGCGACACATATCGTAGATGTTTTCAACCTCATAGGCCAGATGCCCGAAATGACGGCTGTCAGACGGCAGCCCCTCATCCCCGTCCCAGTTCCAGGTGAGTTCCACCGGGCACGCCTCCTGCCCCTCGGGGGCCATGAAGACAAGTGTGAAACGGCCCCCCTCATTGTCCCAACGTCGCGTCTCCTTCAGCCCGAGCAGGGCGAAAAAGCGCATGGTCGCCTCAAGGTCCTTTACCCGGACCATGGTGTGCAGATAGCGGATTTTCATGACTCACCTCCGTTTAGCCGTCTCGCGCCTCAGGATAGGCCCACGCGCGCCGGTGTCGAGGGCGAATCCCCGCCCGCGCATTTCCTGTGGGAACCACCCGATATCGGCTTGGCTGGCGCGCCATGCGCAAGATATAGTGTTAGCCGACTCATCCCCTCCCCGAAAGGTGCCGCCATGCCCCTGACCCCGGACCAACAGGCCGAAATCGACGCCGCCCGCGCGCAGACGCATCAGACCCTGCGCGCCACCGCGCCGGGCATGGAGGCGCATCTCTTTACCGCGCATCCCGTGCTCGATCACGGTTTTGTCCGCGTGATCGACTACATGGGCGACGACGCGGCCATCTGTCAGGCGGCGCGCGTTTCATACGGGCGCGGGACGAAATCGGTGCAGAATGACGAGGGGCTGATCCGCTATCTCATGCGGCATTGGCACTCGACCCCTTTCGAGATGTGCGAGATCAAGCTGCATGTGAAGCTGCCCGTGTTCGTGGCGCGCCAGTGGATCCGCCATCGCACCGCAAACGTGAACGAATATTCCGCCCGCTACTCGATCCTCGACCGCGAGTTCTACATTCCCGCGCCCGACATGCTCAACGCGCAATCCGAGGTCAACAATCAGGGGCGTGGCGCGGCGTTGCAGGGCGAAGAGGCCGAACGCGTGTTGCGCTATCTCCGCGACGACGCGATGCGCTGCTATGACCATTACGAGGAGATGATTTCACAAGAGGGCCAGCAGGGCCTTGCCCGCGAACTGGCCCGCATGAACCTGCCCGCCAATATCTATACGCAGTGGTATTGGAAGGTGGATCTGCACAACCTGCTGCATTTCCTGCGGTTGCGGGCAGACGCGCATGCGCAGTATGAAATCAGGGTCTATGCCGACGCGATCTGCCGCATCACCGCCGACTGGGTGCCCTTCGCCTACAAGGCGTTCGCGGATTACCGCATGGGCGGCGCCACACTTTCGGCCACGGCGCTTGGGTGTGTGCGGCGGATGTTGAAGGGCGAGACGGTGACGCAGGAAACATCCGGCATGTCCAAGGGGGAATGGCGCGAGTTCGAGGCGGTGATTGCCCCCGCCGCGTCAGGCCAGTAGGAACCCGCCCTCGCGGAAAACCACCTGGTCGCTCGCCTCAGATCGTCCGTCCGCCATCGACCTCCAGCACCACGCCGGTGATGAAATCCGCCTCGTCGGACGCAAGGTAGAGGGCGGCGTTGGCGATGTCGCGCGCCTCGGACAGGCGGCCCATGGGGATCGTGGAGATGAAGCGCGCGCGATTCTCGGGCGTGTCGGGCATGCCCATGAACTGCTCCAGCAGGCCCGTCGCGCCCATCACCGGCGCGATGCAGCAGACGCGGATCTTGTCGGGGGCGAGTTCCACTGCCAGCGAGCGCGTCATCAGGTTCACCGCCGCTTTGGACGAATTGTACCATGTCAGGCCGGGGCGCGGGCGGATACCGGCGGTCGAGCCGATGTTGAGCATCACCCCACCCCCGGCGGCGCGCCAGAGCGGCACGCAGGTCTTGGTCATGTGAAAGATCGACAGCACGTTGATGTCGTAAATCTTGCGAAAGGTGGCCTCGTCGGTTTCCATCAGGGGGCTGTTGGGATTGGTCCAACCGGCATTGTTGACCACGATATCAAGCCCGCCAAAGGCGGCGACCGTGGCATCGACGGCGGCCTGAACCTGATCGCCCTTGGACACATCGCAGGTCACGGCGATGGCATTCTCGCCCAGCGCCTCGGCCACGGCGCGCGCGCCGGCCGCGTTCATATCGACCACCGCCACCTTGGCGCCTTCGCGGATATAGGCCTCGGCAATCCCCTTGCCAAAGCCCGAGGCAGCCCCGGTCACGAGGGTTCGTTTTCCTTGCAGTCTCATCTTGTGTTCCTTTGGACTGGTCGTTGCCGCCCGCAGCGGGGCCTAGCCGTGATGGTTGATGATTGTCTTGATATGCGAAAACTCGAGCAGGGCGGCAAAGCCCTTTTCGCGGCCATGGCCGGACTTGCGGATACCGCCAAAGGGCAATTCCACCCCGCCGCCCGCGCCATAGCCGTTGATGAACACCTGACCGCAGCGCATCGCCTTGGCCACCCGTTGCTGGCGGCCGCCATCGCGGGTCCAGACCGAGGCGACGAGACCGTATTCGGTGGCATTGGCGATCGAGATGGCCTCGGCCTCATCCTCGAACGGGATGATGCAGAGCACGGGGCCGAACACCTCTTCCTGCGCGATCCGCGCCTTGGGATCGCAGGGGCCGAACACGGCGGGGGCCACATAATAGCCGCCTTGCGGGGCATCGGGACGGATGCTGCCACGGGCCATCAGGGGCGCGTCGGCCTCTTTGATATAGGTCTCGACCCGCTTTTTCTGCTTGGCGGAAATCAGCGGCCCGAGCACCGCATCCTCGCCGGAATCCGAGGCGGCGACGGCACTGAACCGGGCGGTCAACTCGGCCACGGCGCGCTCGTAGATGCCCCGCTGCAAGAGCACGCGCGTGCCCGCCGAACAGGTCTGCCCGCCGTTCTGGATCACGGCGTTGACGAGGAACGGCATGGCCGCGTCAAGATCGGCATCGTCGAACACGATCTGCGGGGACTTGCCCCCCAGTTCCAGCGTGCAGCCGATGAAATTCCGGGCTGCGGCGGTCTGGATGAGCACGCCCACCTCGGGCGAGCCGGTGAAGGAGATGAAGTCGATGCCCTTGTGATCGGCCAGCGCCTGACCAGCCACAGCCCCGCGTCCGGTGACGATATTGATGGCACCGGGGGGAAAGCCCACGTCGAGCGCCAGTTCCGCAATCCGAAGCGCGCTGAGGCAGGCGTCTTCGGCGGGTTTCAGAACCGTGGCATTGCCCATGGCCAGCGCCGGAGCGACCGAGCGGCCAAACATCTGCGCGGGGTAGTTCCATGGGATGATGTGACCGGTCACACCGTAAGGCTCGCGGTGAACCTCGACGTTATAGCCGTTGAGGAAGGGCACAATCTCGCCGTGGACCTTGTCCGCCGCCCCGCCGTAAAACTCGAAATAGCGCGCCGTGACCTGCATGTCGACACGCGCCTGCGCGATCGGTTTGCCGTTGTCGCGTCGCTCCAACTGCGCCAGTGCCTCGATATTCTCGCGGATACGCTCGGAGAGGCGGATCATCAGGCGCCCCCGCTCTGCGGCGGTCAGCCTGGACCACTCACCGCCGTCAAACGCCGCGCGCGCCGCTGCCACCGCCG
Source organism: Alphaproteobacteria bacterium HGW-Alphaproteobacteria-1 (assembly GCA_002842985.1). Lineage (GTDB taxonomy): Bacteria > Pseudomonadota > Alphaproteobacteria > Rhodobacterales > Rhodobacteraceae > Roseovarius. The sequence continues at coordinate 117,329 of PHEQ01000015.1, forward strand.
CGTCGATATCGGCGGCATCGCTGTCGGCAATCCGGGCAAAGGGCAGCCCGTCGATCGGCGAGAGCACGTCCATCACCTTGCCCGAGAGTGCGGGAACCCACGCGTTGCCGATCAGGTTCAGAGGGGGCGGTATGATCAGCCCTGCATCGAGGTCCGTGTGTTTCATGGCTTTGTTCCTTCCAGTTCAAAAGAGCCCCCGGCGATCTCGGTCCTCTTGATCACAAGCGTAAGATCCGCAAATCCGCACGGCAACGAAAGAATGGAGGCGATGAGGTTCAGAATGACGGCGCGATCGGCAGCGCGCAAGCGCCGCAAATGTCTCGGTCGGGTCGTGCACCCGGCGCGTGACGGCGGCGCACAGGCGCAGGCGCATTGATCCGGACGGAGCTACGAAACTGCGTCACCATCGAAATTCCGCGCTCACTTAGGGATCCGCGCCACAAGCGCATCGCGCAGCGCGGCGGCAGCGTGCGAGAGCGGGCGCGCGCGGCTCCAGGCCATCGACCAGGTGCGCCGCAACGGAAAGCCCGCAACGTCAAGCTCCACCAGATAGCCGTGGGCCAATTCCAGATCGACCGTGCCGCGCGACAGGATCGCGGGGCCGAGTCCGGCAATGACGGCCTGTTTCACGGCCTCGTTCGCGCCCAGCTCGTAATGAATCTGCGGCACCAGCCCGGCTTCGGCAAAGTGCGCCTCGGCGGCGCGGCGGGTGCCCGATCCGGTCTCGCGCATCACCAGCGGAAAGGCGGCAAGATCGGCAAGCGCCACGCGCGCCCTCCCCGCCAGCGGATGATCGGGCGCGGCGACAACCACGATGGGATTCTCGGCAAGAGGCACATGGTCGGCATCGAGATCCCCGGGCAGCGCGCCAAGCACATAGAGATCGTCACGTTGACCCGCGAAGCGCTCGAGCAGGTCGCGGCGGTTGCCGACGGTCAGGCGAATGTCGATGCCGGGATGGGCGCGGCTGAAGGGACCGATAAGCCAGGGCAGCGTATATTTCGCCGTCGAGACCACCGCCAGATCGAGCCGCCCCGCCGAGAGCCCGCGCAGCGCCGCAACCCCGGCCTCGAGCCGATCCACCTCCGACAGGATCGCCGCCGCGCTGCGCAGCACAAGCGCGCCCGCCTCCGTCACCCTCAGCCGCCGCCCCGTCCGGGCGATCAGCGGCTCGCCGATCTGCGCCTCAAGCTGGCGCACCTGCGCGAAAACCGCCGGCTGCGTGAGGCTGAGCGCTTCGGCGGCCCCCGTATAGGACAGCCGCTCGGCCACCGCCGAGAACACCTCCAACTGGCGCAAAGTATACCTCATGAATAGATGATCATCTATTCACATCATAAAAACAAACGATTTTTGATTATCTCCAAGATGCCGCATCCTCTGCCCCATCCAGATTGCCGGAGGAGGGCGCGAGATGAACAAGCAAGCACGCAAGACCTATGATGCGGGGGTCAAGGACTACCGCGCCACCTATTGGGAACCCGATTACACGGTGAAGGACACCGATATCCTCGCCTGTTTCAAAGTGATCCCGCAGGCCGGCGTGTCGCGCGAAGAGGCCGCCGCCGCCGTTGCCGCCGAAAGCTCGACCGGCACATGGACGACCGTCTGGACCGATCTTCTGACCGATCTCGAGTTTTACAAGGGCCGCGCTTACCGGATCGAGGACGTGCCGGGCCACGATGACGCCTTCTATGCCTTCATCGCCTATCCGGCGGACCTTTTCGAAGAGGGGTCGGTCGTCAACGTCTTTACCTCGCTCGTCGGCAATGTCTTCGGCTTCAAGGCGGTGCGCTCATTGCGCCTCGAGGATGTGCGCTTTCCGATCTGGTTCGTGAAGACCTGCTTCGGCCCGCCGCACGGCATTCATGTCGAGCGCGACAAGATGGACAAGTATGGTCGCCCGCTCCTGGGCTGCACGATCAAGCCCAAGCTGGGGCTTTCGGCCAAGAACTACGGCCGCGCGGTCTATGAATGCCTGCGCGGCGGGCTCGATTTCACCAAGGACGACGAGAACGTGAACTCGCAGCCCTTCATGCGCTGGCGCGACCGGTTCCTTTTCTGCCAGGAGGCGATCGACAAGGCCGAGGCCGAGACCGGCGAGCGCAAGGGCCACTACATGAACGTGACCGCGCCGACCATGGAAGAGGTCTATCAGCGGGCCGAATTCGCGCGCGAACTGGGCACGCCGATCATCATGTCGGATTACCTCACACTGGGTTGGGCGGCGCATAATTCGTTGTCGAAATGGTGCCGCGACAACGGCCTCTTGCTGCATGTCCACCGCGCCATGCACGCGGTCATCGACCGCAACCCCAATCACGGCATCAATTTCCGTGTGCTGGCCAAGATGCTGCGGCTTCTGGGCGGCGATCATCTGCATTCCGGCACCGTGGTGGGCAAGCTCGAGGGCGACCGCGCCGCCACGCTGGGCTGGATCGACCTGATGCGCGACCGCTTTGTCGCCGAGGACCGCGACCGCGGCATCTTCTTCGATCAGGACTGGGGGTCCATGCCCGGCGTCTTCCCGGTCGCCTCGGGCGGCATCCACGTGTGGCACATGCCCGCGCTGGTGGCGATCTTCGGCAACGATTCGGTGCTGCAATTCGGCGGCGGCACGCTGGGCCACCCCTGGGGCAATGCCGCCGGGGCCGCCGCCAACCGCGTGGCACTCGAGGCTTGCGTGCAGGCCCGCAACGAGGGCCGCGAGCTTGAGAAGGACGGCAAGGAAATCCTGCTCAAGGCCGCCAACCACAGCCCCGAACTCAAGATCGCCATGGAAACATGGAAAGAGATCAAGTTCGAGTTCGACACCGTGGACAAGCTCGACGTGCAGCACCGCTGAGCCTTCATCGTTCCAATAAATACTCAATGGCCCGCAAGCCATCACAAGGAGCCATCCCATGAGCGTTCAAGACTACACCTCCCGCCTCTCCGACCCGGCCAGCCGCAAGATGGGCACGTTTTCCTACCTGCCGCCGATGACCGAGAGTGAAATCCGCAAGCAGGTGGACTGGATCGTGCAACACGGCTGGAACCCTGCCATCGAGCATACCGAGCCGGAATTCGCGGGTTCGAACTACTGGTATATGTGGAAGCTGCCGATGTTCGGCGAGACCGATACCGATGTCATCCTGGCCGAGCTCAAGGCCTGCCACGAGGCCAACCCCGACAACCATGTGCGCCTGCTGGGATATGACAATTTCACCCAGAGCCAGGGCGCCAACATGGTGGTCTATCGCGGCACGCCGGTCTGACCGGACCGCGGCCCGTCCCCACGGGGCCGGGCCGACCAGACGAGAGGAGCAGAGCATATGGACAGGCCCGACCCCACCGCCGAGCACCGCATCACCGAAGAGCCATGGTATCGGCCCGTGGGCGAGGAGGTGGCGCTCTTCAACGCCGCCTGGGCGGCAAGGATGCCGGTCATGCTCAAGGGGCCTACCGGCTGCGGCAAGACCCGCTTTGTCGAGCATATGGCCTGGCGGCTCGGTCGCCCGCTCGTCACCGTGGCCTGCAACGAGGACATGACCGCCGCGGATCTCGTGGGCCGCTTCCTGCTCGATGCCGATGGCACACGCTGGCAGGACGGGCCGCTCACCTTCGCCGCGCGACACGGCTGCATCTGCTATCTCGACGAGGTGGTGGAGGCGCGCCAGGATACCACCGTGGTGATTCACCCACTGACCGATGACCGCCGCGTGCTGCCTCTGGAAAAGAAGGGCGAGCTTTTGTGCGCGCATCCCGATTTCCTGCTCGTGATCAGCTACAACCCCGGCTACCAGTCGCTGATGAAGGACCTCAAGCAATCGACCAAGCAGAGGTTCGGCGCGCTCGATTTCACCTGGCCGGAGGCCAAGACCGAGACCGAGATCGTCGCGCATGAATCTGGCACCGACGCCGAAACCGCGGCAAAGCTGGTGGAGATTGGCGCGCGGGCGCGCAATCTCAAGGGGCACGGGCTGGACGAGGGGCTGTCCACGCGGATGCTGATCCATGCCGGACGCCTGATCGTGCGCGGCGTGGCCCCGCGCGCCGCCTGCGCCATGGCGCTGAGCCGTCCCATCACCGATGACCCGGACATGCGCGATGCCCTCGATGCCGCCGTCGCCACCTGGTTCTGATCTCCGCGCGCTGCTGCCGCCCGATCACACGGGGCTGGCGGACGCCTTGCCCGCAGCACTCCATCCCGCACTGGCCGCCGCGCTGCCCGATGCGCGCCGCAGGCTCAGCCCACGCGGCCTCGACACCTGGCTCAGGGGTGTGGACGGGTTCAACCGGCTGGGGCGCGGCGAGAGCGTGACGCGCGCCTGGATCGAGGCCGCGCCGCAGGTGGCGCGCGATCTGGACGAGGATGTTCTCTCGGATTTCGCCAGCCATTGCGCGGGCTTCGCCTCGCGCACCTCGGGCGCGGTGATCACCCGCATCATCGCCACCGCCCCCGTGGCGGCGCGACGCCTCGGCGATGCGGTGCTCTTTCGCAGCTACCTGCGCTTTCTCGAGCATCTCTTGTCGCGCGCGCCGCGCGCGATGCGGCCGATGCTCGACACTCTCGGCGCGTTGCTCGACGTGCTCACGCTTGGTGGCCTCAGACGCTGGGCCGATTGGGGGGCCGAGGCGCATCGCACCGATTATCCCGAACTTGACCGCTATTTTGCGCTGGCGAGCGAAGAGTCCCGCGCCGTGCTCAGGCGCGAGCGAAAAGGCACGCTTCTGGTCGATGTGCAGCGCCGCCTTGGGATGTATCTGCGCGCGCTCTGGGGGCGCGATTTCGTCATGGCCCCGACGGCGGGCGATGTCGACAGCCGTACCGGAGCGCAACCCTATATCGAGGGCTACACGCTCTATCTGCCCGACGCCCTCGACGACTGGCAGGGCGAGGCCGCGCTCGATCTTTACCGCGCGCAACTCGCGCATCTGGCGGCGCATCTCGCGGCGCTCGATCATGCGCATCAAGGCGAGGGGCTCAACGCTCTGCAAATGGCCTGCGTGGGCCTCATCGAGGATGCCCGCGCCGAGGCGCTGGCCATCGCCCGCCTGCCGCGACTGCGCGATCTGTGGGCACCGTTTCATGCCATGACCGGCGCGGGCGTTGCCGGGGCCTTCGACCGGATTGCGCGCGCGCTTCTGACCGGCACGTCCGAGGACGCGCTGTCGGACTGGGCGCTGCGCGGCTTTGCCGCCATTGATCCGTTGGACATGGAGGCCGCCCACCGGCTGGGCCTCGCGCTGGCGGACCGGCTACGCATGCAGCCCTTTTCCGCGTATCGCGACCGCCCTTCCTGTCCCTATCGCTGCGACAATCGCGTGCTGTGGGAGTATGAGGAGATGGAGTTTGACACCATCGCCGCCCTACCCGCGCAGGTCCGCAAATACGTCTCCGTCATGGAGATGGTCAACGAGGTCGCGGTCGAGACCGCAGGCGAGGACGCGCAGGAAATCTGGGTGCAGGCCAATGAGCTGTTCGACGATGACGGCACCAGCGTCAACCAGCGCGAGGGGCGCGAGCCGCTCGCGCCCCCGGTTTTCTACGACGAGTTCGACCACACAATCCAGATGATGCGCCCCGCCTGGGCCACGGTGCTGGAGCGGCGCGCGCGGGCGGGCGATCCGGGGCGCGCCGAGGCGATCCTGACCGAGCATCGCGCGGTGATGGAGCGGCTGCGCCACCGGCTCGAGGCGATGCGCCCGCAAGGGGTGACGCGGGTGCGCAAGCTCGAGGATGGCGACGATCTCGATCTGAACGCGGCCGTCGCGGCGGCGATCGACACGCGGCTGAGGCAGCAGCCCGATCAGCGGATCATGATGCGTCGGGTGCTCAATCAACGTGACACCGCCATTCTGGTGCTGCTCGACCTGTCGGAATCGACCAATGATCCCACGGCCAACGGGCAGACCGTGCTTGACCTCACACGCATCGCGACGCTCCTGCTGGGCGAGGCGGTGGCGCGCGTGGGCGACAGTTTTGCCGTGCACGGCTTTTGCTCGGACGGGCGCGCACAGGTGTTCTATCAGCGATTCAAGGATTTCCCAGATCCCTGGGGCATGGCGGCCAAGGCGCGGATCATGGGGGCCGAGGGACGGCTTTCAACCCGGATGGGCGCGGCGATCCGGCATGGCGCGCATCTTCTGGGGCAGGTCCGCGCCACCCGGCGGCTCATGTTGGTGATCACCGATGGTGCGCCTGCCGATATCGACGTGCGCGACCCGCATTACCTGCGCGCCGATGCCCGTTGCGCGGTGGAAGAGGCGGCAAAGCGCGGGATAACACCGTTTTGCCTGACGCTCGATCCGGGCGCGGATGCCTATGCGCAGCGCATCTTCGGCACCCGCAACGTGCAGGTGGTCGAGAAGGTCGAGCGCCTGCCCGAACGGCTGCCCGCGCTTTACGCGGCCCTTACCCGCTGACACCGGAGAGCGTCGGGAAATAGGCCCCGGCAAAGCCGGTGATCGCGCGCGCCACCTGATCGCTGGCGATGGTGGGTGGCCCCCCGACCGGGCGCACAAGATACCATTGCCGCATCACCGGCAGGCCCATCCCCCTGAGCAGCATCAACCGCCCCGAGGCCAGGTCGTCGCGCGCCGTGTGCAGCGAGAGGAACGCAATCCCCAGCCCCGCGATAACCGCCTGCTTGATCGATTCGTTGCTGTTCAGCTCGATCATCGGCGGGCTCGCCCCCTCGCTCAGCCGGTCGAGATAGCGCATCATCAGCGCGCGCGTGCCCGACCCCTCCTCGCGCACGAGAAAGGTTTCCTCCAGAAGCTCGACGGGATCGAACCCGTCCTGTCCGGCAAGCCGGTGACCGGGCGGCAGGAGGATGCCGTGCGGATGCGCCCCCAGAGGTTCGGATTGCACCAGCGGCGCGCGCGGCGGGCGGCCCATCACGGCGAGATCGGTGCGCCCCTGATCGAGCTCCGCGATCACATCGCGGCGGTTGCCGACATGCAGCCCCACCTCTATCTCGGGAAGTGCGTCGCGCAACATCCGCACGAGGACAGGCGCAAAATATTGCGCGGTCGAGACGGTGCTGAGTCGCACATGGCCCTGAAAGCCGGTGGCAATAGCCCGCAGATCGTCGGCCGCCTGCGACAGATTGGCCTCGATCCGCCGCGCGGCGCGCGCCATCGCCTCGCCCGAGGGCGACAGCGCATAGCCCGCCCCGTCGCGGTCGCGCATCAGCAGCGGACGCCCGACCAGATCCTCCAGCTTGCGAATTTGACTGTGAATCGCGGGGGTTGTCTGGTGCAGGGCGGCGGCGGCACCGGTCAGGGAGCGGTGTTCGGCCACGCTCAGAAGCGTGCGCAACTGCTTGAGCGTTATGGCGGCGGGAAGCACGTTTTAGATTTTTCCTAATACCACGCAATATATTTTAAATTTCATGAAATCCGTACTCATGCAACCACTGTTCGCATGATGAGAGGAGACATCATGCCGCAATTTCTCGACCATCTGCCCGACGCCACCGCGCCCGATCTGGCCGATACGCTCGACCGGCTTGCCGGTTTCGGCGCGGCGCTTGCGCGGCGCATCGCGCGGGGCGGGCTTGACGAAGCGCTTGGCACGGCGCAGGGCAGCAATGCCGATGGCGACACGCAAAAGGCGCTCGACGTGATCGCCGACGACATGACGCGCGCCAGCCTTGCCGGTGGCGCGGTGCGCTATTACGCCTCCGAAGAACAGCACGAGGTGATGACCCTTGGCGCGGGCACGCTCGCGCTGGTGATCGACCCGCTGGACGGGTCGTCCAACATCGACACCAACGTGTCGGTGGGCACGATCTTCGGCCTCTACCCCGCCGCCGACACGCCCGAAGCCAGCGTGCTGCGTCCCTCGCGCGAGTTGCTGGCCGCGGGCTACATGATCTACGGGCCGCAATGCTGCCTGATGCTGCGGGTGGGCGCGGGCGGCGTGCTGAAATACGTGCTCGATCCCGACGCCGGGCGGTTCCGCTCTCTGGGCGAGATCGCGGAGATACCTGCCGATTCGTCGGAATATGCGATCAACGCCTCGAATTACCGCCACTGGCCCGATCCGATCCGCGCCTATATCGACGATCGCGTCGCCGGAACCGAAGGGCCGATGGGGCATGATTTCAACATGCGCTGGATCGCGTCGCTGGTCGCCGAGGCGCATCGCATCCTGACGCGCGGCGGCATCTTTCTCTATCCCGGCGACCGTCGCAAGGGATATGAGCAGGGGCGCCTTCGGCTGGTCTATGAATGCGGTCCGATCGCCCACCTGATCGAGGGGGTGGGCGGGCGCGCGAGCGACGGCACCCTGCCCATCCGTGACCGCCAGCCCCGGAGCCTGCACGCGCGCGCGCCCTTCGTCTTTGGCAGCGCGGGCAAGGTCGCGCGCGTGGCCACCTATCACGACCTTCCCGAAGCGGAGGTCTCGGCGCTTTTTGGCAGCCGCGGCCTGTTCCGCACCTGACCCTCCGGAGAGACTGACATGAGCAAGACCTATCCCATCGTTTCCGTCGTCGGCTCCTCCGGGGCGGGCACATCCACGGTCAAGGGCACGTTCGAGCAGATTTTCCGCCGCGAGGGTGTAACAGCCGTCTCGATCGAGGGCGATGCCTTTCACCGGCTCAACCGCGCCGACATGAAGGCCGAGTTGCTGCGCCGCTATGCCGAGGGAGATCAGACCTTCTCGCATTTCTCCTATGACGCCAACGAGCTGGGCGAGCTGGAGCGGGTCTTCCGCGAGTTCAGCGAGACCGGCAAGGGCCGCACCCGCCACTATATCCACGACGCGGGCGAGGCCGAGCGCCACGGCGTGCCGCCGGGCGAGTTCACCGCCTGGACCCCCTTCGCCGACGGCGCGGACCTGCTTTTTTACGAGGGGCTGCATGGCTGTGTCGTCAATGACGAGGTGAACCTTCCCGCACTGGCCGACCTCAAGATCGGGGTGGTTCCGGTCATCAACCTCGAATGGATCCAGAAGATCCACCGCGACCGCGACGCGCGCGGCTATTCCACCGAGGCCGTCACCGACACGATCCTGCGCCGGATGCACGCCTATGTGAACTGCATCTGTCCGCAATTCACCGAGACCGATATCAACTTTCAGCGTGTGCCGGTGGTCGATACCTCGAACCCGTTCATCGCCCGCTGGATACCCACCCCCGACGAAAGCCTCGTGGTGATCCGCTTCAAGAACCCGCGCGGCATCGACTTTCCCTATCTCACCTCGATGATCCAGGGTTCGTGGATGACGCGGGCCAATTCCATCGTCATTCCAGGCAACAAGCAGGATCTGGCGATGCAACTCATCCTGACCCCGCTCATCGAGCGGCTGGTTTCCACCGCGCGCAAGCTGCGCTGAGAGGAAGTTACCGATGAACGCCACCGTCAAACCCGCCCCCATCAAACCCAATGACGAGCACCAGATGGCCAATGCCATTCGCGCGCTGACCATGGATGCGGTGCAGGCCGCCAATTCCGGCCATCCCGGTATGCCCATGGGCATGGCCGATGTGGCGGCCGTGCTCTTCAATCGCTTCGTCACGCTCGATCCCGCCAATGACACATGGGCCAACCGCGACCGCTTCGTGCTCTCGGCGGGGCATGGCTCGATGCTGCTTTACGCGATCAATCACCTGCTGGGCTATGACGACATGGGCCTGGAGCAGATCCGCGCCTTTCGCCAACTGGGCGCGCGCACGGCGGGGCACCCGGAATACGGCCATGCCAAGGGCATCGAGGTCACGACCGGCCCGCTTGGCCAGGGTATCGCCACGGCTGTGGGCATGGCGCTTTCGGAGCGGCTGGGCAATGCCCGCTTTCCCGGTCTCATCGAGCATTTCACCTATGTCATCGCCGGTGACGGCTGCCTGATGGAGGGGATCAGCCATGAGGCCATCGACCTTGCCGGGCATCTCGGCCTTGGTCGGCTCATCGTGATGTGGGATGACAACCGTATCACCATCGACGGCGACACCGGGCTGTCCACCTCCACCGATCAGATGGCGCGGTTCCGCGCGGCGGGCTGGCATGTGCTGGCCTGCGACGGGCACAACCTGACCGAGATCGCCGATGCGATCACCGAGGCGCAGCGCGATGCGCGCCCCTCGATGATCGCCTGCCGAACCGTGATCGGTTTCGGCGCGCCCAACAAGCAGGGCGGGCATGACGTGCATGGCGCGCCGCTCGGGGCCGAGGAGATTGCCGCCGCGCGCGCGCATCTCGGCTGGGATCATCCACCCTTCGAGATCCCCGAAGGCGTTTATGCCGCGTGGCACCGCGTGGCCGCGCGCGGAGCCGAGGCGCACGCCGCCTGGAAGACGCGTCTTGCCACAGACCCGGAGCGCACCGCTTTTGACGCGCATCTCGCACAGGACATGACGCCCCTGACCGAGGCCATGGCCGCGCACAAGGCGCAGCTTCTGGCCGAACGGCCCAAGGTCGCCACCCGCAAGGCCAGCGAGATGGCGCTTGGCGTGGTCAATACCGTCCTGCCCTTCACTATCGGCGGCTCGGCCGACCTGACCGGCTCGAACCTGACGCGCTCGAAGGGGCAGCGGTCGGTCACGCGCGACGATTTCACCGGCGCCTACATTCATTACGGCATCCGCGAGCATGGGATGGCCGCGGCCATGAACGGCATCGCGCTCTCGGGGCTGTTCCGGCCCTATGGCGGCACCTTCCTCGCCTTTGCCGACTATTGCCGACCGGCGATCCGGCTGGCGGCGCTCATGGGCGTGCCGAGCGTCTTCGTGATGACCCATGACAGTATCGGGCTGGGCGAAGACGGGCCGACCCATCAGCCGGTCGAAATCCTGGCCAGCCTGCGCGCCATTCCGAACCTGACCGTGCTGCGTCCCTGCGACGCGTTGGAAACGGCCGAGGCGTGGGAAATTGCCATGGCGACGACGGACCGCCCGGTTCTGCTGGCGCTGTCGCGGCAGAACCTGCCCTTGCTGCGTGACGGCGCGGACGAGAACCTGACCGCGCGCGGGGCCTATCTCTTGCGTGGCGACGAGGATCGGCAGGTGACGCTCATCGCCACCGGATCGGAGGTCGAGATCGCCATGGCGGCGGCCGATCAACTCGCTGCAGAGGGCATCAGGGCGGCGGTGATCTCGGCCCCGTCCTTCGAGCTTTTTGCCGCACAGCCAGAGGATTACCGCCGCGCCACGCTTGGCACCGCGCCGCGCATCGGCGTCGAGGCGGCGATCCGGCAGGGCTGGGACGCGGTGCTGCGGCCGGATGACGGGTTCGTGGGCATGACCGGCTTTGGCGCCTCCGCACCCGCCCCCGCACTCTATCAACATTTCGGAATCACCGCCGAGGCGATCGCCGCCATGGCAAGAACCCTGATCTGAGGACCAAGACATGACAACCAAGGTAGCCATCAACGGCTTTGGCCGTATCGGGCGCAACGTGCTGCGCGCCATCGTGGAATCGGGCCGCACCGATATCGAGGTCGTGGCGATCAACGATCTCGGCCCGGTCGAGACCAACGCCCATCTGATGCAGTTCGACACCGTCCATGGCCGCTTTCCCGGCGAGGTGACGACAGGCGAGGACTGGATCGACGTGGGTCGGGGGCGGATCCGCGTGACCGCCATCCGCAACCCCGAGGATCTGCCCTGGGGCGACGTGGATATCGCCATGGAATGCACCGGCATCTTCACCGCCCGCGACAAGGCCGCGTTGCATCTGAAAAACGGCTCCAGGCGCGTGCTGGTCTCGGCCCCCGCCGAAGGCGCGGACAGGACCATCGTCTACGGCGTCAATGATGCGGCACTGACGGCGGGCGATCTCATCGTCTCGAACGCGTCCTGCACCACCAATTGCCTCAGCCCGGTGGCCAAGGCGCTCAACGACGCCATCGGCATCACGCGCGGCTTCATGACCACGATCCACAGCTACACGGGCGATCAGCCGACGCTCGACACCATGCACAAGGACCTTTACCGCGCACGGGCGGCCGGCCTCTCGATGATCCCCACCTCGACCGGCGCTGCCAAGGCCGTGGGTCTCGTGCTGCCCGAACTGAGGGGGCGTCTCGACGGTTTTGCGATCCGGGTGCCGACACCCAATGTCTCGGTGGTCGATCTGACCTTCGAGGCCGCCCGCGACACCGACGCCGAGGAAATCAACGAGGCCATTCGCGCCGCGGCGCAGGGGCCGATGAACGGGATACTGGGCTATACCGACCGACCCAATGTATCCTCCGATTTCAACCATGACGCCCGCTCTTCGGTCTTTCACATGGATCAGACAAAGGTCATGGAGAGGCGCATGTGCCGCATCCTGAGCTGGTATGACAACGAATGGGGCTTTTCCAACCGCATGGCCGATACCGCCGTGGCGATGGGGCGGCTGATATGATCCGCGCCATCACCGATATGGAGGTCGCGGGCAAGCGTCTGGTGGTGCGCGCCGATCTCAACATGCCGATGGCCGATGGCCGCGTCACCGACGCCACCCGCATCGCGCGCTTTGCCCAAGGGATGCGTCCGCTGCTCGACAAAGGGGCCGCGCTGGTGGTGCTGTCGCATTTCGGGCGGCCCAAGGGGCGTGCGGTGGCCGGGGCGTCGCTGCGCCATATCCGCGACGATCTGAGCTGCGCCCTGCACCGCCCGGTGCGCTTTGCCGAACACGGGGCGGCGCTGGACGAGGCAGCGCATCTCGGCGCCGGTGAGGTGCTGCTGGTCGAGAACCTGCGTTTTGACCCGGGTGAGGAATCCAATGATCCGGGCTTTGCCCGCCACCTTGCGACATTGGGCGACATCTACGTGAACGACGCGTTTTCGTGTGCGCACCGCGCGCATGCCTCGACCGAGGCGCTGGCGCGGCTCCTGCCCGCCGCGGCCGGGCCGCTGATGATGGAGGAGTTGAGCGCGCTGCAAGAGGCGCTGGAGACCCCGGCGCGGCCCTCGGTGGCAATTGTCGGTGGTGCCAAGGTCTCGACCAAGATCGCGGTGCTGAAAAACCTCGTGCAGAAACTCGATCACGTCATCGTCGGCGGCGGCATGGCCAACACGTTTCTTTTCGCGCAGGGTGTGCCGATGGGCAAATCGCTGCACGAGGCCGATCAGACCGGCACCGTGGCCGAGATCATGGCGCTGGCCGCGCGGGCGGGCTGCACCATCCACCTGCCCGCCGATGTCGTGGTGGCGCGCGCGTTCCGCGCCGGAGCCGAGGCGCAGACCGTGCCCGCCAATGAATGCCCCGAGGATGCGATGATCCTCGACGCGGGCCCCGAGGCGGTGGTCGATTTCACCCGCGTTCTGGAATGCGCACGCACGATCCTGTGGAACGGTCCTCTGGGTGCGTTCGAGATCGCACCCTTTGATGCGGCCACCACCGCGCTGGCACAGGTCGCCGCAGAGCTGACGCGCGGCGGCACCGTGGTCAGCGTGGCAGGCGGCGGCGATACCGTTGCCGCGCTCAACGCGGCCGGGGTTGCCGACCGGTTTACCTATGTGTCCAGCGCCGGCGGCGCGTTTCTCGAATGGCTCGAAGGCCGCACCCTGCCGGGCGTGGCCGCCCTCCTGCAAGACGAAAAGGTTTGACCCATGGCCCTCATCACTCTCCGCCAGCTTCTCGATCACGCCGCCGAACAGGGCTACGGCGTGCCCGCCTTCAACATCAACAACATGGAACAGGGCCTTGCCATCCTGCGCGCGGCGGCGAAATGCGACGCGCCGGTGATCCTTCAGGCCAGCCGCGGCGCACGCTCTTACGCGGGCGACATCATGCTGCGCCACATGATCGCGGCGCTGGTCGAGATGTATCCCGCCATCCCGATCTGCATGCATCAGGACCACGGCAACAACGAGGCGACCTGCCTTTCGGCCATCCGCCACGGCTTTACCTCCGTGATGATGGACGGCTCACTGGAAGAGGACATGAAGACCCCGGCAAGCTGGGAGTATAACGTGGCCATCACCGAGCGCGTGGCGCGCATGGCGCATTGGGTGGGCGCATCGGTCGAGGGCGAATTGGGCGTTCTGGGCAGCCTCGAGACCGGCAAGGCAGCGGAAGAGGACGGATCGGGCGCCACGGGCACGCTCAGCCAGGACCAGCTTCTGACCGACCCCGATGAGGCGGCGGAATTCGTGCGCCTCACCAAGGTGGACGCGCTCGCCATCGCCTGCGGCACCAGCCACGGCGCCTACAAGTTCAGCAAGAAACCCACCGGCGAGACGCTGGCCATCTCCCGCATCGAGGAAATCCACGCCAGGATCCCGCATGTGCATCTGGTGATGCACGGCTCAAGCTCGGTGCCGCAATACCTTCAGGATCTGATCAACGCACATGGCGGCGAGATGCCCCAGACCTATGGCGTGCCGGTCGAGGAAATCGAGCGCGGCATCCGTTCGGGCGTGCGCAAGGTCAATATCGACACCGATAACCGGATGGCGATCACCGGACAGTTCCGCAAGGTGGCGATGACCAAACCCACCGAGTTCGATCCGCGCAAGTTCACGATCCCGGCGATGGAGGAGATGCAGGCGCTGTGTCTCGACCGGTTCGAGCGGTTTGGCACCGCGGGTCAGGCGAGCAGGATCGACGTCATCCCGCTTGACGACATGGCGCGCCGCTACGCCGATGGGGCGCTGTGATGCGGCGCAGGATCGTGGCGGGCAACTGGAAGATGAACGGGACGGTGGCCGATCTGGCCACGGTCGCGGAGATCTCGGCCGCCGCGAAAACCGCCGCCTGCGAGGTGGTGCTCTGCCTCCCCGCGACGCTGATCCGCCCGGCGCGCAATCTTGTGGGCATGGAGCTCGGTGGTCAGGACTGTCACGCGCGGGCCGCAGGCGCGCACACGGGTGATATCTCGGCACAGATGTTGCGCAACGCGGGCGCGGGCTGGGTGATATTGGGCCATTCCGAGCGCCGCCGGGATCACGGCGAGAGCGACGCGCAAGTCGCCGCCAAGGTACAGGCCGCATGGGAAGCGGGGCTCACGGTCATTCTTTGCATCGGCGAGACCGAGGCGCAGTATCGCGCGGGCGAGACGCTTGACGTGCTGGCGGCGCAAGTGGCGGGTTCGCTGCCCGAGGGGGCCACGCCCGCCAACACGGTGATCGCCTACGAGCCCGTCTGGGCCATCGGCACCGGTCTCACACCCGCGCCCGAGGAGGTCACCCGCACCCACGCCTTCATCCGCGCGCGCCTGTCCGACCCGGCGCTGTCCATTCTCTATGGCGGTTCGGTCGGCCCGGCCAATGCGGCACTGCTGCGCGCGCTGCCGGATGTGGACGGCGCATTGGTCGGCGGCGCATCGCTCGCATCCAAGACGTTCCTTCCGATCATAAACGCTCTGGAGATCGCCCATGCCTGACCGTTCCATCAAGATCGCCCCCTCGATCCTGTCGGCCGATTTCGCCGATTTCGGGGCCGAGATCCGCGCCATCGAGGATCAGGGGGCCGATTGGGTCC
>PHEQ01000053.1:0-11017 GCA_002842985.1 Alphaproteobacteria bacterium HGW-Alphaproteobacteria-1
ACCCTGCGGGCCACGCAACATTATGGCCGAGCCTTCTGGAAGCGGTGGACAGGATACCACGCCCGAAGCCGGATAGAGGCGAAGATGCGCTGCCTCAAAGCCTTCGGCGAACGCATCATGGCGAGAGACCCCGAGAGACAAACTGCCGAAATCCACATCCGCATCGAACTCCTAAACCGCTTCAACGCCCTCGGCACCGCCGAGATCGTCCGTGTAGCATGACGTCAGCGGGGTAAGGGGCAGTCACGTCTCAAGCCCGAGTTGCGCAACAACGCCGGGATCAACCAGAAATGTTGGTTTCATCGCGCAGATGACGCCCACTTTCCAACGCCGGGTCAGTGCCTTAGTCTGAGCTGCGAAAGACGGGCCGCAAAGATCCGGGGGCAATACAAAGGGACGGGCATGCCGCTTCTGCACTGGTTGACGAGGGATGAGGATCTGCGGGCGGCGGATCGGGTGCCGTATCGGCTGCTCGACGAGGTGCCCGACCTGAGTGCCGGAGAGGGCGACGAGGGGCTGCTGGTGCAGGGAGACAACCTCGAGGCGCTGAAGGCGCTCCTGCCCTTCTACGCGGGCCAGGTGAAGTGCATCTACATCGACCCGCCCTACAACACGCGCTCGGCCTTCGAGCATTACGACGACAGCCTCGAGCATGCGAAATGGCTGGCGATGATCGTGCCGCGCCTGATGCTGCTGCGCGAGTTCCTGTCCGAAGATGGCTCGATCTGGGTGTCGATCGACGACAACGAGGGGCATTACCTCAAGGTCGTCATGGACGAGATTTTCGGGCGACGGAATTTCGTGGCGAATGTCGTGTGGAGAAAATCGTACACATCCAATCAGACTGCTCGGAATATATCAGATACTCATGACCATATCTTACTTTACGGCAAGAACGCGGACCTTCTAAACCTTTCCAAGGTCCAAAGGACTGAGGAACAAAAGCGAAGCTTCAAGAATCCGGATAATGATCCGCGTGGTCCATGGAAGGCAGAAAACCTATCGGCGGGAAAATTTTACTCCGCTGGTCAGTTCGAAATCGAAGGTCCAACTGGAAAGAAATTTTTGCCGCCCAAGAACCGCTATTGGCGGTGCAATCGTGAAGTATATGAGCAGTGGCTCGCCGACGGACGGATCACCTTCGGCCTGAAGGGCGACGGACGTCCAATGCTGAAGAAGTATCTCGCCGAGATGGACACTGGGCTCCGAGCAAATACGTGGTGGAGCCATGAAGAAGTCGGAAGCAACAAGAACGCCAGCACTGATCTGAAGACGCTCTTTCCTGACGAAGAGGTTTTCGCTACCCCGAAACCTGAAACTCTGCTGCATCGCATCATATCGCTTAGCACTCAGCCCGGCGATACCGTCCTCGATAGTTTTCTTGGGTCGGGTACGACCGCCGCAGTCGCTCACAAGATGGGCCGCCGCTGGATCGGGGTGGAAATGGGTGACCATGCCCATGATCATTGTGCTCGCCGCATGCAAAAGGTGCTCGAGGGCGAACAGGGCGGAATCTCGAAGGATGTCGGATGGGAGGGCGGCGGCGGCTTCCGCTTCTGCACCCTCGGCCCGGCGGTCTTCGACGAGGACGGCCGGATCGACCCGGCCATCCGCTTTGCCGACCTCGCCCGTCATGTCTGGTTCTCCGAGACCCGGCAGCCCATGGGTGACGCGCCGGCCGGCCCGCTTCTGGGTGTACATGGCGAGCGCGCCGTCGCCCTGCTCTACAACGGCATTCTGAAGGACCGCAGCCCCGGGGGCGGCAACGTCCTGACCCGCGCAGTGCTGAAGCTGATCCGTGACGACCTCGCCGCTACCGCGCCGGATTTCGCGGGCGACCTGGTCCTTTACGGCGCCGCCTGCCGCCTTTCGGAGGCAACGCTGAAGGATCACGGCATCCTGTTCCGCCAGACCCCCTACGATATCTCGGCGAGGACGTGACCATGCAGCTCAAGACATACCAGAAGGCCACGCTGGACACGCTCGACGCCTTCTTCGCCCGCGCCCTTGCCACAGGTCCCGCTGAGGCCTTCCAGCACGCCGTGGAGGAGCAGGATAAGCTTGCCCGCCTCGAGGGACGGAAACTGGAGCCACGCACCTACCAGCCTCTCGAGGCGCTGCCCGAGGTGCCTTACGTCTGCCTGCGCCTGCCCACCGGGGGCGGGAAGACCCTGCTGGCGGTCGAGACGATCCGTCTTTCCGCGCGCAGCTACCTGCGCCGCACCTGGCCCCTGACACTCTGGTTCGTGCCCTCTGACGCGATCAAGACCCAGACGCTGGAGGCGCTCAAGGACCGGACGCATCCCTACCGCCGCCGCCTCGACGAGAATTTCGGCGGCCATGTCCGAGTCTTCGACATCGCCGAGTTCGAGATGCTGCGCCCGCAGGACCTGGCGCGCTCGGCCTGCGTCGTCGTCTCCACGATCCAGGCATTCCGGGTGGCGAACACCACCGGCCGCAAGGTCTATTCCCACCACGAGGAGCTGGAGCCGCACTTCTCCGGCGTGCCCACCGAGGGGATGGAGGTCGTCTCGCCCGAGGAGGCGGCGGAGAACGAAATGCTGACCGAGGGCGCGGTGAAGTTCTCCTTCGCCAACCTTCTCTACCATCAGCGGCCCCTGATGATCGTCGACGAGGCGCACAACGCCGTCTCCGGCCTGACACGCGAGGTGCAGGCCCGGATCCGGCCGGCCGCCATCGTCGAGTTCACGGCGACACCGAAGAATCGTAACAACATCCTGCATTCCGTAACGGCGAGCGCCCTCAAGGACGAGGAGATGATCAAGCTCCCGATTCGTGTCCGGCCGCATGACGACTGGCGGGAGGCGGTCACCGGCGCGGTGGCGACGCGGAACATGCTCGAAGACAAGGCGAAGCGGGACCGCGATCATATCCGGCCAGTGGTGCTCTACCAGGCGCAGGCGCGGAATGGTCACCCGACGGTGGCGGAGCTGAAGAAATACCTGATCGAAGAGAAGCTCATTCCCGAGGGCCGGATAAAGATCGCGACCGGGGAGCAGCGCGAGTTGGACGGCGTCAACCTGCGCGACCCCGCAGAGCAGACACGCCACGTGATCACCGTGGACGCGCTAAAGGAAGGCTGGGACTGCCCCTCGGCCTATGTCCTCTGCGCCACCCAGAGGCTCCAGAGCCGGGGCGCAGTCGAGCAGCTTCTGGGGCGCGTCCTACGAATGCCCTACGCGGCGCGCCGGAAAGACGCCGCCCTGAACTGCGCCTATGCCCATGTCTCGGAGCCATCGTTCCGGGAGGCGGCCCAGGCCCTAACCGACAAGCTCATCGACATGGGGTTCACGGACGAAGAGGTCCGGGAGTCCCTGAAGCCGCGCGGGGTGGAGCAAAATGACCAGGGCGAGCTCTTCGATCCGGATCCTGTCCGCCCGAAGCCTGTCATGCAGTTCACAGTGCCTGACAGCGAGGACGTCCGCGAGCGCCTGAATGGATGGCAAGACGAGGGCGTCGACTACATCCAGCGCGATGACGGGACGTTGGTCGTCGGCGTGAAAGGCGAGGTGACCGACGAGATCGCCCAAGGCGTCCGCGAGATCGCGCGGGAGGAGGATCACGCTCATTTCGATGCCCAGCTCGAAAAGCACCGGGCGACCATCGAGGCCAGCCGGACGCTGGCCGAGAAGGGCCATGTCATCGAGATCCCCCAGCTCCTTGTGGAGATGGAGGGCGAGACCTTCCTTGCCGAGACCGATGCGATCATGGAGCGCGTCGACTGGTCCCTGGATCGCCATCCCGCGCGGCTGACCGAGCAGGAGCTGAGCTTCCACCGGTCACAGGATATCATCGAGATCGATCTCGAGGGCGAGAAGCTGGTCTATAGCCGAACGACGGAAGAGCAGCCGATCCTGTCCGGCCTGCATGCACCGTCCGAGGCGGACCTCGAGGCGTCACTGGTGCAATGGCTGGAACGGGAATGCCGGGTGCCGGACATTCCCCAGGCCGAGATGCTGCCGTGGATCGCAGCCGTGGTTGCGGATCTGGTCACGAACAGGGAGGTCAGCATCCGCACGCTGATCGACTGGCAGCACCAGATCGCCGCGCGCATCCGGTGGAAGATTCAGGCGATTCGTGACGAGGAGAAGACCCGAGCGCATCAGATGGCGCTGTTCGACGATCAGGCGAAACCGACCTGGTCCGACAGCAGCGTGGTCCGTTTTAATGACGCGATCTACCAGAACGTGCCCACGCAGACGATCGGGGCCTTCCGGTTCAACCGTCACCTCCTTGGCGCAGACCGGGCACCGCTCATCGACGGCGACCTGAATGGGGAGGAATTCCAGTGCGCTTGGAGCCTCGACAGCCTCGATGAGGTCGAGGTCTGGGTGCGGAACGTGGCGCGGCATCCGGATTCTTTTTCTCTCCCCAGGGTCGGGCGGAAGTTCTATCCGGACTTCGTGGCGAAGCTCCTCGATGGCCGCACCTTTGTGGTCGAATACAAGGGCGAGCACCTGATCGGCGCGCCCGAGGCGCGCGAGAAGGACGCGATCGGGAGGATCTGGGCCCGCACCACGGGAAACGTGTTCCTGATGGTGCGCAAGGTGGCCCACGGCGTTGAGATGGCGGATCAGATGAGGAATTCAATCGCGGCGGGCTGACAAGGCCGACGTGGCTATAGAGGCGTCATGGCAAGCGGGGAGGAGACTTTTGCTGCGTGATCCGCGAACGACAGCAGCGGGCAGCAAGGCGCAGGTGTGCATTACATTGGAGAAGCCTGGCAGGCCTCCTCCGACACGATTGCAGAGAAGCTTCCGGTAAAAATGTTGATGAAGTGCTCGGTTTGCGCTTATCTGTGATCGGATGACTTGTGGGGTGTCTACGTGCCAAGTAAGACGATACGACAAGCCTTGCTTTCAAAAGGATATTTCCCCAAAGAGCTGCCTCCCGTATTCACTACAGAAGATTTTGGACGCCTGTCGCAAGATGTATTGGATCGCTGGGTTGCTGACGGTGTTTTCAAAATTGACGTGAAATCACTCGGCAAGACTCCATGCAAGAAGAAGAGGCAAAACGCATATACGTATTCTCTCGAAAGCGCCGAGGCCGAAGTGCTCTCCAAGCCTAAGAGAGGATACGAGCGTAGAAATCTGCACATTACACATCCGATCCCCCAGGCGCTCCTTGTTAAGGAAATTTCCGAAAACTGGAAAGCAGTTCAGAAATGGCTTTCGAAGCAGGCATTCTCCTTAGACGAAATCAAGGTGTCCGACGATTATGAGCGCGGCATAAAAGAGATAAATTTTGGCGCCCACCGGGAGAAATCTTTCTATCTTGAGGCGACAGCGGACTGGCTTGTGAAGACTGACATCACAAGATTCTACCCGTCAATATATACTCATTCCATTCCTTGGGCAGCCTACGGTAAAGAAAGAGTGAAAAGTAGACTGGGCTACTACAAGGGATCATTCGCTGATCGAATCGACATGTTGGTTCGTGCGTGCAACCGGAACCAAACTGTCGGCATTCCCATTGGTCCTGAAACTTCCAGGATAATTGCGGAGATTATTTCCTCTCGCATTGACGCAGATTTTCAAAGGCACGGACTTGATTTGGCGGCTCACAGCGTCGACAGGTTGCAAGATGACTGGAGTGTTGGAGCGAGGACGCTTGAGCAAGCCGAAGACGTCATCACCTGCATAAGTTCAGTTTACCGAAGCTATGGCCTTGAGATCAATGGCAGTAAGACCTCCGTTGACCATATCATTGGATCGAGACGTAAGACTTGGATATCTGAGATAGGAGCATTCCTCTCCCATCGCAGCGGCTCTCTTCGCGGCGCAAGGCTGCGGGAATTTATTGTTCTATCTCTCAGGTTACAGTCGGACTTTCAATCCGAGCCGGTTGTAAGCTATGCACTTTCGGTGATTGAGCGGGCTGGACTTATCAATCCGGACATTCGTGAGATTGAAAGCTTTCTCCTGAAGGCCGCGGTGATCGCACCAAGCTCTATGGATAAGATCTGTAGGATAATCCTAAATCTTCAATACACGTCAGATGGGATGTCCGCAGAAAGAATCGGACGACGATTCGTGCTACTGGCCGAACGAAACCTTGAGAAGGGCCATCATTTCGAAGCTATATGGCTTCTCTATACTCTGAGGGGCCTGAAAAGACCGTTCAAGTCGGAAAGGCTGTGCGAGCTTTCAGAGGGAGCAGCTTCCAGCGCCCTTTCGTTGCTCTTGCTCGATATGAAGCGAATGCGAATGGGGATCGGAACTTTACCCAAGGAAGAGTGGGAAGCACAAATCTCTTCCGACAGTGTCATTCGAGATTGGTCATGGCTTCTTGGCTATGAGGCTTTCAGAAAGGGTTGGTTAAAGGATAAAAACGGCCTTCTGAAAGAGCCCTTCTTTGCTGCCATGGATGTCAATGATATCGTATTCTATGATCCAAAGCGAAATGTGCCTACGTCCCGCAGTGTTGTTCGCAAAGCTGTCAAGTTGAGGAAGCGACAGTCCTACGAAATGAGAGCTTTTTTCGCGGCAGTCAGGGGCGAGAACTTTGAAGAGTATTGATTGGAATGACGCGGCTGAGGGCGGCCATGCAACTCTGAGTCTGCGCGCAGTCTGAGGGTGAATTCGCCGGTTTGACTTGAGAGGTTCGCCGTGGCCATCACCCATGCGGTGGCTCATGATAGGCCGGAGCCGAGGAAAAGATGGGATCGACCGGCGAGCCGGCAAATCCCCGTCCCCGAACCACCTATGCGGCGGCTGTTTGTTGAACCCTCGTCGGCCCTGAAGCTAAGATGTGAAAGCTCCGCACGAGCAGAAACCCCATCTCTCAGGCTCCCATTCGCATGTAGCGTTCGTAGTCGTATTCCTCGCTCCGGAGAGCCTGAAGCTCGCGTTCAAGGTGCTGCGCGATGGGGACGAGCTTGCGACCATCCTCCGGTCGGGCGCGGAGGATTTCCAATATTCTCTTGTATGCGGCTTCGAGCCTTTCCGGGGCCATGAAACGATCCTTCCTCTTCCCTCCGGAGGAGGTCGGATCGTTTCGAAATGATCGGAAAAGGCTTACTCCACGCGGTATCCTTGGGCCTTGAATTCGGCCTCGATGAGGCTCCAAATCTCTGCGTGTGGGCGCGGTCGCCACGTCTCCGTGGGAAAGGCGACCAGCTCGGCATAGAGCGCGCGAAGCTTGAGTTCCGGCCCGTCGCCGTAGACCGGGCGTCCGCGAAGCTTCCCAACGGAATGGCCGAGGAGGAATGCTCGTTCCTCGTTCTTCATGCCCGCAGCCCGTGCGCGTTCCTCCCAGGTGTGCCTTGTGCCGCCGAAAGTGTAGGGCTTTCCGCCTTCGGGTTGCGCCGGGAAGAGTCCATTGTCCTTCATGAACCTATTGATCTCGCCAGAGAAGCTGCCCTTTGCTCGATAGCGGGAGAAGCCGTCAGGGTAGCGGCGCATGACATCGAGTGCGGCACCGAGTAGGGGCACAAGCCTGATGGATGCGAGATTCTTGATGTCGCGGGCGTGTTCTCCCTCTTCGACATACCTGATTCGGAGGTGCGGTATCGTACTGTTGAGAACAATGTCCTCGGGCGGAAGATGTACGATTTCCGTCTGTCGACATCCCGTTTCGGCGACGACAATCCCGATGTCGACGCGCTCATCGGTTTCGATCCCGGCGGTCAACTTACCACTTGCAAGATCCCTGACCCATGCCACGGGCAATGCTGGCTTCCCGCCTTGGTTCGAAGACACGTCCTTCTTGGGTCGCGGCTCGATCTTGAAGCCGGCGACCGGGTTGAAAGTCTGGCTCGGAAGAGTCCCTGCGAGCTTATGAAACTCGGCAATCATCTGCCGCAGGTAGCGAAGGCGCTTGATGGCCTGATCATCCGAGATACTCCCAGAATCCACCCTCGCCTGCCAGTGATTGTAGTATCGCCGTGCGTCGTCCTCGGTGATCTCATGCACGTTCTTGTTCGAGACGGCCTCGGAGAATATCCGTGCGGCGTGCTTGTATCGATTGCGCCACTGCCGCTTCTGGTCCCGGTGCATGCCCTTTAGCTTGTGCTCCCATCGCTTCTCCATGATCTCTGGCATATCGCGGATCTTTATGTGGGGGACGTCGCAGACCCCGAGTGCCGCAGGTATCACGGGCGAGTCTGCCGAAATGCCATCGAGCTTCTCGATCCTTGCGACCAACTCCTCGAACGGTCCGGCCAAGAGGCCTTGGATCGGAATATAGGGCAGCTGAAGGTCGTCAAGCAGCGCCACCGCAGCTTCGAAGGCCTCGGCTGAGGGGCCCTCGTTTGCTTGCAGCAGGCGGGCCTTCCAAAGCTTTCGTAGCGCGTTCTTTTTCAGGAAGGCAGTAGCTCTCGCTTCTGCTTCGTCACAGGTCTTCAAGGACTGATTGATCTCAGTCCGAGACTCCACGGCGCGGAACTCCGCAGGAACCCGCCAGCGCAGGTAGTAGACGTTGCCGCGGCGCTCGACGCCGTCAACACAATTGGATACGCTCATAGAAATTTTGCTCCACAGTTTGCCACACAACGGAGCCGCGGGTCATCCTTGGTTTTTCGACCCGATTAAGCTCCAAGTGCCGAAGAAGTGGGAGCTTTTTCTGGGCGGCGGAAATCGCGTCTCCGCCGCCGATAATTCTCTCGCCAGCATCACAAAGCCCCCGCAGAGTTCCCTCTGCGGGGGCTTTTTCATCTCGTCCGGCTCAGAACTGCACCCGCGCCTGGGCGGTGATGCCCCAGCCGTCGATATCCTCGCCATAGCGCCCGTCGAGGCGGATATTGGCGTTGAACTGGCGGCCCTTGCCGAACATGCCCGGCTCGAGGATCTGCACGAAGCCCGCGCCGATGCTCAACTCGCCATAGGTGCCGATATTGCTCGAGCTGATATTCTCCACCGCCCCGGCGGCTCCCCCGTCGATGAAGCGCGCCTTGGTGTCGTCGGCAAAGTCGTGATAGACTGTGCCCGTCACGAAATAGTTCCACGCCTTGTCGCCACCGGGCAAAAGCTGCGCCCGGCTGAGCGTGCCGCCGATGAAGCCGATCTGGGTCTCGGTGTCGTCGAAGACGATCCGCCCGTTCGCGGCGCCTGCCAGGGTGATATCGTCGGTATCGGCCGAGGAATACGAGAACCCGGCGGTCGGCACAAAGGTCAGCCCCATCGCCTCATTGACCGGCAGGATATAGGACACCGATCCGCTGATCGTGTAGCCCGTGCTGTCGAAGTTCTGGTCAAACACCCCGAGTCCACCGCCTCCGGGCGCCGTTTCCGAGATATCGAAATCGGTCGTCTCGTAGCGCAGTTGCAGCTCGGACACGAACGACCCCCGCGCGGCGGTGAGGTAAAGCCCGACATAGTTCTGGTCGAAATCCGTGTCGATACGGCCGATCTGAGCGCCGGGGACGAAGCCACCCGGTCCCGGGGTGAAGGCAAAGATCGGCTGCGTGCTGTCCCCGGTATTGAACCCGGCAAACCCGCCAAAGCCCAGATCCCAGCCACCGTCCGCCGCATTGAAACAGGCGAAATCGACACCGCCCTGCAACCCGACATAATCGATGCTGACCGAGTTGCTGAACGTGCCCGCCCGGGTGGTGGTATCGCCATCAAGATCGGCCGAGCCGCCGGTGGTCCGCGCCCAGGTGCCATAGCCGCAGGCTTCGCCCTCGGCGGCCAGTCCCGACACGAAGGGGCTCGAGGGCCGGTTGACCACGGCGCCGATCAGCGAGCGCGTGAGCGTCAGCCCCCCGGCGATCCCGCCGATCGCGGGGTTCGCGCTGCTCTGGAGCTGAAGCGCCGAAGCGCCGGCATTGTCCACCACGTTGTAGAGCACCGCCCCCGTGGTCGGAAGACCGGCGCTGCTGAAACTCAGCGTCGAGCCGAACGCCCCGTCATAGTCGATCAGCGTGATCGGCCCGCCCAGCACCCCGGTGCCGCCGGTATTGTTGAACGCGAGCGTCACATCCCCGCTGAGCGCCCCGCCCGTGACCGCAATCTGGTCAGCGGCCGTGCTGCCTGCGCTCAGATCGACATCAAAGCCGAATGTGCCGCCGGTGCTGCTGACCGCGCCCTGAAGCGTGAGTACATCGCCCGTCGTCCCGTCGACCTGCGTGATCATGCCGCCGGTATTCACGACACTGGTGCCGCCGAGCGTCGAGGCCCCGTTCGACACGATCGTGCCGGTATTGGTGAGGGCCTCGATCCCCGTCAGGCTGCTCGAGTCAAGGTTGAGTGTGCCGCTGTTGGCAAAGCTGTCGCCCGCCCCCGCCATCACCGTCGCCCCGCCGGTATTGAGCATCCAGAGGTTCGTGTTGGTCAGCGTCACCGCCCCCGCCCCCGCCGTGCTCGACGCCATGCCAAGCGCGGTGCCGGTATTGGTGAAAACGGTATCCACGTTGTCGCCCGCCGCGATCACGACCGAATTCGCGGCATTGTCCGCGTCGACCGTGCCGGCATTGTTGATCGTCACCGTGCCGCCCGCATCGCCGAAGGTCGCCAGCGCCGCC
Organism: Alphaproteobacteria bacterium HGW-Alphaproteobacteria-1; assembly: GCA_002842985.1. Lineage (GTDB taxonomy): Bacteria > Pseudomonadota > Alphaproteobacteria > Rhodobacterales > Rhodobacteraceae > Roseovarius. The sequence goes on from PHEQ01000053.1 coordinate 10,487, forward strand.
GCCGCCCCGGCCAGATCCGCATTGGCCAGGTCTACCCCGCCGCGCACCTGCGCGCCCGCGGCGATATCCACCGTGCCCGTGCCGGTGCCCACCGTGGCGCTGATGCCCGTGGTGCCGCCATCGACAGTGTTGGTCCCCGATACCGTCACGGCAAGCGTGCCTGCCCCGGCGGTCTCGGCGACAATGCCCGCGTCGCCACCATCGACCGCCCCGTCGCGGTTGACCGTGACATCGTTCACGCCGCTCGCCACGATGCCCGCGCCGGTCGTCCCGCTCGCATCACCCGTGCCGGTCACGCTCGCCGTGTCCCCGGCCAGCGCCACGATCCCGTCCGTGCCGCCCGTGACGACCCCGTCGCGGGTCACATCAACCGTGGTGCCCGTGGCCAGGATGCCCGCGCCGGTCGTCCCGCTCACGTCGCCCGTGCCGCCGACGCTCGCCGTGTCCCCGGCCAGCGCCACGATCCCGTCCGTGCCGCCCGTGACAGTCCCGTCGCGGGTCACATCAACCGTGGTGCCCGTGGCAAGGATG
>PHEQ01000053.1:11130-12118 GCA_002842985.1 Alphaproteobacteria bacterium HGW-Alphaproteobacteria-1
GATCGCCCCGCTCGCCGTCGTCACGCTGATCCCGTCATCGGTCACATCGCCGCTGCCATCCGCGTCGCCCGTCACGTTGCCCGCACCCGTCACCGTCACGGCACCCGTGCCCGTCGCCACCGCGTTGATCCCGTCCGCATCGGCGAAGATATCGCCGCCAAGCGTGATCACCGTGTCGCCATCCTCGGCCACCGTCTCGATGCCGTTGCCGACAAAGGCCGTGCCCGCCCCGAGCGCCGCGCCCGTGGTCACGCTCACCGTGCCCGCGCCCACAGCCCCGGCGGCGATCCCCGTCGCCCCGCCATCGACCGCGCCATTGGCCGTCACGGCGACAGCGCCGCCGCCCGTGCCCTGCGCGAGGATCCCCGCGCCAGTCGAGCCCGCATCGCTCAGAAGCACCGCGCCGGTCGTGATCACCGTGGTCGCGCCGCTGCCCGCGTTGAGCGCGACGATCCCGCCCGAGGCCCCGGACCCCTGCGCCGTGATCGCGCCCGACCGGTCGATCAGCAGATCCGCCGTCGCCGCGCCATCCGCGATCACCCCGGTGATCGCCACGCCATCCGCGTCGGTGGCCGTGCTCGCCCCGGTCCCCGAGACGGTGACCGCCCCGGTCTGCGCCTGCGCAAAGATACCCTCCAAACCCCCGGTCACGGCGCCCGCGCCGTCCACCGTCACCGTGCCCGTGCCAACCGCCTCGGCCTCGATGCCCGCGCCGGTCGTGCCGGTCACGTCCTGCACCGCCGTCACCACAAGCGCGCCGTCCACCGTCTCGGCCACGATCCCGTCCGTGCCGCCGGTCACCGTCCCGTCGCGGTTGACCGTGACATCGTTCACGCCGCTCGCCACGATGCCCGCGCCGGTCGTCCCGCTCACGTCGCCCGTGCCGGTCACGCTCGCCGTGTCCCCGGCCAGCGCCACGATCCCGTCCGTGCCGCCCGTGACAGTCCCGTCGCGGGTCACATCAACCGTGGTGCCCGTGGCAAGGATG
>PHEQ01000082.1 GCA_002842985.1 Alphaproteobacteria bacterium HGW-Alphaproteobacteria-1
GAGCGCGCAGAAGGGCCGCATCCCTCCCGCGGCAAGCCCCGCCGAAAACGTCACCGCGTGCTGCTCGGCGATGCCCACATCGAAGAGCCGCGACGGATAGCGCTCGGCAAAAAGGTTGAGGCCGGTGCCATCCGGCATCGCCGCCGTCACCGCGCAGATACGCGGATCATCCGCCGCCTCGGCCAGCAGCGCATCGGCAAAGACGCGGGTATAGCTTGGCGCGTTCGACGGCGCCTTTTTCTGCTTGCCGGTCAGCACATCGAATGTCGCCGTTGCATGGCCACCGTCACGCGCCTCCTCGGCGGGCGCATAGCCCTTGCCCTTCTTGGTCAGCACATGGATGAGCATCGGCCCCGTCGCCCGCGCCTTGACGGTCCGCAACACCGGCAGAAGCTGCCCCAGATCGTGCCCGTCGATGGGGCCGACATAGGAAAATCCCAGCTCCTCGAAGAGCGTGCCACCCACGGCCAGCCCCTTGAGCATGTCCTTGGCGCGCCGCGCGCCTTCCTGAAACGGTGGCGGCAGAAGCGAGATCGCGCCCTTGGCGGCAGCCTTGAACTCCTGGAACGGCTCGCCCGCATAGAGCCGCGAGAGATAGGCCGAGAGCGCGCCCACGGGGGGCGCAATCGACATCTCGTTGTCGTTCAGGATCACGAAAAGCCGCTTCTTGAGGTGTCCGGCATTGTTCATCGCCTCAAAGGCCATGCCGGCACTCATCGCCCCGTCGCCGATGACGGCCACCGCATCGCCATGTCCGGTCTCGCACGGTCCGCCCAGATCGCGCGCCACGGCAAACCCAAGGGCCGCGCTGATCGAAGTCGAGCTATGCGCCGCGCCGAACGGATCATAGGGCGACTCGCTGCGCTTGGTGAACCCCGACAGCCCCCCCTTCTGGCGCAGCGTGCGGATGCGGTCGCGCCGCCCGGTCAGGATCTTGTGCGGATAGCATTGATGCGACACGTCCCAGATGATCTTGTCGCGCGGCGCGTCAAAGACATGGTGCAGCGCCACAGTGAGCTCCACCACACCCAGTCCCGCGCCCAGATGCCCGCCGGTCTCCGAGACCGCCGAAATCGTCTCGGCGCGCAATTCATGCGCAAGCTGCACAAGCTGCGCCTCGTTCAGCCCCTTGAGATCGGCGGGAACATGGACCTTGTCGAGCAGCGGCGTTTTCGGACGGTCGGACATGACACCCCTCCCCGGGGCAAATTCAGCTATCGCGCGAGATAACGAAGCGCGCCAGATCGCGCAACCCGTCGCCCCGCGCCCCGTAAGAGGATAGCGCGTCGCAGGCGCTGTCAACCAGTGCCCGCGCCCGCGCGCGCGCGCCATCAAGC
>PHEQ01000054.1 GCA_002842985.1 Alphaproteobacteria bacterium HGW-Alphaproteobacteria-1
CATCGCCACCACGAAGGCGACCATAGGGCTCAAATTGAAGGGAAGTAGGGGGCGTCAGGGCCTTGTGATACGATCCTGCCCCCTACCGGAATCTACCCCCTTCAGGCGTGGCGCCAATTCGAACCCGAGCAGATGGCAGAAGGTAAAACCGACAGCAGTCTGACCATGGCTATCGACGTATATCGACGTACTGGCGCTGGATTTCCATGTCGGTGCAGTGGCGGAGCACCCCCTCGATCATCGCCGCCACCTCGGAGGACGAACACCTCTTGAGCTGCGAATAGATGCAGGTCAGCACCAGAACACGACGCCAGATCATCGGACTGACCCCCAAAAGCCTCGCCTTCAGCTGAATAATATCCCCGGGTGCGTCCATGTCCCGATCGTGCCATTAATGGCTGTCAGCGGCAACTGCCCCACACTTTGCGGGACTCTCCATATATATGGCTTCGGGCCAGCTAGGCTTGCTAGCGTACGATCCTGCCCCCTCCGGCATCAGACCACCTCTGTTCAAGGGTGTTGGAATTTCCCGACTGGAAGTGATCGAGGGGCCAAGTGGTCGGCGGCAGCGTTCACACCAAACTTGCCGCACCTCAAATACTCAGTTACACTTTTGAGTAATTACACAAATGAGGCAGAGCAATGAGCATAATTTCCGTCCTGAATCCGAAAGGTGGTAGCGGCAAGACCACCATCAGCACCAATCTCGCCAGATCGCTGCACGAGCTGGGACACTCAGTTCTGATCGTGGACAGCGATCCACAAGGCAGCGCACGTGACTGGCACGCAGCCAGCGAAGACAATCCCATCGAGCTAGTCGCGCTGGACCGTCCCAACAACGTCAAGACGCTGACCAGTATGGCAGCAAACTACGACTACGTGGTAATCGACGGCGCGGCAAAACTAGAAGACATGATCGCCGCCTGCATCAAAGTCAGTGACTTCGTTCTGATCCCCGTTCAACCATCGCCATACGACATTTGGGCCGCGTCCGACCTGGTGGATTTTATCAAGGCTCGCCAAGAGGTCACGGACGGATCGCCGCGTGCCGGGTTTGTGGTCTCCCGTGTCGTAGAAGGAACCCGGCTGGGCAGTGACGTGCGAACCGCGCTGGACGACTACGCCTTGCCTGTCTGTGAGACGACCATAACACAACGCCAAGTCTATCCTCAGACGGCATCGGAAGGGCTGACAGTATTCGACGCCGACAATGCTAAGGCGAGAGCGGAGACCATGGCGCTGAGCAACGAGATACTGGCAGTGCTTGCAGCTGCGACACGGGAGATCGCGTGATGGCCCTTTCCGCTAAACGTCCAAGCCGTGGCGACGAGGCGCGCAAGCGCATCCTGCATGAGGTCACGGAGACGACAGGGAAGAAGAAGCGCCTGAATGCGGAGATCGAGGAGACGCTTTATCGCAGAATCAAGATTAAGGCGGTCGAGGAAGGCCGGTCAATCTCCGACATCACCCGTGATCTCTGGTCTGAGTATTTGGGCAAATGAGTATTTGAGTAATTACTCTACCAGCCGTTGCGACCGCGTTTCTTAAACCAGCTCTTGCAGAAACCGAGGAACGCGGCATCCGGATTCTTTGGTGGTTCTTTCTGTCTGGCAGCGTAGCTACGCCACTCTCCGACCAGAACCTTTACGTCCCATGTCGGAGCCAGTTCCCGCGCCTGTTCCAGTGTATCTGGCGAGAGTGGTAGAACGTAGCCGCCTGTCAGTCTGTCCTGTTCCGGTTTAGGCGCGTAGTTTTCCAGAAATTCCGGCTTGGGCGTTACCGTGAGAATGTCGGCAGCCATTCTGAAGGCATAGTCGGGCATGTGGTTGTGTTCCTCATCGGCCTTGCAGATGGCTTTGACGAGTCGCCTAAATTCCTTGTCAGAAGACGTTGAGCCCGTTCGATCCTTCAGCTTGTCCAGACCGCATTTCCACTCTCGCTGCATCCCACATTGCTTGCGGGCCAGCTCATACAGACGGCGTTCCAGAGGCTTGCGGAGCTGGAAATAGCGACGGTTGAGCGTAAGAACATCATCCCCAGCAATGGCATTGAAGACCCAATCGGAAAGGGTGACTTCCAGATCAAGCATCCGACCGTCGCGGGTCTCGCGAACAATGCGGTAGCGGTCTATCAAGCTGAAGCCGTCGATCTGTTCCACGCCGCCTGTGGTGATGTTCGTTTCGATCTGCGTCCCCTGGAGACGTTCCAGCGCGGCTTTCAGGCCACTGTAGCCCGTTCCTGCAACAGGACGGTTCGTTGCGACGAGAAGATCATATGCCTTGAATCGGAGGGTTCTATGAACCTGTTTGCCATCATTCAGGGCCGCCATCACTTGGGAAATACAGTAGATCAGCACGTCACGGTCATGGACGGTTGCGAGACCAATCATGTTGGGCCTGATTTCAACGTAGCTGTTTCCATCGGTGGCCACGTAGCGTCGTTTTTTGGTGTCAGGCTTGGTCGATAGGGTGAAGATCGGGTGCGCCATCGACGCCATGTCGCCCTTGGGCGCAGCATCGAAGATGTCGCAAACGAAGAAATCTCCCTGTGCGTGTCGCAAGGGAAGGAGAGGCGTCCGATCCGGTTTCGTAATTTCACCCACCATACCCGCACTATTCGTAATTTCACACACCAAGGCAAGGGATTCGTAGTATCACCCACCGGCAGGCTTTCGTAATATCACCCACCATCTTTCGTAATATCACCCACCATCTTTCGTAATATCACCCACCAGAAACTTAAAACAGGCCAAATTAAAGAATATTTTTCAATATTATAGATGAACGCACGATTCGCGTAACACAGATTCTAACACATATATAACACCCAGCCTAACAGGCTGAGACGATCATCGACAACGCTTCACTCATTACCGCTGATAGAACACGCAGGCATCGACGCCCGTGGTTGTCGTGGTCCAGGATGCCCCTAGGACAGCGCATGTGGAAGCGTTGCTGGCCAAGAAACGGGGAAGCGTCACCGTCAGCACCAGGGCCACAACCAATGCACCCAGACCAAACCAGGGCAGGCGGCTTTTGAGACGATCCGCTTTCTGTTCCCGTTCGAACACCGCTCGATAGGCTGTGGACCTGTCATCTTCCGATTTGGCCAAGGCCCCGATGGTTTTTTCTGTCTGGACGCCAAGGCGTCTGACAATCTCGGTCATCGCATCTGCCGTTGCGCCCAGGTGGCTGTCGAGGGTCTGGCCCAGAAGATCCCCGTACTTTTTCGGGTTGGTTTGATCCCGTGCGGCGAAGGCCGCGATCCGCGCTTCCGTTGCAACCTTGATCTGCTTGTCCGCCACGGCGGTCAGATCGTCGATCCTGTCGGACATGCTGGCAACAGCCGTTGCCATGAGATCGAGCGTTTCGCGCAGATCATCATCGGAGAAGGCAGGGAGGTCGGGTTGGTCTGGCATCGAGAGGCGTCCTTCGGATTACTGGTCCTGCGGGACGAACAGCCCCTTGAACTCGGGATCGGTGTAGTAGCGCAGCTTCTTCGCGACGGCGGTGGCTTGCCCCTGCACGCGCAAGAGCTGGTTTTCCGGGCGGAGCTGCATGATTTCATCTGGGGTCAGCAGATCGCGGCCCGTCAGGTTGTTGCTGAAGCTGGGGCCGTTACCGGGCTTGAAGCTGTCGGTCTGAAACCCGGCTGTTTCCTGACCCATCATCTGGCTCAGCCACTTGGCCGTCTCGAAATCATTCACCCCGAAGACCTGCTGCACCCCGGCATTGGCAATGAAGGTGCCCGCGCGTTCGCCGTAGAGGTCCCTGAGCTGGCTCATGTCCTGCAGGATCGGCCAGAGCTGCAGCCCGTAGCCCGCCATCAGGCCCATGGCGCGCTCGACAGCTTCGAGACGGCCCAGGGCCGCAAACTCATCCAGCAGGAACAGCGTGGGCGTCTTGAGGCGCTGTGTGCCCCCCTGAGCGCCTACGGGGCCACTCTGAGGGGCCACAGAGGCTTCTGCGTCCCGTGCGATGTCCTGAAGGGCCTGAGACACCAGAAGGCGCAGCCAGCGGCTGTAGGCGTCCATCCGGTTCGGTGGCAGCACCAGAAACACCGAAGTGATCCGGTGGCGCAGATCGGAGAAGTGGAAATCCGACCGCGACAGGACTTTGGCAATACGCGGGCTGTCCAGGAAGTGCGTGTGGCGCTGTGCGTTGGATAGGACCGAGGCGGCTTCGCGATCCGCCTTGCCCAGAAACCGGTTGGCGGCGCGGGCAATCAGCCCGCCTGCCGCATCGCTGTCCTGCATCAGCTCCAGCAGGGCGCGCAGCTTTTCCGGAGGCAGCGTGAGATATTCCCGGACGGTGGAAAGCGTCCGGCGGTCGCGGTCCTCGTGACAGACGCAGAACATGATCAGCCCGCCGAGGATGGCCTTGGCCTCCTCGTTCCAATGCGCTTCCGTCACCTGTCCCGGCGGGTCCATGACCAGCGCCTCTGTCAGGGAGGCCGCATCCTCGCCCAGATCGAGGCTATCCGGTGCCAGCCGGTCGAGCGGGTTGTAGGCGGCAGAGGGCATCCCGGAGACTTCGAACGGATCGAGGACATGGACCGTTCCGAACCGCCGCCGCGCTTCCCCGGCGATCCGGGCATTCTCGCCCTTGGGGTCGATGACCAGGACCGAGCGATCCGCCGCCAGCAGGTTGGGGATCACGGTGCCAACGCCTTTGCCCGCCCGTGTCGGGGCGAGGGTGATCAGATGGGCCGGGCCGTCATAGCGCAACAGCCGCCCGGTGTGCGGGTTGCGCCCGATCAGAAGACCGTCTTCCCGCTGGAGTTTCTTCAGCTCCTTGCGGTTGGCGAAGCGGGCGGAGCCGTGGCTGTCGCCGGTCAGCCCGAAGAAGGCGTCCGCGCCAGAGGCCATGCGCCAATACTGGAATCCGAAGACGCCACCAACAAAAATGAACGGCCCGAAGACCAGCCACTGCCATACGCTTTCTCCGGGCGGCTGGTCAAAGAAGGCGAAGACGAACGGCGTGGCGACAAGTGCCCCAATCATCGCGCCGAACAGGACAGCGCCGATCATCCAGCCCAACAGGATGGGCGTGAAGATCAATCGACCGAAGATCCGGAACAGCCCTCCGAAGACGAGCATCACGCCCCGCATCAGGACGGCTTTTCCGGATCAGAACTGGACGGTGCAGGGGAGGGCGTCCCCCAGTCCGCGAAGGCCTTGCGGTCCTGTTCGCGGGGCAGGTTGCGGATCAGCCGGTTGAGCATCGCGGCAGCCCCGGTATCCCGTTCCGCCAGGTCCATGAGAGCACCGCCCAGGATCACCTTGCGCCGGGTGTCGAGTTTGCGCTGTCTGGTGGCTTCCCGGCTCTTCAGCGCCTGAAGACGGGCCTTGGCCTGGGCATATCGTTTCTCGGCGCGCTCAAGTTCTGTTTCTGCCAATGCGCGTCTCCATCTTTGAAAAGAGCAGGTGGTCAGGTTGTTCTTGTCAGATCAATCGATAGCGCTTACCCGTAGGCCTGTAAAGGACAAGGGCGCACTTATGCAAACTCTTCATCTATGGTTCCGAGATTTGCGTGCGATCTCTCTGGGGCAGTGCCCCGGCCGATGGCCATCCCCTTCGCTGCGTACCGCCGCGACATGGAAGGGCGCGCTGCCCCTTCCAAACCATCCCAGCCCAACCTTGGCGGTTGGATCGCTTCCCGCAACGTCGCGCCAGCGTCTCGTCCGATGCCCCACGGTGGGGGCCGGTCTGCCGCTGGCGTCTCTCTTGCGGGAGGTTCGTGTCGGTGCGAGCGCGCACCCCGGCAGACCTGACGGTGCCGACACGAACCGGGTTTGCCCCCGGCAAACCGCCAGTGATCTGCCCCCATATCCCGTCCCCCATGAGGCTGGGGATCTGGGGGCAGATCACTGGCAAGCCCGCGCGTCGGAGAGCCGTTGGCTTGCCTCAAGCGGGCTGTCTTTTCCCCTCGGACCGCGCCGGTTTCGGGCGCAGTCTTGCGGAGAAAAGACGGCTGATCCGATTGCCAATGTCAGGGCACCGGCACGGATCAGCTCCGGCGCGTGGGCGCGTTTGCATCACAGGCGAGGGGAGGGCACATGGCCAGCTACCACCTCTCCGTGAAGACGATCAAACGCAGCGCCGGGCGCTCTGCCACGGCGGCGGCGGCCTACCGTGTCGGGGAGCGCATTGAGTGCCAGCGCGAAGGCCGCGTCCACGATTACACCCGCAAGCAGGGCATCGAGGAGACCTTCATTCTGACCCCCAAGGACGCTCCCGACTGGGCCTCGGACCGGTCCCGCCTCTGGAACGAGGTCGAGGCCAGCGAGACCCGTCGCAACTCCGTTACCGCCCGCGAATGGGAGCTGGCCCTGCCCTCCGAGATCAGCGCCGAAGACCGCTCGCAGATCACCCGGGACTTCGCCCAGGAGCTGGTCAGCCGTTACGGCGTGGCCGTCGATGTGGCGATCCATGCTCCGCACCGGGAAGGCGATCAACGCAATCACCATGCCCACGTGTTGACCTCCACCCGCAAGCTGGAAGCCGGGGGCTTCACCACCAAAACCCGCGTGCTCGATTCCGCGAAGACCGGCGGTGTCGAGATCGAGCAGATGCGCGGCCTCTGGGCCGAGTTGCAGAACCGCGCGCTGGAGCGTGTCGGAGAGGTCGAGCGCGTCGATCACCGGTCGCTTGAGAAGCAGCGCGAGACGGCGCTGGATCGTGGCGACAAGCTGTCCGCCGAGGAGCTGGACCGCGACCCCGAGCTGAAGCTGGGGCCAGCGGCCAATTCCATGGAGCGGCGCGCGAAAACTGTGGCCGAGCGTCAGGGCCGGGAATACATCCCGGTCACCGAGCGCGGGGCCGTGGTCCATGCCGCCCGCCAGGCACGCGCCGCTCTCCGCGAAATGCGTGAGCGGCTGGATATCGCGCGTGAGACTTACGGCATTGAGCGGGACGCGGGGCAGGGGCGTGTGTCGGCAGGTCTGGCGGCGCTGAGGGCAGCGGCTGCAAAAGAACGCGGCGTACGGGTCGGGCCAGAGGATATGAAGGAGCGACTGGCGCGTGTCGTCGGACGGTCAGAGGACCGGGACGACGCGCCGAAGCCGGAAGGCAGCAACTACGCGCGCGAGCGCCTGAAAGAAATCATGGAGAAGGACGCCGGGCGCGACGGCCAGGCGGCGGTTCACAAGCTGGACGGATTCAGCGAAAATAACCTTGGCGAGGAGGCCGTGAGACCGTCGCGAACCCCTGCCCAGCGTCAAAGGCCGGATCGTTCTGAGGACATCGGGCGCGAGGATCGCAAGCCGTCTGTGAACGAGCGTCTGAAGGACGTGCTGAACAAGCCGCGCGAGCGTTTGGAGCCGGACAACGATCGCGCGCAGGAGAAAGATCAGGAAGTTGAGAAGGATCGCGAACGCGACCGTGGAGAAGGTCACAGCCTCTAGCCTACAACACGGAAGGATCGCACAGCAGCCTGAAATATGGAGCGCCGGAGGAGTCTGCCACTGCGTGCTCCTTCGACAAGGGTCCTGGGCGCAGCCGCTTGAGCTATTTGATGAGTTTGCGCCCGCACCCATTGCTCACGCCGCCGAATGATGGCACATAAAAGTAGAACAAACTCGACTTACGAGTGACCCGCAAAAAGGGGGCAGGTCAAACTGCGATATGTGACCATTAGAGCGCTGTGATCAAGGCGGTGTAGGATGCGCGACATTGATATGGAAGTGACCGACGCTCGCGTGATCATTGACTTCGCGCGCACGGGCCTGACTACGGAAACGCTTGTGGCGCGAGTACGGGAAGTTTTGCCGCTGCTTTGCGCGCTTCTCTCGGCGGATGATGCTTTTTTCAAGCTCTCGGAAGACGAACTTGCGGTTCGCGAACGTGGTTATTTGGCAATTAACATGATGTGCCAAGGCGCGACGCAAAAGGCGACAAGCTGGGCTGAATTGTTGCAAGCGATCGCAGATGGCAGCGAATCAATCGCGGATCATGGGTTTCCGGAATTCGAGGGCGGACAATCTTTAGATGTTTAATCTACATATAGGGATTCCAGGGGTTGCCCCAGATTTGTTGCATTCTGTTGAACAAGCCGGCATCCTAAAAGGACAAAGTTCTTTACAGGTTCTGTCGCGGAAAATTTGGCAAAAAAAGTTTCGCAAACTGATCAACGAGAAAGGCAAGGGTGCGGTTATAAACGTCGAAAAGTGGCGTACAACTAAGGCAATAGTCGACGATCTGTCATACCAAGGATCCGTAGCGGCAAGCCAGCATGCGTTGCTTGGCCTTCCAGCAGATAGCTTCGTCAAGAGCAAAATGCTACCTTACACAGAGGCACGTATCGGACGGGTTTCCGAGATTTTCGCGACTGTTCCTCTGACCTTTCATCTCACAATACAAAGTCAGTTTGATTATTTGCGATCAATCATAAGCCGACTGCCAGAGGGCAGAGTCATTCCCAAACCAAGGGTTATACCCTCGTGGCTTCAGCTTGTGCAGCGGATCAAAACTGTAGCACCCGCCAACCAGATCGTAGTCTGGGACTTTGAGCAGCCTACAAAGGTCACGCTAGCGTTCCTAATATGCCTGCTCGATACCAATGACGCCCGACTTATTGAGGCATTGCACAAGTATTTGATAAAAACGCTCGACCGACCCGAAATGCCCATCAGCAGCCATGAGATTCCCGGTATTGATCACGAGTTCAGCTACCATCTTGATGTTCAATATGAGCTCGATCTAGAGGCTATCCGCCAGACTGATGGTGTATTGCTCATTCGTCCTGAAGATGTCCCCGAAGAGTTCTACACCTGACACGCAAGTCGCGACTCAGTTTTACTAAAAACTTAGAGAATGCGACGTGGTTATATAAAAGGTAACCGGAAATGCTTGAGCCCTACGTCGTGTTACATGGCGGATTTCATAAGACCGCAACTAGCCATATCCAATCAGTGTTAAGGCGTAATGCGAAAATGCTTCATAAAAATAGAGTGTTCTATGTTCATCACCGCGAGACTAGGAAGGAATTGACAATCCCATGCCAACTCTACGTCTATGAGAAAAAAGGGCAGAACTATCGGGTTAAGTACAATGATACTGAACTGTCCGAAAAAACGGGGGCGTTCTTTGCTAACTTGCTAAAGAACGAATGTAAGAGAATTATCCTTTCTGAAGAAAATATGGCTGGGCATTGCGGGCACTGTGTCAAGCGTGGGCTACTTTATGCTTGGCGTGATAAGTTGGTTAGCACTTTCGCGCGCCAATTTCCAGTGTCGGTCAATGAGGTTCATCTGTGCATTCGGAATTATGCCGATTTTTTTGCTTCGGCCTACACGGAATATTTGCGTTCGCTTGGTCCTGATCGATTTGTTGATGAACCGATAATGCGAAAGCGGGTATTGGATCATATGCCAAGTTGGCATGACGCACTTGTGACTGTGATGAACGCATTTCCGAAAGCACAAATGACGATTTGGATGTTTGAGGAATTTCACGTTTTAGAAAACAACATTTTAGCCAATCTGATTGGGCCAGACGTAGAAGTTAGTAAGATTAAATTTCCCCGAACGGAGAAAAAACGGGCTTCAGCCTCGGGACGAGCAGTGGCGGAATTATTACAGATAATTCGTGACGAAGGTGTCGAAATCGCCATGGAAAAGCGAGTTGAACTACAAGAAAAATACCCTCGTGGAACTCAATACGCTAGTTATGACCCTTGGACCAAATTTGAGCGCCACCATCTGGATGAAGCTTACATCCGCGATATAGAGTCAATCAGAGCTGATCCAAATATCAGACTGTTAAGACCTTTAACAGGCTGCTGAAAAAGTCCACCGTCGATACGCTTGCGCGAAAATGGGCCGGTTTTTTGAGCGCTCTCGTTGAGCTGAGGGAAAGCGCTCGAGCGGGCATCGACGAGGTCGACGAAAAATGCCGCTCAAAAACCTTTTTCAGCAGCCTGTTCTCATGATTGCTGTCAAGCCTTTGTTTCATAGTAAATATTCCGGCAAAGCCGGACGCTGCGTGATGTGGATGCGCAAGGCAGGAGACGGAACTGAGACGACGGTTGAGCAAGCTCTCATGCGCGGGTTGGTTACCGCATGACCGTGGTTTCGTCCTGGGGCTGCCTCGTTCTAAGTGGCGAGCGTCGACTGGGTCGGCTCATAACAGGGCACGAGGGTTCCCCACCGCGTTCCGTCCCCAACCTTGCGCATCGGCGTGATCAGGGCACGTCTTCGTCTTCTCAGCCTTGAGTGCGAGCCGGAGCGTCATGTGGCGGCGTTGCCAACCGGGCGATGGCCCAGATGAAGCCGACCATCTCGCGGGCGATGGCCGTGGTGGCGACCACCTTCGGCTTGCCCGCCGCCATCAGGTGCCGATAGCGTTGACACATCCGCAGTTGGCCCTTCCAGGCGATGTCCCGCACGGCCTTGGGCAGACCCTCGAGCCTGTCGTGAAGTTTACGGCTGACGCGAGCCTGCATGCGAGGTGCCAGCGACCAACTCGGGAGCAGGTCGGCGATCTGAGCTGTCAGGCGCTCGGCCCGTTTCTCAGCGTCGCCGACCGCATCGACATAGTCCTGGAACACGATCTGACGGGCGGGGTGATCGAACCGCACCGTCGTCAACCAGCGCCGGTATGCCACCGTCCAGCCCTTCTTGCCCGGATAGATGCGACCGTGCCTCAACAGAAACCCCTGAAGATGCTGTCGCGCCTTGCCGAGCACTCGCATCGCGGTCGCCCGCGCACGAACCAGATCTCGCATCGCCTCATGCGCCGCATCCGGCACCCAGACTGCCGTCAATTCTCCGGCCCGGTGCAACTTCGCCAGCATCACTGCATCGCGGCGGTCCGTCTTCACCCGGTTCCCAGCCTTCACCGGAATGAGTGAGGGGGCCACCACGATACAATCATGCCCCAGTTCAACAAGCTGGCGATACAAGCCGTAGCCGCATGGGCCAGCTTCATAGCAGAAATGCAATCGGCCTCCGCCTGCGGCCAGTCTCTCTACCAGCTTTCGAACATGATCAGAACGATGTGGAACCGTGCCCCAGTGACGGGCCTCACCTCCACGTTCCCCGCGCGCAACCGCAACCGATATCGTCGCCTTATGGACATCCAGCCCAACGAATGTGCTATCCTGCATGTGGTCTCTCTCCCATTCTTGAGGCTCGGCACCGGCCAATCCGGAGCAACCCTCGAACGGAGAATGCCGCGGGAGAGACCACCGAACCAGTCGGCTCACTCCGCGATCATGGGGTCTAAGATAGGTTCTTATTATCTGACTGTCTCATCCCTGATCATACAAAATAAGAGAAAACATCAAAATATAAAGTTGTCAGAGACGAACAATTCCCCCCATTGAACCGAGTCTTCTACGTTAACAAGTACACGCTCATTTGTAGCCCTTACTTGAACCGTAAAATGAACATCTCCATCGATCACCGTTTTCCACGCTCGCAAATCTGACATCGAGCTAACACCAGAGAAATTGGTGAAATCAAGTCTGTCAGTTCCTATTGCAAAGTCCGTTATCAAATCAAGCTGAGCGTTTTTTTGATCCACATTGCCACTGATATTGTCCCAATCTACCAAATCTCCGGTCCTAAACTCAAAAACATCTGCACCACCCCCACCGGTAGCAACATCCAATCCTGCACCGCCACTTATCCGGTCATTACCGTTTCCACCATATAAAACATCGTTACCTTCAGCTCCGAACAAGCGATCATTACCGTTTCCACCACTCAGCGTGTCGTTTCCTGTCTGTCCGTACAGCCTATCGTCTCCGTCTCCACCATGCAGATTGTCATTACCGGCCCAGCCATGCAAAACATCATCGCCATGGTCACCAAGCACATGATCGTCGCCTCGGCCTCCGATCAGGCGATCATCACCAGCCCCACCGAAAATAGTGTCATTTCCGTCGTCTCCATTTATGGTGTCATTCCCGCTTCCACCCCAAACGCGGTCATTACCCGCTCCTGCTCTGACATTGTCATCATTTAATCCCGCAGCGATTAAATCACCAAAACTCGTTCCATCAATTTGCGCTAGCGTATCACTATAACCGTTATCATCGTCATTGATTATTACACCGCCTTGAGGACTTAAACCCGCCGGGACAAAATTCTGAGGGTCAATATAGCCAACGGTTGTTAGGCTATCGAGTTCTGCAGAGGTAACTCTGTGTCCATTGCTCGCACCGATGAAATGCGCCTCTTGTTGTCCTCCATCTGATGCGCCATTTCCATTTGTCGCGCGAGCACCCTCGAGCGCATAAAAAACATAGCCAGACCCGGTATCAATCAACAGCCATTGCTGCAACTGAGTCGCAGAATCGCGACTATCGGCATCGTACTCTACAACGCGCCAAGTATACCCCCCAGTTGTTCCAGAGCCGACGCCCAACTGGCTTAAGGATATTGCACTTCCATTGATGGATAGTGTGTCCCGACTTGGATCAAAATCTTCCAAGCGACCAACCACAACATCATCAACTTCGTGAAGGTTTATAAAATTGAATGTGTCGGATCCGCGATTCATAGATCCATCAGCATCACCACGAGCATGATGTCCATGAGAAAATCGATCTATATTCGAGAAGCTCAGATTTATTGAGTCATTGCCCGCCTCAGCATAGGCGTGTATCTGGCCCGTTCCACGCTGAGCAACTCCCGTAAGCACATCGTTTCCATCACTCCCGGATAGCCTGCCACTCGTGACTGTCACTTCAACCATTTTGATCGTTCCCTCAATGTGCTTCAAGTTACCGTTAAAATGGTAGCGGAACCACTCGACTCGTGTCAATCTAGAACACCAATTTAGGGCCGTTTCAGGCGGTGCGACGTACGCCCACATCTCCCACATCATTTGAACGACGGAAGACTTGAGCATCTTGACAAACCGAAATATATACTACAAATCAATAGTATGTCGTGTTTTTCGCTTTCGGAAGCCTCAACCCTATATCATTGCGAGGCCGACAACATCGGTGACCTGATGTGTGGACCAGGCCAGTATCTATGGCCTGAATTCAACCGGGATCTACCATTTGTGCCTGTGCGCGAACGACTCGACAACATCATCATCGGCGGCGGCCAGCTTTTCT
Organism: Alphaproteobacteria bacterium HGW-Alphaproteobacteria-1; assembly: GCA_002842985.1. Lineage (GTDB taxonomy): Bacteria > Pseudomonadota > Alphaproteobacteria > Rhodobacterales > Rhodobacteraceae > Roseovarius. Next base: position 13,071 of record PHEQ01000054.1, read on the forward strand.
CAAAACTTAATTTAGTTCTAAGCTCAATTTACGAGCTAAACCCAAGCGCCAAAGTGATTGCGTGGGGTGTTGGTTTGCCTCCGGCCGGTTCACACGACAAGCGGGTGCGTGAGGTGACGCAAAACTTTGCGTTGTTTGGAACTCGGAACTATGATCGTAGGGAGCAACTCTCCTTCGTCCCTTGCGCAAGCTGCCTGTCGCCGACCTTCGATAACGTCGGGCAGCCGCAGCATGAGGTAATTTTTTATTTGCACCGGCGCAAAGGTCAGCCTATCGCCGCCCCGAAGAGTGCCCCGGTTCTTACTAACGCAAGGCGGTCGCCTCAGGAAGTGGTCGACTTCATCGCAAGTGGCGACACTATTGTCACAAGTTCATATCATGGAGTCTATTGGGCACAGCTTCTGGGGCGTCGCGTGATCTGCCTGCCCTACAACAACAAATTCGAAACCTTTCAGTACCAACCGACAATGGCCGAGCCGGACAACTGGCGGAGCAAATTAGCCGCTTCAAGGCGCTCTCCCCCTTTTCTCGAAGAATACCGGGCGATAAACCATGCGTTTGCGAAACAGGCATTGGACATTTGGAGTGGATAACCTAAACCTCAACCGGAAGAAGGTCATTGTTCACATTGGGCCACATAGAACCGGATCAACGGCGATACAGAAGTGCTTGATAGAAAATCGCGACGTATTGGCCAAGGTAGGTATACTCTTCCTGCATGACAACGCTACACATGATGCGGCAATTCAGTTTGCACACGAAGATTTCAATCGCGCAGAAGAACGCCTGTGCGCCATGGCTATAAATATTTCCAGCGCCAAGGCGAAAACCGTAATACTTAGCCAAGAAGATTTTTGCGGAGATCTTCCTGGTCGAACGCGACGAAAGGCTATTTATCCTAAGCTCACAAAGAATCTGCGTGTTATTGCCCGTGCGCTACAGCCTCATGAAGTTCATTTCGTGTTTTTTGAGCGTGACGAGGCCAGCTGGCTTGCAAGCTGCTACCACCAGCATTTGAAATACCGAACCCTTTTTAGTAATCTAGAGAGTTTTCGCGCGCAATTCGAAGCATCTCTGATCTGGCCGCTAAAGCTTGAAAAGCCCAAACAAACTTTTGGAGACAATTTCATCATCCTGCCCTATCGCAAAATTTCCAACGCTGGCGTACGAGCGATTCTAGAAGTTGCAGGTCAGCCTCATCTACAGCTTACTCATGCACCTTCTGAAATAAACTCATCACCCATGTTAGAAAAAATACACCTACTTGAACGCATCAATGCGCTATCTGGCTTCAAGTCAACAGCGTGGTTTGCCAAGTCGCTCGTAATGAAGGACTGGCAGCCCCGTCCGCCCGCCAATCTGTCAAAATCTAATTTCGATAAATCGTCCACTCTAGCAAACATGGCCTTGCCAGGACTCACACAACGCGCCCTTAAAAGAATCACGCCACAGGAGATCGTCGACATTCTGCCCCAGGAAAATGTCAACTTGGCCACCTATATCTTCGATGTTTTACCCACGGATATACAACAGCCAACTGTCTCCCGGGTCAATATTAACGATCAATCCTTGATCCTCGATTATCATTTGCGTGGCAAGTCTCGGCTTGCAAAGCTGAATGCACTCACGATCAGCTACCTGCGCCGTGACACCAGTTATACCAACAAGGCTAGGCACTTGTTCCATCGCATTTGGCGTGAGCAGGGGCACCTTTTGGTTAACGAGCTAACAACACGCTGGCTTATTTCAACACTTCAGACGTTTCTCGATCATGGCGAAAATGAAGCTCAGCGCGTGATTGGTGCCAGCGGGTATTTTTATGCCAACCTTATGAAAATCTATGAGGGCGAACGGTCCATCGAGGGTCGTAATCAAGATACAACATATGAGGATGTTTCACCTCAGACCCCTAATAAATTCCCGGGCCTCGATCGCTACAATGTCGGAGGAACAGATCTTCTACTTAACACGAACGCGTTGGCTCTCGACTTGGCGATGCGTGACGATGTAGCCGGATTAGTTCTATTTGAGCTGCTATTGCGAGTGAAAGCAACACCTAACGTTTTTACCCGCATGGACAAAACTCGAAAGGAGAAAGGCATTTCAGTGCCAAGCTTCGCCGACACATGGTCCTTTTTTGAGCCGCTATAAGGCACCTCTAAAAATTGCGCTGCCCATGGCGCTGCTGTATGATTGGAGAGTACCGCAAAGTGTGGGGCAGTCATGCGGCCAGCGGTGTTTCGTTAGCGGAGTTCATACCGGGGTACCATTGCTCGAATTTCTGGCGGAGGGTGCCGTCGAGGGTCCGGGTTTGCAGCATGAGGTGCGCCCCTTGCTTTGACCAGCGCATTTGTTGTCGCTTGCCGAAGCGCTTGCCGACCACGGTGTTGACGGTGCTTTCGACGAAACCGGTCGAGACGCGTTCTCCGTAGCGGCGGCGTTCGGCGTAATTGGGGTAGATTCCGGTAGGGGGCCTAGCTGGCCCGAAGCTGCATATATGGGCTTCTTTCGGAACAATATGCGAACGTCTTATGCGCCTGAACTCTGTAGATACATGGCGTAACAGGCCCGAGCGTGCATATTTGATCGTTTGATGGGACAAAAGGGGTACAAGCTACGCGCCTGACCGCTGCAGGTACATGGCGACGTTGTCCGCAGGGAACTTAAAGCCCCGCCCGTCCGAGAGACGCTCAGCACTGACGGGATACTTCGGCCTGTTGGGATTGATGGCGACGATGCGGAAGAGTTCATCCTTCGATCGGAAGGTGCGGCCGTAGTCTGAGGGCTCCAGCCCAAAATGAGGTGCGAGAACCTCGAACATGGCCTTGTCCGGGGAATAAATCGCGCCGTCCTCCTGCGGGATACCGATGCGGAAGCTGATCTCAAAACTGTGGCGCAGGTCGATATCCGCGAGATCGCCCCCTTCGACTGTCAATCCGTGGGTCTCTGCCACGGTGAGGCAGGCCTTCATCATGTCCCGGCGCAGCCGGTCGCAGAGCTCTGGGGTCAGGTTACGTGGTGGTGGCACCTTGGCCCGTGTTTGCGCAGGTGCCTTGGGCACAGACGGCTGTCGCTTGCGTGGGGGCTTTTTCATACAGTCGGCCCCTCTATGATCCCGTTGCCCGTCGGCATTTGAGCCTTTGCCTTATAGACAGTACCGCGCGAGACCCCCATATCGCGGGCAATTTCCGAGGGCGAGAGGCCTGCACCAAGCTTGGCCTGAATAGCCGCCATATCGATCTTGGGCGGGCGACCGCGATAGACACCTTTCCGTTTAGCGGCCTTGATGCCTTCGGCTTGCCGCTCCCGACGGAGGTTGGTCTCGAACTCTGCAAAGACCCCAAGCATGTCGAAGAACGCTTTGCCCGTCGCCGTGGAGGTATCCACGGGCTGCTCGGTGGCCGCCAGATGCGCGCCCTTTTCTTTTAACCGCGCAACGATGGTCTGAAGATCCTGCATCGAGCGGGCCAGCCGGTCGATCCGCGTCACCACCAGGGTTTCGCCTGGATGGATGAAGTCGAGGATCGTCTTCAGCTCGGGGCGGCCCTCAAGCGTGGCCCCACTGCGCTGTTCCTGCCGTACCATCCCACACCCGGCAGCTGTCAGAGCCTCGATTTGAGCATCGAGGTTCTGATCGACGGTCGATGTTCGGGCATAGCCGATTTTGGGGCTCGATCTGTTCATTTTGGGTGTGCCTGTGACATGATGTGTTCATTATCTCGAAATCGACCCAAAGTGAACACGCAAATCGCATGTTCCAGTGTTCATGCGCACTGTTATTATGGGTATACCCATAATAACGCTCAAGCCGCCTGACGCCCATAATCGATCCGGGTCGCCAGATCGATGTCATAGCGGCCATAGGGGGTGATATGCGCATAGATCAGCGGGGTCAGGCCGCGATAGTCTTCGGGTGTCAAGCGATCCTGCCAATCCGGGTCCGACAGGACCGATTGAACCATGCGCGTGTTCACATAGACCATCGACGCCTGGACCAGTTGCAGCGCCAGTGCCGAGATTTCCTGATCGGCGATCCGGTTCGAGGCAATCTCACCACCCTTGCCGAAGAATACAAACCCGTTCGCGCTGTTCCAATTTTCGACAACGTTCAGGCCTTCGTGGATTTCACGGCGAAGGGCTTCCGATCGCAGATAGCGGCACAGGAAGATCGTCTTGATGGCACGACCCAGTTCAGCCAGCGCCTTGTAGGTCGGGTGCATCACGTCGGTCCGGGCAAACCGGCGCAGGATCGCTTCGGGGTCGGCAGTGCCGTGCTGCATGGCGGCGGCGTATTTGACCATCTCGTCGTATTGCCGCTCGATCTCGGCCCAATCCACCACGTTCGACAAGATCGGCGCCAGATGCGGCAAGTGCGTCCGCATGCCCGCGGCGGGAAGGACCAGCTTTTGGCGGGCAATCGCCTTCAGGGGTAGATTCCGGTAGGGGGCAGGATCGTATCACAAGGCATTTTGGCGGTGCCGTCTGACGATGTCGGTGACGGTATTTTTCGAGATGCCGAGGTCCC
>PHEQ01000002.1 GCA_002842985.1 Alphaproteobacteria bacterium HGW-Alphaproteobacteria-1
GAGGCTCGGCGCCGGCCAATCCGGAGCAACCCTCGAACGGAGAATGCCGCGGGGGAGACCACCAAACCAGTCAGCTCACAACGCGATCATGGGGTCTAAAAGCTAAGCCGCTGGAGCGCCAAAATACAAGTGTCTGGGACCACTTCATCGACCGTCACCATATCTCCCCTTGACGCACCCGTCCCGGCTTTTCAAGGTGGCGTGGTCGTCAGCTTTCCCGGAATTCATGCGCCCCCACTTAGCAGATACCGTTGCGCTGCTGCGCGAGCTTGTCGCCTTTCGGACCATCTCGGAGGTAAGCAACCTCGACATCACGGACCTGTCTCTTGCGACCCTCTCCATCCGCGCACCCTACCCTGCGAATCCGACAAGCTTAAGGCCTCGAGGCGTCAAGGTTCGCGCAGCGCCTGCTGGCTCTTGTAAAGCGGCTTGAGCAGATATTGCAGCACCGTCTTTTCGCCGGTGTGCAGCTCGGCCTCGACCTGCATTCCCGGCCTGATCTCGATTCCCGCCTGCCGGGGGGTGAGCGCACCCATGTCCACCTGCAGGGTCACCTTGTAATGCGGATCGCCATCGGGGTCGCGCGCGCGCTCGTCCTTGAACGTGTCCGCCGAGATGAAATCCACCCGCCCCTTGAGCGTGCCGTAGATCGTGTAATCATAGGCGGTGAGCTTGATCGTCGCGTCCTGCCCGCGCCTTATATTGGCGATGTCGCGGGGGGCGACGCGCGCCTCCACGTGCAGCGCCTCGTCAAGCGGGATGATCTCGAGGATCTCCTCGCCGGGGCGCACCACGCCGCCGATCGTGGTGACCTTGACCGTGTTGACCACGCCCCGCATCGGGCTCAGCAGAACCGTGCGGTCAAGCTGATCCTGGCTGGCGCGCAGGGTCTGGCGCAGCGTCGCCAGCTCCTTGAGCGTCTCGGCATAGGCCTCGGCGCGCTCGAGCTCGGCCTGCGTCACGATTTCTTCATAGCGTTTTGCGGCATCGGCATGGGATTTGCGCGCCCGCGTCACCTCGATCAGCGCCACGATCTTCTGATCGAGCAGCCGTTCCAGCAGGCGCTTTTCCTCCGCCGCCTGTTCCAGCACGCGCTTGGCGCCCTCGCTTCGCTGGACGAAATCCTCCTGCCGCGCCTTCAGCAGCGTGCGCTCCGATGCGACCATCTCGGGCACCCGCGCGGCCAGGGCGGGCGGCACGGTGACATCGTATTGCCCCGCAAGCTCGGCCTCCAGCCGCAATTGGCGCACCTCCAGCCCCGCAATCTGCGCACGCAGGTCCTCGACCTCGGTCATGAACCGCGTATCATGAAGCCGCGCCAGAACCTGCCCGCGCTCGACCACATCGCCCTCGCGCACCCGGAGTTCGGCCAATATCCCGCCTTCGAGGTTCTGGATGATCTGCGGCCGCGAGTTCGAGATGAACACCCCCGATGCGCGCACGATCTCGTCCACCCAGGCAAGCGACGCCCAGAGGATAAAGGCCCAGACCGCCAGCGCGCAAAGCCAGATGGTCAGGCTCGGCCCCCCCACCCTCGCATTCAGATCGGCGATCATGCCGGTGGCGCTGCGCGTCTGTCCGCCCGCGTCGCTCATCTCGCCCCCCCTGCGCCCGCCTGCGCCAGATGCGCCAGCACCTGATCGCGCGGCCCGTCCACCGCCATGCGCCCTGCCTGAAGGATCAGGGTGCGCGTGGTCAGGCTCAGAATCGGCATCCGGTGCGTGGCGATCACCGCCGTGCGCCCCTCGAGCCAAGTCTCCAGCCGACTTACCAATGTGCGCTCGAGCGTCTGGTCAAGCGCTGCGGTCGGCTCGTCAAGCAGGCACACGCGCGGATCCTGCAACCACAGCCGCGCCCAGCCGATCGACTGCCGCTGCCCCTGGCTCAGGCCCTGCCCGCCATCGAGGATCGCCAGGTCGAGCCCCTTGGCGTGGCCGCGCACGAACGGTCCCAGCCCCGCGAAATCGAGCGCGGCCATCAGCCGGTCATCGTCGCGCTCCAGCAGCGTGAGGTTGAGATTGTCCCGCAACGACCCCGCGAACAGCCGCACGTCCTGCCCCAGATAGCCGATCCCGCGCCGCAGGTCGCGCGGTGCTATCTGACCCATATCCGTGCCGTCGATCAGGACCCGCCCCCGTGTCGGCGCATAAAGCCCCGAGAGAAGCTTGAGAAAGGTCGATTTACCCGACCCGTTGGCGCCAAGCACCGCCACCCGCTGGCCGGGCTGGATCGCCAGCCCCGCGATATCGAGCACCGGCGCCGCGCCCTCGTCATAGGTAAACTGCACCTCGTGAAGCTGATAGCCCCCGTCAAGCCGCGCGCGCCGAAGATAGCTGCGCCCCTCGGTCTGATCCTGCTCGGCCAGCGCGATCCGGTCCAGACCGCTTAGCGCCGTGCGCACATTGGACCACCGCGCCAGCGTGCCCGAAAGCTGTGTCAGCGGCCCCAGCGTGCGCCCCGACAGGATCCCCACCGCAATCAGCGTGCCCACCGTGAACTGACCGGCAAAGACCAGATAGGTCCCCGCGATCACCGCCGCGATATAGGTGGCCTGCTGCACCCCCTGCGACCAGGCTGTGAGCGCCGAGCCCAGCCGCCGCTGTTCGCTCGATTTCAGTGCCTGAAGCGCCGTCAACTCGCCCCAGAGCCTGCGAAACCGGTCCTCGGCGCGCTGCGTCTTGAGCGTATCAAGCTCGAACACCGCCTCGTGCAGAAGCCGCGCGCTGCGCACGCCCGCGCCCTGCATTTCCTCGGTCAGGCGCATCATCCGCCGCTGCATCAAAAGCCCCGGCAGCACCATCAGAACCGCCCCCGCAACCAGCACCCAGACCACCGGCCCCGCGATCCCGGCGACCAGCAGCAAAAACAGCACCACAAAGGGCAGATCCGTCAGGGTGCCGATAGTCGCCGCGGTAAAGAACTCGCGCACCGAACCAAATTCACGCATCGCGCTGAAAAGCTGCGACGGCCCCTTGCCCGCCAGCTCGGAGCGCATGCCCAGGATGCGATCCATCAGCAGGCGCTGCACGTTCAATTCCACCTGCCGTCCGGCCCCGTCAAGGATCTGCGCCCGCGCGGTCTTGAGCGCGCCCTCGAAGAGAAGCGCCAGCGCGGCGCCGCCCGCCAGCACCCACAGCGTCGCCTCCGACTGGTGCGGGATCACCCGGTCATAGACCTGAAGCGCAAAGAGCGCGACCGCGACGGCCAGCAGATTGGCCACGAAAGACCCCAGAGCTATTTCCGCGACATGCCGTTTCAGCGCCGCAAACTCACCCCAGAACCAGTGCTTCGGTGCGTCGGGCAGATCGAGCGAGACCGCCGGGACCTCGGCCCGCAGCACCCGCCCTGCGAAATGACGCATGAATTCGGCCTCGGGCACCTCCGCGCGTGCATCAGGTGCCTCCGGCTCGTGGACCGTCACGATCCCGCCCGCCTGTTCCAGCACCAGAACCAGCCGCCCGCCGGTCATCTCGGCCAGCGCGGGCCACAGATCGGGCGCGGGGGTCGCGACACGGGTCTCGTGCACGCTCAGCCCCGCCGCGCGCAGCCCCGCCGCCAGCGCCTCGGGCGCGGCCTCGATCCCGGCCATGGCCTCGCGCAGATCGGCCTCGACGGCCCGCTTTCCCAGAATCGACGCATGGACCCCCGCCAACCGCACCCGTGCCCCGAGCCGCCCGCCCTCGGGCGTGGTGAGGGGCCCTTGCCCCGCGCCGCCCCTCGGCATCACGCTCAGATTGGCGGGCGCTTCGCTCAAATCCGGCTTCCTTCCGCGAGCACGCCCAGATGCGCCGCAAGCTCCAGCCGCGCGCGCGCCAGTTCGTATTTCAGCGCCAGCGCCCGCGCCTGCCGGTCGGCAAAGGTCTCGTAGACACCGACCACATCCATCACCTGCCGCTGCCCGCCGTCATATTGCCGCTGAAAGAGGTCCAGATTGGCGCGCGCCTGATCGCGCAGCGCGCCCGCCTCCACCGCCTGCCGCGCCAGCGCGTCAAGCCGCGCATCCAGACGGCGCACCACCCGGTCGCTATCTTCCTCGGCCTGTGCGCGCCGCCGCGTGGCGGCCTCTTTTTCGGCCTCGAGCGCGCGCAACTCCGCACCGGTGCCCAATCCCCAAAGCTGTTCGGTGCGCAACCGCACCGCGAAATCCGTGCTGCCGCCGCCCACCGTGCCGCCCGCGACGACGCCGGGCAGGAACCCCGCCCGCGCCACCATCGCTTCGGCCACGTCACGCTCGGCCTCTGCCTCGGCGCGCAGGACCGACAGCGCGACCGGGTCCTCAGCCAAACTTACCTCGCTCAGCCCGCGCAGCCCGTCCATGGGCCGCGCCGCCATCGCGGCCAGTTCGGCCAGTGCGGTGCGTTCGGCCTCCTGCTGCGCGGCCATCACCTCGCGGATTTCCGCCAGCCGCGTGCGCAGCACCGTCAGGTCAGAGACATCCGACACGCCGCCCTTGACCCGCTCTGACATGATCCATTCGAAATGCATCATGTCCTTGAGCGTCTGAGCCTCGAGCGCGCGCCGCTCGCGTGCCTGCTCGGCCTCGAGGTATAGCGTGAGGCCCGACAGAACCCGGTTGTTCACATCCTCCGACAGCGCCACCGCCGCCACCTCGACATCGGCCGCCGCAAAGGCGCGCTCGGCCTTCTTGCGGCCATTGTCAAAAAGAACCTGCTCGATAATGAGCTGGCCCACCACGTCGCTCAGGCTGGTGAGGCTGATATTGGGCCCGATCCTGGGCAGCCAGTTCTTCGACGCCGCCTCTGCGCGCAGCCGCGCGCTCAGGAGATCGGATTCGGCGCTACGGCTGTAGCCGTCGAGCACCGCGCGCGCCACCTCATGCAAACTGCCGCCCTCGGGCAAGGCCGAGCGCCGTGCGCGCAGATCTTCGATGAGTGGCGAGGCATCGCCTTGCAGGGCGCGCACGCTGTCTGGACCCGCGCCAAAGCGCGACACCTCCGCGCCACCGTCGCCGCCTGCCCCAAGACAGCCCGCCAGCATCAGGCATGTGCCCGCGGCTGCCAGACCTCTTGCAACCCTCACCATACCCTGCCCCCTGACCGCTTTGGGCCTGTCATTGGAGGCGCGCCGCCCATCTGCTCGGCGCGCCCCGGTATCGTCTCAGATGACAACCTGGATATCGCTGTCCACAACCACCGTTGCGTCATCGCCCAGCGTGTAGATGTCAAAGCTCTGGCCATCCAGCGTGGTCGATCCCTGCGCACGCGCGCCGGTGATCGTCACGCGGTCATCCGCCCCGCCCTGTACCAGCACGGTATCGCTATTCTCCGACAGCGCCCGGATTTGCGCCTCGGTCAGGGTCAGTTGCGCCTGATCGCCGAACCGAAGGTCGATGGTCTCGATATTGAACGCGCCCAGGTTGGGGTTGGCAATGTTCACCACCTGCGTGTCGGTCTCGTCGAGCACAACATAGGTCGAGGCAGCGTTGCCACCCGCATCCGTGGCCGTCACCACAAGCTGCGAGCCGTCCGGGACGGCCTGCGGCCGCCCGGCACCGTCGAGGAAGAAATAATCCGTCTCGCCGGTGAACTGGTTTTGCTGAACCCCAAGGTCAAGCTCGTTCACCGCCCCGCCCGCATCGACCCGGTGTATGGAAATCGCGTCGTCGCCGGTCTCGACCGTGGCATTGCGATAGCCGTTGCCCTGCCGGAAATAGCCGACAATGCCGGGCGTGTCGGGCGCGATCAGATCGAGCGTGAAGCCGTCCGTGACCGTCGCCGTGTTCCCGGCCCAGTCAGTCGCGGTCACGACCATCTCCACCGCGCCTTCGCTTACGGGCACATCGCCCGCAGGCACAGCGAGCGACCAGTTGCCCGCGCCGTCCACCACGGCATCGTAAACCCGGCCAAAGACCGCAACCTGCGCCGTCGATCCCGCCTCTACCCGGCCCGTCAGTGTAAGACCCGAGGCCGCCTCGGAGAGGTTCACGACATTATCCGTTGTCACCGGTCCGGCATGGTCGAGCCGGTTCACCAGGGTATCAACCTGCACCGTATCGCTCAGCGTCGCGGTATTGCCCGCGCGGTCCGTCACCTCCACCAGAAGGCCCGCCACCCGCTCGCCCGACGCGATTTCACCCGGCCCGAACCGCGCGGTCCAGTTGCCCGCCGTATCGACAACGGCCTCATGGCGCACCCCGTCGATGGTGATGAATACCCGGCTGCCCGGTTCGATGGTGCCGGTCACGTCGAAACCGCTGGTGGCAATGTCGTTGTTGATCACCCCACGCCCATCGGCCCCTATGGCGATGTTGAGATCGCGCAGGCTCAGGTTCTCGACCACGGTATCCACATGCACCGTGCCCTCGACGCGCGCCTCGTTGCCCGCCGCATCGACGGTGCGCGCCGTCACGACCGGATCATGGGTGCCGCGTGTGATCTCGCCGCTGGCATACGTGCTCTGCCACCGGCCCGCGCCGTCGGCAATGACCGTATGTTCCACCCCGTCCAGGCTTACGATCACGCGCGCGCCCGGATCGGCCTCGCCGGTCACGCGCACGCCCGCATCCGCCTCGGCGGCGTTGATCACCCCGTCCCCGCCGATCGCGGCGGCGTTGAGCGTGAGGTGTCCCGCCTCGGTATCCACCAGGATCGGCAGGCGCAACTCGGACGTATTGCCCGCCGCGTCGGTGGCCACCGCTACCGCATCCTGGCCATAGGTCCCGCCGGGGATCTGCGCGCCGGTGAACGTGGCGCTCCAGGCGCCATCGGCGCTGACCACCGCCGTCACCTGCGCTCCGGCAAAGCTCACCACCACGCTCGATCCCGGCTCCACCCGTCCGTTGAGCGTAAAGCCGCCAGCCTGTTCGGCGGCGTTGATCACGCCATCCGCACCGCCCGGTTCGCCCCGCAGGGTGAACTCGCGCACCTCGGTATCGACCCGCACCGTGCCATTGACCTCGCTGCGGTTGCCTGCCGCGTCCACGGTCACGGCCCGAACCGGCGCATCATATTCGCCCCGCGCGATCTGGCTACCGTCGAAACCGGCAGTCCAGTTGCCCGCGTCATCGGTGACCACCGTGCGGGTCATCCCCGCAAAGCTCACATCGACCACCGCCCCCGGTTCGGAGGTGCCGGTCACGGCCACAGAGCCGCCGGTTTCGGCAAGGTTCACAACCCCGTCGCCGCCGACCGCGCCAGCGTTGAGGCCAAGCGCATTGGCGTCGGTATCGACCGACACCGCCTGCCGCAACTCGCTGACGTTGCCGGCCGCGTCGGTCGCCACCGCGACCACCTCGCCGCCATAGGTGCCAAGCGGGATCTGGCCCGCCCCGAACGTCGCCGTCCAGCTTCCATCGGCACTCACCACGGCATTCACCTGCGACCCGGCAAAGCTCACCACCACGCTCGATCCCGGCTCCACCCGGCCCGACATGACAAAGCCTTCGGGCTGTTCGGCGGCGTTGATCACGCCGTCCACACCACCCGGCGTGCCAACCATCTCGAAACGGTTGACCAGCGTATCGACGTTGAAACTGCCGCTTGTGCTGCTCCCGTTCCCGGCGGCATCGACGGTCTGAGCCGTCACGGTGGCGACATACTCACCCGCAGGCAGGCTACCCGCCTCGTAGACCGCCGTCCAGGTGCCATCCGCGCCGGTCGTGACCTCGCGCGCCACGCCCTCGACTCGAACCGTCACCACCGCGCCCGGCGTCGATGTGCCGGTGACCGACACCCCGCCTGCGGCCTCGGTGAAATTCACCACGCCATCGCCACCGACCGCACCGCCGTTGATCGTGATCGGGTGCGGCACCGTGTCGATGATCACCTGTTCGGTGATCACCGTGGAGTTGCCAAAGCTGTCGCGCGCCGTGACCTCGACCGATACGTCACGCTCGCCGCCCGGCACGTCCGCGGGGTCGAACACCACCTGCCAGCGGCCATCGGCGCCCACCACGGTCTCGGCGCGTGCGCCCTCGATCACCACGGTGATCGCGGCGCCCGCCTCGCCGGCGCCGCCGATCTCGACACCGTCGCCATGATCCACCAGATTGACGATATGCCCGCTGGCGGCCGTCCCCTCATCCACGCTCAGTGCGGGCGGGGTCAGGTCGATCTCGACCTGCGGTCCATCGAGCGCCGTCTCGCGGCCGTCCGGCTCGGTCACGATCACGGTGACGTCATGGAGACCATCGGACGGGAAGTTTCCGCCCGAGAACTCTGCCACCCAATCGCCATTCTCATCGGCAGTCGCTGTCACTTCACGGTCGCCGACAGTCACCACCACCTCAGAATCGGGTTCGGCCCGCCCGCTGATCGTCACCGCAGGGTCCACCACCTCGTCACCGCCGATGATGATCGGACCCGGCTCGTTCACCGAAGGTTCGATCCGCTCCCGTCCGCCGCCGCCGCCGCCACCGCCACCGCCGACAAGCGCCGCCGCCCCAAGGCCTGCGGCACCCGCCGCACCGGCCCCGAGAAGGCCGCCCCCACCCAGGAGCGCCGCGCCCAGCATCGACACTTCCTGATCCGATGTCACCGCCGCCACATCGCTGCCGCCGAGAAAGATAAGCTCGTCATCGGGGCTCCACTTGCCCCATTGTGCCGTCGGTCCATACTGCGCATAGACAGCACCATCGACACCCTCGATCAGCGTCACCTCATTGAGATAACCGTCGGCGCTGACGAAGAGCCGGCTCGCCGCCTGCCCGTTCGGGGCATAATAGCCCTCGAGCACGACCATCCGCCCATCCGACAGCGCGATCACAAGATTGTTGCCGTCGCGGCTGTAGCCGCCGATTTCCGTCTGTCGCAGGTTGAGAGAAATTTCCTTGTCGCTCCCGGCGGGAATAACGGTCACACCGTCCTGCCCCGGAACCGACCCATGGCTCGAAACGCCCGCATTTGTGCGGACGACATAATCAATCGCCTTCATGACACCACCACTCTTGCCTCAGATACACGCGCATTTTCACGCTTTTTATGTGGTCCCAAACTAGCCATATTTGCCCGTTCTCGCCAGAGTTTTGTTCCCCTTCTGAACCATTTTCGTGTTTTTCTACCTGAGGTTGCCGTATCGCGCCGCGACAGTCGATAACCTGTGTCCATCCCGCAACAGAGCGCCGCACCTGCCTCTTGACGCGGCCGCCCCGGCTTTCCACTCTGCGACTGTCACCAATATCCCGAGGGGCCATGCGCACGCATCTTGCCGACACCGTATCGCTTCTGCGCGACCTCATCGCCTTTCCGACCATATCGGAGGTCAGCAATCTCGACATGATCGCCTTTCTTGCGCACCGGCTCGAAAGCTGCGGCGCGCGGGTCGATATCTTTCACGACGAGATCGGCCACAAGGCCAACCTCTTTGCCACCATTGGCCCCGAGGTGGACGGCGGTATCGTGCTCTCGGGTCATTCCGACGTGGTGCCCGTGGCCGAGCAGGACTGGGCCACCCACCCGTTCGAGCTGGCCGAGGAGGGCGGGCGGCTTTACGGGCGCGGCACCTGTGACATGAAGGGGTTCATCGCCGCCGCCGTCGCCATGGCCCCGCTCTTTGCCGAGAAGGTGCGCGCGCGCCCCATCCATTTCGCCTTTACCTATGACGAGGAGGTGGGATGTTTCGGCGCGCAGGCCCTGGTCGAGAGCCTGCGCGCGCGCGGGCTGCGCCCCGGCGTGGCGATCATCGGAGAGCCGACGATGATGCGCGTGATCGAGGGGCACAAGGGCTGCTACGAATACACCACCCGCTTTCACGGTCAGGCCGGGCATGGTTCGGCCCCCGACCGGGGCGTGAACGCGGTCGAATACGCGGTGCGTTACGTCAATCGTTTGCTGGAACTGGCCGAGGCGCTGCGCGCCCGCGCCCCCGCGACCAGCCGTTTCGACCCGCCCTGGACCACGATCAACACCGGCTCGCTCAAGGGGGGCGTGGCCCATAACGTCATCGCGTCCAACGCCGCCGTGGAATGGGAAATGCGCCCGGTGCAGGCCGCCGACGCCGCCTTCGTCAAGGAGGATCTGAGGCGGTATTGCGAGGAAATGCTGCTGCCGCGGATGCGCGCCATCTGCCCCGAGGCCGAGATTGTAACCGAGGTGATCGGCGAGGTGGACGGGCTGGAGCCGACCACCCTGAACGAAGCCCGCGACATCCTGCTCGAACTCACCGGCGCGAACGGCGCCGATCTTGTGCCCTTCGGCACCGAGGCGGGGCTTTTCCAGAGCTACGGCATGTCGGCGGTGGTCTGCGGCCCCGGCTCGATCGAGCAGGCGCACAAACCCGACGAATACGTGGCGCTCGACCAGTTGCAGCACTGTCTCGACATGCTCGGGCGGCTTGGCGACAGGATCGGAGCCTGACAGGCCTCCCCCCTCTTATACACGCCGGAAGGTCAGGTAATGCGGCACTCGGCCCTCGCGCAGGGCCTTTTGCTCGTAGCGCGTGGAAATCCAGTCACTCCACGGCTCCCGCCAGTCGGCAGGCCCCTCGGCCAGCCACTCGAACCCGTGGCGCGGCACCACTTCGAGGGTCTGGCGCACATAATCGGGAATATCCGTCGCTATCCTGAAAATACCGCCTTTTTTCAGCGTCCTGGCGAGCGGAGTTAAATGACCCTCGGTCACGAAGCGCCGCTTGTGATGGCGTTTTTTCGGCCATGGATCGGGATAGAGCAGAAAGGCGCGCGAGATCGATCCCTCGGGCAGGACATCGAACATGTTGCGGACATCGCCGGGATAAACCGCTATATTTTCGGCCCCCGAGGCCCGGATCTTGCCGAGGAGCATGGCAACCCCGTTGATATACGGCTCACAACCGATGATACCCACATCCGGGTTCGTCACCGCCTGATGGACCATATGCTCGCCACCGCCGAACCCGATTTCGAGCCATATCTCCCGATCTCCAAAATACTCTTTCAGATCAATAGGATTGCGGTCGGGGTTCACGTCCCAATCGACCGCCCCCGGCGAGAGCGCGCCGAGGTCCTCGTCCAGCCACGCCGCCTGTTTCGGCTTCAGGGTCTTGCCCTTGAACCGCCCGTGAAAATTGCGCCAGGGCGCGCCGGTGGGGTGCTTGCGGTCGCTCATACAAGGTCAATTGGCGCGCGAACTCCGCGCGCCAATCCTCTGATCAGACGGCTTTTTTCAGAGCATCGACAAGGTCTGTCCGCTCCCATGAGAACCCGCCATCTTCTTCCGGCGCACGTCCGAAATGACCATAGGCCGCCGTGCGCGCATAGATCGGCTTGTTGAGGTTCAGATGTTCGCGAATGCCGCGCGGGGTGAGGTCCATGCAGGCCGCCACGGCCTTTTCGATGGCGGTTTCGTGCACTTCGCCGGTGCCATGCGTGTCGACATAGATCGACAGCGGCCGCGCAACGCCGATGGCATAGCTCAGTTGCAGCGTGCAGCGCGTCGCCAGCCCCGCCGCCACCACGTTCTTGGCCAGATAGCGAGCCGCGTAAGCGGCCGAACGGTCCACCTTGGTCGGATCCTTGCCGGAAAACGCACCGCCGCCATGCGGGGCGGCACCACCATAGGTGTCCACAATGATCTTGCGCCCGGTCAGCCCCGCATCACCATCCGGCCCGCCGGTCACGAATTTGCCGGTCGGGTTCACATGCCATTCCGTCGCGTCGCTCAGCCAGTCCGCGGGCAGCACCTCACGGATGTAAGGCTCTACGATCGCACGAATATCCTCGCTGGTCTGCGTCTCGTATGCGTGCTGCGTCGAAAGCACGATCTGCGTCACCCCGACCGGCTTGCCGTCCTCGTAGCGCAATGTCAGCTGCGATTTCGCATCCGGTCCCAGCGTCGGCTCGGCGCCCGATTTGCGCGCCTCGGCAATCCGCTTGAGAATGGCGTGGGAATAAAGGATCGGTGCGGGCATGAGCTCGGGCGTCTCATCGACCGCATAGCCGAACATGATCCCCTGATCGCCCGCCCCGTCACGGTCCACGCCTTGCTTGATATCCAACGATTGAGGATGAAGCATGTTGTGCAACTGCAAGGTATTCCAGTGAAATTTTTCCTGCTCATAGCCGATATCACGGACACACTCACGCACGATTCCGTCGATCCGGCCCATGAACTCCGCAAGGCGCGACTTGTCGGTCAAACCGACCTCGCCACCCACCAGCACACAGTTCGTGGTGGCGAATGTTTCGCAGGCTACCCGCGCATCGGCGTCCTCGGTCAGAAACGCATCGAGGACCGCATCCGAAATCCGGTCACAGACCTTGTCCGGGTGTCCCTCCGAAACGGATTCGGAGGTGAAGAGATAGTTTTGACGTGCCATGAAAACGCTCCGTTGGATACATCCGCCACGCCAGGAAGCCGTTGTGACGGGATTGGCGCTCGTTACGCCCGTGCGGGCGTCGCGTCAATCGCGAACTGCGCGCGCACGCCGCCTGTTGCGCCAGAGCGACATTGCCAGCAAGGCGCCATAGAACACCAGCATCGGTGCATCCCCAAGGCGCGCATAGACGGTCTCCGGCAGGGGCGGCGGCAAGGCCGCGTCGCGCCACCCCGCCTCTCCCAGAGGGATCGACTCGGTGATCTTGCCGGTCGCGTCGATCATCGCCGATACGCCGGTATTGGCGACCCTGATCATCGGCAGGCCCATTTCGGCGCTGCGCAGGCGTGCCTGGGCAAGGTGTTGATACGGCCCGGAAACCTTCCCGAACCAGGCATCGTTGGTGATCAGCAGGATCATATCCGCCCGCCCCGGCGCCGCCCGTAGATCGCGCGAGAAAACGCTCTCGTAGCAAATCAGCGGCAGCGCCCGCCCGAGCGGCCCGAGATCGAGGAGCCGCGCGCCCGGACCGGCGGAATAGCCCTGTCCGTCATTCGACGCGAGGCCGTAAACACCCAGACTGCCGAGAAAATCCCCGAGCGGCATGAACTCGCCGAAGGGCACGAGGTGATGCTTGTCATAGATCTCGCTCACGGTGCCTCCGGCTTCGATCATCGCCAGCGAGTTGAAAATCCGCCGCCCTTCCGAACGTTGGATCCCCAGCACCACCGGCGCGCCCCGCGCAGACGCCGCCACCGCCTCGAGCGTCTCGCCCGCGTTCTCGAGCCAGACAGGGACCGCCGTTTCCGGCCAGACCACCAGATCGGGTACATCGCCCGCCGCCGTAAAGGCGCGCTGGCGGTCAAAGAAGAGCTGAACCTTGGCGTGGTCCCATTTCTCGTGCTGCGGCGCATTGGGCTGGATGAGGCGCACCACCGGCGCGCCCGCCCCTGCCCCCGCCTCCGGCGTGAGCGCGGCCCCCAGCGGCCAGAGCGCGGCCAGCCCGACAAGCGCCAGTGCGCCGTTCCCCCGCCTTCCCGCGACGGCGTGCCAGAGCGCAACCCCCGACCCCAGAACGAGCACAAGCAGCCCCGGCGCGCCGAGATATGACGACCAATGCAACAGCGGCGTATCGATCAGCGCGTGACCCGCCTGCGCCCAGGGAAACCCGGTAAAGAGCCAGCCGCGCGCGAGCTCGGCAAGCCCGACGCCCGCCACGAAAGCCGCCGCACCGCCGCCCATCACCCGCGCCAGCGCCAGCGCCGCGCCCCAGTAAAGCGCCATGCCCGCTGCCAGTCCCAAAAGCGCGAAAGGCGCCATCCAGCCATGGCGCGCCGCATCGACCATGAACGGTTCCGTGATCCAGTGCAGCGCCAGCAGGAAATGCCCCGTGCCCACCAACCAGCCAAGCGCCGCCGCCGCGCGCCAGCCCTGCGCCTGCCGGTAGAGTCCGTAAAAAACCGCCATCCCGAAGATCGTCAGGGGCCACAGCCCCCAAGGTGCCTGCCCGAGTGCGGACAACGCGCCCACGCCCCCGCAGAACGCCGCGCGCCATGGCCAGGACCAGCGCGCCGCCCGCGCCAGCACCGCCTCAGCCATGCGCCGGGGCCTTGAGCCGCACACGAACCCGTTTGATCCGGCGGGGATCGGCCTCGATGACCTCGATGGTCGGCCCGGCGGGGTGCTCGATCACCTCGCCGCGCACCGGCACCCGCCCCAGAAGCATGAAGACCAGCCCGCCCAGCGTGTCGATCTCTTCCTCGTCCACCTCGTCGGCTTCGGTCAGCGACAGGCCGATCTCGGCCTCGAACTGATCGAGCGGCGTCCGCGCAAGCGCCACGTAGCAGCCCGGCGCCTCTTCGGTCCAGAGCGCATCCTCATCGGTGTCGTGCTCGTCCTCGATCTGGCCCACCACCTGTTCGATCAGGTCCTCGATGGTCACAAGCCCGTCCACCCCGCCATATTCGTCGATCACCAGCGCCATATGCCGCCGCTCGGCCTGCATTTTCTGCAACAACACCCCGATCGGCATGGAAGGGGGAACAAACAGCAGCGGGCGCAACATCTTGCGAAGTGCAAAACCCGTCCCCTTGCCGTTGAACCCGTGCTTGAGCGCGAAATCCTTGAGATGGATCATGCCGATCGGCGTGTCGAGGGTGCCCTCATAGACCGGCAGGCGCGTCATGCCACTGTCGCGGAACACCTGCACCAGATCGTCGATCCCGATATCGACCGGCACGGCGACGATCTCTGCCGTGGGAATGGCGACATCCTCTACCGCCATGTTGCGCAGATTGCCCATGCCCGGCACGGGGCTGCCAAGCGTGCCAGCCCCGTTCTCACTGTCATCCTGCGGGTTGAATATACCCAGAACCCGGCGAAAGAATCCGCCCGTTTCCTCGGTCTCGCTCATATCCTCCGGCTGCGCGCGCTGCGCCGCAGTAGGAGATCCGTCGATACTCTCGCCCATCCATCTCTTCTCAAGTGCCGGGGTCCTGCCCCATCTGGCCTAATATGGGTCACGAACACCCAGTTTGCCAAGTATCGCCACCTCCGTTGCTTCCATCAGCGTGGCATCCGGGTCACGAATGTGGTCATAGCCCAGCAAATGCAGCACCGCGTGAACGGTCAGATGCGTGACATGATCGCAGAGCGGGCGTCCCGCCTCCGCCGCCTCGCGCGCGCAAGTGTCATGGGATATGGCAATATCACCAAGAAAGCCATCCACTCCCGGCTCTGGCGGCAAGGGCATGTCGCCCGCACGCTCGGCCGAAAGATCAACGGCGGGCCAGCTCAATACATTGGTGGGGACAGGCTTGCCCCGGAAATCGGCGTTGAGCGTGGAGATGCGGGCGTCATCGCAGGCCAGAAGGCTGATTTCCCAGTCATCGGGTTCCAGCCCCAGATGCAACAGCGTTGCCTCCGCCGCACGCGCCGCCAGCGCCTCCAGCCCTGCCGCGCGCCAGCGGTCGTCCTCGATCACCACCTCGACGGGCATGGCCTAGCCATCCGCCTCATAGGCCTCGATGATCGCCGCCACGAGAGGATGGCGCACAACGTCCTTGGCGGTGAAATAATTGAAGCTGATCTGCGGGATCGACGTCAACAGCCGCTCGGCATCCGCCAGCCCCGAGGGCACCCCGCGCGGCAGGTCGATCTGCGTGCGGTCGCCGGTGATGACCATGCGCGAGCCTTCGCCCAGACGGGTCAGAAACATCTTCATCTGCATCGAGGTCGCATTCTGCGCCTCATCGAGCACGACAAAGGCATTGGCCAGCGTGCGGCCCCTCATGAACGCGAGCGGCGCGATCTCGATGCGCTTTTCCTCGATCAGCTTCTGCACCTGCTTTCCGGGCAGAAAATCATTGAGCGCATCATAGAGCGGCTGCATGTAGGGATCGACCTTGTCCTTCATGTCGCCGGGCAGATAGCCCAGCTTCTCGCCCGCCTCTACCGCCGGACGGCTGAGGATGATCCGGTCCACATGCCCCTCGATGAACATGTTCACCCCGACCGCCACGGCGAGATAGGTCTTGCCGGTGCCCGCAGGCCCGATGCCGAAGGCCAGTTCATGCGCGAAGAGTGACTTGACATAGGCTTTTTGCGCGTCGGTGCGCGGCTCTACCAGCTTCTTGCGGGTCTTGATCTCGACCGCGCCACCCTTGAACAGCTCGAGCTGATCACCGTCGAGCGCGCCCGCGTCCTCGCCACCGCCCATGCGCAATTCGCGATCCACATCGCCGCGCTCCACCGCCTTGCCCGATTCGAGCCGCGCATAAAGCGCTTCGAGCACCGACACCGCCGCCTGCACTGCGCCGTCCTCGCCCAGAACCGCAAGCTGATTGCCGCGCCTCACGATCTGCACGGCCAGAACCCGCTCGATCTCGGCAAGATTGCGGTCATATTCGCCGCACAGATCAATCAAAAGCTTGTTATCGGGGAATTCAACCGCAGCCTGATGCATCGCGGTCATATCGGGGGCGGGGGGCAGTGCGCTGGTTCCCAAACAAATCTCCCAGAGTCGGATGTCTGTTCTCACAGTGCCAAGATGCGCCGCGCGGCGCAAGCGTGGGGGGCGGAAAAAGAACGGGGCGCGTCCGCGCCCCGTTGTGATCCATCACGCAATGCCGTGCTTCAAAGCACGTCGCGGATGCGGCTGCCCTTCTTGAACGGCCCGGTCGCCACCGTGGGCGGGGCGATGCCCGAGCAGACCGGCTTGCCATAGCGATCCAGACGCTGCGAGAGATATCCCTCGACCCCGTCGTCGATGATCCAGTGATCACAGCCGTTCGGGTCAACCCAGATGCCGGCCCGAAGCTGGCTCAGGTGCTTGCGGTCGGTGCCACGGTCGCGGCTCTTGTCGGGACCGACGGTGCCGTGCCCCCCTGTGCAGGCCGCCAGAAGCCCGACGACGGGCAGGGCAAATACGATTTTGACAATGCTCATAACAGGGACCCCTCAGCGCCAGCACATGATTTCGACACGGCGGTTTTCCGCCATGCCCGCGGCGGTATTGTTCGACGCTCTGGGCATCCGCTCGCCGTAGCCGCGCACATCCGAGATGCTTGCGCCCGCGCTTTGTGCGACGGCGGCCACGGCATTGGCGCGGCGCAGCGACAGGGCCATGTTGTATTCATCCGACGCGCGGCTGTCGGTGTGCCCGACGATGGTGTAGGACACGGCACCGGCAGACTGGAAAAATTCTCGCAAACGCTGTTGTCCCGACGGGCTGATCCGCGCGCTATCGGTGGGAAAAAGCTGGTCGGTATTGACCACCCCGCACAGGTTCAACTCGCGGCAGACCGGAATGCCCTGACGGGTGACATGCGGGCTCATATAGCCTTCGGCACCGTCATCCATCACCCAGTGTTCGCAGCCGTCCGGATCGATCCAGATCGTCGGGATATACCGCTCACCCACCACGGTGCGTTGCCGCTGCTCCTGTGCCTGCGATGCACCGACAACCGTCGAAAGCGCAAGCGCCCCGATGACCGCCGCGCCGGCAAGCCTGCGCAGAATATCAGACCGTTTCTTAGTCACTATTCCCGTCCCCCACTGCTTGAACGATGTATCCTTTCGGGCCACCGACAACTCACATTATCATGAAGTTTAACAAATTTGCCTCCGAAGTGAAGCAAATTCCACCAGATATTGTGGCGCGCGAGGAAACAATCTCTAGCGCGCCACAAATTCGCCCGAATTGGCTGTATCAGGCAGCGACGATTCGACCGCCAAGCGAGTTCGGCCCGCTCTCGACAATTTCCACTCGTGCCAGATCGCCCACGCCGAGGCCGCTGCCTGTCACATGCACGGCGTGCAGGTGGTCGGACTTGCCCACCATCTGCCCCGGCATCCGGCCCGGCCTCTCGAACAGAACCCCCACCGTTCGCCCCACCATCGTCTCCTGCACGGCGCGTTGCTGACGGGTGATGAGGGCCTGCAACCTGTGAAGCCGCTCTGATTTCACGGCCTCCGCCACCTGTGGTCGCTCGGCGGCAGGGGTGCCGGGGCGCGTGGAATACTTGAACGAAAACGCCTGCCCGTAGCCCACGGCCTCGATCAGGTCGAGCGTGGCCTGAAAATCGGCCTCGGTCTCTTCGGGAAAGCCGACGATGAAATCGCCCGAAATCAGGATATCGGGCCGCGCCGCGCGGATGCGCTCGATCAGCCGCAGATAGCCCTCGGCGGTGTGCTTGCGGTTCATCCGCTTGAGGATGCGATCAGAACCGGACTGCACCGGCAGATGCAGGTAGGGCATGAGCTTGGCGCACGCGCCATGCGCGGCAATGAGGTCGTCATCCATGTCGTTGGGGTGGCTCGTGGTAAAACGGATACGTTCCAGCCCGTCGATGTCACTGAGCGCCCAGATGAGCCGCGCCAGCGACCAGTCGCCGCCCGCTCCGGCACCATGATACGCGTTGACGTTCTGCCCCAGCAGGGTGATTTCGCGCACGCCGCGTTCCACCAGGTCGCGCGCCTCTTCCAGCACGCGCGCCGCCGGACGGCTCACCTCCGCGCCGCGTGTGTAGGGGACCACGCAGAAAGCGCAGAACTTGTCACAGCCTTCCTGCACGGTCAGGAACGCAGTCGGGCCACGCCGCGCCTTGGGGCGGTGGCGCAAGGTGTCAAACTTGTCCTCAAGAGGAAAATCGGTGTCGAGCGCCTTTTGCCCCGCGCGCACCTGCGCCTCCATCTGCGGCAGACGGTGATAGCTTTGGGGCCCCACCACCAGATCGACCAGCGGCTGACGGCGCATGATTTCAGCGCCCTCGGCCTGCGCCACGCACCCCGCGACGCCGATCTTGAGGTCGGGCTTTTCGTCCTTCAGCGCGCGGAACCGGCCCAGTTCCGAATAGACCTTCTCGGCGGCCTTTTCGCGGATGTGACAGGTGTTGAGCAGGATCATGTCGGCCTCTGCCGGATCCTCTGTTTCGACATAGCCCGCGCTTCCCATGGCCTCGGCCATGCGCTCGCTGTCATAGACGTTCATCTGACAGCCATAGGTCTTGATATAAAGCTTCTTCGGAGCCGCCATGCGCCCGTCTCCCGCCTGGGTATTCAAGGAGTCTGCCTATATCAAGGCACCCCACTCTTGCAATGGCCGGCGCTTTTGGCGACTCTGCGCCAAATCTGGCAGGACGAACGACATGACCGCACCGACGCTTACCGCGTTTCTCGCGCAACCCGGCACGGCCCTCTCCAAGGGGCCGGTGGCCATGGTCTTTGCCGAGGACCAGACCGAGCTTGACTCGACGCTCCGCCACCATCTTGATCTGGGGTTCAAATCGGTGCTGTTCTTTGCGCCCGACGCCTTTGACGTGGCCGAGGACGTGGCGGCGGATACGCGCTTCATCCGCATCCGCCACGATCTTGCGGCAGGCGACACGGTTACCGGTGCCGTCAATGCGGTGATCGACAAGACCCCAGGCCTCTGGCTCTTTTATTGCTACAATGCCGAATATCTGTTTTACCCGTTCTGCGAAACGCGCACCGTGGGCGAATTGCTGGCCTTCCACACAGAAGAGCGCCGCGACGCGATGCTCACCTATGTCATCGATCTCTACGCGCCCGATCTTGACCGCCACCGCAACGCCGTCTGCCTCGAAGAGGCGCATATGGACCGCTCGGGCTATTACGCGCTTGGCCGTCCGGATCCCGCCAACCACAACCATCCACGGAAACGACAACTCGATTTCTTCGGCGGGCTGCGCTGGCGCTACGAGGAACACATCCCCGCCAACCGTCGCAAGATCGACCGGATATCGCTGTTTCGGGCCGCGCCGGGGCTGCGCCTGCGCGACGATGACACGTTTTCGGACGAGGAATACAACACCTATGCCTGCGACTGGCACAACAACCTGACCGCTGCGCTGGTCTCGTTCCGCACCGCCAAGGCACTCAAGCGCAATCCCGGCTCCACCTTCGATATCCACAGCTTCAAGTGGCACAATTCCGTGCCATTCGAGTGGCATTCCCGGCAATTGCTCGATCTGGGACTGATGGAACCGGGCCAATGGTTCTGAGCGCCGCGCCGCATGGTGTCACCTGTCGGCAAACTTGCCGCACGTGACAGGTTTCGGTCCGCAAGATCAACGCTCGCCCTGTAGTAACCCCTTACTACCCGTCCCGCCCCGCGCATTGGTAAACTTGTCAGACCAGTTGCAACATACGGGGGGCAGGTATGGCCAAAGCCATTCACAGCATGATTCGCGTTCTCGACGAGGGACGCGCGCTTGACTTCTACAAGCGCGCCTTTGGCCTTGAGGTGGCGCAGCGGCTCGATTTCGAGAAATTCACGCTGCTCTACCTGTCCAATTCGCAAGCCGCGTTCGAGCTGGAACTGACCGTCAACAAGGGCCGGACAGAACCGTATGATCTGGGCGACGGCTATGGCCATATCGCCTTCGTGGTCGAGGATCTGGAAGCCGAGCACGCGCGTTTCGAGGCCGAGGGGCTGAACCCGCGCAAGATCGTGGCGTTTGCCCCGGGTGGCGAGGTGATCGCCAAATTCTTCTTCGTGGCCGATCCCGATGGCTACGAGATCGAGGTGCTGGAGCGCGGAGGGCGCTACCAGTGAACAGCCCGGCGCGACCCCATGGGTCGCGCCGTTTTCTTTGGGAGGAGAAAACATGACGCAGACAACCGCCCGCAAGGGCATGACACGGCGCGAGTTGCTTGCGCGTTCGATGGCAGCGGGGGCATCGCTTGTGGTCGGCGCGGGCTTCGTCGCCGGGGCCAACGGGGCCTGGGCGCTCGAGACGCAGGCGCTGCGCCCCGAGACCATGGCGACGCTCATCCAGATGGCGCGCGACATCTACCCGCATGACCATGTGGCGGATGAATATTACGTGATCGCCGTCAAGGGCTATGACACGCCCGAGACCGCCCCCGCGATCGAGGCGGGCATCGCGGGGCTGAACGCGGCGGCGCAAGGGCGCGGCCATGCCGATTACCTAAGCATCGGATGGGAGCGTGACCGCGTCGATATCCTGCGCGGCATCGAGGAAAGCGCGTTCTTTCAGCAGATCCGCGGCGGGCTCGTGACCGGCCTTTATAACCAAAAGCCGGTCTGGCCGCTCTTCGGCTATGAGGGCGAGTCCTACAGCCAGGGCGGCTATATCGACCGTGGCTTTGACGACATCACCTGGCTCTGAGCCATAGCCAACCGAGGAGGAACCCGACTATGGCTGCACCTTTTGACCATAACGACGACACGGTGATCGTGGTCATCGGCACCGGCGCGGGCGGCGGCGTGCTGTCCAACGAACTGGCGCAACGCGGCGTGTCCGTGGTGGCGCTGGAAGCGGGCGGGCGTTACCTGCCCGAGGATTACATCAACGACGAGTGGGAAAGCTTCGGGCAACTGGCCTGGCTCGACCCGCGCACCACATCCGGCGACTGGCGCGTGGCGCGCGATTTTTCCGGTCTGCCCGCGTGGATCGTCAAGGCGGTGGGCGGCACCACGACCCATTGGGCCGGGGCCTCGATCCGCTTTCAGGAGCATGAGTGGAAGGCCGCGACCACCTATGGCCCGGTGCAGGGCGCGAACCTTCTGGACTGGCCGATTGACGGCGCGGAAATGGCCCCGTGGTATGACCTGGCCGAAAAGAAACTGGGCGTGACCCGCACCAATAATCTTGCGGGGCTTCCCGGCAACAACAATTACAAGGTGTTCGAGGCGGGCGCGAAAGCGCTCGGCTACAAGGAAGTCCACACCGGCCGCATGGCGATCAACTCCGAGGACTATGACGGGCGCATGGCCTGCCAGCAGACGGGCTTCTGCTTTCAGGGCTGCAAGTGGGGCGCGAAATGGTCGGCCGCCTACACGGATATTCCGCGCGGCGAGGCGACCGGCAATCTCGAGGTGCGCGAGCGTGCGCATGTCGCGCGTATTCGTCACGACGACACAGGCAAGGTGACGGGTGTCGAGTATTTCGACGAGGCGGGAAACCTTCAGATGCAGAAGGCGCGCGCGGTCTGCGTGGCAGGCAACAGTTTCGAATCGCCCCGTCTGCTGCTCAATTCCGCCTCTTCCATGTTCCCCGATGGCCTTGCCAATTTCTCGGGTCAGGTCGGGCGCAACTACATGCGCCACATGACCGGCTCGGTCTACGGCGTCTTCGACAAGCCGGTGAAGATGTGGCGCGGCACGACCATGGCGGGCATCATCCAGGACGAAGCGCGGCACGACCCGTCGCGCGGCTTCGTCGGCGGCTATGAGCTGGAAACGCTGGCGCTTGGCCTGCCGTTCATGGCGGCATTTCTCGACCCCGGCGGATGGGGGCGCGAGTTTACCACCGCGCTCGATTCCTACGAGAACATGGCCGGCATGTGGATCGTGGGCGAGGACATGCCGCAGGAGACCAACCGCGTCACCCTCAACCATGCGGTCAAGGATCAATACGGCCTGCCGGTGGCGAACGTGCATTTTTCCGATCACCCCAACGATATCGCGATGCGCAACCACGCCTACAGGCAGGGCGCGGCGATCTACGATGCGGTGGGGGCCACGCGCACCCTGCCGACGCCGCCCTACCCGTCCACGCACAACCTCGGCACCAACCGCATGTCCCAGAACCCCCGCGACGGGGTGGTGAACAAATGGGGTCAGACCCATGACATTCCCAACCTCTTCGTCTCGGACGGCTCGCAATTCACCACCGGGGCGGCGGAGAACCCGACCCTTACGATCGTGGCGCTCGCCATCCGGCAGGCGGATCACATCGCCGGTGAACTCTCACGCGGCAACCTCTGACAGGAGGCCCGCGTTTCCCCCGGCGACTTCCTCTCCCCGAGGCCGCCGGGGGAATGTCTATCGCGCATCCTGCGCATGACGGCACAGCCGTGCGGCATGATCGGCCACCCGCACCAGCCAGCGCAGCGCGTCGGTGCGCGCGAAAACCTCCGCGACGGGCACCAGCCCCGCATGTTCACGCAACAACACCCCCCGCCGGTAACGCGTGCCGCGCCGCTCGATGAGCCGTGCCAGCGGCGCGCGCACCCGGTCCCGGTCAAGCGCGGCGGCAAGGGCCGCCACGTCGCGCCCAAGCCGCACCTCCTGCCGCAGCGTGGCGATACGGTCGCGCTGCCCGCAGCGGTCCAGAAGCCGCTGAAAATGGTCGATCTGATGGAGAAGCGCGGCATAGCGCGCGGCCTCGTCGGCGCGGTCGGGCGCGATGCGCACCTGTGCAAGAAACGCGGCCAGCGCGGCCACCGCCTCGCCCCCCTGCACCGCGACCGAGGCGAGCGCACGCAGATCGCCCTCGGGACCAAGGGCGCGGGCAAGTGCTGCGAAAAGCGCGCCGCGCAGCCGGTCGGCCACCGCCTGCGCGGCGTCTAGCGCGGCCCCCTCATCGGCCAGAAGCCGCCGGTCCAGCCCCTCGGCCAGCGGCACCGGGCGTTCCGGGACCAGCCGCGTGACCAACGCGGCAAAACGCGGGGTGAGCGGCAGGAACACCGCCGCACCGAGCAGGTTGAACCCGGTGTGAAACACCACCAAAGCCGTCTGGTCATCCCCGCCAAGCCATGTGCCATGCAGCACCGGCGCGACCAGATCGAGCAATGGAAAAGCCAGCGCCCCCGTGCCGATGTTGAACAGCAAATTGGCCAGCGATGCCATCCGCATCGCCCGCCCGCCGCCAAGCGAGGCCAGTAGCCCCGTCGCCGTCGTGCCCATGTTGAAGCCGATGACCAGCGCGGCTGCCTGCGCGAAGCCAAGCGCACCCGCGCCCAGAAGCACCAGAACCAGCGCCATCGCCGCCGAGGAGGACTGGATCAGCGCCACGATCCCCACGCCCATCAGCACAAGAAGAAGCCGCCCGCCCCAGCCGTCTGCGGGCAAAACCTCGGGCGTGAGCCACGCGCCAAGACCGCCCGTGGCCGCCTGCATCATGTCCAGCCCGATGAACAGCAGACAGAACCCGGCCAGACCCCGCCCCGCCCGCGCCACCCGGTCGCGGCCCAGCAGGATCAGCATGGCAGCCGCAAAAAGCACCGGCAGCGCCAGCGTGCCCAGCTTGAGCTTCAGCCCCAGCACCATGACGATCCAGCCGGTCACGGTGGTGCCGATATTGGCCCCGTAAAGCACGCCAAGCGATTGCACGAAGCCCAGAAGCCCAGCGCCGACCCCGCCGATGGTGATGAGCGATACGGCGGTGGAGGACTGGATCACCGCCGTCGCCACCGCCCCCGTCGCCACGCCCCGCAGGGGCGAGGCGGTGAGCGTGGCCAGGGCTTGCCGAAATCCGCGCCCCGCCACTTCGCGCAGCGCGCCGGTCATGATCTCCATGCCCAGAAGAAACAGCCCGACCCCGCCGAGCCCGGTGAGAATGTCGCCCGTCATCGCCGCCCCCTTGCCCGGCGAGGATGCGGCGCGGCGGCGGAATTGACAAGCCGGAGCGGCTCAGCCCTTGGGAAGGTAGGGGATGCCGCCCGCAACGTCGGTGTCGTCGATCACCCAGAAATGCCCCTCGCTGCCCGCCTGCCGGGCGCGGGCCAAGGGTGCGTATTCGGGATCGCCGCCAAAGGCCTTCGCCGCCTCGAGCGAGGGGAATTCGATCAGCGCGATCAGGGTGGTATCGGGTGGATTGCCCTCCAGCGTGGTGATGTTGGCGCTGCGCGACAGATAGCGCCCGCCATGTTTCGCGGCGATTTCATGGGTCCTGGCCGCGTAGTCCGGCACCCAGCTGTCCTCGGTCACCTTGACCTGAGCGATGAGATAGACGGGCATGGTTGTCCTCCTGTTGCGGGCGCTCCTCCCGAGACCCCGCGCGAGCCTAGCACAGAATACCGGCCTGCGCCCGACACCGACTTTGGTCGGCACCTGCGAGCCGGAAAATTTCTGCGCACCCGGCGCGATTTTCCCCTTGCGGCGCGGCCCGAGGCTTTGTATCTCACGCTTCACCCAAGGACGCGGGCGTAGCTCAGGGGTAGAGCATTACCTTGCCAAGGTAAGGGTCGAGAGTTCGAATCTCTTCGCCCGCTCCATTTTCCAAAGACTTGTTGCGGAAATTGGGGCGCCGTCCGGGGCGCGCGTGGCCCTCTTCCCTTGCCGTGCGGCGCGCAGTATAGAGCGCGCATCGCCAGCCGGAGGCCCCATGCGCAGCGCAAAGATCACCCGCAAGACCGCCGAGACCGATGTCAGCGTGGAAATCGCGCTCGATGGGTCGGGCCGTTACGACAACCAGACCGGGGTCGGCTTTTTCGATCACATGCTGGATCAACTGGCGCGGCATTCGCTGATCGACATGAGCGTGCGCTGTTCGGGCGATCTGCACATCGACGATCACCACACGGTCGAGGATGTCGGCATCGCCCTTGGTCAGGCGCTGGCGCAAGCGCTTGGCGACAAGCGCGGCATCCGCCGTTACGGGGCATGCCTTCTGCCGATGGATGACGCGCTGGTGCGCGCGGCACTCGATCTGTCGGGGCGGCCCTACCTGGTGTGGAACATGGACCTGCCCACGGCCAAGATCGGCACGTTTGATACGGAACTGGTGCGCGAATTCTTTCAGGCGCTGAGCACCCATGGCGGCATCACCCTCCATGTCGAGGCGCTCGCGGGCATCAACAGCCACCACATCGCCGAGGCCGCCTTCAAGGCCGTGGCGCGTGCCCTGCGCGAGGCGGTGGAGAGCGATCCGCGCAAATCGGACGCGATCCCGTCGACCAAGGGCAGCTTGTGAGCGCAGCCCGAAAAGTGGGAGCCGGTTTTCGGATCAAGCTGCGCGACAAAGGATAAGCCCATGACCACCGTTATCGTCGATTACGAGAGCGGCAACCTGCACTCGGCGGAAAAGGCGTTTCAGCGCATGGCGCAGGAGACCGGCGCGGGCGATGTGATCGTGACCGCCGACCCCGAGATGATCCGGCGCGCCGCCCGCATCGTTCTGCCGGGTGACGGGGCCTTTCCCGCCTGCCGTGCGGCGCTTTTCGATCATCGCGGCGTCTATGAGGCGATCGACGAGGCGGTGCGCAGCCATGGCCGCCCGTTTCTTGGCATCTGCATCGGGATGCAGATGCTGGCCACGCGCGGGCTGGAATACCACGAGACCCCCGGCTTTGACTGGATCGCCGGCACGGTCGGGGCGATCCGGCCCGATGACCCGGCGCTCAAGGTGCCGCATATGGGCTGGAACGATCTGGTGATCGACCATCCCCACCCGGTGCTTGACGGCATCGCAACGGGCGATCACGCCTATTTCGTGCACTCCTATCATTTCCGGGTGGCCGACCCCGCGCACCGGCTGGCGCATGTCGAGTATGGCGGTGCGATCACCGCCATTGTCGGGCGCGACACGATGCTGGGCACCCAGTTCCACCCCGAGAAAAGCCAGGCCACCGGGCTGCGTCTCATTGCCAATTTCCTGACCTGGACGCCCTGAATGGGCTCGGATCCGTTGCAGGGCATCCTCGACCAGATCGCGGCGGAAGCCCGCGAGAACCCCGAGCGCGGCGGCGTCGCCGATTACATCCCCGAACTGGCCTGTATCGACCCGGATCAGTTTGCCATCGCCATCGCGCGGCCCGGCCAGCGCACCCTGACGGCGGGCGATGCGGACGTGCCCTTTTCGATCCAGTCGGTGTCCAAGCTCTTCATGTTGGCGCTGGCCCTTGGCAAGCTGGGCGACCGGCTATGGAGCCGTGTCGGGCGCGAACCTTCGGGCCATTCGTTTGATTCGATGCTGCTCCTGGAACTGGAAAAGGGCCGCCCGCGCAACCCGTTCATCAACGCGGGCGCCATCGTGACCGCCGATGCGGTGCTCGACGGCTCGACCCCGCGCGAGGCGCTCGGCGCGCTGTTGCGCTTTGTGCGCGCGGCGGCCGGAGATGACGCCATTCACATCAACGACCGGGTCGCCGCGTCCGAGACGGCAACCGGCCATCGCAACTTTGCCCTCGCGCATTACCTGCGCTCGCATGGCAACCTGCGCAATCCGCCCGAACTGACGCTTGGCACCTATTTCCACCAATGCGCCATCGAGATGTCGTGCACCCAACTTGCCAATGCCGGTCGGTTTCTGATCGGCGGGGCGGGTGCGCCGCGCCTCGTCTCGGCGAGGCGTATCCGGCGCATCAACGCGCTGATGATGACCTGCGGGCATTATGACGGGTCGGGCGATTACGCCTATCGCGTGGGCCTGCCGGGCAAGAGCGGCGTGGGCGGCGGTATTCTCAGCATTGTGCCTGGGGTGGCCTCGGTCGCGGTGTGGTCGCCGGGGCTCAACCGCTACGGCAATTCCAAGCTCGGCACCGAGGCGATGGAGACGCTGGCCACCCGCACCGGCTGGTCGGTGTTCGGCCCCGGCGCATGACCGGGGCCGCGCGCCATCACTTCACCCGCTGCCAGGTCCCGCCGTCGCGGCAGATCCCCATGACGCAGCCGCTGACCTTGAGCGTGTCGCCGCTCAGGTGCAGTTTGGAATTGTAGGTCTTGCCGCGATCCGGGCTGTAGACCTTGCCCTTGTATTGCCCGCCGCCAGTTGGCACCGTCTCGGAGATGATGTTGCGCCCGATATTCTCGCTTGCGATCTCCTGACCGGCGGAATTGAAGGATTTGACCAGCTTGCCGCACACCGCGTTGCCGCAGGGGGCGACCTGGATCAGGCCCGAATTGCCGTTGTCATCGCCGGCCGTGCGCCACATGCCCAAAAGCGGCTCGGCCATGGCCGTGCCTGCCCCAAGGCTCAGAACCGCCGTGATCATCAGAAACTTGCGCATGTCGTTGTCCTCCCTGACTGCTGGGGAAATCCTCTGACAGCGAAGGCGCTGAAATCAAGTCTGACGTTGGGTCGCGGCGGGTCGCGTTGCAAATCCCGCGCGAGCATGCATAACCCCGCGCAGCAGACACGAAAGGTGCACCGATGATCCTCTATCCCGCAATCGACCTCAAGGACGGCAAGGCCGTGCGCCTGCTGCGCGGCGACATGGGCGCGGCCACCGTGTTCAACGAGGACCCGGCGGCGCAGGCGATGGAATTCGTCGCGGCGGGCTGCGAATGGCTGCATCTTGTGGATCTCAACGGTGCCTTTGCCGGGGCACCGGTCAATGCCGCGCCGGTCGAGGCGATCCTTGCCGCCTGCAAGGTGCCCGCACAGCTTGGCGGCGGGATTCGGGACATGGCCACCATCGAGCGCTGGCTCGACCGCGGGCTGGCGCGGGTGATCCTCGGGACCGTGGCGGTCGAGAACCCCACCCTTGTGCGCGAGGCGGCGCGCGCCTTTGCGGGGCAGGTCGCGGTGGGGATCGACGCGCGGGGCGGGCGCGTGGCCACCAAGGGCTGGGCCGAGGAAACCGATGTGGACGCAACCGACCTTGCGCGCTCGTTCGAGGATGCCGGGGTGGCCGCGATCATCTACACCGACATCAACCGCGACGGCGCCATGCAGGGGCCGAATATCGAGGCCACGGCGGCGCTGGCGCGGGCGGTGTCGATCCCGGTCATCGCCTCGGGCGGGGTGTCGTCGCTCGAGGATCTCATCGCGCTGCGCGATTGCGGCGCGGGTCTGAACGGCGCCATATCCGGGCGCGCGCTCTATGACGGGGCGCTTGATCTGCGCGCGGCGCTGGCCGCGCTCGGGGGCTGAGCCGTTATTGCGCGGCAGAGGCCGTGAGCTTGGCCAGCGCCCCCGCCATCATTTTGATGTAGGGCGCATCATCGTCGATCGAAAGATCGTCGAACATATCTTCGGGGTCTTTATAGGCGATCCAGACCTGCCCCCCGGCATCCTCATAAACCAGCACCCGCAGCGGCAGAAAGAGGCCCGCGCGCGGATCGTCCTGCATCGCCGCCGTGCCCATCTTCGGGTTGCCGAAGATCAGCAGTTGCGATGGCGCAAGCGTCATATCCACGCTCGCCGCGCCTGCGGCATGATCGACCCGGGCAAACACCGTGGCCCCCGCCCCGCTCACAGCCGCCTCGAGCCGGTCCATGGTGGCGGGCACATCTGCCCCGGCACGAAGCCTGATGATGTCGTCATCGCTGGCGAAGGCGGGCAGCGCCGCCAGTGTGATAGCCACCGCACCCAGAAATCGTCTCATGAAACCCTCCGTGAATGATCTTGCGAATCTGCGTCGCATCCTCTGGCATCCTGACGGATTTGCCCATAGAAACCGTGACACTGTCACCAAACCCGGCGAACCCATGCTCAAGACCCGCATCATCCCCTGCCTTGACGTGGCCGACGGGCGCGTGGTCAAGGGCGTGAACTTCGTAGACCTGCGCGACGCGGGCGATCCGGTCGATGCCGCGCGTGCCTATGATGCGGCGGGGGCGGACGAGCTGTGTTTCCTCGACATCCACGCCACGCACGAAAATCGTGGCACCATGTTCGACGTGGTGCGCCGCACCGCCGAAGCCTGTTACATCCCGCTGACCGTGGGCGGCGGCGTGCGCGCGCCCGAGGATGTGCGCGCGCTGCTTCTGGCGGGGGCGGACAAGGTCAGCTTCAACTCGGCGGCGGTGGCCGACCCGGAGGTCGTGGCGCGTGCCGCAGACCGTTTCGGTAGCCAATGTATCGTGGTGGCCATCGACGCCAAGACCGTCGCCCCCGGTCGGTGGGAAATTTTCACCCATGGCGGCCGCAAACCCACCGGGATCGACGCGGTCGAATTCGCGCGTCTGGTCGCGGACAAGGGCGCGGGCGAGATCCTGCTCACCTCGATGGACCGCGACGGGACGCGCGCGGGATTCAACATCCCGCTGACCCGCGCCATCGCCGATGCGGTGGATGTTCCCGTCATCGCGAGCGGTGGTGTCGGCACGCTCGACCACCTTGTCGAGGGGGTGACCGAGGGCCATGCCTCGGCTGTTCTCGCCGCCTCGATCTTTCACTTTGGCACCTACACCATCGCCGAGGCCAAGGCGCATATGGCCGCCGCCGGCATCCCCATGAGGCTGGCCGCATGACCCTTGACGATCTCGCCCGCATCATCGCCGTCCGCGCACAAGCCGCCCCCGATGAAAGCTGGACCGCCAAGCTTCTGGCCAAAGGCCCCGAGAAATGCGCCGAAAAATTCGGCGAAGAGGCCGTCGAGGCGATCATCGAGGCGGTGAAGGGCGACCGCGCGCGCCTGACATCAGAGGCGGCAGATGTTCTTTTTCACCTGCTGGTCATGCTGCAATCGCGTGGTGTGACGCTGGATGACGTGATGGCCGAATTGGCGCGCCGACAGGGCACCTCCGGCCTCTCCGAAAAAGCCTCTCGTCCGAAAGACTAAGCTGATGATCCGTCACATCGTGTTCTTTTCCGCTGCCAATCCCGACAATGTCGAGCGCATCCGCGAGGCGCTTATGATGCTGGCGGATATTCCCCATGCCCGCCATTTCGAGGTGGGGCGCAACCTGCAAAGCGATGCCATCGCGGGGGCGCGCGTCGATCTTGTGGTTTATGCCGAGTTCGAGAACGAGGCGGCCCTTGCCGCCTACAAGGCGCACCCGATCTATGCCGAGTGCATCGCGTTGGTGCGGCCCCTGCGCGACCAACGTATCGCCGCCGATTTCAAGTCTGGCTGAGCGGGGTTCGCCGGGAATTTTTTCTCGGAAAAATTCCCGGCCCAAGAAAATTCGCGAATTTTCTTGGGTTCGTCGCTCAGGAAATCGCTCTGAGCGCGTCCTCGACCGCCTTTGCCACGCGCAACAGCCGCTCTTCCTGAAACGGTTTGCCGCACAGCAACAGGCCACAGGACGGCACGCCCGTGGGCAGCGTCACGGCGCAAAGCCACATCAGGTTGCCCACGCGTGTGTTGCGCAGCGTCAGCAGGTTCTCGGTCACGTAATAGGCGCCATCGCGCATCAGCCGCTCGCAGTCCGGCGGCAGGTTGGGCGCGGCGGGCATCAGCACCGCGTCATAGCCCGCGACCCGCGCGTTCCAACTCGCGCGCAGCTTCTCCAGTTTCTGCCATGCGGCCACATAATCGGCGGCGGAAATCTCGCGCCCGCCCCGGAACCGCTCCAGAATCGGCGCGAACATCTTGTCAGGAGCGGCCTCGATCACATCGCGCCAGAGGCCGTAAGCCTCACCCGTGAACAGCGCGGGCGAGAGCGGCATGGCCTCGGCCACTTCGGGCGCAGCGATCTCCTCGATCACGGCCCCGGCGGCACGCAAGCGGTCGATGGCCCCCGCATGGGCCGCCTCGGGCGTCTCGCGCAGATCGTCGAGCACGATGGTGGTGAGCGTCGCAAACCGCAGGCCGCGTAGCGACGCGCCACGCAGATCGGCGGGCTTGCCGCCTTCGAGCGCGGCGAGCATCAGGGCCGCGTCCTCGACCGATCGGGCCAGCGGCCCGACCGTATCGAAACGCGCGGCAAGCGGCACCACACCGTCAAGCGACAGCCGCGTGGCCGTGGTTTTCAACCCCACAAGATCGTTCCACGCCGAGGGGATGCGCACCGAGCCGCCCGTGTCCGACCCGATTCCGCAGGCCGCCAGACCGAAGGCCACGCTTGCCGCCGCGCCCGAAGAGGACCCGCCCGGCACGGCATCGGCGTCATTGACGCAAGGCGGGGTGGCGGTGATCGGGTTGAGACCAAGGCCGGAAAAGGCCAGTTCGCTCATATGCGTCTTGCCCAAACATACCAGCCCCGCCGCCGTCGCGGTGCGCAGCACCTCGGCATCGCGGTCGGGCACGCGGCCCTTGAGCAGGGCCGATCCCGCCTCGGTCGCCACGCCCGCGCTGTCGAAAAGATCTTTCCAACTGATCGGCACGCCATCGAGCGGGCCGCGCCGCTGCCCTGCCTTCGCCCGCGCCGCCGCCGCCGCCGCCTCGGCGCGGGCGCGCGTCTCGGTCACGACGCTGTAGATCGCGTCGCGTAGCGGGTGCGCCGCGATCGCCGCGAGGTAGGTGTCGGTCAGCGCCTCCGGGTCGATCGCGCCGCCTTCGATCCCGCGCCCCAGATCGGTCGCGCTCATGGTAAGCCAGTCCTGCATTGCCATCCTCCCGCTTTGCCCCATTGCTAGCGGCACGAGGGCGCATGGACAATCCCGCGCGCGCGCACATATTGAGGGGCATGGAAAAGATGCGCGACCTTCTCATTGTCGGCGGCGGCCTCAACGGCCCCGCACTTGCCCTTGCCGCAGCGAAGGCGGGCCTTACCAGCACCGTGATCGACGCGCTGCCCGAACTCACCCGCAGAAACGCCGCCTTTGACGGTCGGGCCTATGCACTGGCGCTCTCTTCGGTGCGGCTCTTGCGTAACCTTGGCCTCTGGGAGCGGGTGGCGGATACCGCCCAGCCGATGCTGGAAATCAAGGTCTCGGACGGGCGCGCGGGCGAGGGGCCGTCTCCCTTCTTTTTGCATTTCGACCATGCCGAGATCGAGGAAGGCCCGATGGGCCACATGCTCGAGGACCGCTTTTTGCGCCGCGCGCTGATCGACGCGATGCAGGAGGCGCCCGAGATCATCCAGCTTTCCGGCGACGCGGTCGTGGCGCAAAAGGTCGGGCCGCAGGGTGTTACGCTCTCGCTCGCCTCGGGCGAAACGCTCCGCGCGCGCGTGCTCGTCGGGGCCGACGGACGGGGTTCGGGCACCGCCGCGCGCGCGGGGATCCGGCGGACCGGCTGGGGTTATGGTCAGACCGCGCTGGTTGCGGCCATCGAACACGACTTGCCCCATCGCGGCATCGCACATCAGTTCTTCATGCCCCCCGGCCCGCTGGCGATCCTGCCGCTGCCGGGCAATGTCAGCTCTATCGTCTGGAGCGAGACCGACGAGACCGCCGCGCGCTTTGCCGCCCTGCCCGATGACGCCTTCATGGAGGTGCTGCGGCCGCGCTTCGGCGATTTTCTGGGCGAGATCAAGCTGCGTGGCAAGCGTTTTACCTATCCGCTCAGCCTGACCGTGGCCAACAGCCTTGTCGCGGACCGTCTCGCGCTCATCGGCGACGCGGCCCACGGGATGCACCCCATCGCCGGGCAGGGCCTCAATGCCGGGCTGCGCGACGTGGCGGCGCTGGCGCAGGTGCTGGGCGAGGCCACCCGCCGGGGCGAGGAGATCGGCGCGCCCGACGTTCTTGCGCGCTATCAGCAATGGCGGCGCTTCGACACGGCCACGCTGGCGCTGGCCACGGACCTTACCAACCGACTATTTTCCAATGACAATCCCTTGCTGCGCGCCGCGCGCGACCTTGGCATGGGGGCCATCTCGCACTTGCCCGCCCTGCGTCGCGGCTTCATCCGCGAGGCGGCAGGGCTCACCGGCGACTTGCCCGCGCTGATGAAGGGCTGACACCCCTCCTTACGCCCTGCCTTGACGCCATGAGGCGAAATGCCCACTGTCCGCGCGATCTTTGCCCCCGAGGAGCCGTAATGGCCGCAACGCCCCCCCCCTTTGCCCCGTTTGAGTGGATGATCGCCTGGCGCTACCTGCGCGCGCGCCGCGCCGAGGGCGGCGTCAGCGTGATGACCTGGATCAGCCTTGTGGGCATCACGCTGGCGGTCTTTGCGCTGATTGCAACGCTGTCGGTGCGCTCGGGGTTTCGCGCGGAATTCGTCGATACGATCCTTGGTGCCAATGCCCATGCCACCCTTTATCAAGCCGGACAGGCCGACCCGCTGACCGGGCGCGTCGACCGCACCATCGCCGAGTATGAGGCGATGGCCGAGCGGCTGCGCGCGGTCGAGGGCGTCACCCGCGCGGCACCGCTCGTGAAGGGGCAGGTCATGGCCACGGCGAACGGGCGCAACGCGGGCGTGCAGGTCTTTGGCATCGCCCCGGCGGACCTGCTGACCATCCCGCGCGTGGCCGACCCCGAGACCGGGCGCGGCGATATCACGGAGTTCGAGACGGGCATCGCCATCGGCAGCGGCGTGGCGCAGGAGCTGGGCCTGTCGCTGGGCGACCGTATCCGCCTGATCTCGCCCGACGGGGTCAAGACGCCGCTTGGCACAAGCCCCCGGATCAACGCCTATGAAGTGACCTATATCTTCTCGGCCGGGCGCTATGATATCGACCGCGTGCGCGTCTATCTGCCCTTCGCCGAGGCGCAGAGCTATTTCAACCGCGACGGGCGCGCCGACGAGATCGAGGTCATGGTGCGAGACCCCGAGCGGGTGGACGACATGATCCCGGCGCTGTTGCGGGCGGGCGGCGACCGGTCGCTGGTCTGGACATGGCAGGATTCGAGCGGATCGTTCCTGCGCGCGCTGGAGGTGGAGGATAACGTGATGTTCGTGATCCTCTCGATTCTCGTGCTGATTGCCACGCTCAACATCACCTCGGGCCTTGTCATGCTGGTCAAGAACAAGGGGCGCGATATCGGCATCCTGCGCACCATGGGGCTGAGCGAAGGCTCGATCCTGCGTGTCTTCTTTATCTGCGGGGCCTTTACGGGACTGATCGGTACGGCGGCGGGGGTGATCCTGGGCTGCCTCTTCGCCCTCTATATCGACCCGATTTTCTCGTTCGTGAACATGATGATGGGCGGGCAGGTCTGGGATCCGTCGATCCGGGGCATCTATCACCTGCCGGCGAAATTGCAGGCGGGCGACGTGCTCACGGCCGTGGCGCTGTCGCTTGGCCTGAGCTTCGTGGTCACGCTTTTCCCGGCGCGGCGCGCGGCGCGGATGAACCCGGTGGAGGCGCTGCGCTATGAGTGATCCGATGCTGCGCCTTGCGGGTGTCGAGAAGGGTTATAACCGGGGTCGCGTGGGCGAAGTCCTCGTGCTCCAGGGCGTCGATCTCGAGGTGCAGCGCGGCGAGATGGTGGCGCTCGTTGCCCCCTCGGGGGCCGGAAAATCGACGCTTCTGCATATCGCCGGGCTGCTTGACAGCGCCGATGCCGGCACGGTCGGGATCGGCGGCAAGGATGTGACCGCCCTTGGCGAGCGGGCGCGCACGGCGGTTCGGCGGCGCGAGGTGGGCTTTGTCTATCAGTTCCACCACCTTTTGCCCGAGTTCACGGCGCTGGAGAACATCGTGCTGCCGCAACTGGCCGATGGTGTGGCGCGCGCCGATGCCGAGGCGCGGGCCGAGGCGCTGCTGGCCGAGGTGGGCGTGGCCGCGCGCGCCGGTCACCGGCCTGCGGCCATGTCGGGGGGAGAGCAACAGCGCGTGGCCTTCTGCCGGGCGCTGGCCAACCGTCCGGGGCTGCTTCTGGCGGACGAGCCGACCGGCAATCTCGATCCCGGCACCGCCGATCAGGTCTTTGCCGCACTCGAGCGGCTGGTGCGCGGCGCGGGGCTGGCGGCGCTCATCGCCACGCACAACCTTGAGCTTGCCGCGCGGATGGACCGGGTTGTGCACCTCGATCAGGGGCGGGTGGTGTAAGGCCGCCGCCCCGCCGAGGGGGCGGCGACGGATTGCTCAGGCGCTCACGTCAAGCTCGGTCATCATGCCGGTGGCGAGATGGCCCATGTGGTGGCAATGCAGCATCCACGGCGCCGCCTCGCCCGCGTCAAAGGCAATGGTGACCATGCTCATCGGCGGCACCTGCACCGTGTCGCGCAACGCGCCCGCGATGCGCGACATGCCAAGACCCACGACCTGAAACACATGGCCGTGCAGGTGCATCGGATGCGCCATCATCGACATGTTGTGGAAGGTCAGTTCAACCCGTTCGCCGCTTCGGGCGGGGATCGGGACATGTTGGCCCCACAGGCGACCGCCGATGGTCCATTGGTAGGGCATCATGCCGCCGCCCAGCATGACCATGAGCGCGCGATCCGCCGGACGTTCAGGCAAGGGGACACGGGCGCGCAGCGCGGCTTCCTGCATGAGGTTCGTCGAGACCGGCGGATGTTCGACCTCCGACAATGACGCAAGGCGGGGGATGGTCGCACCCACGGGCGCAAGGATGATGCCGGTGCGCTCACGCGCGCCCTCGCGCAGGGCCAGCACGGGCAGCGCGCTACCATCCTCGGGCAGGTCGATCTCGATATCGAGCCGTTGACCCGGCGCAATGGCGAAACGCTGCGCGGCATGGGCGTGGCAGGCATCGCCATCGGTGGCGACAAGCCGCCCGGTGACGGGTCCAAGATCGAGCCAATAGGCGGTCATCGACGAACCATTGATCGCGCGCAGCCGCACGCGCCCGCCCCGCTCGACGGCGACCACCTCGGGGTCGTCAAGCGTGCGGTCATTGGCAAGATAGGCATCGAAATCAAAGTCGTTGAGGTCCATCGCCATGGCCCCCATATTGCCCATCATGCCGTGGCTCATGCCGCCCGTCATACCTTGGCCCATTCCCTGCATCTGGCCATGTTGCATCGCAGGGGCCGCACCATGGCCACCCCCGTGGCCGCCTGTCACCTCGGCCAGAACCTCTTCGGGAGATTTGAACGAGAAGTCGTGCAGAAACAGCACCACCTCCTGCCGGTCCTCGGCCATATCGGCCTTCGAGCGCACGATGAGCGGCGCGGCAAGCAGGCCGATTTCCTGCGCCGGGATGTGGCTGTGCATCCAGAACGTGCCGGGGCGGGGCGCGAAATCAAAGGCGCGCGTCTCACCCGGCGACAGCATCGGGTTGGTGTTGGGCACGCCGTCCTGCGCATTGGGCGGGATCTGGCCGTGCCAGTGGATGATCGTCTCTTCCCTGAGACCATTGCTCAGATCGACACGGAACCGCTCACCCGGATCGAGGCTGAGACCGGGACGCCCGCCCTCGTCCACAAGCCCCATGACGGTGGCGGCGCGTCCCTGCACCTCGATGATGCGGGTGGTGGCGATGAGGCGGCGCGCACGAGAGGCGGCGCGACCGCGAGCAGGCAGAAGGAGGGCCGCAGACGCGGCGGTGCCTGCGGCAAGAAAGCCGCGGCGCGAAAGTGTGGTCATTGGATTATCTCCGAAAAAGGGGGGCCGGGGCGCGCCCGGAAGACCAGATGAAAGGGTCAGGCCAAGTGTTTCGGAGGGGGGGACGTGGCGCGCACCCAATCGGCCCAGACGCGGGGCGCGTCGGGCCGGGGATGCGCCATATGGGGCGCGCTTGTGTGGGCATCGCCGGTCGTTGTGGTCGGAAACGAGCCGGTGCAAAGCGCCTTGCAGGCGATGTCATCGCCGTCATCGGGCAGGTCCGACGGCATCGGATACGCGGGCGCGTGGTGCAGGTGATGCGCCGAAGCCTTTGCATGTGCCGCGCCGTGCAGGCCAAGCGACGGCATACTCAGCACGAGGGCGAGCAGCGTGGCCACGATGGACAGAGCGGAGAAAATCCGGCGCATGATCAGCAATTAGGGTGGCTTGACCGCTCCGGCAAGATGCAACATGCCGAAAGCAGGCAAAACGGGAGGCGATCATGCGGGGTGGATGGCTGGCGGTTCTGATGGCGCTCGCGGGGGCGGCAGCGGCACAGGAGACGGGCCGCGATATTTATGCACGCTACTGCGTGGCCTGTCACGGGACCGATGGCACCGGGGACGGGCCGATGCGCCGGGTGCTGACGCTCGACCCTCCTGATCTTACACAACTCGCGGCAAGGAATGGCGGGGTGTTCCCGCGCCAGCGGGTGATCTGGCGGATCGACGGGCGCGACCCGGTGCTGGCCCATGGCAACGAGATGCCGGTTTACGGCGATCTCTTCGCGGGCCGCGATCTGGTGATCCGCGACGAAACAGGTCAGACGCTGCGCAGCACGCAGCCCATGGCCGATCTGGTGGCCTGGCTGGAGGGCTTGCAGCGGCGGTGAGCCAGGCTACTTCCTCTGAGAATGGAGGAATTGCGATGCGCGCTCTTGTCCTGACCCTGATGCTGGTTCTTGCCGCAGCCCTGTCCGCCCGCGCCGAAGATGCCGCCGCGCGCGCCGTGATCGAGGCGCAAATCGAGGCGTTCCGGACGGGCGATCTGCCCCGCGCCTATGGTTTCGCAAGCCCTGTGATCCAGCAGAAATTCGGCTCTCCCGAGATATTCGGTCACATGGTCGAACAGGGATATCCGATGGTCTGGCGACCCTCCGAAGTGGTGTTCCTGGAGGCGCGAGAAAGCGGCGGGCGTCTCTGGCAGGAGGTTTTCCTGCGCGACGCGGCCGGGCGCGGCTGGATCGCGGATTACGAGATGGTCGACGAGGGCGGCACGCTGAAGATCAACGGCGTGCACCTGCGTGAAGCCCCCGAAAATACGGTCCGGGCGCAGGGCACCGTAACGGTGGCCTGAGACCCCGTTAACCCGGCCTTGCTACCCCCCTTTCCCGGCACGCGGCCCATGCGGCAGATGGAAAGGGACCCCATGAACAAGGCAATCACCCAAGGCATCACCTTCATGCCCCAGCCCTTTGCGGCGGGGCTCGATCAATGGTCGAGCGGCGACGGGCGGCCTGGCTCCGACACCTATGCAAGCGCCCCGAACGCTGCTTTCGTCCCCGCCGATCAGGATTTTGGCGGCGCCCTCGAATTGCAGAAGATCGAGGCGGTGCAGCGCCTGCGCTTCATGGGCGAGACGCCGATCCTGCCGGGCTGTTACCTTCAGGTCCGCGCGCGGATCAAGGCGGTGGCAGGTAATCTGCCCAATGTGCGCATTGCGGGTTTTGCCGGGGGTGCGGGGGGCGTCGCGCTCTCTGGTGTGACGGTGAGCGGGCCGCAGGTCACGCTGACCACCTATGGCGAGGTGGTCGAGGTGCGCGCCATCGTCGGCACCGGGCAGCGCGGCGGGGTGGACATGGTCTGGGGGCCGCAGGCGGTCTTCGGGCATTTCGGGCTCGATCTTACCGGGCCGTCGGGCGGGGTGGTGCGCATCGACGATATCGAGATCGAGGATGTCAGCCGGTTCTTTCTGCGCGACATCATCGCCACCGTGGATGTGCGCGATTTCGGGGCTATCGGCGACGGCGTGACGGATGATCACGCCGCGTTCGAGGCTGCCGACACGGCAGCGGGCGGCCGCGAAATCATCGTGCCCGCGGGCACCTATTTTCTGGGCCAGAGCACCACGATCCAGAGCCGCATCCGCTTTGAGGGGACCGTGGTCATGCCCGACGCAGCGATCCTGTCGCTCACGAAGAACTATGATCTGCCGACCTATATCGACGCTTTCGGCGACAGCGAACCGGCCTTCAGGAAGGCCTATCAGGCGCTTCTGAACAATGCAGGCCATGTCACGCTCGATCTGGCGGGGCGCAAGATCGCGCTGCGCGCGCCCGTCGACATGCAGGCCGCCGTGGGTAATCGCACCACCTATAACCAGCGCCATGTCATCACCAACGGGCAATTCTCGGTGTTTCCGACGCCCGCCTGGGACACCGAGGTGGTCACCTCGCAGGCCACCTATGCGCCCGAGAGCAATACAAGGCGGCTCGACAATGTCGCGAACGTGGCCAACATCGCCGTGGGATCGCTGGTCGAGGGCAATGGCGTGGGCCGCGAGGTCTATGTCACCGACCGCAACATCGCGGCGGGCCGGATCACACTGAGCCAGCCGCTGTTCGATGCCGCCGGGACACAGGTGTTCACCTTTCGGCGATTCAAATACATGCTCGATTTCAGCGGCTTTCAGGATGTCTCGCGTCTGGTGATCTCGGAGGTGGATTTCCAGTGCGGCGGCACATGCAGCGCGGTTCTTCTGCCGCCGCAGGGGTCTGCCAACCATTTTCGGGACTGTTTCATCACCCGCCCCAGGGATCGCGGGATCACCAGCCATGGCGAGGGCGATCAGGGCATGATGATCGACCGCTGTCAGTTCATCTCGAACGAAAGCCCGCTGCTGGTGGCCGATCGCGTCTCCGTCGGCTTCAACGCAAATGCCAACGATCTCAAGATCCGCAACAACCGGGTGATGCATTTCCGGCATTTCGCAGTGATGGCGGGCAGCAGCTCGATCATCTCGGGCAATCATGTGTTTCAGGGCGACTCGGGCCCCATCGGGCCGCGCATGGCCGGGTTTGTGCTGACACGCACCAATAATCGCGGGACAAT
Organism: Alphaproteobacteria bacterium HGW-Alphaproteobacteria-1; assembly: GCA_002842985.1. Lineage (GTDB taxonomy): Bacteria > Pseudomonadota > Alphaproteobacteria > Rhodobacterales > Rhodobacteraceae > Roseovarius. The sequence continues at coordinate 39,586 of PHEQ01000002.1, forward strand.
CACCGGCAATTACATCTGCGATTGCTCGGTCGAATGGAGCAACGAGCACGACGCCGCCCCCGATTTCGCCAGCGAGTTCTCGTTCAGCACGCTGAGCATCACCGGAAACGTGTTCCTGTCGCAAAGCACCGCACCCGCCTTCACCTTCGTCACCGTCAAGCCGCACGGGCCGGGGCATTTCATCAACGGGCTGACGGTGACCGGCAACACCTTCCGGCTGATCAACGGCAATATCGACCGGGTGGAGGGCGTGGACACAAGCTTTGCCGATCTGAATTTCGACCGGGTGCGCAACATCCTGTTCACCGGCAACAGTTTCAGCAACGTCAATATCGACACGCAGAACCCGCTTTTGCTGCGGCATGAAGAGGCAAGCGCCGCCGAGACATGGGTGATCGAACCCGCGCCGCGCCTGCCGTTCCGGGGCCTTGCCAAGTCTGTCGATTCGGTGGTCGCCGAGGGGCCGGTGACGACGGGCCCCGGTGCTGCGCATTTCGGGATGCCCTACACGCAGGGGCGGCAGGGGCCGGATGAGGACCGGGTGCATCTGCGCTGGGGTACGCCTGTGCGCGGCACGGTGCTGGTGAGCGTGCGGATGGACGAGCCGCTCTGACAACTCAAAACTGTCGCCAGAGGCCAAGCTTGAACCCGCGCTCGCCGCCGCCCGAAAGCGGCTCGAGCAGGCCAAGCTCGATCTGCGCGCCTGGGCGCATCTGATAGACAAGCGAGGGGGCGAGACGCAGATAATCCTGCCCCCCCTCTGGCATACCGGCCTGAAGCTGCACGATGACCTTGGCGCGTGGCGTGACCGAAAGACCGGCGGTCAGTTCGGTCTCGAACGTGGTATCGCCACCGAGGATCGCGCGCAGATCGGCATTGAGCCAGCCATGGCGTTCACCAAGGGAAAATCCCCGGCCTATGGAAAGGCCGGGGCGCAGGGCCGCCTCGTCCTCAACCTGACCCGCACCCAGTTCGACTGCCAGTTTCAGCGGACGCTGCGCGTCGCCGACCGACCAGCGCACAAACGCGATGGCCTTGGACATGCGCAGCGCGTCGCCATTCACATCAAGCCCAAGGGTGAGCCGCGCGGCCGCGCCGTATTCGGCATAAAAACCATAGCTTTGGCGCATGATGCCGTTTTCGTCGCGTTCGTCGAACTGGCTGGAAAAGGACAGGAATACCTGGCCTTTCTCGCGCGGCCACGCCCCCGCCTGAGCCATCGCGGCGCACCAAGAGAGCAGGACGAGCGCGAGCCACAGGCGTGCGGGCATGGTTACCTCCGCCTTAACCTTGATTAAAAAGGGTAAACTGATGGTTAAGAGCGACGCGGAATTTACCGCCGCACGCACCGGTGCTATCAAGGGGTCAGGAGGACGCCATCATGCCCCGGATCAGCCAAGACACCAGCCACCAGACCGTTCTGACCACGTTCGAGGTCACGCCCGGCACCTGTCAGGATTTGCTCGACCTGCTCACCGATGCCTACCGCGAGGTGATCTCGAAACAGCCCGGCTTCATCGCCGCCGGCCTGCATGTGAACGACGCGCAGACACGGATCGCCAATTATTCGCAATGGCACCGGCGAGAGGATTTCCAGGCGATGCTGCGCACCGACGAGATGCGCGCGCGCAACCGGCAGATCAACGAACTGTGCAAGGGGTTCGAACCGGTGATGTATGATGTGGTGGCCGTGTTCTGATGACGGAGCGGTCCACGCAGAATGACGCGCTCACAGAGGAGATCCGCGCGCTGCGCGCCGAACTGGCGCGGCTCAACGCGCACCGCTTCGTGCGCATCCACAACAACATGCTGCGGCTTCTGGCGTTCAATTTCGCGCGGGGTCTTGCGGTGGGTCTGGGCACGGTGCTGGGGGCGACGGTGCTTTTGTCGGTCTTCGTCTGGTCGCTGAGCCAGATCGAATTCCTGCCGATCATCGGCGACTGGGCGGCGCAGATCGCCGAACAGATGCGCACCTCGCAGGAGTGATCTGGATCAAGGCAGCGGCGACGCGCCTGCGCCATGATCCGGCAAACGAACAGGAAAGGACCCTCTCATGTATGCTCACGTTCTGGTTCCCGTCTCCTTCGACGCCGAGCGCGACAGCGCCGGCGCGCTTGCCGCCGCCCGGCTTCTGGCGGGTGACGGCGGCCATATCAGCCTGCTGCACGTCGTCGAACAGGTGCCGGGCTATGCCATCTCCTACCTGCCCGCAGGCTATCAGGCCGAGGCGCGCAAGGCGATCGAGGCCGAGCTGGCGAAGATCGCAGCCGACCTGCCGGATGCCAGCGCCCATGTGGTCGAGGGGCATTCGGGCCGCACGATCCTTGACTGGGCCGAAAGCCACAAACCCGATTGCATCGTCATCGCCAGCCACCGGCCCGGAATGCAGGATCTGCTGCTCGGCTCCACCGCTGCCAAGGTGGTGCGTCATGCGCAATGTGCGGTGCATGTCATCCGCTGAGCGGCGAAAATCCCGGTTGAACGCCGACCCCGCAACGGCTATCGCGGGGGCATGGCAATTGTAGCAAGCCTCCTTCTGGCGCTCATCGTGGCCGCCCTGACGCTCAGCCCGGTGACGCCCGGCCTCGCGGATATAGACCATCTCGACAAGCTGGCGCATTTCCTCGCTTTCGCCGCCATCTGTGCCCCGCTGGCGTGGCGCTATCCCCGGCACTGGCGCGCGGTGGCGCTGGCCGGGCTTGCCTATGGCGGGGTGATCGAGATCATTCAGCCCTTCACCGGACGCAGTGCCGAATGGGGCGATCTTGCGGCGGACGGAATCGGGGCCTTTTCCGGGGCCTATCTTGCCGCGCGGATGCGCAGATGGTGGCACATCGGGGGAGAAAAGCCCTCAAAAGGGTAGCTTTGGTAAAATTTCCTTACCAGAAAGCTTGTGTTTGCAGAACATCACGATACGATAAGATCGGTGCGGAGGTTGACCGGCCCCGAATCGCCTTTCGGTGTGCGCGGGCGGGACTATCCGGACAGACAAACATGAGAAATCTGGGAGGAATATCATGACCGACAAGACCAAACTCGACCGGCGCTCGTTCCTGCGCCGCGCCGCCATCGGCGCGCCTGCAGCGGTTGCCGGTGGCCTCGCGGCCCCGGCGGTGCTGGCGCAGGCACCCATCGTGCTCAAGATGCAGACGTCCTGGGGGGCGGGCAACATCTGGCAGGAATTCGCGCAGGACTATGCCGACCGGGTCGAGCAGATGGCCGGCGGCCGCCTCAAGATCGACGTGCTGCCCGCAGGTGCGGTCGTGGCGGCGTTTCAGGTTCTGGATGCGGTGAACGACGGCGTGCTCGACGCGGCCCATTCGGTGCCCGTCTACTGGTATGGCAAGTCCAAGGCTGCCTCGCTCTTCGGCACCGGCCCTGTCTTCGGCGGCTCGGCCACCACGATGCTGAGCTGGTTCTACGAGGGCGGCGGCAAGGCGCTCTATGACGAGCTGGTGAACGATGTTCTCGGCATGGAGGTGGACGGCTACCTCGGCTTCCCGATGTTCGCGCAGCCCTTTGGCTGGTTCAAGGGCGAGGTCAACACCGCCGCCGATCTCCAGGGCTTCAAGTACCGCACCGTGGGCCTTGCCGCGGACCTGCTGCAAAGCATGGGCATGTCGGTGGCACAGCTTCCGGGCGGCGAGATCGTGCCGGCGATGGAGCGTGGCGTGATCGACGCGTTCGAGTTCAACAACCCCTCCTCGGACAAGGATTTCGGCGCGCATGACGTGGCGAAGAACTACTACCTGTCCTCCTACCACCAGGCCTCGGAGAGCTTTGAATTCCTGTTCAACAAGCTCACCCTCGAGGACCTCGACCCCGACCTGCGCGCGATCCTGAAATACGCCGTCGAGGCCGTGTCGACCGCCAACACCGCCAAGGCGATGCGGCGCTACTCGGCCGATCTCAAGTGGCTCCAGGAAGAGGGCGGCGTGACCGTGCACCGCACCTCCAAGGATATTCTGGCGGCTCAACTCGAGGCCTGGGACAAGCTGATCCCGCAACTCGAGGAAGATCCGTTCATGAAGAAAACCCTCGACAGCCAGCGCGCCTGGGTCGAGCAGGTCACCTATTACGAACTGATGAACGCGCCGGATCTTGAACTGGCCTACGACCACTACTTCCCCGGTCGTCTCAAGCTCTGAGCGCGTCCTGCGATGCAGACATGGTGGCCCCGGCGCATCTCCGCCGGGGCCACTTTTCAAGATAGGAAAGGGGCTCCCGCGTGATCGGCTTCATTCGCTTCGCCGACAATCTGTCGGCCTGGTTCGGCAAGGCCTTCGCCTGGCTCATCATCCTGATGTCGGTCGGCACCGGCTACGAGGTGGTGGTGCGGTATGTTTTCAACAACCCGACGGCCTGGGCGCTCGATGTGTCCTTCATCATGTATGGGACGCTGTTCATGATGGGCGGTGCCTATACGCTCTCGCGCGGCGGGCATGTGAGAGGCGATTTCCTCTATCGCCTGTGGCAGCCGCGCAATCAGGCCAAGGTGGACCTGGTGCTTTATATCCTCTTTTTCTTTCCCGGCGTGACCGCGCTCATCCTTGCGGGGTGGAAATACGCCGCGCGCTCGTGGTCTTATGCCGAGGTGTCGGTGAACAGTCCGGCAGGCGTGCCGATCTACCAGTTCAAGACGGTGATCGTGGCCGCAGGCATCCTGCTTTTCATTCAAGGCATCGCACAGGTCTGCCGCTGCATCCTGGCGATGCGGACGAATGAATGGCTCGCCGCCGATGAAGATGTCTTCGAAACCGAGGACCTGCTCATGCAACAGGCCGCCAAGGCCGAGAAGGACGCGCATCCATGACCGATCCGCAAGTCGCCCTGATGATGCTGGGGCTGTTCATCGTCTTTGTGTTCCTGGGCTTTCCCATCGCCTTCACGCTGATGGCCATGGGTATCGGCTTTGGCTATTACGCCTATTTCGACGCGCGGCGCATGTGGCGCAGCTTCGACCGGCTGGCCGAGGACGCAGGCACATGGGATCAATGGAGCCTCTGGGTCGAAGGATTATTCAACAACCGAATATTCGACCTCTTCGTGAACCAGACATTCACGGTGATGTCGAACGAGGTTCTGACCGCCGTGCCGCTCTTCCTCTTCATGGGCTATATCGTCGAGCGGGCGAATATCGTGGATCGCCTCTTTTCCACGCTCAACATCGCGGCGCGCAACATGCCCGGCTCGATGGGCGTTGCGGCGCTCGTGACCTGCGCGCTCTTTGCCACGGCCACGGGAATCGTCGGCGCGGTGGTGACGCTGATGGGCCTTCTCGCCCTGCCCGCCATGCTCAAGGCGCGCTATGACCCTTCCTTTGCCTCCGGCATCATCTGCGCGGGTGGCACACTCGGCATCCTCATCCCGCCCTCGATCATGCTGATCGTCTATGCGGCGGCCTCCAATGTCTCGATCGTGCGGCTTTATGCGGCGGCGCTTCTGCCGGGGCTGACGCTGGTGGGGCTTTACCTTGTCTATGTGATCGGGCGCTCGATCCTGCAGCCCTCGATCGCACCGAAACCCAGCAAGGAAGAAATTCCCGACATTCCGATGTCCAAGCTTCTGTTGATGATCTTTTCGTCCTTCGTGCCGCTTGCCTTTCTCATTCTGGCGGTGCTCGGCTCGATCCTTTTCGGGCTGGCAACACCGACCGAGGCGGCCTCGATCGGGGCGCTTGGCGGCATCTTCCTTGCCTTCGCCTATCGCGCGATGACCTGGCAGCGGATGCGCGAGAGCGTCTATCTCACAGTGCGCACCACGGCGATGGTGTGCTGGCTCTTCGTCGGTTCCTACACCTTCTCGGCGGTGTTCTCCTATCTGGGGGGCGAGCATATCATCTCGGAATTCGTGCAAGGTCTGAACCTCAGCCCGCTGATGTTCCTGCTTCTGGCGCAGCTCATCATCTTCCTTCTGGGCTGGCCGCTGGAATGGTCCGAGATCATCATCATCTTCGTGCCGATCTTTCTGCCGCTGTTGCAGTTCTTCGAGGTTGATCCGCTGTTCTTCGGCATCCTCGTGGCGCTCAACCTGCAAACCAGTTTCCTGACACCGCCAATGGCCATGTCGGCCTATTACCTCAAGGGGATCGCGCCACCGGAAATCATGCTGACGCAGATCTTCAAGGGCGTCATGCCGTTCCTGTTCTGCGTCTTCATCTCCATGGCGCTGATATACATATATCCGCAGATCGTGTTCTACCTGCCGGAGCTGATGTATGGCCGCTGAGGCGATCCCCGAGGCGCATGTGCTGCGCGACAGGCTCGCCTCGGGCGCGCTGCGCGCGTCCGAGCTGGCCGAGGTGCTGATCTCCCGGATCGAGGCGCGCGAACCCGAGATCGGGGCCTTCGCCTGGTTCGACGCCGATTTCGTGCGCCAGCAGGCCAAGGCGCTGGACGTGCACCGGCAATCAGGGCGCCCCATCGGCGCGCTGCACGGGCTTCCGGTGGCGCTCAAGGACATCATCGACACCGCGAGGATCCCGACGGAAAACGGTTGCGAGATCGACGCGGGCCGGGTGCCTGTCAAGGACGCCGCGCTTGTCTCCCGGCTCAAGTCGGCGGGGGCGATCATCATGGGCAAGACGGTCACCACCGAGCTGGCCTACATGCAGGCCGGGCGCACTCGAAACCCCCATGTCCTCGCGCATACCCCCGGCGGCTCGTCCTCGGGGTCGGCGGCGGCGGTGGCGGACGGGATGGTGCCGCTGGCCGTGGGCACGCAAACGGGCGGCTCGGTGATCCGGCCCGCGTCGTTCTGTGGCGTGACCGGGTTCAAACCCAGCTTCGGCGCCATCCCCCGCACCGGCGTTCTGATGCAATCGCCCACGCTCGATACGGTGGGCGTTTTCGCCGCTTCGCCGCTTGATGCCGCGTTGCTGGCCGAGGTGCTCATGGGCCATGATCCGGGCGACCGCGCCACCGTGCCCGCCCCGGTGCCGCACCTCCTTGAGGTGGCGCGCTCTGCCCCCCCGGTCAAACCGGTGCTCGCCTTCGTGCGCCCACCGGGATGGGACAAGGCCGATCCGGAACTGCACGCCGCTTTCGAGGAACTTGTAGCAGCCCTTGGCGATCAGGTTTTCGAGGCGCCGCTGCCCAACGTCTTTGATCAGGCCGCCGAGGTGCGCGCGCGGATCAATTTCGCCGAAATGGCGCGCTACTATCATCGCTACGCGAAGACCCGCGAAGCACTCGGCGCCCGCACCCGCGCCGCCATCGAGGAGGGCGAAGGCATCCTCGCGCGCGACTATCTGGCCGCGCTCGACTGGGCGGATGTGCTTTATGCGGGTCTGGGCGAGATATTCGATCGCTGCGACGCGATCCTCTGCCCCGCCGCGACCGGCCCCGCGCCCGAGGGGCTGGAGTTCACCGGCGATGCGATCTTCAACGGGCTGTGGACGCTGACGGGCACACCCGCCGTCACCGTGCCCGCCTTCACCGCCTCGAACGGCCTGCCCATGGGCGTGCAGCTTGTCGGGCCGCGCGGCGGCGATGCGCGCCTTTTGCGCACGGCAAACTGGTTACACGGCTGGCTCTCCGAGGCCGCCGCATGATGAAAGGATAAGGCTATGAACCGGATACTCGCGCTTTTTGCCTTCGCTGTTCTTGCGGGATTTCTCTACATCCTCGCCAGCAAGATCGGCTCGCTGGATCTGTGGCTGGTGACGGTCTTCGCCGCCGGGCTCGCGGCCTATGATTTCGTGACCTCCAGCAAGAACAAGAGCTGAGCCATGGCTAAGCCCGTGATATGGCTCCCCCGCCGCCTGTCGGAGGCCACCATTGCGCGCGCGCGGCGCGATTACGAGGTGATCCTGAACGAAGCCGACACCCCCGGCAGTGCCGAGGACATCATCGCCATGAGCGCAAGGGTGGACGGGATGATCCCCTGCCATTCCGAGCATTTCAGCGCAGATGTGGTGGCGCGGCTCGATCCCCGGCTCAGGATCGTGGCCAATCATTCGGTCGGCGTCGATCACTGTGACCTCGACGCGCTGAAATCGCGTGGCATCGTCGTGACCAACACGCCAGATGTGCTGTCGGACGCCACCGCCGAGATTGCCATGCTTCTGATGCTGGGCGCCGCACGGCATGCGGTGCAGGGCGACCGTCTTGTGCGGCAGGGTCAATGGGACAGCTGGTCGCCGTCGTTCATGGTGGGCAAGCAGGTGAGCGGCGCGCGGCTGGGCATCGTGGGCATGGGCCGCGTCGGTCGCGCCATGGCCGAAAAGGCGCGCGGCTTTGGCATGGAAATCCATTACCACAACCGCTCGCGGCTCTCGCCCGAGGTTGAACAGGGCGCGATCTTTCACACGGATGTGGACAGCCTGCTTGAGGTCGCCGATTTCCTGTCGCTGCATTGCCCCGCCACGCCCGAGACGGTGGATTTTCTCAATGCCGAGCGCCTCGCCCGCCTGCCGGCGGGGGCTGTGGTGGTCAACACCGCGCGCGGCGCGCTGATCGACGAAGACGCTCTGCTCGCGGCCATCGAGAGCGGCCATGTCGCCGCTGCCGGGCTCGATTGTTTCAAGGTCGAGCCGGGCGGCAATCCCGCCTTTGCAGGCCATGACAACATCTTCATGCTGCCCCACATCGGCAGCGCCACCCGCGCCACGCGCGACGCCATGGGCTTTCGCGCGCTCGACAACCTTGATGCGTTCTTCGCCGGGCGCGAACCGGGCGACCGTCTGGTCTGAGCCTTACGAGGCCCGCCTGATCCCCATCACCCGCGCCCGCGCGCGCGGGTCGCTGTCGAATAGCGCCGCAAGCTGCTCGGTCATCGCCCCGGCAAGCTGATCCACATCGGTGATCGTCACCGCGCGCTCGTAATAGCGCGTCACGTCATGGCCTATGCCGATGGCCAGAAGTTCCACCTGTTTGCGCCGCTCGACCATGGCGATCACGTCGCGCAGGTGTTTTTCCAAGTAATTGGCGGGGTTGACCGAGAGGGTGCTGTCATCGACCGGCGCGCCGTCGGAAATCACCATCAGGATCTTGCGGGCCTCCTTGCGCGCGACCGTGCGCCGATGCGCCCATTCCAGCGCCTCGCCGTCGATGTTTTCCTTGAGCAGCCCCTCTTTCATCATCAGGCCAAGATTGTCGCGGGTCCGCCGCATCGGTGCGTCGGCCGCCTTGTAGATGATGTGACGCAGATCGTTGAGGCGGCCGGGCAGTTGCGGGCGCCCCTCGGCCAGCCATTTCTCGCGGCTCTGCCCGCCTTTCCACGCGCGGGTGGTAAACCCGAGGATCTCCACCTTGACGCTGCACCGCTCGAGCGTGCGGGCCAGAACGTCGGCACAGATCGCGGCGATCGAAATGGGCCGCCCGCGCATCGAGCCGGAATTGTCCAGAAGCAGCGTCACCACCGTATCGCGGAACTCGGTATCCTTTTCGACCTTGAAGCTGAGCGGCGTGGTGGGGTTGGCCACGACGCGCGCAAGGCGTCCCGCGTCAAGGATGCCCTCTTCGCGGTCGAACTCCCAGCTTCGGCTCTGCTGCGCCTGAAGGCGGCGTTGCAGCTTGTTGGCCAGACGCGAAACCGCGCCTTTCAAGGGCTCCAACTGCTGGTCGAGATAGGCGCGCAGCCGTTCGAGCTCCACGGGGTCAGCAAGATCCTCGGCCCGGATCTCTTCATCGAATTCCGCGTGATAGACGGTATAGGTCGGATCGGCCTCCGAGGCGGGTGGTGGCGGCGGCGGCTCCAGCGGGGCCTCGCCTTCGGGCAGCTCGGCCTCCTCGTCCATCTCCTGATCGGCCATCTCGTCAAGGCTTACCTGCGCCTGTTGCGCATCCTGCTGGTCGTCCTGAGAGCGGTCCGGGTCGGCGTCGGCCTCATCCTCGTCGCTGTCGTCCTCGCCGGTGCTGTCGGGCTGCTGTTCTTCGCCCTGTTCCTCGGCCCCGTCCTCCTCGTTCTCGTCCGCGCTGTCGGGATCCTCGCCAAGCTGATCGCCATAGCCCAGATCCTCGATCACGCGCCGCGCCAGCCGCGCGAATCCGGCCTGATCGGCAAGGATATCCTGCAAATCCTCAAGCGTGCCGCCTGCCTGCTCCTCTATGAAGCCGCGCCAGAGGTCCATGACATTCTGCGCACCCGGCGGCATGTCGCGGCCCGTGGCCAGATGGCGGATCAGGTAGCCTGCTGCGGCGGGCAGCGGGGCGTCAGCGGTCGAGGTGATGCGGTCATAGCCGAGGCGCGCGGCATCCTGCGCGATCCTGGCGTCGATATTGGTGGCGGTGCCGGGCATGTCGCGCGCGCCCACGGCCTCGCAGCGGGCAGTTTCCATCGCCTCGTATAGCTCACGCGCCATCTCTCCGGGGGGGGCATAGCGGGCATGAACCGCGTCGTCATGAAACTTGTGCCGCAGCGCCAGCGCATCCGCCGTGCCGCGCGCCAGAAGAACCTCCTCGCGGGTCATGCGGCGGCTGACCTGCGGCAGGCGCATGGCATCGCCCGACAGACCACTCGGATCGACCGAATAGGAAACTGTCAGGTCGCTGTCATCGGCCATCACCTTGGTGGCGGTGGCGAGCGCCTTCTTGAACGGATCGGCGGGGTTGTCACTGGGCTTTGTCATGGCGCGAAAATGGCGCAGGGACCGGGCCAAGACAAGAGGCCATCGTCCCCCCTACCCCGCCGCAAGCCGCGTGAGCAGCGCGCGCATGAAGCCGTGCCCGGCCTCGAACTGCGCGGCCGTGATGAACTCATCGGGTTGATGGGCCTGCGCGATGTCGCCGGGGCCGCAAATCGCCGCCGAATAGCCCGCCTCCTGAAACTGGCCCGCCTCGGTGCCGTAGCTGACCACGTGAGAGCCGTTGTCGCCGGTGATCCGGCGGATGAGCGCCTCGGCGGTGCCGTTCTGTTCGGGGCGCAATCCCGGCACGGTGAAGCGGGGGGTGGCGTCGATCTTCGTTTCCGGGCGCACGGATTGCATCGCGGCCTCGGCGCTGCGGACCTGCTCTAGAAACAGCGCGCCCCAGGCCTCGGGGTCCTCGCCCGGCACCACGCGGAAATCCATGCCAAAGCGGCAATCCCTGGCGGTGATGTTATGCGCCGTGCCGCCCGAAATCTGCCCGACATGAAGCGTGGTCCAGGGCGGCTCGAACATCGCGGCAAGCTCCGATGGCCGTTTGGCGCGGTTCTCGGCATTCATCCGGTTGGCCCAGTCGATCAGCGGGGCGGCGGCCATGATCGCGTTGACGCCCCGATGCATGAGCGAGCTGTGCACCTCGAAGCCCTGCACATGCACGTTATAACCAAGCCCGCCCTTGTGGCCGGTGACGGTCTGCATCGTCGTGGGCTCGCCGATGATGGCAAGCTCCGCGCGCGGCACAACACCCTGCATCGCGGCGATCATCGGCGGCGCACCGAGGCAGCCGACCTCCTCGTCATAGCTGAGCGCGAGTTGCAGGGGCCGCGCGACGCCCGTTTGATGCGCCTCGACCAGTGCCCAGATCGCCAGCGCGTCAAAGCCCTTCATGTCGGCGCAGCCGCGCCCGTAATATTTGCCGTCGCGCTCTGTCACGGTGAAGGGATCGGTGTGCCATTCCTGCCCATCCACCGGCACCACATCGGTATGGCCCGAGAGCACGACGCCGCCCGCGACCGCTGGCCCGACATGGGCGAAAAGCGCGGCCTTCTGCCCGGTCGGGTCATAGTGGCGGTGCGCGGTGATGCCGTGAGCGGCAAGATAGCCCTCGACCCAATCGACAAGCGCGAGATTGCTGTCGCGACTGACCGTCGGGAAGGCGACAAGCCGCGTCATGATCTCCAGCGGAGAGAGGATGTCCATGCTCAATACCCGCTTTCCGAGGTCAGCACGAAATGCCCCGGCCCGACCTCCTCGTAGACGGACGGCCCCGGCTCGTAGCCCACGGGATGAATGGGCGAGGGGATCGGTTTGAAATTGAGATCCTTTTCGGATTTGCGCTGGCGCGGATCGGCGATCGGCACGGCCTTCATCAGCGCCTGCGTATAGGGGTGGCGCGGGTCCTCGAAGACGGCGGCGCGCGGCCCGCGCTCGACGATGCGGCCCAGATACATGACGCCCACATCGTGGCTCACCCGCTCGACCACGGCCATGTCATGGCTGATGAACACGTAGCTGAGGCCAAGATCGGCCTGCAATTCCATCATCAGGTTGACCACCTGCGCCTGAACGCTCACGTCCAGTGCACTCACGGCCTCGTCCGAGACGATCAGCTTGGGGTTCAAGGCCAGCGCGCGGGCGATGGCGACGCGCTGGCGCTGCCCGCCGCTGAGTTCGTGCGGAAAGCGGCGCAGGAACGAGCGCGGCAGTTCCACCCGGTCAAACAGCATCTCCACGCGGTCATCCATTTCCGACCGGCTGACAAGGCCGTAATTCTTCATCGGCTCGGCCACCTGTGCGGCAAGCTTCATCTGCGGATTGAGGCTGGCGAACGGGTCCTGAAAGATCATCTGCATGTCGGCGCGCGCACGTCTGAGCCCGCCCGCGTCAAGCGCCATGATGTCCGTGCCGTCCAGCACCACCTCGCCTGCCATAGGCTCGATGAGCCGCAGGATCGACCGGCCAGCGGTGGATTTGCCGCAGCCCGATTCCCCCACAAGGCTGAGGGTGCGGCCCTTTTGCAGCTCGAAGGACACATCCTCGACCGCGTGGACATTGGCCAGCGTCCGGCGAAAGAACCCGCCCTTGACGGCAAAGCGCGTGGTCAGCCCCTTGACGGTCAGCAGCGTCTCGTCACTGCCCACGATGGGGTGGATCGCGTGGGCGTCCGACCCCAGAAGGCGCATCGGCTCGGGGTAGGCCTTGCCGCGCATCTCGCCCAGCTTGGGAACGGCGGCCAGCAGCGCGCGGGTATAGTCATGGGTGGGGGCCTCGAAGATCTGTTCGACCGTGCCCTCCTCGACCTTGTTGCCGCGGAACATGACCACCACCCGATCGGCCATTTGCGCCACCACGGCCATATCGTGCGTGATGAAGATCACCGCCGTGCCATGCTCGCGCTTCAGCCGGTCGATGAGGGCGAGGATCTCGGCCTGAATGGTCACGTCGAGCGCGGTTGTCGGCTCGTCGGCGATAAGAAGGCGCGGCTCGCAGGCAAGCGCCATGGCGATCACCACGCGCTGCCGCATCCCGCCCGAAAGCTCGTGCGGGTATTGATCAAGGCGGCGCTCCGGCTCGGGGATGCGCACCTCTTTCAACAGGTCCAGCGCGCGGGCACGGGCCTGCGCCTTGGTCATCCCGCGATGGACGCGCAAACCTTCGGAAAGTTGCCGACCCACGGTAAAGACCGGGTTGAGCGCGGTCATCGGCTCCTGAAAGATCATGCCGATCTCGTTACCGCGGATCGTGCGCATCAGGCTCTGATCGGTTTGCGCAAGGTCGATCTCGCCGCCTTCCTTGCGGTCGAACAGCATCCGCCCGCCCGCGATCTCGCCGCCGCCATAGTCGATCAACCGCATCAGCGAGAGCGAGGAAACCGATTTGCCCGACCCGCTCTCACCGACGATGCAGACCGTCTCGCCGGCGTTGACCTCGAACGACACATCCTCGACGCCGACGACCGGCCCGTCGCGGGTCTGGAACTCGACACGCAGATTCTCGATCCGGGCCAGCGGTCTGTCGAGCATGGGTTTCTCCCTGTCATATCGCTGAAACGCTAGGCACAAGCCGCGCGGCTGTCAAACGTCCCGCGTCATTGGAAGATCGTTTTCGTTCCCTTGGCAAGGACAGGCTTGCTTTTTGCCGCGATCCGGACTGAGATGATCGGGCCGTCGGGGATGCGGCAGGGCCTGCTGCGGCCCGCCCGCCCCCCGTCAAAGCGCAAACGAGATGGCGAAAAGAGCCGTCCAACAGTGGAGAAAAACACGAAATGACCCTGAAATCATTGCTGCTGGGTGCCACCGCCCTTGCCGGTCTCGCCACGGTGGCGCAGGCCGAGCGCGGCGCGGATGGCCATGTGAACCTGATTTACTGGCAGGCGCCGTCGATCATGAACCCCTACCTCTCGGGGGGCACCAAGGAGGTTGAGGCCGCGAGCCTCGTGATCGAGCCCCTGGGCCGTTACAACGAGAAGGGCGAGATGGTGCCCTATCTGGCCACCGAGATCCCCACCGTGGAGAATGGCGGCGTGGCCGAGGATCTCACCTCGATCACCTGGAAGATCAAGCCGGGCATCACCTGGTCGGATCGCACACCCTTCACCGCCAATGACGTCAAGTTCACCGCCGAATACTGTATGCACCCCGAAGTCGGCTGCGCGCAGCTTGCCAAATACGAGGGCGTGACCTCGGTCGAGGTGATCGACGATCTGACCGCCAAGGTCAATTTCGCGCAGCCTACCCCCAATCCCTACGGGCCTTTCATGGGCGGGCAGGCCCCGGTCATTCAGGCGGCGCAATTCGCCGAATGCCTCGGTGCCCGCGCGCAGGAATGCACCGATGCCAATTTCGGACCCATCGGCACCGGCCCGTTCAAGGTGGATGAATTCCGCCCCAATGACGTGATCTCGCTCTCGGCGAACCCCAATTACCGCGACCCGGACAAGCCGCGCTTTGCCACCATGACCTTCAAGGGCGGCGGCGATGCCACGGCTGCGGGCCGTGCGGTGCTGGAAACCGGCGAATTCGACTATGCGTGGAACCTGCAACTTGCCCCCGACGTGATCGCCAACATGGAGGCCGCAGGCAAAGGCGTGGCCATGTCGGCCTTTGGCACACTGGTCGAGCGGATCGAGATGAACCTGACCGATCCCTCGCCGTCCCTGCCCGAGGGCGAGCGCTCCACCGCCAAACACCCGCACCCGTTCCTGAGCGACATCCGCGTGCGCAAGGCGCTGTCGATGGCGATTGACCGCGACCTTCTGGTCGAAGTGGGTTATGGCAAGGCCGGTTTGCCTACATGCAACCTCGTGCCCGCCCCCGAGGCCTTTGCTTCGGACAACACCGAGTGTCTGACGCAGGATATCGAAGGGGCCAAGGCGCTCTTGGAAGAGGCGGGCTGGACCGTGGGCGCCGGTGGCATCCGCGAAAAGGACGGCAAGAAACTGTCGATCCTTTACCAGACCTCGACCAATGCCGTGCGTCAGGATTTCCAGGCGCTGATCAAACAGTGGTGGCAGGAAATCGGCGTCGAGACCGAGTTGCGCAACATCTCGGCCAGCGTGTTCTTCGGCAGCGACCCGGGCAGCCCGGACACCTTCCCGAAGTTCTACGCCGATGTGCAGATGTATGCCAATCTCTTCGATGGCACCGATCCGCAGAGCTATCTGGCGGGATACACCTGCGAAAAGGCCCCGCGCCCCGAAACCCAGTGGCAAGGCGAGAATATCAACCGCTTCTGCGATCCGGCCTATGATGCGCTGGTCAAGGAACTGGGCCGCACCGGCGAGTTGGAGAAACGCGCCGAAATTGCCAAGAGACTCAACGACATGCTGACCAAAGACAGCTACACTATCGTGCCGCTGGTGCACCGTGGTCGCGTCTCGGCCCGCTCGAACACGCTGGGCGGGGTCGCGCTCAACACCTGGGACACCGAGTTGTGGAATGCGGCCGACTGGTATCGCATCAAGTAAGCCGCGCCAAACAGGCCGGGGCCGGGCAGACGCCCGGCCCTTTCCGCCCTCTTTAGGACAGGCCGCCCATGCTCACCTATACCATCCGTCGGCTCGTGCTTGCGATCCCGACGCTGCTGTTCATCAGCCTCGTGATCTTTCTGCTGCTTGAACTGGCCCCCGGCGATCCCATGGCGCAGGTGCCGCTGACGGTGCCGCCCGAGGTCAAGGAAAAGATGCGCCTCGCGCTCGGGCTGGGAGAGCCCACCCATATCCGCTTTGTCAAATGGATGTGGCAGTTTTTCGTGGTCGAGCCGATGATGCTGATCGACCATGTTTTCGGCACCGCGCTGGCCGAGGGGCAACAGCGCGTGCTGAGCTGGCAATTCCGCAGCCCCGTCATGGATGTGATCGTGCAGCGGATGCCGCAGACCCTTTGGGTGGTGGCGATGTCCTATGTGGTGGGCATCCTGATTGCCCTGCCCATCGGCATCTATTCCGCCTACCGGCAATATTCGGTCTTTGACCAGACCGGCACATTCATCACCATGGTCGGCTATTCCGTGCCGCCGTTCTTTTCCGGCGTGCTGGTGATCGTGATATTCTCGGTGCAACTGGGATGGCTGCCGTCCATATATGACACCACGCTCAAGGTGGTGGACTGGCAGACCTTCAAGCTTCAACTGATGCAGATGGTCATGCCGGTGATGGTGCTGGCCTTGCAGACCACGGCGCAAATCAGCCGCTTCATGCGCGCCTCGATGCTCGACAATCTCAATCAGGACTATGTGCGCACCGCCCGCGCCAAGGGGCTGTCGGAATGGTCGGTGGTCATGGTCCATGTGCTGCGCAACTCGATGATCCCGGTGATCACCGTGATCGCGCTTGGTGTGCCGTCGATCTTCGGCGGTGCCATCATCACCGAGCAGATCTTCAAGGTGAACGGGCTGGGCCAGCTTCTGATCACCGCCATCGAGGCCAACGACCTGCCGATGGTGCAGACCGTCACCTTCATGATTGCGGTGCTGATCGTGCTCTTCAACATCGTGGCAGACGTGCTTTACGGCGTGTTCGACCCGAGGATCCGCTATGATTGATGCACCCAAACCGATTGCCGCCCTCACCGATACCGGCCCGACCGCGCCGCCGCGCAGCCAGTGGCGCGACGTCTGGGACCAGTTCCGAAGCCATCGCGGCGCGCTCATCGGCAGTATCGTGCTTTTGACGATCATCGCCGGGGTGTTCCTCGGGCCACTGGTCTGGCCTTATGACGCGACTTTCATCGACATCCGCGCGCGCAATCAGGGGCCAAGCTGGACGCATCCGTTCGGCACCGATCAGTTGGGCCGCGATACGCTGGCGCGGATGATGGCGGGGGGGCAGACCTCGATCGCGGTGGGGCTGACGGCGATGCTGCTGGCGGTGGTGCTCGGCTCGCTGGTGGGGGTTCTGGCGGGGTTCTTTCGCCGCCTCGACGGGGTGCTGATGCGGCTCACGGACCTGTTTTTGTCGCTGCCGCTCCTGCCGCTCTTGCTGGTGATGGTGCTCTTGTTCCGCGAGGCGCTCAACGGTGTGTTCGGCCCGGAGCGGGGGATTTTCATCCTGATCGTGGTGGCCATCGGCGTCACAAGCTGGATGCCCACGGCGCGGATCGTGCGCGGCGATGTGCTGGCGCTGAAAGAGCGCGAATTCATCCTCGCCGCCCGCTCCATCGGCACCAGCAATTTCAACCTGATCACCCGGCATATCCTGCCCAATGTCATGTCACCGATCATGGTCTCGGCCACATTGGGCATCGCCAACGCGATCATCACCGAGAGCGCGCTCTCCTTCCTCGGCTTGGGCTTTCCGCCGGATTTCCCGACATGGGGGCGGCTGCTCAACGATGCGGTGCAATACTTGCAGGACTATCCTGAACGCGTGTTCTGGCCCGGCCTGGGCATTTCGCTCACGGTTTTGTCGATCAACTATATGGGCGACGGGCTGCGCGATGCGCTCGACCCGAGAATCCGGGGGCGGTGAAAGAGGTTGTCATCGGGCGGGTTCCGCGCATCATCGCTTTATCGGCTTGTTACGCGCGGGCGATACACGGGCACCGCAAGCCACAAACCAAGGGAGAGAGACATGAAAATCGCAATGACAGTCACCGCGCTCGCGGCACTTGCCGTGGCAGCACCGGTCCATGCCGAGTTCACGCTGAGTGACCGCTTTACCGACAATGACGGGGATCTGATCGCCGATATCCCCGAAGACTCCTCGCAATGGCTCGACCCGGCGACGCTGATCTTTGCCTATACGCCCGTCGAGGATCCGGCGGTCTATGCAGAGGTCTGGCAGGAATTTCTCGATCACATGGCCGAGGTGACCGGCAAGAGCGTGCAATTCTTCCCGGTGCAGTCGAACGCCGCACAGATCGAGGCGATGCGCGCGGGGCGCCTCCATGTGGCGGGGTTCAACACCGGTTCGAACCCGCTTGCCGTGGCCTGTGCGGGCTTTCGCCCGTTCACGATCATGGCCGCCGCCGATGGCTCTTTCGGCTACGAGATGGAGATCATCACCTATCCCGGCTCGGGCGTGTCGGAGATTGCCGATCTCAAGGGCAAGCAGATGGCCTTTACCTCCGAGACCTCCAACTCGGGCTTCAAGGCACCCTCTGCCCTTCTGCGGGCCGAGTTCGGTCTCGAGGCGGGCCGCGATTTCGAGGCCGTCTTCTCGGGCAAGCATGACAACTCCATCCTCGGCGTCGCCAACAAGGATTACACCGCCGCCGCCATCGCCAATTCGGTCAAGGCACGGATGATCCAGCGCGACGTCGTGACCGAAGACCAGCTTGAGGTTCTCTATACCTCCGAGACCTTCCCCACCACAGGCTATGGCGTGGTCTACAACCTGCACCCCGACCTTCAGGAGAAGGTCAAGGAGGCGTTCTTCGGCTTTGACTGGACGGGCACCAAATTGGCGGAGGAGTTCGAGAAATCCGGCGAGGCGCAGTTCATCCCGATCACCTTCAAGGAAAACTGGTCGGTGATCCGAACCATCGACGAGGCCAATGGCGTCGCCTACGACTGCAACTGAGCCGGATCGGCTGACGCGGGCGGCCCCTGCCGCCCGCGTATCTTATGGAAAGGCGCCGCCATGCTGCATCTCAAGGGTCTCTCCAAGACCTACAAGACCGGCGACACAGCGCTCAGCGACGTGACCCTCGACGTGCCCAAGGGGCAGATCATGGGGCTGATCGGGCCATCGGGCGCGGGCAAATCCACGCTGATCCGCTGCATCAACCGACTGGTCGAGCCGACGGCGGGCGCGGTGATGCTGGGCGATGTGGACCTGGCAAAGCTGGGCAAGCGCGAGTTGCGCCGCCAGCGTCGCCGCATTGGCATGATCTTTCAGGAATATGCGCTGGTCGAGCGGCTGACGGTGATGGAGAACGTGCTGTCCGGCCGCCTCGGCTATGTGCCGTTCTGGCGCAGCTTCCTGCGGCGTTATCCGCCCGCCGACATCCAGAACGCCTATCGCCTGCTGGACCGGGTGGGGCTGATGGAACACGCCGACAAGCGCGCCGATGCGCTCTCGGGCGGACAGCGGCAGCGGGTCGGCATCGCCCGCGCGCTGGCGCAGGAACCGGAACTTTTGCTGGTGGATGAACCCACCGCCAGCCTCGATCCCAAGACCAGCCGCCAGATCATGCGCCTCTTGACCGAAATCTGCGCCGAGCGCGGCCTGCCCGCCATCGTCAATATCCACGACGTGCCGCTGGCGCAGCAATTCATGCAGCGCATCGTCGGGCTGCGCGCGGGGCGCGTGGTGTTTGACGGCCCGCCCGAGGCGCTGACAGAAACCGCGTTGACCGAGATTTACGGCGCCGAGGACTGGAACGCGATGCGCGCGGGCGACCGCGAACAGGCCGAGGCCGAGGCCGAGGCGCTTGCCCGGATGGAGGCCATCGTCTGATGACCACCTACCCAAGCACCTGGCGCCGCCCGCCGCAGATCGTCACCGACCGGCGCTGGCGCATCGCGCTGCAACTGGGCATTCTCGCCTATCTCGTGCTGGCCGTTGGCTCTGTCGATGTGGACTGGGCACGGGTTGCCGCGGGCATTGAGCGCGGGCAGCGCTTTGTCCTCGGCTTTCTGCAACCGGATTTCACCAGCCGCTGGAAGGATATCGCCCAAGGGCTGAAGGAAAGCCTGACCATGACGCTGACCTCCACCGTGGTCGGGGTTGCCATCTCCGTTCCCATCGGTATCGGGGCGGCGCGCAATCTCGCACCACGCTGGATCTATTATATCTGCCGCAGCATCATCGCGGTCAGCCGCGCGCTTCAGGAAATCATCATCGCGATTTTCCTTGTCGCCATGTTCGGCTTTGGTCCCTTCGCGGGGTTTCTCACGCTCAGCTTCGCCACCATCGGCTTTATCGCCAAGCTGCTGGCCGACGATATCGAGGAGATCGACGAGGCACAGGCCGAGGCCGTGCGCGCCACCGGGGCAAGCTGGGGGCAACTGGTCAATTACGCCGTGCAACCGCAGGTCATGCCGCGGCTCATCGGGCTGTCGCTCTACCGGCTCGACATCAATTTCCGCGAAAGCGCGGTCATCGGCATCGTCGGCGCGGGCGGAATCGGGGCCACGCTCAACACGGCGATCGACCGCTACGAATACGACAGCGCGGGGGCGATCCTGCTGATCATCATCGGGATCGTGATGGTGGCCGAATACGGCTCCAGCTATCTGCGAAAGTTCCTGCAATGAGCGAGATCGGCCATTATTCCGAGGTCTGGGCGCACCGCACCCCGCGCGCGCGGCTGCTGCGGTGGATGGGCTGGCTTGCGCTTGTGGCGCTGTTTGTCTGGTGCTGGCAGGTGATGACGGAAACCACCATCTGGGCCTTCGTGTCGGACGCGCCACGACAGGCCGCAGATATCGGCAGCCGCATGTGGCCGCCGCGCCTGAGCTATCTGCCCGAACTGATGGGGCCGCTCTGGGACACGATCAACATTGCAACGCTCGGAACGCTGGGCGGCGTGATCATGGCGGTGCCGGTGGCCTTCATGGCGGCGCGCAACACCACGCCGTCGCCGCATATCCTGCGGCCCATTGCGCTGTTCATCATCGTCGCGTCGCGCTCGATCAATTCGCTCATCTGGGCGCTGTTGCTGGTGGCGATTATCGGCCCCGGTCTGCTGGCCGGGATCGTGGCCATTGCACTGCGCTCGATCGGCTTTGTCGGCAAGCTGCTCTACGAGGCCATCGAGGAGACCGACGCGCGCCAGATCGAGGCGGTAACGGCCACTGGCGCAAGCGCGGCGCAAGTGGTGAATTACGGCATCGTGCCGCAGATCATGCCGGCCTTCTGGGGCATCACGGTGTTTCGCTGGGATATCAACATCCGCGAAAGCACGATCCTGGGACTGGTCGGCGCGGGTGGCATCGGGCTGAAATTGCAGGCCTCGCTCAACGTGCTCGCCTGGCCGCAGGTGACGGTGATCCTGCTGCTCATTCTCGCCACGGTGGTGCTGAGCGAATGGGTCTCGGCGCGGATGCGCCACGCCATCATCTGAGGCGCAAGCCGTGCCCCGGTGACGAATTTCATCCGTTCCCGATCTTACGGGGAAAGCCGCCTTGTTTGTCGCGCGAGCGCACTCTACATCGGGTCTCATGAGACACCTTGTCCCCTTCCTCAAACAGCCTCCCCGCGTGGCCGTCATCAGGCTTGCGGGCGTCATCGGATCGGGGCCGCGCGCGGCCCTCAGCGACGAGGCGCTTGGCCCCGTGATCGAAAAGGCGTTTCGCCGCGGCAAGCCCAACGCGGTGGCGCTGGTGATCAATTCGCCGGGCGGCTCGCCGGTGCAATCATCGCTCATCGCCGCGCGCATCCGGCGGCTGGCAGAGGAAAAGAGCATCCCGGTGCACGCCTTTGTCGAGGATGTGGCGGCCTCGGGCGGCTATTGGCTCGCTGTCGCCGCCGATGATATCCGCGTCGATCCCTCGTCGATCCTCGGCTCCATCGGCGTGATCTCGGCGGGCTTTGGCGCGGATGTATTTCTCAAGCGGCAGGGGCTGGAGCGGCGCGTCTATACCGCCGGCACATCCAAGAGCACGCTCGATCCGTTCCTGCCCGAAAAACCCGAGGATGTGGCGCGACTGAAATCGGTGCTGGAGGATATCCACACCGCCTTCATCACCCATGTGAAGGACCGGCGCGGCGCGAAACTCTCCGACGATCCGGCACTGTTTTCGGGCGAGTTCTGGCTTGGCGGGCGCGCCATCGAGCTTGGCCTTGCCGATGGTTTCGGCCATCTGGAGCCGCGCATGAAGGAAGTC
The DNA here is from genome assembly GCA_002842985.1 of Alphaproteobacteria bacterium HGW-Alphaproteobacteria-1. GTDB lineage: Bacteria > Pseudomonadota > Alphaproteobacteria > Rhodobacterales > Rhodobacteraceae > Roseovarius. The sequence continues at coordinate 61,442 of PHEQ01000002.1, forward strand.
TATGGCGACAAGGTGCGCCTTGTGCGCTATGGCCGCAGGCGCGGGTTCCTGTCGCGTTTCGGCGCGCGGATTGTCGGGGATGCCCTTGGCGCGCTCGAGGAGCGCACCCATTACGCGCGCTTCGGCCTCTGAGATGCTGGTCAAGATCGTCGCTCTCTTCCTCGTCGCCATGGCCGTGCTGGCCATGTTCGGACGTCTCCGGTTTCCGGGGCAAAAGCGTCTGGCAGAGGCGAAATGCACACGCTGCGGGCGCTACCGGATCGGCAAGGGGCCCTGCAACTGCGAGAAAAGGCCCCCGAAATGAATCTTTGGCTGATGGTCGCCCTTGGCCTTGTGATCCTGCTTCTGGCGGGCGATGCGCTGGTGAAGGGCGCGGTCAACCTCGCGCTGCGGATCGGGATTCCGGCTCTGATCGTCAGCCTGACCATCGTCGCTTTCGGCACCTCCGCGCCCGAACTGCTCATCTCGGTCAATGCGGTTCTGGCCGACAAGCCGGGCCTGGCCCTTGGGAACGTGGTCGGCTCGAACACGGCCAACGTGCTTCTGGTGCTGGGAATTCCGGCAATCCTCGCCGTCATGCACACAAGTTCTTGCGACTGCCGGCGCTCCTATCTTCAGATGCTCGCGGCAAGCGTTCTGTTCATCGCGCTCGCGTTTCGCGGGGTGTTCGACTGGATCGCGGGGCTGGTGCTTCTGGGTGGTCTGGCGCTGATGCTGGGCGATGCCTTCCACCGTTCGATGATCCATCGCCGCGAGGTGGCCGCCGCCAAGTTGCTTGATGACGTGGAAGAGGTCGAAGGCGCCGATCCCGACATGCCGTGGTGGCAGATCGGCGTCTTTCTGACGCTGGGGCTGATCGGCCTGCCGCTCGGGGCGGATATTCTGGTGGACAATGCCTCGATCCTCGCCGTGCGCTATGGGGTGAGCGAGGCGGTGATCGGTCTGACGCTGGTCGCGGTCGGCACCTCGCTGCCGGAACTGGCGACAACGGTCATGGCCGCGCTGCGCAAACAGGCCGATGTGGCGCTTGGCAATGTGATCGGCTCGAACATATTCAACCTGCTGGCCATCATCGGAGTGACGGCGCTTGTCGGTCGCGTGCCGGTCAATGCCGAGTTTCTGAGTTTCGATCTCTGGGTGATGCTGGCCGCGTCGCTTGTCCTCATTCCGTTCGTGTTCTTCGGGCGCGATATCGGGCGGCTCTGGGGGATTGCCTTGACGGCGGGGTATGCGGGCTATGTCGTCACCGTGCTGACATGAGCGGAGGCCGGACGTGACACGGGCATTGGTGACAGGGGCAGGCAAACGGCTGGGGCGCGCAATGGCGCTGGAACTGGCGCGGCAGGGGCATGACGTGGCGGTGCATTACGCCACCTCTGCGGCAGATGCCGAGAGCGTGGCCGCCGAGATTCGCGCCATGGGGCGGCAGGCGGTGACGCTCTGCGCCGATCTTGTGGACGAGGCGCAAGTCACGCCGCTGATTGCGCGTGCCGCCGAATCGCTCGGTGGACCGATCCTGACGCTGGTCAACAACGCCTCGATTTTCGAGTATGACAACATCACCACCGCCACAAGGCAAAGCTGGGACCGGCATATCGAGAGCAACCTGCGCGCGCCTTTCGTGCTGATGCAGGAAATGTCCCGCGCGGTGCCGGAGCCTGCGACCGACGCCAATGGCGAACCGCGCGCGCGCGGCCTTGTCGTCAACATGATCGACCAGCGCGTGCGCAAGCTCACCCCCGAGTTCATGACCTATACCATCGCCAAGATGGGCCTCTGGGCACTGACCCGGACCGGTGCGCAGGCCCTCGCCCCGCGCATCCGTGTCAACGCCATCGGCCCCGGCCCCACGCTTCAGGGCCACCGCCAGAGCGCGGCGCATTTCACCGGGCAGCGCCGCGCCACGATTCTCGGGCGCGGCAGCGACGCGGATGAGGTCTGCGCCACCCTCGCCTACCTGCTCAAGGCCCCCGGCGTGACCGGTCAATTGCTGTGCGTGGACGGCGGCCAGCATCTCGGCTGGCAGACGCCGGATGTTCTCGGGGTTGAGTGAAACGATGACCTGCGCCAAGAAGTTTTGCACCCGTCACCGTTCCGTTACGTAAGCGTTACAAAATCGCTAATGTTTTCAATCAACTGTATCCGTTACAAAAAATTATCTTTTTATATCAGCGCCCTGCGTATTTGCCTAAAATATAGGCAGGTCGACGAACCCAGCCGGTTTCAAAGAAAATTTCCGGCTGGCCAGAAACTGTCTCCAGACTTATCCACAGAAATCGTGGACAGCTTGCCCCTTGCCCTTTGTGGCACACTGGTGCAGCACGGGACAGGAATCATATCCGTTCGCATATGACAGACACCGATCCCCCCCCCGCCCGCACCGGGCATGAGGTAATCCGCGATTACCTGCGCACGCTCGACGGCTCGCCGGGCGTCTACCGGATGCTCGATGCGCAATCGCGCGTGCTCTATGTCGGCAAGGCGCGCAATCTGCGGGCGCGGGTCTCGAACTACGCGCGGCCCACCGGGCATACCGGGCGCATCGCGCGGATGATCCGCGAGACCGCCTCGATGATGTTCCTGACCACATCGACCGAGACCGAGGCGCTTCTGCTGGAGCAGAACCTCATCAAGCAGCTCAAGCCGCGCTACAACGTGCTTTTGCGCGACGACAAGAGTTTTCCCAACATCCTCGTCACCGCGCATGACTATCCGATGATCAAGAAACATCGCGGCGCCAAGCGCGAGAAAGGCAGCTATTACGGCCCCTTCGCCAGCGCCGGCGCGGTCAACCGGACGCTGGCACAGTTGCTGCGCGTGTTTCAGCTGCGCAACTGCACCGATGCGATGTTCGAGAGCCGCACGCGCCCCTGCCTGCAATACCAGATCAAACGCTGCACCGCCCCCTGTGTGGGCAAGATCAACCGCGCCGATTACAAGGCGCAGGTCAGCGACGCCGAGCGCTATCTCTCGGGGCGTTCCACCGAGATTCAGGAGAAACTCGCCGCCGAGATGGCGCAGGCATCGCAGGCGATGGAATACGAGCGCGCCGCCGCCCTGCGCGACCGGATCAAGGCCCTGACACAGGTGCAGACCGCCCAAGGCATCAACCCGCGCAGCGTGGCCGAGGCCGATATCGTGGCACTCCATCTCGATCAGGGGCAGGCCTGCGTGCAGGTCTTCTTCATCCGCGCGGGCCAGAATTGGGGCAACCGCGATTTCTATCCGCGCGTCGGGGCCGATGTGGACGAGGCCGAGACGCTCGAGGCTTTCCTTGGCCAGTTCTACGACACCAAGGAGCCGCCGCGCGCCGTGATCCTGTCGCACGCAATCGAGAACCCCGACCTGATGGAGGCGGCGCTCACGCAGAAACTCGGGCGCAAGGTCACGCTCTTGGTGCCACAGCGGGGCGAGAAGGCCGAACTGGTCGAGGCGGCGCTGCGCAACGCCCGCGAGAGCCTTGCGCGCAAGATGGCCGAGAGCGCCACGCAGGGCAAACTGCTCAAGGGTCTGGCCGAGGCGTTCGATCTGCCGCGCCCCCCGCAGCGGATCGAGGTTTACGACAACAGCCATATTCAAGGCACCAATGCGGTCGGCGCGATGATCGTGGCGGGCCCCGAGGGGATGATGAAGAACCACTATCGCAAGTTCAACATCAAGGGTGACGATCTCACCCCCGGCGACGATTTCGGCATGATGAAAGAGGTGCTGACCCGCCGCTTCAAGCGCCTGCTGAAAGACGACCCCGACCGCACACAGGGGCATTGGCCCGACCTTCTCCTGATCGACGGCGGCGCGGGGCAGGTCAGCGCGGTGGCGGGGATCATGCACGAGATGGGCGTCGAGGATATCCCGATGGTGGGCGTCGCCAAGGGCGTGGACCGCGACCACGGCAAGGAGGAATTCCACCGCATCGGCAAACACCCGATGGCGCTTCGCCACAATGACCCGGTGCTCTATTTCATCCAGCGTCTGCGCGACGAGGCGCACCGTTTCGCCATCGGCACGCATCGCGCGAAGCGGTCCAAGGCGATCTCCGCCACCCCGCTTGATGAGGTGCCGGGCGTGGGGGCGGCGCGCAAGCGCGCGCTGCTTGCGCATTTCGGCAGCGCCAAGGCGGTGAGCCGCGCCAACCTTGCCGATCTCAAGGCGGTGGAGGGGGTATCAGACGCGCTTGCGCAGAAGCTCTATGATTTCTTCCACGAAAAGGGCTGAGGCGCGCGCTCAGTAGAGCGCGGCGGTCCAGCCGATCACAAGCGCCACGCTCAGCACCGCCAGCAGGGTCGAAATCAGGATCGCCGAAGAGACGCGGCGCGGGGCGACGCCATAGCTTTGCGCGATGATGAACACGTTGCCTGCCACCGGCAGCGCCGCCGCCGCGATCACCACCGCCGCCGTGTAGGGCGGCACCTCGAACAGCCACAGCACCGCGATGGCCACTGCCGCCGGGTGCAGCACCAGCTTGCACAGCGACAGCCACCCGGCAACATAGGGCCGTTCGGCGGCTTTTGCCGCCAATGAGGCGCCGATGGCAAAAAGCGCGCCGGGCGTCGCCGCACCGCCGAGAATGGCCAGAAAGGCGTTCATCGTTTCGGGGATCGGCAGTCGCAGCGCCGACCAGGCAAAGCCCGCCGCAATCGCCACGATCATCGGGTTGCGCACAAGGCCCATCCCGATACTGCCCAGGATGCGCACCGACATGCGCCCGTCACGCGCGCCGGTGATGAGGATCACCACCAGCGAGCCGAACACCAGCAGATCGACCGCCAGCACCAGCACGACCGGCCCGATAGCGGCCTCGCCCATCAGCATGGCGAGCATCGGCACACCGAGAAAGCCCACATTGCCGATCACCGCGCATTGCGCCTCGATCGCCGCCTCCTCGATCCGCACGCCGCGCAGATACGCCACGCCCGTGGCCAGAAGATAGACCACCGATGTCGCCGCGAGATAGGCCAGAACCACCTGCCAGTCGAGCACATCGCCAAGCGAGAGATTGGCCGAGAACCGGAACAGCATCGCCGAAAGCGCGAAGTAGAACACGAATTTCGTCAGCCACGCGGTGCCCTCCTGCGAAAAGAACCCGCTGCGCCCGGCCCCGTATCCGAGGCCGATGATCAGGAAGAACGGCAGGGTTTGCAGGAACACGCTGAGCATGGCGCTTGGTATCAGCTTGCCCGCCCGCGTCAATCGCCAGCGACCTGTTTGACAGCGGCGCGGATTTTAGCGAACACGGGCGAAAGACGTTTTCAGGAGCACGCATTGGCCGCCACGCCCCCCGGATCACGCCTCGTGGCGGTGGTGGTCACCCATGACCGGCTGACGCAGTTGCGCGCAACGCTGACGCGCCTGCTCGCCTCTCCGCCCGACCATCTCGCCGCGCTCGTCGTGGTGGACAATGCCTCGACCGACGGCACGGCGGACTATCTCGCGGGGCTGATCGATCCCCGGCTCGACGTTCTGCGGCTCGACACCAATACCGGCGGCGCGGGTGGCTTTGCCGCCGGAATCGCGCGGGCGCGCGACCGCCACGATCCCGACTGGACGCTGGTGATGGATGACGATGCGCGCCCCTCACCCGACGCGCTGGCCAGGTTTCACGCCCTCGAGCACGGCGATTGGGACGCGCTCGCCGCCGCCGTGTTCCTGCCCGATGGCCGCATCGCACCGATGAACATCCCCTCGTGCAACCCGTTCGCGGATCGCCGCGTGTTCTGGCGCACGCTGCTGCGCGGGCGGCGCGGCTTTCACCTCTCGCCGGACGCCTTTGCGCCCGACGCGCCCGCCCGCCGGATCGACGGCGCCTCCTTCGTGGGGCTCTTTCTCTCACGCCGCGCCGTGGCGCTTGCGGGGCTGCCCGATCCGGGCCTGTTTCTCTATGGCGACGACACGCTCTATACGCTGACACTCTCGGCGCGGGGCGGGCGCATCGGCTTCGTGCCCGCGCTTCGGTTCGAGCATGATTGCCACAGTCTCGGCTGCGGGGGTCATATCCGCCCGCTCTGGCGGCTCTATTACTATCACCGCAATCTGCTTTTGGTCTATCGCGCGGCGGCGGGGGCGTTCTTCTGGCCTGCGCTTTTGCTGATCGTTCCGAAATGGCTCTGGTCTGCGGCGCGCCACCCGGAGGGCGGCAGACGCGCGTTGCGGCTGATGGCGCGCGCGCTGCGCGATGGTCTTTTGCGGCGCACGGGCGTGACACATACCACCGTGCGGCACTGGGCCGACCCGATTACCCGTTCTGAAGAATGTCGCGGTGATAGCGCCCCATGAGCACCACCCCGAAGAACAGCGCCAGAAGCCCCGTCAGCGCCACGAAAATCACGCTGGCATAGCTGGCCTGATAGCTGACATAAAACCCCTCGCGCATGATGCCGATGATGTGGATAAGGGGATTCCACCACAGGATCGCCTGCGCCGTGGCGGGCATGTCCTCGTATAGAAAGAACACGCCCGAAACCAGAAAGAGCGGGCGCGTGGCAATCGACCAGACCTGCATCCACACCGGGAAAAGACCGAAGAGTGCGCAATTGAGCACGCCGATACCGCCCCCGAGCAGGATCGCCAGCGCCATCGCCCGCAGGATCGGCACCACGTCGAAGGTCATCCGCGTTTCGGTGAAAATCGACACCAGCCCCAGAACGATCGCCGCCACCAGAATGCCCGTCAACGTGTTGAGCACGAAGCGCGCGGCCAGCGCGTCCACCCATGTCACCACCGGGTAATAGAGCAACGCGCGCGAGAAATTCACCGACCGCGCCACATGGTTGGAAAGGTCCTGGTAAAGAATGAATGGCATAAAGCCCGTGGCGTAGAAGAGAAGAAAGCTGTTGCCAAGCGACGGCGACCGGATAATCAGCGAGAAACCGATCGCCAGAATGGCGATTGCGCCGAGCGGCTCGAGCAAGGCCCAGACATACCCGCCCGGCGAGCGGCCATAGCGCGTGGCCATCTCGCGCAACATCAACGCCGCAATCGCGCGCAGGCTGCGAAAACTGCGGCGCGCGGCGGCGGGGGGGCGGGTCGCGGGGGCGGTTCGCTCTGGCATGATTCTCGTGCTGGCCCTTTCGGGGCCCAGTATGTAGACAGGAAAGGGAAATGGAAACGGAACCGATGACGGCAGGATGAACACCCAGGCCCAGCAACCCAAGGAGCTTGTGGCGGTGCGCCCACCGGCCGGTCCCGCGCGGCTGCGCCGCAGGCATCGCGGGCTTTTGTGGTCCTTCGTGCTTCTGGTGCTTTTGCCCTCGGCGGCAATTTCCATCTACCTCTGGATCGTGGCAGAGGATCGGTATGGCTCGGTCACCGGCTTTACCGTCCGGCAGGAAGAGACCGGCGGCGCCACCGAAATCCTCGGCGGGCTGACCGCGCTTACCGGCTCCAGCCTGTCCTCGGATGGCGATATCCTTTATGAATTCATCCTCAGCCAGACCATGGTGCGCGAGGTCGAGGCGCGGCTGGGGCTGCGCGCGCATTTCGCCGCGCAATGGCGGCGTGATCCGCTCTTCGCGCTCTGGCCCGAGGCCAGCATCGAGGATCTCGAATGGTTCTGGCGGCGCATCCTGCGGATTTCCTACGATCAGCGGTCGGGTCTCATCGAGGTGCAGGTGGTGGCCTACAGCCCCGACATGGCACAGGCCATCGCGGGCGAGGTCCTGCGCCAGAGCCAGGAAATGATCAACCGTCTCAACGAGCGTGCCCGCGCTGACGCGATGCGCTACGCCGAGACCGATCTGGAAGAGGCAGTGGCGCGGCTCAAGACCGCGCGCGAAGCGCTAACCAGTTTTCGCACCCGCACCCAGATCGTCGATCCCGCCGCCGATATCCAGGGCCGCATGGGGGTGATCAACAACCTTCAGCAGCAGCTTGCTCAGGCGTTGATTTCGTATGACATCCTCGACCAGAACACGACGGCGAACGACCCGCGCAAGCTCCAGACCGCGCGCGAGATCGAGGTCATCCGCGAGCGTATCGCGCGCGAGCGCGAGGGCTTCGCCTCCGAAACCGCCGGGGTCAGCGGTGAGGATTACCCGCGCCTCATCGCCGAATACGAGGCACTTCAGGTGGATCGGGAATTTGCCGAGGAAACCTATCGCGCAGCACTCGCGGCACTCGACGTGGCCCGCGCCAAGGCCTCTCGCCAGAGCCGCTATCTTGCCACCTACATAGAGCCGACCCTCGCGGAGACGAGCGAATATCCCGACCGCCTTCTGATCGAGTTGCTTTCGGGATTGTTTCTGGTGCTGTCGTGGGCGGTGATGGTGCTGGTCTATTACGCGATCCGCGACCGCGACTGAGGGGGCCGCGCGTGATCCGGTTCGAGCGTCTCACCAAGAGCTTCCGGGTGCGCGACACCCGCAAGGTGGTGCTCGACAACCAGACGCTGCGCCTTCCCGAGGGGGTATCGGTCGCGCTTCTGGGGCGCAACGGGGCCGGAAAATCGACGTTGCTGCAACTGGTGGCGGGCAGTCTGCGCCCGGATGCGGGGCGGGTGATCCGGGATGGTCTGGTGTCCTGGCCCGTGGGCTTTGGCGGCTCGTTCCACCGCGACCTGACGGGCGCGGAAAACACCCGCTTCATCGCCCGCATCTACGGCGTCGATGCCGAGGAACTGGTGGATTTCGTCGCCGATTTCGCCGATCTTGGCAAACATTTCCACATGCCCGTGCGCAGCTATTCGGCCGGGATGCGCGCGCGGCTGACCTTCGGCGCCTCCATGGGCATCCGCTTTGACACCTATCTGGTGGATGAGGTCACCTCGGTGGGCGACGCCGCCTTTCGCGCCAAGAGCCGCCGGGTCTTTGTCGACCGGATGCGCCACGCAGGGGCGATCCTTGTCAGCCACGAGATGGGACAGGTCCGGGATTTCTGCACCTCGGGCCTCGTGCTCGAGGGCGGGCGGCTGCAATATTTCGCCGATGTAAACGAGGCGATCGAGGTTCACCGCGCGATGATGATGCAAGGGGTACAGGAGGGATAGATAAAACTTGTTGCGATTATTAGCCTATGCTAGCTGACCTTAAGTCTGAACTCTTCATAAAACGTGCCGCAATCGTCGGGTCAAAATCAATGAGCGATGCCGCAACGATCACTGAGGAACTCCGACGGACAGAGGCACTCTACCCGATACCTGCCTGGGACGAAGAACGCAGGAAGAAGAGGCTCTGGGTGCTTCGCCCGATCAAGCCCGGCGGTGTCGGTCTGGAAGCGGGTGTCTTTCGAGGCTGCTTCTCCCAGTACATCTGCGAAATTGCGCAACCGCGAAAGCTCTATCTGTTCGACACATGGAGGCTCTCGGGCGAGACGTTTGGCTGGGGACGTGAATATACATGTTTTGGAAAGCTGGAAACCGCGGTGGCACGGCGCGAGACGGAATTGCGCGTATCGCTTTTCCCAGACGTGGATTCCGTAATTATCGAGGGCTTTTCCCCGGCTTGTGCGGATCAGATCGAAGAGGCGCTCGACTGGGCCTATCTCGACACAACCCACCAATACAGGGAAACCCTGCTCGAGTTGGAACATCTCGAACAGATGATAGCACCCGGTGGCCTGATTCTCGGGGATGACTGGGCACCCGACCCGAACAGCCCACATCACATCGCCTATCGCGCGGTGCATGATTTCGTCGGTCGTGGCCATTGGGAAACCATCAAGGCCGGTCCCGGACATCAATGGGCCTTGCGCAGAAGCGCGTAAATGCATGTCACCCAAGGAATTCGAATGACGCACCCCCCAACGCCCCCTAAGACAGATGCCGCCAGATGGCGCGCGCGCGCGCAGGAAGAGGTCGGCTTCTGGTCCAAGTGGATACGAACCGGCGGAATGCGCTGGAAAGAGGGATTCGAGCGCAAAACAGATCCTGATGCACCGCTAGCACCGTTGGTTGCGCAATTCTTGCCCGAGCTTGATCTGACACCGGGTCAGACACTGGAGATTCTTGATATCGGTTCCGGACCGTTGAGTTGGGTAGGCACCAGCCATCCTGATTTTGACATCTCGGTCACTGCCGTCGATCCGCTTGCGGAGGAATACAATGCAGAACTTGACCGCCGGGGGGTGCAAGGTGTCGGGCGGCCCGTCAAGGGCTATTTCGAAACCGCACTCTGGCAGTTCGGACCAGACCGGTTCGACATTGTGTGGTGTGCCAATTCCCTTGACCACTCTATCGACCCGGTGATCGGACTTTATAACATCGTGAACCTGTGTCGCGACGGTGGTGGCGTAATCCTGATGTTTCACCCCGATGAGGCCGAGCGGGAAGAGTATGTCGGCCTGCACCAATGGAACCTCAACATTGAGAGCGAGCGGTTGACGCTTACGCGCAAGGGCCGCCGTTTCGACATGATGAAACTACTCGATGGACAGCAGGCCATCCGTGTGCAGACATTGGGCTCCACCGGTAGGGACAAGCCGCGCGTCGTCGTGAGCTTTCGCAAGACTGCTGACTGCAATCTATCCGAACTTCTGACTGTATAACGGATCGTTGATGGCGGGCTTGTTGATCATGGCAGATCATCACGCGCGTTGTCGCCGCGGTGTGCGATGACATTGCGCCGATTTCTCATCATCGGTCTGCCGCGCAGTGGCACCACCTATCTGATGACGCTGCTGAACGCCCATCCCGCGATCCATTGCAGCGGCGAGCAGTTCAATCCCTATGCCATTGTCGGCATTGGTGACCGCGATGACGACCCCGCGCACCTGCTCGACCGCGACCGCTCTCCGCTAGTGTTCATGCAGCGGTTTTTCGAGACGGCCGCACCACCAGGCGTCGAACGGGTTGGCTTCAAATACATGCTCGGGCACAACGTGCGCATCCTCAAGCGGCTGGCGGATCACCCGGATATCGACCTCATCCATGTCTGGCGCGACAACCGGCTGGCGCAGGTCTCCTCGCTGATCAAGGCCGAGCAAACGCTTCGCTGGGCGCAGTCCCGGCCCGACGACCATATCCACGAAAAGATCAACGTCGGCCCGCGCAGGATCTGCCAGCGCTGGCACGAAATGGCAAGCATGGACACGCTCTTTGCGCACTGGCTCGACAGTCTGCCCAATCGCCGCCTGACGCTGGAATACCGTCAGCTTTTCGCGCCGGGCTTCCGCGAGCGGATCACCGGATTTCTGGGTGTTGCGCCCGATCCGGGGATGAAAAGCCCGCTGGTCAAGCAAAGCCCCGACGACATACTCGCCCGCTTCAAGTATCCAGACCCGATCGCCCGCTACTTCCGCGAAATCGGCTTTGGCCACTGGCTCGACCCGGAGATCTGAGCGATGCGCCGCGTGCTCTATGTCAACTGGGTGGATTACCTTGACCCCGAACGGCGCGGCGGGGGCGTCTCGATCTATCAGCGCAACCTGATGGCCGAACTGGCCAAGACCCCGGAGACCGAGGCGGTCTTTCTTTCCTCGGGCATCTCCTACGATCTGCGCCCCGGTCCGCCCCGCTGGGAACAGACCCGCCATGGCCCGGACACGGACCGCGCGCGCCGCTTCGAGATCGTCAATTCCGGTGTCATGGCCCCCGCCCATCACAGTTACGGCGACCCCGCCCAGATCAGCCACCCCGCGACCGAGGCCACCTTCTTTGATTTCCTGCGCGCGACCGGTCCCTATGATGCCGTGCATTTCAACAATCTCGAAGGACTTCCCGCACCGGTGCTGCGCCTCAAGGAGACGGCACCGCAAACCCGCGTCCTCTTCATGCTGCACAATTACTACCCGATCTGCCCGCAGGTGAACCTCTGGTATCAGGAACGCCGCAGTTGCGCCGATTTTGACGGCGGGCGGGCGTGCGTGCATTGCCTGCCGCACCGGCCCGACAGGCGCGTGATCCGCCTTGCCAATGCCGTGGCCTACCGGCTCAAATGCCTTGGCATCGCGCCGGGGGGGCGGGGGTTCGATCCGCTGTTTCGCTGGGGAATGCGGCTTTTCCAGCGGCTGCGACCGGCGGGGATGGCCGCCCCTGCCGACAGCGCCGAGACCGCCAGCACCTTCGCCACCCGCCGCCGCGTGATGATCGACACCCTCAACGCCCATTGCGACGCGGTGCTCTGCGTCTCGGACGCCGTGCGCGCGCTGGCCATCGGCTACGGGATCGCCCCCGAGCGCGCCCGGACCTGCCGCATCGGCACGCGTGAGTCAGAGGCCTTCGCCCGCACCGCGCCGCGCGGCCCGCTGCCCGGCCCCGACGGCACGCTGACACTGGCCTATCTGGGCTATATGCGCCGCGACAAGGGCTTTTTCTTCCTGCTCGACGCGCTTGAATCGCTGCCCGCGCCGCTGGCCCGCCGCCTGCGCCTTGTCGTGGCCGCCCGCCGGGGCGAGGCCGAGGCGATGATCCGGCTCGCCGCACTTGGCGACCGGCTCGCGGGGCTTACCCATCTTGATGGCTATTCCCATGACGGGCTTGATGCGCTGCTTGCGGGCGTGGATGTGGGGGTGGTGCCGGTGCTCTGGCACGACAACCTGCCGCAGGTCGCCATAGAGATGCACGCCCGTCACATCCCGCTGCTGACCTCGGACATGGGCGGCGCGCAGGAATTGGGCAATTGCCCCGAGATGGTCTTTGCCGCCGGTGACACAGCGGATTTTCATGCCCGGATCGCGGCACTGCTTGCGGGGCGCATCGACATGGATCGCTATTGGGAACATGCCCGCCCGCCCGTCACCATGGCCGAGCATATGGCAGCACTTGGCGACCACTACGGCTGGCGCTGATCCTCAGCCGAGCCGCGCCGCGACAAATGGCACCTCGTGCCAGGGCAGCGATACGCCCGGATCGTGGATCACGCGGCGCCCCTCGCTGACAAGCGCGAGATAGCGGCGGTATTCCTCGGCATTGCCCCAATGCTGGCCGCGCGCGACCTCGGCCTCGGCCTTGCGCCGGAACTCGGCGTTATACTTGAAATGGCCAAGGATCAGTTCACGCCGCGCCAAGCGCACATCGCCCACGAAATGCAACCCGGCCGAAAGCCGCATGAACGGGTGATACCGCAAGAGCGCGATCTTCTGCGCCACGAACATCTCGGGCCGCGCATCGGGAATGAGCCGATGGCGCAGCGCCGAGGTCCAGGTCGGCTGATCCGAGAACGGCCCGCGCATGGGCGTTGAGCGCAGGAACGGCGTGCGCTCGGCAAATCCCGCCTCCGCGAAGGGATCGCCCGAGGCGAAATCGGCGCCCTCCAGCGGCCCTTCGGGATACATGTCGAGCATGAAGAGCCGTGCCGCATCGGCCCCCTCGAACGCAGGGGAGGCCAGCAGGTCTTGCAGGCTTTGACGCCGTTCGGTCTGCCACACCAGAAGCTCGTCGGCATCGGCCGCGAGCGACCATTTGCCTTGCCGGAACTCGGCCAGCATGGCCTGTTGCCAGGCCACACCCCAGGCCGCGCGCCGGTAATCGGTATCGACCGAGAAAAGCGTCACATCGGGCTGTTCGGCGAGATATTCCAACGTGCCGTCATCCGAGCCGTTATCGGCGATCACGAATTGCTCGACGCCCAGACCGCGATAATGCCGCAGGAAATGCGGCAACAGAAACATCTCGTTGCGCATCACCGACACCACCGCGACCGGAGCCGCGCGCGCCCCCTCTGCGCTCGCCTCCGAGGAGATGAGATCGAGCGCATTGCTTTGCGCCCCGAGACGCGCCGCCTGAAAACCCGGCCAGATCTTTTTCGGCCAGAGCGCCGGGCTTGCCAGCCGCGCAAGCGCCGGGGCCTGATCCTCGACACTGTCGAGATGGACCATCTGCACCGGCATGGCGCTGCTGGCCAGGAACCCGTTATGCCAGGACGACACGGGCCGCGCCCCGGCATGGCTGCGGCGACGCACCGCCGTATAATATCCGTCCTCCGCCACCGCGATGCCGCGCAGCGCCAGCAGATCGCCGATCAGCTTGTCCTCCATAAAGGACAGCCGTTCAAGCAATCGGCCTTCGGTGCTTTGCAGCGCGGCAAGCACCTCTGCCATGGCGCGGCGGCTGAGCGCATAGCCCGACCCGCCATCGGCATAGCTTGACGGCTCGGGCGACTTGTCAAAAGCAACGCGCGCCCGATGCGAGGTCGATTTGTCCTGATGCCAGCGCCGGTCCATCTGACCGGGGACAAGCGAGAGCTTGCGCCCGTAATAATCGAACCGGCGGTAGTTGAGCGCACGAAAGAATTCCGGCGCGTTCAAAAAGCAATCGTCGTCGATCTTGAGCATGTGGCCAAAATCGGTCTCTTGGTGCACCCAGCGGATCGCGGCGAGGGTCTTTTGTGGCAACCCCTCGTAATCGTCCGGCGCATCAAGCCGCAGCACATCGCCTTGCAGCCGGCCATCGCCGCCGCCGGTGACAAAGACATGGGCGATCCCCATCTCGTCGAGCAGGCGCAGCCACCCCGCGCGCAGCGCCGGGGCGCGGGTTTGAAGATAGGGCGCGCAGGTAAAGATCACCACAAGCGTATCATAGAGCGGATGCGCCGGGTCGAGCGCCGCACAACGGGGCGGCAAGGGCGCGCCCGGTCCGAGCGCGTTCAGCAGCGGCTCCGAACCGGGTATCCGCGCGGCGCGCAACCGCGCCGCCCCCTGCCGCACCGACGGGGCCGCAGCCCGCGCCGCGCGCTCGGCCTCGGGCAGATCGTCCAGTCGCACAGCGAGCCAGTCCAGACCCTCGGCACGCAAGGCGCCATCCTTCAGCCCGGCCACCAGCGACAGGCCCAGCCCTAGGCCAAGATACTGATCTCGGGCCCCGGCGATCAGGTCGAGCCGATCGAAGAGCGGGCGCGCCTCGCCTGTGTCGGGCGCGGCCAGCGCCGCCTCGATCATCTGCGCACAGGCGTGCTGCAACGCTGCGTGACGGGGCGGGGGTACCTCTGGATAGAGCATGGGCAGTGCCGCGCGCAGGTCCGCCATCTCTGCCTCGGGGACATCGCCCGCGCCGGGGCGCGCCCATGCGCGCACCGGCTCGCCCGGCACCGCACAGCCCATCTCGCGCGCAACACGCGGCGCATCGGCGTTGCCCGCCGCCTCGAACAGGCGCAGCGCCTCGTCAAACCCGCCGCGCGCCTGCTCCACCTGCCGAAACGCCGCCCGCGCCTCTGCCAGACGCGGCGGAAGATCGGCCACGCCCTGCGCCTCTACCGCCTCCCAGAACAGCCGCGACAGCCCATAGGCGCGGACGCAGAACGCCTCGAAATCCGCAGCCAGGTAACGGCTCATCAGCGCCCGCTGGCCCAGCAGGGAGACGGCGGCGCGGGTCAACTCACGGCAATGCGCCCGGCCCCATGGATCGGTCAGGCGGCGCGTGACAAACTCGATATATCCGTAAATCAGCGACTCGCGCCGGTCCGGGTCCACCCTTCGCGCGCGCAGCGCGTGACGCGCCACATGCGCGATGCAGGACGTGGGCAGCCACGCCTCTCCGGACGGCACCAGCGACCAGAGCATGTCATGCACCGCGTCGCCGCGCCCCTCGGCCAGCAGGACCGGCAGGAGCGCCGCGCGGCTCCACGGATCGCTCGGCAGCGGCGCATCTGGCAGCCCCGCCTCACGCGCCATGCCCAGCGCGCCGTCGAAATCCGCGCCGTCATGCGCCTCGGCGGCCAGCGCCGTCACCAACCCAAGACACAGCGCGCGCCGCTCTTTGGCGGGCACCGCCAGGCCGGGCAGCACGTCGCGCGCATCCGGGGCGGGGGTGGCGCTCATGGCCTCGGCAAAGCGGGCAAGCGCGCGCGCCGCCTCGCGCCCGGCCTCGGGTGTCGGCTCCGGGACGGGCGCAAGCCCGAGCGCCCCGGCCATACCGAAATGCGCGGCCAGCGCCCGCGCGCGCGCCTGCCCCTCGGACGAGAGCAGGGGCGCAAACCCGCCCTGCACGAGATGCTCCAGCACCAGAAGGCTGCGCGGCATGTCCGCCGGCTCAAGCCGGTGCGCCAGCGCCGCATCGAGCCGCACCGCCATCTGCGCGCGCGTTATCCGCAAGGACCCGCGCGCCGGATCATCCGCGACGATATCGAGCGTCGCGCCCTCCGGCACATCTGCCCAGAGCCAACCCGGCAGAGGCGCCAGCCCGCCCGGCACGCCCGCCGACGCGATCACGGGCAACGGTGCCTCATCCGGTCCCGCCCGCAGACCCCCAACCCCCTCCGGCACACGCAAGAGCCAACCCTCGTCGAGCACCAGCCCCTTGCCCGACCAGCCCGACACCACATCGAGCAGCGTGATCGGGCCCTGACACTCCAGAACGGAAATCCCGCCCAGACCGCCGAACCGCGCCCCTGCCTCGACCCGCACCACCGGCGCACCATCCAGCGTCACCGTCACGTCCCTGCCCGTCAGCCGGATAACCCCCTCCACCACACGCGGCCCGAGCGGCACATCCTGCGCGATCTCCGCACGCCAGTGCCCCGCCGCATCGCGATCATTCAGCACAGCCCGCCGTTCATCGCGGCGCAACGACAGGTGAAACGGGATCGCAATGCGATCCCCTGCGTAAAACGACAGGTTGGCGAACGGATCCGCCGCCAGATCGGCCCTGAACCGGAGCCAGCCCGTGCCATCAAGCGCAAAAGGCCGAAGCGCCTCACGCGCCACAGGCGGCGGTGCTGCGGGCGGCGCGGGCTTGTCAAGCCGCGCAAGCAGCGAACGCGGGACCGCGCCGGGATCGAGCAGCGACACCAGCCGCGCGGGCACATCGGCATCGGCCCCGGCAGGCGGTGCGCTGTGCCGCCCATAGCCGCGTCGAACCCCGCCGATCAGCGCCGCGAGCATCGCGTGCCGCCGCTCCGGCTGCCAGTGTTGCCAGAGCGCGCGCAGGAACAGCCGCCGCTCCCAGCCCTTGGGCAGCCGCGCGCGCGCGGCTGCGGGCAGAGCCGCGATGCAGGCGTCGTGATCGGCCAGGAAATCCGCCGCCATTCGGTCCGCCGTCGTCGCCTCGAACATGGCACCGGGCAGGCTGACCACGCTCTCGGCCATCAGGCTGGCCCCGAGGCAAAGTGCTATGCCCCCGGCATCGGCAAGGCGCAGATCATGCGACCGGATCAACGCCCCCCGGATCATGTGCGCCGCCAGCGGCGCGCGCCGCGCCAGCGCCGAATCGGGGGCAAAGCGCCCGCCCTCGGGGGCCGCCTCACCGATCACGCCCAGATCGCCCCCCGCCTCCAGAAGCGCGCGCGCCTGCGCGTGCAGGACATGCGGATCGGGCCGCGCGCCCGCGTCGAGAACGATCACCAGCGCGCCCCGCGCGGCCCCCAGCCCCTTCGCCGCCGGAACCGCCCGGATATGCGGTGCCGCGCCAAGCGCCGTCGCATCCTCCGGGCGCGGGCAAAGGATCAGCACCTCCTGCCCCAGCGCCGCCCCCCCGGCCAGCGCGTCAAGCGTGACCAAGAGCGCCCCGGCCCCTGTCCCGTCCCAGCGGATTACGACCGAGAGCGGCGGACGCCCCGCCATTTCCTCGCGCCAGCAGGCGCAGGCCCCGTGCCGCGCGATTCCCGCCCGGTCGAGAAACGCCGCCGCCGCCTGTGCGAATCGCGCGCGACGCTCCGGCGCGGCAAGCACGCCCGCGCGTTCGGCGATCAGGCGATGGCAAAGCGTGCCCAGCGCCACCTCTGCGCCGTCGTGCGGCCCCTTTGCCATGATCGCGCCCGCGCGCTCCAGCACCGGGAACTGCTCGAACACCCGATCGTCATCGCGGCCCGTGATCTGCCCCGCGCGCCCCTGCGTTTGCAGATAGAGCGGCTCTGGCAGGTGGATCAGGTGATCGGTGCGCGCGGCAGCCCGCAGGAAAAACCCGTGATCCTCGAACCATGTCCCCTCGTCAAAGCGCAGCCCCTCGACGAGCGACCGGCGATAGAGCTTGTTCCAGGCCGAGGGGAAATGCGCGACCACATCCGGCCAGCCCGCAAAGTCATGACGCCGCAGCCCGACATGCGCGCCGGGGTCTGGCGCGGTGTGAATCCCCGAATGGGTCGCGCCAGTGCCGTCGGCAAAGACGTAGCGCAGGGCGCAGGCCACCCAGTCGCCACCCGTCTCCTCGAGCGCCCCGAGCATCCGCCCGAGGAAATCCGGCATCACCCGGTCATCACCATCGACGAAGGCGATGAACTCTCCGCGCGCCTCGGCCAGTCCCGCATTGCGCGCCGCCGACAGCCCGGCATGGGACTGGCCCAGCAGGCGGAACCGCGCATCGCCCGCCATCGCCTCGCGCGCGCGCGCGGCACTCGCGTCGGCGGAGCCGTCATCGACCACGATCACCTCGAAATCCTCAAGGGTCTGGACACGGAGGCTCCTGAGGCAGGCCGCAACATGGGCTTCCACGTCATGAACCGGAACGATCACCGAGATGAGGGGGGCGCGGGCCATGGCAACCTTTGTCTGAACGGTCTGCACCCGATGCTTGTCCCGCAGCAATGCCGCCAAGTAAACCCCCGCGTCATGTCGCGATCTGGTATCGGTCCGGGCGTTGCGTTATCTACGGTGCGGGAGGCGCGCCAATGCTGATCGGGATCGAGCGGAAATTCGTCTTCGTGGCCAATACCAAGACCGCCTCGACCTCGATCGAGACGGCGTTGGAACCAGTGTCCGAGATCGCCTTCAAAGGCACGCCGCAGCGCAAGCACATCACCCTGCACGCGGCCATCGAGGCACATCCCGAGATTTTCGCGCAGCCCGGCCAGTGGCCGCGCTTTTTCTTCAAGTTCGGGGTGATGCGCGACCCGCTCGACTGGATCGGTTCGTGGTTCCGCTATCGCAAGTCCAACAAGGTCGACAGCCCCCTGCCCCTCGAGATGAGCTTTGCCGAGTTCTGGCAGCAAAAGGACTGGAATTTTCTCCGCGCGGACGGGCGGCCCTACCTGCAACGCGACATGTTCTGCGGCCCGCAGGGCAAGGTCCTGGCCGATGTGATCCTTCCCTATCATCGCCTCGCCACGATGTTTTCACGCATCTGTGACGGGCTCGGCGTAGCACGCCCGCTGCCGCGCGAGAACGTGTCGAAGGCGCGCGAGACGGGACCGGTTCCACCCGATCTCGCCGAGGAGCTGCGCGCCTTCTATGCAGAGGATTACGCGCTCTGGGACCGGCTCGACGCGATCAACGCCGGCGGCATGGCGTGGCTTGCCGCGCGCGACACCGGGGCGCCGCGCGCGGGCTAGGATCAGCCGAAAATGTCGATTGCGGCATCGAGCCCCGCAAGCGAGGTAACGCCCGTGAGTTCGATGCTGCTGCCGCCCCCGAAATCGAGCACGGCGTTGCCGCCCCCGTTGATCGACCCGAAATTCGTCACCACCTCGGCTGCGGTCAGGCCGCCGCCCCAGAGCGTGCCGGTCAGCAACAGCCGGTCGCCGTCAGTGGCATTGAAGAACTCGAAGACATCGGCCCCGTAGTTGGTCCCGGCACCTGCACCGCCATAGATGAACACATCCGCGCCCGTGCCACCGAAGATCGTATCGTTACCGGCGCCGCCGTCGAGCCGGTCGTTTCCGGCACCGCCGAACAGCAGGTCGTCACCCGCGTCTCCGACAAGAATGTCGTCGCCCGCCCCCCCCACAAGCGTGTCCTGCCCTGCCCCGCCCCAGAGCGTATCGCGCCCCTCGCCGCCGTCGAGCAGGTCGTCGCCGCCGCCACCGCCAAGCGTGTCGTTGCCCGCGCCGCCCATCAGCGTATCGTTGCCCGCAGCGCCCCAAAGCTGGTCATCGCCCGCCCCGCCATCGGCCAGATCGTCGCCGAAAAACAGCCCGATCGTGTCATTTCCGTCTCCGCCGGTGACGCTGTCGTTGCCGAACGAGGCCCAGATCTCGTCTGCCCCGGCCCCGCCGTGGATCTCGTCATGACCGGCCCCGCCGCCAAGCGTGTCGTTGCCCGCCTCGCCCCAGAGCGTGTCATTGCCGTCCGAGCCCCAAAGCTCGTCCGCCTCCGATCCGCCAAACATCAGGTCGTGTCCCGGCCCGCCACCCAGCATGTCGTTGCCGTCACCGCCAAGCAGCGTATCATTGCCCTCCGCGCCAAACAGCCGGTCACGCCCCGGCCCGCCGATCAGGCTGTCATTGCCCACGCCGCCGCCAAGGTCGTCATTGCCACCGCCGCCGTCGAGCGTGTCATCGCCGTCGCCGCCAAAGAGTGTGTCGTTGTCGGCACCGCCCGACAGGCTGTCATGCCCCGGTCCCCCGCCCAGAGAATCGCGCCCGTTCCCACCCCGCAGCGTGTCATTGCCACCCAGACCGAAGATCGTGTCATCCCCCTCGAGACCGTCGATAACGTCCGCCCCGGCGGTCCCGCCGAGAGCATCCGCGTCCGGTGTGCCGGTGATCGGCAGGGTGAAGCTGCTGGTGAGGATAGGCAGCCGGTCGGGCCAGTCGAAGACCGGGCCGAACAGCCGCGCGGCGTCGAGCAGGACCGGCGTTGTCGCGGTGATCTCCACCACGGTGTCGCGGAACCTGAGCCGGGCAAAACCAAGCCCCGCCTCGATCCCGAGTTGCCCGGTGTTGCGCAGGAACGGCAGCGCCGAGAGGTCGAGCCGGTCAGTGCCCGGCGCAAAATCGGTGATCCGCACAAGGCCGGAGCCTGCGGAGATGACAAACACATCCGCCCCCGCACCGCCGCGCATCACGGTCTCGCCCGGTCCGCTCAGAAGGATGTCGTTGCCCGCGCCGCCCGAGAGCGTGTCCGCGCCGAAGCCGCGCGCCATCAAGAGGTCGTCGCCCGCCGTTCCGGTCAGCAGCGCCGCCGCGTTGCCGCCGGTTTCCGCCACCACGCCAAGCGTGGAGAGATCGAGAGCGAACTGGCTGATCCCGCCGCGCGCATCGCCCGCAACAAAAAGTTGGAGTTGCGTGCCAAGGATGGCGGCGCTCAATTGGCCCACATTCTCAAGCCCCAGTCCAGGGGCATGCACAACCGTCTCCACATGCAGAAGCTGCCCGTCGGGCAGAAGGCGAAACAGGCTCAGCCCGTCATCCGCGCCCCCCGCTGCAACGAAGACATGATCGCCCACCTGCGCCACGCTCACCCCCTGCGCCCCGCCGAAGCGCGTGGCGAGCGTGTCCAGCACGTGATCCACCAGCACCATCGTGCCATCGGCCTCAACGCGCACCACGCTGAGCGATTGCGTGCCCGCCGCCGCGATGATCGCGAAGGTGGCGCCATGGGCGCTCACCACCTCGAGCGCGGTGACATCGGCCACCGCCAGACCGCCGCCGCCATCCAGCACACCGCGCGCCGAGAGGGCGCCGGTCGTGGCATCGACGGCAAAGCTGTAAAGCGCGCCCGCACCCTGATCGAGCGCCAGAAGCTGCATGTCGGCCCCCGCACCCACCAGCGACAGAAGCGCCGGACCGGCAAGCAGGGCCGCGCCATCCGGTCCCTGCGGCATGGCGGTCGAGACAGGCGCCGCCAGACCGGACCGGAACACCAGAAGCTGCCCCGTGCCGCTATCTGCGGCAAACAACGTTTCCAACCCGCCGATTCGCGCCGAGACCAGCGCCGACACCTCGCTGACCGCCTGCGGCAGGCGGCCCAGCGCGATCGTCGCGCCAAAGCCGCCCGTCCCGGTCAATTCCTGCGCGAGAATCGCCCGCCCACCGCCATCGGATGCGCTGCCAAAGGCCAGCGCCATGCGCCCCGCCGCCCCGACGGGGGCGGCAAGCCCGGTTTGCCCGGTGGTAACCGCGCCGGGGAAATGGATGGTATCGACAAGCTGTGCGATAACATCCTCTGCCAACCGAAAGGACAACAGGCCGCCAAGCGGCCCGGTCCCCGCCACCAGATGCGCCCCGGACGGCAACCAGGCCACGTCCAGATCGCGTAGATCCTGATCGAGCAGCGGATCGCCAAGACCGAGATGCGCGACAAACTGCAGACCCATGACCCCCTCCACCACACACTGGTCCCGGGTATCGCGGGCAAGAGCGGAGACAGCAGCGCAAAAAGCGGGCAGAACCGCGCCTTTTGCAGACGTCTTTAGGCAATTTTCATATTTTCACGACAGTGTGATCCCGAGACTGGTCAAAAGCGACGCACGCCGCTACGTTCCCAAGCGGGGGACTGAACCTCAGACCCGCCGAGGTTTCGGCCCGTGGAATTTGTCACGAGGACCGGACCGCCACGGATCGAAGAGGGACGATATGCGGATACTTGTTGTCGGGGCCGGCTTCAGCGGGGCCGTGATCGCGCGCGAACTGGCCGAGGCAGGCCACAAGGTCACAGTGCTCGAATCGCGGACGCATGTGGCCGGAAACTGCCATACCGAACGCTGCGCCGAGACGGGGATTCTCGTCCATGTCTACGGCCCGCACATCTTTCACACCGACGATGCCGAGGTCTGGGCCTATGTGAACCGCTACGCGCGGTTTCAACCCTATGCGCACCGGGTCAAGGCCACGGTGGGCGGTCAGGTCTTTGGCCTGCCGCTCAGCCTGCACACGATCAACCAGTTTTTCGGCCGCGCCTTTCGTCCCGAGGAGGCGCGCCGCTTCATCCTTGACGATCAGGCGCAACCATCCCAGCACGAGCCGCGCAGTTTCGAGGAACAGGCGCTCGCAATGATGGGTCCCGCACTTTATCAAGCGTTCTTTCGGGGCTATACCGAAAAGCAATGGGGCCTCTCGCCCGATCAACTTCCCGCGTCCATCCTCAAGCGGCTGCCGATGCGCTTCAGCTACGAGGACAGCTATTTCGCGCACCGGTTCCAGGGGCTGCCAGAGGCGGGTTATACCGCGCTTGTCGCGGGCATTCTCGACCATCCCGGCATCGACGTGCATCTCGATTGCCCCTACACGCCCGAGCAGGGGCAGCGCGCCGATCACCTGTTCTGGTCGGGGCCGCTTGACGGGTATTTCGGGAACCGGCTGGGCGATCTGGGCTATCGCACGCTCGATTTCGAACGGTTCACCGCACAAGGGGACTGGCAAGGCTGCGCAGTGATGAATTATCCTGACCGCGACACGCCCTATACCCGCATCACCGAGCACAAGCATTTCAGTCCCTGGGAACGTCACGAGATGACCGTGTGCTACCGCGAATATCCCCGCGCCTGCACGCCCGGCGACATCCCCTATTACCCCATCCGTCTGACGCAGGAAAAACTCCTTCTGGCACAATACGAGCGTCTCGCCGCCGAAGAATGCGGGGTGAGCTTTGTCGGACGACTGGGCACCTATCGCTATATCGACATGGACGTGACCATCCGCGAGGCGCTCGACGCCGCGCGCGGCTTTCTTGCTGGCCACGCGCGCAGATCGGCAACAGTCGCGGCGCTCTGAGCACGCAACCGCGACGACACGGATTCCCCCAAGTGCGGAATGTGCTATCGCTGTGTCAGGATCGGCAGCGGCCCGCGATGTGGGCAACGCTGACACAAGCCATAGGACCAAGGCACAGGGCAGAGCAAAAAACATATGAAACGGGCACTTATCACCGGCATCACCGGGCAGGACGGCAGCTATCTGGCGGAGTTTCTGCTGAAAAAGGGCTACGAGGTTCATGGCATCAAGCGGCGGGCCTCGCTCTTCAACACGCAGCGGATCGACCATATCTATCAGGATCCGCATTCAAACCATCAGCGGCTCAAGCTGCATTATGGCGATCTGACCGACAGCTCCAATCTGACCCGCATCCTCGCGGAAGTGCGCCCTGACGAGGTCTATAACCTTGGCGCACAGAGCCATGTCGCCGTGAGCTTCGAGGCGCCGGAATACACCGCCGATGTGGACGCCATCGGCACGCTGCGCCTGCTCGAGGCGATCCGGTTTCTGGGGCTGGAGAAAGTCACCCGTTTTTACCAGGCCTCGACCTCCGAACTTTACGGGCTTGTGCAGGAAACCCCGCAGCGCGAGACCACGCCGTTCCATCCGCGCTCGCCCTATGCGGTGGCCAAGCTCTTTGCCTACTGGACCTGTGTCAACTATCGCGAGGCTTATGGCATGTATGCCTGCAACGGCATTCTCTTCAACCACGAGAGCCCGCGCCGCGGCGAGACCTTCGTGACGCGCAAGATCACGCGCGGGCTGGCCAATATCGCGCAGGGGCTTGAGGACTGCCTTTACATGGGCAATATCGATGCGCTGCGGGATTGGGGGCACGCCAGAGATTACGTGCGGATGCAGTGGATGATGTTGCAGCAGGACGCGCCCGAGGATTTCGTGATTGCGACCGGTGTGCAGTATTCGGTGCGCGAATTCATCCATTGGACAGCACAAGAGCTTGGACTCAAGATCAAGTTTAGCGGTGAGGGCGTCAACGAGATCGGCACTGTGGCCGAGGTGCACGGCGACAACGCCCCCGGCGTGGTGCCCGGCGACGTGGTCGTGCGGATCGACCCGCGCTATTTCCGTCCCGCCGAGGTGGAGACGCTTCTGGGCGATCCGTCCAAGGCCAGGGAAAGACTTGGCTGGGTGCCCGAGATCACCGCGCAGGAGATGTGCGCCGAGATGGTGCGCGAAGACCTGAAAAGCGCGCAGCGCCATGCGCTTCTGAAACAACATGGCATGGACATGCCGGTGAGCTTCGAGAACGGGTGAGCGATATGCGCGTCTACGTCGCGGGGCACAGGGGCATGGTGGGCGGCGCGATCCTGCGGCGGCTGGAGGCGCGGGCAGCGGCGGGCGAGCGGATCGAGTTGATCACCGCGACCCATGCCGAGCTTGACCTGACCGATCAGGCAGCGGTGCGCGGCTTCATGTCCGATCAGCGCCCCGACGTGGTGATCCTCGCCGCCGCGAAGGTGGGCGGCATCCATGCCAACAAGACCTACCCGGCCGATTTCATCTATGACAACCTGATGATCGAGTGCAACGTGATCCATCAGGCATTTGCCGCCGGGGTGACGCGCCTCTTGCAGCTTGGATCAAGCTGCATCTACCCGCGCGAGGCCCGGCAGCCGATGACCGAGGACGCGCTTCTCACCGGCCCGCTGGAACCCACCAACGAGCCCTATGCCATCGCCAAGATCGCGGGCATCAAGCTTTGCGAGAGTTACAACCGGCAGCACGGCACCGATTACCGCTCGGTCATGCCCACGAACCTCTACGGGCCCGGCGACAATTTCCACCCCGAAAATTCCCACGTCCTGCCCGCCCTCATCCGCCGCTTTCACGAGGCCGCGCAAGCGGGGCGCGAAGAGGTCACGATCTGGGGCTCTGGCAAGCCACGCCGCGAATTCCTGCATGTCGATGACATGGCCGAGGCGTCGCTGTTCGTCCTGGACCTCGACAAGCCCACCTACAAAGCCAACACAGCGCCGATGCTAAGCCATATCAACGTCGGCACCGGGCAGGATGTCACTATTCTGGAGCTGGCGCGGATGGTGGCGCGGGTCACGGGCTACAAGGGCCGGATCGCCACCGATCCGACAAAACCGGACGGCACGATGCGCAAGCTGATGGATGTGAGCCGTCTGGAGGGCATGGGCTGGCGCGCCGCCATCGCTCTGGAGGACGGGATCGCGGGCACCTATCAATGGTTTCTGGATCATCAGAACGATTTTCGTGGCTAAGGCCGGGCAAGGGACGTTTGACCATGACTGAGGATATCCATCCGCTCCTGCTCTGCGGCGGCTCCGGCACACGGCTATGGCCGCTGTCGCGCAAGAGCTATCCCAAGCAGTTCACCCGGCTCACCGGTGCCGAAAGCCTGTTTCAGGCCTCTGCGCGCCGTCTCTCGGGGCCGGGCTATGCCGCGCCTGCGGTGATCACCGGGTCGGATTACCGCTTTGTCGTGACCGAACAACTGGCCGGTGTGGAAATCGCCGCCGCCACCACGCTGATCGAGCCGGAGGGTCGCAACACCGCCCCCGCGATCCTGGCCGGTGCGCTCGACCTGCAGGCGCGCGCGCCCGGAGCCCTTATGCTGGTCGCGCCGTCGGATCACGTGATCCCCGATCCCGAGAGATTCCGCGCCGCCGTGCAGGCCGCCATCCCGGCGGCCAGGGCGGGACAGATCGTGACCTTCGGCATCCGGCCCGACCGGGCCGAGACCGGCTATGGCTGGCTTGCGCTCAACAAGGCGCCCGAGGCCGATTTCGCACCCGTGCCGCAACCGCTCAGGGGCTTTGTCGAAAAACCGGACGCGGCAACGGCAGAGGCGTTGCTGGCCGATGGCCTGCACCTGTGGAACGCGGGTATATTCCTGTTTTCCACTGACACGATCCTGACGGCCTTCGAGACCCACCAACCCGCCATGCTGGCTGCGGTGACCCGCGCCTATCAGGCGGCAGCGCGCGATCTGCATTTCCTGCGCCTCGACCCCGAAGCATGGGCCGCGTGCGAGAACGACTCCATCGACTACGCGGTGATGGAAAAAGCCGACAACCTGAGCGTCGCGCCCTATGGCGGGACATGGTCCGATCTTGGCGGCTGGGACGCGGTCTGGCGCGAAAGCGCGCCGGACAGCGCGGGTGTCGTCACCTCCGGTCCCGCCACGGCCATCGATTGCACCGATACGCTCTTGCGCGCCGAGGACGGCCAACAGGCGCTTGTCGGCATCGGCCTCACGGACATCATCGCCGTGGCCATGCCCGACGCGGTGCTCGTGGCCCATCGGAGCCGCGCGCAGGACGTGAAAAAGGCGGTGGAGGCGCTGAAGAAACAAGGCGCCAAGCAGGCCGAGACACTGCCCCGCGACTACCGCCCCTGGGGCTGGTTCGAGAGCCTCGCCACCGGCGGTCGCTTTCAGGTCAAGCGCATCCATGTCCATCCCGGCGCCGCGCTCAGCCTCCAGAGCCATCATCACCGCTCGGAACACTGGATCGTCGTCGAGGGCACGGCGAAAGTGACCATAGACGACAAGGTGCTGCTCGTGAGCGAGAACCAGTCGGTCTATATTCCGATCGGCGCGGTGCACCGCATGGAGAATCCCGGCAAGGTGCCGATGGTCCTGATCGAAGTGCAGACCGGCACCTATCTCGGTGAGGACGACATCATCCGATACGAGGATATCTACGCCCGGGGTCAGGGCGCCAAGGGCTGAGCGGCGACGCGCGTGGACAAGCAGCGCCAGGCGCGGGCCGCGCACAGACCGCTTCCCTGACGACGATCACCGAGCGACTGCCCCCATCCTCGTCACCGAAGCGCAGAGCGTTTGCGCAGCCCCGAGCGCGCGGGCGGCAACCTCGGTCATCGGCGGCAAGATCATCCATTCCAGCGCCCAGGCCGCGCCGGAACGTTCCTGTTCATGAACCAGCGCGTGATGCATTCCGGCAAGTTGTCCGGCGTTGTAGCGCGCGAGCGTCACAAGAAGTTCAGCCAGAACCGGGTTCTGCTTGTGCGGCATGGCCGAAGAGGTGCCGCCGCCCGCAAGCGCGATCTCGTCCAGCCCCTGTTGCGCCATCAGGCAGATATCCTGCCCCATCTTGCCAAGCGTGCCGGTCACGAGCGACAGGAGCCCCGCGAAGTCTGCCAGATCGTCGCGCGTCGCGTGCCAGGCGCGGGCGGGATTGCCAAGGCCAAGCTCCTTTGCCATGGCGGTCGCGATCGCCGTGCCATGGGGCGCAAGTTCTGCGCGGGTGCCCACCGGGCCGCCCAGTTGCAGAACCTCGACGCGCGGGCGCAGATGGGCGAGCCGTTCGACGTGGCGGGTAAGCGGGTCACGCCATGTGGCAAGCCGGTCGGCCACGGTGACAGGCAGCGCCGCCTGCATCCGGGTGCGCCCCATCAGGGGATTTGCGCCGAAGCGCTGCGTGAGATCGTCAAGCGCGGTCTTCAGGCCGTCCAGCCGCGCCAGCAGCAGCGCGTTCACCGCGCGCAGCGTCAGGCTGAGCGCGGTGTCGAGCACATCCTGCGAGGTGGCACCACGATGGATCGTGCCCGGCGCGGCGGGAATCGCGGCGCGGAGCGCGGCCACCAGCGCCGGCACCGGCAGGCCGTCGCGCGCGGTGCCCTCGCGCAAGTCATCGGCATCTGGCACAAAGGCCTTGATGGCCCGCGCCGTTTCTTCGGCATGGCGCGCCGGGATCACGCCGACCGACCCAAGAGCGCGGGTAAAGGCCGCCTCGAAGGCCAGCATATGCGCAATCTGACGCTCGGGGGCCCACAGCGCGCGCGCCTGCGCATCGCCAAAATGCACGCTGAACCACGGGTTTGTGAATACATCCGTCACATGAGCCTCCCGCGCAGCGCGCTCACGGCCCCCGCCACAGCCTCGGGGGCCTCGATACAAGGCAGATGGCCGCAGCCGTCCAGCACCTCGACGGTGGCACCGGGTATCAAGGCCGCCAGCGCCGCCACCAGATCGGGCGGGGTGGCGAGGTCCTCGGCCCCGGCAAGGCAGCAGGTGGGCAGGGCCAGCCGCGCGCTCTGTTCGGTGAAATCGGTGTCGCGGATCGCAGCACAGACCCCGGCATAGCCCCCAGCGGGCGTGCGGGTCAGCATGTTGCGATAGCCTGCCAGAGCGGCGGTCTGTGTGCGGCGAAAGCGCGTGCTGAACCACCGTTCAAGAATGTTCTCGGACATGGCAGCGATGCCGTCGCGCCGGACCGTGTCGATGCGCGCATTCCAGCCCTCGGCATCGCCGATCCGCGCGCCAGTGCAGCACAGCACCAGCCCCGCCGCAAGATCGGGCCGCACGGCGGCCAGCCCTTGCGCGATCATGCCGCCCACAGAGACGCCGCAGATCACGGCATGGCGCAGGCCAAGGTGATCCATCAGCGCGGCCACATCCTCTACCAGATGGGCCATTGTGACGGGGCCCTCGTCGCTCAGCCCGTGACCGCGCTTGTCGAGGCAAAGGACCGGCACATCCGTGCCAAGCCCCGCGATCACCCCGTCCCAGATGCGGAAATCGGTGCCGAGCGAGTTGAGACACACCACCGGCACACCCGCGCCGGGACGATAGCGGTAATGCAGGGTGACGCCGTCGAGCGTGGCAAAGGGCATCAGGCCGCCACCTGCCGCAGACCGAGGATACGCCGCGCCTCTTGCCATGTGGCGACCGGGCGCTCGTATGTCTCGCACACCCCGACCGTGCGTTTGACCAGAGCCGCGTTGGAGGGTGCCAGCGTATCACGATCAAGACGGATATTGTCCTCGAGCCCGGTGCGCGCATGTCCGCCCGCCGCAATCGCCCAATCGTTAAGCACGATCTGGTTCGGCCCGACCCCCGCCGCGCACCAAGGCACATCGCCAAACAGCCGCTTGACCGTGGCCACGTAGAAATCGAACACCGCGCGGTCCGCGGGCATGGCGTTTTTCACGCCCATCACGAATTGCACGTAAGGCGCGTCCTTGATCTGGCCGCGTTTGTGCATGAGCGCCGCATGAAAGATATGCGACAGATCAAACGCCTCGATCTCGGGTTTGACGTCATATTTGATCATCTCGTCGGCGAGCCAGTTCACAAGGTCTGGCGGGTTTTCGTAAACCCGCGTCGGAAAGTTGTTCGACCCCACCGAAAGGGACGCCATGTCGGGGCGCAGGGGCAGCATTCCGCCGCGCTCATTCCCCGCGCCAGAGCGCCCGCCGGTCGACAATTGCACGATCATGCCAGGGCAATGTTTCTCGATCCCCTCTTTCAGACGCGCAAAGCGCTCGGGGTCCGAGGTGGGTTTGCCCGCGTCGTCGCGCACATGGCAATGGGCGATGCTGGCCCCGGCCTCGAACGCCGCATGGGTGCTTTCGATCTGCTCGGCGATGGTGACCGGCACGGCGGGGTTGTCGGCCTTGGTGGGCACCGAGCCGGTGATCGCCACGCAAATGATGCAGGGGTTGGTCATGATAGGGGCCTCATACGTCGAAAAATACGGTCTCGGGATCGCCCTGAAGGCGGATGTCGAAATGATAGCGGTTGCCGTCGGCAAGCGCGACCAGAGTTTGCCGACGGTGCGCCTGCTCGATCAGGCCCAGCACCGGGTCAGCGGCATTGGCAGCCGCCTCATCCCCGAAATACATCCGCGTGTTGAGACCGACATTGATGCCCCGCGCCACCAGCCAGAGGTTGAGATGCGGGGCCATGAGGCGGCCATTGCGGCCCATGACGGCACCCGGTTTGACCGTTTTGACCTCAAACACCCCGGTATCGAAATCCGGGATCACCCGACCCCAGCCGCGAAAGCCCTCTTCAACCTCGCCCGCGCCGGGATAGACACCCGCCGCGTTGGCCTGCCAGACCTCGATCAGCACATCCTTGACCGGCGCGCCGGTGCCATCGGTCACCGTGCCGGTGACGGTGATGCGGGTGCCTTGGGCATTCGGGCCGGTGATGTCGCGGCCAAGCTCGCGGCGGTAGATGTCGAACCCCGCATCGCCGGGGGCAAGGCCGATATGGACATAGGGACCGGCGGTTTGCGAGGCGGATTCCTTGAGATAATGCAATGACTGGACCATGGTCAGTTCCCCTCTGGCCGGTTTTCGAAGAACGTCGAGCGATGCCCGCGCAGCACGATGTCGAACTTGTAGGCAATGGAATCGAGCGGCACGGTGGCGTTCAAATCCAGCGCCGCGACCAGTTGATCAACGGCCCGCTTATCCGGAATCGTCTGGACGATGGGGCATTTGGCAATCAGCGGATCGCCCTCGAAATACATCTGCGTGATCAGCCGCTGCGCAAAGGCGGCGCCGAACACCGAGACATGGATATGCGCGGGCCGCCAGTTGTTGACCCAGTTGCGCCACGGGTATGCCCCCGGCTTGACGGTGCGAAAGACGTATTGGCCGTCAGCGTCGGTCAGCGTGCGCCCGCAGCCGCCGAAACTGGGATCGATCGGGGCAAGATAGGTATCCTTCTTGTGACGATACCGCCCGCCGGCATTGGCCTGCCAGATCTCGACCAGGGTATTGGGCACGGGCCGCGCATTTTCATCCAGCACCCGGCCATGCACGATGATGCGTTCGCCGATCGGATCACCTGATTGAGCGTAGTTGCGGATGAGGTCGTTATCCAGCGGGTCGATGTCGTTGTGCCCGAAAGTCGGCCCGGTCAGTTCGCTCATCGAGCCTTGCAGCGACAGAAGCGCGTTGCGCGGCGAGCGGGCGACGCTGGTCTTGTAATCGGGCGCATAGGCGGGCGGATGCCATTCGCGGTTGCGTTGATAAAGCTCTGCAGGGGTCATGTCGCGTCCCTTTCCATCTCTGCATGGGGCTGTTTGGCCCGCTTGATCGCGTGGTTGGCTGCCGGAACCCCGGCATGGATCGCGACATGCCGGAACGCCTCGATCTCGTCTTGACGTGTCGCCCCGGTGCGGGCGGTGGCGCGGATATGCATCGGGATCTCGTCGAAATTCCCCGTGGTGACCAAGAGCGCCGACGTGAGCACCGAGCGTTCGCGCCGGGTAATCGCGTCCGAGACCCAGACCGTGCCCCAGGCGCTTTCGCCGATCAGGGTCTGACAGTCGGTGTCGAACCCGGTTTCCGCCGCCTCGGCCCGGTCGACATGGGCCGCACCCAGAACCGCGCGGCGCCCACCCATGCCGGTCCTGTATCGGCCCGTCATCGTTTCGGTATCCCCTTCTGGCGCATCAGGCGTTTCTGCGCGGCGATGCGGAACGGAGCGTTGGGCGCGCCATAGCCCGCATAGCCACCGCGCCGCTCGACGATCTCGAAGAACATGCCGCCCGCGTAGGGGCGCGAGTAAAGCTGAAAGAACGCGCCCCGCGCATCCTCGTCATAGAGAATATTGCCCGCCCGGAGCCGCGCCAGCATGTCGGGGGTCAGATCGAAGCGCGCGGCAAGGTCGGCATAGTAATTATCGGACATCGGCAGGGGCTTGAACCCGCGCGCCGTGAGTGCCGCGACCGTGGCAAAGATATCGTCGGTGGCCAGCGCGATGTGCTGCACCGAGGCGCCGAAACTGTCGGCCAGGAAGTTTCCGGCCATGGTGCGATGGGTCTCGGCGCCGTTGAGCGTGATGCGGAACGCGCCATCCTTGGCCTCAAGTGCCTGACTGCGCACCAGCCCGTCGGGATCGACCACGTCGACCATCGGCGATTTGGTCATCTCGAACAGCGTGGTGTAAAAGAGCGACCAACTGAGCATCTCGTCATAGCTCATCGTCTGCGCCAGATGGTCGATCCGCCGGAGCCCCGCATCCGCGCCCCCGGTCGCGCTTCGGGTGAATTCGACCGTCCACACGTCGCTCAGCCCGCTCGCCTCGTCGATGAAATGCAGCACGCTGCCGCTGAGGCCGCGAATGGCGGGGATGTCCAGTTCTCCTGGACCGGTGGGTTGATGGAACGGATCGGCTCCGAGGTTTTTAGCCCGCTCGACCGTGCCCGCAGCATCCTCGACCGCGATGCCGATATCGCAGACCGTGGTGCCGTGCATGGCATAGGCGCTGCTGGCAAAGCCGGTGCTCTCGCGATTCACCACGATGCGGATATCGCCTTGGGTCCAGAGGGTGAGCGCCTTGGCGATATGCTGGCCGCTGCGCCGAAACCCGAGGGTTTCGAGCAGCGCTTCCAGCGCCTCGGCCTCGGCGCCGCGCGTGGCAAACTCGACAAAGGACACGCCGTGCGCCCGCGACCTTGCCGGTATCGCGGGCAGGTCGGGGACGGCGCTTGGCTCCTCGCGGCGCACGTCATCCATCAGCGCGATCAGCGAGCGGTGGCCGTCGCGGGCGATGGCCCGTGCCTGTCCGCCGCGAAACTGATCGTTGAAGATTTCAAGCGAGACCGGCCCGGCGTAGCCCGTGGCCATCACCGCCCGCATGAACCCGGTCACATCGAGATCGCCCTCGCCGGGCATGTTGCGGAAATGGCGCGACCAGTAGAGCAGGTCCATGTCGATGCGCGGCGCATCGGCGAGTTGCACGAAAAAGATCCTGTCGCCGGGGATGCGGCGGATGGTGTCGGGGTCGATGCCGCGCGCCAGTGTGTGAAAGCTGTCGAGGATCAGGCCGACATTCGGGTGATCGGCGCGGCGCACCACCTCCCACGCGTCGCGGTGGTCATTGACATGACGCCCCCAGGCCAGCGCCTCGAACCCCACGCGCAGGCCACGGCGCGCGGCGCGTTCCCCCAGTTCGTGAAAATCCGCCGCCGCCCGGTCGATCCCGCCAAGCGCCTGCGGGTGACAAGACGAGCAGACCAGCACCAGATCGGTGCCCAGTTCCTGCATCAGGTCGAACTTGCGTTCCGCCCGGTCGAACGCCTTGGCGCGCAGCGGGTCGGGCAGCCCCTCGAAATCGCGAAACGGTTGAAACAGGGTGATCGCCAGCCCCATCGACCGGATCAGATCGCCGACCTCGCGCGGGGTGCCGTCATGGGCGATGAAATCCTGCTCGAATATCTCGATCCCGTCGAACCCGGCGGCGGCAATCGCCTCCAGCTTCTCGGGCAGGTTGCCGGAGATCGACACCGTGGCGATGGCGGTTTTCATTGCCCCTCCTCCTGAATGGCGGCGCGCAGCGCGGCATGGTCAAGCGGAATGCCGGTGAAGATGTCCCAGGCATCGACGCCCTGACCAAAAAACAGCTCGTAGCCCGAGATCACCGTCAGCCCCGCCGCCTTGGCATCTTGCAGGAATTGCGTCTCTACGGGGGTGTAGACCGCATCGAACGCCCATTTCGCGCCCGCCATCGCCTGCGCCGGCAAGGGTGTGCCGCCGATGCCCACCATGCCGAGCGGCGTGCAGTTGATGATGCCGTCGGCATCTTTGGCCGCCGAGAGCGCATCACCGGATGTCTCAACCCGCGTGTCCGACCCAAGCGCGCGCAGGGCAGCGGCCAGCGCGCGGGCCTTGGCCGGGTCGAGATCGACGCAGCGGATTGTCTCCGCGCCGAGGCCGATCAGACCAAAGGCCACCGCCTTGCCCACGCCGCCGGTGCCGATCAGGCAGACGGTGCCCGGCCCCTCTGCGTCCCGCACCGCGCGATAGGCGGCCATGAAACCGGAATAGTCGGTGTTGAAGCCCTTTGGCCCGTCCGCCTCGAACACCACCGTATTGACCGCCCCGATGGCGCGCACCAGCGGATCGGTAACCGTGACCTTGGCGGTCACCACTTCCTTGTAGGGGTAGGTCACGTTGATGCCGCGAAAGCCGCCCTTGCGGGCCTGCTCGAACACTTCGTCGAAACTCAGGCCCATATCCTTGGGGATCAGCCGGTCATAGGTGACCGCGCGTCCCGTCAACTGTCCGGCGGTGCGGTGCAGGCGCGGCGATTTCGAGCGGGTGATATTGTCGCCGATGAGGCCGAGCTTCATGGAGCCGGAGGGCAAAGCAGTCATGATGTGGCCTTTCCGAAAATGCGGGTTTTCAGGGCGGTCCAGAGCGGGGTCTGGCTGACGAAGATCAGGATCACCGAGGTGAACAGCACAAGCGACAGCGGGCTTGTGACGATACCCTCGAAGAAGCGCCCGAGATCCTCGCGCTCGGAGATGATCGCGCGCCGCCAGTTGTCATCCAGCAGCCGCGACAGGATCACCCCGAGGATCACCGGCCCCAGCGGATAGCCGTAATGGCGCATGAAATAGCCGAACACGCCGAAGCCGAGCATCCAGTAGACATCCGAGATCCGGTTGTTCACCGCATAGGCCCCCACGATCGACAAAAGCAGGATCAGCGGGATGATGACAGAGCGCGGCATCTCGACGATCCTGGTGAAGATCCTGATTCCGGTCAGGCCAAAGATCAGCATGAACACATTGGCCGTCATCAGCGCGCCGACGATGAACCAGAACATGTCGGGCTGGTCGATCATCAGCATCGGGCCGGGGTTCAGCCCGTGGATGAAGAGCGCGCCGATCATGATCGCGGTCACCGCGTCGCCGGGGATGCCCAGCGTCATCATCGGGATGAAGGCCCCGCCCACGGCGGCGTTATTGGCCGTTTCGGGCGCGACGAGCCCCTCCATCGCGCCTTTGCCAAAGGGCACCTTGGGGTTCTTGGTCACGCGCTTGGCGTGGTCATAGGCCATGAGCGCCGCGATATCGCCCCCCGTGCCGGGCAACGCGCCGATGATCACCCCGATGGTGGAGGTTTGCAGCGACAGCGGCAGGTATTTGCGGATGATCCCGAACGAGGGCACGATCTTGTCGATCTTCTGGCGCACCGATTTGAGGTTCACGTTCTGGAGTTGCAGCAATGCTTCGGAGACGCCGAACATGCCGATCATCACCGCGATGAAGGAAATCCCGCCCTCCATGATCTGAAGATCGAAGGTGAAACGCGGGGTGAACGTCAGCGGGTCGCGGCCCACGGCCCCGATGGCAATGCCGAGCGCGCCGGCAAAGATGCCCTTGGCCAATGATCCCGTCGACAGCGAACCGACCAGCAGGATGCCCAGAACTGCCAGCAGCATGTAATCGCGCGGCTGGAAAGTCAGCGCGAAATCCGCCACGAAGGGCGCGGCCAGCGCCAGCACCAGAATGCCGATCAGCCCGCCAAAGAACGACATCACGGTGGTGACGCCAATCGCCTGCCCCGCCTCGCCGCGCTGCGCCATCGGATAGCCGTCCATCGCCGTGGCGATGGCCGAGGGCGCGCCGGGGATATTGAGCAGGATCGCGGTGCGCGAGCCGCCATAGACGCCGCCCATGTAGATGCCCACCATCAGCGAAATCGCCGGGTAGACATCCCAGGAAAAGGTAAAGGAAATCAGGATCGAGACGGCCATGGTGACCGACAGGCCGGGAATCGCGCCGATATAGATACCGGCGAAAGTGCCTGCGCCCACAAGCAGCAGCAGTTCGGGTTGCGCGAAGATCGTCAGAATGGCAAGCAGCGTGTCCATCACGACGCCCCCCCGGACAGAAGAGTGCGGAAAAACTGGATGAATTCAGCCTCGGGCAGGATACCGGCGGGCAAGAGCACGGTGAACACCACCCGGAACACGATCCAGATCACGACCAGCGAGCCGAGCGCCACCGCCAGCGTGTAGCCCCATCCCCGGCGCGCCAGAACCTTGATCGCAATCGTCAGGAAAAGCGCCGCCGTCGGAACAAAGCCGAGCGGTTTCAAAAGCAGGCCGAAGACGATCAGAAAGCCGATGAAGAGGATCACCATAGGCGGCAGGATATCGCGGCTCAGCGTCTCGCTGGTGACCCGTGGCAGGCGCCAGGTGCGCAGAGCCACGATCGCCACCGCCACGACCATCACCAAGGTGGTGGCCATCGGGATCGCGCCGGGCCCCGACAGGGCGGTAAAGCCCGAGATGCCATAGGCGCTGTAAAGCAGGAATAGGCTCGCCGCGGTCAGGATCAGGGCAAAGCCCAGTTCGCCGGGTCTGCGTCCTTCGGCGTAGCCGCCGGGCGTCGCATCCGATGTGCCATCGTGATGATCGCTGTCGCCTCTGAATTCCGGGTCCATGATACTCTCCTCCCTCAGGGTTCATCCCGGGCTCCTCTCCCGGAACGCAAAGCGCCGCCCAGCCTGTTGTCGGCGCGGGCGGCGCCATGTTCACCGGGTCCGAAGACCCGCGATCGTCAGACAGGGGGCGTTACTCGCCCGGACGGGCGATGCCGAACTCTTCGGGCGAGGCCTTGGTCAGACCGGCATCGTGCAACAGCCACGCCGTGCCCTGCTGCCACTTGGTCAGAAACGCCTCGGCCTCGTCGCCGCTGATTGCCATCATGGTGAAGCCGCGGCTGTCCATCAGGCTTGTGAAATCGGGATGTTCCGCGCCCTTGGCATAGGCATCGCTCAGCTTGGCGACGACGTCATCCGGCGTGCCCTTGGGAACAAAGACGCCGAAAAACGGGCCCCAGGGCAGGTAGGTGGCATAGCCTTCGTTGAACGAAGTGACCGCTGGCACGTCGGGCAGCTTGTCACTGGCCTGGGTATCAAACAGCGCCAGCGGCTTCATCGCGCCTGCGCGGATACCTTCGATCGCGGCCCCGAGAACGGCAGGCATCACGTCGATCGCGCCACTCTGCAACGCGGTCAGCGCCGGGCCGTCGCCGTCATAGGGCACGGCGATCACGTCAAGCTTGCCCTCGACCGTGTTCATCATCGCTGTGACCACAGACGGCACGCCGCCCGGCCCGGTCGAGCCGATGCGCAATTCGCCGGGGTTTGCGGCGATATGGGCCATCATGCCGGCGTAATCGTCGAAAGGTGCATCCTTGTTGGCCACCAGGATCGGGGTGCCGCGTGCCAGAATGTTGATCGGCACGAATTCCGAGTAATCCTTGTCGCCCAGACCCATGATCTTGTAGAGCATCGGGTTTTCCGCGCCCATCAGCAGGGTATAGCCATCGGCGGGCGAGCCCGCGACATGGTTGAGCGCGATGGCGCCCACGGCGCCGGTCATGTTCTGCATGACGACCGTGCCGCCCAGCACCGCCTCGGCATGGGGTGTGACCGAACGCATGACCGTGTCGGTCGAGCCGCCGGCGCCCCACTGGATGATGCCCTGGATTTCCTTGCTGGGATAATTCTGCGCGGTGGCCATGGTGGCGCTCAGGCCAAGCGCCGCAATCGTGCCGAGAAACTTAAGAGACATTCCGTCCTCCCTGAATGTGGTCTGTCCGACGATTCGCTCCTCGCCCCGTCGGTCACGTTCATTTATTAACTCCGGGGTTAATTTGTCAAATTAAAAATGGACCGCGGGGTTAACTTTATGCTAGGCAGATCGGCAAGGACCAGGAATTGAGAGACATGGAGATGGACGGAGGCGCACAGACACCGAAAAAGGAGCGCAAGACCTCGTGGAAAAAGGACCCCGCATCGGTCAGGGCGAACATCCTCGGCGTCGCCACCGATGAGTTTGCCGCTCATGGCCTCGCCGGGGCCAATATCAACGAGATCGCCCGCAAGACCTCGACCTCCAAACGCATGATCTATTACTATTTCGGCGACAAGGAGGGGCTGTATTGCGCCGTGCTTGAAGGCGTCTACGCCTCGTTGCGCAATGCGGAGGACCTGCTCGATTTCGCCGGGCTCGACCCGATCGAGGCGCTGCGGCGACTGGTCGAGGCGACCTTCGAGGCGCATGTCACCTCACCGCATTTCATCCGGCTGGTGATGATCGAGAACATCCATAACGCCGCCTATCTGCGCAAGTCCGAGATCGTCCCCAAGCTCAACCGGTCGATCATCGAAAAGCTCGCCGACATCTGCGATCGCGGCAAGGCCATGGGCCTGTTTCGCTCTGGCGTCGATCCGCTGGAACTGCACTGGCTCATCAGCTCGTTCAGCTTCTACAACGTGTCGAACCGCGCCACCTTTTCCACCTCTTTCGGCGAGGCGCTCTACACGCCCGTGCATCAGGCGCTGCTCAAGGCGCGCGCCACCGACATGGTGCTGGCTGCCGCCGTGATCGGCCATGAGCCCGCCTCATGGAATACCGACGGCACATGATGGACCGGGACACGCGCACGCTCAGGCCAGACCCGCAAACGCAAGGGTCCCCGCCACTGGCGGGGACCCTGCCGGTTCTGACCGGGCCGCGTGACGGGCCGGGGTCTAGTCCTCGGCGGCCTCTTCGGCCTCAAGCCGCGCGCGGTCCTCGGCGCCCTTGGCGCTCGGGTCGCGATCGACGAATTCGATGATCGCCATCGGCGCCATGTCGCCATAGCGAAAGCCGGCCTTGAGCACGCGCACATAGCCGCCCTGCCGTTCGGCATAGCGGGGGCCGAGCACCTCGAAAAGCTTGGCAACGTGCTTGTCCTGCTTGAGCTGCGCCGCTGCCTGACGGCGCGCGTGCAGGTCACCGCGCTTGCCGAGCGTGATGAGTTTCTCCACCACGCGGCGCAATTCCTTGGCCTTGGGCAAGGTGGTCTTGATCTGCTCATGCTCGATGAGCGAGCCCGACATGTTCGCCCACATCGCCTTGCGGTGCTCGTGGGTGCGGTTCAGGCGGCGGTATCCTCTGGCGTGACGCATTGTCTATCTCCTAGGCGTTTTTGCTTTGTCCGGCGGTCTGATGCGTGTCAGCCGCTCTCCTTGGGGCGGGATTGCCCGGTTGGCAGGGAACCGATTTCTTGAAAAGAAATCGGAACGGAAACTTTGAAAGTTTCCGCCCCATAATTCAGAAGGCGTCTTCAAACTTCTTGGCGAGGTCCTCGATATCGTCGGGCGGCCAGTCCTCGACATCCATGCCGAGGTGAAGGCCCATGCCCGAGAGCACTTCCTTGATCTCGTTGAGCGACTTGCGGCCGAAGTTCGGCGTGCGCAGCATCTCTGCCTCGGTTTTCTGGATGAGATCGCCGATATAGACGATATTGTCGTTCTTGAGGCAATTGGCCGAGCGGACCGACAGTTCCAGCTCATCCACCTTCTTGAGCAGAAGCGGGTTGAACTCGAGCCCGTCCTCGTCATCCTGACGGAGCGACGATTCCGGCTCGTCGAAGTTCACGAAGATGCCAAGCTGGTCTTGCAGGATTCGCGCGGCATAGGCCACCGCGTCCTCTGGCGTCAGGGAGCCGTCGGTTTCGACCTTCATGGTCAGCTTGTCATAGTCGAGCACCTGGCCTTCGCGGGTGGGTTGCACGTCATAGCTGACGCGCGTCACGGGCGAATAGATCGCGTCGATCGGGATAAGGCCGATGGGCGCGTCCTCGGGCTTGTTCTTGTCTGCCGGGACATAGCCCTTGCCGGTGTTGACCGTCAGTTCCATGAACAGATCCGCCCCGTCGTCGAGGTGGCAGATGATGTGATCTCGGTTCAGGATCTCGATGCCCGCACTGTCGGAAATGTCTCCCGCCGTAACGGCACCAGGCCCCTTGGCGTTGATCGAAAGGCGCTTCGGCCCGTCCACTTCCATGCGGATCGCCACGCCCTTGAGGTTGAGCACGATGTCGGTGACATCCTCCCGCACACCCGAGACCGAGGAAAACTCGTGCAGCACGTTGTCGATCTGCACCGCCGTGATGGCCGCGCCCTGAAGCGACGAGAGCAGAACCCGCCGCAGCGCGTTGCCAAGCGTAAGGCCAAAGCCCCGCTCGAGCGGCTCTGCCACGACCACCGCCTGACGCAGCGGATCGTTGCCCGGTTTGATCACGAGCTGCGTCGGCTTGATCAGGTCTGCCCAGTTTTTATGGATCATGCGTCCCTCCATTCCAGTCCCCGCCCCATGTCCGAAAGGCGGCGACGCCCGAGGATTTCTAAATGACGTGCAGGACCGCGCCCGTGGCGCGGCCCTGTTGGCAATCTTTGCGCTCAGACCCGGCGGCGTTTCGGCGGGCGACAGCCGTTATGGGCAATCGGCGTCACGTCGCGGATCGAGGTGATGTTGAAACCGACGGCGGCCAGCGCGCGCAGCGCCGATTCACGGCCCGAACCGGGGCCCTGCACCTCGACCTCGAGCGTTTTCATGCCGTGTTCCTGAGCCTTGCGGCCCGCATCCTCTGCGGCCATCTGCGCGGCATAGGGCGTCGATTTGCGCGACCCCTTGAAACCCATGGTCCCGGCCGAGGACCATGCAATCGCGTTGCCCTGGACGTCAGAGATGAGGATCTTGGTGTTGTTGAAGGACGAATTCACATGAGCAACGCCAGTGGCGATGTTCTTGGAAACCTTCTTCTTGGTGCGTTTGGTCTCGCGTGCCATATCTGCTGCCCTCCCTTATTTCTTCTTGCCGGCAATGGCTTTTGCCGGGCCCTTGCGGGTGCGGGCGTTGGTATGGGTGCGCTGGCCGCGAACCGGCAGGTTGCGGCGATGGCGAAGGCCACGGTAGCAGCCAAGGTCCATCAGCCGCTTGATGTTCATCTGCGTCTCGCGGCGCAGGTCGCCTTCGACCGCGTAATTCGCGTCGATATGCTCGCGCAGCGCCAGTGCCTCGGCATCCGAAAGCTCGTTCACGCGACGCGAGGGGTCGATGTTCACGGCTTCGCAGATGGCCTTGGCCGTGGAATGGCCTATTCCGGTAATATAGGTGAGGGCGATGGGAACCCGTTTGCTGGTCGGGATGTTAACGCCGGCGATACGTGCCAAGTGTCTTTTCCTTTTCGTTGCGGTTCCGTTGTGCCAGAACCTTTTTTCACAACGTAAGCCCGAGGCTTGCGCTTCGGGCCGCGGCTGATCTCAGGTGATCGACTCGATGAGGGCGCGCCCCTCAGGGAATCAAGAGCGAAAGTCAGAAACTGCCTGTTATGGAGAATCGGGAAGGGCGTCAAGTCCCTGCCCGGTCATTTGTCAAGCACCGCGGCGATCGCAGCCTTCACATCTTCGATCTCGCCCAGACCATCGACAGCGACCAATTGCCCCTTGGCATGGTAATAGCCGATGAGCGGCGCGGTCTTCCTGTAATATTCAGTGAGGCGGTGGCGCACGGCCCCCTCGTTGTCATCGGCCCGCACCGGGTGCCCCGCGGCGGCGGCCTCCTCGGCGCGGTTCACGATGCGACGGATCAGCGTTTCGTCATCCACCCGCAACTCGATCACCGCATCGAGCACCTCGCCCTGCTCCTCGAGCAGATCCGCCAGCGCATCGGCCTGCGCCAGCGTGCGCGGGAAGCCGTCGAAGATGAACCCGCCCGCCTTGTCGCCCTGCAATTTCTCGCGGATGAGGCCGATCACGATTTCATCCGTCACCAGATCGCCGCGCGCCATCACGTCCGCAACGATCCGGCCCATCTCGGAGCCGCTGTCCTTCGCCGCGCGCAGCATGTCGCCTGTCGAGAGCTGGATCATGCCGCGCGTCTCGACCAGATGTTGCGCCTGCGTGCCCTTGCCCGCGCCGGGCGGTCCGAGAAGAATGAGATTCATCGTCGTGCCGGCCCCCTGCGATTTGTGCGTTTGCGACCCTTCCCGCTGAGCTGAGACTTTTCGATCAGCCCCTCATACTGATGGGCCAGAAGATGCGATTGCACCTGCTGGATCGTGTCCATCGTCACCGAGACTACGATCAGCACCGAGGTGCCGCCAAAGTAGAACGGAATCGCGAACTGGTTGCGCAGCACCTCGGGCAGAAGGCAGACGGCGGTCAGATAGACCGACCCCAGAACGAGGATGCGGTTGAGCACATATTCAAGGAATTCCTCGGTGCGCTTGCCGGGCCGGATGCCCGGCACAAAACCGTTCTGGTTCTTGAGATTCTCGGCCACGTCATCGGGCTTGAACGAGACGTTGAAGGTGTAGAAATAGGTGAAGAAGATGATCATCGCCGAGAAGAACAGCAGGTAAAGCGGCTGACCGGGGCCGAAATAGGCCATGATCGTGGACATCACCGGGTTGATTTGGTTGCCCGAAAACGTGCCGATGGTCGCAGGCAGGAGCAAGAGCGACGACGCGAAAATCGCCGGGATCACGCCCGCCGGATTGACCTTGACCGGCAGATGCGACGAGCCG
This sequence comes from Alphaproteobacteria bacterium HGW-Alphaproteobacteria-1, assembly GCA_002842985.1. Lineage (GTDB taxonomy): Bacteria > Pseudomonadota > Alphaproteobacteria > Rhodobacterales > Rhodobacteraceae > Roseovarius. The sequence goes on from PHEQ01000002.1 coordinate 103,560, forward strand.
CCGTCATAGACCTTCATGCCCACCTGACGGCGCGGATACTGGATGTGGATCTTGCGCAAGGAGCGTTCCATGAACACAACGAATGCGATCACGGCCACGACCATGATCATCACGCCCACGATCACCGCAGGGCTGATCGCACCGGAACGGCCAGAGGCGAAGAACTGTGCCAGCGCTGCGGGCACTTCGGCGATGATGCCCACGAAGATGATGAGCGAGATGCCGTTGCCGACGCCGCGTGCGGTGATCTGCTCGCCCAGCCACATCAGGAACATCGTGCCGCCGATCAGCGTGATCATGCAGGACACGATGAAAAACACGCCCGGATTGGTGACCATCTCGCCCGATTGCAGGCTCACGGCGAGGCCGTAGCTCTGCAACGTGGCAAGGCCCACCGTGCCGTAGCGCGTGTATTGATTGATCTTCTTGCGGCCCTGTTCGCCCTCTTTCTTCAATTGCTGAAGCGCGGGCACCATTGCGCTGAGAAGCTGCACGATGATCGAGGCCGAGATATAGGGCATGATTCCGAGCGCGAAAATACCCATCCGGCCAAGCGCACCGCCGGTGAACATGCTCATCATCCCGCCGATGGTGGCCTGCGCGCCCTCCATGAACTCTCGCAGCGCCGCGCCGTCGATCCCCGGCACGGGAATGAACGTGCCAAGGCGATAGACGATCAGCAGCCCCAGCGTAAACAGGATGCGGTTGCGGAGATCGGTCGCCTTGCCAAGCGCGGACCAGCTTGTATTGGCCGCCATTTGCTCTGCTGCAGATACCATGCGAGGGTCTCTTTCATGTGCGAACGCCGCCGGAACCGGTTTTCGGCTCGGGCGGCGTCATCGGAAAACCTGAAGTCTATGTAAGCGGGCCGTGACCCGCTCACAACCACTTATTCAGCGGCCTGGGCCGTCGTGACCGAAAGCGAACCGCCCGCCTTGGCCACCGCATCGACGGCCGATTTGGAGGCACCGGTCACGGCGATGTCGAGCTTGCCCGTCACCTCGCCCTTGGCCAGAACGCGGATGCCGTCTAGCCTGCGCCGCACGAGACCCGAGGCCACAAGCACCTCTTCGGTGATGGGCTGGCCTGCGTCGATCTTGCCCGCATCGACGAATTTCTGGATGAGGCCGAGGTTGACCACCGCATAGGATTTGCGGTTCGGCTTGGTAAAGCCGCGCTTGGGCAGACGCTGATAGAGCGGCATCTGGCCACCCTCATAACCCTTGATCGCCACGCCCGAGCGGGATTTCTGGCCCTTGATGCCGCGGCCACCGGTCTTGCCCATGCCCGAGCCGGGACCACGCCCGATACGCTTGCGGCGCTTGGTCGCGCCCTCGTTGTCACGAAGTTCGTGCAGTTTCATTGTCGCTTCTCCTTGCCGGATGCGGCCCCCAGCGACGGTTGGGCCGACCACGGCGTGTTTGGGTCAGGATGCGGCCCTCTGGCCACCGGCGGTGTCTAGACCCCGCCGCGCCAAAGATCAAGGGGCGGCGTCCCCGCGCGTTCAGGGGATGAAGCGCGCGATCACGGAGACAACCACAGAGGGTAGTTCGGCAATCTTGTAGCCGCCGGGCTTGTTCGACATCGCCCACACGATCAAGGCACCCGCAAGCAGCAGCGTGACCGCGCCGACACGTGGCGCGCGCGCATCGGACACGGCTGATATCAGCGACGGGATCGACAGGACCCCCAATACCGTGCCGATTGCCATGGCCAGATCCGCATCCATCACCCACTCCCTGATAACCAAAACAATGTCGAAGCTTAGCCCGGATCGGTGGCGTAGATCAAACTTTCCTTGCAGGGCGCGACGCGCAGGATGTTCGTGGTTCCCGGCACGTTGAAGGGCACCCCGGCGGTCACGACGATCTGATCGCTTTCCTCGGCATAGCCCTGCGCGCGCGCGGCCCGCGCGGCGTTGATCACCGCCAGCTTGAAGCGGGTAAGCTCCGGCGTCATCACGCAGTGCACCCCCCATGTCAGCGCCAGCCGCCGCGCCGTGGCGCGCAGACTGGTGAGCGCGATGATCGGCACATGCGGCCGCTCGCGGGCCGTCAAAAGGGCGGTCGTGCCCGATTCGGTGTAACAGCAGATCGCCTTGATATCAGTTGTCTCGGCGATTTCGCGCGCGGCAACCACGATGCCGTCGGCGATGCTCTGGCGGTTGACGCGGCGGCTGGCCTCGATCACCTCGCGATAGGTCGGATCGTCCTCCACCTCGCGGGCGACATTGTCCATGGTCGTCACCGCCTCGACCGGATACTGACCGGCCGCCGATTCCGCCGAGAGCATGATCGCGTCCGCACCCTCATAGATCGCGGTCGCCACGTCCGAGACCTCGGCGCGCGTGGGCATCGGGCTCTCGATCATCGATTCGAGCATCTGCGTCGCCACGATCACCGGTTTCGCGGCCGCGCGGCACTTGCGCACCAGCCGCTTCTGGATCGGCGGCACGTTCTGGACGGGCAGTTCCACCCCCAGATCGCCGCGCGCCACCATGATTCCGTCCGAGACCTCAAGAATCTCGTCAAAGCACCTCACCGCCGCCGGTTTTTCGATCTTCGACATGATCGCGGCACGTCCGCGCACCAGAACGCGCGCCTCGTTCACATCCTCGGGCCGCTGCACGAAGCTGAGGGCGAGCCAATCGACCCCCAGTTCGCAGGCAAATTCCAGATCGTCGCGGTCCTTTTCGGAGAGCGCCGCCAGCGGCAGCACCACATCGGGCACGTTGACACCCTTGCGGTTGGAAATGGTGCCACCCACGACGACCTCGCAATCGGCGAAGTCGGGGCCGCAATCGCGCACCCGCAGACGGATCTTGCCATCATTGACCAGAAGCTGCGCGCCCGGCTCCAGGGCGGCGAAAATCTCCGCGTGGGGCAGGCAGACGCGGCTCGAATCGCCTTCGGCCTCGTTCAGATCGAGCCGGAAGGCCGCGCCCTCGATCAAATCCTCCTCGCCGCGCGCAAAGGCACCCACCCGAAGTTTCGGCCCCTGAAGATCGGCCAGGATGGCGATGGGGCTGTCCATTTCCTCCTCGATCCGCCGGATGATCGCATGGCGCGCGGCGATGTCGTCCTGACTGCCGTGGCTCATGTTGAGGCGGAACACATCCGCCCCCGCCTCATGCAGGGCGCGGATCGTCTCGTAATCCGAAGAGGCGGGGCCAAGCGTGGCCACGATCTTGACTTTGCGGTGCCGTCTCATCTTGTCTCCTTCGCGGGCAGGCCGGACTGTTATCGCTAACGTGATGCTTGTCCGGCTTATGCCCCAATTCCCTTTTCCCGGCAACTGTCCTAGACCGGTTCGACAATAGAAGCCAACCCGGACCATGTATCAACCATATGACATCGCGGGCGCCGCGCGCCCCTCCCGCTGGCTCGTGACTTGCGATCACGCCGCCAATACCGTCCCCGATTTCGTGAATGGCGGCAGCCTTGGGATTGCGCCTGCGGACATGGCACGCCATATCGCCTATGACGTGGGCGCGGCGGGGCTGGCCAAGGCGTTGGCCGAGACCCTTGGCGCACCGCTCATCGCCACGAATTTCTCGCGCCTCGTGATCGACCCGAACCGCGGCGAGGATGACCCCACGCTGGTGATGAAGCTCTATGACGGCACGGTGATCCCGGCCAACCGGCATGTCAGTGACGAAGATTTCGCGCGCCGCCTCAACCGGCTCTACCGGCCCTATCACACCGCGCTGGCGGAACTCGCGGCGCGGCGTGCGGATACCGCGATCCTCTCGATCCACAGCTTTACCCCGCAACTGCGCGGCCGCCCGCCGCGCCCCTGGCATGTCGGCCTGCTCTATGCCGCCGATGAACGCCTGGCCAAGCCGCTGCTGGCGCGGCTGCGGGCCGAGCGCGACCTGTGCATCGGCGATAACGAGCCTTATGGCGGGCACCTGCCCGGCGACACGATCGCGCGCCACGCCATCGCGCACGGGCGGCCCAATATCCTCATCGAACTGCGCAACGATCTGATCGCTACCCCCGCGCAACAACAGGCCTGGGCCGTGCGTCTTGCGCCGATGCTGCGCGAGGTGCTGGATCATGTCTGACCCCTTGCGCCGCCGGGGGCAGGAACGCATCTTTGGGCAAACCACAGGAGAGAGCCATGGACGACCAGACCCGTATCGAACTTGAGGCCGCCGCCTTTCGCAAGCTGCGCCATCACCTGATGGAAAAACGCACGGATGTGCAGAATATCGACATGATGAACCTTGCCGGGTTTTGCCGCAACTGCCTGAGCCGCTGGTATCAGGAGGCCGCGCATGAGAAGGGCCTTGAGATGTCCAAGGACGAGGCGCGCGAAATCTACTACGGGATGCCCTATCCCGAATGGAAATCGCGCTATCAGACCGACGCCGATGCCGAGAAGCAGACCGCGTTCGAAGCCGCCTTTGCCGCCAATGTGGGTGACAAGGCCTGAGCGCGCGCCCGCGCCATGCGCTACCGGCTGCATTACGCGCCCGACAACGCCTCGCTGGTGATCCGGCTGGCGATGGACGAGATCGGCGCGCGCTATGAGACCGTGCTGGTGGACCGTGCCGCGCGGGCACAGAAATCGTCCGCCTATCTCGGTCTCAACCCCGCCGGTCTCATTCCCGCGCTCGAGACGCCGGAGGGCGTTCTCTTCGAAACCGGGGCCATCCTTCTCTGGCTCGCCGATCGTCACGGACAAGGCGCGCCCGCGCCCGCCGCACCCGACCGGGGCGATTTCCTGAAATGGCTGTTCCATCTCTCCAACACCCTTCATCCCACGCTGCGGATGAGCTTTTACCCCGAGCAATACCTCGACCACAGCGCCGGGGCGCTCTGCGCGGCGGCGCAGGCGCGCTTTGCAGGGCAACTGGATATTCTGGAGGGCCGCGCGGCCCCGTGGTTCGGCGCCGGGTGCCCCTCGGTGCTCGATCCCTACCTTGCCTGCCTGATGCGCTGGCGCGCGCTCTACCCTGCGCGCGCCGCGACCGGGGACTATGACCCACGCCGCTGGCCCCGCCTTTTCGCCCTGCTCACCCGGATGGAGAACCGCCCCGCCACACACGCTGCCATCGCCGCCGAGGGGCTGGGGCCACGGCCATTTACCGCGCCCGTTTACCCCGACCCGCCAGAGGGAAGCGCGCTGTGATCGCCCATATGTCACCGCGCGCCCCTTGAAGCGTCGCTTCTGGACGCGTAGCTCTGGTGAGATGCGACGATTAGCGCCGCATATCAGGGGGGCGCGCGATGTTTCTGTCCGTATTCGAGATGTTCAAGATCGGGATCGGTCCCTCCTCGTCACACACGATGGGGCCGATGGTGGCCGCCGCGCGCTTTCTCGACCGGATGCGCAATGAGCCGTTCCATTACGCGGGGCTGCGGGGCTCGCTGCACGGCAGCCTCGCCTTTACCGGGGTGGGCCACGCCTCTGACCGCGCCACCATCCTCGGTCTCGCGGGCTTTGTTCCCGAAAGCTATGATCACGACCGCGCCGAGGCCACGCTGGAGGCCATCCGCGACAGCCACACGATCACGCCGCCCGATCTGCCCACGCTCAAATTCAACCCAAAGGAGGACCTGATCTTCGATTTCGGGCCGAACCTGCCCGGCCATGCCAATGGCATGATTCTCATGGCCACCGACGCGCAGGGCGATGTGCTCTTGCAGGAGACGTATTATTCCATCGGCGGCGGCTTCGTGATGACCGAGGCAGAGCTTGCCGCAGGCAAGGCGACCGACGAGGGCCCGCCCGTGCCCTATCCGTTCAAGTCCGCCGCCGAGATGCTCGACATGGCCGAACGCTCGGGCAAGACGATCGCCGAGATGAAACGCGCCAACGAGATTTCGCGGCGTGGCCATGACGGGCTGCGCAGCGGGGTCGCGCGCATCTGGCAGGTGATGAACGACTGTATCGAGCGCGGGCTGGAGGCGGAGGGCACGCTGCCCGGTGGCCTTGGGGTCAAGCGCCGCGCCAAGGGCATCCGCGACGCGCTTCTGGCCGAGCGCGGCACCAACCTTAGCGCGCCGCACAAGATCAACGACTGGATGAGCGCCTACGCCATGGCCGTGAATGAGGAGAACGCCGCCGGCGGGCAGGTCGTCACCGCGCCCACCAATGGCGCGGCGGGGGTGGTGCCTGCGGTGATCCGCTACTGGCTGGATCATGTGCCCGGCGCGCATGAGGGGCGAGTGGAAGAGTTTCTGCTCACCGCCGCCGCCATCGGCGGGCTGGTCAAGTTCAACGCCTCGATCTCGGGCGCCGAGGCGGGCTGTCAGGCCGAGGTGGGCAGCGCCGCCGCCATGGCTGCCGCCGGGCTCTGCGCCGTTCTGGGCGGCACGGCCCAACAGATCGAGAACGCCGCCGAGATCGCGCTCGAGCATCATCTCGGCATGACCTGCGATCCGGTGCGCGGCCTTGTGCAGGTGCCCTGCATCGAGCGCAACGGTCTGGGAGCGATCAAGGCCGTCTCGGCCGCCTCGCTTGCCCTTCGCGGCGACGGCACACATTTCGTGCCGCTCGATGCCTGCATCGAGACCATGCGCCAGACCGGCCTCGACATGAGCGAGAAATACAAGGAAACCTCGCTTGGTGGCCTCGCCGTCAACGTGCCCAATTGCTGAGCGCGCTCAGTCGACCTGCCGCCCTTCCAGCACCCGGAACGGCTCCAGCCGGTCGCCATTGATCCAGGCCAGCCCGCCGCTTTCGGTGCGCACAAGCGCATAGGGCGTCCAGCCGGTGCTGCGCCACCAGCTCTCGTACTCGTGGGTCTCGGGATTGGTGCGCCAGCGCCCCTCGTCGGGCTTGCCGCCCTCGGGCACGTAAAGCGTGCTGCCATCCGCGTCGAAATACAGGCGATAGCTGGTCCCTGACCAAGTGCCAACGATGGTCTTCCCGAGAAGAAGCGCCTCGATTTCGCTTGCGCTGAGCCGGACGTTAGCCGCGCCCGAAGGTAACGACGCCACCAGAAGCGGCGCGGCAAGAAGGGCGAAAAGAGACCGTCGGTTCATGGGCAGCTCCCTTGGTTTCCCGGCCATTGTCGCAAATATCTCCGTGGGATGCGACTCGATTCCCGGCTCGCCGCCGAAACGTCAGGCGGGCGCAATCAGGATCGCACGGAAATCGTTGACATTTGTCAGCGTCGGCCCGGTGACTACCTGCCCTCCAACCGCGCCGAAAAACCCGTGCGCATCATTGCGCGCCAGCGCCGTCTCCGGATCGGCCCCGACCGCGCGCGCGCGCGCCAGTGTCTGCGGCCCGATCACCGCACCGGCCACCTCCGCCGCACCATCCACCCCGTCGGTGTCGCAGGCAATCGCATGGATGCCAACCGCACCCCCAAGGGCCAATGCCAGCGCCAGTGCATATTCCGCGTTCGGCCCGCCCACCCCGTCGCCGCGCCGCGTCACCGTCAATTCGCCCCCCGACAAAAGCAACACCGGCGCATCCCCGGCGCGCAGCCCGCTTTGCACCTTCAGCGCACGCGCCGCATGGTCGCGCGCCACCTCGCGCGCCTCGCCTTCCAGATCGTCGCCGAGGATCTCAACCCGCAGCCCCGCGCCCCGCGCCATCTCTGCCGCCGCCGCTAGCGATTGCGAGGGGGCGGCGTAAATCACGTTCTCCACCCGGCTGAGGCGCGGATCCCCCGGCGCGACCACCCCCGTCGGCCCCGAGAGCACCGCCTCAGCCGACGCCGGCAATACGATCCCGTAGCGCGCCACGATGGCGCGCGCCTCTGCGGGCGGGCGCGCCTCGCCCACGGTGGGGCCGGATCCGATCATCCCCGGATCATCCCCCGGCACGTCCGAAATCAACAAGGCCAGCATCCGCGCGGGCCAGGCGGCCGCCGCCAACTGTCCGCCCTTCACCCGGCTCAGATGCTTGCGCAAAAGGTTCATCTGCCCGATAGGCGCCCCCGAAGCCAGAAGCACCGCATTCACCGCCTGCTTTTCCGCCAGCGTCACCGCCCCCGCGGGTTGCACCAGAAGCGCCGAGGCGCCGCCCGAAATGAGCGCGAGCACCATGTCGCCCTCGCCCAGCCCGTCAAGCAGCCGCAGCATCCGCCCGGTCGCCGCCAGCCCCGCCGCATCGGGCACCGGATGCGCCGCCTCGACGATCTCGATGCCCGCGCAGGGCCGCGCATAGCCGTAGCGCGTGATCACCAGCCCCTCGCAGGGGCCCCACTCGGCCTCCACCGCCTCGGCCATGCGCGCGCTTGCCTTGCCCGCGCCAATGACCACCACGCGGCCCTCGGGGCGCTGCGGCAGGTGGGCGGCGAGGCTCTGCATCGGGTCGGCCACGGCCACGGCACGCGCGAAGAACGCGCGCAAAAGGGTCTCGGGATCGGTCACAGACGGCCTCCTGAAATGGGTGGCCCACGCTAGCGTGGGCACGGCCCTTGCAAAAGAGGGCGCGCGCCGGTTTCTGTCCTGTGTCGCCGCATTTGCGCTTGCCGGAACAAAACAGGCTGTTAGCCTGCGTTGGTCAGGGTGCCGCCCCCCTGGGGGCGGAGAATTGGGAAGCCGGTGAGAGACCGGCGCTGCCCCCGCAACGGTAAGGGAGGGCGTTCCGGCAAGGTGCCACTGTGGCCGCAAGGCTTCGGGAAGGCGCCGGAACGCGCGGGCCGGACGGTCCACCCCCCAAGCCCGGAAACCAGCCTTGGCATTGTCGCAATCGCGGGGGGCGATACGGGCGCGCGCGCCCTTGCCCTTTGCCCCATCCGGTCCGGGGTGCGACCGGGGAGAACCACCATGACGCTAACCCGAATCATCGACGCGCTCGAGGAAAGCCCGGCCATGGGCGCGCAGGCGCAAGCGCTCGCGCGGATGGGATTTCTTGAATGGGTGTTTGCCATGCCAGGCCCCGTCACCACCGACACGGCGCGCGAGGCGCTTTTGAGCGATGCCGCTCAGGGCGCGCAAAGCGCGGCGGCGCGCGCCTTTGTCGATTTTTTGGATGCGGCCGCCCGGCCCTGCCCCGCACCGATGCGGCGCGGGCGCGCGCGCTGGCTCAACTGATGAAAAAGCGACCCGAAAACAGGTAAAGCGACGACCCCAGGGAGGAGGAGGGGGCCGCCGCTTCCTGACACGTCCGGCCCAGGGAGGAGGAGAGGGCCATTCGCAATCTTGCGGGATCGGTGATCCCGGTCTTCCGGTCGTGGGCTCCAGGGAGGAGGAGAGAGGGAACCCATGACCGTGTCGGCTGCACCCGGGAGGAGGAGAGGTGCCGCCGATCTCTTGAGGTTCAGGCGCGAGCGCCGTAAACCGATTCGTAAGCCACACGCTGGATTTCGCTGTGATGCAGGCCGAGATCGGCCAGATCATGAGCGCTCAAGTGCGACAATTCGCGGATCGTGCGCCGGTAGGCACGGTAATCGGCAATCCGCTGCATTGCGGCATGGATGGCCCGGCGCAGCTCTTCGCCGACCGAGGCGGCGGCGCTGTGGCGCGTGACAATCGACTGTGCCATTTTCGTATCCTTGCGTTTCTCTTCGTTTCAGAGGCAGATCCGTGTCTGCCGTCCGCTGTTGGGATGAAGATAGCCAGTTTCTGCGACTGCACAATACCCACCGTAAACATTTCTGCCATGCAGAAAACGCATGGACGAAAATTGACCTAAGGTTAACCAAGTGAACAGTTTTACGGCAGACCCTGCTTGCGCCGGAGGCAGGAACGTGCAGTTTGCAATCGCAGCGTTAGCGCTGCTGCAGAATGTTCGTTCCCGAAACCGCTGGACCAATGTATAAGACATGCTACCAAAGAGCATGACGACGAACGATCTGGTTCTTACCCCGCTTGGCCTGCGCTTTCAGGGTAGCCGCTATCCCTGCACCATCGGGCGCGGCGGCATCAGCGCGCGCAAGCGCGAAGGCGACGGCGCGACGCCTGCGGGCAGCCACCGCATCGTGGGGATGCTCTATCGTCCCGACCGGATCGCGCGCCCCGCCGATTGGGCGGTCCCCATCCGCCCCGGCGATCTGTGGTCGGACGATCCGGGGCACGAGGATTACAACCTCATGGTCCGCGCCCCCTACCCGCATAGCCATGAGGTGCTGCGCCGCGCCGATCCACTCTATGATCTGGTGATCGTCACCGACTGGAACTGGCCCTATCCGGTGCGGGGGCGCGGCTCTTGCATCTTCTTGCACCGTTGGCGGCGACCCGGCTATCCCAGCGCGGGCTGCGTCGCCCTCGACCCCGTCCACCTGCGCACCATCGCCGCCCGCCTCACTTTCGGCGCGCGGCTGATCGTGCGCACCCCTCACCCATAATCGCGCTCCCCAAAGATCGCCGAGCCCACCCGCACATGCGTCGCCCCTTGGGCGATGGCGCGCTCGAAATCGTCGCTCATGCCCATCGAGAGGCTTGAGAGCCCGTTGCGCGCGGCCAGTTTCGCCAGAAGCGCAAAATGCAGGCTCGGCTCCTCGTCCACCGGCGGGATGCACATGAGGCCCCGCACGGGCAGATCGAGCGCGCGACATTCGGCGACGAAGGCATCGGTCTCGCCCGGCGCGATCCCCGCCTTCTGTGCCTCCTCGCCGGTGTTCACCTGAATGAACAGATCAGGACAGCGCCCCGCCTCCTGCGCCAGCCGCGCCAGCGCCTGCGCCAGCTTTGGCCGGTCAACCGAGTGGATCGCGTCGAACATCTCCAAGGCCTGCCGCGCCTTGTTGGTCTGCAACGGGCCGATAAGATGCAGCGTGATCCCCTGAAAACGCGCCTGAAACGGCGGCCAGCGGCCCGCCGCCTCCTGCACGCGGTTCTCGCCAAAGGCCCGGTGCCCCTGCTCCAGAACGGCCTCGACCCGCGCTTCGGGCTGCACCTTGGACACCGCGATCAGCGTCACGCTGCCCGGCGCGCGCCCGGCCTCCGCCTCGGCCTGCCTGATCCGCGTTGTGATGTCGTCAAGACCCATCTCGTGCTTCCCTTCGCCGTGACCCTGTCGCCTGAGTGCCACGCGTGGCGCGCCCCGCGCAAGGCCCCGCGCATCGGGCTTGCCCCGGTTGCCCGGCTTGGATACTAGGGTGGAAACAATACCGGACGATGCCATGACCTCTTCGCGTCTCAAGTTTCTCGGCCTTGCAACAGCATGCCTTGCGGTGCTCGGCGGGTGCAGCGCCTTCCAGAATGCCAGGCTCGACCCCGAAGCGATGCGCGTCAAGTCGGGCCGCGAGCGCACGGTCGATCCCGGCGAGGGTTCGCTGCTTGATGCATTCCGGGGCGGGCGCGAAACCGTCAAGGTGAACCGGTTCCTGTGGACCGCATCGCTGGAAGTGCTGAACTTTCTCCCCATTGAAGCCGCCGATCCGTTCACCGGCGTGATCTCCACCGGGTTCGGCGTGCCGCCGGGCGGCGGTCAGGCCTATCGCGCCACGGTGCTCATCAGCGATCCGGCGCTTGACGCGCGCGCGCTCAAGGTTGCGCTTCAGACACAGCGCGGCCCGGTCGATGCGGCCACCACCCGCGCCGTCGAGGATGCGATCCTCAACCGCGCGCGACAGTTGCGCATACAGGCCGGGAAGTTCTGATCCGTCCTACAGCACGGCAATATCCGTGACCCATTTGACCTGACGCGGCAGGCATATGCTGCGAAGGTCATAACGGGTTTGAATGAGCCGCCGCGCGGCCTGACCGAGCGCGCGCCGTGCCTCGGCATCCTCCAGCAGCGCGCAGACCTCCGCCACCAGCGCCTCGCCATCGAAGAAATCCACCAGCCGCCCGGTTTCGCCATGGCTGATCACCTCGCGCACCGGCGCGGTGTCGCCCGCGACAATCGCCGCCTCGCAGGCCATCGCCTCCATCAGCGACCAACTCAGCACGAAGGGATAGCTGAGATAGACATGAACGCGGCTCACCTGCAACAGCCGCAGGAACCGGTCATAAGGGATGCGGCCGAGGAAATGCACACGTTCCCAGTCGGGCGTGGCGATGCGCCCGCGCACCTCGTCGATGAAAATCTGCTTCCACGTCTGCCCCTTGGGCGGGCGCGCGCCATAGCTCACCTCGTCGCCCCCGACGATCAGCACCCGCGCCTTCGGCCGCTCGCGCAACAGCCGCGGCAGCGCGCGCATGAAGATGTGATAGCCGCGATACGGCTCCAGATTGCGGTTCACGAAGGTGATCACCTCGTCGTCGCGCGTGAGGGTGCCTGCGCCGTCCACCTCCAGCCGGACATCGGGCAGGGGGCAGGCGGTCAGCGTGTCGATGCCGTCATGGCTCACGGTGATGCGCTCGCGGAAGGGCGCAGGGAAGGTATCGGCCTGAAAGACGGTCGGGCTGATCCCGGCATGGGCCTCGGCGAAATGCAGGTGATTGTTGATGTTCTTCATGCGGATGCGCAGCGGCTCAACCTCGGGGTCCTGGCTCGGAAACTCGGGATCGAATCCCAGATGCGGCCAGTCGGCAAGGTGATACAGTTCGCAATAAAGCCCCAGCCGCGCCTCGGGCCACAGATCGCGCAGGAACAGCGATTCACCCCAGCCGGGATGGGCAAGGATGAGATCGGGCGCATAGCCGCGCGCCTTGAGCGCGCGCGCCGCGCGCCAGCACGCCTCGCCACGCGTGAGCTTGGTGTCGAAATCCATCAACCAGGGATGAAGCGCCTGCGCGTCCCGCTTGGGCAGGGCATAGGGGATCACCCGCACCCCCTGCCACGTGGTCGCCTCCTTCACCCGGAGCGTAAGCGCCACGCAATGATGCCCCCGTTTCGCAAGCAGGGGGGCCAGATGTTTGTATTGACCCGGAAAATTCTGATGGATGAAGAGGATTTTCATGAACCTGCCTGCCCTGTGCCCCTTGCGGTTATAATTGCGAGCCCACCGGTCGCAAACCCCCGGATTTCGCCACCTCGGCACTGGACCGCGCGCGCGCAAGCGCCTATCACCCCTGCCAACATCTGACAGAGCAAGAAAGGCCCGGCCCATGTCGCGCTATTCCCCCGCCGAGATCGAAGCGAAATGGCAAGACGCCTGGGAGAAGGCCGGGATTTTCCGCGCGGCCCGCGATGCGACGAGGCCCAAGTATTACGTGCTCGAGATGTTCCCTTACCCCTCGGGGCGCATCCACATGGGCCATGTGCGCAATTACACGATGGGCGACGTGGTGGCGCGCTACAAGATTGCGACCGGCCATAACGTGCTGCACCCGATGGGATGGGACGCGTTCGGCATGCCCGCCGAGAATGCCGCGATGGCGTCAGGCGGCCACCCCAAGGACTGGACCTACGCCAACATCGCCACCATGCGCGACCAGATGAAGCCCTTGGGCCTCAGCATCGACTGGAGCCGCGAATTCGCCACCTGCGACCCCGAATATTACGGACAGCAGCAGGCGCTTTTCCTCGATTTCTATGAGGCGGGCCTCGTCTATCGCAAGAACGCGGTGGTGAACTGGGATCCGGTCGATATGACCGTGCTTGCCAACGAGCAGGTGATCGATGGCAAGGGCTGGCGCTCGGGCGCCGAGGTGGAGCGGCGTGAACTCACGCAATGGTTCTTCAAGATATCGGACATGGCGGAAGAGTTGCTCGACGCCCTCGGCGGGCTTGACGACTGGCCCGCCAAGGTGCGCACCATGCAGGAGAACTGGATCGGCAAGTCGCGCGGATTGCAATTCGCCTTTGGCCTGAATGATGGCCCCGACGGGCATGACCGGGTCGAGGTTTACACCACGCGCCCCGACACGCTTATGGGGGCGTCCTTCATCGGCATTTCGCCCGATCATCCGCTGGCCAAGACGCTGGAGCGCGAGCGCGCGGATGTGGCGGCGTTCTGCGCCGAGGCGCGCCGCGGCGGCACCACCGCCGAGGCGATCGAGAAGGCCGAGAAGCTGGGATTCGATACCGGCCTCACCTGTCGCCACCCGTTCGACACGGCCTGGGAGCTGCCCGTCTACATCGCCAATTTCATCCTGATGGATTACGGCACCGGGGCGATCTTCGGCTGCCCCGGCCACGATCAGCGCGACCACGATTTCGCACGCAAATACGGGCTGCCGATCATCGACACCTTCTTGCCACTTGAGGGTGATCACGACATCGAGGCCGCGCCTTACGTGCCGCTGAAATCCGAGCGTGTGCGCTACACCCGGCTCGTTGCCGGCGAAGAGGTGCAGACCGGCGAGGCCGGGGTCGAGGCGACGATTGATTTCTGTGAGGCCAATGGCGTGGGGCAGGGCGTGACCAAGTTCCGCCTGCGCGATTGGGGGCTCAGCCGTCAACGCTATTGGGGTTGTCCCATTCCGGTCGTGCATTGCGACACCTGCGGCGTGGTGCCGGAGGCCAAGGAAAACCTGCCCATCCGTTTGCCCGACGATGTCACCTTCGATCAACCCGGCAACCCGCTCGACCGCCATCCCACATGGCGCGATTGCGCCTGCCCGCGCTGCGGTGCGCCCGCGCGGCGCGAGACCGACACGATGGATACATTCGTGGATTCAAGCTGGTATTACGCCCGTTTCACCGCGCCCCATGCCACAACGCCCACGGACATGGCAGAAGCCGAATACTGGATGAACGTCGATCAGTATATCGGCGGGATCGAACACGCGATCCTGCATCTCTTGTATTCGCGCTTCTTCGCCCGCGCGATGCGGATTTGCGGGCACCTGCCGGACAAGGCGATCGAGCCGTTCGATGCGCTCTTCACGCAAGGCATGGTGACGCATGAAATTTATCAGACCCGCGACGGCAAGGGCCGCCCGGTCTATCACCTGCCCGAAGAGGTCACCGACGGACGCCTGGCCGACGGCACCGAAGTGGAGGTGATCCCCTCTGCCAAGATGTCCAAATCCAAGAAGAACGTGGTCGATCCCTCGACGATCATCGCGGCATACGGGGCCGATACCGCGCGCTGGTTTGTCCTCTCGGACAGCCCACCCGAGCGCGACGTGGAATGGACCGCGTCGGGCGCCGAAGCCGCGCATCGCCATCTTGCCCGCGTCTGGCGGCTGGCGGCGGAGCTGGACAGCGCCGCCGAGACGGCCACGCCAGAGGCCGACGAGGCGCTCCTGCGCGAGATGCACAAGGCGATTGACGAGGTGACCAAGGGCCTTGAGTCCTTTGGCTTCAACGCGGCCATCGCGCGGCTTTATGCCTTTACCAACACGCTTATGAAATCGCAGGCGGGACGCGCCGCCAAGCGCGCGGCTGCGCGCACATTGGCACAACTCATGGCGCCCATGACCCCGCATCTGTCGGAGGGTATCTGGGCCATGCTGGGCGGCGAGGGCCTTGTCGCCACAGCGCCCTGGCCCGTGGCCGATGCCGCCATGCTGATAGACGACACGGTGACGCTGCCCATCCAGATCAACGGCAAGCGGCGGGCGGAAATCACCGTGCCGCGCGACATGGACAAATCCGAGGTTGAAAAGACGGCCCTCGCGCTTGATGCTGTGCAAAAGGCGCTCGGGGGGGCCGCGCCGAAAAAGATCATCGTTGTCCCCGGACGGATCGTCAATGTCGTCATCTGACCGCCGCCTCTTTCTGCTCTCGGGCCTCGCCGCGCTGGCGGGGTGCGGATTTGCGCCCGCCTATGCGCCCGGCGGCGGCGGCGCGGCCTTGATGGGGCGCATCGAAATTGCCCCGCCCGACACGCGCGCGGGGTTTCTGCTCACGCAAGAGCTTGAGGGAAGGCTGGGTCGCCCGGCCGATGCGCGCTATGTCCTGACACCCGCGATCAGCCTGCAAAAACGCTCCATCTCGATCGACCGCAGCAACGTCACCTTGCGCTTCAACCTGTTGGGGCGGGTGGATTATGTCGTGCTGGACCGCCAGACCGATGCCGTCGTGACCCGCGGCACGGTCGAGAATTTCACCGGTTATTCCACCTTCGACACGCCCGTGGCCACGCAGGCCGCCGAGCGCGATGCCGAGGCGCGGCTGATGACCATGCTGGCCGATCAGCTTCTGACCCGACTCGCCGCGACGGCGCGCGCCCTGCCGGAATGAAGCTCTCGGCCCGCGATGCCCCGCGTTATTTCGCCCGGCCTGATCCGGGGCGCGCGGGCCTTTTGATTTATGGCTCCGACGCGATGCGCGTGGCGCTCAGGCGACAGGAGGTGATCGCTGCCCTGCTCGGCCCCAATGCAGAGGAGGAGATGCGCCTGACGCGCCTGCCCGCGGCCGATCTGCGCCGCGATCCGGCGGCTTTTCTGGATGCGGTAAAGGCGCAGGGCTTTTTCCCCGGCCCGCGCGTGGCCTTTGCCGAGGACGCGACCGAGGCGCTGGCCGAGCCGATCCTTGCCGCGCTGGCCGACTGGCAGACGGGCGACGCGCAGATCGTCGTGACCGCCGGTCAGCTCAAGGCGACCGCCAGGCTGCGCAAGGCGTTCGAGAGCCACCCCAACGCCTATGCCGTCGGCATCTATGACGAACCGCCCTCCCGCGAGGAGATCGAGGCCGTGCTCGCCCGGGCCGGGCTGCGCGCTATTCCGGGGCCGGTCATGGGCGATCTTCTGGCACTGTCGCGCGCGCTCGATCCCGGCGACTTTCGCCAGACGGTCGAGAAACTCGCACTTTACAAGACCGGCGATCCCGCGCCGCTCTCGGCCCAAGACATCATCGCCTGCGCGCCTGCCTCGACCGAGGCCGATCTTGACGAGGTGCTGGCCATCGTGGCCGACGGGCGCTCGGGCGAGATCGCACCGGTGCTGCGGCGTCTGAAGGCGCAGGGCGTGCAGCCGGTGGGCCTCTGCATCGGGGCGGCGCGCCATTTCCGCGCGCTCTACACGGCGGCGGCCGATCCCGGTGGCGCGTCGCAGGGCATCAACCGGCTGCGCCCGCCGGTCTTTGGCCCCCGCCGCGAGCAGATGCTGCGACAGGCGCAGGGCTGGGGCGCGGCGCGGCTGGAGCAGGCGCTGAGCATCCTGACCGAGACCGACCTCACGCTGCGTTCCGCCGCGCAGCGCGCCCCCGAGATGGCGCTGGTGGAACGCGCGCTGATCCGGCTGGCGATGCTGGCGCGCTCACGCTGACGGCCCCTGCCCCACCTCCAGAAACCGGATCACCGTATCGCCATAGCGCCGCTCCTCGATCAGGCGCAGCCCCTCGGGCGCGGTGATCGACGCGCTTTCTTCCCAGACAATCAGCGCGCCGGGCGCGATCCAGCCACCCGCCAGCGCCGCCGCCAGCGCCGCCTCTCCCAGCCCCTTGCCATAGGGCGGGTCGAGAAACACCAGATCATGCGGCGCGCCCGCGTTCGGCCCCGGCCTGCGCGCGTCTGCCGCGATTACCCGCGCGGCGTCCCCGGCCCGGCACAGCGCGATATTCTGGCGCAGGATCGTCAACGCCTTGCGCCCGTTCTCGATGAATGTCGCCGACTCTGCCCCGCGCGACAGCGCCTCAAGCCCAAGCGCGCCGGTGCCGGCAAAAACATCGAGCACGCGCGCGCCCGTCACCGGATCGCCATAGCCGCCCGCCAGCACGTTGAAGAGCGCCTCGCGCA
Source organism: Alphaproteobacteria bacterium HGW-Alphaproteobacteria-1 (assembly GCA_002842985.1). Taxonomy (GTDB): domain Bacteria; phylum Pseudomonadota; class Alphaproteobacteria; order Rhodobacterales; family Rhodobacteraceae; genus Roseovarius. The sequence continues at coordinate 120,985 of PHEQ01000002.1, forward strand.
CGCGGTCCGACGTGGGCCGCAGATGCGCGGCCTCGTCCCCCTTGCCGACACTGGCCAGCCGCAGCCCCCGATGCGCGCCGCCGATGATCCTCACCCGAGGAGCCCCTTGAGATCGGCCTCGGGATCGGCCACGCGGGCCGGATCGGCGCTCTGCCCCGCCTCGATCAGCCGCTTGCCGACCATGTAGGCGCGCGGATCGTTCATCGCGTCCACGGCAAGCAGGTCCGCGCCCCGGAAATACCAGACCGAATACGCGCCCCCTGCCGCGCGCGTCACCACCCGGTCATAACCGGTATTGAGCCCCGCGATCTGCAATTTCACGTCGTATTGATCAGACCAGAACCACGGTTTGGGCACATAAGCTGCGCCGCGCCCCATGATGTTGTCGGCCACGCACTCTGCCATGTCGATGGCATTGGGCACGCTTTCCAGCCTGAGCCGCCCGCCCCTGTAGGGGAATGAGGCGCAATCCCCCGCCGCCCAGATCGCCGGGTCGGAGGTGCGCCCCTGCGCGTCCACCGCGACGCCATTCTCGATCTCGAGCCCCGCCGCCTCGGCCAACGCGGTATCGGGCGCGATACCGATGCCGACGACCACCATATCCACAGCGATCTCGCTGCCATCCGAGAGCCGCGCGCCCTGGACCCGGCCTTCGCCCAGAAGCCGCTCCAAACCCAAGCCCTCACGGATATCGACCCCATGCCGCCCGTGCAGCGCCCGGAAATAGTCCGATGTCTCGGGCGCGGCCACGCGCCCCAGGATGCGGTCGGCCATCTCGATCAGCGTAACCGTCATGCCCCGGCTTGCCGCCACCGCCGCGGCCTCCAGCCCGATATAGCCGCCCCCGACGATCAGCACCCGCGCGCCCGCCACGAAGCCCGGTGCCATCGCATCCACATCCGCGAGCCCGCGCACCACATGCACGCCCCCCAGATCGCCGCCGATCGCAGGCGGCAGGCGACGCGGGACCGAGCCGGTGGCCAGCACCAGATGCGCATAGCCAATCCGCCCCGCGCCCGTCACCACCTCCCGCGCCGCGCGGTCGATGGCCTCGACGCGCGTATCGAGGCGCAGATCAATCCCGGCCTCGGCATAATAGCTCTCGGGCCGCAGATAGAGCCGTTCCAGCGCCATGTCACCCAGCAGGTATTTCTTCGACAGCGGCGGGCGCTGATAGGGCGGCACCGGCTCCTCACCCACAAGCGTGATCGCGCCGTCATAGCCATCGCCGCGCAGCCTCGCCACCAATGCGGCCCCCGCCTGCCCTGCCCCGATCACCACCACACCCGCCATCGCGCGCCCCCTCGTTTTGCCGTGGCCCCTTGCCTAGCACCGGCCTATGGTTACATCCAACCGCAAACCGACCGGAGGGATTCGACCATGACCATTTCCACCAACGACAAACTGCCCGATGCCACGCTCTTGCGCCTTGGCGCAAGCGGCCCCGAAGAGGTCAGCCTGTCAAGCCTGACGCAAGGCCGCAAGGTGGTGATCTTCGCCGTGCCCGGCGCGTATACGCCCACCTGTTCCTCGGCCCATGTGCCAAGCTTCATCCGCACCAAGGCCGAGTTCGACGCCAAGGGCGTGGACGAGATCATCTGCGTCTCGGTCAACGACCCCTTCGTGATGAAGGCATGGGGCGAGGCCACCGGCGCCACAGAGGCCGGGATCACCCTGCTCGCCGACCCGCAAAGCGCCTTTACCACGGCGATCGGGATGGAGTTCAGCGCACCGCCCGCAGGCCTTCTGGCGCGCTCCAAGCGCTATGCCATGGCGGTCGAGAATGGCACCGTGACCGTGCTCCATGTCGAGCAAAGCCCCGGCACCTGCGAGGCGACAGCGGGCGAATCGATGCTCGCCGCGATCTGAAAAAGGCGGCGCGCGCCCTGCCCTGCGGCGGGCGCGCCCCGGCCCACCTCAGCCCGACTTGCGGGCGCGCCGCAAAAGCATGTCGCGCTTGACCCGGCTCAGCCGGTCGAAAAACATCCGCCCCTTCAAATGGTCGATCTGGTGCTGCACGGACGTGGCCCAGAGACCGACGAAATCGCGCTCCTCGACCGCGCCCGCCGCATTCAGATACCGCACCGTCACCGCGCGGGGCCGCGCAATCACCGCCGAAACGCCGGGCAGGCAGGGGCTCGCCTCCTCATGTTCGCGCAGTTGCGCGCTGGCATGGAGGATCTCGGGGTTGGCCATGCGCACGACCTGACCGCGCGCCTCGCTCGCATCGACAACGGCCAGTGCCTGCATCTCGCCCAACTGCACCGCCGCAAGGCCGACACCCGGCATCGCCTCCATCACCGCGATCATCTCGTCCCAGAGCGCGCGCACCGCGTCGGTGATCCCGGCCACCGGCTCTGCCGCCCTGCGCAGCCGCGCATCGGGCCAGCGCAGCACCGCCCTCACGCGCGCGCCTGCTCGCGCTTGAGCTTGACCATGCGCCTTGTGATCAATTGCCGCCGCATCGCGCCCAGATAGTCAATGAACAGCTTGCCGTTGAGGTGGTCTATCTCGTGCTGCACGCAGGTAGCCCACAGACCCCCGAACCCCTCGCGATGCTCGTGGCCGTCAACACCGGTCCAGCGCAGTTCGACCTCCGCAGGCCGCGTCACCTCGCCATACTGCTCGGGGATCGACAGGCACCCCTCCTCATAGACGCGCGTCTCGTCGGACGAGGCCACCACCTCGGGATTGATCATCACGATGGGGCGCGGGGCCTCATGCTCTCCCTTCACACAATCGAGCACGATCAGCCGCGTCAGCACGCCCACCTGCGGCGCGGCAAGGCCGATGCCCGGCGCGTCATACATGGTTTCGAGCATGTCCCTCGCAAGCGCGCGCAGATCATCTGTGATCTCGGTCACCGGCGCGCAAACCTTCTTGAGGCGCGGGTCGGGGTGGATGAGGATGGGCCGTTTCATGGAGGCTGATTTAGGCGATCAAAGCGGCTTGCGCAACGTCCTTGCAGCCGCCGCCCAATCGTCTAGCCTGCGCCCGTGCAATCCACGGAGACCCCCATGAATTTCGACGAGATCATCGACCGGCGCGGCACCCATTCCGACAAGTGGGACATGATGGAGGCCAAATACGGTATCGCGCCCGAGGACGGTATCGCCATGTGGGTGGCCGACATGGACTTCCGCCCGCCCGCCTGCGTCACGGCAGCGTTGCGCGCGATGACCGATCACGGAATTTACGGCTATTACGGTGACGATGCGGGCTATCGCGATGCGATCCGGTGGTGGATGGAGACGCGCCACGGCTGGCAGGTCGATTCCGCCGCGATCTTTACCACGCACGGCCTTGTCAACGGCACAGGGCTTTGCGTCGATGCCTTCACCGCGCCGGGGGACGGCGTGGTGATCTTCACCCCGGTCTATCACGCCTTTGCCCGTGTGATCCGCGCGGCGGGGCGCGAGGTGCGCGAATGTCCTTTGGTGGACATCGCGGGCCGCTACGAGATGGATTTCGACGCCTATGACCGGCTGATGACCGGCACCGAGCGCATGATGATCCTGTGCTCACCGCACAATCCCGGCGGGCGGGTCTGGACGAAGGCAGAGCTGGAGGGCGTGGCGGAGTTTGCCCGCCGCCACGATCTGATCCTTGTCTCCGACGAGATCCACCACGACCTGCTGATGCCCGGCCAGCGCCATATCCCGATGGCCCATATCGGCGGACTCGAGGACCGGCTGGTGATGATGACCGCCACCACCAAGACCTTCAACATCGCGGGCGGACATAGCGGCAATGTCATCATCCATGACGAGGCGCTGCGCGCAAGGTTTGCGGCGCGAATGGCGGCGCTCGGCATGTCGCCCAATTCCTTCGGGATCGCCATGGCCGAGGCCGCCTATTCGCCCGAGGGCGCGGCCTGGGTCGATGCACTCTGCGCCTATCTCGACGCCAACCGCGCGCTGTTCGATGCGGGTGTGAATGCGATACCGGGGCTTGCCTCGATGCCGCTCGAGGCGACCTATCTGGCCTGGGTGGATTTCTCCGGCACCGGCATGGATCGCGCCGAGTTCACCCGCAGGGTGGAACGCGAGGCGCGCATCTGCGTCAACCACGGGCCGACCTTCGGCATCGGCGGCGAGAGTTTCCTGCGCTTCAACATCGCGACGCCGCGCGCCCGCGTGGCCGAGGCGGTGGCACGGCTTCAGGCGGCGTTTGCGGACTTGCAGTAGCGGCCCATCGTCATCCTCGGGCCTGACCCGAGGATCTTCACAACCGTCATCCTCGGGCTTGACCCGAGGATCTTCACAACCGTCATCCTCGGGCTTGACCCGAGGATCTGTCCGCCAAGAGATCCTCCGGTCAAGCCGGCGGATGCCGCGCGACTATGACCGGCGGCACATAGCCCGCTCAGCCCCGCGTCACGCGCCCCGCCGCTGCCCGTTCGCGGAAGAGCATCACCACATCCTCCATGTCCCGGTCCGCCTCGATGGCCAGACGGCGCAGGCCGAAATGGACATGGGCCATCTCCTGATAGTAGCGGGTATAGGCGTAATTCGTGACCGCCCCGGCCGCCGCCCCCAGAACCGGCACCGTCTGCGCGGCGAGCTTTTGTCCCAGCACCGTGGCAAGCCGCGGTGCCACCCGCGCAATGAGCGCCCGCAGCGCCGCCCCGGTCAGCGTCACCCGCGTGCCGATAAGGCCGAGATTGGCCCCGTCATCGCTTGCAAGCGGTCCCGCACTGCCGAAAACCGCGATGGAATCGAACCGCACCCCCGGCTCGGCGGGGTCGAACCCGTGATCGGCGGCCACGTCCTGAATGGCGCGCATCAGCACCGTCACCGTCACCGGCAGTTCCGCCAGCGCCGTGGGCAGGCCGCCCATGCCCCCCGCCGCACCCATCGCCGTGGTCAGAAGCCGCGCGCGCCAGCCCGGCAGGTCCGGAACCGAGGTCCGCGTGCCATGCGCCGCCTCCGCTGCGTGGTAAAGCGCGCGCTCGGTCACCGTGCCGATCCGGGTGCGCGCTTCGGGCGGCAGCCGATCAAGCAGCCCCTCGGCCTGCGTGCCGATGAGGTTCAGCACCTCCATCACCCCGCCGCTGGAGCGCGCGTTGCGCGCCACCAGGGCGTCGAGCCGCGCGTCAAATGCGGCCCTGTCCGGCGGTCTGCCCAGTAATTCCATCGCGTCGCCCTCGCCCAGCCTTTCCAGAAATGACCGCGCGCGGCCCCGATTTCAAGCGGCCCGCGTCACGGCGCCCGCGATCCCGTCCCAGGCGCCGGGGACAAGCGCCAGCCCCAGAACCCGCGCCGGGTTGGTCGGTGGCGGCATCTCGACCGCCTCGAGCCGCGCAAAGCCGAAGCGCCCGTAATAGGGCGCGTCGCCCACCAGCATCACCCGCGCCCAGCCACGGCCCCGCGCCCGCTCGAGGCTCTCGCGGATGAGCCAGCCGCCCAGCCCCTCGCCCTGATGGGTGGGATGCACCGCGACGGGCCCCAAAAGCAGCGCCTCTGCGCCGCCCACCCGCACCGGCCAGTAGCGGATCGCGCCCGCAACGATCCCGTCTTCGCGCGCGACAAGGCACAGACCCGCCACCGGATCCACCCCGTCACGCAACCGGTAGGACGACAGCGCCTCGCGCCCCGGCGCAAAACACAGGTCATAAAGCGCCTCGACCTCCCAGAGATCCGCAGGCTCTTCCTGCCGCAATTCGATCATGGCGCGCCCGCGTCCCCCCGAGATTCGACTGGCCAAGCGCCTAGCACGGCGTTAGCTCTGGCACAAACCGCACACGCCCAAGGAGTGACGCATGTTCTACCGCCCCGAGGACGGCCACGGCCTGCCGCACAACCCGTTCAATGCGGTGGTGACACCGCGCCCCATCGGCTGGATATCCTCGCGCGGCGCGGACGGGCGCGACAACCTCGCGCCCTATTCGTTCTTCAACGCGGTGGCCTATGTGCCGCCGCAGGTGATGTTCGCCTCCACCTCGGCCAAGGCGGATCGTGGCGACACAAAGGACAGCGTCGCGAATATCCGCGAAACCGGCGTGTTTTGCGTCAATATCGTAAGCGAGGCGCTGACCGATGCCATGAACCGCACCTCGGGCGCATGGGATCGCGAGGTGGACGAGTTTGTCGACGCCGGTCTCGAAAAGGCGGGCTGTGAAACAATCGCCTGCGCCCGCGTGGCCGCAGCACCCGCCGCCCTCGAATGTCGGCTGACGCAGATCGTGCACTTGCCCGGTGCTGCGAATTTCGTCGTCTTCGGCGAGGTCACAGGCGTGCATCTGCGCGACGATTGCCTTGTGGACGGCATGTTCGACGTGACGCGGTTCAATCCGCTCACGCGCCTGGGGTATCAGGATTACGCCGTGATCCGAGAGAAATTCAGTCTCCGCCGCCCCGGCGAATAACCCCGATTAATCCGTTTCGGTATTTCGTTGAAACATCGAAACGCTGTGCGTATTTATTTCGCGCAATTTCGAAACGAAAAAGTCTTTCAACTTTTTCTGAAATTGCCTCACCCCGCCGAGATCGCCGCTCCGAGCCGCGCCGCGCGCTCAGAGCGCCCCTCGCGGCCAAGCGTCCGGCACAGGATCAGCACCGGCACAAGGCCGAACGCCACCAGCACCAGCGACGGCACCGCCGCCTCGGCCAGCCGCTCATCGGCTGCAAGCCGGTGCGCCTGCACCGCGAGCGTCTGAAAATTGAACGGATGCAGAATGAGCGTGGCGGGCAGTTCCTTCATGACATCAACGAAGACGATGAGCAGCGCGGTCAGCACCGAGGCCCGCGCCACCGGCAGATGCACCCGCGCCAGCAGCTGCGGACCCGGCTGCCCGAGCGAGCGACCGATCGCGTCGAAATGCAGCGGCACGGTGGCCATGCCGCTGTCATAGGCGTTGAGGGCGGCAGCCATGAAGCGCACCACATAGGCCACGATCATGAGCCAGATCGACCCGGTGATCAGAAGGCCCGTACGGATGCCGAAGGTCTCGCGCATGAAGGTGTCAAGCGCGTTGTCGAAGGCCGCCATCGGCACCATCAGCCCAACGGCGATCACGCCCCCCGGGACCGCATAGCCAAGCCCGGCCCCGAGCACGAGCCCGCGCGAGACCCGCCCCGGCCGCGTGCGGGCGCGAAACCCCACAAGGATTGCGCCCAGCACCGTCAGCACCGAGGCGACGGCGGCAAGCGTCAGCGAATTCGTCATGAATCCGAGGTAGCGCGGCGACAGCAGGTCCTGCCCCGACCCTACCGCCATCACGCCCAGCATGATCACCGGCAGAACGAAGCCCAGAAACACCGGCAGAAAGCACAGGGTAAACGCCGCCGCCGCCGCAAGACCGGTGAGGCGCGGGCGCTCCATCGTGTCGAACCGTGCGCCGCGCCCGGCGGTGCGCATCCGGCCCCGGCTCGCGCGCTCCAGACCCGCCAGAAGCAGCGCAAAACTCAGCAGGCAAAGTGCCAGTTGCGCCGCCGCCGCCCGGTCGCCAAGGCTGAACCACGCCTGATAGATACCCGTGGCGAAGGTCTGTACGTTGAAGAACGCGACCGTGCCGAAATCCGCGATCGTCTCCATGATCGCCAGCAATGCGCCACCGGCGATCGCGGGCCGCGCCATCGGCAAGGCCACGCGCCGGAACGCGTAAACGGGCGAGCGCCCCAGCGTGCGTGCCACCAGGAACGCATTGGCCGATTGCTGGCGGAACGAGGCGCGCGCCAGAAGATAGACGTAAGGATAGAGCACGATGCTCAGCATCAGCGCCGCGCCGCCAAGGCTGCGCACCTCCGGGAACCAGTAGTCGCGCGGCCCCCAGCCGGTGAGCGCACGAAGGGCGGTCTGCACGGGACCGGGATGGTCGAGCAAATGAGTATAGGCATAGGCCATGACATAGGCCGGAAAGGCCAGCGGCAGCGCCAGCGCCACCTCCAGCACCCGCACGCCAGGAAAGCGATAGACCGTCACCAGCCAGGCAGTGAGCGACCCGATCACCGTCGTGCTCACCCCCACGATCACAACCAGCTTGAGGGTGTTGAGGGTATAGCGCGGCAAGACGGAAGCCAGAACCGTGCGCCAGGTTTCGAGGTCTCCTGTCAAGGCCGCCAGCACTGCCGCGACTATCGGCGCGAGGCAGAGCGCCACAACGATCCAGGCCAGGCGATGAAGAAGGCGTTCGCCCATGACGTTGGCGCTCCGATCCATGTTGACACGTGACCAGGGGGCACACGCCGCCGACTGACACCTGTCGCCCCCTGCACCTGCCAATTGCGTCCCGCCCTGTCAAGCCGATCACGAACGGTTGCCCGCGTCCGACAGAATTGATCGCGCGCGATGCGGTGCCGGAATTGCGCCGCACGCACTCACGCCCGGTCATCGGCCCGCCTGCAGAAGGCTCAGCGCGATGGCTTGCGAGGACAGAACCGCTGTGGACGAAATCTGATCGCGCAGGAGGAACTGTCGCAAAAGCGCCTCTCGCAGGTCGTTGTCGACAAGGTCTCTGGGACTTGTGATGTTCAGTTGCCGCGCCGCGCGTGTGCGCAGTTCGTCCAACTGGCGATCAATGTCGATCTGGGCAAAGCTGGTCGGCAACCCGAGCGCGGTCTCGAACACGCTCCGGAGCGGCGGGGTGCCGAGGATGCGAAACCACAGCGCGTTGTCGGACTCCGCATCGCTCCCGAACGCCGAAAGCTCGCGATCCGCGTTGAGAGCGAGGCGCAGCGCGGTATCCTGTTCACCAACTGCAGACTCGAATTCGCGCCGCCGGAACTGCTCGATGATCTGCGCCGCAAATCCCGCTTCGCCCGTGCGCGGCCCGTCGGGCGCGGCGAAGCCGAACGCATCGGCAAAGCGGCGATAGCGATCATCCGACAGGCGGTTGGCAAGCGCCTTCTCGTCCTCGGTGCCCTGTTCGAGGATTGCACGAACAAAGGCGCGGCTGTCGATGTCGTCCTGCAGGCCGAACGCGCCGAGCGCCACCCGCAGGAGGCGGCGATCCGAAACAAGATCCGCCGCCGTTTGAACGCCCGCGATGGACTGCTCGAAATGATCGGTATCGCGCCGCAGCGCCGGGGCGGCGTTGAAAAGCTCGGTCTGCCGGTCAAGTGTGCGGCTCAGCAGGGCAAAGCCAACCAGACCGCCCAAGGGAACGACCGGCGTGAAGCTCATCTTGGACCGCCATGGGCCAGAAGCCGTGCCTCTCTCGGCAAAAGCGCGCGAAGCGCCTTCAGGCAGGCATAATGCTCTTCGGCCAGAAGCGCCTCGCTGGCGCGGGTCAGCAGCGCGCGGCTGTCGGGGTCGCGCAAAACCTGGCTCAACTCCTCGATGCGGCGCAGCATCTGCTGGCGCATATCCAGAGGAGCGGCATCACCCGAAAGCACGAGTTGCGCCGCGAAACAGGCGCGTCGCACGGGCGTATTGGCCTCATCGGGATGGATCGCGTCACGCAGGCGCAAGATGCGCGCATCCGGTGTCACCACCGACAACCGCGACCGGCGATCCCCGTTTTCGATCACCGCGCCGTTGACAAGAACGCGCTCCTTGGGGGCAAGCTTGAGGATGAGACGGCTCATTGCGATGCTCCCGCACCCGAGAGCCCCCGCATCACCGCCGTGTTGATATCCACAAGCGGGTCGAGAGAGGCCCCCTCGCGCAAAACGCGGCTACTGTGCGCGCGCGTGAAATTCGCAAGCCCGAGAATTTGGGCGCGCAAGGCTACCGGAAGCCCGTTCTGCGAATCGGCCACATCGACCGAGAAGGTGATCCACAAACGCTGGTTGTCATGGACCGCCGCCGCCAGTTGACCAATGTCCGGGTTACTGGCCTGCGATGCCACCCGCAGACGGTGGGTGACGCGGGCGAGCGCGTCGTATTCCTGGGCACGTGCAGTCCGCACGGTCTGAACCTCGGTCCGATAGGCGGCTTGCGCCTTGAAAACTGCGGTCACGTCCTGTCCTTCCAAAACTGCGCCTCACATCTGGCGGTCGGGTCAGGGGGCATCCAGCCGGATGCCCCCGCCCCTGTTTACCGGAACAGCGCCAGGATCGATTGCGGAGCCTGGTTGGCAATCGACAGCGACTGCGTCGCAAGCTGCTGCTGGACCTGAAGAGCCTGCAGACGCGCCGAGGATTCCTCGAGATTGGCATCGACAAGCGCACCGATCCCGGATTTGAGCGCGTCGGTAAGTTTGCCGACAAATTCGCCCTGATCCTCGATCCGCTTGGCCGAGGCGCCGAGCGAGGCGGCCCCTTCCAGAGCGGTTTGCAGGAAGCCCTCGATCTCGGTCAGCGCCGTCGCGGCGGTGGCGACATCGGTGATCGCGGTCCGACCGGCAACATCGAGATTCGTTTCGAAATCGACCCCGGCCACGTCGATGGTCGACACGGTGGGCGGGTTGCCGTTGGCCGAGGTGTTCTGGCCCGAACGATCCAGCGACGACAGAACGGTCAGCTGCGAGCCGCCATTGCCGTCCACATTAGTGGCAAGCAGGTTCACGCCGTTGAACTGCGAGGCGGAAATGATCTGGACGATCTGCTCCTCCTTTTGCAGCATGTCGGCTTCGATCTTGGCGAAATCCGCGGTCTCGCTGTTGGCCGCGACCGCCAGTTGCTTCATCTCCTCGAGGACCGAGACGATCTGTTCGGCCCCGGCAGAGGCGACGGCGGTCGTCGATTCGCCAACCGCAAGCGAGTTGGAGATCGCCTTGAACCCGGCGACATCGGATTCCATCACCTTGGAAATCGCGAAGATCGCAGAGTTATCCTTGGCCGTGGCGATATCCTTGCCGGTCGAGATCGCGTTCTGCGTATTGGCAAGGTTCTTGTTCACGCTTTGCAGGGTCTGAAGCGCCACCATGGCGCTGTTGTTGGTCAGAATGCTGGACATGTGTCTTCCTTTTCAGATGCGGCGCGTTTGCGCCTGTTTGCATGACCTGCCCGTTCGGGCGGTCCGGAATGTCTTTCTGACGTGTGCGACCGGTGCCCTTTCGTTCCGGCGGCGCCACCCGCTTGCGGATGCCAGCCCAGATTTGCCCGCCAAGTCCTAAGGGAGTGCTAATCGCGCCCGGCAATTTCGCATGAATTCGACACAAATGATTCAGGCCCGACGTTCAAGACGATGCACGACCGCCCCGGCGATGGTCTCCTTGCGCCCCTGCGGATCATAGGTCTCGATTGACCGGCGCACCTGCCGATAGGCGTTCAACCGTGCGCTGACGCGCCTGATCCCGAGCATCGCGGCATCCAGAAGGCGCGCATTGCGCGCGGCCCGCTCGCGCAGGGCCGCCACGATGGCAGGCTCCAGCGCCCCGATTTCGCGCAAGCGCGCAAGCTGCGCCTCCTTTTCCTCGGCCAGCCCAGCGAGCGCCGCCAGATCACCGCAGAGCAGACAGGCGTGCTCACGCTCCAGAAGCGCCTCGGCGTCGCGAATCAGTTGCCTGTCGGTGTCATTCGTCATGGCTGCGCTCCCGCAACGAGGCCGCAATCATCCCGGCGAGGCCAAGACCACCCCTGCGGGCAATCGCCTGCGCCAGCGCCTCACGGTGGAACGAGGCGAATTGCGCCTCGCCCGCGCTGCCGCTGAAGCTGTTGGTCTGTTCGCCAAGTCCGGAAAACTTGAGCATTTCCGCCAGAAAACTGGCCTCGAGTGCCTCGGCGGCGCGCTGAATGTGCGGATGACGCTCCATCACCGCGCTCGGGATCGGGGGGGAAATCGGGTCTATCACCGGGATACCTCGAATTGTTGGAATTTCATCCAAGGAAACCGCAAAGCCGTAAAGAACTGGTAACCGGCTTGCGGATATCTTTGCGGGACGTTGAACCGGATCGGGCCGCCTGCATGATGATCGTTTCCGAAACACAGACTGCGCTGCCTGTTGTGCGGCGCGACGCCTCGTCGATCACGACGGAACAAGGATTTTCCGCCTTCATGGTGACGGAGCGGCCCTCCGTGTCCGAGGAGGTCAACCCGGTTGGTCCACAAGAGCCGCAGAGCGTGCCGCCCGAGGGCGCCGAATCGTCCACGACCGGCAGTTTCACAGATCCGACCGCACCGCCGACACCGCATTCCGGGACGGCGGAGGGCCGGATCGGACAAGGGGCCGAGGGCGCCGATCAGGACACCGAAACAGACCACATCGCGTTTGTCGGACGCGGGGCGATGCGACCGACGAAGCCGCTGACGGCGGAGCAAGATGTCTTGCCAACCGCGCCACACGCGGGGCTTGCCGGGGACCTGCACGGCCCACGCCTGAGCGTCCTGCCCGACGGCCAGGCGGCAACAGCGTCCGACGCGAAAATTCCGACGGACCCGACGCACACGGCACCCTATCGGGTATCTGACCGAGGCGTCTTGACAACGGAGCGCCTGCAAGACCGCGCCACAAACCTGCACGGCCATCACGGGACAGGGTCCGATCGCGTGGACCCTGTGCAGGTCGCGGCACCAAAGCCAGGGTCCCTGGCCGCTCCACAGAGGCTCTTGGCGGCGGCCGTCGCCCCGGAACCGCAGGGCGCAACCGAAAAGATCCGGAGCGCCGACATTGTGCCGCCCGATGAAGGGCCTCGCCTTGCGGCAAGGGCGGCGCCGGCCCCCTCGGCCATCGAGGCCGCATTCTCATTCCCGGTGCGTTTTGAGCAGGCGGACGGCGCGATCACGCCATCGGACGCGCGGGACAAATCGAGCAAAACCGCCGCGCCGGTCACGGGCACTGTCACACCGTCTGCCGCGCCCTTCGGCACCTTTGTCAACCCGGCCGGGAACCGCACCGCAGAACCCGCAGCCGACCTCATGCCCTTCGCCGAGCCGGAGCCGGACGGCACCCTGCGCCTTGCGGCGACTGAAACAACCTCGTCGGCGCTTCGCGGCACAACCTCCGCGTTTACACACTTCGCGCCGCCGCAGAACGCGAGCCAGACCACGACGCAGATCGTTGCCGCAATCTCGCGGGCGTCTGTGGACGGGCAAAAAACCACCGAGGTCGCCCTCAACCCCGCAGAACTGGGCCGCGTGCGGCTTCACCTTGCCACGACGGACGGCGTGCTGATCGTCATGGTGAGTGCCGAGCGCACCGAGACGATGGAGCTTTTGCGCCGCAACATCGAGACGCTCACGAACGACCTCAAGGAAACAGGATATGACGGCGCGCAGATCGTTTTCTCGCAAGACGGGGGCGGCGCGCGGGACAGGGAGGCGCGCGCGCCGGTGACCGCGCCAACCCTCGAAACGCCTGCGGCAAACACCCCGGACATACCGCCACCCATGCTGGTCATGCTGGGCGACCGGCTCGATATCCGGCTCTGAACCGATGGCCCCCACATCAATGCCTCACCGAAAGGAGCGCATATGGAACCCCTGACCGGCCTTGCACCGACGCTGCCCCCCGCCCCCCCCTCGCCCGCCGCCGCCCGCAGCGGCGCGCTCAGTTCGGATTTCGAGACCTTTCTCAAGATGCTGACCACCCAGATGCGCAATCAGGACCCGCTCAACCCTATCGACTCGGCGGATTTCGCGGTTCAACTGGCAACCTTCTCGTCGGTCGAACAGCAGGTGCTCACCAATGACCTGCTGTCCGGCCTTGGCGCGCAGATGGCCACGCTTGGCATGGGGCAGCTTGCGGGCTGGATCGGGCTCGAGGCGGAGGTCGCCGGCCCGGTGCGCTTTGCCGGTGCGCCTGTGTCGCTCAGCGCGACTGTCGCGCGGGGGGCCGATGCGGCAGAGTTGATCGTGACGAACGAGCAGGGTGTGATCATTCAGCGTATGCCGATCGCACCGCAAAGCGGCCCGGTTCTCTGGGAGGGGCGCGATTCGCTCGGCCTGCCGCTGGCGTCGGGCACCTATCGGGTGACGGCGCATTCGCTGGCGCAGGGAGAGACGATCGCGCGCCACGAGGTGCATCTTCACGCCCGGATCGACGAGGCGCGTCTGGACGGCGGCGCGGTGCGGCTGGTTCTGGAAACCGGACAAGCCGTGGATGCATCGGACGTGCTCGGCCTGCGTCCGCCCGCGCTGTGACCTCTCACCCAAAGCGATTTCTGAAAAGTCTGATAGACTTTGTCGGTTCGAAATTGCGCCAAATCAGAGAGTCAAGTCGTCTCGGCGTTTCCAGGAGAAACCGAAACGTGTCAGAACAGCGCCAGCCCAAGGGCCACTACGGCACCGCCCACCACCGCCCCCGCCCCGGACCACAGCAGCCGCCCGGGCCAATGCCGCGCCGACGGCGGCGCGGGCGGATGCGCCTGCCGGATCAAGGCCGCCTCGAGCAGTCCCGGCAGGCGCGGACCGTAGCGCGACAGCACCATCGCGGTGCGCCCCAGATCGCGCAGCGCCGCGCGCGGACCCATGGCGTGGCGGATGTAATCCTCGACCACGGGACGGGCCACCTGCCAGATGTTGATTTGCGGATCGAGCGAGCGCGCGACCCCCTCCACCACCACCATCGTGCGTTGAAGCAGGATCAGTTCCGTCCGCGTCTCCATTCCGAAACGCTCTGTCACTTCAAAAAGATAGCTGAGCAGGCTGCCCATCGAGATGCGGCTTGCATCCATGCCGAAGATCGGCTCGCCCACGGCGCGCAGTGCGCGCGCGAACGCGTCCACATCCCGGTCGCCCGGCACATATCCCGCCTCGAAATGCACCTCCGCCACGCGCCGGTAATCGCGCTTGATGAACCCGTAAAGGATCTCGGCATAGACGCGCCGGGTATATTCGTCGATATGGCCCATGATCCCGAAATCATAGGCGATGATGTCGCCATTCGCGGCCACCTTGAGATTGCCCTGATGCATGTCGGCGTGGAAATAGCCGTCGCGCAGCGCATGACTGAGAAAGAGTTGCAGCACCCGCGCCCCAAGCGCCACCCGGTCATGCCCTGCCGCATCGATGGCGGCATTGTCGCCCATGGGCGCACCATCGGCCCATGCCATCGTCATCACGCGGCGCGAGGACAGGTGCCAATGCACGCGGGGCAGTTGAAAGCCCTCGTCGCCCTCGGTATTGGCCGCGAATTCAGAGGCAGAGGAGGCTTCAAGCCGCAGGTCAAGCTCGCCCATGACCACGCCTTCGAAATGGGCGATCACATCCGTGGGTCGCAACCGGCGCGCGGACGGCGCAAGCAGCTCGACCATGCGCGCGGCAAAATAAAACGCGTCGATATCGCGGCGAAAGGCGCGCTCGATGCCGGGGCGCAGCACCTTGACCGCCACCGCCTCGCCGGTCTCGCGCAGCCGCGCTTTGTGCACCTGCGCGATGGAGGCCGCCGCCACCGGGGGGCTGAAGTCATCGAAGACCTCGGCCACCGCGCGACCAAGCTCTTGCGCGACGGCCAGTTGCGCCACCTCGACCGGAAAGGGGGGTAGCTTGTCCTGAAGCACGCGCAATTGCGCCGCGAGATCCTCACCCACCAGATCGGGGCGTGTGCTGAGGATCTGGCCGAACTTGATATAGGCGGGCCCCAGCGCCGTCAGCGCGCGCACGGCGGGCGGCATGGACGGATCGCCCCGGTCGCCCAGCCATTGAAACGGCCAGGCCAGCGCGCGCATGGTCGCGCGCACCAGTGGCGGGGCCTCGAACGCCGCCATGATGAGGCCCATCGCACCGGTGCGTTCCAGCGTGGCGCCCGTGCGGATCAAACGGATGAGATTATGCGGTCCCCTCAAATCTTCCACCCCGAATGCAGGCAGGCGATACCCATGGAAAGATTGCGGAATTTGGCGTTCTCGAAGCCCGCCTGCCGGACCATGCCCAGAAACGTCTCCTGGTCCGGGAACTTGCGAATCGATTCGACCAGATACTGATAGCTGTCGCGATCATTGGCGATCATCTGCCCCAGACGCGGGATGATGTTGAAGGAATAAAGGTCATAGACCTTTTGCATCAGATCGTTCGGAATCTGGCTGAATTCCAGCACCATCAGCCGCCCGCCGGGACGCAGCACGCGGAACGCCTCGTTTAGCGCCTCTTGCGGGCGGGTCACGTTGCGGATGCCGAAACTGATCGTGTAGACGTCGAAACTGTTATCCTCGAAGGGCAGCGCCATTGCATCGCCCACCACCCAGTCGAGACTATCCGCCAGCGCCTCGGCCTCGGCGCGCTTCTGCCCCTCGACCAGCATCGGCTCGGTCAGATCGAGCACCGTGGCATGACCGCGCCCCGCGCGTTTCAGGAACCGAAAGGCGATATCGCCGGTGCCGCCCGCCACATCCAGAAGCCGCTGACCGGCGCGCGGGGCCAGCCAATCCATCATCGCATCCTTCCAGATGCGGTGGATGCCGAAACTCATCGCGTCGTTCATCACATCGTATTTCGACGCGACCGAGCCAAAGACGCCGCGCACGCGCCCCGCCTTCTCCGATTCGGGGACGTCCTGAAATCCGAAATGGGTGGTTTTCTCGCTCATGCCGCACTCCGGGGCTTGCTCATCTCTGGTCCCGCCTTTCTTATAGGTCGCTCACCGGGGGTTACAATGCGCCGCTTGCGCGCGCCGAGGTCCGTCATGCCCGAATTGCCAGAGGTCGAAACCGTGCGATGTGGCCTTGCCCCCGTCATGGAGGGGCAGGTGATCGCGCGCGCGCAGGTGAACCGCCCCGATCTGCGCTGGCCCTTTCCACCCGACATGGCCGCGCGGCTGTCGGGCGCACGGGTGCTGGCGCTGCGGCGGCGCTCGAAATATCTGCTGGCGGATCTCGACCGGGGCGAAACGCTGCTGATCCACCTGGGCATGTCGGGGCGGATGCTGGTGTCGGGCGCCCCTGTCGGACGGTTCGTGCATGACCATCCCGCCCCCGAGAAACACGACCATGTCGTCATCGACATGACCAGCGGCGCGCGCATCACCTTCAACGACCCGCGCCGTTTCGGCGCGATGGACCTGATGGCGACGCACAGTGCAGGGACCCATCCGCTGCTGGCGAAACTCGGGCCGGAGCCGCTTGGCAACGGGTTTCACGAGGCCCATCTCGCCGCCGCCCTCGCCGGACGGCGCACGCCCATCAAGGCGGCGCTTCTGGATCAGCGGATCGTGGCGGGACTGGGCAATATCTATGTCTGCGAGGCGCTTTTTCGCGCAGGGATCTCGCCGCGCCGTCTGGCGGGCAGTCTTGGACCTCGGCGCATCGCGCGGCTCACCGGTGCCATTCGCGCCGTGCTGACCGAGGCGATTGCCGCGGGCGGCTCGTCCTTGCGCGACTACCGGCAGGCCGATGGCGAGCTTGGCTATTTCCAGCACGCTTTTGACGTCTACGGACGCGAGGGCGCGCCCTGTCGCAAACCCGGCTGCGACGGCCGGATCGCCCGCCTCGTGCAATCCGCCCGATCAAGCTTCCATTGCCCGCGCTGTCAAAGATAGGTTGAAAGGCAGCCCCGACATGGTAATGACTTGGGCCGAGCGAAACCAAGGAAAGCTGAATTCATGGCCTATGAGACGATCATCGTCGAAATAGAAGACCACGTCGCCCTCATCAAACTCAACCGCCCAGACGCGCTCAACGCGCTCAACGATCAGTTGATGTCGGAACTTTCCGGGGCGCTGGCCGAGGCGCAGGACAACGACAAGGTGCGTTGCATCGTGCTGACCGGTTCGGAAAAGGCCTTTGCCGCCGGGGCCGACATCAAGATGATGAGCACGAAAAGCTTTGTCGATGTCTTCACCGAGGACCTCTTCACCGCCGACAGCGACGCCATCACCCGCATCCGCAAGCCGATCATCGCGGCCGTGTCGGGCTATGCGCTTGGCGGGGGGTGCGAACTGGCGATGATGTGCGATTTCATCATCTGCTCGGACACGGCCAAGTTCGGCCAGCCGGAAATCAACCTTGGCGTGATCGCGGGGCTTGGCGGCACACAGCGCCTGACCCGCGCCGTGGGCAAGGCCAAGGCCATGGACATGAACCTCACGGGGCGTTTCATGGATGCCGAGGAAGCCGAACGCGCCGGTCTGGTGAGCCGTGTGGTGCCTGCGAAAAAGCTCATGGAAGAGGCGATGTCGGCGGCTCACAAGATCGCCGAAAAATCGCAAGTGACCGTCATGGCCGCGAAGGAGGCGGTGAACCGCTCGTTCGAGACCACCCTCCGCGAGGGGCTGCTGTTCGAGCGGCGCGTGTTCCACTCGCTCTTTGCCACCGAGGACCAGAAAGAGGGCATGGCCGCCTTCGCCGAAAAGCGTCAGGCGCAGTTCCGCGACAAGTGAGCGGCGCGCGCGGGCCTCAGGCCCAGCGTCCCACAGCCGTGACCACCACCTCGGGCGCACTGCCCTGCGCCTGCGCCGCCATGGCGCGCAGCGCACCCGAGGTGGCATCGCCCGCGCGCGCCGTGACCCAGAGCGCCGCCGCTGTTGTCGCGCTTGCGCTCAGGGTCGGGCGCGTGCCGGGGGCAAAGGCGGCGGGATAGGTCCACACCGTCTCGGCCCCGCCCGCAAAAAGCGCACCCGCCGCCACGTTCGGCGCGTCGAGCACAAGCACATGCTGGCAGACCTGCGTGCCGTCCGGCGTGCGCACGACCTCGCCCATAGGCCCGCTCACCCGGCTGACGTTGTGCCCGCCATGAAGCGCCTGCCATGCCCCCCAGACACCGCCCGCCCGCAGCCGGAATGCCAGCACATCGCCGCCCGCGCCGAAAAACACCTGCGCCAGATCGCCCGCCCCCTGCCGCAGCACGAGACAGCCGCCCGCCCCCGCCCCGGCGGGGCGCGCACCCTGCGTGGCCACACTCACCGCGTAGCTGCCGGAGGGCTGCGCGGGATCGTCGAGATCGGCCATCACAGGGGCGGCCTGCGCCCCAGCCTGCCCCCAGCCGAACGCCCCCGTGCGCAAGAGCCGCCCAGGCGTGGCATCCGCCGCAGCCACCTGCACCGCCGCGCCGCTTGCCAGCCCGCTTGCCGCGTCAAGGCGCAGCGCCGTGCTCCAGCTTCCGCCATCGGCGCTTACCTTGATGGCGAAATCGTCGCTCCCGCTCGTGCCCATCTCGGCGCGCCCGCCAAAGCCGGTCTGGAACAGCAGGCTTGCCGTATCGCTCGCCGCCGCCTTGTTGATCTTGAGTTGATGGCCACCACCCTCGTGGTTGAACAGCGTCGCCGGGGCCGAGACCGCCAACCGGTTCACGGAATCATGGCTCGCGTTGATCCCCAACCCGTCGAGATTGTCGAGCACGGGCGGCGCAATCGCCACCCAGTCACCACCCGCGCGCCGGAAAAGCCGCCCATCGCTCTTGTCGAGGGCAAGCCACCCCTCGCCCGGCGCCATGAAAAGCCAGGCCCCGTTCAGGAACCCCGCAAGCATTCCCGCCTGCCCGGCCCAACCGCCCGTGGGCGCAGATCCCAGCGCCCAGACCTGCCCCTCTTCGGGCAGGGCCGGGGGCGTGGCGGCGTCGATCCCCTCCACGGCCAGTTGCACGGCCATGTCGAGACGGCTCAGCGCCTCGTTATGGGTGACGTGTTTTTGTGCCTGCGAGGGCAGGATGAAGGGCAGCGCAAGGCGCGGGGACTGATCTTGCATCGGGGCACTCCGGGTTCAGGGCATCACTTGGACGCGCCCAAATTCCGGGCTAGGTCTTGCCAAATCCTGAACGTCCCGTGCGCGGCCCTCAGTCCAGAAGCCGCGCCACCATGGCGCTTGCCGGATCGGCCAGCGGCTCGATGACGTTGAAATGGTGCTCGCCTTGCACAATCTCGAGCGGCGCGCTCCATGCCTTGGCCAGCCACCGCGCCTGATCGAGAAAGACGGGGCGTTCGTCCCCGCCCACCCAGACCGTGACCGGCACGGCCATGGGCCGCATCAGCACCGGGCTTTCCGCCTCGGCGCCCGCCAAATCAAGACCGAAATCGGCATTCATCGAGGTCTGCAACAAGGGCCGCAGGTCCGACACGGGCGAGATCGGCATGACATGCGAGAGGCGCGCCGCCACCCCCGATGGCAGCACCCCCGGCACCGCCATGCGCGCCACCAGATGCCCGCCCGCCGAGTGACCGGCAAGGGCAACCGGCCCCGCCACGCGCCCCGCCGCCGCCGTGACGGCCTGCGCGATCTGCCGGGTGATGTCGGCGATGCGCACCTCCGGGCACAGATCGTAGGACGGCATGGCCACCGCCCAGCCCTTTGCCAGCGGTCCCGCCGCCAGATGCGACCAGAGCGAGCGGTCGAATTTCAGCCAGTAGCCGCCATGCACGAAGATGCACAGCCCCCGCGCCTCTCCCGCCGGATGGAAAAGGTCGAACACCTGCCGCGCGCCCTCGCCGTAGGGCAGGCCAAGCTCTGCCCGCGCGCCGATGCGCGCACGAAACGCCTCCGCCGCCACGCTCCAGCGCGCCGGATACTGCGCGCCTCCCGGAATATACGGCACATTCGCGTAATCGTCGTCCAGTTCCGCCATTCGCTTCCCCTCCTCTGGGCCTAGACATTCCTACCGCAAGCTGGTCTGTCTCCGCGAGACCAAAAGACCTGACGGAGGAAGACGCCATGACCACGACCGATCTGAAATCCATGCTCAAGGATCCCAGCCTTCTCGCAGAACGTGCCTATGTGGGCGGGCAATGGGTGGATGGCGACAATGGCACATTCGAGGTAACCAACCCTGCGCGCGGTGACGTGATCGCCCATGTGGCCGATCTCAGCCGCGCACAGGTGGCCCATGCCATCGCCACCGCCGAGGCCGCGCAGAAGGAGTGGGCGCAATGGACCGGCAAGGAGCGTGCCGCCGTGTTGCGCAAGTGGTTCGACCTGATGATGGAGAATCAGCACGATCTGGGCGTGATCCTGACGGCCGAACAGGGCAAGCCGCTGGCCGAAGCCAAGGGCGAGATCGCCTATGGGGCTTCGTTCGTGGAATTTTTCGCCGAAGAGGCCAAGCGCATCTATGGCGAGACCATCCCCGGCCACCAGCGCGACAAGCGCATCACCGTGATCAAGCAGCCCATCGGCGTTGCCGCCTCGATTACGCCGTGGAACTTTCCCAACGCCATGATCACGCGCAAGGCCGCGCCCGCGCTTGCTGCCGGTTGCGCCTTTATCGGGCGACCCGCGTCTGAGACGCCGCTGTCGGCCACCGTTCTGGGCGTTCTGGCCGAGCGTGCGGGCATCCCTGCGGGCGTGTTCAACGTCGTGCCCTCGTCGCGATCCTCCGAGGTGGGCCGCGAATTCTGCGAAAACCCCGGTGTGCGCAAGCTGACCTTCACCGGCTCGACCGAGGTGGGGCGCATCCTGCTCCGGCAGGCCGCCGATCAGGTAATGAAATGCTCGATGGAACTGGGCGGCAATGCGCCCTTTATCGTCTTTGATGACGCCGATCTCGATGCGGCGGTCGAGGGCGCGATCCTGTGCAAGTTCCGCAACAACGGGCAGACCTGCGTCTGCGCCAACCGCATCTACGTGCAATCGGGCGTCTATGACGCGTTTGCCGCCAAGCTCAAGGTCGCGGTGGAAAAGCTGCGCATGGGGGACGGGTTCGATGAGGGCACGACGCTCGGGCCGCTGATCAATGCCGATGCCATCGTGAAGGTGCAGGAACATGTCGCCGACGCCACCGCCAAGGGGGCGACGGTGGTGATGGGCGGCGGCACGCCGGTTCAGGGGCAGGGCCATTTCCTGCCGCCCACGATCCTCACGGGCGTGACACAAGAGATGCTTGTCGCCACCGACGAGACCTTCGGCCCCCTCGCGCCGCTGTTCCGCTTCGAGACCGTCGATGACGTGATCGCCATGGCCAATGACACGATCTTTGGCCTCGCCTCCTATTTCTATGCAAGCGACCTGAGCCGCGTCTACAAGGTCGCCGAGGCGCTTGAATACGGGATCGTGGGCGTCAATACCGGCATCATCTCGACCGAGGTGGCACCCTTCGGCGGGGTCAAGCAATCGGGCCTCGGCCGCGAGGGCAGCCATCACGGCATCGACGAGTTTCTCGAGATGAAATACATCTGCATGAGCGTGTAAGCCGCTCCGGCGGCAACGCGACACGGCGTCACCCTCGGGCTTGCCCCGAGGGTCTCGTGCCGCCAGAAGCTACCCGCCTGCGCCGGGATGACCGATCAGGGCAATTCCGCCTCCGGGATGACCGGGAAAAAAGTGCCACCCGACCAGAGGCCGAACCAGCCCTCAAACCGCGCGCCGATCTCGACCAGCCGGTAAAAGCTCTTGCGGTCGATCAGCGCCTCGAGGTTCGCGCGCACCAGCACATAGGGCGCGGGCTCGCCGGTTTCAGGGTCACGCTCCACCCGTATCGGATGCTCGGGCCCAGCGCTCACATGATCGCCCACATTGGTCTCGAATCGCAGCACCTGATCACGCCCCTGCCCCGCCGCCTCGACATCCACAGCGACGAACGGCGCGTCATCCACGGTGATTCCGACCTTTTCCACCGGCGTGACGAGAAAATAATTGTCACCGTCCTTGCGCAGGATCGTGGAGAAAAGCCGCACCAGTTCGGGCCGCCCGATCGGCGTGCCAAGGTAGAACCAGGTCCCGTCCCGCGCAATCCGCATGTCCAGATCGCCACAAAACGGCGGATTCCACAGATGCACGGGCGGCAGGCCCCGCCCCTTGACGGCGGCGCGCGCAGAGGCGGCAATACCCTCGGGTGACGGCGATGTGACGGATCTTGCACTCATTGCTTTTGCCATTTCCGTTTAAGGCGATACATTCCTCGGATAGGATATAGGTCTGACGGGAGTTTTGCCATGACCGAGGATACCGAACTTCTGGCCGGTCTTGAGGCGCTGGAGGAAAAGCTGGCCCGCGCGCGGGCCTCGATCACGCGGCGTTTCATCGGCCAGGAGCGGGTTGTCGATCTGGCGCTCTCGGCGCTGCTGTGCGGCGGGCACGGTCTTTTGATCGGCCTGCCCGGCCTCGGCAAGACCCGGCTGGTGGAGACGCTCGGCACCGTCATGGGGCTGGCCACGAACCGGGTGCAGTTCACCCCCGATCTCATGCCCGCCGATATTCTCGGCTCCGAGGTGCTGGAAACCGCCGCCGATGGCAGCCGCGCGTTCAAGTTCATCGAAGGCCCGATCTTCTGTCAGTTGCTGATGGCCGACGAGATCAACCGCGCCAGCCCGCGCACCCAATCCGCGCTCTTGCAGGCGATGCAGGAGCGCCGCGTGACCGTCGCGGGCGCGACGCGCCCGCTTTCGCCGCCCTTCCATGTGCTCGCCACCCAGAACCCGATCGAGCAGGAGGGCACCTATCCCTTGCCCGAGGCGCAGCTTGACCGCTTCCTTGTGCAGATCGAGGTGCCCTACCCCGACCGCGACACCGAGCGCGCGATCCTTCTGGCCACGACCGGGGCCGAGGAAGACGAGGCACATGAGGTGCTGACACCGGAGGAGTTGATCGCCGCGCAGGCGATGCTGCGGCGGATGCCCGTGGGCGAAAAGATCATGGAAATGATCCTCGACCTGGTGCGCGCGGGCCGCCCCGAGGACGCCAGCGCCTCGGACCTGGTGCGCGAAAGCGTGGCCTGGGGGCCGGGACCACGCGCGGCGCAGGCGCTGATGCTCACGGTGCGGGCGCGGGCGATGTTGCAGGGCCGTCTTGCGCCCGATGCCAGCGACGTGGCCGCCATGGCGCAGCCGGTGCTCGGGCATCGGATGGCGCTCAACTTCGCGGCCCGCGCGCGGGGCGAGAGCCTGCCCGCCCTCATCGCGCGGCTGGTCGAGAACACGACGCAGATGCAGGCCGCCGCCTGACATGGCATCCACCGTCCCTTCCCTGCGTCCCCGCGCCGAGGCCGAAGCCGCCCGCCTGCCGCCACTGCTGGCACGCGCCGAACGGCTGGCGCGCACCGTGCTCATGGGCGAGCACGGGCGCAGACGGGCGGGCGCGGGCGACGATTTCTGGCAATACCGCCCGGTGCAGGCCGGCGACAGCCGCACCATGATCGACTGGCGGCGCTCGGCCCGCTCGGACACGCAATTCGTCCGCCAGCGCGAATGGCAGGTGGCGCAAAGCGTGATGCTCTGGGTCGATCCCGCCGCCTCGATGCGCTTTGCCTCCGAGGCCGCCCTGCCGGAAAAGGCCGATCGCGCGCGCCTTCTGGCGCTGGCCATCGCGCTGCTTCTGGATCGGGGCGGCGAGCGGGTGGGCCTCACCGGGGGCGCGCTGCCGCCCCGGCGCGGTGGGGCACAGATCGCCCGGCTCTGCGAGGCGCTGACCCAGGACAGCGATGCGGAGTATGCGAGCCCGGACATGAGCGGGCTGGTGCCCCATGGCCGCGCGCTGCTCATCTCCGATTTTCTCGGCGATCCGGCACCGGTGCGCGCGGCGCTGACGGCGGCGGCGGATCGTGGCGTGCGCGGCGTGCTGTGCCAGGTGCTCGACCCGGCGGAAGAGGCGTTTCCTTATCGCGGGCGCACCATCTTCGAGAGCATGGGCGGCGGGCTGCGCCATGAGACGCTCAAGGCTGCCGACCTGCGCCCGCGCTATCTGGAACGGCTCGCCGCGCGCAAGGATGAGCTGGCCCGCCTCGCGGCGGCAACCGGCTGGACCCATGGCTGCCACCACACCGACACCAGTGCGCAATCGGCCCTCTTGTGGCTTTTCCGCGCCATGTCCGAGGGAGGCCGCGCATGACCGTTGGTGCCATCGGCTTTGCAACACCCTGGCTGCTGTGGGCGCTCTTGGCGCTGCCGGTGCTGTGGATCATCCTGCGCGCCGTGCCGCCCGCCCCGGTGCGGCGGCGCTTTCCGGGTGTGGCCCTGCTTCTGGGTCTCAAGGACGAGGACAGCACCAGCGACCGCACGCCGTGGTGGCTGTTGCTCTTGCGGATGCTGGCGGTGGCCGCGGCCATCATCGGGCTGGCCGGGCCGGTGCTCAACCCCCGCGACGCGAGCGAGGCGGCAACGCGCGGCCCGCTCTTGATCGTGGTCGAGGACAGTTGGGCCGCTGCGCGCGACTGGCAAGCGCAGCGCGGCGTGATCGACGGGCTTCTGGCCGAGGCCGCGCGCGACGGGCGCACCGCCGCCCTTCTGCGGCTGAGCGCGCCCGAGGCACCGGTGTTTCAGGCGGCGCAAGCGATCCGCACGCGCCTGCCGGGTCTTGTCCCCGAGCCTTGGACCGCCCGGCCTGAAACCTATGCCGAGGCGACGGCGATGCTTCCGGAGGGCGGGTTCGAAACCCGCTGGTTCTCTGACGGGCTGGCCCGCGAGGCGCGCGCGCCGCTCCTTGCCGCGCTCGAGGCTCGCGGCCCCGTCACCGTGCACGAGAGCGCGCGCCCGCTCATGGCCCTTTCCCCGTCCGTGCTGCGCGACGGCCAGGTGGACGTGACCGCGTATCGCGCCCGACCGGGCGCACCGCGCGAGATCACCGTCACCGCGCATGGCCGCGACCCCTCGGGCGCGGAGCGGGTGCTGGCCGCGCTGCCCCTGACCTTTGCCGAGGGCGCGCCCGAGGCCACCGGCGCGCTGTCGCTACCGCCCGAGCTGCGCGCGCGCATCACCCGCTTCGAGATCGCCGGCGCGCGCCATGCCGGGGCCGTGAGCCTGACCGATGACGGGCTCAAACGCCGCGAGGTGGCGCTGGTCGCGGGGCGCGAGGACCGCGAGGGGCTGGAGCTTCTGTCGCCGCTGCATTACCTGCGTCAGGCGCTGGTGCCGACGGCCGATCTGCTCGATGGCGGACTTCTCGACATCCTGCCCGCCAATCCCGACGCCATCGTTCTCGCCGATGTGGCCACGCTTTCCGAGGCCGAGGAGGCCGCTTTGCTCGACTGGGTCGAAGGCGGCGGGATGCTGTTGCGCTTTGCCGGTCCGCGCCTGGCCGCGAGCGACGTATCGCGCAGCACCGAGCATCCGCTGATGCCGGTGCGGCTGCGTGCAGGTGGGCGCACCGTGGGCGGCGCGATGAGCTGGGGCGAACCCAAGTCGCTCGCCCCCTTCCCCGAAGGCAGCCCGTTTCAGGGCCTCGACATCCCCGGCGACGTGGCCGTTAATGCGCAGGTCATGGCGCAGCCTGATCCCACCCTGGCCGAGCGCGTCATCGCGCAACTGACCGACGGCACGCCGCTGGTCACGCGCAAGCGCATCGGTGGCGGTCAGGTCGTGCTTTTCCACGTCACCGCCAACGCCGAATGGTCGTCGCTGCCGCTCTCGGGTCTTTTCGTCCAGATGCTGGAGCGGCTGGCGATTTCCTCGGTCAGCGCGCCGCCCGATGGCTCTGAGCTGGCAGGCACCACATGGCAGCCGGTGCATGTGCTCGACGGGTTCGGGCGCATGACCGAGGCGGGCACGCGCGCAGGCGTGCCGGGCGAACGGCTGCTTGACGCGTCCCTTGGCCCCGACCTGCTGCCGGGGCTTTACGACGGGCCGGAGCGGCGCGTGGCACGCAACGTGATCACGCCCGAGACCATGATCGCCCCCTCGACCTGGCCCGCGCGCATCCCCGTCGAGGGGCTGGAGCGCGCGCCGGAAACGCCGCTTGGTGGCTGGCTTCTGGCAACGGCGATCTTGCTGATGACGGCCGATATTCTCGCCGCGCTGGCGCTGTCGGGCAGGCTCTGGCGCGCGGGGGCAACCGCGCTCATCGCACTTGCCCTGGCCTTGCCGCAGGACGCCCGCGCTCAGGATGACGCCCGCGCCATGGAGGCCACCGCCGAAGTTGTCCTCGCCCATGTCCTGACCGGGGACCGCGTGGTCGACGACACCGCGCGCGCGGGCCTTCGCGGCTTGGGGCGGGTGCTGGGGTTTCGCACATCGGTTGAACCGGCAGACCCGCTTGGCGTCGATCTCGAACGCGACGAACTGGCGTTTTTCCCAATGCTCTACTGGCCGGTGACCGCCAATCAGCCGCTCCCTTCGGCCGAGGCCTATGCCCGGCTCAACGCCTATCTCCGCTCGGGGGGGATGATCCTCTTTGACACGCGCGACGCCGATATCGCCGGTTTCGGTGCCGCCTCGCCCAATGGTGCGCGGCTGCAACGGCTGGCCGCGCCGCTTGACATTCCACCGCTGGAACCGGTGCCCGAGGATCACGTCCTCACCCGCACCTTCTACCTGCTGGGCGATTTTCCGGGCCGCCACATGGGCCGCGCCGTCTGGGTCGAGGCCGCACCCCCCGATGCCGAGCGCATCGAGGGGATGCCGTTTCGCAACCTCAATGACGGGGTCACGCCGGTGGTGATCGGCGGCAATGACTGGGCCGCCGCCTGGGCGGTGAACGAGAGCGGCGATCCGCTCTTTCCGGTCGGGCGCGGCTATGCAGGCGAGCGGCAGCGCGAAATGGCCTATCGCTTCGGCGTCAATCTGGTGATGCATGTGCTGACCGGCAATTACAAATCCGATCAGGTCCATGTGCCCGCGCTTCTGGAAAGGCTGGGGCAATGACCGGCACCGTCGTCTTTGATCCGCTCCTGCCGCTCTGGCTGATTGGCGCGCTCGGCGCGGTGGCGGTGGCCGGTTTGGTGCTTGCAGCATGGCGCGGGCTGGCGGGCTGGGCGCTGCGGGCATTGGCGGCCGTGGTGATCATCGGCGCGCTGTCCGGTCCGGCCTACCGGCAGGAGGAGCGCACGCCGCTTTCGGATATCGTCCTGCTGGTCGAAGACCAGAGCGCAAGCCAGCACCTTGCCGCCCGCGCCGGGGACACGGAGTCCGCCGCCGAGGCGCTTGCCGCGCGCCTCGCCGCGCGCGAGAATACCGAGATCCGGCGCGTCACCGTGGGCGATGCGCCCGAGAATGGCGGCTCGCGCGTCATGGGCGCACTGGCGGAGGCCATGGCCGAATTGCCGCGCGGGCGCATCGCGGGCGCGATCCTGCTCTCTGACGGGCAGGTCCACGATATCGAGGCCGCGCCCGAGATGCCCGCACCGCTGCATTTGCTGCACACGGGCCGCGCGGGCGACTGGGATCGCCGGTTGCGCATCGACAACGCCCCCGCCTTCGCCATTCTGGGCGAGGAGGTGCAACTGACCCTCACGATCACCGATGACGGGGCCGCGCCAGAGGGTGTGCGTTCGGTGCCGCTCGACATCGCCATTGACGGGGCCGAACCGCGCCGTTTCGAGGTGCCTCTGGGACAGGAAATGACGCTGCCGCTCACCCTGCCGCGCGGCGGGCGCAACGTTCTGCAATTTTCGACTCCCATGGCGACAGGCGAGTTGACAGACCGCAACAACACCGCACTGGTGCAGATCAACGGCGTGCGCGACCGGCTGCGCGTGCTGCTCGTCTCGGGCCAGCCCCATGCAGGCACGCGGACCTGGCGCAACCTGCTGAAATCAGACAGTTCCGTGGACCTTGTGCATTTCACCATCCTGCGCCCGCCCGAAAAGCAGGACGGCGTGCCGGTGCGGGAATTGTCGCTCATCGCCTTTCCCACGCGGGAATTGTTCCTCGACAAGGTGGACGAGTTCGATCTGATCATCTTCGACCGCTACCGCCGCCGGGGCATCCTGCCGACGGTCTATCTCGAGAATGTGCGCCAGTATGTCGAGGGGGGAGGCGCGGTGCTTCTGGCGGCCGGGCCCGATTTCGCCGGAGCCGAGAGCATCTGGCGCGGCCCGTTCGAGGCGATGGTCCCCGGCCGCCCCACCGCACGCGTGGTCGAGGAAGGGTATCGCCCGCGCGTCACCGATCTGGGGCGGCGGCACCCGGTCACGGCGGGTCTGGAAGAGGCGTTCGGCGGCGAATGGGGCCGCTGGCTGCGCCAGATCGAGGTGGAGGCCACCGAGAGCGGCGATGTGGTCATGTCGGGGGCGGGCGAGCGCCCGCTTCTGCTGCTTGACCGGGTCGGCGAAGGGCGCGTGGCGCTGCTCACCTCCGATCAGGCCTGGCTCTGGGGGCGCGGCTACGAAGGGGGCGGGCCGCAGCTCGAATTGTTGCGCCGCCTCGCTCATTGGATGATGAAAGAGCCGGAATTGGAGGAAGAGGCGCTCTGGGCCGAAGCCACGGGTCAGGAAATGCGCATCATCCGCCGCTCGCTTTCGGGCGATGTGCCCGAGGTGACGATCACCGCCCCCTCGGGCGCGGTCGAGACGCGCGCCCTTGACGAGGTCGAGCCGGGACGTTTCGAGACCGTGTATGAAGGGGCCGAGATCGGCCTTTACCGGCTGGAGAACGGCGATCAGCAAGCGGTGATCGGCCTTGGCCCTGCCGCCCCGGTGGAGTTCGAGCGCACGCTGGCGACCGACCGGGTCCTTGCCCCGGTGATCGAGGCCACCAATGGCGGCGCGCTGGCGCTCGAAGGCGGGCTTCCCGCCATCCGCGATGTGCGCGCGGGCCGTCCCGCCGCCGGACGCGGCTGGATCGGCCTTACCCCGCGCGGTGCCTACGAGACCGCGAGCGTGCGGCAGATGGCGCTCCTGCCGCCATGGCTCGTGCTCCTGCTGACGGCGGGTTTCCTGATCGGCGGCTGGCTGCGCGAGGGGCGGCGCTGACGCAGCCCGCTCACGGACAATGATTGACCGCCAAGGCGCGCCAACCGTCATCCTGCCAATGCAATTCCGTCACCGACAGGTTGTCGATGACCTGCCCGAGCGCCTTGTAGGCGCTCAGGCGCCGCGCGGCCTGCACCTGTGTCAGGATCGTGCCCATATGGGCGACCGCCACGATGTCACGTCCCGGATGCGCAGCCCGAAGGCGCGTCACAGCGCGCCCGACACGCGCCGAGAGGTCATCCCAACTTTCGCCCCCCGGCGCGCGCAAGGCACCGGGCCGCTCCCAGAAGGCGCGAAGCTGCGCGGGGTCGGCCACGCTGTCAAAACCCTGCATCTCCCAGGCCCCGAAATGGATTTCGCGCAGATCCGGTTCGTCGGACAGGCGCGGACGCGGCCCGGCGATGGCCTCTGCGGTGGCGCGTGCGCGGCTGAGGTCCGAGGAGACGACAAGCGCCCCCTCCGGGAGATGCGCCGAGAGGCGCGCCAGCCGCGCGGTATCGCTCAGATCGGCGGGAATGTCGGTCCAACCGACCATGGCGCGGGCATGGGTCGGGCCGTGACGAACCCAGAAAAAGCGGCTCATGGCAGCGCGCCCTTGAGCACCATGGGCAGCCCCGCGATCACGTTGACAACCAGCCCCGCCCGCTCTGCCAGACGCTGGTTGAGCGCGCCCTGGGCGTTCTGAAACCGGCGAGCAAGGGCATTGTCGGGCACGACCGACAGCCCGACCTCGTTCGAGACCACCACCACCGGCGCGGGACAGGCATCGAGCGCGGCAAAAAGCGCCGACTCCGCCTTCGCCAGATCGCTCTCGGCCAGCAGATGATTGGAAAGCCACATGGTCGCGCAATCCATCAGCACCACCTCGCGCGCCGTGCCCCCCCCAAGCGCCGGGGCAAGATCGCGCGGGGCCTCGACGGTCCGCCACGCGCTGCCGCGCCGCGCGCGGTGCCGGCGCAATTTCTCGTGCATCTCGGCATCATGGGCCTCCGCCGTCGCCAGATAGACCGGCGCGCGCCCCGAGCGCAGCACAAGCCCCTCGGCGAAGACCGACTTCCCCGAGGCAGCCCCGCCCAGAACCAGCGAGAGACGCGGCAACATGAGTTGAAAACTCCTCAATTGTGATCCGGTGTGAACGCCCCTGCGTAGCAAGATGTGAAAGGCTCAGAAAGAGCGCATCCGCAAACAGGGGGAAATCATGCCGCTCGATGCACAGCAGACAAGTTCGATGTCCCGCAACGCGATGAAGGCGGAGATGCTGGACGCGGAAACCGAACTCGCGCTTGCCTATGCCTGGCGCGATCACCGCGACGAGGCGGCGCTGCACCGGCTGATCACCGCCTATATGCGGCTGGCCATCTCCATGGCCTCGAAATTCCGCCGTTACGGCGCGCCGATGAACGACCTCATACAGGAGGCGGGGCTGGGCCTGATGAAGGCCGCCGACAAGTTCGACCCGGATCGCGGCGTGCGGTTCTCCACCTATGCGGTCTGGTGGATCAAGGCATCCATTCAGGATTATGTGATGCGCAATTGGTCGATGGTGCGCACAGGCTCCACCTCCTCGCAGAAGTCGCTTTTTTTCAACATGCGCCGCGTTCAGGCAAAGATAGAACGCGAGGCCATGGCCAATGGCGAGACGCTTGACGGCTACCAGTTGCGCGAGATGATCGCGCATGAGGTCGGCGTGCCGCTTCGGGATGTGGAGATGATGGAGGGGCGGCTCTCGGGCGGGGATTTTTCGCTCAACGCCACCCAATCGACCGAGGATGACGGGCGTGAATGGATCGACACGATCGAGGACGAGGGCGCGCGCGGCGACGAGATCGTGGAACGTGATCACGACATCCGCGCCTTGCGTGACTGGCTGGCGGAGGCAATGCAGCACCTCACCGCGCGCGAACGTTTCATCGTGCGCGAGCGCAAGCTTGTCGAGGTGCCGCGCACACTGGAAAGCCTCGGCGAGGAATTGAACCTCTCGAAGGAGCGCGTGCGCCAGATCGAGGCGGTGGCCTTCCAGAAAATGCGTCGCTATCTTGAAAGACATGCCGGAGAGGTGCAGAACCTGCTCGCATGAGCATGCGTCTTGCCCTCGCCCTTGTCCTTTGCGTGACCGCCCTTCCGGCGCCTGCACAGGACGTGGTGATTCTGGGCGAGGTGCATGACAACCCTGCCCATCACGCCGAGCAGGCCGCGCGCGTGGCCGCTATGGGACCCGCTGCGATCGTGTTCGAGATGCTGACCCCGCAACAGGCGGCGCGTATCACCCCCGATCTGATCGCCGATCCCGACGCCATGGAAAAGGCGCTAGGCTGGGCGGAAAGTGGCTGGCCGGATTTTGCCATGTATCACCCGATCTTCTCCGCCGCGCCCGAGGCGGCCATTCACGGCGCGCTCGTGCCGCGCGACGCGGCGCGCGCGGCTCTCGAAGATGGCCCCGCCCGGATCTTCGGCGAAGACGCCGCCGCCTATGGTCTGACCGAACCGCTACCCCACGAGGAACAGTCTGCCCGCGAGGCGCTGCAACTGGCCGCCCATTGCGACGCGCTGCCAACCGAGATGCTGCCCGGCATGGTCGCGGTGCAGCGCCTGCGCGACGCGACCCTCGCCCGCGCGGCCGTGCGGGCCATGGCCGAGTCCGGCGGACCGGTCGCCGTGATCACCGGCAATGGCCACGCGCGCCGCGACTGGGGCGTGCCCGCCTTCCTTGCCCGCGTCGCCCCCGATCTGGAGGTTTTCGTGCTGGGCCAGACCGAGGACGACGCGCCGCTTGAAGGCGGCTTTGACCAGGTGCTCTCGGCCCCGGCGGTCGCGCGCCCCGATCCCTGCGCCGCCTTTCGCTGAGCCGGGTGCGGCCCTTGCGCCGACCCCTCGCACGCCCTAGGCTCGCCGCGCATATGTTGGAGAGGCTCATGCCTGGCGCGTCACGTATCCTTCTGATCATCGGCGGTGGCATCGCGGCCTACAAGGCGCTCGACCTGATCCGTCGGCTGCGCGAACGCGGCCATGCAGTGACGCCCGTGCTGACCCGCGCGGGCGCGCAATTCGTGACGCCGCTTTCCGTGTCGGCCCTGGCGGGCCGCAGGGTATTCTCGGATCTCTTCGATCTGACCGACGAGGCCGAGATGGGACATATCGAACTGAGCCGCTCGGCCGATCTGATCGTCGTGGCCCCGGCGACCGCCGACCTGATGGCGAAGATGGCGCAAGGCCATGCGGATGATCTCGCCTCGACGCTGCTTCTGGCCACGGATACGCCGGTGCTGCTGGCCCCGGCGATGAATGTGCGCATGTGGCAGCACCCCGCGACGCAGCGCAACCTTGCCACGCTGCGCGCCGATGGTATCGGATTTGTCGGCCCCAACGAGGGCGACATGGCCTGCGGCGAGCACGGCCCCGGCCGCATGGCCGAGGTGCCCGAGATCCTCGCGGCGATCACGGCGGCGCTGGCGGATGGCCCGCTCAAGGGGCGGCGCGTGCTGGTCACGTCCGGCCCCACGCACGAGCCCATCGACCCCGTGCGCTACATCGCCAACCGCTCCTCGGGCGCGCAGGGCACGGCGATCGCTCGGGCGCTGGTCGCTCTCGGGGCCGAGGTGGTGTTCGTCACCGGCCCCGCCACCGTGCCGCCACCCGACGGCGCCGAGGTGGTGCGCGTCGAGACCGCGCGCGAGATGCTGGCGGCGGTGGAGGGCGCGTTGCCCGTCGATGCCGCCATTTTCGCCGCCGCCGTGGCCGATTGGCGGATGGCAAACGCGAGCGACCGAAAGATGAAAAAGACCGCAGGCGGGCTACCTGTGCTGGAATTTGCCGAGAACCCGGACATTCTGGCGACGGTGAGCCAAATGACAAAGGGACGCCCGCCGCTGGTGGTGGGTTTCGCCGCCGAAACGCATGACGTGCTCGACAACGCCACCGCCAAGCACGCGCGCAAGGGATGTGACTGGATCGTGGCGAACGATGTGAGCCACGCCACCGGCATCATGGGCGGGACGGAAAATGCGGTGACGCTGGTCACCGGGGACGGCGTGGAAAGCTGGCCACGCATGAGCAAGGCCGAGGTGGCGGCGCGTCTGGCCGAGCGGATCGCGCGGGCGCTGGCGGCGGACATTTGAGTATTTGAAGAACGATGAAAGGGGGCCGATGCTGAGCATCGAGATGGCGTGGGAGGAGGGCGCGGACCGCGCGCTTGGCCTGCCGAGCTATGCGACGCCGGGTGCGGCGGGGGCCGATCTGCGCGCCAATTTCCCGGATCGCGGCGTGGTGATGCTTGAGCCGGGGGCGCGGGCGCTGGTGCCGACGGGACTGCGCATCGCCGTGCCTGCGGGCTATGAGGTGCAGTTGCGCCCGCGTTCAGGACTGGCGCTCAAATACGGGATCACCCTGCCCAACAGCCCCGGCACCATCGACAGCGATTATCGCGGCCCCCTGGGCGTGATCGTGATGAACGCAGGCCACGAGCCGTTCGAGATCGAGCATGGCGCGCGCATCGCGCAAATGGTGGTGGCGCCGGTGGTGCAGGCGCGGTTTGTTCCGGTCGCCACCCTCGACGCGACCGCGCGCGGCGCGGGCGGCTTTGGCTCTACGGGGCTGCGCTGATGCTGCTTGTCGGGGTCATGGCAGTCGTGCTTTGGGGCATCGGTGCCGTCATGGGCACGCCGCATCGGCTTCGCTGGGGTATGATCGCCGCGCTCTGGGGGGCGGTGGTTCTGGCGCATCTGCTCTTGCCCGAGGGCCACCCGATCCGCATGGCCACCGGCGAGAGCCTCGCGCTCTGGCTGCTTCTCGGGGGGGCTGCGGCGCTGGTTCTGAGCTATCGCGCGGGGTTGGGCGCCTTGCGCAGGCGCGCGACCGCAGCACCGGCGGGCCCGGTGAACACACCGCTCTTCACCGAGACCGAGCTTGAGCGCTATGCCCGCCACATCGTGTTGCGCGAAATCGGCGGTCCCGGGCAAAAGGCGCTCAAGCAGGCGCGTGTGCTGGTGATCGGCGCGGGCGGGCTCGGCTCTCCGGTGCTCTTGTATCTGGCGGCGGCGGGGGTGGGCACGATCGGCGTGATTGACGATGACGAGGTGGACAATTCCAACCTGCAACGGCAGGTTATTCATAGAGATGCCGATATTGGTTGTCCAAAAGTGCAATCCGCACAGCAAGCGATGACGTCGCAGAATCCGAACGTAACCGTGCGCCCGTATGCCCGCCGCCTCACGACCGGGATCGTCACCGACCTGTTTGCCGAGTATGACCTCATCCTTGACGGCACAGACAATTTCGAGACGCGCTATCTGGTCAACGCCGCCGCCGCCGCCCTTGGAAAGCCGCTCATTTCCGGCGCGCTCGCGCAATGGGAAGGGCAGTTGAGCGTCTTCGACCCGGCACGTGGCGCACCCTGTTACCAGTGCATCTTTCCCGCGGCCCCGGCACCGGGGCTTGCGCCCTCCTGCGCCGAGGCGGGGGTTTTGGGCCCTCTGCCCGGCGTGGTCGGTGCGATGATGGCCGCCGAGGCGATCAAGCTCATCACCGGGGCAGGCACGCCTTTGCGCGGTGAGATGCTGATTTATGACGCGCTTTATGGCGAGAGCCGCAAGATCGCGCTGACCCGCCGCCCCGATTGCCCGATCTGTGGCGACAGAGGAGAACAAGATGACCAACCCGTTGCTGGCTGAGTGGCAGACGCCCTTTGCCCTCGCCCCGTTCGACGCGATTGCGGACGAGGATTTCGCGCCCGCTTTTGATGCGGCGATGCAGCAGGCGCGGGCGGAGGTGGCGGCGATTGCCGAAAACCCGGACGCGCCCACCTTCGCCAACACGATTGAAACGCTGGAGGCATCGGGGGACGCGCTCGACAAGGTGCTGTCGGTGTTCTTTACCGTGGCAGGCGCGGACAGCAACCCCAAGCGGCAGGAATTGCAGCGCGATTTCGGCCCGAAGCTGGCGGCCTATTCTTCGGAATTATATGGCAACAAGGCGCTTTTTGCACGGGTCGAGGCGGTCTGGGAGGCGCGCGAGACGCTGGATCTGACACCAGAGCAGCAGCGCCTCTTGATGCTGACACATCGCGCCTTTCGTCGCGCGGGGGCCGCATTGACCGGGACCGAGGAGGCGCGGATGCGCGCGATCATGGCGCGGCTGGCGGAACTGGGCACGGCGTTCACGCAGAATCTGCTGGCCGATGAGTCGGGCTGGCATTTGGAGTTGTCCCAGGCCGATCTGGAGGGGTTGCCGGACTTCGTGATCCGCGCGGCCCGCGCGGCGGGGCAGGAGAAGGGGATGGATGGTCCGGTCATCACGCTCTCGCGCTCGCTGATCGTGCCGTTTTTGCAATTCTCGCCGCGCCGCGACCTGCGCCGAAAGGCGTATCAAGCGTGGAGCGCGCGCGGGGCCATGGGCGGCGCGACCGACAACCGCGCGATTGCGGAGAAAATCCTGGCGCTGCGGGCCGAGCGCGCGGCGCTACTGGGCTATGCGAGCTTTGCCGCCTACAAGCTGGAAACCGAGATGGCCAAGACGCCGGAGGCCGTGCGCGATTTGCTGATGGCGGTGTGGGCGCCGGCACGCGCGCAGGCTGAGGCCGATGCCGAGACCCTAACCGCGATGATGCGGGAGGGCGGGATCAACGGCGATCTGGAACCCTGGGACTGGCGCTATTACGCCGAGAAGCGGCGACAGGCCGAGCATGATTTCGACGAGGCGGCGGTCAAGCCCTATCTCTCGCTCGAGGCGATGATCGGCGCCGCGTTCGACTGCGCGAACCGCCTTTTCGGGCTGGAGTTCACGCCGCTTGACGTGGCGCTCTACCACCCTGATTGCCGCGCCTGGGAGGTGACGCGGCAAGGGCGGCATGTGGCGGTCTTCATCGGTGATTATTTCGCGCGCGGCTCCAAACGCTCGGGCGCGTGGTGCTCGGCCATGCGCGGGCAGGCGAAGCGCCCCGTGCCGCAAGCCCCCGTTGTGATCAACGTGTGCAATTTCGCCAAGGGCGATCCGGCGCTGCTGAGCTATGACGACGCGCGCACGCTGTTTCACGAGTTTGGCCATGCGCTGCATCAGATGCTGTCGGATGTGACTTACGAATCGCTTTCCGGCACCAATGTCGCCCGCGATTTCGTGGAACTGCCAAGCCAGCTCTACGAGCATTGGCTCGAGGTGCCCGAGGTGCTTGGCCGCCATGCGCGCCATGTGGAGACCGGCGCGCCGATGCCGCCCGAGCTTCTGGACAAGGTGCTGGGGGCCGCCAATTTCGACATGGGCTTTCAGACCGTGGAATACGTGGCTTCCGCCTTGGTCGATCTGGCCTTTCACGAGGGCGCGGCCCCGGCTGACGTGATGGCGCGCGAGGCCGAGGTGCTGCGCGGGATCGGGATGCCGCCCGCGATCACCATGCGCCACGCCACCCCGCATTTCGCCCATGTGTTCGCCGGTGACGGCTATTCCTCGGGCTATTACAGCTACATGTGGTCCGAGGTGATGGATGCCGACGCCTTCGCCAGCTTCGTCAAGGCGGGCGGGGCGTTTGATCCGGACCGGGCGCAGGCGCTTGAGCGCCATATCCTGTCGCGTGGCGGCACCGAGGAAGCCGCGACGCTCTACGAGGCGTTTCGCGGACGGATGCCGGGAGTGGCGGCACTACTCAAGGGGCGGGGCTTGGCGGCCTGAGCGCAGGCGTATTGCTTTTTTCGCGGTTCTTGAGAAGGCGATTCTTGACCGATTCGCGCAAAACGGTCTATATCTTGCGAAATTTGAAAATGTGGCCACGAGCCTCTGTGGCAACGCATAGATGAAGGGTGATTGACGGCGCGCGCATCTGCATATGCGCAGTGCTGGCGTATTACCGGATATGGGCTGTTGGATGGGGATATGTGATGGTGCGGGTGGGTCTGATCGTGGCGGCGTTTCTGGCGGTGACGCTTGCCATGGTGCTGGCGCAGCCGGGCCAGTCGAGACGCGCGGCCACAACCGATCCTGCGGCGGACGTGGTCACGCGCGGCGGCGGCACGGACCTGTCTGCTGTCAGCGCGCGTGACATGCGCTTGCCCCACGCCAGGCAAACCGACCCGTTGCAGGACGCCATGCGCCTGCTGAATGCCCCGGCGCCGGAGGCCAAGATCAAGGCACCGCCGGTTGCGCCCGAGCAGATCGCCCGCCCCGCACCCACATCCCGGCACGCAGGGGCCGCCGAGGCCAGGCTTGAACCGATGGTGCGCGGCGCACTGGCACCGGGAACCGTGATTACCCTGCCGCGCCCCTGAGGCGTGGCAGCATACAGGCACGAGGGCAGGAGGAAACGAGGGGCCGATCCAACGGCCCCCGTTTTCTTTTTCAGGGAGGGCACCGTGAAGGTCATGACATCGGAGAACAGCCCGGATGGCCGGTTCTGCGTGGACATCTTCCAACGAGCTGACGGCACATGGGGCTTCGAGCAGTATCGCCGCGATGTCGAGGATGGCTTCTGGTTCCCCGTGTCCCGTTACAGCGCCCTTGTTTTCCCCGATGCGGTCACCGCCCGCGCGCGCGCCGTGGCCGAGATTGACTGGTTTTCCTGAGCCGCACCCGGTCAGGCCCGCGCATCCTTGGGCGAGCCCATCACCACGTAGGAAGTGATCGCGTTGACCTGCGGCAGCGTGCCCAGAACATCGGTGTGAAACCGCTTGTAGGCGGGCAGGTCGGCCACCTCGACACGCAGGAGATATTCCACCGCGCCGGTGATGTTGTGGCATTCCACCACCTCGGGCGCACGGGTCATGGCGCGCTCGAACGCTTCCTGCGCGGCCTTGGTATGGGCGTTGAGGCCGACCGTGACATAGGCCACGAACCCCACGCCAAGCGCGCCCCGGTCCAGCACCGCGCGATAGCCCGCGATCACGCCACGCCGCTCGAGCTCCTGCACCCGGCGCAGACAGGCCGAAGGCGACAGCCCCACCCGCTCGGCCAGATCGAGATTGCTGATCCGGCCATTGCGGCTCAGCTCCTGCAATATACGATCTGAAATAGCATCCATGGCTGACTTATATTGCGTAATATTCGTATTCCAACAATAAAACGCAATTCAAATGCGCATAGTTCCGCATAGTGTTGCGCCATGACGCTCGATATCCTCTCCGCACTTGTCGCCTTCGCCTTCGTCACGGTGATCACACCCGGGCCGAACAATCTCATGCTGATGGCTTCGGGGACGAATTTCGGTTTTGTCCGCACCATTCCGCATATGCTTGGGGTGGGCCTCGGCTTTCCGATGATGCTCGTCTGCGTGGGGCTTGGGGTGATGCAGCTATTCGACCTCTGGCCGCCCGCCTATCTTTTGCTCAAGCTCATGTCGGTCGTCTATCTTCTGTGGCTCGCATGGAAAATCGCCAATGCCGCCCCGCCGTCGGATGCAAGGACCGAAGGCCGCCCGCTCACCTTTCTTCAGGCCACGGCCTTTCAATGGGTCAACCCCAAGGCATGGAGCATGGCGCTCTCGGCGGTGACGCTCTATGCGGCGGGGCGGGACCTTGCGGCGGTGCTGCTGGTGGCAGGGGTCTATGTGGCCTGCGGCACGATCAGCACCACCACCTGGACCATGCTGGGTCAGCAGATCCGCCGCGTGCTGCGCAGCCCCGCGCGCCTGCGCCTCTTCAACCGGGTGATGGCAGCCCTTCTGGTGGCGACGCTGGTGCCCGTGCTCTGGCCGGTTTGAGCGATTGCAAAACCCGCTGCCTGCGGCCATATACCGAAGCGTCCAGACCGGAGGGCCGCGCGATGACCCATTACCTCGACTTCGAGAAACCGCTTGCCGAGATCGAAGGCAAGGCAGAGGAGTTGCGCGCGCTGGCCCGCGCCAACAAGGAAACCGATGTCGAGGAGGAGGCGCGCGCGCTTGATGCCAAGGCCGCCACGCTCCTGCGCGACCTCTACAAATCCCTGACGCCCTGGCGCAAATGCCAGGTGGCGCGCCATCCCGACCGCCCCCATTGTCGCGATTATATCAAGGCGCTCTTTACCGACTACACGCCCCTCGCCGGCGACCGCGCCTTTGGCGAGGATGAGGCGGTGGTGGGCGGGCTTGCGCGGCTCAATGATCGCGCGGTCATGGTGATCGGCCACGAGAAGGGCCACGACACCAAATCGCGCCTGACGCATAATTTCGGCATGGCCCGTCCCGAAGGCTATCGCAAGGCGGTGCGCCTGATGCAGATGGCCGACCGCTTCGGCCTGCCGGTGGTCACGCTTGTGGATACGCCCGGCGCCTATCCCGGCAAGGGCGCCGAAGAGCGCGGGCAAAGCGAGGCCATCGCGCGCGCCACCGAGACCTGCCTCTCCATTGGTGTGCCGCTCGTTTCGGTCATCATCGGCGAGGGTGGTTCGGGCGGTGCGGTTGCCTTCGCCAGCGCCAACCGCGTGGCGATGCTGGAGCATTCGGTTTATTCGGTGATCTCGCCAGAGGGCTGCGCCTCGATCCTGTGGAAGGACGCCGAGAAGATGCGCGAAGCCGCCGAGGCGCTGCGCCTCACGGCGCAGGACCTGATCAAGCTGGGCGTCGCCGACCGCATCATCGACGAGCCTCTGGGCGGCGCGCACCGAGACCGCGCCGCCACGATTACCGCCGTGGGCAAGGCCATCTCGGCCATGCTGAGCGAGTTGTCGGCCAAGAACCGCGCCGCCCTCATCCGCGACCGGCGCGAGAAATTCCTCGGGCTTGGGGCCAAGGGGCTGGCGGCCTGACAGAGACCGCCGCGCCCGCGTTACGCCACCACAGCGCGCAGCGCCGCCATCCGTTCGATCAAGAGCTTTTGCGACATCTCGTCCTTGAGCCGCCCGTCATCATCAAACGCGTTCATCGCGCCCGCGATGAGCACCGCCGTGCCCGGCACCAGCCGCGCCTGCAATTGCGTGAGGCAGGACAGCGTCATGAATTGCGCCGTCTCGCCGCCGGTGCGCCCGGCCGAGGCCGAGACAACCACCGTCGGCTTGTCCTTGAACGCCGCCCCCGGCACGCGGCTCACCCAGTCGAGCGCATTCTTGAGAACCCCGGTAATGCCCTTGTTGTATTCAGGCGCGCCGATCACCACCGCGTCCGCGGCCTTGATCTGCGCGGCAAGGGTCTGGACCGCCTCGGGCACGCCCTCGGCCTCTTCCAGATCGCCATCATAAAGCGGCAGCGCCAGATCGGCCTCGACCACCTCCGCGTCGCCAAAGCCGCGTGCGGCCTCTGCCAGAAGCATCCGGTTGTAAGAGCCCTTGCGCAGCGAGCCCGATATCAGCAACAGCACCGGTTTGGTCATGATGTCTTCCCCTTGGTTTCGACGCGCTCTCGCGCCTGATCAGTCGGATAACTGGCGCAGCACCGAGCCTTTGACAAGCGCGCACCCTGCACATGCCCTGTGCGCGCCATGAAAAAAGACCCGCCAGAATGGCAGGCCTTGGAGGTGCGCCGAAATCCGGCGAGGAGGACAATGGTTGGGGCCTACCAGTCGGCCGGCCCCTTGTCGGCGAATTGATGAACAAGGAAATCAATGAAGGCGCGCACCTTGGGTTGGGTAAAGCGCCCCGGCGGATACACCGCGTAGATGCCGAGCGTCTCAAGCGGCAGATCGGGCATGGCATCCTCTACCAGACCGGCAGCCATCGGCTTGGCATAGAGGAAAGACG
Source organism: Alphaproteobacteria bacterium HGW-Alphaproteobacteria-1 (assembly GCA_002842985.1). GTDB lineage: Bacteria > Pseudomonadota > Alphaproteobacteria > Rhodobacterales > Rhodobacteraceae > Roseovarius. Next base: position 161,914 of record PHEQ01000002.1, read on the forward strand.
GCAGATAGGCGATGCCAAGGCCGGAAATCGCGGCATTGAGCAGCGACTGGCCATCGTTGACGCTGAGCCCCCCTGCCGTGCGCACCTGCCGCTTTTCGCCCGAGGGCGCGGTCAGTTTCCACACCGCGCTGCCGCCCTGATTGGAGTAATGCAACAGCTTGTGCTCGTTGAGATCGTCGATCCTCTCGGGCCGTCCGTGTTTCGCGAAATAGGCGGGGCTGGCGATCATGCGCTTGGTCGTCTCCGACAGCTTGCGTGCGCGCAGGGTGCTGTCCTCCAGATCGCCGATACGCACGGCCATGTCGAAACCTTCGGAAATCAGCTCAACATAGCGGTTGTTGAGCACCATGTTGACGGTGATGTCGGGAAATTCCTCAAGGAAATTGCCGAGGATCGGGCTGAGATGGTTCACGCCGAAATCGGTCGCCACGGAAATGCGCAACAGACCCGATGGATCGGACTGCATCGAACTCACGAGCGCATCCGCCTCGCCTGCGTCGTTGAGCACCCGCAGCGCCCGGTCATAATAGGCGAGCCCGATCTCGGTTGGGCTGACCCGCCGTGTGGTGCGGTTCAGAAGGCGCGCGCCGAGACGTGCCTCGAGCGAGGAGACATGCTTGGAGACGGCGGATTTGGAAATCCCCATCTTGCGGGCCGCGTCGGTAAAGCCGCCCTGATCCACCACCGTGGCGAAGGCCTCCATTTCCGTCAGGCGATCCATGCTGAAACCTCTTCTTGCTACTGAGGATCGTTTCTGGCGGAAAAATCGGGCGCAACTGCGGCGCGTCGCTGACAATATCGCGGTCATGTCGGGATCGTTCATGGCACGGAAACGCGGCACACACGCGAAGGTGACTGTGGAACAGGGCCTCGGGCGGTCTATCTTGTGTTTGCGGATCAATCCTGGAGGGTAAGCTGATGACTCGTTTTCTTGCATTGGGCCTTGTCGCCGCTCTGGCCGTGGCCACACCCGCGCTGGCGCAGGAAACCCCCGCGCCCGAGGGCGCGGAGGTCTATTTCGTCAATCTCGAGGACGGGGCCACGGTCAGCAGCCCGGTCACCGTCATCTTCGGCCTCAAGGGCATGGGCGTGGCCCCCGCAGGGACAGAGAAAGAGGCGACCGGACACCATCACCTGCTGATCAACCGCCCGCCATTTGGTGAGGGTGAGGGCGGCGCGGAGGAGTTGAGCTATGGTCTGCCTGCCGATGACAACCACAAGCATTTCGGCGGCGGTCAGACGCAGGCGACCGTAGAACTGCCAGCTGGTCAGCACACGCTGCAACTGGTGCTTGGCGATGCCAACCATGTCCCGCACGTGCCCCCCGTCATGTCCGAGGTGATCACGATCACCGTGGAATAACGCTCAGAGCGCGGCCGCAAGCCGCGTGCCCTGATCAATGGCGCGTTTCGCGTCCAGTTCGGCGGCGACATCCGCGCCGCCGATGACATGGGCGCGGATGCCTTTGGCCTCCAGCGCATCGGCCAGACTGCGCTCGCTCACCTGACCGGCGCAAAGAACGATCGTGTCGGCCTCGATGAGTTTCGGGTTTTCGCGCCCCTCGCCAAAGCTGACATGCAGTCCGCCCGCGTCGATCCGCTCGTAATTGACGCCGCCCACCATCTCGACTCCCTTCATCCGAAGAGCCGCGCGGTGGATCCAGCCCGTCGTCTTGCCAAGCCGCTTGCCAAGCGCCTCGGCCTTGCGTTGCAGAAGCGTGACGGCGCGCGCGGGCGGCGTGGGCTGCGGCCCTGCGGAGGCGATACCGCCGCGTGCCGCCTCGGGATCGTCAACGCCCCATTCGGTGCGCCAGAGCGCGATATCCTCCGTGGGGCTGTGTCCGTCATGGACAAGGTATTCGGCCACGTCAAAGCCGATGCCGCCCGCGCCCACGACCGCCACGCGGCGGCCCACTTTTGCCTTTCCGCGCAGCACGTCGATGTAATTCACCACGTTGGGGCCGTCCTGCCCGGGAATGTTCGGGTCGCGCGGGATCACGCCGGTCGCAATGATCACCTCGTCAAAGCTCGCGAGGTCATCCGGCCCGACATCCTGGCCCAACTTCACCTCGACGCCGGTCTCTTTGACCATCACGGCGAACCACTCCACAAGCCCGTGAAACTCTTCCTTGCCGGGAATGACGCGGGCCATGTTCAGCTGTCCGCCAAGCTCTTGCGCGCGGTCGAAGAGCGTCACCTGATGCCCCCGCCCCGCTGCCGTGATCGCCGCCGAGAGGCCCGCAGGCCCGGCCCCGACAACGGCGATGCGCTTGGGTGTGTCGGCGGGCGCTATGGTCAATTCGGTCTCATGACAGGCGCGCGGATTGACGAGGCAGGATGTCAGCTTGCCCGAGAAGTTGTGATCGAGACAGGCTTGATTGCAGGCGATGCAGGGCGCGATGGTGCGGGCGCGCCCCTCGGCCGCCTTGTTCACGAACGCCGCATCGGCAAGGAAGGGCCGCGCCATCGACACCATGTCGGCCGCGCCCCCGGCCAGCACCTCTTCGGCCACCTCGGGCGTGTTGATCCGGTTCGAGGTGATGACGGGCAAGCCGACCTTGCCCATCAGCTTTTTCGTGACCCAGGCAAAGCCCGCGCGCGGCACACTTGTGGCAATCGTGGGAATGCGCGCCTCGTGCCAGCCGATACCGGTATTGAGGATAGACGCCCCCGCCGCCTCGACCGCGCGGGCAAGCTGCACCACCTCGGCATGGGTGCTGCCCTCGGGGATGAGGTCGATCATCGACAGGCGATAGATCAGGATGAAATCAGGGCCGACCGTCTCGCGCACCCGCCGCACCACCTCCACCGGCAGGCGCATCCGGTTCTCGTAGGAGCCGCCCCAGCGATCCGTGCGCTTGTTGGTATGGGTCACAAGGAACTGGTTGAGGAAATAGCCCTCGGAGCCCATGATCTCGACCCCGTCATAGCCTGCCTCGCGGGCGCGGGTCGCGGCGGTGACGATGTCCGTTATCTGCTTCTCGATGCCGTCCTCGTCCAACTCCTTCGGCGTGAACGGCGAGATCGGCGATTTGATCGGAGAGGGCGCCACGCATTCCTTGCCGTAAGCATAGCGGCCAGCATGCAGGATCTGCATGGCAATGAGGCCACCCGCGTCATGCACCCGGTCAGTGACGATGCGGTGATTGGCGATGTCCTCGGGACTGAACAGCCCCGCCGCGCCGGGGAACACGCCGCCCTCGCGGTTGGGGGCCATGCCGCCGGTGACCATCAGGCCCACACCGCCCCGCGCACGCGCCGCGTAGAACTCTGCCACCCGGTTCCAGTCGCGCGTCTCCTCCAGCCCGGTATGCATCGAGCCCATCAGAACGCGGTTCTTCAGCGTCACATGGCCCAGATCGAGGGGGGCAAGAAGATGCGGATAATCGGTCATGGCTCTCTCTCCCTTGGCTGTCCGCATTGATGCCGCAGGCAGGGGCGCTTGTCACCCATGAACGCTGCGTTACCGGGGGGGCCGAGTTGGCGTGGCATGTGATCAAGGCCGCGCCCCAGGGTCAAGGATATGGGAAAAGATGAAGGGGGGCGCGCGATCGGTGTCGCGGAACAAGGCCACATACCAACCGAGACCTTGCAACAGGCGGCCAGCACCTCCCCGGCGGGTCTTGATGGCATGTTGTCGCCGCCATGCGCCTCCCCCATGCCTGCGATCTGTCCGGGCGTCAGCCGCTCACGCCTCGAAAAGATCGCTCTGTCCGTTGGGTCCCGGCACCTCCAGCCCCAGATGCCGCCACGCCGCCTGCGCCAGCATCCGCCCGCGCGGCGTGCGCTGGATGAGACCCTGCTGCAAGAGGAACGGCTCGATCACCTCTTCCAGCGCATCGCGGCTTTCCGACAAAGCCGCCGAGAGCGTCTCGATCCCCACCGGCCCGCCGCCATAAGCCTCGGCAATGAGGCGCAGATAGCGCCGGTCGGCGCCATCCAGCCCCAGGTGATCCACCCCCAGCCGGGTGAGCGAGCTATCGGCCAGCGCGCGGCTGATCCGCCCGCCACCCTCGACCACCGCGAAATCCACCACCCGCCTGAGCAACCGCCCGGCAATGCGCGGCGTGCCCCGCGCGCGCCGCGCAATCTCGCGCGCGCCGTCATCCTCGGTGGGAATGTTCAGAAGCCGCGCGTTGCGGGTGACGATCTCGTGCAACTCGTCGATCTCATAGAATTGCAGCCGCGTCGGGATGCCGAAGCGGTCGCGCAGGGGCGTGGTCAGAAGCCCCAGCCGCGTCGTCGCCCCCACCAGCGTGAAGGGCTGCAACTCGATCCGCACGGTGCGCGCGGCGGGCCCCGACCCGATCACCAGATCCAGCTCGAAATCCTCCATCGCCGGATACAGCACCTCCTCCACCGCCGGGTTCAGGCGGTGAATCTCGTCGATGAAGAGCACATCGTTACGCTCCAGATTGGTGAGGATCGCCGCCAGATCCCCGGCCTTGGCCAGCACCGGGCCGGAGGTCATGCGGAACCCCACCCCCAGTTCGCGCGCCATGATCTGCGCCAGCGTCGTCTTGCCCAGACCGGGGGGGCCGTGAAAAAGCGTGTGATCCATCGCCTCGCCACGTTGCCGCGCCGACTGGATGAAGACCGCCAGATTGGCCCGCGCCTCGCGCTGGCCGATGAACTCCGAGAGTGCCTGCGGGCGCAAACTGCGGTCAAGGTCCTCGGGCAGGGGATCGGGGCGCAGGGTCGGGTCAGGCTCTGTCATCCCCTACCCCTTCGGCGCCAAGAGTCGCAGCGCGGCGCGGATAAGCGCTGTCGTGTCGGCCTGCCCGTCCGCGCCCGCGGCCTGTGCCACCGCGCCTGCCGCCTCGCCGGGGGCGTAGCCCAGATTGGTCAGCGCCGAGAGCGCCTCGGCCTGCGCGCCGGGGCTTGGCGGGGCCACGGGGGGCAGGGTTGGGGGCGTGGTCTCGATCACCGCGTCTTCGGCCCCTGCCTCGGGCGGTGCGGCGGTTTGCATCGTGCCCATGGCCATGATCGAGGGGGCCTTGTCCTTCAGCTCGTTCACCACCCGCTGCGCCGTCTTGGCCCCGATCCCCTTAGCCGCCGTCACCGAATGCCAATCCCCCAGCGTGATCGCGCGGCTGACCCCCTCGGGGCCGAGCGCCCCCAGAATGGCGAGCGACGCCTTGGCCCCCACCCCCTGCACACTCATCAGAAGGCGGTGCCATTCCTTTTCCACCAGCGTCGGAAAGCCGAACAGCTGCAACAGGTCCTCGCGCACCAGAAGGTCGGTATAAAGCGCGGCCATACCGCCCACCCCCGGAAGGGCTGCCAAAGTGCGCTCCGAGCAATGCACGATATAGCCCACGCCGCGCACGTCGATCAGCACATGATCCGGCCCGCGCCAATCTATCCGCCCCGCGATACGCCCGATCATGCCACCGCCCGCCCGATCCCGCGCCCGTAATGCGCATGGCAGATCGCCACCGCCAGCGCATCCGCCGCATCCGGCCCCGCCAGAACCACGCCGGGAAGCTGCACCCTGACCATATGCGCCACCTGCTCCTTGGCGGCATGGCCTACGCCCACCACGGTCTTTTTCACCCGGTTGGGCGAATATTCCCCCACCGTCAGCCCGTATTGCGCGGGCACCAGAAGGGCCACGCCCCGCGCCTGCCCCAGCTTGAGCGTGCCCGCCCCGTCCTTGTTAACGAATGTCTGCTCGATCGCCGCCGCTTCAGGCTCGAACCGCTGCACGATGTCGGTCAACTGCTCATAGAGTGACAGGAGCCGCGCGCCAAGATCGTCGCCCGTGGAATGGCACACGCCGTTGGCGATATGGCTGAGGCGGCTGCCCGTCACCTCGATCATGCCCCAACCGAGATTGCGCAATCCGGGGTCGATGCCCAATACCCTCATGTCGCCTGCCCTGCCCTGTTTTCCCTCAACTAGCACGAAACAGGAACAAACGCCAAGCGGAATGCACCAGAGCCGCCCGCCAGCCTTGCGAAAATCGCATATGGACTATGCAGGAACCCCCGCTTGCGGAACGTGCGTTCCCCCATTAGCTGCAACGCAGAAACGGAACTGTCCGTGCATCCCATTTCAAGGAACAAACCCATGGCCCTGCTTGACACCGCCCGCGCGCCTGCGCACAGCCTTGACACCCCCGGCCTTTTCGCGCGCCTTCTCGGCACATTTCTGTCGTGGAACGACCGCCGCGCCACGCGCAAGGCACTCGCCAGTCTGAGCGACCGCGAGCTTGAGGATATCGGTCTCTGCCGCGGCGATATCGACGCCATCGCGGCCCGGTTCTGAACCGCGGCACGCGGCACGCAAAAGCCCTGCCCGGTCCAGACCGCGCAGGGCTTTTTCCTGTCCTGTCGCGACTTTACCGCAGAACGGGCGCGAGATAGACGGCGATCATTCCGGTCAGGGGGTCGGGGCGCATGATATAGGCGCCGACCTGCTCTATCACATTGCCTTCAGACAGCAGGCCAATGCGTTCCTGATAGGTCACACCGCCCAGATGCGCGAGCACCACCGCCTTGAAGAAGGCAAAGCCGAGGACGAGATAGAGAAGGCCGCGCAGCGGGATCGCGGGCAGGCGGCGCTTGGGCCTGAATTCGATGAGCCCGTCGTCACGCACCTTGCCCATATAGCCACGCGCGAGGCGGGCATGTTTGACGTCGATCCGGCGGAGCCGCTTGGAGAAACCGTGGTGAATGTCAGCCATGGCACACATCCTGTATCGCAGCCCCCACCGCGATGCGTCAGTGATAAGGTTGAAATGTGGCGCAATCAAGGCAAGCCACCTGGCCGAGACCAATTTTCGTCGTATTTTCAGGGTTTTTTGGACATTATCAGCGTGGACCAGTCACCAATTCTCGCGTGGTGGTCAAGACTGTTTCCAAGGCCTGAATAAACCCCGATCACATCTTCGGCCTGCTCGTTCAGAAGACCCGAGAGAATCACCTTCCCACCCGGTCTCAGGCTTTCGGTGATGCCCGGTGCCAGATCCATCAGTGGCCCCTTGAGGATATTGGCGAAGATCAGGTCATAGGGCGCACCGGCACGCAAAACGGGGTGCGCCAGCCCTTCGGCCTCGAACACGCGCACCCGGCCGCCAAGCCCGTTCGCCGCCACGTTGACCTCCGCCACCTCGACCGCCACCGCGTCAATATCCGACGCCAGCATCTCACCGGGCCAGATCCGCGCCGCCGCCATCGCCAGCACGGCAGTGCCACAGCCCAGATCAAGCACCGAACGCCCGACAAAGCCCTGCCCCGCGACCCGGTCGAGCGCCAGAAGACAGCCCAGCGTCGTGCCGTGATGACCGGTGCCAAAGGCCATCGACGCCTCGATCAGGAGCGGCTCCACCCCGTCTGGCACGCGGTCCGCATCGTGGCTGCCATAGACAAAGAACCGCCCAGCCACGACCGGGCTGAGATCGCGCCGCACCTTGGCCACCCAATCCACCTCCGGCAGTTCCGACACGATAAAGGGCCGCGCGCCATGGGCCGCCGCCAGAAGGTCGAGCGTGACCGCATCGGGTTCGGCCTCGAAATAGCCGCCGATCTCCCACAGCCCCGATCCGTCCTCCATCTCGAAACAGCCCACGCCCGTGGGTTCGGGTGCGATCTCCTCCAGCGCCAGGGCCAGCGCCTCGGCACGGGTCTTGTCGTCAAGCGTGGTGAGCGCAGTCCATGTCGACATGGTGCAGTCCTTCGAATTATTCGGCGGGGGAGGGAACGAAGCGCGCGAACACTGTCTCGTTGCCCGGCTCCGGGTGACGCGGGATCATCAGCGCCAGCACCAGCGACACGCAGGCCATGCCCGCCGCCATCAGGAACACCCCCGCAGGCGCGACAAGCCAGACATAGCCCAGCGCCGCAGGCAAAAACACCGCCGCGATATGATTGATGGTGAATGCCACGGCGGCGGTGGGGGCGATGTCAGCGGGATCGGCGATCTTCTGGAAATAGGTCTTCAGCGCCAGCGCCAGCGAAAACAGGATGTGATCCACCACATAAAGCGTCGCCGCCATCAGCACGCCCCAGCCAAACAGGTAAATCCCGCCATAGGCCAGAAACACCAGCATGAGCCCGACATACTCGACTGTCAGCGTGTTGCGCTCGCCAAAGCGGAACACGGCGCGCCCCATAAGCGGGGCCGCCACCATGTTGATGACAAGGTTGATCATGAAGAGCGCCGTCACCTCATGCACGTCAAAGCCGAATTTCTCGACCATCATGAAGCCGGCGAACACGATGAAGATCTGCCGCCGCGCGCCGGACATGAATTGCAGCGCATAGTAAAGCCAGTAGCGCCGCCGCAGCACCATCTTCTTGACCTGCGGATTGGGGGCTTCAAAGCGCGGATAGGCGAAGAAACAGAACACCGCCACCAGCGCGGTAAACCCGCCCGACACCATGTAGACAAGGTTGTAGCTCAGATCGAAGGCCCGCCATGTCACCACAATCAGCGCATAGGCCACAAGCGTCGCGCCAGAGCCTGCCGCCAGAAGCCAGCCCAGCATCTGCGGCGCGCGCAGCTTGTCCAGCCATTGCAGTTGCAGCGACTGATTCACCGTCTCGAAATAGTGAAAGCCGATGGAACTGAGCATCGTTATCGTCAGGATCCCGCCAAGGCTCGGGAACTGCGCGGTCATCGCCGTTGCCACACCCAGAAGCAACAGCGACACCAGCGCCAGCACCTGTTCATGCATGAAGACGATGAGCGCGATCACGCCGATGGCGAGGAATCCGGGAATTTCCCGCACCGTGTGCAGCCATCCGATATCGGAGCCATCGAACCCCGCCGCCTCGATCACGAAATTGTTCAAAAGCGCCGACCAAGTGGCAAAGGCCACCGGCATCGCGGCGGCCATCAGGAACAAAAGCGTGACCGGACGCCGCCAGAAGGGCAGCGATTTGGCTTCGGCAAGGGGAAACTGACGGCTCATGCCCATTCTCATACGCCTGAGCTGCGGGATTGGCGAGAGGCTACGCTCTGACCCGCCGAAATCTTCAAAAGATTTCGGACCACTTTCTTTTCAAGAAAGCGGCACGTCCACCACCTGCGCCTTTCAATAGAAACTCTGCGGGTCGATATCCACCGCAAGCCGCATCTGCGCCGGTAGCTTCACCGGCCCGAGCCATTGCGCCAGCGCCGCCTGAAGCGCTGCCCCCTTGGGCGCCTTGACCAGAAGCCGCACGCGGTGCCGCCCCCTTATGCGCGCGATCGGCGCGGGCGCGGGGCCATAGACCTCGGCCCCTACCGCGCCAAGGGGTGCCGAATGCCGCGCCAGCCATCCGCCCAGATCGAAAACGGCCTTCATGTCGGGCGAGCTCAGGATGATGCCCGCCATCCGGCCATAGGGCGGCACGCCTGCCGCCTGTCGCTCGCGTGCCTCGGCGCGCCAGAACCCCTCCTCGTCGCCGCCCAGAATCGCGCGGATCACCGGATGCTCGGGCTGATGGGTCTGCAAGAGCGCGCGCCCCGGTCGCTCGGCGCGCCCCGCCCGCCCCGCCACCTGCCGCATGAGCTGAAACGTGCGCTCGGCGGCGCGCAGGTCGCTGCCCTGAAGCCCCAGATCGGCGTCGATCACGCCGACCAGCGTCAACAGCGGGAAATTATGCCCCTTGGCCACAAGTTGCGTGCCGATGATGATGTCCGCCCCACCCGCCGCGATCTCGGCGATCTGCTCTTTCAGGGCCCGCGCCGAGGCGAAGAGATCCGACGACAGCACCGCGATGCGCGCCTCGGGAAAGAGCGCCGCCGCCTCCTCGGCCAGCCGCTCGACCCCCGGCCCCACCGGGGCCATCCGCCCCTCCACCCCGCAGGCCGGGCAGGCCAGCGGCATCGGCGCGCTCTCGCCGCATTGGTGGCAGACAAGCCGGTTCTGGAACCGGTGCTCGACCATGCGCGCGTCGCACTGCTCGCAACCGATCTGATGACCGCAGGCGCGGCACACCGTCACCGGTGCATAGCCGCGCCGGTTGAGAAACAGCATCGCCTGCTCGCCCGCCTTGAGCCGCTCGGCCACCGCGCGCCGCAGCGTGGGCGAAACCCACCGCCCCGCCGGCACCGCCTCGGCGCGCAGATCAATCGCCGCAAGCTCGGGCATCACCGCCACCCCGAAGCGCGACGCCAGATCGAGCCGCGCGTATTTCCCCGCCTCGGCATTGGCCCAGCTTTCAAGGCTTGGCGTGGCCGAGGCCAGCACCACCCGCGCCCCGCAGATCGACGCGCGCAGCACCGCCATGTCGCGCGCATGGTAAAGCACCCCGTCCTCCTGCTTGTAGGAGCCGTCATGCTCTTCATCCACCACGATCAACCCCAGATCGCGGAACGGCAGAAACAGCGCCGAGCGCGCCCCCACCACCATTTGCACGCCGCCCTGCCCGGCCATTTTCCACACCCGGCGGCGCTCGGCCATGGTGGCACCCGAATGCCATTCGGCGGGGCGCGTGCCAAAGCGCGCCTCGACACGGGTGAGAAACTCCGCTGTCAGCGCGATCTCGGGCAAAAGCACCAGCGCCTGCCGCCCCCGGCGCAGGCACTCCGCCACCGCCTCGAGATAGACCTCGGTCTTGCCCGATCCCGTGACGCCGCGCAAAAGCGTGGTGCCATAGCCGCCCGCGCGCAAGCCTGCGCCGAGCGCCTCTGCCGCCGCCGCCTGATCCTCGGTGAGCGCCTTGGCGGGGAGATCGGGATCGAGCCGGGGATAGGGCGCGTCGCGCGGCGCGGTCTCCTCACTCAGCGCGCCCTGCGCCACCAGCCCCTTGATGACCCCCGCGCCCACGCCTGCCAGATCGCACAGGTCGCGCAGGCCAAAACCCAGCCCGCCGTGATCGCGCAAGACCGCCAGGACCCGCGCGCGCGCCTCTGTCTGTCGCGCGGGCAGGCCCTCGCCCAGCCGGTAGACCTTGTGCGCGCCGGGCGGATCCGAGAGCCCAGGCGCGCGCGTGGCCAGCCGCAGCATCGCGGGCAGCGGCGTGAGCGTGTAGGCCGCCGCGCGCGCCAGAAACTCGCGCATTGCCGCACCCATCGGTGCGAGGTCCAGCACCCGGCCCACCTTGCGCGCCTTCTTGAGGTCAAAACCGCCCGCACCCGGCCCCCAGATCACCCCCATGATGCGGCGCGGCCCCAGCGGCACCTCGACGAAATCGCCCAGACCCACGCCGCCCTCGGGTGCCAGATAATCGAGCGTGCCCCCCAGCGGCTGCGCGGTCAGCACCGCCACCAGCGCGCCCTCGTCGAAATGCTCGGGCAGGCTCACGCATTCGCTCCTTTTGCGGGGTTTCAGACCCCTGATCTATGCGGTAAAGGCAGGGCCGAGACAACCCAACCCACCGCAGAGGGCAGGCCCATGAAATTCTTTGTCGATACCGCCGAGATCGACCAGATCGCCGAGTTGAACGATCTGGGCATGGTCGATGGCGTTACCACCAACCCTTCGCTGATCCTCAAATCGGGGCGCGACATCCTCGAGGTGACGCGCGAAATCGCCGCCCTCGTCGACGGACCGGTGAGCGCCGAGGTCGTGGCCCTCGACGCCGAAACGATGATCGCCGAAGGCCGCAAGCTAGCCGCCATCGCCCCCAACATCGCCGTCAAGGTGCCGCTCACCTGGGACGGGCTCAAGGCGTGCAAGGTGCTCTCGGGCGAGGGGCACATGGTCAATGTGACGCTGTGTTTCTCGGCCAATCAGGCGCTTCTGGCGGCCAAGGCGGGGGCCAGCTTCATCTCGCCCTTCATCGGGCGGCTGGATGACATCAATCTCGACGGGATGGAGGTGATCTCCGACATCCGCCAGATCTACGACAATTACGGGTTCGAGACGCAGATTCTCGCGGCCTCCATTCGCACCGTCAATCACGCCTATCAATCCGCGATGGTCGGCGCCGACGTGATGACCGCACCGCCTGCGGTGATCAAGGCCATGGCCGCGCATCCGCTCACCGACAAGGGGCTCGCGGCCTTCATGGCGGACTGGGAAAAGACCGGGCAGAAGATCATCTGATCTCCACCCACTCTCCCACCGACCAAGGCACATTCCCCCGCCCCCTCGGGCCAGACCCGAGGGTCTCCTGCGGCACAGGATTCTCCGGTCAAGCCGGAGGATGGCGGGAATGAAGGCGAAACCGAAATTTCTTGCGGCATTGCCCGCAGCCTTCTGTTATAACGCCGCAAAGACCAGAGGCCCGGCATGAGCAGCACCCCCCAGATCACCGATACCCTGCGCGAGCGTATCATCGCGCAGCCCGACATGATCCTTGACGACAAGGACCTGATGCGTGCCCTCATCGCGGCGAACGAGCGTGCCATGGGCGGCAATATCGTCGATCTGCGCGGCATCGCCATGGACCGGCTCGAGGCGCGGCTCGATCGGCTCGAGGATACGCACCGCTCGGTGATCGCGGCGGCCTATGAAAACCTTGCCGGCACCAATCAGGTGCACCGCGCGCTTCTGCGGATGCTCGACCCGGTGGAGTTCGAGACCTTCCTGCGCGATCTCGACGGCGAGGTGGCGCATATCCTGCGCGTCGATGCCGTGCGCCTCGTGCTCGAATCGGTGCAGAACGACAACGACCCGGCGGTGCGCCGTCTGGGCGATGTCCTGTCGGTGGCCGAGCCGGGCTTTATCCGCGGCTATCTCACGAAGGGCCGCGATGCGCCTGCGCGACAGGTCACGCTGCGCCAGATCGACGAGGGCGACATGCGCGTCTACGGCCGCACCGCGCCGCATATCCGCTCCGAGGCGTGCCTGTTGCTCGATTTCGGCTCTGACCGCCTGCCGGGGATGCTGGTCATGGGGGCCGAGGATCCGCACCAGTTCAGCCCGCAGCAGGGCACCGACCTTCTGGCGTTCTTCGTGGGCGTGTTCGAGAGGGTGATGCGCCGCTGGCTTTCGTGATCAGCGCCGCCGCCCGCGACGCGCTCCAGACGTGGCTTGACACGCAAAAGGCGCTCGAAGGCGCCTCGGATCACACCATCGACGCCTATGCGCGCGACCTGCGCGCGTTTCTGACGTTCATAAGCGCCCATCACGGCGCGGCACAGGGCCTCGGCCCGCTCGCCCGGATCACCACCTCCGACATGCGCGCCTTCATGGCGCATGAGCGTGGCACGGGGCTCGGGGCCCGCTCGCTCGCGCGCCGCCTCTCGGCGGTCAAGAGCTTTTACCGTTGGCTGTCCGAGCGCGAGGGGTTCGAGCCGACCGCTGTGCTCTCTGCGCGCAGCCCGAAATTCACCCGCAAACTGCCCCGCCCACTGAGCGAGGAGGCCGCGCGCGAGATGATCGAGCAGGTCGATTTGCAATCTGCTGAACCGTGGATCGCGGCGCGCGACCGGGCGGTGGTGACGCTGCTCTATGGCTGCGGGCTGCGCATTTCCGAGGCGCTCGGCCTCACCGGCGCGGCGCTGCCCATGGCGCAGGTGCTGCGCATCACCGGCAAGGGCGACCGCGAGCGCATCGTGCCGGTGATCGCCCCCGCCCGCGCCGCCGTGGCCGATTATGTCCGGCGCTGCCCGTTCCCGATCACGGCTGCCACACCGCTCTTTTACGGCGCGCGCGGCGGCGCGCTCGGGCCGCGCCCGGTGCAAAAGGCAATGGCACAGGTCCGCGCGCAGCTTGGCCTGCCCGCGAGCGCCACGCCCCACGCGCTGCGCCACAGCTTTGCCACCCACCTGCTGAACGCTGGTGGCGATCTGCGCGCGATCCAGGAGCTTTTGGGCCATGCCTCGCTCTCGACCACCGAGGCCTATACCGCCGTCGATACCGCGCGGTTGATGGAGGTCTATGCCCGCGCCCATCCGCAGGGCGGTGAGCGGGCGTCTGACATCCCCCTCACAGAATAGTTAAGTTCAATTACAGCCGAGATATGCGAGGGTCCGCATCGGACAAATCCCGCACGACTGTCAGAAAACGGAGAAGACCCATTATGAAACACTATCTTGCCGCCGCGACCCTTGCCCTTGGTGTGATGGCCGGTCAGCAGGCCGCAGCACAGGCCTGCGCCGCCAATGTCGAGGATCCGTTTGACCTTGACGAGGCAGCGATCACCGAAATCTACGCCTGCATCAGCGACCGGATGGCCGAAGCCTACGCCAAGGAGGGCGATGAGGTCGCCGCCGCCTATCGCAACTGGACCGTGACCGCGACCCGCCCCGCCGTGCAGGGCGCGCATGGCAGCCGCCTCCTGCTGACTTTCGCAAACGATATCGCCGCCGAACAATATCTGAAATTCGCCGAAGAGGGTGTGACCATGCCCGCGGGCTCGGTCCTTGCCAAGGAAAGCATCACCATTTCCACCAAGAAAAAAGAGGCCGCCGTCGGCCCGCTCTTCATCATGACCAAGGGCGAGGCGGGGTCCGCGCCCGATACCGGCGACTGGGTCTATTCCGCCGTGCAGCCCAACGGCAAGCCGATGAAGTTCAAGCAGAGCTTCTGCCATGATTGCCACGTCGCCTGGGAGGCACAGGACATGATGGCCTATCCGGTGGAAGAGGTGCGCCTGTCGAACTGATCCGCGTGCGGTTTTTGGGCCCGGTCCCCGCTTGGGGGCCGGGTTTCGCTTTGCAAATCCGGCCCCCTTGCGTCATGAAACGGGGATGACCCCGCGTGCCCGTGCCCTTCTTGTCCATCTGCTGACCGCGACCGGTGCCGTTTTCGCGATGCTCGCGATGCTCGCCGCGATCGACCGCGAATGGGAGCTGATGTTTCTCTGGCTCGTCGTGGCCTTTGCCGTCGACGGCATCGACGGCCCGCTCGCGCGCAAATTCGACGTCAAACAGCATGCGCCCGAATTTGACGGCGTGCTGCTCGACCTGATCATCGACTACCTGACATATGTGTTTATCCCGGCCTTCGCGCTCTTCAAGTCGGACCTGCTGCCGGGCTGGACTGGCTGGCTTGCGATCATCGTCATCACCTTTGCCAGTGCCATGTATTTCGCCGATACGCGTATGAAGACGCTCGATAATTCCTTTTCCGGCTTTCCCGGATGCTGGAACATGGTGGTATTGGTGTGCTTTGCACTCGAGCCGAATTTCTGGATCATCCTCGCGCTTGTGACGGCGCTTTCGGTGGCGATGTTCCTGCCGATGAAATTCATCCACCCGGTGCGCACACGCCGCTGGCGCTGGCTGTCGCTGCCCATGGCGCTTGCCTGGACCTTCTTCGCGGGCTGGGCGGCCTGGGTGCATTTCGACCCGCAAAGCTGGGCGCATTGGGGGTTGGTGGTGACAAGCCTCTATCTGCTCTTCGTGGGCATCGTGCAACAGCTCGTGCCCGAACGCGAGGCGCTCTGAGCAGACCCGCCCATGCGCCGTTTCAGACCCTGCCCGTCGCTTCGAGGGCAGGCCTCGCGCCGCCGTCGAACACCGCCCCCACCGTGCGAAAGACCGACAGCGCCTCGCTCAGCGCCGCCACCGAGGTGACGCCCACCTTGTCATGCACCGCCTGGATCTGGTTGCGCACGGTCTTGAGTGCGCGCCCCGAGGCATCGGCGATCTGCGCCGGGCTTTGCCCCGACAGCAGCGCCGCGCAAACCTCGGCCTCGCGCGCGGACAGGTCATAGACATCCCGCAACAGCCCGAGATTGATCGCATCCCCGCCGCGCTGCCCGATGAAGACGGCAAAGAGCCGCTCTTCCTGCAAGAGATCCCGATCAAGCGGGTTCACCTCGTTCAAGTTGGGCCGGAATGGCGTGAGGCAGAACGAAAGCGGCCCGTCCTCGCCCTCGACCCGGAACCCGCCCCGCCACCGGCTGCCCCTCCATCTCGCGCAAGCGGGCGGCAAAGGCGCGGGCAACCTGTGCGTCCTGCATCGCCACCCGGCCATCGCCCGCCAATCGGCCTGAAATCCTAGGGATGCCTCCCCGCCATGATCTGATCGGCAAAGCCGTGGTTGGTGTCTCGGTGATGGGCCTCGTCGGCGCGCACGGCGATCACCACGTCGCGCAGCCGTGCCCCCTCGGGCAGGTCCCAATAGTCGATGGCGATTTGCGGCGCGGGCACGTTCGCTTGCCGTCCGGCGTCGATCTCTGCGAGGTATTGGGTGTAGCTCACGACTGCCTCCTCCTCGAGATAGCCGACGATGCGGTGGGCGGTGCGCGGCGCGAGGAGATAGGTGAAGAAGAACACGTTGTAAAATATCGCCTGGGCGATCATGATGAGCCACCGCTCGCCCCGCGAGGGTTGGGCGATGTGGATGAACGTCATCAGGTGCATCCGCTCGTTTTCCGCCTCGTCGAGCAATTCGCGGATCCAGCCCTGATCCTCGCGGATATGGCGCAGCGATTTCAGATGTTGCAGAAGTCCACCCACCATCCCCGGTACGGCGGCGACGGTTTCCAGCACCACGGCCCGATGACCGTAACGTTTGGAAAAGAACGCATCAGCAAAGACGCGCATGAATTTCACCACGCGCAGCGCGATCCGGTCATGGATGTCGCGCGGGGCGTGGTGGGCGGTCAGGTCGGTCGTGTCGACGGGGTGGAAGTCGTGGCTCTGTTTCATGTCATGCTCCCTTTCTCCGAACCGAGATGGGGGGCAAAGATGAATTTTACATGCGACATTTGGCGCGGGCAGGCTCAGATCGTGCCGAGCGGCTCCTCGGCGCGCAAATCCTCGGCACACAGCACCGCCCCACCGTCAATCGCCAGCGCCCGCTCGCGCGCGCGCAGCATGGCCGGAGTATAGACGATGGCGCCTCTTGTGCACACATCGGCGCAGAGCCCGCATTGCTCGCAGCGGCCACCCTCCGACGTAACACAGGGATAGCCAAGCGTATCGAGCTCAAGCGCGCCGGACGGGCAAACCGCCACACAATCCCCACAGCCAGAACAGGTCTCGGCCAGTTGCCTAAGCTCCACCGTGCCGGGCGGGCGGCGCACCCCGTTTTGCGGATGGCTTGCTCGTGCACGCGCCTGTTGCCATTCGAGTTGCATGGCGTCCTCCCGGTCCGGAACGCTACGCAGCATTCCCGTTCACACTGTCACGCTAGCGCATGAAAACGAGTCGGACAATGATATATGTCAACTTTTCATGACACACCGTCTTGACCGACGGCGCGCGTCATCGCCCCGGCCAGCACCTCCAGCCCCGCCACAAGATCCGCCTCGGCGGTGTCCTCGGCGAAGGCGTGGCTGATCCCGTCGATGGACGGCACGAAGAGCATGGCCGTGGGCAAGATCCGCGCCACGTTGCTCGCGTCATGCAGCGCGCCCGACGGCATCCGCCGCCAGCGACCCGGCGCCACGGCCTCGGCGCTTTGGTCAAGCGCGGTGCACAGCCGGGCATCCATGGTCACCGGCTCCAGCCCCAGAAGATCACCGAACGCCACGCGCAGGCCCATGTCCTGCGCCACCTCCTGCGCGGTGGTGCGGATGATCGCCTCCATCCGGTGCAGCCGGTCGGCGTCCCCATCGCGCCACTGCATCGAGAAGGTGGCCCGCCCCGGCACGATGGAATGCGCGTCCGGATGCAGGCGCACATGGCCGATGGTCCAGACCGTCTGCGGCGTCACGACATTCCGCAAGCGGTCATCGAGCAGGGCGTTGAACAGCGCCAGCCCTTGAAACGCGTCGCGGCGACGGTGCATGGGCGTGGTGCCCGCGTGGTTCTGTTCGCCCTCCAGCGTGATGCGCATGTCGCGGATGCCGACGATATCGGTCACCACCCCCACCGCCTCGCCCGCCTCGTAAAGCCACGGGCCCTGCTCGATATGCATCTCGAAAAACCCGGTGAAGCGGGCGGGATCCACGAAATCCCCCGCCAGATGCGCCATGGCCGCGCGCGCCTCGGCAAAGCTTGTGCCGTCGCGGTCGGTCAGGCGGTCGGCCTCCGCAAGCGGCAGCGTGCCCGCCCAGATAGCACTTCCGGTGGTGACGCCGAAACGCCCCTCCTCGTCCTGAAAGGACACGACCGACACCGGCGGGCCACCCGACCCGTGGCTGGCGCGGGCGATCTCCAGCCCGGCAATGACGCCAAGCGCGCCGTCAAGCCAGCCGCCCTCGGGTTGGCTGTCGGAATGGCTGCCAATCAGAAACGAGCGCCCGTCCGCCAGCCCGAAAAGGTTGCCCACCGGATCGAATTGCGGGCTGAGACCGGCAGCGCGCATTTCGTCGGCCAGCCAGTCGCGCGCGGCGATATCGGCCGCGCTGAAGGCAGGGCGCACCACACCACGACCGACCCCCGCCGCGCCAAAGCTACGCAGATGATGCAGATTATCTAGAAATCTCTGTGGGTTGACGGGGATCATGCGGCGCTCCTTCTGTCGGCTCCGCGCCAGCCTAGCGGCGCGGCGCAGGGACGCAACCGCTTTCCCTCAGCCGCCCGAGACGCCCGCCTCGCCGAAACTCGCCATGCCGGAATGGCAGGCAAGCGCCGCTTGCACCACACCGATGGCCAGCACCGCGCCCGACCCCTCGCCCAGACGCAGCCCGAGCGACAGGAGCGGCGCCTTGCCCAGCCGGTCCAGAAGGCGCGCGTGACCCGGCTCGGCGCTGACATGGCCCGCCTCAGCGTGATCGAGCGCACCCTTGGCCTCGGCCTCGAGGCAGGCGGCGGCGGCGGTGCAGATAAAGCCGTCGAGCAGGACGGGGATGCGCAGCACACGCGCCCGCGCGATCGCCCCCGCCATGGCCGCGAGTTCGCGCCCGCCAAGCGCGCAGAGCACCGCGAGGCCACCCCGCTCTGGGTTGGCCGCGACCGCCTGCGCAACCACCGCCGCCTTCAGCCGCAATCCGGCGTCGTCCAGCCCCGTGCCGCGCCCGGTCCAGTCCTCGGCGCGCCCCCCGAAAAGCGCGAGCGCGATGGCCGCCGCGGGCGTGGTGTTGCCGATACCCATCTCGCCCGCGACAACGAGATCAGCCTCCGGGTCCACCGCCTCCCAGCCGGTTGCCAGCGCCGCCACGCAGTCGGCCCCAGACATGGCGGGGCCTGTGGTAATGTCGCCCGTCGGGCGCTCAAGGTCGAGCGCGTGCACGTCAAGCCGCGCCCCCACCACCCCCGCCAACTGGTTCACCGCCGCGCCCCCCGCTGCGAAATTCGCCACCATCTGCGCCGTCACCTCGGGCGGAAAGGCCGAAACGCCCCGCGACACCACCCCGTGATTGCCCGCGAACACCGCCACTTGCGGGCGGGTGACGAGGGCACGCGCTTCGCCCCGCCAGCCGCAATACCAAGCGGCCACCTCTTCAAGCCGGCCAAGCGCGCCGGGCGGCTTGGTCAGCGTGGCGTCGCGCGCACGAGCGGCGCGGATCGCCGCGTCGTCTGGACCGGGCAGGTCGCGCAAGAGCGCGGCGAAATCGGCGAGCGTGGCGAAGGGGGCGGACATGGCGGCCTCGTTGCAAGTCTTGGTGGCCTTCTGTATCGCGGGGGGCACGCCGACCCCAGAAGAAACCGCCACGATGACCGACAAGGCCCTCTTCCGCCCCATCGACCTTGCGCTTGCGTTTGGCCTGCTCACGCGGCTGCCGGTGTCCGTAAGCGATGCCACGCGCGGCGCGCGCGCGGCCTGGGCCTGGCCGCTGGCTGGGGCGGTTCTGGGGAGCCTTGCCGCGCTTGTCTGCTGGGGAGCGCTGGCGCTTGGCCTGCCCGCACCGGTGGGCGGGCTGCTCGCCCTCGGCACGCTGGTGATGCTCAGCGGCGCGCTGCACGAGGACGGGCTGGCCGATACCGCCGATGGGCTTTGGGGCGGCTGGACCCGCGAGCGGCGGCTCGAGATCATGCGCGACAGCCGCGTGGGCAGCTACGGGGTGATCGCGCTGATATTGACGCTGGCCCTTCGCGGCGTGGCGATCTGGTTTCTCGTCGAGGCCGCTCCCGGCGCGGCGGCGGCGGCGCTCGTCACCTCGGCGATGCTCTCGCGTGCGGCGATGGCGGGGGCGATGGCCGCCCTGCCCCATGCCCGCGAGAGCGGGTTGGCACAGGCGCAGGGCCGCCCGCCCGTGGCAACGGTCGCGGTTGCCGTGGCGCTGGCGCTTGGCGCGGCCCTGCTCCTGTGCGGGATCTCCGGCCTTGTTGCGGCGGCGATGGCGGCGCTCATGGCGGGCATCATCGCCCGGCTGGCACTGGCCAGGATCGGCGGACAGACCGGCGACGTTCTGGGGGCGGTGCAACAGGGGGCGGAAATCGCGGCGCTTCTCACCCTTCTGGCGTGACCGGCCCTCTGCCGGTTCGGGCACGAGTGTCGATGTGGCGGGTGGGCATCCTTTGGCTTGACCGCAGGATCGCGTGGACGAGAGACCGTCAGATCGGGTCCGAGGGTGAGGGTCCGCTGCCGGACCCGGTTCTTCAGACACCCAGATACCGGTGCGCGCGCGTGCGCTCCGCGCGCAGGGCCTCTGCCGTCATTTCCTCGGCGAGCCGCCCGTTTTCCAGAAACGCCACCCGGTCGGCGACCGAGAGCACCGCGTCAAGGCGCTGTTCCACCAACAGGACCGCCACGCCCTCGGTGCGTTTTCGCGCCACCACATCGCGGATCGCGGCGATCATCGAGGGTTGCAGCCCCTCCGTCGGCTCATCGAGCAAGAGCGCACGGGGGCCAAGGCAGAGCGCGCGCGCCAGCGCCAGCATCTGCTGCTCGCCGCCCGAGAGCGTCTCGGCGCGCTGGCGCAGCCGGTCGCGCAAACGCGGGAAGAAGTCGAGCACCTCCTCGCGCAAGGCGGCCCCGCCCTGCCCCGCCATCAGCCCGACATCGAGGTTTTCCGCCACGCTCAGCCCTGCGAAAAGGCGGCGGCCCTGCGGCACATAGCCCAGCCCCGCCCCCGGCACGCGATGCGCGGGCAGCGTATCGAGCCGCGTCTCGCCCAGCCAGACCGCCCCGCCCATGGGGGCCAAAAGCCCCATGGCCGCGCGCAAGAGCGTGGTCTTGCCCGCGCCGTTGCGGCCCATCAGGCACAGGATTTCGCCGGGCGCCACGCTGAGCGAAACGCCGTGCAACACCTCCGCCGCGCCATAGCCCGCGCGCAGATCAGCGATCCGCAGCATCCGTCCCCCCCAGATAGGCCGCCTGCACCGCGCGGTTGGCGTGGATCTCTGCCGGTGTGCCCTCGGCAAGGATGTGCCCGGCGGCCATGACGGTGACCCGATGGGCCAAAGCCATGACCACGGCCATGTTGTGCTCGATCAGAAGGATCGTGACCTCACCCGCCAGATCGCGCACAAGATCTTGGAATCCGGCGATTTCCCCGTCTGACAGACCTTGTGTCGGCTCGTCCAGGATCAAAAGGCGCGGGCGCTGCACAAGGCCCATGGCGATCTCCAGCAGGCGCTGATGGCCGTAGGCCAGATCCCCCGCAACCTGATCCGCGCGCCCCTCGAGACCCACCCGCGTCAGTGCCTGCGTGACCGCGCCCGCCAGCCCCGCCCCCCGCACCCGCCGACGCGCGGCCAGCGTCACGTTTTCGGACACGCTCAGCCCTGCGAAAATCGACGTGATCTGAAAAGTATAGGCCATCCCCAACCGCATCCGGCGATGCGCAGGCAGCCGGGTGATGTCGCGCCCGTCGAATGTCACACGACCGCTTGAGGGCACGATGCGGCCCGCGATCATGCCCACCAGCGTCGTCTTGCCCGCGCCGTTGGGACCGATGAGCGCACGCACCTCGCCCGGCGTCAGGTCGAAATCGACGCCATCGACCGCGCGCAGCCCGTCGAAATCGCGGGTGAGGCCGCGCACAGACAAAAGGCTCATGGCAGCCCCCGCCAGAGCCTGCGCCGCACCTCACCCATGATGCCCTGCGGCGCGAAAAGCGTCAGCGCCACCAGCGCCACCCCGGCAATCAGCATGTAGGCGGTTGTGAGACCGGAACTCAGGTCGATGAGATAGAACATGAAAAGCGTGCCGATGAACGGCCCGAGCACCGTGCCCGCCCCGCCCAGAAGCACCCAGAGAAGTGGCAGGATCGAATATTGCACGCTGGCGAAGGTCGCGCCCACATAACCGAAAAGCATCCCGTAAACCGCCCCCGCCGCGGCTGCCATCGTGCCCGAGGCGACCATGGCGGCAAAGCGGTGCGCCTGCGTGTCATAGCCGAGCATCCGCACCCGTTCCTCGTTCTCGCGGATCGCCACCAGCACCCGACCAAACGGCGCGCGCACCAGCGCGAGGCTCAGAAGCAGGCAGACGGAGAAAAGCGCGAGTGCGGCGAGGTAGCGGGGGCCGGGGGCGCTCAGGTCGAGGCCAAGAAGGGTGCGGCCCGCCTGCACCAGCACGAACCCCTCGTCGCCCCGTGTCCATTCGCCGAAATGCAATATGGTGAGGAACCCCGCCTGCGCGAACATCAGCGTGACGATCATGAAGGCAACCCCCGAGGTGCGCAGCGCCAGCGCCGCGACCAGGCCCGAGACCACGGCCCCCGAGGCGATGCCGAGAAGCAGGCCCGCCCCCGCGCCAAGCCCCAGATGCTGCACCCCGAGCCCCATCCCATACATGCCCGCCGCGAAAAAGAGCGCGTGGCCAAGGCTCAGAAGGCCAGTATAACCAAAGAGCAGGTTGTAGGCCAAAGCGTAGCTTGCCAGCACCATCACCCGCGCGAGATTGCCGTGGTGATAGGCGGGCAGCAGGAAATGCGCCGCGAGAAGCAGGGCCAGAAGGCCGAGATGCAGCGCCAGCACCTTCACCGGCCGCGCGCCCCGAACAGGCCCTGCGGGCGAAACACCAGCACCAGCGCGACCAGTAGCGTGGCGAGGATCTTGGCCAGCGTCGGCGAGAAGAACACCGAGATGATCCCGTCCGACAGCCCGATCAGCACCGCCGCCACCAGTGTGCCGGGCAGGCTGCCAAGCCCGCCGATGATCACCACGATGAACGACAAGAGCAGTGGATCGGCCCCCATCAGGTAATGCGCCTGTTGGATGGGCACGATGAGCACGGCGGCAAGCGCCGCCAGCGCCGCGCCAAGGCCGAAGGTCAGCGCATAGACCCGCTCGACCGGCACGCCGAAGGCGGTGGCCATCTCGCGGTCGGCCTGCGTGGCACGCATCACCAGCCCCGCACGGGTGCGCGCCAGAAACAGCCACAGCGCGCAAAGCACCGCCGCCGCCGCGCCGATCACCGCCAGCTTGTAGGTGGTTGTCCCCAGGCCCCAGGGCCAGATCAGCGCCCAGCCGTCCGCGCCCCTTTCCAGCCACGGCAGCGCGATGCGGGTGTTGAACGGGGCCACGACCGGGCGTGCGTCCGGGCCATAGGTCATGAGCGTGAGTTGTTGCAGGATATAAAGCAGGCCGATGGTGGCGACGATGGTGCGCTCGGGATCATAGGACAGGCGCTTGAGGATGGTCACATCCGCCACCACCGCCAGCGCGCCCACCAGCAGCGGCGCGATCACAAGCGCCAGCGCAAAGCCCCACGGCCCCGCCACCGCCTGCGTCACCCACCAGGCCAGCACCGCGCCCAGCATGAAAAACTCGCCATGGGCGATGTTCACCACCCGCATCACGCCAAAGACAAGGCTCAGCCCCGCCGCCGTCAGCGCCAGCACCGCGGCCGTCACAGCCCCTTCCAGCGTGGCGAGCATGAGGTGGGGGCCGAACTCCATCAGCGCCGCGCCCCGCTCATTCGGGCACGAACTCCACCCCGCCCATGAGCAGGCGCTGATCAGCGGTCAGCGTCACGATCTGGCCATGGGCGCGCTCCAGCTTGCGCGCGACGACCTCGTTGCGCGCTTCCCAGTGATAGGCCGTGTCCTCTTGCACAGGCGCCCAGGTGAGCCGACCACCCTTGCGCCAGGGATCGAGCACGACACCCTCCTCATAGGGCGCGCCCTTAGCGCTGATGATGGCGGTGGAATGCTCCAGCCGAAAGGAATTGTCGGCATTGGCCACGGCGCGATGCAGATCGAGCGTCTGGAACTCTTCCTGCTTGAGGCGATGCTCCATGTCGCGCGCCCAATGCCAGCACAGGCCGCGCGGTTTCAGCCCCATGTTGACCTTGGTGTTGTGGATAAGCGGCGGATCGGTGATCTGGTATTGCTGGGCAAGCGCGTGCGTGTGCGCATAAGAGACGCGCGCGGCGCGCGTTGCCTCCTCTCGGTCCACGCCGGGCCCGAGTGCTGCGATGGCAGCGGCAAGGCGCGTCACCTCCTCCGCCTCGGCGGGGGGCGGCGGACGCCCGCAGCCGACCAACGCCAGAAGCGCCAGCCCCTGCACCATCTGCCTGCGCGTCGCGGTCATGGTCAGCGTCAAGGGCACTCTCCTCAGAACGGCTGTTGGGTGTAATCCACCTGATCGGGATAGACCGTATCCTCGATCGAGGTGCGATGCACGCGCACCAGCCGCCCACCCTCGACCCGGCTGATGTTCTGGTGGCCGAACACCTGATGGGTGCGCCCGTTAAAGCGCTTGGTCCCTTGCGGATGGGCAGCACTTTCGGGGATGTCCTCCATCGCCTCGACCGCCTCGATAAGCGCGGCGCGGTCCTGCGGCCCGGTATAGCCCGCTACCTCCATCCCTGCCTTGATGATGTGAAGCGTCTCCCAGCAGCCGAACATGTGGCCGTAGGTGGACACATCACGCGGATCGGCCAGCGAAGCACCACGGTCATTGACGCCGATGGCCGCACGATAGGCGGTCTCGTGCGCGCTCTGGTCGGGCTGCGCGTGACGGCACATGCCCTCCCAGAAATGGCTGCCTTCGAGGAACTCAAGGCCGGGGCTGTCGATGGCCACCGCCTCGAGACTGTCGATAAAGCCGAAAAGCTGTGGCCCCTGCCCGCCGAAGAACTCTCCCAACTCCTTGACGAAGGTCAGCACGGCAGGCCCGACCATGACGTGATAGAGCACTTCTGTATCGCGCGGGATGCGCGGGAAATACTTGGTAAAGGAGGTCTCGGTTGGCGGAATCGCGATCTTCTCCAGCACGGTGCCGCCCTGCGCCTCGATGGCGGGCACGAGATTGTCGCGGTGATCGTAGCCGAAGCCATAATCGGGAAAGATCATCGTGACCTTCTTGCCCAGCGTCCGGGTGATGAACGGGGCCATGGAGATGACCTGGCTCTTCACATCCGTGATACCGGGCTGAAGCGTGTAGCGGTTGAGCATCCCCGATGACACATGCGTGCCCTCCGAGACCACGAAATACGGCAGTTTCAACTCACCCGCGCGGGGCGCGGAGCCGATCACCACATGGCTGAAAAGCGGGCCGAAGGCCACGTCGACGCCATGCTGATTGGCGAATTTCTCGATCACCTCCGCGCCGCGCTTGGGGTCGGTGCCGTCATCCTCGGCCACGATCTCGACGGGGCGGCCATTGATGCCGCCGCCTGCGTTGATGAGTGCTGTCGCCGCCTCGACCGTGCGGCCATACCAGCGCCCATAGGCCGCGCCGATGCCGGTGCGATGCACCTGAAAGCCGAGCCGAATCGGCGCCGCGCTCTGGGCGTCGGCATAGCGCGCCCACATGGGCAGGCTTGCCGCAGCGGCACCGGCGGCCAGCGTTCCAAGCGCGCCACGACGCGAGAGGGCGGTGGGATCGGTCTTGAGGGTCATGGGCGGGTCTCCGCTTGGGTCAGGTCCGGGGGCAGCCCGTCTGCCGCCCGTGCGCAAATTGCGCAGACGGACACCCCTTGTCCAGCCTCTTCGCCCTCAGACCCCGCGTGGCGTGGCCAGAAGCCACAGGCCAAAGACGGTATAGGCGACCATGAAAAGCGCAAGCGGCGCTTGACCAAGGGCGGCGCGGCGCACCGTATGCCCCTGTTCGAGGGCCGCGGCATGGGCCAGCATCAGCGCGATGACATGGCCCGCCACGACCGCACCCGCCTGCGTCAGCCAGATGAGGCGCACCGGGCCGGGATGGCTAAGGAACCCGGCGCTGACATGGATATGGCCCAGATGAAGCGCGTCACTGAGCCCCGCAAGCACGTATTGGCCGTCAAGCAGAAGCGACGGCAGGTAATGCGCGATGTGATAGGCCAGCGCAATCGGCAGAAGTGTGGGCGCGTAAAGGCGGACGAGGTGGGGTGTGGTCGTGGTATCACGTGCGAGACGCGCACCGAGGGCAAGCGCGGCGGCAAGGATGGCGACAAGCGTGGCATTGGTGACGAGCAATCCCGCCACATTCACCGCCACCACCGCCGAGCGTCCGGGAAATTCCAGCGGGTTGGTGCCGATGAGGGCCAGCCACCAGAAGGTCTCGTTAAGTCCGTCGAAGCTGCCCGAGCCGAGCAGAAGCAGCATCAGCACCGCGAGCGCAAGCGAGGGGCGCGGACCGCGCAGCACCTGCCAGCCGGGCACGCCCAACGCCCGCCGCCTGCCCCGCCGCCCGAACACCCCCATTCTGGCATAGGCGCGCAGAAAGACGCCCAGCACCTCGCCCCGCACCAGCCAGCGCGGTCCGAAGAGCACCAGCGCGGCAAGCGTCACGATGGCATGGCCTGCCACCACCACCGCGAGACGCGCCGGATCGGCCGGGGCGGGATCGGCGAGCAGGAAACCCGCGAAGGCAAGAAAGCCCAGAACGGCGGGCCAATGCCCCCAGCCGCGCGGATAGCGCAAAGGTGGCCTTCGGCGAGGACCGAGACGGGCCAGTGCGCGCCACGGATCGAGGCGCGACCAGATATCCCCCAAAAGTCCCTGAACAGAGACGAAACCCATCCAGAACACCACCCAGACAGCCAGCGAGAGCGGATTGCCCAACGGATCGCGCGAGCCGCTCCAGCCCTGCCAGACGAGCCAGAGAAGCAGCGCCGCGACGGCAACACCGGGCCAGACCGCGGGGCGCGCGCGCCACCAGAGCGCGACGGGACGGAACGGCGCCAGCGCCACGCGCCCCGGCAAAAGCGCCAGCATCAGAACGGTGAGCGCCACCACCAGACCGCCCGAGAGGATATAAAGCTTGGTGGGCAGCAGCAGGACAAACCCCTGTTCGGTCGCGTGCGCCTGCGCCTGCCCCGCAAGTGCCAGCCAAAGCGCCGCAGCGCCCCCCGCCCGCCTCATGCCACAAGCCGCGCCAGCGCTGCGAGTGCCGGGGGCAGCAGGGCGTCGGGATCATGGCAGGCGACCGGCACGCCCTGGGCCTCAAGCGCCGCCGCCCGCCCCGAGGCGGCCCCGGCAGGGGCGATGAGGGCAAGGCTCTGGCCCAGCCAATAGGGCCGCGCTGCGGCAAGTTCCGCGCCAAGAAGGTGGCCGGTCAGCGCGGCGGGGCGGTTTGAGACCTCGGCGGCGCGCAGATGCGCGGCAAGGCGTTCGGGGCGGCTCAGGCTGTCGGCAAGGGCGTCCATGTCCACCCCCTCCGCCCCGCCCAGCGCCGTGACAAGGCGGGGGGTGAGAAAACTGAGACAACTCACCGCCTCGCGCGCACTCAGATGCACCCAATGGGCAAGCGTCGGGGTCAGCACGCAGGCGACGCCGTCCCAGTCGGGCTGCGCGTCGCTCAGGCCGATAAGCAGAAGGCGCGTCCAGCCGTCGAGCACGTCTGCGGGGGTGTCCTGCGTGAACCCCGGCAGCGTCTTGCCGCTTTCGGGCAAGAGCGGCGCGGGCAGGCGTGCAGCCATCCCCTCGCCCACGCGCAGAACCGGGCCGGAGGTATCTGCCAAAGCGGCAAGGGCCTCGTCGGGCGTGACGCCGCGCGCCTCGGCCACGACCCGCGCCCCGTCGAGAACGAGGGCGCGGCCCCCGCGCCCGTCATGACCGCAGAGCCGCCAGCGGCTCATCGCGCTGATTGCAACTGCGCGACAAGGCCCGACATGTCATAGCCCGCCGCCGAGGACCGGCGCAGGATTTCGTCCGCCCCGAGCGTCTCGAACTGCGTGAGGCTCCACATCACCGTGCAGCGCGTGCCGGTGCGGCAATAGGCGAGGATCGGCTTGGGCAGGGTATCGAGGGCGGCGCGGAATGCCTGCGTATCGTCCTTCGTGACCTGACCCGAGACGATGGGAAGAAACGCGACCGTCAGACCGGCGGCGCGGGCGGCCTCGGCCACCCCGTCATAGGCGGGCTGGCCCATCTCTTCACCATCGGGGCGGTTGCACAGGATCGCGCGAAAACCTGCGGCGGCGATGGCGGGCACGTCCTCGGCCTCGATCTGGGGCGAGACGGAAAAATCCTCGGTGATCTTGCGCAGGTCCATGACACTCTCCTTGGCTGGGCTGGCGACGATATGCGCGCGAATCGCGGCCAAGATCAATGCCGCCGCCTTGCCGAAAGCGCGGGTGCGGTCTAAGCAGGCGACGTTTGGACAAGGAGCGGGATATGGGCGATCTGCCGGGTATCGTGATCAACGGCGTCTCGGGGCGCATGGGGCAGATGCTGGTGCGTGTCGTGACCGAGAGCGCGCAGGCGCGGCTTACGGGCGCGCTGGAGCGGGCGGGCCATCCATGGATCGGGCAGGATCTCGGGCGCGCCATGGGCGGCGCCGATCTGGGCATGACGGTCAGCGACGATCCGCTCGAGGTGGTGGCCGCCGCCCATGCGGTGATCGATTTCACCGCGCCCGCAGCAAGCTTGGAACTGGCAACGATCACGGCGCAGGCGCGGGTGGTGCATGTGATCGGCACGACCGGCTTTGACGAGGGCCACCTCAAGCGCCTGTCGGCCGCCGCGCGCCATGCGGTGATCGTGCGCGCGGGCAATATGAGCCTTGGCGTCAACCTGCTGGTGCAACTGACCAAACGCGTGGCCGCTGCCCTCGACGAAAGCTTCGACATCGAGATCGTCGAGACCCATCACAACCAGAAGGTCGATGCGCCCTCGGGCACGGCGCTCATGCTGGGCGAGGCAGCGGCAGAGGGACGGGGCGTGGCGCTCGGGACCGTGGCCGAACGGGGCCGCGACGGGATCACCGGGCGGCGCGAACGCGGCCATATCGGCTTTGCCGCCATTCGCGGCGGCGATGTGGTGGGCGAGCATGATGTGATCTTTGCCGGGGCGGGCGAGCGGATCGTGCTGCGCCATATCGCCACCGACCGGGCGATCTTTGCGCGCGGCGCGCTGCGCGCAGCACTCTGGGGTCAGGGGAAAAAGCCGGGCGAATATGACATGATCGACGTACTCGGCCTCACGCCCGAGTGATCCAATCGGGCCGTCACGGCGTAACCATATGGTAACACGTGCTGTCACGAGGGGTGCGCCATGCGATACGCGCTTGTTCTCTTTGTCATTCTGGGTTTGCCGGTGCCTGCGCTCGCGGATTTCGCGCCGGTGACCGAGCGTGATGGCTTCGTCTCGCTGATATCCGGCCGCGACCTGACCCGCTTTGGCATCCGCCTGACGGTCACGCCGGACGGCCAGATCAGGGGCCGCGCCTTTGGCCGCGATGTGCGCGGCGCTTGGCGGTGGAACGGCGATTTTTTCTGCCGTGACCTCTATTGGGGCGACATGGACCTTGGTCCCAACTGTCAGGCGGTGCGCCTGAAGGGCGACACGATCCGCTTCATCTCGGATCAGGGCACGGGGCAGTTCGCAGACCTTTATCTGCGCTGAGCGGGCGAGCAAGCTTGGGCAAGCGGGTTCAGAAATCGACCGCGAGACCCTTTTTCTCCCAGTCGCCATAGCGCACCGGCTCCAGCCCCTCACGGCGGCCGCCCAGTTCCTTCGGCAGATCAAGCCCGGCAGCCTTGCGGCGGCGTTCCTCGGCCTCGGCAAGGGCGCGTTGCGCGGCGGGGGGCAGATCGCGCGGCGTGTCGTCGGTCTGGGTCGGATCGGTCGGGGCGGTCATGGCGCTTTCCTCTGGCTGTCGGCGTTGGTATATCGCGCGCCTGTCCGATGGCCAAGGAAAAGCCCATGACCCAGCCAATCCCCGCCCGCGCCGCCGCCGCGCGCCTGCTCGATCAGGTGCTGGGCGAGGGGCGGCTTCTGTCCGAGACCCTGGGCACGCTCGACCCTCTGGCCCCCGCCGAGCGCGCCCGCGCACAACGGCTGGCGGTGGCGACCCTGCGCGGACTGGAGCGGGCCGACCGGCTGCTGGCGCGCCATCTGCGCAAAGCGCCCCCCCTGCCCGTGCGCAACGTGCTGCGGGTGGCGGTCGTGGAGCTGGCGCAAGGGGGCGAGGCGCACGGGGTGGTGAGCGCGGCGGTGGGGATCGTGGGCGCAAGCCCGCGCCACGCCAAGCTAAAGGGTCTGGTCAACGCGGTGCTGCGCAAGCTCTGCGACGAGGCCCCGCGCGCCTGGCACGACCTGCGCGTGCCACGCCTGCCCGACTGGCTGCGCGCGCCGCTGGTGGCGGCCTGGGGCAAAGGTGCGATCGCCGAGATGGAGCGCGCGCATCTCGCGGGGGCACCGCTCGATCTGACGGTGAAGGACGCGCCCGAGGACTGGGCCGCGCGGCTGGGCGGCGAGGTGCTGCCGACCGGATCGGTGCGTCTGCGCGATCCGGGGCAGATATCGGCCCTGCCGGGCTATGCCGAGGGGGCGTGGTGGGTGCAGGACGCCGCCGCCGCCCTGCCCGCGCGCGTGCTGGCCCCGCAGGCGGGCGAGTCGGTGCTCGACATGTGCGCGGCCCCCGGCGGCAAGACGCTGCAACTGGCGACAAGCGGCGCGCGGGTGGTGGCGGTGGACCTCTCCGAGACGCGCATGGCACGGGTGGCCGAGAACCTTGCGCGCACCGGGCTGATAGCGGAGTGCGTGACGACTGACGCGCTGGCGCAAGCCGGCACCTATGACGCGGTGCTCGTGGATGCGCCCTGCTCGGCCACCGGCACGATCCGGCGGCATCCGGACCTGCCCCATGCCAAAGACGGGGCCGAGATCGGTGCGCTGATCGACGTGCAGGCGGCCATGCTCGATCATGCCATATCGCTCCTGCGCCCCGGCGGGCGGGTGGTCTTCTGCACCTGCTCGCTTCTGCCCGACGAGGGGGAATGTCAGGTGGAGGCGGCGCTTGCGCGCCATGCGGGCCTTGTCGTGGACCGCGACGCGCTCCTGCTGCCGGGAGTGGACCCTGCATGGATCACCGAGGAGGGCGGGATGCGGCTGCGGCCCGACTTCTGGCCCGAGCGGGGCGGGATGGACGGGTTCTACATGGCGTGCCTGCGGCGGATATCCTGAGAGGGGGCGGGATATTCAGGGACGGCGTCATCCTCCGGCTTGACCGGGGGATCTCGTAACGCCGGAGACCCTCGGATCAAGTCCGAGGGTGACGCTGGGAAAAAGACGGCGTTGCGCGCCGCAATCGGGCGGTGACTTGCGCGCGCGTGGCGCGTATAGTCCGGCCCGAGCGCCGCAAGAAGCGTGCAGAGGCATATGTCGCATTTCAAACCCCTGTCCGCGCGCTGGGCGCATCTGAGCAACCTGCTTGCCGCGCGCCGCGCGGCGATGGGCCGTCCGGCCACGGCCTTTGTCTCTCAACCCGAGCCGCGCAGCATCGGTTATCTCGCGCGGGGCAGACAGCTTTGCGCGGGCAACCTGGTCTTTGGCGGCCATCTTGTCGAGGCCCCCGGCGCGATGCTTTGGGACGTGCCCGCGCCCGATGCAGGTTTTGCTGAGGAATTGCACGGTTTTGGATGGCTTGACGATCTGGCGGCTGCGGGCGATGCGGCGGCACGCCAGCGCGCGCAGGCCTGGCTCTGGACGTGGATCGCGCGCTACGGGCGCGGCCATGGGCCGGGCTGGACGCCCGATCTGGCGGGGCGGCGGCTGATCCGCTGGATCAGTCACGCGATTTTCCTGTTGCGCGGCCAGCCACCCGAGGCATCGCAGGCATTCTTTCGCTCGCTGGCGCAGCAGGCGCACTTTCTCGCCAGACGCTGGCGCGCGGCGGCACCGGGGCTCAAGCGGTTCGAGGCGCTGACCGGCCTTGTCTATGCGGGCGTGTCGCTGGAGGGGATGGGGCATCTCACGGCCGAGGCGCGCGCGGCCCTCGCGCGGGAATGCGCGCAAGGCATCGACGCGGGCGGCGGTATCCCCTCGCGCAACCCCGAGGAATTGCTGGAGGTGTTCACCCTGCTGACCTGGGCCGCGCTTGGCCTGAGCGAGGCCGGACAGGCCCCGGACGAGGCGCATTGGCGCGCGGTGGAGCGGATCGCGCCTTGCCTGCGGGCGCTGCGCCATGCCGATGGCGGGCTGGCGCGGTTCCATGGCGGCGGGCGCGGGCTTGACGGGCGGCTCGACGCGGCGCTGGCGGCAAGCGGGGTAAAGGCGCGCGCGGCGACGGGCCTGGCCATGGGGTTCGCGCGGCTGGCGCGTGGTCGCACGAGCGTGATCCTCGACGCAAGCGCGCCGCCCGCGGGTGTGGCCTCGGAGGGGGCGCACGCCTCGACGCTGGCGTTCGAGCTGACATCCGGGCGGCGGCCGGTGATCGTCAGTTGCGGCTCGGGGGCAAGTTTCGGCCCCGAGTGGCGGCGCGCGGGCCGCGCCACGCCGTCGCATTCGACGCTGGTGCTGGCGGGCGGGTCAAGCGCGCGGCTGAGCAACGACAAACGGCACCCCGACCGCCTGTCAGAGGCACCGCGCGATGTGCAGGCGCAGATCACCCGCGCTGCGGACGGTATCCGCTTTGAGGGCGGGCATGACGGCTACCTGCGCAGCCATGGCTTGACCCATGCGCGCAGGCTCGATCTGGCGGCGGACGGGCGTGCGCTGGTGGGCGAGGATATGTTGTTGTCCCTCGACGCGACCGGGAAAGCGCGATTCGACCGCGCGCTCGATGCCACGCGGCTGCATGGCGTGCCGTTCGACATCAGGTTTCACCTGCACCCCGATGTCGAGGCCTCTCTTGACATGGGGGGCACGGCGGTCTCGCTCTTGTTGCGCAGCGGCGAGATCTGGATATTCCGCGCCGATGGCGGGACCGCTTTGGCCTTGCACCCGAGCGTCTATCTTGAAAAAACGCGCCTCAAGCCGCGTGCGACAAGACAGATCGTTCTGTCGGGCCGCGCGACGGGCTATGCAACCCGCATCCGCTGGTCTCTGGCCAAGGCGCAGGAAACCCCGGTCGGCATCCGAGATGTCGCCGAGGACGTGCCCGACCCGGAGACCGAGGACTGATTTTCGACCGCTCCGACGAAGGACCCTGACCAGATGACCGATCTCGCGCCCGTCACCCGCGCCCTGATTTCCGTTTCCGACAAGACCGGCCTGATTGATCTGGGCCGCGCGCTGGCCGACCGGGGCGTAGAGATCTTGTCCACCGGCGGCACGGCGCGCGCGCTGCGCGAGGCGGGCCTTGCGGTGCGTGACGTGGCCGAGGTCACGGGTTTTCCCGAGATGATGGACGGGCGCGTGAAAACGCTGCATCCGATGGTGCATGGCGGGCTTCTGGCGCTGCGCGACAATCCCGAACATCTGGCGGCGATGAAGACGCACGGGATCGGGGCGATCGACCTTCTGGTGGTCAATCTTTATCCGTTCGAAGAGACGGTTGCGCGGGGCGCGGATTACGAGACCTGCGTCGAGAACATCGACATCGGCGGACCGGCGATGATCCGGGCGGCGGCGAAGAATCACGGCTTTGTCAACGTGGTCGTGGATGTCGAGGATTACGCGCCGCTTCTGGCGGAACTGGACGCGCAGAACGGACACACCACCCTCGCCTTCCGGCAGCGGCTGGCACAGATCGCCTATGCGCGCACGGCGGCCTATGATGCCGCGGTCTCGACCTGGCTGGCCGAGGCCATCGGCACACCGGCCCCACGCCGCCGCGCCTTTGCCGGAAGCCTTGCGCAGGTGCTGCGCTATGGCGAAAACCCGCACCAGACGGCGGCCTTCTACGTGGACGGATCAAACCGGCCCGGCGTGGCGACGGCGCGGCAGGTGCAGGGCAAGGAGCTGAGCTACAACAACATCAACGACACCGATGCGGCCTTTGAACTGGTCAGCGAATTCGCACCAGACGACGGCCCTGCCTGCGCGATCATAAAGCACGCCAACCCCTGCGGCGTGGCGCGGGGCGCGACGCTGCTGGAGGCCTACAAGGCCGCCTTCGATTGCGACCGCACCAGCGCCTTTGGCGGGATCATCGCGCTCAATCAGCCGCTTGACGGCGCGACGGCAGAGGAGATCGCAGGCATCTTCACCGAGGTGGTGATCGCGCCGGGCGCGGATGCGGACGCGCTTCGGGTGTTCGGCTCCAGGAAGAACCTGCGGCTATTGCTGACAGAGGGACTGGCCGATCCGGCAGAGGCGGGGCGGATGATCAAACAGGTGGCGGGGGGCTATCTGGTGCAGGACAAGGATACCGGGCAACTCAGCGCGGACGACCTGCGGATCGTCTCGAAACGCGCGCCGAGTGACGCCGAGCTGTCGGATATGCTGTTCGCCTGGAAAGTGGCCAAACACGTCAAGTCCAATGCCATAGTCTATGTAAAGGATGGTGCCACGGTGGGGGTCGGCGCTGGCCAGATGAGCCGTGTCGACAGTTGCCGGATCGCCGCGCGCAAGGCGCGCGACATGGCCGAGGCGCTTGGCCTGCCCGCACCCTTGACCCAAGGCAGCGTGGTGGCGTCGGACGCGTTCTTTCCCTTTGCCGATGGCCTGCTGACGGCGGCGGAGGCGGGGGCGACGGCGGTGATCCAGCCCGGCGGGTCGATGCGCGACGACGAGGTGATCGCGGCGGCGGATGCGGCAGGGCTGGCCATGGTGCTGACCGGCCAGCGCCATTTCCGGCACTGAGGCAGGACGGATGCGGCTGGTATTCTGGACGGCGTTCTGGGTCTTCGTGCTCGATCAGGCGAGCAAGTATCTCGTGGTTCACATGCTCGATCTGCGTATGCTGGGGCGGATCGACGTGTTTCCACCCTATCTCAACCTGCGCATGGCGTGGAATTACGGCATCAATTTCGGACTGCTTGCAGGCGACAGCCCGCTCACCCGCTGGGGGCTTGTCGCCGTGGCGCTGGTGATTGCCGGCGCGGTGCTGTGGTGGGTCGCGCATGACGGCGCGGGCCGTTGGCACCGGATTGCGGCGGGGCTGCTGGTAGGCGGCGCGCTCGGCAATGTGGTAGACCGGCTGATTTACGGCGCGGTGGCGGATTTTCTCAATATGTCGTGTTGCGGGATCGACAACCCCTTCGCGTTCAACGTGGCCGATATCGCGGTCTTTGCCGGTGCCTTCGGCATGGTTCTGCTGCCCTCGGAGAAAAAGCCCTCGTGACCTTGGCGCGTGGATGCGATACATGGGCGTGACAGTTGCAGGAGAGTGGCGATGTGGATGCCGCGACAGACCGTTCTGATGCTCATGGCCGCCGCGCTTGTCGCGGGCTGCGGCGGGCGTGACCGCGAGGTGTCGCTCACCAAGTTGCGCAACACGAGCAACGGGCCGGACGAATTTTCGATCATCCCGAGCAAGCCGCTGGAAATGCCAGAGGATGTGGCCGCGCTGCCCGCGCCCACGCCGGGTGGGGCGAACCGCACCGATCAGAACCCCTTGGCCGACGGCGTGGCCGCGCTTGGCGGTAATGCGGCGGTGACGCAGGCCGAGGCCCCGTCGGCGGCCAATGCCGGTCTCTTGGCCCATGCCACCCGCTACGGACGCGATCCCGGCGTGCGTCAGGCGCTGGCCGCAGAGGATCGCGAGATCCGCAACCGTTATGGAAACGTCAACATTTTACGCGGTATCCTGCCCGGCGACGATTACGTGCAGGCCTATGAGCGGCAATGGCTCGACGCCCATAACGAGGAGCGCCGCCTGCGGCGCGCCGGTGTGCGCACCCCTGCCGCTCCGCCGCCGCCCACCCGACGCTGAGCGCGCTTGAATCCCCGGCGTGGGGTCGTATCTATACCACAACGTCCCCAACCGGAGGTCTGCCATGCGCCGACTGCTTGCCGCCTGTCTTGTCACCCTCGTGCCTCTGGCCGCGGTGGCAGAGGATGTGACCCATTTCACGCTTGATAACGGCATGGAGGTGGTGGTGATCGAGGATCGGCGCGCCCCGGTGGTTACGCATATGGTCTGGTATCGCGCCGGTTCGGCGGATGAGACCCCCGGCGTCTCGGGTGTTGCGCATTTTCTGGAACACCTTCTGTTCAAGGGCACCAAAACCATGGCGCCGGGCGAGTTTTCGGCCACGGTGGCGCGAAATGGCGGGTCGGACAATGCGTTTACCAGCTATGATTACACCGCCTATTTCCAGCGCATCGCCGCCGACCGGCTCGATCTGGTC
Source organism: Alphaproteobacteria bacterium HGW-Alphaproteobacteria-1 (assembly GCA_002842985.1). Taxonomy (GTDB): domain Bacteria; phylum Pseudomonadota; class Alphaproteobacteria; order Rhodobacterales; family Rhodobacteraceae; genus Roseovarius. The sequence goes on from PHEQ01000002.1 coordinate 197,911, forward strand.
ATGGGGATGGAGGCCGACCGCATGGTCAACCTCCAGCTTGACGAGGCCGATATCCTGACCGAACGCGATGTCATCATCGAAGAGCGCAATCAGCGGGTCGAGAACAGCCCGTCGGCGCTTTACCGCGAGCAGAAAAGCGCGCTGCAATATCTCAATCACCGCTACGGCGTACCGATCATCGGCTGGCGGCACGAGATGGAGACGCTCGGGCTTGACGACGCGCTGGCCTATTACCGCCGTTATTACGCCCCCAACAATGCCATTCTTGTCGTCGCGGGCGACGCCGACCCCGAAGAGGTGCGTGCGCTGGCCGAAAAGCATTACGGCGTGATCCCCGCCAATCCAGACCTGCCCGAACGTGCCCGCCCGCAAGAGCCGCCGCAACTGGCCGAGCGGCGGATGACATTCCACGATCCGCGCGTGTCGCAACCCTATGTCAGCCGCTCCTATCTTGCGCCTGAACGCGACAGCGGCGCGCAGGAGCGCGCGGCTGCACTTACCCTTCTGGCAGAGTTGCTGGGCGGCGGACAGACCGCAGTTCTGACCCAGAAACTGCAATTCGAAAGCCGGATCGCGGTGCAGGTCGGGGCCTGGTATTCGGGCATGTCGCTTGACAGCACCACCTTCGATCTGGTGGTCGTGCCCGCCCCCGGCGTGACACTGGCCGAGGCCGAGGCGGCGATGGACGATGTCCTGACCGGCTTTCTCGAAACCGGCCCCGATGCCGCCCATCTGGACCGGATCAAGACACAGGTGCGCGCGCAGTCGATCTATGAACGCGACGACGCCTCTGCGCTGGCGCAGCGCTATGGCGCAGCACTCGCACAAGGCCTGACGGTTGCGGACGTGCAGGCATGGCCCGACATCCTGCAAGCGGTCAGTGCCGAGGATATCATGACCGCCGCGCGCGATGTGTTCGACCGGCGGCAATCGGTGACGGGCTGGCTGATGGCCCCGGAGGTGACGCAATGATCCGTTTCGTTCTCACGCTTTTCCTGCTGGCCGCAGCCCTGCCCGCGCGCGCGGGCGTCGATGTGATCGAGATCACATCGCCGGGCGGCCTTGACGCCTGGCTGGTCGAGGATCACTCGATCCCCTTCGTCGCGCTGGAGGTGCGCTTTCGCGGGGGTGCCTCGCTTGATGCGCCGGGCGCGCGCGGGGCGACCAACCTGATGGTGGGCCTTCTGGAGGAAGGCGCAGGAGAGCGCGACGCGCGCGCCTTCACGCAGGCCACCGAAGAGCTTGCCGCACGCTTTGGCTATAGAGTAAGCGATGACGCGGTGAGTATCTCGGCGCGCTTCCTGACCGAAAATCGCGCCGCGTCGGTGGACCTTCTGCGCGACAGCCTGATCGTGCCACGCTTTGACGAGGACGCCATCGAGCGGGTGCGCGCGCAGGTTTTGGCAGGGCTGCGCTCGGACGAGACCAACCCGCGCGACATCGCGAGCCGAGAGGCCTCGCGCCTGATCTACGGCACCCATCCCTACGGATCCAAGCAGGAGGGCACGCCCGAGAGCGTGGCCGCACTCACCCGCGAGGATATTCTGGCCGCACATCGAGCGGCGCTGGCGCGCGACCGGGTCTATATCAGCGCTGTCGGTGACATCACCGCCGAAGAACTTGGCGGGCTCCTCGATCACCTGCTGGGCGATCTGCCCGAAACCGGCGCGCCGCTGCCGCCGCGCGCGGACCTGACGCTTCCCGGAGGGGTCAAGCTGGTGGACTTCGCCACGCCTCAATCCGTCGCTCTGTTTGCGCAACCGGGCATCGACCGGCATCACCCGGATTTCTTCGCCGCCTTCATCCTCAACCATATCCTCGGCGGCGGCGGCTTTGAAAGCCGGTTGATGACCGAGGTGCGCGAAAAGCGCGGACTGACCTATGGCGTCTACTCCTACATCGCCGACCGCGACGCGGCGGAGGTCTGGACCGGCTCTGTCGCCTCGGCCAATGACCGCGTGGCCGAGGCCATCGCCGTGATCCGCGCCGAATGGGCGCGGCTGCGCGACGAGGGGGTGACGGCGCAAGAGCTTGAGAACGCCAAGACCTACCTGACCGGGGCCTATCCGCTGCGCTTCGACGGCAACGGCACCATCGCCTCGATCGCCGTGGGAATGCAGATGGACGGGCTGCCCACCGATTACATCGTCAACCGCAACGACATGGTGAACGCCGTCACCCTTGACGAGATCAACCGCGTCGCGCGCGACTGGCTCGACCCCGAGGCGCTGACCTTCGTGGTGGTGGGGCAACCCGAGGGGCTGGAGAGCACGGTGAATTGAGGAGGGCGTCGTCGGTGCCCGTTGCGCGCAGGAACACTTGTTCGGACGGACGGCGCACCTCGCGGCCTCGCGCCTGTCCACACGCCCTCTGGACAGTTCCCCTGCGTGGTGGCAGAATTTGATCAAATCCCAAACCCTCCCGGAGACAGCCCCATGAAAGACGACAATTTCCTGCGCGAGATGAACGCACGCCACCTGTGGCAGCCGATGGGCCATCCCGGCGAGGCGCAGCGCAACACCCCGCGCATCATCAAGACCGCCGAAGGCGTGCGCCTGCACGACATCGACGGCCATTCGGTCGTGGATGCCGTGGGCGGCCTCTGGTGCGTCAATCTGGGCTATTCCAACGACGCGGTGAAACAGGCGATTTCGGATCAGCTGTGGCAATTGCCCTATTACTCGGGCTTCGCCGGCACCACCAACCCGGCCGCCATCGAGGCCTCCTACGCCGTGCGCGAGTTCTTCGCCGAGGACGGGATGGAACGGGTGTTCTTCACCTCGGGCGGCTCGGACAGCGTCGATACCGCGCTGCGCCTTGCCCGCCAATACCACCGCCTGCGCGGCGAACCCACGCGCACCAAGTTCCTCAGTCTCAAGAAGGGCTATCACGGCACCCATTGGGGCGGCGCCAGCGTGAACGGCAACAACCGCTTCCGCATCGGATATGAACCACTCCTGCCCGGCTGTTTCCACATCGCCGCGCCCTACACCTATCGCAACCCGTTTGACGAAAGCGACCCCGCACGCCTGGCCGAAAAGATCGCCGCCGCCATGGTGGACGAGATCGAGTTTCAGGATCCCTCGACCATCGCCGCCTTCATCATGGAGCCTATCCTCGGCGCGGGCGGCGTGATCGTGCCGGATGCCAGCTTCATGCGGCACATGCGCGCGATCTGCGACCGTTACGGGATCCTGGTGATCTCGGACGAGGTGATCTGCGGCTTTGGCCGCACCGGCGACTGGACCGGCGCGCGGCATTGGGGGGTCAAGCCCGACCTCATGACCGTCGCCAAGGGCATAACCTCGGGCTATTTCCCGGTTGGGGGCGTGCTCATCTCCGGGGCGGTGGCCGAGGTCTTTGAAAACGCCGACGCGCGCGGCGCGATCTGGACAGGCTATACCTATTCGGCGCATCCCGTGGGGGCCGCCGGCGTGGTGGCCTGCCTCGCGGAGACGCTCCGGCTCGACACCAAGACCAATGCCGCCGCGCGCGGCACGCAGCTTTACGAAGGCGTCAAGCGGCTGGCCGAGAAACACGACATCATCGGCGATGTCCGCGGCGGGCATGGCCTGATGACCGGGATCGAGATCGTCAGCGACCGTTCTAAAAAGACACCGATGGACGCGACCACCATGCAACGCATCCACACTGCCACCTATGACGCGGGCGCGATGGTGCGGCTTGGCGCGCATAACGTGCTGATGTCGCCGCCGCTGGTGATTTCCGAGGCGGAAGTGAACGTGATCCTCGCCGCGCTCGACGCGGGCTTTTCGGCGGCCTGACCCGTGCCCGGGGGCGGTGGGCCGGACTGGCCGCCCCCGAGCGCCGTTAACCAATCCTAAACTTTCCGGCGCTAGCCGTTAACCCTGTCGCATCGCCGCGCGGGGGAAACATGATCGCACGCGCCTATACCGTGGCATTCGAAGGGGTCGAGGCGCGCCCTGTGGAAGTGCAATGCGCCGTGCTCGCGGGGGTGCCGGGCTTTGCCCTCGTGGGTCTGCCCGACAAGGCCGTGTCGGAAGCGCGCGAACGGGTGCGCGCGGCGCTTTCTGCGCTGGCCATCTCGCTGCCGTCCAAGCGCATCGCGGTGAACCTGTCGCCTGCCGACCTGCCCAAGGAAGGCAGCCATTTCGACCTGCCCATCGCGCTCGCCCTGCTCGCCGCGCTCGAGATCCTTCCCCACGACGCGGTCGAGGGCACAACGGCGCTTGGCGAGTTGTCGCTCGACGGGACGCTCATTCCGGTGATCGGCGCGCTGCCCGCTGCCATGTCGGCGGCAGAAGAGAACCGCATCCTGCTCTGCCCGCGCGCCTCTGGGGCCGAGGCCGCCTGGGTCGGCGCGGCACAGGTGATCGCCGCCGCTTCGCTCGCCGATGTGGTGCGCCATTTCACCGGCGAATGCCCCATCGCACCCGCACAACCCGGCGAGGTGACCGGCCCGCCGCCAGGGCGCGACCTGCGCGACGTGAAGGGGCAGGAGCGGGCCAAGCGCGCACTCGAGATCGCCGCCGCCGGGCGGCATCACATGATGATGGTCGGCCCGCCCGGCTCTGGCAAATCCATGCTCGCGGCGCGCCTGCCGGGGATTTTGCCGCCGCTCAGCCCCGCCGAGGCGCTCGAGACCTCGATGATCCACTCGGTCGCGGGGCTCATCTCCGAGGGTGGGATCAGCCGCACGCGCCCCTTTCGGGAACCGCATCACACCGCCTCGATGGCGGCGATCACCGGCGGCGGGCGCAGCGCCAAGCCGGGCGAGATCAGCCTTGCCCATAACGGCGTGCTCTTCATGGACGAATTTCCCGAGTTTCCACGCCCCGTGCTCGAGACGCTGCGCCAGCCGATCGAGACCGGCGAGGTGATGATCGCGCGTGCCAATGCCCATGTGAAATATCCCTGCCGCTTTCTGCTCGTGGCTGCCGCGAACCCGTGCAAATGCGGCCACCTGAGCGATCCCGCGCGCGCCTGCTCGCGCGCGCCCAATTGCGGCGAGGATTACATGGGGCGCATCTCCGGCCCGCTGATGGACCGGTTCGATCTGCGCCTCGACGTGCCGCCGGTAGCCTTTACCGATCTCGATCTGCCGACCTGCGGTGAGGGATCGGCCCAGGTGGCCGAACGGGTCGCGGCGGCACGGGCGGTGCAACGCGCGCGCTTTGCGGACCGGCCCGACATGCGCCTCAATGCCGATGCCGAGGGCGAGGCCCTCGAGGACATCGCCACACCCGACGCCGAGGGGCGCGCGCTGCTCACCCGCGTGGCCGAACGGTTCGGCCTGACGGCGCGCGGCTATCACCGGGTGTTGCGGGTGGCGCGCACCATCGCCGATCTCGACGGCGCTGATGCGGTGCGCCTGCCCCATGTGGCAGAGGCGGTCAGCTTTCGCCTGACGACGATCAAAGAGACCTGAGCCAGTTCGCCAGTTCGCACAAGCTGGCCTGCGCCTCGGGCAGGATATTGTGGAAGATCGGCCAGACATGCGGGTGATCCGGCCTGAGATGCACCTCGCTCGTCACCCCCTGCGCCTTCAGGGCTGTCTGCATCCGCAGCGCATCGTCGCGCAGGATTTCCGTGTCCCCAACGGTGAGCCACACGGGCGGCGCGCCCTCGAACCGACCGAAAAGCGGCGAGGCGCGCGGATCGGCAGGGTCCTGCGCGCCCAGAAACATCTCCAGCATCTCGCCGATTCGCTCCGCCGTCAACACGTTGTCGCGCAACGTGTTTTCACGCACGGACGCGCCCGAAAACGTCACATCCGTGAGCGGCGAAAAAGCAAATAGACCTGCCGGAGCGTCCAGTCCCTGCCGCAGGATCTCATGCAGAAGGGCGAGCGCCAGGCCTCCACCCGCGCTGTCCCCGCCGAGAATCACCTCGCGCTCTGCCCGCAAGGCCCGGTAGCAGGCCAGCGCATCCTCGATCTGAGCCGGGAACGGGTGCTCCGGCGCCAGCCGGTAATCCGGCAGGCAGCTCTCGAGCCCGGTCAGCGCGGAAAGCCGCGCCAGCATCGCGCGGTGGGTATCCGAGGTGCCGAACACGTAGGCACCGCCATGGAAATAGAGAAGGACCGGGCCTTGCCCCCTGACCGCACCGCGCGCCCGCGCCCATTGCACGGGCACAGCTCCCAGCCTCCCGTGCTCGAACCGGCTGCCCCGGGGCGCATGGAAATAAAGCCGCGCCTTGAACGCGAAGGACCGGCGCAGCCGGTCCTTGTCATGCCGCGCCAGCGCCGGCTTCTCGAACCACCGAAGGTGACGGTTCAGAAGAACAAGCTGCCAACTCATCCTCGCCGCGCCTGGATGGCGTCCCAGATGAGCCCTGCGCCATTGGTGCCATCGAACCGCTCGAGTTCCTGAAGGCCCGTGGGCGAGGTCACGTTGATCTCGGTCAGGTAATCGCCGATCACGTCGATGCCGACAAAAATCTGCCCCTTCTCGCGCAGAAGCGGGCCGATGCGCGCGCAGATCTCGCGGTCGCGGTCGGTCAACCCAACCTTTTCGGGCCGCCCGCCCACATGCATGTTCGACCGCGTCTCACCTTCGGCGGGCACGCGGTTGATCGCGCCGATGGGCGCGCCGTCCACAAGGATCACCCGCTTGTCGCCCCGGCTCACATCGGGGAGGTATTTCTGCACGATGAGCGGCTCGCGCGAGAAGCCGGTAAACATCTCGTGCAGGCTTGCAAGGTTCCGGTCGCTCTCGGGCAGATGGAACACGCCCGCCCCGCCGTTTCCGTAGAGCGGCTTGAGAATGACATCGCCATGGCGCGCGCGAAACGCGCGGATTGTGGCAAGATCGCGCGCGATTGTTGTGGGCGGCATCAGGTCCGGGAAGTTCAGGATCAGAAGTTTCTCGGGGAAATTGCGCACCCAGAACGGATCATTGACCACCAGCGTGGCCGGGCTCAACCGCTCCAGAAGATGTGTGGTGGTGATGTAATGCATGTCGAATGGCGGATCCTGCCGGAGCCAGACCACGTCGAAATCGGCCAGATCGACCGCCTGGTTTTCGCCCAAGCGGTAGTGATCCCCCGCCACCCGCCGCACCTCGAGTGGCCAGCCGCGCGCGGTGATGCGCCCCTCCTCATAGGCGAGCGCATCGGGCGTGTAGTAATAAAGCTCATGGCCCCGCTCCTGCGCCTCGATCATCAGGCGAAAGGTGCTGTCGGCGGTGATGTCGATCGGCCCGATCGGGTCCATCTGAAAGGCGATTTTCATGCGCGGCCTCATGTGTCACGTCGCCCCTTTCATGGGCCATGCCGCGCGCGCGCGCAATTCAGAAAAGTCCGAACGCCGCCTCGAGGATGTTCACGGATCCGATGTCATCGACCGTCGCAACATCGAATCGTACCGGTGCAAGCTGCCCCTCGGGCGTCAGCCCGATATATTCGGAGGCTGCATGATAGATCCGCTGCAATTGGCCCTGATGCAACCGCTGAAGCGCCAGATCGTGGGTCGCCGCGCGCTTGACCTCACAGAACACATAGGTGTCGGGCGCGCGCAGCACGAGGTCGATCTCACCACTGATCCCGCGCCAGCGCCGCGCCAGAACCTGAACGCCGCGCCCCTCGTAAAGCCGCGCGACCATGTCCTCGGCGGCCTGCCCGCTGAGAAAGGCGCGCCTGCCCCGTTCCTGTCGCCAATGCGCCACGCAATCGGGCAGGGCCACGGGCGGCGGCGTGTCGAAATCAAATACAAGTTGCCGCATCTCTTGCCCGTTCCTCATCCGTTGCGCGCCGTCAGTTGCAAGGCCCGCTGATAAACCTGACGCCGGGGCAGACCCAAGGCCGCCGCAACCTGATCCGCCGCATCGCGCACGCTGTCGCCCGTCAACGCCGCATCCAGAGCCCGGTCTATATCAACTTCTTTAATATCCGATGAATCCCCGCGCCCGATCACAATAACGATTTCGCCCTTCAGCGTCTCTCCGGCGCAGTCCCGTGCAAGGGTTTCCAGCGTTTCCCTGCGCGTTTCCTCGAATTTCTTGGTGATCTCGCGACAGAGCGCCGCCGGTCTCTCGCCGCCCAAAACCTCTGCCGCGTCAGCCAGCATCGCGGCCACGCGCTTGGGCGATTCGTAGAACACCAGCGTTGCGGGCACCGCGCCAAGCTCCTTCAACACCGTCTTGCGCCGCGCCGAACTGCTCGGCAGAAAGCCCGCGAACAGGAACCGGTCGGTCGGAAGGCCCGACAGGGTCAGCGCCGCGATCACGGCAGAGGGCCCCGGTGCCGAAATCAGCGGATAGCCTGCGGCCACCGCCGCGCGGCCAAGATCAAAGCCCGGATCGGCCACCATCGGCGTGCCCGCCTCCGAGGCGTAGAGCACCGATCTGCCCTCCGCCAGCGCCGCCAGGATGCGCGGGCGCATCTTAGCCCCGTTATGATCGTGATAGGCCCAGAGCGGACGCTCGCCCAGTGCCACGCCATGGATTTCCATCAGCCGACGCAGGCTGCGCGTGTCCTCGGCCACCAGCACCTCCGCCGACGCCAGCAGATCGAGCGCCCGGAGCGTGATGTCGCGCGCCGCACCGATCGGTGTGGCGATGAGGTATAGCCCGGCGGCCAGTTTCTGCGGATGGGAATTCATCGCTGGACCCTCGTTGCGTGGCGGCTATGATCACACCCGCGTGTATCCTGCCTTGGGTGCCCATAACAGGGAGTAGACCATGTTTGCCGTTTCAACCCTCCTCCGCAAGCCCCTGGCCCGCCTCGCCGCGATTCTCGCGCTCATCGGGCTGGCCGCTTGCGATGTCGCGCCAGGGGCCATGACCGGCGGGGGCGGCAGCGTGGCGCGGGGCGGGGTGGTCGCGGTGGCGCTTCTGGTGCCGCATGGCACGGCCAACGCTCAGGAGGCGCAGCTTGCCCGCGATCTCGAGAGTGCCGCGCGCCTTGCGGTGGCCGATCTGGCGGGCGTCGAAATCGATTTGCGCGTCTACGGCACCGCCGGCCAACCCGCGCAGGCGCAGCAGGCCGCGCTCAACGCCGCCGCCGACGGGGCGCAGATCATCATCGGGCCGCTCCATGCCGAATCGGCCAATGCCGTGGCCGTCGCCATGGCGCAGCGCAACATCAACGTGCTGGCGTTTTCCAACAACCCGACCATCGCGGGCGGCAATCTCTTCGTCCTGGGCCAGACCTTCCGCAACACCGCCGACCGGCTGGCGGCCTTTGCCACAAGCCAGGGGAAATCCCGCATCCTGGCGGTCTATTCCGAAAACGTCGCCGGGCGGCTCGGGCTCGAGGCGATCACGCAGGCGGTGCAGGCGCAGGGCGGCACGCTGGCGGGCAGCGTCAGCTACGACTTCTCGCAGGACGGGGTGGTCAACGCCGTGCCGGTGATCCGCAGCACCGCCGAGACCAATGCGGCCGATGCAATATTTCTGACGGCCAACAGCGCGGGCGCGCTGCCGCTCTTCTCGCAGATGTTGCCCGAGGCGGGGCTTGGTCCGGACCGGGTGCAGTATATCGGCCTTGCCCGGTGGGATACGCCGCGCCAGACGCTCGATCTTCCGGGGCTGCAGGGGAGTTGGTTCGCCCTGCCCGATCCCGGCCGCGCCGCCGCCTTCGAGAGCCGCTTTCGCGCGGCCAATGGCAACAGCCCGCACCCGATCGCGGGCCTCGCCTATGACGGGATTGCCGCTGTGGGCGCGCTCACCAAGGCCGGTCGCGGCCTCACGCGCGGGGATCTGACCCAGGCTGCCGGGTTCCAGGGGGTGAGCGGCGTGTTCCGGCTGCGTCCGGACGGCACCAACGAGCGCGGCCTTGCCGTGGCGACCATCACCGACAAGCGGGTACAGATCCTGTCGCCCGCGCCCCAGGGCTTTGGCGGTGCCGGGTTCTGAGCCCGGCGCGGCGCTGATGCCCCTGCCCCAGCCGCCCGCGCCGCCCGCCGATCTGATCCTGCCGCCCGACGAGATATTCGCGGCAGGCAAGGTCGCGCTGGCACTGGACGAGGCCGCCGCCGGGGCCACCGACAGCGCCGCGCTGCGCCGCGCCGCCGTCGCGATCCTGGGGGCCGAGATGACCCGCGGCCGCGCGGCCATCGCCGAGGCCTTTGCCACGCGGCCGTTCGATGCGCGCCCGGCCACCCGTGCCTGGTGCTGGCTCACCGATTGCATCACCCTTGCCGCGCTCGATCTGGCCACGCAGCACATGCACCCGCTTGCCACGCCGACCGAGGCCGAGCGCATCGCCGTCTGCGCCGTCGGCGGCTACGGGCGCGGCGAGATGGCGCCACATTCGGACGTGGATCTGCTGTTTCTCACGCCCTACAAGATCACCCCCTGGGCCGAGAGCGTGATCGAATCGATGCTCTATATCCTGTGGGACCTGCGCCTCAAGGTCGGCCATGCCAGCCGCACGATCCGCGATTGTCTGCGTCTGGGATCGGAAGATTTCACGATCCGCACCGCCCTTCTGGAACATCGCTTTCTGGGCGGCGATGCCGCCCTCGCGCAGCGCCTCGACACGCAGTTACGTGACAAGCTCTTTACCGGCACGGAGCGCGAATTCACCGAGGCCAAGCTCGCCGAGCGCGACGCGCGCCATGAAAAGCAGGGCGAGCGCTACATGGTCGAGCCCAACGTGAAGGAGGGCAAGGGCGGGTTGCGCGACCTGCAATCGCTGTTCTGGATCGCCAAATACCTGCATCACGTCCGAGATGTGGGCGATCTGGTGGCGCTTGGCACCTTCACGCAGGAGGAATTCGGCACATTCGCCCGCGCCGAGAGTTTCCTCTGGGCGGTGCGCTGTCATCTGCACCTCATCGCGGGGCGTCCCAATGACCAGCTGACCTTTGACATGCAGGTCGAGGTCGCGGACCGCATGGGCTATGCTGATCGTGGCGGTCGGCGGGGCGTGGAAATCTTCATGCAGGACTATTTCCGCCACGCCACGGCCGTGGGCGATCTCACGCGCATCTTCCTGACCAAGCTTGAGGCGTCGCAGCACAAGGCCGAGCCGCTGTTGCAACGGCTGCTCAAGCGGCGCAAGCGGCTGCGCGCGGGGTATGTCGAGATCACCGGGCGGCTGGCCGTCGCCGACGAGGCGGCCTTTCTGGCCGATCCGCTCAACCTGTTGCGGCTGTTCGAGGAGGCGCTGCGCACCGGACTTTTGATCCATCCCGACGCCATGCTCATGGTCACAAAAAACCTCTCGCTTGTCGACGAGGGGTTCCGCCACGATCCGGCGGCGCAGAAGCTCTTTCTCGACCTGCTGCTGAAACACGGCAATCCCGAGCGCGCGCTGCGGCGCATGAACGAACTTGGTGTGCTCTCTGCCTTTCTGCCGGAGTTCGAGCCCGTGCGCGCGATGATGCAGTTCAACATGTATCACCACTACACGGTGGACGAACATATCATCCAGTGCATCTCGCACCTGGCGCAGATCGAGCGGCGCGAGTTGATCGAGGAATTGCCGGTCTCTTCCGAAATCCTCAAGGAGGGGGTCAATCGCCGCGTTCTCTACCTCGCGCTGCTCCTGCACGACATCGGCAAGGGCCGGCCTGAGGATCATTCGATCCTGGGCGCGCAGATCGCGCGCAAGGTGGCGCCCCGGCTTGGCCTTCCCAAGCGCGAGGCCGAGACGGTGGAATGGCTCGTGCGCCACCACCTGCTCATGTCCGACACGGCGCAGAAACGTGATATCGCCGATCCGCGCACGGTGCGCGATTTTGCCAAGGCGGTGCAGACGCGCGAGCGGCTTGATCTGCTCCTCCTTCTCACGGTCTGCGACATTCGCGGTGTCGGCCCCGGCACCTGGAACAACTGGAAGGCCTCGCTCTTGCGCGCGCTCTACCGCCAGACCCGGCGCGCGATGGAGGGCGGTCTCGAGGCGCTCAACCGCGAACAGCGCGGCGTGGACGCCAAGCGCGCGCTGCGCGAGGCGCTGCCCGACTGGGATGCGAAGGACCTCAAGATCGAGACCGCGCGACACTACCCCCCCTACTGGCAGGGGCTGCATGTCACCGCCCATGTGATCTTTGCCCGGCTGCTGCGCGAGCTGAAGGATAACGAGATCGCCATTGATCTGGCCATCGACACGGACCGCGACGCCACCCGCGCCTGTTTCGCGCTGGCCGATCATCCGGGCATCTTCTCACGGCTGGCGGGCGCGCTGGCACTGGCGGGCGCGAATGTGGTCGATGCGCGCACCTATACCTCCAAGGACGGGTTCGCCACCGCCGTGTTCTGGATCCAGGACGATGACGGCAGCCCCTTCGAGGCCAGCCGCCTGCCGCGCCTGCGCCAGACCATCGCGCGCACCCTCAAGGGCGAGATCGTGCCGCGCGAGGCGATCAAATCGCGCGACAAGCTCAAGAAACGCGAGCGCGCCTTTCGCGTGCCCACCCATATCACCTTCGACAATGACGGATCCGAAATCTACACGATCATCGAGGTTGACACCCGCGACCGGCCCGGCCTGCTCTACGATCTCACGCGGACACTGGCGGCGAGCAATGTCTATATCGCCTCGGCGGTGATCGCCACTTTCGGCGAGCAGGTGGTCGATACCTTCTACGTCAAGGACATGTTCGGGCTGAAATTCCACTCCGAAAGCAAACGCGCGGCGCTCGAGAAAAAGCTTCGCACTGCCATCACCGAGGGTGTGGACCGCGCGACGGCATAAGCCAGGCACCGCTCCAGGTGGGAGGTCTGTCGGCACTCTCCCGGCTCCGGGCCGGACAGCTGGAGATCCTCCGGTCAGGCCGGAGGATGACGGCGGGGCAAACCCGGCGGGCGGCGCAAACCGCCCCTTTTCTCAGGCGCGGCAAAAGTTATATAGAGGGGCCGAGAGACACCGCATGTTCACAAATCCCGGACCCGACCGCCACCCATGCCAAAGATCCCGATCCATATCATGACCGGACCCGAGGACGGCGACAACGATACCTCGGTCGTGCTCAAGACGCGGCCCCGCACGCAGCGTCCGCCCCTCTACAAGGTCTTGCTGCTCAATGACGATTACACTCCGATGGAATTCGTCGTGGCGGTGCTCGAGCGGTTTTTCGGCATGTCGCATGCGCAGGCCTTCGAGATCATGCTGACGGTCCACAAGAAGGGCGTGGCCGTCGTCGGCGTCTTCAGCCACGAGATTGCCGAGACCAAGGTGGGCCAGGTGATGGATTTCGCCCGCCGCCATCAGCATCCGCTGCAATGCACGATGGAAAAGGAATAGCGTGGCCCTTGCCGACCGCCTGACGCTCGCGCTTGAAAGCGGGCATGTGGTGCTGCCCGAGAGCGGGCGTATCGCCGTATTCGCGCCGCGCGCGGGCGCGGACCTCGCGGCTCTGCCACGCGACCGGGTGCAGGTGATCACCGGATTTGCCCCGGATTTCCGGTATTTCACCGCGCAGGGGTATGATTGCGCCATCACGCCCGAAGGCCGCTATGCCAACGCGCTCGTGTGCCTGCCGCGCGCAAGGATGCTGGCCCGCGCGATCATCTCTCAGGCAGCCGTCGTCAGCGACGGGCCGGTGATCGTGGACGGAGACAAGACCGACGGCATCGAATCGATGCTGCGCGCGCTGCGGGGGCGCGCCGAGACCGGGACGCCGCTTTCCAAGGCCCATGGCAAGATATTCGTGCTCGCACCCGGTGCCGACCTCTCCGACTGGCAAAGCGCGGATCCGCAACAGATCGAGGGCGGGTTCGTCACCGCGCCGGGGGTGTTTTCCGCCGACGGGATCGATCCGGGCTCGCGCCTGCTCGGTGACACGCTGCCTGCAAAGCTTGGCGCGCATGTGATCGACCTGGGCGGAGGCTGGGGCTATCTCTCCTCGCGCGCGCTGGAGCGCGAGGGCCTGACCCGGCTCGATCTGGTCGAGGCCGATCACGCGGCGCTTGAGTGCGCGCGCCGCAACCTGCACGATCCGCGCGCGCATCTGCACTGGGCCGACGCGACCGGCTGGCGGCCCGAGACGCGCGCCGACACGGTGATCATGAACCCGCCTTTTCACACCACGCGCGCCGCCGATCCCGGCCTTGGCCGCGCCTTCATCGCGGCTGCCGCCGACATGCTCAAGCCTGCGGGCGCGCTCTGGCTGGTGGCCAACCGGCACCTCGCGTATGAGACCGCCCTCGCCGAACGGTTCAAGCGCGTGACCGAGGCGGCGGGCGATACCCGTTTCAAGATCCTCCATGCCAGCCATCCCTCTCGCCAGCGGCCCTGAATTGGCCTAGATTGCGCGACGGATCAGCCAGAAAGGCCGCCTTGAATGTCGTTTTCCATCGCGGGCAAGACCGCTATCGTCACCGGCGCCGCCAACGGGATCGGCCTCGCCATCGGGCGGCACTTTGCCGACAAGGGCGCGAAAGTGATGTTCGCCGACAAGGACGAAAAGCGGCTCAAGGAAGAGTTGGGCAAGCTGACCGAGAGCGAAAATGTCCGTTATTTCGCCGGCGACATACGGCAGAAACTGGCACAGGCCAACCTGCTCTCGGCCACGCTCGACGCCTTCGACGAGGTGGACATTCTCGTGAATGCCTGCCGCCAGGTGGTGCCTTCGGACCCGTTCAACCCGGACGATGACGGGGTCGAAACCCTCTGGCAACAGAACGTGATGACCGCGCTGCGCATGAGCCAGCTTGTCGCGCGGCGCATGATCAAGCAGGCCGAGGGCGAGCGCGAGGGCCCGGTCGGCACGATCGTCAACCTGTCGTCGATCGCCGCGCGGCGCACGCATCCTGACCTGCTGGCCTATTCCATCGCTTCCGCCGCCCTCGACCAGATGACGCGCAGCCTTGCCGTGGCGCTGGCCCCGCACCGCATCCGCGTCAACGCGGTGGCCTTCGGCTCGGTGATGAGCGCCTCGCTCAAGGACACGCTGCGCGAGCACAGCGATTACCGCGAGGATATCGAGGAGCACACGCCGCTGGGGCGGATCGCCTCGGCCACCGAACTTGCCGAGGCGGTGCAATATCTCGCCTGCGACGGCTCGGCCTTCATGACCGGGCAGATCATGACCATGGATGGCGGGCGCACCCTGCTCGACGCCTGCGCCGCGCCCGCCCATTGAAGGAGTGCCCATGTCCGAGGATTTCACCGACCGCAAAGCCCGCGCAAGCGGCTGGTTCCGCAACCTGCGCGACGAGATCGTCGCCGCTTTCGAGGCGCTGGAGCAAAGCCACGCCGCGGGCCCGTTTGCCGACATGCCCCCCGCCCGGTTCGATGTGACCGAGACAAGCCGCGCCAGCGAGGATGGCTCGGACGCGGGCGGCGGATTGATGAGCGTCATGCGCGGCGGGCGCGTCTTCGAGAAGGTCGGCGTCAACGTCTCCGAGGTCTACGGTCATCTTGGCGAGGCGGCACAGCGCGCCATGGCCGCGCGCGGCGTGCCCGGCATGTCGGACGATCCGCGCTTCTGGGCCTCCGGCATCAGCCTCGTGGCGCATATGCAGAACCCGCATTGCCCGGCCGTGCACATGAACACGCGCATGTTCTGGACGCCCCACGCCTGGTGGTTCGGCGGCGGCTCGGATCTCAACCCCTGTATCGAATACCCCGAGGACACCGCGCATTTCCACGCAACGCAAAAATCCCATCTCGACCCGCACGGGACCGATCTTTATCCGCGCCTCAAGGACTGGGCGGACGAGTATTTCTTTGTGCCCCATCGCGGGCGGGCGCGCGGCGTCGGCGGGATCTTCATGGACGACCGCAACAACGGCGACTGGGAAGCGGATTTCGCCCTGACACAGGACATCGGCCGCGCCTTTCTGCCCGCTTTCCTGCCGCTGATCGAGCGGCGGCGGGTGCAGCCCTTCACCGAGGCCGACAAGGACACGCAGCTTGTCCATCGCGGGCTCTATGCCGAATACAATCTCGTTTACGACCGCGGCACCAAGTTTGGGCTGGCCACTGGCCACGACGCCGATGCCGTGCTGATGAGCCTGCCACCACTGGCGAAATGGGTGTGAGAGGACGATCCTCCCGCTGATGTGCGCTTCATGCGGCCCATCGCCGCAGCGCGGCATATTCAGCCGGGATATTGTCCCAAAACCCGCTGAGACCGTATCAAATCAGTCTCATTTCCGGGAAAACCCCCGGATGCGCTTGAATTGCGCCACCTTCCGGGTCTAAGCCGCGCGCAAACGGCGCAAGACCTCTTGCGACGCCCTGTCCAAAGACGATGAAGGTTATCATGCAATCCCCCAATCTCGCCCCCGTCCCAGAACTCTATGTCTCCTACGAGAGCGCGCAAAAGCTCAAGGTCGAGGCCGGCAATCTCACAAGCTGGGATCTCAGCCCGCGCCAGATCTGCGATCTGGAACTGTTGATGAATGGCGGCTTCAACCCGCTCAAGGGGTTCCTGAGCGAGGCCGATTACGACAGCGTTGTCGAGACCATGCGCCTTGCCGATGGCACGCTCTGGCCGATGCCGATCACCCTCGACGTGAGCGAGAAATTCGCCGAAGCGCTGGAAATCGGCCAGGACATCGCGCTGCGCGATCAGGAGGGCGTGATCCTCGCCACGATGACCGTCACCGACCGCTGGACGCCGGACAAGGCGCGCGAGGCGGCGCATGTATTCGGGGCTGATGACAGCGCGCATCCGGCAGTGAACTACCTGCACAACACCGCAGGCAAGGTCTATCTCGGTGGTCCCGTCACCGGGATTCAGCAACCGGTGCATTACGATTTCCGCGGCCGCCGCGACACGCCCAACGAATTGCGCGCGCTGTTCCGCAAGCTGGGCTGGCGGCGCGTGGTGGCCTTCCAGACCCGCAACCCGCTGCACCGCGCGCATCAGGAACTCACGTTCCGCGCCGCGCGCGAGGCGCAGGCAAACCTGCTCATCCATCCGGTTGTCGGCATGACCAAACCGGGCGATGTGGATCACTTCACCCGCGTGCGCTGCTATGAGGCGGTGCTGGACAAATACCCCTCCGCCACCACCACGATGAGCCTGCTCAATCTGGCGATGCGCATGGCTGGCCCGCGCGAGGCGGTCTGGCATGGCCTTATCCGCAAAAACCACGGCTGCACCCATTTCATCGTCGGGCGCGACCATGCAGGCCCCGGCAAGAACAGCAAGGGCGAGGATTTTTACGGCCCCTATGACGCGCAGGAGCTGTTCAAGCAGTATCAAGACGAGATCGGCCTTGAGATGGTCGATTTCAAGCACATGGTCTATGTGCAGGAAAAGGCGCAATATTATCCGATTTCCGAAGTGCCCGAAGGTGCCACTGTGCTCGACATTTCCGGCACCGAACTGCGCCGCCGTCTGGCCGAGGGGCTGGAAATCCCCGAATGGTTTTCCTTCCCCGAGGTGGTGGCGGAACTGCGCCGCACGCGCCCGCCGCGCTCGCAGCAGGGCTTTACGGTGTTTTTCACCGGTTTTTCAGGCTCAGGCAAATCGACCATTGCCAACGCGCTCATGGTCAAGCTGATGGAGATGGGCGGTCGCCCGGTCACGCTTCTGGACGGCGATATCGTGCGCAAGAACCTGTCGTCGGAGCTTGGCTTTTCCAAGGAGCACCGTGATCTGAACATCCGCCGTATCGGCTATGTGGCCAGTGAGATCACCAAGAACGGTGGCATCGCCATTTGTGCGCCGATCGCGCCCTATGCCGCCACCCGCCGCGCAGTGCGCGAGGATGTCGAGCAATACGGCGCCTTCGTCGAGGTCCATGTCGCCACCTCCATCGAGGAATGCGAACGCCGCGACCGCAAAGGGCTTTACAAGCTGGCGCGCGAGGGCAAGATCAAGGAATTCACCGGGATTTCAGATCCCTATGACGTGCCGACGAACCCAGAATTGAGCGTCGAGACCGAGAATGTCGATGTCGACAACTGCGCGCATCAGGTCATTCTCAAGCTGGAACAGATGGGCCTGATCGCGGGCTGATCCCCGCAGCACCCGGATGCACCAACGGGCCACCCGCAACCGGGTGGCCCTTTTTCGTGGCCCCGGCCATCGACAGCCCCGCCCATGCCGCCTAGGCTCACTCCACCACAACCCGGAGCGCGCCCATGTCCGCCATGTTCGAGGAACTCGACTATCAGCCCACCGAGATCGGTGCGATTTCCCTGCGCCGTCGCCGCGACCTGCGGCTCGGGCAGGATGTGCTGGAAATCAAGCTGGGCGAGGAATTCCTGATGACCAGCGCCTTTACCGCCTCCGAGGTGGCGCTGGCGCGGCTTGGGGTAGCAGCCTGCAACGGCGCGGCGCTCGATGTGGTCGTTGGCGGGCTTGGCCTTGGCTATACGGCACAGGAGGTGCTGGCGGCGGACCGGGTGCGCCGTCTCGATGTGGTGGAATACCTGCAACCGGTGATCGACTGGCACGAAAGCGGGCTGTTGCCACTTGGGCCGGTGCTGACCGGCGATCCGCGCTGCCGCCTGATCCGGGGCGATTTCTTTGCGCTCACGACCTCGTCCGAGGGCTATGATCCCGCCACGCCGGGCCGCCGGTATGACGCGGTCCTCGTGGATATCGACCATTCGCCCGAGGCGCTTCTGGATGCGCGCAGCACATCCTTCTACCGACCCGAGGGGCTGCGCGACGTGCTGCGGCACCTCAGGCCGGGGGGCATATTCGGCCTTTGGTCGAACGAGCCGCCCGATGCAGCCTTTGCCGCGCGCCTTGGCGGCGTCTTTGCCGAAAGCTGGGTGGAAAAGGTGGTGTTCGACAATCCGTTGCAGGGCAAATCCTTCACGCAGGCGGTCTATCTTGCCCGCGCCTGACAGGCTTGTGACATGACATTTCAGGCGCGCCGGTTAGGTTGACCATGTTTGATTTCAGAGGATCTCATGCGCCTGTTCCTTCTTTGCCTTGCCCTGCTTTTTCCCTCTCAAACCCTCGCCACCGGGCCCGCGCCCGAGCCGTGCCGCGATGCGATCCCCTGCCCGCTTGGTGACCGGTCCTATCATGTCAAGGAACCCGACGATTGGGACGGGGTCACGCCCCTGCCGGTGCTGCTGCATTTCCACGGCTGGATGCGGCAGGGCACACTGATCGTGAATCATGGCCGCATTTCGGGCGCGACGCGGCGGCGCGGCGTGCTGCTGCTTGCCCCCAACGGCGCGGGCAAGACCTGGGATTTCTGGACGCGCCAGACCGATGACGTGGCATTCGCCGCCGCCGTGATCGAGGACGCGGCCAAACGCTATCCCATCGACCGCGACCGCATCTTCGTCTCGGGCTATTCCTACGGCTCGGCCATGGCCTGGCGCTATGCCTGCGAGAACGGCAACGGCGTGGCCGCCGTTCTGGCGGTCTCGGGAACGCTCGATCAGTTCGAGGACTGCCCGCAAGCCCCGACCGAGTTCCGCCATGTCCACGGGCTCAAGGACACGGTGCTGCGCTTTCCCTTCGGCCCGGACGGGCAGACGACATGGCCGGTCAAGCTCTGGCGTGACCGGTTGGGCTGTGACGGGCCGGGACAGGACGCGGGCAATTGGTCCGTGACCGACCATGACAGCTTTGCCCGCACGACATGGGATTGCACGGGCGGGCGCGTCCTGCTCGATGTCCATGCGCGCGGCCATTTCATCCCGCGCGGCTGGATCGCACGGCAACTTGATGAATTGCTCGGGTTGCCGCCCTCCTATCCGTGAGCGGCGCGTGACGACCCCGGGCTTGACACGCCCCGCCCCAAGCATCAGGCCGATTACATGCGCCTCTTTCTTCTGACCGCCCTCACCATGATCGCCTTTGCCGCCAATTCGGTGCTGAACCGGATGGCTCTGGCGGGCGGCAGCATTGACGCGACTAGTTTCGGCACGATCCGGCTGATCGCGGGGGCGGTGATGCTGGCCGCGCTGTGTATCGGTCTGCGCGGCGGTCTGCGCCTTGGCGGGCCGGGGCGGTTGGCGGGCGTGTCGGCACTCTTGCTCTATATATACGGGTTTTCCGGGGCCTATACCGTGCTCGATGCGGGCCTTGGCGCGCTCATCCTTTTCGGCGTGGTGCAGATCACCATGTTCGCGGGCAGTCTCATTGCGCGCGAGGCGGTTCCACTGCGCCGCGCGCTTGGTGCAGCGCTGGCGTTTTCGGGGCTTGTCTGGCTGCTCTGGCCCGGCGCGGGACCACAGGTCAGCGTTCTGCACGGGCTGATGATGGCGGCGGCGGGCTTGGGCTGGGGGATCTACTCGCTCGCGGGGCGGCGCAGCGCCGACGCGCTGCAAGGCACGGCGGCGAATTTCCTTATCGCCGCACCTCTGGGCCTTGGGCTTGCTCTCCTCTTTCCTGCCTCGGGTGGCGTGCGCCTTGGCGCGGAGGGAATCGCGCTTGCGGTCCTGTCGGGGGCGGTGACCTCGGGGCTGGGCTATGCGCTCTGGTATCGCGTTCTGCCGGATCTGCCCTCGTCGGTGGCAGCGGTGGCGCAACTCACCGTGCCGGTGATCGCCATGGCGGGCGGTGTGCTGCTTCTGGGCGAGACGCTTGGCCTGCCGCTCATTGTTGCGGGTGCCGTGGTTCTGGGGGGCGTCGCGCTCTCGGTCGTTCCGCTCAGGGGCCGACGATAGGCTCCAGCGGGTCATAGCCCATGCCGCGCCGGAACGCGACCGCGCCAAGGCTGTCGGGCTTGACGCGCAGCGCCGCCATTTCCCCTTCGCTGACCCAGCGGCGGCGCGTCACCACGCCTTCGGGGTCACGCCAGTCCTCCGACAGCGCCCCCGCGACCAGACGGCAGCGAAAGAACACCTCGACCTGATGAAACCCGCCACCCGGCGCGTGAAACTCGTTCACCAGACAGGGCGGGCCGACCTTTATGCGAAGCCCGGTCTCCTCATGCACCTCGCGGATAAGGTTCTCGGGCAAGGAGCTATGCGCCTCCACCCCACCGCCCGGCGCGCACCACAGCGTGCTGGCCGCATCGGAAAAGGCGTTGACCAGCAAAAGCCTCCCCTCCTCGACGATCACCGCGCGCACGGCCAGCCGGGGCGACATGGGTCAGCCGCCGCTGGCGTGGGATGGGCCGGTGACGCGGTTGACATGGCCCATCTTGCGCCCCGCGCGAACCTCGGCCTTGCCATAGAGATGCAGCGCCGCACGCGGATCGCGCATGAGATCCGGCAGCCGGTCCATGTCGTCGCCAATAAGGTTCTCCATCACCACATCGGCGTGGCGCGCGCCATCGCCAAGCGGCCAGCCCGCCACAGCGCGGATGTGCTGCTCGAACTGGTCGATGGCACAGCCCGCCTGCGTCCAATGGCCCGAATTGTGCACGCGCGGCGCGATCTCGTTGACGATGAGTCCTCTCGGCGTGACGAACAACTCCACCCCCATCACACCGACATAATCGAGCGCGTTGAGGATCTTGCCCGCCAATAGAACCGCATCGGTGCGCTGCATGGCACTGAGCCGCGCGGGTACGGTGGTGGTGCGCAGGATGCCACCCTCATGCACGTTCTCGCCCGGATCATAACAGGCCACCTCGCCCGACAGGCCGCGCGCGGCGATGACAGAAACTTCGTGGGAAAATTCGACAAACCCCTCGTAGATCGCCGGTTGCCCGTTCATCGCGGCCAGCGCCGCCTCGGCCTCGCCCTTCGCATTGATGCGCGCCTGCCCCTTGCCGTCATAGCCGAATCGCCGGGTCTTGAGGATACCGGGCGCGCCGATTTCGGCCAGCGCCTCAAGCAGATCCTCGGGGTCTTCCACCGCGGCAAAGGGCGCGGTGGCCAATCCGATATCCGTCAGGAACGCCTTTTCCACAAGCCGATCCTGGCTGGCCTTGAGTGCGCGGCGGTTCGGGCGCACGGGGCGCAGGTCCTCAAGCAGGTCGAGCGCGGCCGTGGGGATGTTCTCGAACTCGTAGGTGATCACATCGACACTCTCGGCAAAGCGCTTCAGCGCCACCTCGTCCTCATATCCGGCCTTGACGTGATAATTGCTGACATGGCTCGCGGGGCAATCGCCGGCAGGCTCGAACACGCAGGTCTTGAAGCCGAGACGGGAGGCCGCGACCGACAGCATCCGGCCAAGCTGCCCGCCGCCGAGAATGCCGATGGTGGCGCCGGGGGCCAGAGGCTCAGTCATCGGCAGGCTCCTCGGGGATCGAGGCCGAAAGCGCCGCGCGCCACGCGTCCAGACGGTCCGCCAGCGCCGGATCGCCATTGGCCAGGATCGCCGCCGCCATCAGACCCGCATTGGTCGCCCCCGCCGCCCCAATGGCCATAGTGGCCACCGGAAACCCCTTCGGCATCTGCACGATGGAATAAAGGCTGTCCACGCCCGACAGCGCGCGCGTCTGCACCGGCACGCCGATCACGGGCACCCGCGTCTTGGAGGCCATCATCCCCGGCAGATGCGCCGCCCCGCCCGCGCCCGCGATGATCACATGCAGGCCGCGCGCGACCGCTGTGCGCCCATAGTCCCAGAGCCGATCCGGCGTGCGATGCGCCGAGACGATCCGTGTCTCATAGGCCACGCCCAGTTCGTCGAGCACGTCCGCGGCCCCGCGCATGGTCGGCCAGTCGGACTGGCTGCCCATGATGATGCCCACCTTCACGCCTGTCATGCCGCGCCCCTCTCTTTGGAGCGCGCACTATAGCCATCACGCGGGCTTACGCAATGATGTCCGGGTAAAGCCGATCCTCGATCCGCGCGATCGTATCACGCAGCCAGAGCTTCTTTTTCTTGAGCCGTTGCAGCGTCAGTTGATCGGCGGTGCCACGATCCTGCAACGCGCGGATCGCCTCGTCGAGATCGCGATGCTCACGGCGGAACTCCTCGAGTTCCACGCGCAGGACCTCTTCGTTCTTCATGGACAGATCGCCAAAGGCATTCATGGTCAGCGATTCCCCTGAAAAGACTGCGGATGTTGACGATACCGGATTTTCACGCTTCCGCAAAGCACTTGCAGAGACCGGTTGCCCCTCCCATATTTGACGGGCCGGTCTGCCTTTCAAGGGGTCCGGGACAAGGACGGTCGCTTACACTCAAGGACGTGTCATGACAAAGCTTACTCTGGGAACGCATCCCTACCTGCTGGGCTTCGAGCAACTCGAACGGATGCTGGAACGCAGCGCGAAATCCGGCAACGAGGGCTATCCGCCCTTCAATATCGAACAGACCTCGCAGAATTCCTATCGCATCACGCTCGCCGTGGCGGGCTTTGCCGAGGACGATCTGGCGATCACCGTCGAGGACCGTCAACTGGTCATTCGCGGGCGTCAGTCCGATGCAGTCGAGGAACGTCTGTTCCTGCATCGCGGCATCGCCGCGCGTCAGTTTCAACGTTCTTTCGTGCTGGCCGACGGCGTCGAGGTGGGCGAGGCGGTGATGGAAAACGGTCTGCTGCATGTCGATCTGCGGCGGATCGAGCCGGAACCGGTGGTGCAACGGATCAGGATCAACAAGGGGTAGGCGGTCATGGATGTAAAACAGGATTTGGCACAGGCCACGGGGCGGCCCATCGTCTATGTGCGGCCCGTCAAGGTGGATGAGTTGCCCGAGGAAATGCGGGCGCAGTTGGACGGCGTGACCACGCTCTATGCCGTGCACTCGACCGAAGGCGAGCGCCTTGCGCTGGTGCGCGACCGAAAACTTGCGTTCTTTCTTGCGCGGCAGAACGAGATGGAGCCCGTCACGGTGCACTGACGGGCTCTCTGTTCCCCGCGCCGTCAGATCAGCGCGAAAATCCGTGCAGGCCCGCCGGTGCCGCCGCGATGCTTGGGGGCACCGACGACGATGGTGGCCCCGCTGGCGGGCACCTTGTCGAGATTGGCGAGGTTCTCGATCCCGAAACGCCCCGTCGGCAACCACGCGTAATGCGTGGCGAAATCCGGCGAGATCCCGTGATCGAGCGACAGCGTGTCGCTGGCGATGGAGCGCGCGCCGGTCTCCTCGATCAGCATTTGTGCGGCCTCGACGTGAAAGCCCGGATAATGCTGCTTCTCGCCA
Organism: Alphaproteobacteria bacterium HGW-Alphaproteobacteria-1; assembly: GCA_002842985.1. Lineage (GTDB taxonomy): Bacteria > Pseudomonadota > Alphaproteobacteria > Rhodobacterales > Rhodobacteraceae > Roseovarius. Next base: position 221,756 of record PHEQ01000002.1, read on the forward strand.
TCGAAACCGCGGAAGGCATCGCTGCCAACCTTCGCCCCCCAACCGGAATAAAGCGCCACACAGGCCCCTTCCGGGATCGGGCCATGGGCGGCGATCCACGCCTTGAGGTCCTCGGGTGTCACCTGCGTGTCCGCATCCCCTGCCGCGCGCGCCGCGATATCGACCACGCAGAGCGGTGCCACCAGATCGCCAACCGCGATCTCATCGACCGACGCGCCGTCGGCAGAGAAATGCAAGGGCGCGTCGATATGGGTGCCGGTATGCTCGTTCACCGTCAGCGTCATCAGGTTGAAGCTGTGTTCGGCAAAGTTGAAATTCTGCTCCATCGAAATGCCGGGCGCGCCGAAATAGGTCGGGAAATCAGGGCCGTAGGTATGGGTCAGGTCCTCGACCGTGCCATGGCCATGCGCCAGCGCGGCGGGCGCACCAAGCGGGGCCAGCGCCGTGGCCGCGCCCACAGAGGCGGCGGCAGTGAAAAAGCCGCGCCGCGACAGCATCCTGTCCTTGACCGCGTTGATGATACAGACGTCACACATGGGTCGTTCTCCTCTCCTGTTGGCGCGCAACGCGCGTTCTACTTGCCGAACTCCTTGAGCGCGCGCATGTCGATGGTCCCGACCAATGCCAAAAGCGCCTCCGGCTCTGCGCCGCTCGCCTTGACGAGGATACGGTTATCCACCAGCCCTGTCACCTCGCGGTCCTGAACCATGAATTTCTCGCGCCCGACGCGCTCGACCTTGCCACCGTAAAGCGCGGCATTCCCGATCATGCCGCCAAGCGCCCCGACCATCGGATTGTCGGCCATGAATTGCAGCGTGATCGACTTGCCCTCGCCGCGATAGGTCGCCTCGGTTCCGGTGCCGCCGCCCATCATGGCAAGGCCCGCATTCATCTCGGTGTTGATCTCTCGGGTCCAGCCCGCGGGGGCCTCGGGCAGGAACTGCGCCAATGCCTCGGTCTTGAGCTGCAAAAGAAGCTGGCGGGCATAATCAAGCTCTTCGAGCGCATAGGCCGCATCACCCTCGGCATAGGCGTCGAGCGCGCTTTGCAGCGTGTCGGCGATCTCGTCGGCGGCGGCGGGCACGGCAAGACCAAGGGCAAGCGTTGCGGCAATAAGGGAACGTGTCATTTGCGAATACTCCGCGTTTGATGCAAAAGGGTGCCTGACACCGGCAATGGGTCGGTGCCATGGGCCGAGTTTACGTCGCTGCGGCCCGTTTGCAATACCGCAGCAGGAGGGGGGCGGACATGGTCGCGCTGATGCGTCTGCTGATCTTCGGGCTGATCGCGCTCACGGGGATTTATCTGGGACTCTTGTGGTATTTCCGGGCGCGACGACGCGACAGGATGGCGCAGGACTGGCAAGAGGCCGGTCGCCCCGGCAACCGCGATGCCTATATTGCCGAAGGGATGGCGCAATACGAACGCTCGCTCAGGCGCAAGCTGCTGTGGCTGGTCTACATCCTGCCGGTGACAGCGATCGGGCTGCTGATCTGGCTCACGAATTTCAACTGAGGGAACCCTCGACATGGTCTATCTGAAATGGGGTTGGCGCATCGTTTTCTGGACGGCGGTCGTGGCCTTCTTGCACTATACCCTGCCGCAGCACGATATCGTGCGGATCACCGACACCTATGAAAAGCGTGTCAATCCGGGCGAGAACGCGCTCTTCTGGTCAAATGCCAGCACCGGCGAGAATGTCACCGCCACCGAGCGCGACGTGTTCTTCATCCAGACGTTCCGCGCCAATGACCGCCCGATGATCTATCGCAACGAGGATACCGGCTGGGGCTGGCCGCCCTATTTCAAGTTCAACACCGCGAATCTCCAGGCCCGCGCGTCGGACATGCAGTCCAAGCGCAATGCCGAGACCGCGCAATGGGTGGCGATCCGCCACTATGGCTGGCGCAACGAGTTCCTGTCGATCTATCCCAACGCGATCGCGCTGTGGGAGGTCGACGGACCCGAGGCACGCATCATCCCGTGGTTCAATATCGTCCTGATCGTGACACTCGCCGCGCTTTACTGGGCCATCCGGGTGCGCTGGAACCGGTTCTGGGACAAACGCCGCGCGCCGGAGGACAGCGAATGGAGCGAGGGCAAGGTCTGACGCACCCGGCCCGTCACGGGGTTTCGCTTGATTTTTACACACGCGGTGCAATCATCGGGCTGTGCGCCTGCGGCTTGGCGCATATGGCCCGGCATACTC
>PHEQ01000016.1 GCA_002842985.1 Alphaproteobacteria bacterium HGW-Alphaproteobacteria-1
CAACTGCCATCAAAGCCTCCATCATTTGAAGACAGTGATTCAGATTTTTCTGCAGAAGGGAATCCTCTGCGAGTCAAACAATCAGGCCGTTGGTATTACATCTCGTTCATGTCCTCGATGGCTTTTTCAAGCTCTTCGCGTGTCACGTCCTTGTCGCTCACCTCGGCAAGCTCGACCACGTAGTCGATGACCTTGTCCTCGAAGATCGGCGCGCGCAGTTGCTGGCGCATCTGCGGGTTCTTCTGCACGAATTCAAAGAATTCGCGCTCGTGGCCAGGGTATTGCCGCGCCTGGGTCATGACCGCCTGGGTCATCTCGGCATCGGTGACCTTCACCTCGGCCTTCTGACCCAGATCGGCCAGAAGAAGGCCAAGGCGCACGCGGCGCTCGGCCAGTTTCACCTGCTCCTCGGTCGGCTCCACCTCTTCGTGATCGTGGCCCTGTACATCGGGATTGTCCTCGTGCCAAAGCTGATGCGCGATCTGCTTGGCCTCGGTCTCGACCATGGTTGGCGGCAGATCGAAGCTTACCAACGCGTCGAGCGCATCCAGAACGTTGCGCTTGAGAATGGCGCGCGCCGCGCCCGCATATTCCTGTTCGAGCCGCTCGCGGATCTGCTCTTTCAGCGCATCGAGGCTCTCGGCCCCGTATTTCTGCGCCAATTCGTCATTCACCTCGGCGGCGACGGGTTCCTTGACGGCCTTCACGGTGCAGTCGAACACTGCTTCCTTGCCGGCCAGATGCGGCGCCTGGTATTCCTCGGGGAAGTTGACCGTGACGGCCTTCTCCTCACCCGCCTTGACGCCGACCAGCTGCTCCTCGAAGCCGGGGATGAAGCTGCCCGAACCGAGGGTGAGCGGGTAATCCTCGGCCGCGCCGCCGTCGAAGGGCTCGCCGTCGATCTTGCCGACAAAGTCGAACACGATCTGATCGCCGTCCTGTGCTGCGGCCCCGTCCTCGCGGTCGCGGAAATCCTGCGCGCTCTCGGCCAGATTGCCAAGCGCCTCATCCACGGCGGCATCGTCGGCCTTGACGACCATGCGCTCCAGCTTTACGGCGGAAAGCTCGACGGTCGGGACCTCGGGCAGAGCCTCGTAGCTCAGCTCGATTTCGACATCGTCGCCCTCTTTCCATTCCTGGTTGGCCATCTTCACATCGGGCTCAAACGCCGGACGCTCGCCCTTTTCCTCGAAATGGGCCTTCATCGCGTCATCGACGGTCTCTTGCATCGCCTCGCCAAGCATCCGCTGGCCGAACTGTTTCTTCAGCAGCGGAAGGGGCACCTTGCCCTTGCGAAAGCCCTTCAGCTCGATTTCGGGCTGGGCCTCTTTGAGCTTTTCGGTGACCTTGTCATCGAGGGCCTGCGCCGTCAGGATCATCCTGTAGCCGCGCTTGAGACCTTCGTTGAGGGTTTCGGTGACCTGCATGTTCGTCCTTCCATATGCATCGGGCCGCAGAGGCGTCTGCGGCGGTCAAGATCAGGCGCGTTCTAGGGGCGGCCCGCCCGCTCTGCAAGAGGAAAGCGGCGTGGGCGCGGTCTCAGTTGCCGCGCCAGATCCAGCCGCCGCCCAGAACCCGGCTGCCGCCGGTCTCATAGAAAACGCAGGCCTGCCCGGGCGATACGCCCTCCTCCGGGGTCAGCAGCTCGACCTCTGCCTCGGTCTCGGATAGCGGGCGCAGCACCGCCTCGCGCGGCGGGCGGGTGGAGCGGACCTTGACCGACACGGGCCATTCGGGCCGCGAGGTGAGCGGCGCGTCGCCCAGCCAGTTGATCTCGCGCAAGGGCACGGTGCGGGTGGCCAGCATTGCCTTGGGTCCGACGATGACGCGGCGGCCCTCCACGTCGAGGCGCACGACATAAAGCGGCTCGTCCAGCCCGCCGATACCGAGGCCCCGCCGCTGGCCGATCGTGTAATGAATCACCCCCTCGTGACGGCCCAGAACGCGTCCGTCCACATGCACGATCTCGCCCGGATCGGCGGCGCCGGGGCGCAGCTTTTCGATCACGGCGGCATAATCGCCGTTTGGGACAAAGCAGATATCCTGGCTGTCGGGCTTGTCGGCCACGATCAGCCCGTATTTCGCCGCCAGCGCCCGCGTCTCGGCCTTGGACGCCAGCCCCCCCAGCGGAAAGCGCAGATAGGCCAGTTGCTCGGGTGTGGTCGAGAAAAGAAAATAGGATTGATCGCGCGCCGAATCAGCCGCCGAATGCAGTTCGGGGCCGTGCGCGCCCATCTCGCGCCGGATGTAATGCCCCGTCGCCATGCAATCGGCGTCTAGGTCGCGGGCGGTCTCGAGCAGGTCCTTGAACTTGACGCGTTCGTTGCAGCGAATGCAGGGCACGGGTGTGGCCCCGGCCAGATAACTGTCGGCGAACTCATCGATCACGGCATCGCGGAAGATGTTCTCGTAATCCAGCACGTAATGTGGAAAGCCCATTTCCTCGGCCACGCGGCGCGCGTCGTGAATGTCGAGGCCCGCACAGCACGCCCCCTTTTTCGCCAGCGCCCCGCCGTGATCGTAAAGCTGGAGGGTGACGCCCACCACATCATAGCCCTCTTGCGCCAATTGCGCCGCCACCACAGAGGAATCGACGCCGCCCGACATCGCCACCACCACCCGCGTCTCGGCGGGGGGTTTTGGAAACCCCATGGAATTCAATGGCATGGCGGTGTCTGGGGACATGGGGTGCTCCGGCAAGATCGGTCGAGATATAGGAAAATCCTAAACATTCTCAAGGTGTGACTTCACCCCCCGTTAAGCGCGTTTGCGCATTCTGAAGACCGCATCAGAAAAGGGGTGAGAGTGATGTATCTGAAGAAAGTCGATGGGCCAAGGGCGGTCACGCTGCCCGACGGAACTGCGTTCAGCCGTGCCGACCTGCCGCCGCCAGAAACCGAGCGCTGGGTCGCCTCGCGCAAGCTCGCGGTGGTGCGCGGAATCGCCTACGGGTTGATTTCGCGCGCCGAGGCGCTGCGCGCCTATGGGTTGAGCGATGAGGAATTGGACGGATGGACGCGTGCGGCGAAAAGGTATGGAAAGAGCGGACTTAAAGTCACCAAATGCAAGCCGGATTGACAACCCATGCATGAGTTTTGAAAATGTTCTTCGTCGGTAACGGTAGGTTAACCATTTCTGCCCAGTGTTGTGAACGAAGCGGCACCACTGAATGGAGACCCCCTATGCGTGTATTGCTGGTCGAGGATGACCCCACCACCACCAAGAGCATCGAGATGATGCTGACCCATGCCAATCTCAACGTCTACACGACCGATCTGGGGGAGGAGGGAATCGATCTCGCTAAACTCTACGATTACGATCTGATACTCCTTGATCTCGGTCTGCCGGACATGCACGGGCATGAGGTGCTGCGGCAATTGCGGCTGGCGCGGATTTCCACCCCGATCCTGATCCTGTCGGGCACGGACGATACCGAAAGCAAGCTCAAGGGGTTCGGTTTCGGCGCGGATGACTACCTCACCAAGCCATTTCACCGCGACGAACTTGTGGCGCGCATCCACGCCATCATCCGGCGCTCCAAGGGCCATTCGCAATCGGTGATCCGCACCGGCAAGATCAACGTCAATCTCGACGCCAAGACGGTCGATGTGGCAGGGCAGACGGTGCATCTGACCGGCAAGGAATATCAGATGCTTGAGCTTCTGAGCCTGCGCAAGGGCACCACTCTCACCAAGGAGATGTTTCTCAACCATCTTTACGGCGGCATGGACGAACCCGAACTCAAGATCATCGACGTCTTCATCTGCAAGCTCCGCAAGAAGCTGGTCGAGGCCACCGGCGGCGAGAACTACATCGAGACGGTCTGGGGGCGGGGCTATGTGCTGCGCGACCCCGAACCCGCCGCGCGCTCCGGCGGCGCACCGCTCGCTATCGGGGCCTGAGCGCGACTGGACCTTGCCCCGCCGTCGCCCTATCAATCGGGTGGGCGGATCACGGAGGGGCCGATGTCCGAAGAGAGTTCTGTCGAGCGCCTGACCGAGGCGCAGGCACGCGAGGAACTGGCACGGCTGGCCGGGGTGCTGGCACGCGCCAATGCCGCCTATCACGCCGAGGACGCGCCGATCATGTCCGACGCGGAGTTCGACGCGCTCAAGGCACGCAATGCCGCGATCGAAGCGCGCTATCCCGCGCTCAAGCGCGCCGACAGCCCCTCCGATCAGATCGGATCGGCGCCCGCCGAAGGATTTGCCAAAACGCCCCATTCGGTGCGCATGCTCAGCCTTGCCAACGCGTTCGACGCCGAAGAGATCGCAGAATTCGATGCCCGTATCCGCCGCTATCTCGGCCTTGGCCACGATGCCCCGCTTGCCTATACGTCCGAGCCCAAGATCGACGGGCTGAGCCTGAGCCTGCGCTATGAGGCGGGCCGCCTCGTTCAGGCCGCCACGCGCGGCGATGGCGAGACCGGTGAAAACGTCACCGCCAATGCCCGCACCATCGCCGATATCCCCGACCATATCGCGGGCGCGCCCGATATCCTGGAGGTGCGCGGTGAGGTCTATATGAGCCATGAAGATTTCGAGGCTCTGAACGCGCGGCAGGCCGAAAGGGCTGACAAGCCTTTCGCCAATCCGCGCAACGCCGCGGCCGGGTCGCTGCGCCAGCTTGATGCTTTGATCACCGCCGCGCGCCCGCTGCACTTTTTTGCCTATGGCTGGGGTGAGATCTCGGCCCCGCTCTCTGACACGCAGATGGGCGCGATCGAGCGGCTTGCGGCGCTCGGCTTTCGGACCAACCCGCTCACCGCGCTTTGCGACGGGCCGGGCGCGCTCATCGCCCATTACCACCGCATCGAACAGGCCCGCGCCACCCTCGGCTATGATATCGACGGGGTGGTTTACAAGGTCAACGATCTGGCCTTGCAGGCGCGGCTCGGCTTTCGGGCCACCACGCCCCGCTGGGCGATTGCGCATAAATTCCCCGCAGAACTGGCCTGGACGCGGCTTGAGGCGATCGACATTCAGGTGGGGCGCACCGGCGCGCTCAGCCCCGTCGCCCGGCTCAGCCCGGTGACCGTGGGCGGCGTCGTGGTGCGCAACGCGACGCTGCATAACGAGGATTACATCGCCGGGCGCGACAGCCGGGGCGGCCCGATCCGCGATGGCAAGGACATCCGCGTGGGCGACTGGGTGCAGGTCTATCGCGCGGGTGATGTGATCCCGAAAATCGCCGATGTGGATCTGTCGAAACGGCCGGAGAACTCGCAGCCCTATGGCTTTGCCACCTCCTGCCCTGAATGCGGCAGCGACGCGGTGCGCGAGCCGGGCGATTCGGTGCGCCGCTGCATGGGCGGCCTGATCTGCCCCGCGCAGGCGGTGGAACGGCTCAAGCATTTCGTCTCCCGCCCGGCCTTCGACATCGAGGGGCTGGGGGCGAAGCAGGTGGAGGCGTTTTACCGCGACGGCTGGATCAGGGAACCTGCGGACATCTTCACGCTGCGAGACCGGTTCGGCCACGGCCTGCAACAATTGAAGAACCGCGAGGGCTGGGGCGAGAAGAGCGCGGCCAATCTCTTCGACGCCATTGACGAAAAGCGCACCATCCCGTTTGCACGGCTTCTCTTTGCGCTCGGCATCCGTCATGTCGGCGAGCAGGCGAGCAGCCTCATCGCGCGCCATTACGGCACATGGGAGGAATTCACCGCCGCGATGGACGCGGCGTGCGATCTGCAAGGCCCCGACTGGGAGCAGCTTCTCGGCATCGACGGGGTGGGCGAGGTGATGGCAACAAGCCTCGTGCAGGCCATGACCGAGCCGCACGAACGTGCCAGCATCGACCGGCTGACCGCCCGTCTGAGCATCGCGCCAGCCGCGCGCCCGGACACGTCGGGCAGCCCGGTCGCGGGAAAGACCCTCGTCTTTACCGGCACGCTGGAAAAGATGACCCGCGCCGAGGCCAAGGCGCGCGCCGAGGCATTGGGTGCCAAGGTCGCGGGCAGCGTCAGCGCGCGCACTGACCTGCTGATTGCGGGGCCGGGGGCCGGATCCAAGGCGAAGAAGGCCGCCGAGATCGGCATCGAGGTGATCGACGAGGACGCCTGGCTTGCCCTTATCGGGGCCGCATGAGCACCCGGCCCGCGATCCTCTTTCCGCTTTTCGCCGGGATCGAGACGCTTGACGGCGTGGGGCCCAAGACCGCCAAGCATCTTGCCGCGCTCGACATCACCCGCCCGCGCGATGTTCTGTTCACGCTGCCCTGGTCGGGGGTTGACCGCCGCCGCCGCGCCACTGTGCAGGGGGCCGAGATCCCCGGCGTGGTCACGGTAGAGGTGGTGGTGGGCCGCCACGACGCGCCTGCGCGCCCCACGGGTCCCTACCGCGTGGTGGTGGAGGATGCCGCGACAAGCTTTCACCTGATCTTTTTTCGCGCGCGCGGCGATCACCTGCGCCGTCTTCTGCCGACGGGCGCGCGGCGGGTTGTCTCGGGCAAGGTCGAGCTTTTCGACGGTATCGCGCAGATGGTGCATCCCGACCATGTCCTGCCGGTCGAGGAGGCGGGCGAGATCCCCGATTTCGAGCCGGTCTATCCGCTGACCGCCGGGGTGACGCAGCGCGTGATGGCCAGGGCGGCGCAGGCGGCGCTTTTGCGCGCGCCGGACCTTGCCGAGTGGATCGACCCCGCGCAAAAGGCGCAGGCCGGCTGGCCCGACTGGCAAGCGGCGCTGCGCGCGGCGCACGCCCCGACATCGCTGCGTGATCTCTCGCCCGCACACCCCGCGCGCGAGAGGCTGGCCTATGACGAGTTGATGGCGCATCAAATGACGCTTGCGCTCGCGCGGGCCAAGCTGCGCCGCGCCAAGGGGCGCGCGACCCTGGGAACCGGCGCGTTGCAGGCGCGGGTCATCAAGGCGCTGCCCTTCGCGCTGACCAACGCGCAGACCCGCGCGATTGCCGATATCGCCGCCGACATGGGCCAGCCCACGCGGATGAACCGGCTGCTTCAGGGCGATGTCGGCGCGGGCAAGACGCTGGTGGCGTTCAAGGCGCTTCTGATCGCCGTCGAGGCAGGCGGGCAGGGGGTGCTGATGGCCCCCACCGAGATTCTGGCGCGCCAGCATTTCCAGGGCCTGACGCCGCTGGCCGAGGCGGCGGGCGTGCGGCTCGACCTGCTCACGGGGCGCGACAAGGGGGCGGGTCGCGCCGCGAAGCTGCGGGCGCTGGCGGCGGGCGAGATCCATATTCTCGTGGGCACGCACGCGGTCTTTCAAAAGGATGTGGCGTTCGCCGATCTGCGGCTCGCCATCGTCGATGAGCAGCACCGCTTCGGGGTGCGCCAGCGGCTTGAACTGGGACAGAAGGGCGCGCAGGCCGATGTTCTGGTGATGACCGCGACGCCCATCCCGCGCAGCCTTGCGCTGGCGCAATATGGCGACATGGATGTGAGCGTGCTGGACGAGAAACCGCCCGGCCGCCTGCCGATCAAGACCGCGCTGGTCAACACGGGCCGGATGGACGAGGTGGTGGATCACCTGCGCCGCGCCATCGCCGAGGGGCGGCAGGCCTATTGGGTCTGCCCGCTGGTCGAGGAAAGCGAGGCGGCGGATCTCTCGAGCGCCGAGGAGCGGTATCGCCGCCTTCGCGCAGCACTGGGCGAGGGGCGTGTGGGGCTGGTCCATGGCCAGATGCCGCCCGAGGAGAAAGACGCCGCCATGGCCCGCTTTCAGTGCGGCGAGACGAGCGTGCTCGTGGCCACGACCGTGATCGAGGTGGGGGTGGATGTGCCCAATGCCTCGATCATGGTGATTGAGCGCGCCGAGAGCTTTGGCCTTGCACAATTGCACCAGTTGCGCGGGCGGGTGGGGCGCGGCACGGCGGCCTCCACCTGTCTGCTGATGTATCAGGCGCCCTTGTCGGAGGGTGGGCGAAAGCGGCTTGAGACCATGCGCGACACCGAGGACGGGTTTCGAATCGCCGAGGTCGATCTGGAAATGCGCGGCGCGGGCGATCTCATCGGGACGGCGCAATCGGGGCTGCCGCGCTTTCGCGTGGCCGATCTCGAGGCGCAATCGGCGTTGATGGCGGTGGCGCAATCGGATGCGCGCACATTGCTGGCCGGTGACCCCGATCTGACCTCGCCGCGCGGACAGGCGGCGCGGGTGCTCTTGTGGCTGATGGAACGCGATCAGGCGATCCGGCTGATTTCCGTCGGTTAGGGTTTGTTCTCATTTGTTCTCATAAAGTTCTTTACATCGACGGTGAAAAATGAGAACACTTGGGCAACATCACGGAGGAACACGCCATGTTGCACCAGATCAGGACAACCGCCGCCCGCGCCGGGGACACGCTCCTTGGCGATGCGATCGGGGCCTTTGCCCTGATGGTCACGCTCATTGGCGCGCTTTTCCTGCCCGCGATGTTCTGAACGGTTTCTGCCTGCCGGTGCGCGGCTCTTGCCGGTCCCCCCTGTCCCAACACGGGGATCGCGCGCTCTGCCTGTCCCAAGGGTTTCGGGTTTGCCTCATTCCGCCCGATTTATCCCGATGGGCCGCGTATCCGGCCACTGATCCGCCGCCGTTCCCCGGAACGTGCGGCGGTTTTTTTCATCCGCCATCCTTCGTCGGATTGATCCGCTGGACCAGAACCGAACCGGTCTCGACAATGCCGCGCATCCGCTCTTCCAGCCGGATCATCTCGGACATGGCGCGCTTGAGCTTGTCGCTCTCGTCGCCCAACTCTCCCAGATCGGCAAAGACGCGCTCGGTCGTGGCAATCTGCGCCTCGGCATTGCTGACCACGGCGTGCAGATCTCCGACGAGACCTTCCAGTTCTCGCGCGCCGCTCTTTTCCTCGAGCGTGCGAACGGCACTGCGCGCCGCATCGAACCAGGCCTGTGAAAGGCGCGGCTCGGCCTTGGCGCTGAGCATGGCCGAGCGTTCAAGCCGCCGGATCCGGCTCGTGAGACAGTCGATCCGATCGCGCAACTCGCTCTGGATGCTGACGATATCGGCATTGACGGCAACGACGCGCGCGAGCACGGCGTCAAGCTCCTCCATCAGTTTGCAGACCCGATCCAGAAACAGGTTCAGATCGCGCGCCAGCACGCCGAACTCGTCCGCCGTGCGGATTTCCGCCCTGTGTGTGAGCCCGCCATACGCACGGGCAAGGTTGCTGACCACCGCGCGCAGGCCCAGAAGCGGCTCGAGCCGCGCGCGCAGGATGAGAAAGAGCAGCACCGAATGCAGCACGATCTTGCCCACCGACAGCGTGGCGGTGAGGCGCATGTCGGTCACCCATTCGGCGAAATCCGTCGCCAGATCGCGCCGCACCACCACCGCCCCCAGCACATCGCCGACATTGGCCTCGGTATGGCAGGCAAGGCAGAAGGGTTCGGCCGTGATGGGCTGTTTGGCGATATTGTGCTGCCGCGTTGGCCAATCGCCTTGGCGGATGCCTTCGGGAGTAAAGCCGAATCCCGCCTCGATGGACGTGACGGTGACCGGCGAAGGGGTGATGGCGATGCGATAGCCCAGATCGCCCCAGTTGCGTTCAAGGATCGGATAGAGCGTGCGGGCCGCCACCGGCCCGCCCTCGTTGCGCATGATCGAGCGCACATCGTCGGCAATGGTCCCGGCGGCCTCTTGCACCACGTCCGGCCCCTGCACGCGAAACCCGTAATAGACCATCCCCGCCTTGAGCGCGAATTCGAGCACCGTGACCAGCACCAGAAGCACGAAGAAATCACGGATCATATGGATGAGAAATGACTGATCGAACCGCCCGATCAGCGGGCTTTTCTCGTCGAGCGGGCCTTGGGCCATGTCAGATCCCTCGCTGTTACAAGAGCAACTAGGCACGAAAAGCGAAAGGGAAAGTGAAACGCCCCCTCACCGCGCGACGCAAATGCGCGAGCGGTCTGACACAATCAGGCGCAGGAGGTCTGCGCGGCGATTTCCTCCATCGCTTCGGTCGCGGCCTCGAGGGTCAAGAGGATCGAGGCGTGGCGGTTCTTGTAGTCGCGCGCGGGGCGCAGCACCTCGAGCCCGTCAAAGGGCGCGGGCGGGGTGGGACCACCGGATTTCAGCATCTCGCGCAGCGCGTCGCGCGCCGCGCGCACCTGCGCCAGATCGCAGCCGAGGATATTGGCCCCCACCACGCTTGCCGCCGCCTGACCGAGCGCGCACGCGCGCACCTCGGCGGCATAGTCGCTCACGCGGCCCCCCGTCATCGAAAGATCGACCGTCACGGTCGAGCCGCAGAGCGGCGCGCGGCGCTTGATGCTGGCCTGCGGCGCATCCAGCCGCCCGTGTCGCGGAATATCCGCGGCCAGGGCGAGGATACGCGCGGAATAGAGCTTGATCAGGTCGGTTTCGCCGCTCATGGCTTTCCCTTTCGTCCGTTGCCCCATAAATAGACGCGACACGGCCCGTTGCAAAAGGATTTCGCCATGGGATTCGACCCCGCGACACTAAAGTATGATGCGCGTGGCCTCATTCCCGCCATCGCGCAGGAGGTGGAGACCGGCGAAGTGCTGATGATGGCCTGGATGAATTCTGAGGCCGTGGCACGCACGCTCGCGACGGGGCGCGTGACCTATTGGAGCCGCTCACGTGCCGCGTTCTGGGTCAAGGGCGAAAGCTCGGGCCATGTGCAGGAGCTGGTGGAAATGCGCATCGACTGCGACCGCGATTGCCTTTTGCTACAGGTGCGCCAGACCGGGCCCGCCTGTCACACCAACCGGCGATCGTGCTTCTACCTCGCGGTGCAGGACGGTGCGGAAACCGAGATAATGGCGCCTGTGGCAGGCACGAAATGAGTATTTGCAGAACGATGAAGGGCAAGGCATGGACGCGCGACGGGGGCTTCTGATCATTCTTTCCTCGCCCTCGGGCGCGGGTAAATCGACGCTGTCGCGGCGCTTGCGGGCATGGGACCCCGCCTTGCAGTTCTCCGTCTCGGCCACCACGCGCGCGCCGCGGCCGGGAGAGGTGGACGGACGGGATTACCATTTCATGAGTGAAGAGGCATTCAAACGCGCGGTGGCGGCGGGAGAGATGCTGGAGCACGCGCATGTCTTCGGCAATTTCTACGGCTCGCCCACGGGGCCGGTGCAGGCGGCGATCGACGCCGGACATGATGTGCTCTTTGACATCGACTGGCAGGGCGCGCAGCAGATCCGCAACTCGGGCCTCGGGCTCCATACGCTGTCGATCTTCCTCTTGCCGCCCTCGATCCGCGAATTGCACCGTCGCTTGCAGGAGCGCGGGCAGGATGCGCCCGAGGTGATCGCGCGGCGGATGCAGAAGAGCTGGGACGAGATCAGCCATTGGGATGGCTATGATTTCGTGTTGGTGAACGAAAAGCTTGACGCCACCGAGGCGAGCCTCAGAACCATCATCGAAGCGACGCGGCTGCGCCGGTCGCAGCAGCCGTGGCTTACCGATCATGTGCGCGCGCTGCACGCGGAATTCGAGGAGATGCAATGACCATCTACGCACTTGACGGCCATGCGCCGCAGATCGATCCCGAGACCTGGGTCGCCCCCGATGCCACGATTATCGGCAAGGTGGTGGTGGAGGCCGGCGCTTCGATCTGGTTTGGCTGCACCCTGCGCGGTGACAACGAGGTGATCCATGTGGGCACGGGCACGAATGTGCAGGAACATACCGTGATGCATACCGATATGGGCTATCCGCTGGTGATCGGGGCGGGCTGCACCATCGGGCACAAGGCGATGCTGCATGGCTGCACGATCGGCGAGAATTCGCTTATCGGGATGGGCGCCACGGTGCTGAATGGTGCGAGGATCGGGCGCGATTGCCTGATCGGCGCGGGGGCGCTCGTGACCGAGGGCAAGGAGATCCCCGATGGCAGCCTTGTGATGGGGGCGCCGGGGCGCGTGGTGCGCGCGCTCGACGCGGCGGCGATTGCCGGGTTGCGGGCCGCCGCACAGCATTACCGGGACAACATGCGCCGGTTTCGCGCCGGGCTGCGGGCGGTCTGACGCACGATGCAGGGCTTTGGATCGGTCCTTGCCGGAATGCCGTTCGCGGCGCTGCTGATCGGGCCGGACGAGCGCATCCATGCCACCAATGCAGCGGCGCGCGAAATGCTGGGGCAGGGCATCGAGGGGCGGCACTTCCTGACAGCGCTGCGGCAGCCCGACGTGCTTGACGCAATCGAACAGACCGGGCGTGACGGGCAGGCGCGACGCACCACCTATCAGACCTCAGAAGGTGGGCGCGACAGCACCTTTCAGGTGCATGTGGCGCATGTGGATGCGGGGGCATCGGCGCGCGGCGTTCTGATTGCCTTCGAGGATCTGACCGAACGGGAGCAGTCCGCGCAGATGCGCCGCGATTTCGTGGCCAACGTGAGTCACGAGTTGCGCACACCGCTCACCGCGCTCATCGGGTTCATCGAGACGCTGCAAGGCCCTGCGCGCCACGACCAGGCCGCCATCGACCGTTTTCTGGCGATCATGGGCCGCGAGGCGGCGCGGATGGAGCGGCTTGTGCATGACCTGCTTTCGCTCAGCCGGGTCGAGGGCGAGGAGCGTATCCGCCCACGCGAACCGGTCGATCTGGCCGGGATCATCGGCACGGTTATGACGATGTTGCGCCCCCTCGGGCACGAGCGAGGCTGCCCAATGAATTTCTCGGGCGGTGAGGGCTATGTCGTGCCCGGAAATGCCGATCAATTGCAGCAGGTCTTCACCAATCTGGTGGAGAACGCGATCAAGTACGGCGGACAGGGCAACTGTGTGGAGATCACGCTGGAGCATCATGCCCGCGATGCCACCCTGCGGATGCCGGCCATCGTGGCGAGTGTGCGCGATCATGGCCCCGGCATCGACCCGCTGCACATTCCGCGCCTGACCGAGCGGTTCTATCGCGTCGACACGCATCGCTCGCGCGAGATGGGGGGCACCGGGCTTGGTCTTGCCATTGTCAAGCACATCGTCAACCGTCATCGCGGACGGCTTCGGATTGCGTCGGAGCCGGGTCAGGGCAGCACGTTTTCGGTGATCCTGCCGCGCTGGACCGGGTGAGATCAGTGATCAACGCGGCAGGCTGTCTTCGTCTTCGGCCTGCCCGGCAAGCCAGTTGCGGAACGTCAGGAGCGCCGGGTCGCGGCCATTCGCCTCGGGCCACACAAGATAATATGCCCCGGTCATGAGCGTCCTGCCGCCCCAGGCCACGGCGAGGCGTCCCGCGGCAAGATCCTGTTCGGCCAGGTAATCAGGCAAGAGCGCGACGCCCAACCCGTGTAGCGCAGCCTGCGTGATGGTGGAAAATTGGTCATGCACGGTGCCGCTTGGCCGCGCCTCGTGCACCCCGTGTGCCGCGAACCACTCCGCCCAGGCATGGGGCCGGGTCTCGATATGCAGGAGCGGCAGGCGGAGCATGTCCGCCGCGCCTGTAATAGCGCCATATCGGGCGAGAAGATCAGGGGCGGCCACGGCAAGCACCGCCTCGCTCCTGAGGCGGAGCGGGGTTGTTCCGGGCCAATCGGCCCTTCCAAAATGTATTGCTGCATCAAAGCTTTGCGAGTCGAAGTTGAAAGGTTGCAACCGCGTGGAGAGGTTGATCGTCACCTCCGGGTGAAGCCGGGCGAAATCGGCGAGGCGCGGCACCAGCCAGCGCATCCCGAACGTGGGCAGGATCGCAAGGTTGAGGCTGCCGCCGACCGGATTGACCGTCAGCCTGACCGATGCCTGGGCGATCTGTTGCAAGGCGGTCCGCACCTTGGCGGCGTAGGTGGCCGCCTCCGGTGTCAGGCGGATATGCCGCCCCTGTCGTAGAAACAATGAAACGCCAAGCTGCTCTTCCAATGTTTTCAACTGCCTGCTGACCGCACTTTGAGTTTGCGCCAACTCCTCTGCTGCCGCCGTCGCGCTACCAAGCCGGTCCAGCGCCTCCAATGCACGCAGCGCGGAAATCGACGGGAGGAAACGACGCGGGAGACTCATACTTGCGGAAATCTCATAGGTTCTTGTTTAAATATCGTTACTCCGGTTGGTTTTGCTAGTGTATCTTGCTCTAGTCCCGTAAAAATTCTCATAAGGAGGCTGCGATGAACGTGGAAGCACCAACCCTGCGCGCCAAGGATGCACCGGATCTTGACTCGTTCGAGTGGAGCGACCCGTTCCGCCTTGCAGATCAACTCTCCGAAGAGGAGCGCATGATTGCCGAGAGCGCGCGCTCATTCGCGCAGGAGGTCCTGCAACCGCGCGTCATCGACGCCTATCGTGAAGAGCGGGTCGATCCCGATATCTTCCGGGAGATGGGTCAGATGGGCCTGCTCGGAACAACCATTCCCGAAGAATATGGGGGCCTCGGCAGCAATTACGTGAGTTACGGCCTGGTCGCGCGCGAGATCGAGCGCGTCGATTCGGGCTATCGCTCGATGATGAGCGTGCAAAGCTCGCTCGTGATGTATCCGATCTATGCCTATGGCTCCGAGGAGCAGCGGCGCAAATACCTTCCGGGTCTGGCAAGTGGCGACCTGATCGGCTGTTTCGGCCTGACCGAACCCGACGCCGGCAGCGATCCCGCAGGCATGAAAACCCGCGCCGTGCGCATCGACGGGGGCTATCGCCTGAGCGGATCAAAGATGTGGATTTCCAACAGCCCGATTGCCGATGTTTTCGTGGTCTGGGCCAAGTCCGAGGCGCATGACGGCAAGATCCGGGGGTTCGTGCTGGAAAAGGGCATGAAGGGGCTGAGCGCGCCGAAGATCGGCGGTAAGCTAAGCCTGCGCGCCTCGGTCACGGGCGAGATCGTGATGGACGGGGTCGAGGTGCCGGAATCGGCACTTTTGCCGAATGTTCATGGGCTTAAAGGGCCTTTTGGATGTTTGAACCGGGCCCGCTACGGCATCGCCTGGGGTGTGATGGGCGCGGCCGAGTTCTGCTGGCACGCGGCGCGTCGGTATGGGCTGGAACGCAGGCAATTCAACCGCCCGCTGGCGCAGACGCAGCTTTTCCAGTTGAAACTTGCAAATATGCAGACCGAGATCGCGCTTGGACTGCAGGCCTGCCTGCGCGTGGGTCGGCTGATGGACGAGGCCAATGCCGCGCCAGAGATGATCAGCCTGATCAAGCGCAACAATTGCGGCAAGGCGCTGGAGATTGCGCGTCACGCCCGCGACATGCATGGCGGCAACGGAATTTCCGAAGAATTTCAGGTCATTCGCCACATGGTAAATCTGGAGACGGTCAACACTTACGAGGGCACGCATGATGTTCATGCGCTCATCCTCGGACGGGCGCAGACCGGGCTTCAGGCATTTTTCTGACGGGCAGGCGGGGGCATCTATCCTGACAAAAACTCATGGATCGGTTTCGAATAATCTGTGGTGCAAGACTGCGGTGGACGCCCCTGAAGCGGGCAGCTTTCAGGGCGAGCGGAGCGTTGATCTGGCGGTCATCGGGGGTGGTTATACCGGGCTGTCGGCGGCGTTGACGGCGGCAGAGCAGGGGGCCGAAGTCACGCTTCTGGAGGCCGAATTCGTAGGGCATGGCGGCTCGGGGCGCAATGTCGGTTTGGTCAATGCCGGGCTTTGGCTGCCGCCCGAAGCGGTGAATGCACGGCTTGGGCCGGAGGCAGGCGAGCGTCTCAACGCGGCCCTCGCCGCAGCGCCCGATGTGGTATTCGGACTGATCGAGCGGCACGCCATGGCGTGCGAGCCGGTTCGCGCGGGCACCCTGCATCTTGCACATGCGCACAAGGGCTTGAAAGATTTAGAAAACAGGGCCGCACAGCTTGCGACACGCGGGGCGCCGGTGCGTCTGCTCGATGCAACGGAGACAGCGCGGCGCACCGGTTCTGACCGCTTCCATGGCGCGCTCCATGATCCGCGCGCGGGGACGATTCAGCCGCTTGGCTATGCCCGCGGACTCGCGCGGGCGGCGCAGAACGCGGGCGCGCGGCTCCATGAGAAAAGCCCGGTCGTTGCGGTGCAACAAGTGGGAGGGCAGTGGATCTTGCGCACGAGCGGCGGCAAGCTGCGCGCGCGCCACCTGATCGTGGCCACAAATGCCTATCATCAACCGATCGACCAGACACCGTTTCCGGCGATGCCGATCGTTCAGTATTTCCAGATCGCCACCGAGCCGCTCGGGGATAATCTTGCCGGCGATATTCTCATGAATGGCGAAGGGTGTTGGGATACCGGACTGATCATGACCTCGCTGCGTCGTGATCGTGCCGGGCGGCTGATCCTCGGCGGCATGGGCGGGGGCGGGCGCATCCACGAAGATTGGGCCCGGCGCAAGCTGATGCAACTCTATCCCCGCTTGCGGGATGCCAGGATCGCCCATTCCTGGTCCGGGCGCATCGCGATGACCGGTGACCATCTTCCCAGAATTCACAGGTTTGGCATCAATGCCTTTGCAATATATGGATATTCCGGGAGGGGGATTGGACCGGGAACGGTCTTTGGTCGCGCCGTAGCGCAAGCGCTCATCAACCAGAGCGAGATGGAGTTGCCCGTGCCCGCGATCGAAGATCATCGCGAACCCTTCGTGCGACTCAAGACCATGGCCTATGAGGCTGGCGCAAGGCTCGCCCACCTGACCGCCGCCCGCTCATGACATTTTCGCACAGGAGCTGTGACCGGGCCCCGGCTTGGCGGCGCGCGCTGGCGCACCTATCTGCCTGCGAAACAGAACGGAGCGCCCCATGGCCCTGACCGATACCGACGCGCGCTTTACCCAAGGCAATCTGTTCCGGCATGTCACCGTCATGTCGGTCACGTCGAGCCTCGGGATTGCCGCGATCTTTGCCGTCGACCTGATTGACGTCCTCTTCATCTCGATGCTGGGCCAGGCCGAGCTTGCGGCGGCGGCGGGTTATGCCGGGGTAGTGATGTTCTTTGCCAGCGCGATGAATATCGGCCTGTCGATCGCGGCGGGCGCACTCGTGGCGCGGGGCCTTGGGCAGGGCAACAAACGCCTTGCCGCCGAACACGCGGCCAGCTCGGCAGTCGTGGCAGTGGCGTTCGGCGCGCTGCTGCCGCTTCTGGCCTTGCCGAATATTCATGCCATTCTCGGGCTGATCGGGGCACAAGGAGAGGTGGCAGACCTTGCCGCGCGCTATCTCTGGATTATCCTGCCGACCACCGCGCTGTCGGGACTGGCGATGGTGGCGGTGGCGGTGCTGCGCGCCCATGGCGACGCGCGGGACGCGATGACGCCATCTCTGCTTGGGGCCCTTGTCAACGGCGTGGCCGATCCGATCCTGATCTTTGCGCTCGGGCTTGGCCTCGACGGGGCGGCAATCGCGACGGTATTGGCGCGGCTGGCCACGGCGGCGATGGGGTTATGGCTGGCGCAGAGGGGACATCGCGGATTCTGCTGGCCCGATCTGCCCTGTCTGCGGCGAGACCTGAAGGACGCCCTTGGCATCGCGTTGCCCGCGATGCTGGCCACTGTGGCGACGCCGGTCGGCACGGCCATCGTCACCCGCGAGATGGCGCGCTACGGGTCGGACGCAGTGGCGGGCATGGCGGTGATCAACCGGCTGGTGCCGTTTGTTTCTGCTGTGATTCTGGCGCTGTCGGGCGCCCTCGGGCCGATCTTCGCGCAGAACTTCGGGGCAGGGCGGATGGACCGTGTTCTGGGCACCTTCCGGGAGGGGCTTCGGTTTCTGACCATTTACGTTCTGGGTGTTTCGGCGCTGTTGTTCCTTGTGCGCGAGCCGGTCGCCGATCTGTTCGATGCGACCGGCAAGATGCGGGATTTGCTATATCTTTTCATGGGGCCACTGGCGCTGGCGATGATCTTCAACGGGGCAATCTTCGTCTCCAACGCGGCCTTCAACAATCTCGGACATCCGGGATATTCGACGGTGGTCAACTGGGGGCGCAACACGCTTGGCACCTGGCCGTTTGCGGTTGGCTTCGGGATGATCTGGGGGGCCGAGGGCGTGCTTGTGGGGCAGGCCGTTGGCGGAGCGATATTCGCGGTGGCCGGTCTGTGGCTGGGGCTTCGGGTGATCGAGGCCCCGTGCCGCGACCCGCTTGGCGCGCATCATACATGCCCGGATCAACGGATGCAGGTCGTCTCGCATCGCAGTTACCGGTGACAGGCAACCTACATGAATTGCGCATAATCAGTATTATGTAATATTTAGGTTTGACACGGCGAAGCATCTTGTCGAAATATCGCGCCAAATCAGATAATTGAACGGTTTAGTTCAAAACGCGGCATTGACGTGACTTTTCCGACTCCGGCTCTCGACAGAAACCCGCCAAGAGGTTTATGCCCATGCGTAAAGGAGCGCTTCGCATGCCATCCATTCTGATTCTCAACGGCCCGAACCTCAACCTGCTCGGCACGCGTCAGCCAGAGGTCTATGGCCGCACGACACTGGCGGACATCGAGACCATGTGCCGGGCACATGCAGAGACGCTGGGTATCGACCTCGAATTCGCGCAGAGCAACCATGAAGGCGCGCTGGTCGATGCCATTCACGACGCGCGCGGGCGTCATGGCGGAATCATCCTGAATGCCGGGGCCTATACCCACACCTCGGTCGCGTTGATGGATGCGATCAGCTCGGCCGAGCTGCCGACGATCGAGCTGCACCTGTCCAATGTCCACGCGCGCGAGAGCTTTCGCCACATCTCCTATATATCCAAGGTTGCCGTCGGTGTGATCTGCGGCTTCGGTGCGCAGGGATATATCCTGGCACTCGACGCCATGCGCGGCCATCTGGAGCGTGCCGGATGATCGACCCTGCGGCTGTCACCCGGCTGCTCGATGCCACAACCATGGAGGAGTTGTGGGACATCCACACACGCGCCATGGCAGAATACGGCTTTGACCGGTTGCTTTACGGCTGCACACAGTTCCGCACCTCGACCTCGCTCGGGAATCCGGACGATTTCATCGTTCTGACCAATCATGCGCCCGCCTATATCGAAGGTTTCGTGCATGGCGGTCTTTATTTCCATGCGCCGATGGTGCGCTGGTCGCTCGACCATGACGGGGCGTGTTCGTGGTCGCTTCTGGCGCCGCGCTTTGCTGCGAACGATTTCACCTGTGAAGAGCGTAAAGTGATTGATTTCAACCGCAAGCATGACGTGACGGCGGGCTATTCCATCAGCTTCAAATCGCTGCGCCCGCGCATGAAGGCGGCGATTGCGCTTACCGCGCGCGTTGGCATGACGCAGGCGGAGGTCGACGCGCTCTGGCAAGCGCATGGCGCGACGATCCTTGCGCTCAACAGTATCGCACATCGCTGCATCCTCTCCCTGCCCTACGATTCGCCCAAACGCCCGCTCACCGAACGTCAGCGCGAGGTGCTGGGCTGGGTCGGCGATGGCAAGACGGTGCAGGACATTGCGATTATCATGGGGCTGACGCCTGCAACCGTAGAAAAGCATCTGCGCCTTGCCCGTCACGCGTTATCGGTAGAAACAACTGCTCAGGCGGTCCTGAAAGCAGTGTTTCAGAACCAGATTTTTGTTCTGGATCGGTAGATTTATTTCAAATTTAAATGAATCGCCCTGCGGTAAGGATTTCCTGACTTCCTTTACGCCGCGTAAAAGGGCAAACTCTCACTGTTCCGTGAGTGGTGGCTTTTAAGCTTGGAACATTGGGGAAAGGCTCATCTCTCTGTTTTTTTGGGGGGTCGATCTCCACCGGTTCTGCCGGATGTCGGCTGCGCCTCTTTATAGTCAAGAGGGGCAGTCGGCGCTTCTGACCGTCGTTTCATCCCCATTTTGCGACCGGTTCAGGCGGTGTGCTCCTTCGGGGGCGCACCGCGCCTCTCCTGTTACGAGCCGTCGCCAAATAAAAAGGCCCCCGAAACCGGGAGCCTTTCAAGAAACACGCCGTGATTATCAGCCTTGGGCGACCTTGGCCACTTCGGCGGCGAAATCTTCCTGCTTCTTCTCGATGCCTTCACCGACCTCAAGCCGCACAAAGCCGGTGATCGCGGTGCCCGCCTCCTTGGCGGCGGCCTCGACTGTCAGATCGGGGTTCATCACGAAGGCCTGGCCAAGCAGGGTCGAGTCGGCCATGAACTTCTTCATGCGCCCCACGATCATCTTTTCTATGACCGCGTCGGGCTTGCCCGATTCGCGGGCGATGTCGATCTGGACCTGGCGTTCCTTTTCGACCAGCGCCGGATCAAGCGCGGCCTCATCGAGGGCGGCAGGGTTCGAGGCGGCGATATGCATGGCAACCTGACGGGCAAATCCCTCGTCGCCGTCAAAGGCCACCAGAACGCCGATCTTGCCCATGCCCTCTGCGGCGGCATTGTGGACATAGGACACGACGCCCGCGCCCTCGACCCGCGCCATGCGGCGCAAGGACATGTTCTCGCCGATCTTGGCGATCTTGTCGGTGATCGTGTCGGCCACTGTCTTGCCGCCGATTTCGGCAGCATTCAGCGCCTCGAGATCGGACACACCAAGGGCCGCGCCGGCGACATCGGCGACCATCGACTGGAA
Source organism: Alphaproteobacteria bacterium HGW-Alphaproteobacteria-1 (assembly GCA_002842985.1). Lineage (GTDB taxonomy): Bacteria > Pseudomonadota > Alphaproteobacteria > Rhodobacterales > Rhodobacteraceae > Roseovarius. The sequence continues at coordinate 20,421 of PHEQ01000016.1, forward strand.
TTCGGCGTTCTTGCCGACGAAATCGGTCTCGGAATTGATTTCGACGGCAACGCCGACACCATCGGCCACGCGCACGGCCACAAGGCCCTCGGCGGCGGTGCGACCGGATTTCTTGGCGGCCTTCGACAGGCCCTTGGTGCGCAGCCAGTCCACAGCCGCCTCCATGTCGCCGCCCGTCTCGGTCAGCGCCTTTTTCGCGTCCATCATGCCTGCGCCCGTGCTGTCGCGCAGTTCCTTCACCATTGCAGCAGTGATCGCCATCAGGGATCTCCTCAAATTCTAGCGGGTCTCAGGGGGCGGCATAGCCCTGCCCCCGTGACGGTTTTGTGACGGCTCAGCCCTCGGCCGACTCGCTGATCTGCTCGGCCAGAACATCCTCGACCGGGGCCTCCTCGAGCGCGCCGACATCGACACCGGCGGCGCCAAGCTGGGCCGACATGCCGTCAAGCGCAGCGCGGCTGACCAGATCGCAATAAAGCGCGATGGCGCGGGCGGCGTCATCGTTGCCGGGGATGATGTAATCCACGCCCGCAGGCGAGCAGTTGGTGTCGACCACGGCCACGACCGGAATGCCGAGCTTGTTGGCCTCGGAGATGGCAAGCGCCTCTTTCTTGACGTCGATCACGAACAGAAGGTCAGGAACGCCGCCCATCTCGCGGATGCCGCCAAGGCTGGCCTGAAGCTTGGCCTGGTCGCGCTCGATGCCAAGACGCTCTTTCTTGGTCAGGCCTCCGGCTCCGTTTTCGAGTGCCTCGTCGATCTCGCGCAGGCGCTGGATGGATTTCGAAACGGTCTGCCAGTTGGTCAGCGTGCCACCAAGCCAGCGGTGGTTCATGTAATACTGTGCGCATTTCTCGGCCGCCTCGGCGATCGGCTGCGCCGCCTGCCGCTTGGTGCCGACAAAGAGGATCCGGCCGTTCTTGGCCACGGTCTCGCGGATCACGTTGAGCGCCGCGTCGAGCATCGGCACGGTCTGCGTCAGGTCGATGATGTGAATGCCGTTGCGCGCGCCATAGATGAATTCGCCCATGCGGGGATTCCAGCGCTGCGTCTGGTGGCCGAAGTGCACGCCAGCTTCCAGAAGCTGACGCAGATTGAACTCGGGAAGAGCCATTTTCGTTTCCTTTTCCGGTTTGCGCCTTGGCACGGGAAGAGAAGCGGGTGCTTCAACCGGTGGACTGACGGGGATGTCTCCCCCGACGGCCCGCCCATGCCTGCGGATTTGAAGTAGCGCGCATATAGCGCCCCCCGCGTGCGGGCGCAAGCCATATGCGCCCTCCGCGATTCGGTCATTGTGGCGCTCGCGCATCGTGCCTAGATAGCGGCGTGGCCGCGCGATGGATTTGACATGAATACGCCTTTCGACGAGTTGACCCCGGAGCCAAGGAAACCCAAACGCCTGTCGGGACTGCGCGCCAGTTTCCTGACCGGTATCGTGGTGATAGCCCCCGTGGGCCTCACGCTCTGGCTGATCTGGACGGTCGCGGGCTGGGTGGACGGGATGGTGCTTCCGCTTATCCCCGCAGGCTATCAGCCCGAGCAATATATCGGCGTCAACCTGCGCGGTGTCGGTGTCATCATCTTCCTGATCTTCACGGTTCTCGTGGGATGGGTCGCCAAGGGGCTGATCGGGCGCTCTCTCATCAGTTTCGGCGAATCGCTTGTCAACCGGATGCCGGTGGTGCGCTCGATCTATTCGGGGGTGAAGCAGATCGCCGAAACGGTGTTCGCGCAGTCCGAGCGCAGTTTCGAGAAGGCCTGTCTGGTGCAGTATCCGCGCAAGGATATCTGGGCAATCGGCTTCATCTCGACCGAGGCGCGCGGTGAAATCAACGAGAAGGCCACAACAGCCAGTGATCTTCTGAGCGTTTTCGTGCCCACGACGCCGAACCCCACCTCGGGTTTCCTGCTTTATTTCCCGCGCGAAGACGTGATCATGCTCGACATGAGCATCGAGGACGCGGCCAAGCTGGTGATTTCGGCGGGGCTGGTCTATCCGCCGGATCGCAGACCCGAGGATGACGCCACGCGCCGCCGCGCCTGACCCCCCTGCCCCCCGTATCAGGCGAATTTCGCCTGACGCGCCGCGCGCAACCGCGCGAAATCCTCGCCCGCGTGATAGCTTGACCGCGTGAGCGGCGTGGCCGAAACCATCAGGAACCCCTTGCCATAGGCCGCCTTTTCGTAGGCGGCGAATTCATCGGGATGCACGAAACGCGCCACCGCATGATGCTTGGGCGTGGGTTGCAGATATTGCCCGATGGTCAGGAAATCGACATCCGCCGCCCGCATGTCATCCATCACCTGATGCACGCCCTGCCGCTCTTCTCCGAGGCCGACCATGATGCCCGACTTGGTGAACATCGTCGGGTCAAGCTCCTTGACCCGCTGCAAGAGCCGCAAGGAGTGGAAATAGCGCGCGCCGGGGCGGACCGATGGATAGAGACCGGGCACGGTTTCGAGGTTGTGGTTGAACACATCCGGTCTGGCCGCGACCACAGTTTCAAGAACGCTGTCGGCGCAATGCAGGAAATCGGGCGTGAGAATCTCGATGGTCGTTCCCGGCGCGCGGTGGCGGATGGCGCGGATGGTCTGGGCGAAATGCTCGGCCCCGCCATCCTCGAGGTCGTCGCGATCCACGCTTGTCACCACCACGTGCTTGAGCCCTAGCTTGGCGACCGCATCGGCCACGCGCCCCGGTTCGAACGCATCGAGCGTCTGCGGCTTGCCGGTGGCGACGTTGCAGAAGGTGCAGCCGCGCGTGCAGATCTCGCCCATGATCATCATTGTGGCATGTCCCTGCCCCCAGCATTCGCCGGCATTGGGACAGCCCGCCTCCTCGCAGACCGTCACCAGCTTGTGCTCGCGCATGATCCGGTGGGTCTCGAAATAGCCCTTGGAGGTCGGGGCCTTGACGCGGATCCAGTCGGGCTTTTTCGGTTGGGCGTTGTCGGGGCGGTGTGCCTTTTCGGGGTGCCGACCGCCGGGCAGTTTGAGATCACGCACGATTTTTTCCCCGCGAATGGATTGGTAACCTTTGCAAAGTATAAGCGACAGCGGTGGAGAGTGCCAGTGAGGCGTTTCCGCATTCCGGTATGCGCCTGTGTAAACGGTGTCACCGCTGTCACGAGTGTCCCGGTGTTCGGCGGCCCGCGGCGTCCACGTCGCGGGCCGTGTCCGTGGCGGCCTCGCCCGCTGCGCGCAGAATCTCGGCCAGATCGTCGAACCATTGCGCGGGCCCCGCGCCCGCGCGACGCACCAGCGCGATGCGGCGCGCGGGTTCGGGCGCCGCAAAGCGCCGCAGCTCCATCCCGGGCGCCGCCCGCGCCTCGGTCACGGCGGCCATCTCGGGAATAAGGGTCAGGCCGAACCCCGCCGCCACCAGCCGCGCCAGCGTGCCGAGCGATGACGCCCCGGTGTCGATCTGCGCATGCCCCCTGTCCCGCCCGCAGACCTCGAGCGCCTGATCGGTCAGGCAATGGCCATCCTCCAGCAGCAGGATCGGGCTAGACCCGAGCGCGCGCGGATCGAGCGCATCCAGCGCCTCGCCAAGTGCGGCAAGCCGCGCCGCGCTGCCCGCCAGAAGGAACCGGTCCTCAAAGAGCGGCACCGCCTCCAGCCCCTCGCAGGGCAAGGGCAGCGCCATGAGCGCCGCGTCGATCCGCCCCAGGCGCAGATCGGCGGCCAGATCCTCGGTGCGGGCCTCGCGCACCCGCACGTCAAGCAGGATGTCGCGCGCGCGCAGCCGCGCCAGCGCGCCGGGCAGGATATAGGGCGCGATGGTCGGGATGATCCCGAGCGCCAACTCGCCCGCCAGCCCGTCGCGCCAGCGCGCGGTTTCTTCAAGCGCCTGCATTTCCGCATGCACCCGCTCGGCATGGGCCAGCACCCTCCGGCCGAACGGCGTCAGCGCGATGTCGCGGGCGCGCCGCTCCACGACGCGCGCGCCAAGCGTCGCCTCAAGCTCGCGGATCTGCACCGAGAGCGCGGGCTGCGAGACATGCACAGCCTCTGCCGCCCGCCCGAAATTGCGGTGTTGGGCCAGCGCCCTGAAATAGCCGAGTTGCCGCAGGGTGATGTTCATCGCGCCATGATCGGGCGCGCGGGCCCTGCGCGCAAGGGTGATCAGCCGATCATGTCCGCGCGCGCGCCCAGCTTCTCGTAATGTCGCTTGAGCCGGTGGAGCGCGATGCGCAGCACGATCTTGCCCGAGCGCGCGGACCAGCCCATCTTGCGCTCTGCCGTCTCCAGCCCCTGAAGGTAGCAGCAACAGCGCAGCACCACATCACCCAGCCCCGGACCCAACTCCCGCAGCGCGCCGATAAATCGGGCGCGTGCCGCCTCGGCCCCGTATCCGGGCGCGTCGGGCATGGCCCCGCCCTCATCCACATGGGTCAGGAAATGATCCCAGTTCTGCGCCATTCGCGGGGCCATCTGCGCCAGTTCGAAATCCTCGCGCAGCCGCTCGCCCGCGCGCACGAGATCGCCGCCGAGAAACGGTGTGCCGTCCTTGTCGCGTCGCCGTGCCAGCGCGGCAAGCGGCGTGTCGCTCGGGGCAAGGCGTTGCGGGCGTGCCGCGTCCCCGCCCTCGGTCAACATCACCGCCGGTTCGCGCAGGCCGGTGGCGGCGTTCTCCTCCTCGGCCAGCAATTCCCCTAGTGCGGCGCGGCCCTTTGCGGTGATGTGATAACGAGAGATGCGCCCCGGCGCGTCGCAGGCAATCCAGGCCTTGAGCGCCAGCGCCTCGGCCACATCGCGGTCCACCACGGCGGTGCGGGTGGTGCCGGCCTCGGTCTCGCGCACCACAACGGCCTTGTCCATATCGGAGGCCACCGCCAGCAGCGCGCCACGCTCGCACAGCCGCCGCAGCACGCGCCGCGCCTCCTGCCGGAGCCGCGCCACGCTCAACGGGGTTTCGGATTGGGTATCGGGTTGACGGGTCATGCAGCGTTCCTTGGCTGAAGAACCGGCCTGCCTTGCCGCGCCGCCCTCCCTCCCAAGCCGCCGCAGCGCCTCGTCCACAAGCAGATCGTCTCTGCGTGTCTCGAAGGTGCGGATCTGGCGCAGGACGGTCGAGGCATGTTTCCCCGAGCGTCTGGCGAGGTCGCGGATCGACGCACCGCTCTCGGTATGGGCGAGGTAGTGGCGCGCCGCTTCGGGCACCCAGGCGGGCACCTTCGGCTGGGTCGGTTCGGTGGTAAGCTGTTGTTGCATAACAATTCCCCAGAGTTCGGCCTGCGGCGACGCAAACGCACCGCTCAGGTTATCCACAAGGTTGTCCACATGGCGACTGCAACTTAAGCGGGCAAAGATTACCGGTTCGTTAACTGTTTCCGTAAAATCAACCTTCGTTTACAAATCATGAACAATTCACAGGGCTGCCGTGCGCCGGTGCGGGACAAGACGCAACACCACGCAAGCCCGTGCAAGGCTGTCGTCCACATGATCCCTGTGGAGGCACGAGAATGCATGATATCCGCGCGACACTTGACCGACTGCGCCGCCCGCCGCTCATGGTGCGCGCCGCGCGGATCGGGGCCGAGCACTATGACCGCGCCCGCGTTCTGCGGCTCCTGCTCGGGGTGCAATCGCCGCCTGCACCGGCCCCGGCCTTGCGGCGGCTCATCGAGATCGAGGCGGGCGAGGAGCAGGACCGCAAGACGCGCGCCGCCCATTACAGCGCCGCGCGTCATGTCACGGTATTGATTGCCCTGATGGGTGAGGCTCGGAGCCTGGCCGAAGCACCCGCCCCCGCGCCTCAGCCAAACGCGTCGCGCATCCCGGCCTTGCGCTGCGCCACATAGTCGGCAAGCGCCTCGGTGATGCCCGGATCAAGCGTGGGTTGCTGGTAATCGGCCAGCAGTTTCTTGACCCGCGCATTGGCCAGCGCCATGGTGTCGCGCCCGCCTTCTTCTGACCACGTCTCGTAAGGTTTGTAATCGAGCAGGTCCGAACGCCAGAAGGCCGATTTGAAATTGGCCTGCGTATGCGCGCAGCCAAGGTAATGCCCGCCCGGCCCCACCTCGCGGATCGCGTCCATCGCCTGTCCGTTTTCGTCCATGTGAACGCCAAGCGCCAGATGGTGCAGCGCGCCAAGCTGGTCGGCATCCATGACGAATTTCTCGAAGGACGACACCAGCCCCCCCTCGAGCCAGCCGCAGGAATGCAGCATGAAATTGACCCCGGCCAGCAGCCCCATGTTGAGGCTGTTGGCGGTCTCGTAGGCGGCCTGCGCGTCGGGCAGCTTGGATCCGGTGAACGCCCCTGCCGAGCGATAGGGCAGCCCCATCCTCCGCGCCAGCTGCCCCGCGCCATAGGTGATATGCGCGGCCTCGGGCGTGCCGAACGTGGGCGCACCGCTGTTCATGTCGATCGAGGTCACGAAGGCCCCGGCGATCACCGGCGCACCGGGGCGCACAAGCTGGCTATAGGCAATCCCCGCCAGCACTTCGGCCAGAACCTGCGTGAGCGTGCCCGCCACCGTGGTGGGCGCCATCGCCCCTCCGACGATGAAAGGCGATATGATACAAGCCTGATTGTTGGCGGCGTAGACCTCCAATGACCCCATCATCACATCGTCGAAGGTCATCGGCGAGTTGACGTTGATGAGGCTGGTCATCACCGTGTTCTGCTGCACGAAATCCGCACCGAACAGGATCGAGGCCATATCCACGCTGTCTTGCGCGCGCGACGGTTCTGTAACCGATCCCATGAACGGCTTGTCCGACAGCGTCATATGCGCGAGCAACATGTCGAGGTGGCGCTTGTTCACTGGAATGTCGGTCGGCTCGCAGACCGTGCCGCCGGAATGGTGCAGCCATTTCGACATATAGCCCAGGCGCACGAAGTTGCGGAAATCCTCGATGGTGGCGTAGCGGCGGCCCTTCTCCATATCATGCACGAAGGGCGGGCCGTAGACCGGGGCCAGCACGAGGTTGCGCCCGCCGATCTCGACATTGCGGGCCGGGTTGCGGGCATGCTGGGTAAAGCTTGAAGGGGCTGTGGCGCACAGCTTCCGGGCAAGGCCGCGCGGGATGCGCACGCGCTCACCCTGCACATCGGCCCCCGCCTGCTGCCAACGCTCGAGCGCGGCGGGGTTTTGCACGAAATTGACGCCGATCTCTTCGAGCACGGTATCGGCGTTCCACTCGATGATCTCGAGTGCCTCTTCGGTCAGCACTTCGAAATTGGGGATATTGCGCTCGATATAGTGCGCGGTTTCGACGCTCACGGCGGTGCGTTCGGCGCGGCGCGCGGCCCCGCCGCCGCCCCGTGCCCGCCTGCCTTGCGTTGCTGCCTCTGCCATGAAAGCCCCCTTTGCTGAGCCGGACCCCGAGTCGAAGACGCCCGCGCACGGGCGGGCTTTGACGGGTTCTAACCCGCCTGACGAGCGTCTCAGTGGCCGATAGCGGCGCGTGCGACGTGAAAACGACATGTGACCGAAACACCATGACCGGAAGGTTTTTCTCCCCCGAAGTTGTAAAAGAGAATGGAGCGGCGCGCCTCCTTGTCCTAGACACGCACGAATATGAATGTGGTGCTGCAAAGACGCCACCCACGATCCGGGGACACTCCATGACATGTTTTTCCAAGACTCTGCGCGTTGGCGCAGCTCTGGCACTCGGCGCGCTTGCCGGCCCTGCACTGGCCACCAACGGCTATTTCGCCAATGGCTATGGCGGTCAGTCCAAGGGCATGGCGGGTGCGGGTGTCGCCGTTTCGACCGGCGTTCTGGGCATGGCGCAAAACCCGGCCACCGGCGTCAAGGTCGGCAACAGCGCGGCGCTCTGCCTGACTTTTTTCGCACCGGACCGGGACGTGACCATCGCCCCCGGCGGGCCGCTTACACCGGGCAAGTTCAAGTCGCAGAACGATGTTTTCGTCATCCCTTGCGGCGGGGCCAATTTCGAGTTGGGTTCGCGTGCCACTCTCGGGCTGTTTGTCTTCGGCAATGGCGGGATGAATACCGAGTTCGACACGAACTTCTTTGCGGGCTTCGGCGCGGGATCTGCGCCGCTTGGGGTCAATCTCGAGCAGGCATTCATCACGGCGAACCTCGCCTATCAGGTCACGGACCGGTTGAGCCTTGGCATCTCGCCCATTCTGGCCGTGCAGCGGTTCAAGGCCGAGGGGCTTGAGGCCTTCGACAATCCCGGGTTTTCGGTCGCCCCCGGTCAGGTGACGAATCGCGGCCATGACTGGTCCACCGGGGGCGGCGTCAATCTCGGGCTGCTTTACGAGGCAAGCGAGGCCTGGACCCTGGGCGCGGCCTATCGCAGCCGTATTCAGATGTCGCGCTTTGACAAATACAGCGGGCTTTTCGCCGATGGCGGCGATTTTGACATTCCCGCCATGCTGACGCTTGGTGCGGCCTATACCCCCGTCGCCCTGCCCGACTGGACGTTTACAGGCGAATATCAACGCATTTTCTATGGAGAGGTTGACAGCATCGCCAACCCGAGCGCGCCGCCGGGTGGCCCGCTTGGCGCGCCCGGTGGCCTCGGTTTCGGCTGGGAGGATGTCGATGTCCTGAGGCTGGCCGCGATCTGGCGCAAATCCGACCGGCTCACGCTGCGCGGCGGCGTGAGCTATTCGACCGATTTCATCTCGAACGATGGTGAAGTGGTGATCAACACCATCGCGCCCGGCACGCCGCAATGGCATATCTCGGTCGGCGGCAGCTATGCGCTCAATGACCGCTGGGAGGCGACATTCGCCTATACCCATGCAGTATCCAACAGCTTCAGCGGGTCGAACCCGGCGCTGACCGGCGCGGCCCAGAACGTCAAGATCCGGATGCACCAGAACGAGGTTGTCACGGGCCTGAGCTATCACTGGTAGGCGGCGGCCCGCCCCTTGCGCAAATCCGGGGCGCATCCTAAGAGGCGGTCATGAGCCAGATCATTCATGACCGCCTGTTGATCATAGACTTCGGCAGCCAGGTGACGCAGCTGATTGCGCGTCGCCTGCGCGAGTTGAACGTCTATTGCGAAATCCATCCCTATCAGAAGGTGGACGAAGCGCTGTTGAAGAACATCGCCCCACGCGCGGTGATCTTCTCGGGCGGACCCGACAGCGTGACGCGAGAGGGATCGCCCCGGCCGCCCCGCGCGGTCTATGATCTCGGCGTGCCGATTTTGGGGATCTGCTACGGCCAGCAGGTGATGATGCAGGACCTTGGCGGCAAGGTGGAGGCCGGAGAGCACGCTACCGCCGAATTCGGCCGCGCCTTCGTCACGCCCACCGGGGTGCCGAGCGATTTCGTGGACGGTTGGTTCGCCGATGGCGCGCGCGAGCAAGTCTGGATGAGCCATGGCGATCATGTCTCTGAAATCGCTTCGGGTTTCGAGGTTCTGGGCACCTCTCCTGGCGCCCCCTTCGCCATCACCGCCGACCGCGACCGCCACTTTTACGCGGTGCAGTTTCACCCCGAGGTCCACCACACCCCGAACGGCGCGCGGCTTTACGAGAATTTCGTGCGTCTGGCCGGGTTCAAGGGCGACTGGACCATGGGTGCCTATCGCGAAGAGGCGATTGCGAAGATCCGCGCGCAAGTTGGCGACAAGCGGGTGATCTGCGGGCTGTCGGGCGGGGTCGACAGCTCGGTCGCCGCCGTTCTGCTCCACGAGGCGATCGGCGATCAACTCACCTGTGTCTTCGTCGATCACGGTCTCCTGCGGCAAGGCGAGGCCGAAGAGGTCGTGACAATGTTCCGCGACAACTACAACATCCCGCTGATCCATGCCGATGAGGCAGAGCTTTTCCTCGGTGAACTTGACGGTGTAAGCGACCCGGAAACAAAGAGAAAAATTATCGGCCGTCTCTTCATCGACGTATTCCAGAAATACGCGGGGCAGATCGACGGCGCGGAATTTCTGGCGCAGGGCACGCTTTATCCGGACGTTATCGAAAGCGTCAGCTTTTCGGGTGGTCCCTCGGTCACGATCAAATCGCACCACAACGTGGGCGGGTTGCCGGAAAAGATGGGGCTGAAACTGGTCGAACCGCTGCGCGAACTCTTCAAGGACGAAGTGCGCGCGCTTGGGCGCGAGTTGGGCCTGCCCGCAAGCTTTATCGGCCGCCACCCCTTCCCCGGCCCCGGCCTTGCCATCCGCTGCCCCGGCGAGATCACGCGTCAGAAGCTCGAGATCCTGCGCAAGGCGGACGCCGTCTATATCGACCAGATCCGCAAACACGGGCTTTACGACGAGATCTGGCAGGCCTTCGTCGCCATCCTGCCGGTGCGCACCGTGGGCGTGATGGGCGACGGGCGCACCTATGATTTCGCCTGCGCGCTGCGCGCGGTGACCAGCGTTGACGGCATGACCGCTGATTACTACCCGTTCAGCCACGAGTTTCTGGGCGAGACCGCGACGCGCATCATCAACGAGGTCAAGGGCATCAACCGCGTCACCTATGACATCACCTCCAAGCCGCCGGGGACGATCGAATGGGAGTGATCCGGCTAAGCGGCACGATGACCTGCGCGCCCCATGAGATCGACATTGCGCGCGCCGCCCTGCCCGAGCATATCCGGCTAAGCCGCGCCGAACCGGGGTGCCTGTCGTTTGACGTGACCGAGACCGCGCCGGGCGTGTTTGCCGTCACCGAGAGCTTTGCCGACCGCGCCGCCTTCGACGCCCATCAGACCCGCACCCGTGCCAGCGACTGGTGGCGCGCGACCGGTCACATGCCGCGCGAATTTACCGTGACCGAAGGATGACACCCCCCCTGCCCGCGCCGCAGACGCTGCGTGCCGCGCTCTGGATGCTGGGGGCGGTGGCGTCTTTCTCGTCCATGGCGGTAGCGGGGCGCGCGGTCAGCCTCGATCACGACACGTTCGAGATCATGCTTTACCGCTCCATCGTGGGATTTCTGATCGTGCTGATCGTGGCGCGCGCGACCGGGCACCTGGGCGAGGTGCGCCGCGACCGTCTCGGCCTCCACGCGCTTCGCAACCTCGCGCATTTCACCGGGCAGAACCTGTGGTTTCTGGCGATCACGCTGATTCCGCTGGCGCAGGTCTTTGCGCTCGAATTCACCTCGCCGCTCTGGGTGCTGGTGCTGTCGCCCTTGGTGCTTGGCGAACGGATGACGCGCATCCGGGTGCTGGCGGCGACGCTCGGCTTTGTCGGCATCCTGATGGTCACGCGCCCCAGTCCCGAGACGCTCGGCCTCGGGCAACTGGCCGCCGCCTGTGCGGCCCTCGGCTTTGCCGGGTCGATCCTTGCCACCAAGCGGCTTACCCGCCACGAGACCCTCACCTCGATCCTGTTCTGGATGACGCTGATGCAGATCGGGCTTGGCGTTCTGTGTGCGGGCTATGACGGCGATATCGCCCTGCCCTCTGCCGCTGCCCTGCCCTGGCTTGTGCTGATCGGGCTGGCGGGGCTGGTGGCGCATCTGTGCCTGACCACGGCGCTGTCGCTGGCGCCCGCGACCGTGGTGGTGCCGGTCGATTTCCTGCGCCTGCCGCTCATCGCGGTGATCGCCCTTTTTCTTTATGGCGAGACAGTCGAGATCTGGGTGATCCTCGGCGCTGCCGTGATCTTTGGCGCGAATTACCTCAACCTTTGGCACGAAACCCGCCAGAAGTGATCACGAACCCGTGATCACGCGTCAAAACTGTGTCCCACGCGCAACCCTTTGAGGGGCGGGAATTTGTGACGCGGCGTCAAAGATCGACCGAAGGAGGCGTGACGGTAATGTGACCTCAAATCTTCTGGAGGAGAGGGACAATGAAAACACAACTTCTGGCAGCCACCGCGCTCGCCGTGACGGCATCCTTTGCCAATGCTGGCGGGATCGAACGGCGCGGGGATCCGTCGATGATCCTGTTCGAGAAAAGCAAGAACTACGCCGAATTCTCGGTCGTGAACGTCAACCCGTCGGTCTCGGGCACGCCGCTTCCCGGCGTTCCGACAGGGCCGACCGGAAACATTCTCAAGAGCTATCGCAACTTCGCGGGCGGGCTCAAGATGGACGTCTCCGACCGCTGGACACTCGGTATTGTCGTCGACGAGCCGGTGGGGGCCGACGTCGATTACACCGTGCCGGGTGCATTCTTTGCCGGGTCGGATGCGGAGGTCAGTTCCCTCTCCGTCAACCTGCTCGCCCGTTACAAGGCAACGGATCGGTTCAGCGTCTATGGCGGGCTGCGATATATAGGTGTGGACGGGGATATCACCGTGATCTCGCCGGTGACGGCACCGCTTGGCTCTGGTCCTGGAACTCCCTACACGCTGAGCGTGGACAAGGACTATCAACTTGGTTACCTGCTGGGAGCGGCCTATGAAATTCCTGATATCGCGCTGCGTGTGGCCCTGACCTACGAATCCAAGACCGAGCACGACTTCAAGGACAACACCGGGGCAAGCTTCGACGTGGAAATTCCACGTGCGGTCACCCTTCATTTCCAGTCAGGGGTTGCCGCCAACACGCTGGTCTTCGGGTCGATCAAATGGCGTGAATGGACCGAGTTCACCGTTCAACCCCTTGATTTCATCTCCTTCGCGACCGGTGTCCCGCGGAACGTGCCGATTGCGTTCAACGAGGATGATATCTGGACCTATGAGCTTGGCGTAGGCCGTCGTTTCAACGCTAACTGGAGCGGGGCCGCCACAATCGGCTATGAGAAAAAGGAAGGCTCCCAAGTCGGCAACCTCGCGGGCACGGATGGCTTTATCCGCTACGGTCTTGCGGCGATCTACGAGAATGACTCGATCAAGGTCACGACCGGGATCAGCTATATCGATCTTGGCAACGCCAACTCGAACGTGACGTCCTTCAGCGGCAACGATGCCATCGCCATCGGCACCAAGGTCGGCTTCAAGTTCTGACGCCGCAGCTCTGACACGGACCAGCCCCGCCCCTCATCCGGGCGGGGTTTTTCTTTGGCCTCTTGCCAAATCCGGGCGAAACCAGCAGGTAAGGCGCGGTAAAAGGAGCCACCGATGATCTACCCAACCGCCCGGCATTGGCACGACGCCCCGCAAAAGCGGGTGCTTTTCTATGGAATGTCGGGCCTGGGCAAGACCCATGTCTCGCAGATGCTGCGCGATGCGGGGGGGTGGTTTCACTACTCGATAGATTACCGCATCGGCACGCGCTACATGGGCGAATTCATCACCGACAACGCCAAGGCGCACGCCATGCAGGTGCCATTCCTGCGCGAGTTGCTGCTGACCGATTCGATTTATATCGGCTCCAACATCACGTTCCACAACCTTGCACCGGTCTCGACCTATCTCGGCAAACCGGGCGCGGGTGCCAAGGGCGGGATGCCGATCGCCGACTATCGCCGGAGGCAGGAACAGTTCCGGCAGGCCGAAATCAACGCCCTCATGGACACCGGCTATTTCATCGAGCGCAGCCAGCGGCTCTATGGCTATCCGCATTTCGTCTGCGACACGGGCGGGTCGATCTGCGAATGGGCGGATGGTGACGATCCCGCCGATCCGATCCTGACCGAGCTTTCACGCCACTGCCTTCTGGTCTATATCGAAGGGTCCGACGCGCACACCGCCGAACTCATTCGCCGCTTTGACCGCGCCCCCAAGCCGATGGCCTATAAGCCCGAATTCCTGTCGCGTGTCTGGGAGGAATATCTTATCAAAAACAATATCTCAGAGGCCGAAGTTGATCCAGATGCCTTCGTCCGCTGGACCTATGCGCAGGCCCTGGCGCACCGTCAGCCGCGCTATGAGCGAATGGCGAAATGGGGGGTGCGGGTGAGCGCCGATGAGGTGGCCGAGGCCACCGATGCCGCGCGTTTCGACGCCCTCATCGCCACCGCCATCGACCGCCGCCCGACCTGAGAGACCCGAGGACAGCAACCCATGCCCATCAAGATCCCCGCCAACCTGCCGGCCTATGACGTGCTCAAGCGTGAAGGCGTGATGGTGATGGATCCCGACCACGCCGCGCGGCAGGACATCCGCCCGCTGCGCATCGGCCTGCTGAACCTCATGCCCAAGAAGATCCAGACCGAAAACCAGTTCGCGCGGCTGATCGGGGCCACGCCCTTGCAGATCGAATTCGATCTCATCCGCATGACCGAGCACCAGACCAAGAACACCGCCGCCGAACATATGGAAAGCTTTTACCGCCCCTTCTCGGAGGTTGCGGAGTCGGGCGACAAATACGATGGCCTCATCATCACCGGCGCGCCGATCGAACATCTCGATTTCGACGCCGTGACCTACTGGGACGAACTGCGCCGCGTGTTCGAGTGGACCCAGAGCCATGTCCATTCCACCTTCGGCGTCTGCTGGGGCGGCATGGCGATGATCAACCATTTCCACGGCGTGAAAAAGCACCTGCTGCCCGCCAAGGCCTTTGGCTGCTTCCGGCACCGAAACCGCGCGCCCGCCTCGCCCTATCTGCGTGGCTTTTCCGACGATTGCGTGATCCCCGTCAGCCGCTGGACCGAGATGAAGCGCGCCGAGATCGAGGCGGTGCCGGGGCTGAGCATCCTTCTGGACAGCGATGAGGTCGGCCCCTGCCTCGTTGAAGATCGAGACCGGCGCGCGCTCTATATCTTCAACCATTTCGAATATGACAGCGACACGCTGAAACAGGAATATGACCGCGATGTCGCAAGCGGCACACCGATCAACGTGCCCTGCAATTACTATCCCGGCGACGACCCCACGCTGCCGCCGCTCAATCGCTGGCGCAGCCATGCGCATCTGCTCTATGGCAACTGGGTCTCTGAAATTTACCAGACAACCCCCTACGAGACTGCGAAAATCGGAGTGGAAACAACCGATCTGCGGGTCTGAGCGGTGAAGCTGATCCTGTTCCTCGCCCTCCTCGCTGGTCTGGCCGCGTTCGTGCTGTGGAAGGCACGCGCGCATGAGGCACGCGCCGTGGCGGCCTTTCCGCCCGAGGGGCGGCTCATCGAGGTGAACGGGCACCGCGTGCATGCCGTGATCATGGGCGCGGGGCCCGATCTCGTGCTGATCCACGGGGCCTCGGGCAACACGCGCGACCTGACCTTCGATCTCGCCCCGCGCCTTGCCGCGCGCTATCGGGTGATCCTGCTTGACCGGCCGGGCCTTGGCCATACCGACAGGATCGACGGGGACGGCGCGTCGATCATCGAACAGGCCGCGCTGCTTCAGGCCGCTGCCGCGACCCTCGGGGCCGGGCGACCCATTGTCATGGGCCACAGCTATGGCGGCGCGGTAGCGCTTGCCTGGGCCGTGACCCGGCCCGAGCACGTCGCGGCGCTGGTCATCCTGGCCGGGGCCTCGCACCCGTGGCAGAGCGCGCTGCCGCTGGAATACCGCCTGCTCTCGCATCCGGTGATCGGCCCCCTCGTTGCGCCGGTCCTCAGCGCCTTTGTCCCCGATGCCTATGTCGAGCGCGCGGTTGCGGGCATTTTCGCGCCGCAGGACGTGCCCGAGGGATATATCTCCCATGTCGGGGCCGCCCTCACCTTGCGCCGCAACACCCTGCGCGAAAACGCCCTGCAACGCGCGCACCTTCTGGCCGAGATCAAGGCGCTGCATCCGCACTATCCGCAAATCACCGCGCCCACCGAGATCGTCCACGGCGACCGCGACACCACCGTGGGTCTCTCCATCCATGCCGGGCCGTTGGCACGGGACATCCCGGATGCGCGCCTCACAACCCTGCCCGGTATCGGCCACATGCCGCATCACGCCGCCCCCGATCAGGTCATCGCCGCCATCGACCGCGCCGCCGCGCGCGCCGGATTGCGCCCCGCCCCCTGAGCGGCCATAGTTCCCCGACAAAACGACCGGAGCCGCCCATGGACCTGCCCTTTGACGGCGCAATCAGCGCCTTTTACGAGACCGAAGCGCCCGGCGCGATCCGCAAGGCCATCGCGCGCGCCGACAAGGACGACATTCTTGACCCTGGCTTTCCCTATTCCGAACGGATGCGGCGCAAATCCTACGAACAAGCCTATGACAAGCTCCAGATCGAGCTTGTGAAGCTTCAGCATTGGGTCAGGGAAAGCGGCGCGCGCGTCGCACTGGTCTTCGAGGGGCGCGATGCGGCCGGCAAGGGCGGCACGATCACCCGCCTCACGCAGAACCTCAACCCGCGCGGCGCGCGCGTCGTGGCCCTGCCCAAGCCCTCGGACCAAGAGGCGACACAATGGTATTTCCAGCGCTATATCACCCATCTCCCCGCCGCGGGCGAAATCGTGCTCTTTGATCGAAGCTGGTATAATCGCGGCGTGGTGGAGCCGGTCTTCGGCTTTTGCACCGGGGCACAGCGCGACCATTTCTTCGCGCAAGTCCCCGATTTCGAGCGGATGCTGGTCGATGAGGGGATCCACTTCGTCAAGTTCTGGCTCAACGTGGGCCGGGCCGAGCAGTTGCGCCGCTTTATCGACCGCGAGCGCGATCCGCTCAAGCAATGGAAACTGAGCTGGATCGACGTCGAGGGTCTCAAACGCTGGGACGCCTATAGCGCCGCCATCGCCGAGACCCTGACCCGGAGCCATACGGCGCACGCGCCCTGGACCGTGGTGCGCTCGGACGACAAGCGGCGCGCGCATCTTGCGGTCATGCGTCACCTTCTGGCCGGGATCGACTACGCGCGCAAGGATGCCAAGGCCGTCGATGCCCCCGACCCGGCCATCACCGGCGGTCCTGAAATCTGGTGCCCCTGACGGATCTCACGCGGCCTCGCAGATCAGCCGGTAGAGGTGCCACGTCGCATGGCCCAGAAGCGGCAGCACGAGGAAGAGCCCGAGAAACGCAGGCAGCAGCGCCACGAAGGTCAGCGCCGCGATCATCGCCGCCCAGACCAGCATCGGCACCGGGTTTTCCGTGACCACGGTAAAGCTTGTCAGCATAGCGGTCACGAAATCCACCTCCCGATCCAGCAAAAGCGGCAGCGCGATCACCGTGATCGCATAGATCAGAAGCGCGAAACAGGCACCCACGCCTGTGCCCACCAGCAACATGCTCAACCCCTGCGAGGTGAAATAGACGTCGAAGGACGAGGAGATGTTCGTCATCGTCGAGAGCCCCAGAAAGAGGGCAAAGATCATGTGGGCCAGGAAGAACCAGAACAGGAACACCATGATGATGATCGCGCAGATGGAGGGCAGCTGCCGCCGCCTTTGATGCGCGATCACGCCGAGGATCTCGGTCATCACCAGCGGCTCGCCCGCGCTCAGCCTGCGGCTCACCTCATACAGGCCCACGGCGGCGAATGGGCCCACCAGTGGAAAGCCGACAGCGGCGAAAACCAGCCAATAGCTCTTGCCCGTGGCCCATGTGATACCGGCAAGGAAAAGGCCGACCGCGACATAGACCCCGGCAAAGAGCAGCGCGTATACCGGCGCGCGGCGCATGTCCCCCGCGCCCCGGCGCAGCGCCTCGCCCAGCATGGCAAGGCTTACCTCGCCCATCTCCGGCACGCCTTGGGGCCGTGTCCTGTTCATGCCTCACCTCCCGGTTTTTCCGACACGTTAGCCAAGGTGCCGGCACGCGCAAAGATAGAACTCGGACTCAGCTTATCCTGCGGGCTTCGGCGGGATCGAATAGGTCAGGTTTGCCCGCGCCACCGGCTCGACCATGCCATCGGAGAAGATCAGCACATCGCCGATGGCCAGCACGCGCCCCACCTTCAACAAGCGACACTCGGCAATGAGATCAACCCCCGCCGCAGGCTTGCGCAAGAAATCCACGGACGCATTCGTCGTGACGGCCAGCGCCTCCGGGCCGATCATCGCCAGAAGCGCAAGATAGACCGCCACATCCGCCAGCGCAAAGATCGACGGCCCCGACACCGTGCCACCGGGGCGCAAATGCCGCTCTCCGACGACAAGGCGCACCTTGATGCGTCGCGCGCCCACGTCCTCGATCGCGAAATCCGCCGCCACCTGCGGAAATTCCCGCGCCAGAAATTCGGTCAGCTCATCCGCCGTCATCTTCAGGTCCATTCCTTCCCTCCGCCCTGTTGCGCCGCTAGAGTGGCCCCAACCGAAGGAGGGAAACAAGATGTCAATTCTCGACCGGACCGATGAGGGGGCCATCGCTCGCCTCACGCTCAACTCGCCCGGCAATCTCAATGCGCTCTCGGACGCGATGCTCGCGGCACTTCGCGACGAGTTCGCGCGCCTGGCCGGGGACCCCACCATCCGCGTCGTGACACTGCGCGGCACCGGCAAGGCGTTCTGCGCGGGTCACGACCTCAGGGAGATGCAGGCCGCGCGCCAGTCAGAGGACAAGGGCCGCGCCTATTTCGCCGATCTCTTCGCGCGCTGCACGGACGTGATGACGGCGATTCGCGACCTGCCGCAACCGGTCATCGCCGCGCCCCACGGCATCGCCACCGCGGCGGGATGTCAGCTTGTGGCGTCCTGTGACATGGCGGTGGCAGCGCAGGGCACGCGCTTTGGTGTCAATGGCGTCAATATCGGCCTCTTCTGCTCGACGCCCATGGTCGCGCTTTCGCGCAACGTGCCGCGCAAACAGGCCTTCGAGATGTTGACCACCGGTGCCTTCATCGACACCGACCGCGCGGCACAGCTTGGCCTTATCAACCGCGCCGTGCCCGAAGAGCGGCTCGACGACGAGGTGATGGCCCTCGCCGAAACCGTAGCGGCCAAACTCGGGTCCGCCGTGCGCATCGGCAAGCGGGCCTTCTATGAACAGGTGGAGATGGGGCTTGATGACGCCTATGCCCATACCGGCGCCGTCATGGTCAAGAACATCCTCGACCGCGACACCGATGAGGGCATCGCCGCCTTTCTCGCCAAGCGCGCGCCCGATTGGCAGCAATGACGCCCCTTTCCAAACCTCGCCCGTTCCCCTAGATCGACTGTCATGACACAGGTTCTCAATATCGTTGGTGGCGGCATGGCCGGGTCCGAGGCGGCCTGGCAGGCCGCCAATCTGGGCGTGGAGGTGGTGATCCACGAGATGCGGCCCAAGGTTGCGACCTTCGCGCATCGCACCGGCGATCTGGCCGAGATGGTCTGTTCCAACTCCTTTCGCTCGGACGATGACGAACAGAACGCCGTGGGCCTTCTGCATTGGGAGATGCGCGCGGCGGGCGGGCTCATCATGGCGATGGCCGACCGTCACCGCCTGCCCGCAGGTGGCGCGCTTGCCGTGGACCGCGATGCCTTCTCAAGGGCGGTGACAGAACGGCTGCGCGCCCACCCCAAGATCACCGTGCAAGGCTCTGAAATCACGTCACTTCCAGAGGATGGTCACTGGATTATAGCCACCGGCCCACTGACATCGGACGCGCTCGGGGCCGCCATCGCGCGCGAGACCGGGCGCGAGGCGCTTGCCTTTTTCGACGCCATCGCGCCCATCGTGCATTTCGACAGCATCGACATGTCCAAGGCGTGGATGCAATCGCGCTATGACAAGGGCGAGACCGAGGAAGAGCGCACCGCCTATATCAACTGCCCGATGGACCGCGCCCAATACGAGGCCTTCATCGACGCGCTTCTGGCGGCGGAAAAAACCGAGTTTCACGAGGGCGAAACCGCAGGCTACTTCGACGGCTGCCTGCCCATCGAGGTCATGGCCGAACGCGGCCGCGAAACGCTGCGCCATGGCCCGATGAAGCCTGTCGGCCTCACCAACCCGCATCAGCCCGAGATCAAGGCCCACGCGGTGGTGCAATTGCGCCGCGACAATGCGCTCGGCACACTCTACAATATCGTGGGCTTTCAGACCAAGATGAAGTATGGCGCGCAAACCTCTGTTTTCAAAACGATACCCGGCCTTGAAAACGCCAGTTTCGCACGCCTCGGCGGTATCCACCGCAACACCTTCCTGAATTCGCCCACGCTGCTCGACCGGCAAATGCGCCTGCGCTCGCGGCCCCATATCCGCTTTGCCGGTCAGATCACCGGCGTTGAGGGCTATGTGGAATCCGCCGCTATGGGGCTTGTTGCGGGTAGGCTTGCCGCCACCGAGATCCTCGGCCACACCCTACCCGACGTGCCGCAGGACAGCGCCATGGGCGCACTCCTGCATCACATCACTGGCGGCGCGGAGGCCAGGACCTTTCAGCCGATGAACGTGAATTTCGGCCTCTTCCGCCCGGTCGAGGGCCTCAAGGGCGGGCGGCGCGGGCGCATACACCGCTACAAGGCCTATACCGATCGGGCCAAGGCGGCATGGTCCGGCTGGATTCAGGCGCAGAACATGAGCTTCGCCTCGTAAACCATTGCAAAATGTTCATAACGCGCTTCGCCCCCTCCCCGACCGGGCCGCTGCATCTGGGTCACGCCTATTCGGCGATGCTGGCATCTGACATGGCCCACGCGGCGGGCGGAACGTTCCTTCTGCGCATCGACGATCTCGATCAATCCCGTTGCCGCCCGGAATGGGAGGCACAGATTTTCGCCGATCTGCGCTGGCTCGGCCTTGACTGGCCCGCGCCCGTGCTGCGCCAATCGGTCCGCCTGCCGCGTTACCGCGTGGCGCTGCAATCACTCTGGGACCGCGGTCTGCTCTACCCTTGCAGGTGCTCCCGCGCCGATATCCGCGCCGCCGCGACCGCCCCGCAGGAGGGCGCACCGCTTCACGGTCCTGACGGTATCGTCTATCCAGGCACTTGCCGCCCCGCGCGCCCGCCCGCCGGAAAAATGCCCATGGATGTCGCGCTCCGTCTCGATATGCAGCATGCATTAAGATCGATCCACAACCCTCTTATATACATTGATAAAGGTATCGAAATTACAGTGCATGACCTGGCCGAAACTGTCGGTGACGTGGTCCTTGCCCGCCGCGACATGGGCGCGTCCTACCATCTTTCGGTGGTGCTCGATGACGCCGACCAACACATCACCCATGTGATCCGGGGCGAAGACCTGCGCGAGGCCACGCAGATCCACGTCCTTCTCCAGCATCTCTTCGGCCTGCCCATGCCCGCCTATCACCATCACCGCCTGATCCGGGACGACACCGGCAAGCGCCTGGCCAAGCGCGACGACGCCCGTGCCATCGCCACCTACCGCGCCGAGGGGGCAAGCCCGCGCGACATCCGCGCCATGGTGGGCCTGTAAGGCTTCATCGTTCCGAAAATACTCAAATCCGCCCGCGCCGCCTATTCCACGTTCTGAACCTGTTCGCGCATCTGGTCAATCACCGCCTTGAGGTCGAGGCCAATGGCCGTCAACCCGGCATTCTGCGCCTTCGAACACAGCGTGTTGGCCTCGCGCATGAATTCCTGTGACAGAAAATCGAGCTTGCGCCCCACCGGTGATCCCTGCGCCAGCAATTCCCGCGCGGCACCCACGTGGGCGCGCAACCGGTCCAGTTCCTCGGTCACGTCAAGCCGCACCGCCATCAGCGCCAGTTCCTGCGCGATACGCTCGGGCGCGATCTCGGCGGGCTGCTCCATGACCCGCGCGAGCGCCGCGCGATGCCCCTCGGCAATCGCCTCGGCTCGCATGACGAGCGCGCCGTCCGCAGCCTGCGCCAGCGCCCCGATCCGGTCGATCTGCCCGGTCAGGACCTGCGCCAGCGCGGCCCCTTCGGCCGCGCGCATGTCGTTGAAGTCCGACAGCATCGCCTCGAAATCGGCCAGCAGGACCTCTGCAAGGTTGTCCTCTTGGGCCGCCATCTCGCCCGGCTCCAATATGCCGCGCAATCCCAGAACCTGCGCCGCCGTTGCAGGCGCCAGCGTAAGGCCCCGCAGATCGGCCTGCCGCTCGGTCTCGGCCAAGGCGGCCAGGGCCGCCTCCAGCGCCGCCTCGTTGAGAACCAGCCCCGCCGCCGCCGCGACCGCCTGAAACCGCAGGCTCACCGTCACGTTGCCACGCACCAGACATTTGCCCGCCGCCGCGCGAATGCCCGCCTCAAGCCCGGCAACCTCGGGCAGGCGCAGCCGAAGATCGAGCCCCTTGCCATTGACGCCGCGCATCTCCCACACCCAGGACGCGGTCCCGAATGCCCCTGATCGGGTGGCAAAAGCAGTCATCGAACGCAGCATTCAAGGCCCCTTTCAAAGGTCACACCCACCCTCCCTACCCCATTGCACGTCTCACAGGCAACGCGCCAAGGGTTAACCAGATGCGGTGAATTTTAGATACATGTGCCATAAATTGTGCGAGTCTCACCTTACCGCCCGCCTCGGCAAGCGGAGTTTCACCAGCCCCGCGCAAGTTTGGGCGCCGGCAACGGGTTCGAAGGAGGATATCCCGCATGTGGGACGATCAGCGAGAAACACACGGGGCCGATGCGCCCGAGGCATCCCCTATTGAAACCCAGCTGCGCGCCTTTCGCGCGCATTGGGAGGCCTGTCGCAAGGGTTGCGATGTGCCCAACCGCGCCGATATGGACCCGCGCCGGATCGCGCCGCTCCTGGCCAATGCCTTTATCGCAGAACGCATCGCACCGGGGGTGGTGCGGCTGCGGATCGCGGGGATGCATCTGAACGATCTGATGGGGATGGAGGTGCGCGGCATGCCGCTGTGCAGCTTCATCGCCCCTGACGCACGTGCGACCTTCGCGCTGCATCTTGTCGATCTTTTCGACGGTCCGGCGACCCTGCGCCTCGGGCTTCAGAGCCGCGCCGGGCTGGGACGCCCCGCGCTTTCGGGCACGATGATTCTCCTGCCGCTGCGCAGCGATCTTGGTGACGTCTCACGCGCGATCGGTTGCCTTGTGACCCATGGCGCGATCGGTCGCCCGACCCGCCGGTTTGCCATCGAGAGCGCGCAGGTCGTGCCGCTCACGAACCCGGCGCAACCCGTGACCTTCTCGGTGATCGACGGCACACACAAGGCACAACGCCCGACCACAGCGCCGCGCGCGCACCTGCGTCTGGTGACCTGATACCGCGCCTCTAGATGGTCTCGACGATCACAAGGTCACGCTCGGACGCGCCACGCGCGTGATCGAGGGCCTTCTGATAGTCCGGGCTTTTATAACAGGCCTCAGCCGCCTCGAGGGAGGGAAACCGCGCCACCACGTTGCGCGCCCGGTCGCGCCCTTCGAGTTGCACATAGCGGCCGCCGCGCGCGATGAACTCACCGCCATGTTTGGCGATCGCCGGCCCGGCAAGCGCGGCATACCGGCCATAGGCCTCGGCATCGGTGACGGTGACATGGGCAATCCAGAGGGCAGGCATGGGCAGGTCCTTTCGGGGGTCAGACGCCGTCAACGATGACAAGGTCGCGGCTGCTGGACGACAAAGCAAGGGGCAGGATGCGGCGATAGGCATCGGAATTGTAAAACGCGAGAGCGGCGTCACGGTCGGGAAACGCTATGATGACATGGCGGTCGGGGCAATTGCCCTCGACGACCACCTGCGCGCCACCCTTCACAAGAAACCGCCCGCCGAATTTTTCGGCAAGCGCCACGGTCTGCGCGGCATAGGCCTGGTAATCCTGCGGATCGTTGATTGTGATCCGGCCGATGATATACGCACTCATTCCCCCTCCCTTCAGGAGACGAGAACCGCCTCCACCGCCCTGATCGCAGCCTCTGCGCCACCGATATCGTTGCCGCCGCCCTGCGCCATGTCAGGTCGGCCACCACCACCCTTGCCGCCGAGCGCGGGCACCGCCGCGCGCACCAGATCGACCGCCGAGATGCGCGCCAACAGATCGCCGGTCACACCAGCCGCCACCGCCACCTTGCCGCCGGTATCGGCTATTAGCAAGATCGCAGCGCTGCCGAGCCGTGCCTTTATCTCGTCGATGAGTGGTGGAAGATCGCGCCCCTCAACGCCCGAAAGCACCTGTGCGAGGAAGGTGACGCCGCCCACCTCGCGCGCCTCGGGGGCCGCCCCCTGCCCCGCGCCGCCCGTCATGGCCAGTTCGCGGCGCAGTTGGGCCACCTCATTGACCAGCGCGCGACGCTCCTCCATCAGCGCGCGCACGCGGTCGGGCACATCCTCGGGGCGTGCCTTGAGATCCGCGGCCACGGTCCCGAGCCGTGCCGCCTGCCCGCTCAGATAGTCGACGGCCGCCGCCCCGGTCAGCGCCTCGATCCGCCGCACGCCCGCGCTCGATGCCCCTTCTGCGACGACCACGAATGTGCCGATCTCACCGGTCTGGCGCACATGGGTGCCTCCGCAAAGTTCGATCGAGTATGTCGCGCCATTGACCCCCTTGCCCGAGCCGTCAAGCGTGCCCATGGACACCACCCGCACCTCATCGCCATATTTTTCGCCAAAGAGGGCCTGCGCGCCGATGGCGCGGGCATCGTCCGGCGTCATGATCCGCGTGGTGACAGGGCTGTTTTGACGGATGAAATCGTTCACTTCCGCCTCGACGCGGGCCCGTTCAACGTCGTCGAGCGCCTTGGCATGGCTGAAATCAAAGCGCAGCCGGTCGGGCGCATTGAGCGAGCCGCGCTGCGCGACATGATCACCAAGCGCCCGGCGCAACGCCTCGTGCAGAAGGTGTGTGGCCGAGTGATTGGCTCGGATGGCACTACGGCGCGCGTGATCGACGCAGAGGCGCGCGGCCTGCCCCGAGGTGATTTCGCCCGTCTCGATCACCGCGAGATGCGCAAAAACGCCCGCGATTTTCTTTGTGTCGGTCACACGTGCGCGGCCCGTCTCGGTCTCGATCACGCCGGTATCGCCCACCTGCCCGCCCGCCTCGGCATAAAACGGCGTCTGGTTGACCACGATCTGAACGGCCATGCCGTCGACCGCGCTCTGCCTCGTTGCACCCTCCTGGACCAGCGCCAGGATCTGCGCCTCGACGTTCTCGGTGTCATAGCCGAGGAACTCGGTCACGCCCTTCTCCTCGGCAATATCGAACCAGACCGCCTGATCTGCTGTCTCTCCGGTGCCGATCCAGGCCGCCCGGGCCTTGGCCTTTTGCGCGGCCATGGCGGCGTCAAACCCGTCGATATCGACGCTGCGCCCCTTCTCGCGCAAGGCGTCCTGCGTAAGATCAAGAGGGAATCCATAGGTGTCGTAAAGTTTGAACGCCGCAGCGCCAGGCAATGCCGCCGTCTCGGGGAGGTCCGCCAATTCTTCGTCAAGCAACCGCAGGCCGCGTTCCAGCGTCTGGCGAAAGCGCGTCTCCTCCAGCCGCAATGTCTCCTCGATCAAGGCCTGCGCGCGACCGAGTTCGGGGAAGGCTTGCCCCATCTGCGCCACAAGCGCGGGCACCAGCCGATGCATCATCGGATCCTTCGTTCCAAGCATATGCGCATGGCGCATCGCGCGACGCATGATCCGGCGCAGCACGTATCCGCGCCCCTCGTTCGAGGGCATGACGCCATCGGCGATGAGAAAGGAGGTCGACCTGAGATGATCGGCGATCACCCGGTGATGCACACGCCCCGGCCCGTCAGGGTCCTGGCTGCTGGCGTGGGCGCTCGCCTCGATCAGACTGCGCATGAGGTCGGTGTCGTAATTGTCATGCTTGCCCTGCAAGAGCGCGCCGATCCGCTCCAGCCCCATGCCGGTATCGATCGACTGCATGTCGAGCGCGCGCATCGAGCCATCCTCGAAGCGCTCATTCTGCATGAACACAAGGTTCCAGATCTCGATGAACCGGTCTCCGTCCTCATCTGCGCTACCCGGCGGACCGCCCCAGATATCGGGCCCGTGATCGTAGAAAATCTCGGTGCAGGGACCGCAGGGTCCGGTCGGACCCATCGACCAGAAATTGTCATCCGAGGCGATGCGGATGATCCGCTCATCGGGCAGGCCTGCGTATTTCTTCCAGATCGCGGCCGCCTCGTCATCGGTGTGGTAGACGGTCACCAGAAGCCTTGATTTATCAATCCCGAAATCGCGCGTCAGCAAATCCCACGCGAAGGGGATCGCCTGCTCTTTGAAATAGTCGCCAAAGCTGAAATTTCCGAGCATTTCAAAGAAGGTATGGTGTCGCGCTGTATAGCCGACATTGTCGAGATCGTTGTGCTTGCCGCCGGCACGCACACATTTCTGGCTTGTGGTGGCGCGCACATAATCGCGATGCTCGACCCCGGTGAAGCAGTTCTTGAACTGCACCATTCCAGAGTTCGTGAACATCAGCGTCGGATCGTTGTGCGGCACGAGTGGCGAGCTTTCGACCACGCGATGATCTTGACACTCGAAGAAATTCAGAAAGGTGGAGCGGATCTCGTTCAGCGTTGGCATGAGCACGGGCTTCTTGCTGGAAGTTGGACTGCGATTGAGTTCGCTTTAGCCGTGAGAGCGCCCGGTGTCCACCGTGGAACCTGCCCGTTCAACCCTCCATGACGTCGGACTGATCATCTCCGGACATGCTGAAATCCAGTCCATGGGCTGCCCTGATCTTGTCCTCGATCTCGAGCGCGATTTGCGGATTGTCCTTGAGATAGGTCTTGGCGTTCTCTCGCCCCTGCCCAACGCGCTGATCGCCATAGCTGAACCAGCTTCCGGATTTCTCGACCACGCCTGCCTTGACGCCCATGTCGATCAATTCACCGGTCTTAGAAATGCCCTCGCCATACATGATGTCGAATTCCACCTGCTTGAAGGGCGGAGCGACCTTGTTCTTGACAACCTTCACGCGGGTGGCATTGCCCACGATTTCATCGCGATCCTTGATCGCACCGATACGGCGTATGTCAAGGCGGACCGAGCTGTAGAATTTGAGCGCATTGCCGCCCGTCGTCGTTTCCGGGCTTCCGAACATCACGCCGATCTTCATGCGGATCTGGTTGATGAAGATTACGGTACATTTGGTGCGGCTGATCGATCCGGTGAGTTTGCGCATGGCTTGGCTCATGAGACGCGCATGCACACCCACGCTCGAATCGCCCATCTCGCCCTCAAGCTCCGACTTGGGCGTCAAAGCCGCGACCGAATCGACGACAATGAGGCTGACCGCACCGGAACGTACCAGAGTGTCAACGATCTCGAGCGCCTGCTCGCCGGTATCGGGTTGCGATATGAGCAATTCGTCGAGATCCACCCCAAGCTTGCGCGCGTAGATCGGGTCGAGCGCGTGTTCGGCGTCCACAAAGGCGCAAACCCCCCCTTTTTTCTGCTCCTCGGCCACGCAATGAAGTGTCAGCGTCGTCTTGCCCGAGCTTTCCGGCCCGTAAATCTCGACGACGCGCCCCTTGGGAATGCCGCCGATGCCGAGCGCGATGTCGAGGCCGATGGACCCGGTCGAGGTCGACTCGATATCGACAATGGGATTGTCGCCGCCCATCCGCATGATCGAGCCCTTGCCGAATTGGCGTTCGATCTGCGCGAGCGCGCTATCAAGGGCCTTTTGCTTGTCGGCGCTACGTTTGTTGTCCATCGAGAGAAGATCCGCCATTGCCATGAGTTCCATCCCTTATTTCACAGGCCGCCGGTGGCGGCAATGCCGAGCAAAGTTCACCCTATGTTCGTCACGCCCTTATGAGCACAAAAAGAGAACATTGCAACATGCAATCTCGTGATGACACTCTGGACGCAATTGCTTAACACAAGGTTACAAACCACACAGCGCCGCGAAAGTTCCGACATGCTGATCTTTGCCAGGCAAAAACTCGTGTTCCTCTCGGTGCCCAAGACCGGCAGCACGGCATATGCGCGGGCCCTGGCCGAACACGCGGCGCTTGTCGTCACCGCGCCACCCGAACTCAAGCATGCGCCGGTGTTCCGCTACAACCGGTTTTTCCGCGAGATGGTAGAGCGCTTCGTCGGCGCCGATATAACCATCGTTGCGGTCATGCGCGAACCATTGGATTGGCTCGGAAGCTGGTATCGCTATCGCAGTCGCGATGTGCTCCGCGGTCATCCCAACAGCACGTACGGCATGAGTTTCGACACCTTTGTCGAGGCCTATTGTGATCCGGACCCACCGGATTTCGCCCGGGTCGGCAGTCAGGCGAAATTTCTCGAACCGCAAAGGAACGGCACGCGGGTGACGCATCTCTTTCGCTACGAGGATCAGCGGTCTTTGCAGGGCTTTCTGACAGAGCGACTCGGGCTTGTCGTGGCACCTGAACACGCCAATCGTTCGCCAGATCGCATCGTTTCTCTCGCGCCGGCGACACGTGACCTCCTGCACAGGGCCTGTGCCTCCGATTTCGCGCTTTACGCCGGCATCGGAAAGAATGGGGCCTACGAACCGCCGCGAGCTGCGCGACGCAAAAAACCGTGATCACGGCGCATCGTTTTCGCGGCATGCCGGGCCCTTTGCCGCCATTCGCGCAACAGTTTCGGCCAATTCGTCAAGGGAGAACGGTTTTGGAAGAAACACCGAGTGGGCGATGCGCGACTGGCTGTCTCCGACAGTCTCTTCGGCATACCCCGAAATGAACACCACACGCACATCAGGGCGCCGCGTCAGCGCCTTTGTGACCCAGCTCGGACCATCCATGCCAGGCATGACAACATCCGTGACGAACACATCCACATGACACGTCTCGTCCTGGAGCAGTTCAAGCGCCTCTTCGGCCGATCCTGCCTCGATCACGGTGAAGCCGCGCAGTTGCAACGCACGGCTGGCAAAGGCGCGCACCGGAACCTCATCCTCCACAAGCACGACAACACCGCCGCCCGAGGCGCCGCGCGCACGGGGCTCGGCGCGCCTGGGGGCAAGGTCCACGGCGTGATCATGGGCCGGGAACAGAAGTTGAAACGTGGTGCCCTCATGTTCGACGCTGTCAACAAAGATGAACCCACCTGTCTGCTTGACGATCCCGTAGACCGTTGACAGGCCAAGACCTGTTCCTTTGCCGACTTTTTTCGTGGTGAAAAACGGCTCGAAAACATGCTCCAGCTGGTCCTGCGCAATACCCTGTCCGGTATCGATGACCTCGACCGAGACATATTCTCCGGGAGCCACCAGAGCACGATCACGACTGAGCGGATTTTTGATGGTACGATTGCGGGTCACGATCCTGATTTCCCCCCCGTCAGGCATGGCGTCCCGTGCATTGACAACGAGGTTCATGACGACCTGTTCGAACTGGCGTTTGTCGGCGCGTATGGCGGACAATCCCGGGGCATGGTCGAGCGTCAGGGACACCTGTTCGCCCACAAGACGGTTGAGCAGATGCGTCAGGTCGGAGAGCGTATCGCGCAGGTCAAGGATTTCGGGTCTGAGGGTCTGCTTGCGCGAGAAGGCCAGCAACTGACCGACAAGCGACGCTGCTCGGTTGACGTTCTGGGTGATCTGCATGAGATCGGCATATTCCGGATCGCCGGGATCACGGTCGAGCAACAAGAGGTCGCAATGCCCGGAAATCGCCGTCAGAAGATTGTTGAAATCATGCGCGATACCGCCGGCAAGTTGCCCGATCGCCTGCATTTTCTGGCTTTGAACGAATTGCGCCTGGAGTGACTTTAGTTCCGTGGCGTCGCTCAGAACGGCGATGAGAACAACCTCGGCACCATCGAGGGCGCGCCGAAGGGCGACCTGCACAAAGGCATCCTTGTCCTGGCGCCGCACCTTCAGAAACTCGGGTTTCACCGTGCCGCGTCCGGCGGCGGCATCGGCGACCCAATCGGAGACCGGCCGACCGAGCCCCTCGAGCACCTCCGTCAGCCGGAAGGGATCGTCACCGCCTTGCCCGATCAGCGCGCGTGCGGGCGGATTGGCGCGCAGAACCGTTCCGTCGGCCCCGAGTTTCAGCAGGGGCACCGGCAGGACATCAAAAAGCGCCCAGTCGTCGGGCGTGGCGAGCGGATCGTCCGAAACCGGCACCAGAAAGACCTCGCGCCGACCGGCAAGACCGGAGCGTTCCGCATAGATGCAGCGGAGCGGGCCACCCGGCGTCGGGATGTCGCACGCCGTTCCGGGCTGCGGCGGCAGGGGGCAGATCGCATCCAGCGACGTGATCCGCTCTCCGATCAGTTCGCGCGCGGCAGGGTTCATGAACAAGACGGTATTGTTGCGGCCAAGGGTCAGCATCGGTAGCGGATGGGCATCGCTGCCGTGGGAGGGGCGATCCGATGTCGGCTCGATCCGCCAAACGAAGCGTCCCGCACCAGCGCGATGCGCGCTGATGCGCAAATGGCCGACGCGGGTCACGATATCCTCCACCGCCGATCCGGACGCATTGGCGCGAGCCTCGATCCGAAACAGCAACGGCCCGGGATTGGCAAGATGATCGCGCAGGAGCGCGGCAAGACTGGTTTGCCCTTCGCCCGCGAACAGGTGTCGGGCGGCGCGCCCGACATGGATCACCCGCCCCCCTGCCTCGGTCATCACGACCGGCGCGGGATCCTCTTCGATCACCCCATGAGAGAGAACAGGCGTCCGCGCGTGACCCGCGGTCTTGTCATGCCATATCCGCACCCAGAGAGCCGACAGAAACAACACCGAGGCGACGAGACCCAGCACCATGCGCAGGTTTCTGTCAGCGATCAGCACCGCGGCAAGTGCAACGAGCACCGCCGCGACCACAAGGACGGGCGCGCGCGCACGCAAGGACGAGCCAGAAAGTTTGGTATCTTCCGCAGGAAGCCCGAAGACCGCCACCTGAGGCCCCTTTCATGCAAAACACGTTCGGCCCGATCTTGTGAGCCAAGGTTTAACGATGACTTAACGGCAGCCTGAAAATCGCGTCAAGATTGATCGAAATGTGACGCATCCCGCGAAAGATGTGTCAGAAAAAACCCATCACCCCGGTCGGAGATTGGCCAACGACGTGTTTCACGGATCGCAAACGCCGGGGCAGAATTCAGGAAACTCTCTATAACATGCTCGTTTTCTTCCATAAAAACCGAACATGTCGAGTAGATGAGTGTCCCGGACGGTGCCAGAAGGCTGGCCGCTTGCGTCAGGATCTCGCACTGCAGGCGCATCAGGGCGCGTAGTCGTTCGGGCAGCAGCGTCCATTTCGCCTGTGGGGCACGTCGCCATGTGCCGGAACCCGAACAGGGCACGTCGCAAAGAATCGCATCGAAGGGGCCCGCCGCCGCGAGGTCGGGTGTCTGACAAAGACGGACGCGAACACCGGCCCGCTCTGCGCGCGTGGGCAGATCGGCCATCCGGCGCGGATCGGCGTCATGGGCAAACCACGCGGCCTCCAGCTTTGCTGCAAGCGCCAGCACCTTGCCGCCACCGCCCGCGCAATAATCAAGAACGCGCGCGCCCCGTGGCAGGTCGATCGCCTCCATCGCGGCCTGACTGCTTGCGTCCTGAAGCTCGACAAGACCGTTGAGGTAAAGGTTCGAGCGAGATATTCTTCTTTCACTTTCAATAACATGAAGGCCGTAATTGATGTTATCCACAGGCCGCGTCACGATGCCGTCACCGGCCAGATCCACTTGCGCCGCCGCGCGCGTGATCCGCCGCGCATTCACCCGAAGCGTGATGGGCGCGCGATGGCGGAGCGCCTCGGCAGCAGCGTGGGCTCCCGGCCCGAGTGCGGCCTCGAAATGCGGCCAGAGCCAGTCGGGCAAATCGCGCGCCTCTGCCTCGGTGGGCCGGCGGCCGCCCTGCCTCTCTGCCGCGGAGAGGGGCGCGGGCGCGTGGCCCTCTCCTGTAAAAATAGCATCTGTATCAATATTTTGCGCCCTGAATCTGCCAAGCATGAGCGCGCGCCCGTCCTGCCCACCGCCAAGCGCAGCAAAGGAACGCAGACATCGCAGCGCGTCGAAGACGTGATCACGCACCGCCGCCCGGTCGCCCGATCCGGCATAGCGCGCGGACCGCGCCCAATTGGTCAGGGCACGCTCTGCGGGCTCGCCCGCAAGGACCGTGTCAAGCACCGCGATCGCGGCGGAAACACGCGCGCCGGGAGTCATGCGACAACCTTGGATTCACAACGCAAGATATTGAGAAAGCTATCCAATGCGATAGTTCGGGCTCTCACGGGTGATCTGCACGTCATGCACATGGCTTTCCTTCAGCCCCGCCCCGGTGATCCGCACGAACCGGCAATTTGTGCGCATCTCCTCGACCGTTGCGCAGCCGGTATAGCCCATGGCGGCGCGCAGCCCGCCGACAAGCTGGTGCAACACGGTGCCGGCCCCGCCCTTGTAGGGCACCTGTCCCTCGATCCCTTCGGGCACAAGCTTGTCGCTCGCCGCATCCTTCTGGAAATAACGATCCGCAGAGCCGCGCGCCATCGCCCCGAGACTGCCCATGCCGCGATAGGCCTTGAACGAGCGCCCCTGGTAGAGGATCACCTCGCCCGGGCTTTCATCCGTGCCCGCGAGCATCGAGCCGACCATCGCGCAGGACGCGCCCGCCGCGATCGCCTTGGCGAAATCGCCCGAGAACTTGATGCCGCCATCGGCGATCACCGGCACGTCGCCCGCCGCCTGCGCGCTGTCCATGATCGCGGTCAATTGCGGCACGCCCACGCCCGCCACGATCCGCGTGGTGCAGATACTGCCCGGCCCGATCCCCACCTTGACCGCATCGGCACCGGCGTCGATCAGCGCGCGCGTGGCCTCGGCGGTGGCCACATTCCCCGCCACGATCTGCACCTCGTTGGACAGCGTCTTGGCCCGCTCGACGGCGCGCGCCACGCCCTCGGAATGGCCATGCGCCGTGTCGATCACCACCATGTCGACGCCCGCCTCGACCAGTGCTGCCGTGCGCTCGAACCCGGCATCGCCCACGGTCGAGGCCGCCGCCAC
Organism: Alphaproteobacteria bacterium HGW-Alphaproteobacteria-1; assembly: GCA_002842985.1. Taxonomy (GTDB): domain Bacteria; phylum Pseudomonadota; class Alphaproteobacteria; order Rhodobacterales; family Rhodobacteraceae; genus Roseovarius. The sequence continues at coordinate 52,908 of PHEQ01000016.1, forward strand.
CCGCAGCCGCCCGAGCCGGTCCTTGCAGGCGGTGGGGTTGAGCACCGCCTGTTCGGTATCGCGCAGCGTCAGAAGTCCGGTGAGCTTGCCCTGCCCGTCCGTCACCAGCAATTTCTCGATCCGGCGTGCCTTCATCAGCGATTTCGCCTCGTCGCGGTCGGCAGGTTCCTGAAGAATCGCAAGATTGTCCGAGGTCATCATCACGCGCACCGGCGTGCGCGCATCCTCGGCAAAGCGCATGTCGCGGTTGGTGACGATGCCGACGACGCGGCCCGTCTCGTCCACCACCGGAAAGCCGGTTACATTATAGCGTTCCTGCAATGCCTTGGCATCGGCCAGCGTCTGATCGGGGCGCAGCGTGATCGGATTGTAGACGATGCCGGATTCAAACCGTTTGACGCGGCGCACCGCGCGGGATTGTTCCTCGACCGAGAGATTGCGGTGGATCACCCCCATACCACCCGCCTGCGCCATGCAGATCGCCATGCGCGCCTCGGTTACGGTGTCCATTGCCGAACTCAACAGCGGAATATTGAGATGGATCGAGCGCGTGACGCGGGTGCGGGTATCGGCCGTCGCAGGCAGGACCGAGGATGCCGCCGGCACCAGCAGAACGTCATCAAAGGTGAGCGCCTCGCGAATCTCCATTCCGGTTCTCCATGGATGTCTCGTTTGGCGGGTCCCTATCGCACGGATCGGCGGGGGGCGAAAGGGCGTTCTGGCCGCAGCCCGAATGCGCGCCCGGCACCGGATCATAGCCGCAGCCGCCCCAGGGGTTGCAGCGCGCGATGCGTTTGAGCGCGATCCAGCCGCCGCGCCACGCACCATGCGCCTCAAGAGCGTCGAGCGCATATTGGCTGCATGTGGGTTGATAGCGGCAATGCCAGCCGATCCAGGGGGACAGGATCAGACGATATACCCTTACAGGTAATGAGAAAATCCGCGCAAGCGGGGTCATGCGCCCGGCCCCAGACGGCGCAGCGCATAGCCGAGATCGCGGCGCAGGTCATCATAGGGGCGCAAGGCGGTTGCGTCGGCGCGCCCGATAAGCACGTAATCCCATCCCGGCAGGCCGCATTCGGGCAACAGCTCCCGCGCGATGGCGCGCAGGCGACGCTTGGCGCGGTTGCGGGTGACGGCGTTGCCGACCTTCTTCGAGCAGGTAAACCCCACCCGGATCAGGGGGCTATCGTCGCGCCGATCACGTGCCTGAACCATCATCGTGCGGGTGCCCTGACGACGCGCACGCGCGCAGGCCAGAAAATCGGCGCGCGCTCGCATCACCTCAACAGGCGGCCCACATGAAGAGGCCGCCGAAAGCGTGCTCCCTGCGTGACTGTCAGGGGCCTCCGGCGGCGTCGAAATCATCAGCAAAAGCTGGCGCTTACGCGCTCAGCACCTTGCGGCCACGGGCGCGGCGGGCATTGAGAACCTTGCGGCCACCCTTGGTGGCCATGCGCGCGCGAAACCCGTGACGGTGCTTGCGCACGAGGTTCGAGGGTTGAAAGGTGCGTTTCATCGCTCCGTCTCCGGTCTTGGGCGGGCGGCGGTCGCTGGAATCGCGCCCGGCCCGAATTCATCTGAAACCCGGTCTATAGAGACGGCTTGCGGCCAAGTCAAACCCCTCGCCGAGTGTTTTCACGAGTTTCCGCGCCGCATGGCCATGTTACAGGAACCGGCCCGCGCCTCACCCCGGATCACCCCCTCGTGAGGCCACTGGCAAGCCCCCTCTGGACCGTGCATCTAGGAGATACTATTGGCAGAACCGGGGATCCCATGAACCAAAGCTCCACACCCGCGCCCGCGCGGCGCAAGACCGGCCTCATGCGGCACCTGCCGCTGGTGGTCATTGTCATCGTGGCGGTGGTCGGCGCAGTCACGCTGCGCGATCATATCACCTTCGACACGCTGCGCGACAACCGCGAGGCGCTGCTGGCGTTCCGCAATGACAATATCGCGCTGATGGCGCTGGCCTTCATCGGCACCTATTTCCTGATCGTCGCCTTCTCGCTGCCGGGCGCGGCGGTGGCCTCGGTCACGGGCGGGTTCCTGTTCGGGCTGACGCTTGGGACGATGCTCAACGTCACGGCCGCCTCGCTCGGGGCGATGGCAATCTTTCTGGCCGCCCGCTGGGGGCTGGGGCGCAGCATGGCCGCGCGGATAGAGGCCTCGGAGGGCACACTCAAGCGGCTCAAGGCTGGGCTGCATGACAATGAAATCAGTGTGCTTTTCCTGATGCGGCTGGTGCCGGCGGTGCCGTTCTTCGTGGCCAATATCCTGCCCGCGCTGGTTGGCGTGCGCTTTGTCAACTTCGCCGTCACCACGGTTCTGGGGATCATTCCCGGCGCGCTTGTCTTTACCTGGATCGGTGTTGGCCTCGGTGAGGTGTTCGACCGGGGCGAGAACCCCGATCTTTCCCTCTTGTGGGAGCCTCATATCATCGGCCCCATTCTCGGGCTGGCGGCGCTGTCGGCGCTGCCGATGGTGATCAAGTATTTTCGCGGTAAAAGGGACCTTTGAACATGCAAAAACTGAATGCGGACCTGCTGGTCATCGGGGCCGGATCGGGCGGGCTGTCCGTGGCGGCGGGCGCGGTGCAGATGGGCGCAAGCGTCATCCTGCTCGAAGGCCACAAGATGGGCGGCGACTGCCTCAATTTCGGTTGCGTCCCCTCCAAGGCGCTCATCGCGAGCGGCAAGGCGGCCCATGCGCAGGCCCACGCGGCGCAATTCGGCGTGTCAGACGTGGTGCCGCAGGTGGATTATGCGGCGGCCAAGGATCATGTCGCGGGCGTCATCGCGCAGATCGCGCCCGTGGACAGCGTCGAGCGGTTCGAGGGCCTCGGCGTGCGGGTAATCCGTGAGTTCGGCACATTTGTCTCGCCGACCGAGGTGACGGCGGGCGATCACCTGATCACCGCGCGGCGCATTGTCATCGCCACCGGTTCTTCGCCGCTGGTTCCGCCGATTCCCGGCCTCGACACCGTGCCCTATGAGACCAACGAGACGATTTTCGAGCTGCGCGAGCGGCCCGATCATTTGCTCATCATCGGCGGCGGTCCCATCGGCATGGAGATGGCGCAGGCGCATCGGCGGCTGGGTTGCGCGGTCACGGTGATCGAGGGGGCAAAGGTTCTGGGCCAGGACGACCCCGAAATGGCGCAGGTGGTGCGCGACCGCTTTGCCGAGGAAGGCATCGAGATTGCCGAAGGGGCCATGGCCGCCGAAATCCGCGGCACGGCGGGCGCGATAGAGGTAGAGGCCAAGGACGGGCGCGTGTTCCGCGGCAGTCACCTTCTGATGGCGGTCGGACGCCGCGCCAATACCGAGCGCCTCAACCTCGAGGCCGCCGGGATCGAGACCACGAAACGCGGCATCAAGGTCGATGCGTCCATGCGCACCACCAACCGCCGCGCCTATGCCATCGGCGACGTGGCGGGCGGGCTGCAATTCACCCATGTCGCGGGTTATCAGGCGGGGCTGATCATCCGGCAGGCGCTTTTGGGTCTGCCCGCCAGGAACCGCACCGATCATATCCCCTGGGCCACCTATACCGACCCGGAACTGGCGCAGGTCGGCCTGACCGAGGCGCAGGCGCGCGAGGAGCATGGCGGCAATCTCGAGGTGGTGCGTTTTGCCTACAACCACAACGACCGCGCCATCGCCGAGCGCAAGACCGAAGGGCTGATCAAGGTCATGGTGGTGCGTGGGCGGCCTGTGGGCGCGTCCATCGCCGGGGCGCAGGCGGGCGAATTGATCAATCTCTGGGCCTTCATCCTCGCCAACCGGCTCAAGATGAAGCATGTGGCCAACATGGTCGCCCCCTATCCCACCCTGGGCGAGATCAACAAACGTGCGGCCGGGGCCTATTTCTCGCCAAAGCTGTTCGATAGCCCTATGGTGAAGCGGGTGGTCGGCCTCATTCAACGCTGGCTGCCCTGACCGGGGCTTGGGAGGGCGCGCGTGTTCAGATCGCTATCGGGGCGTTTCCTGATCCTCACGGCCATCTTCGTGATGCTGGCCGAGGTGTTGATATTCGTGCCCTCCATCGCGCGGTTCCGCGAGCAATTCCTGCTTGATCGGCTGGAACGCGCGCAGATCGCGTCGCTCGTGCTTCTGGCCGAGGGGGATGTGACGCCGGACCTCCAGGACGAACTGTTGCGCAATGCCGAGGTGTTCAACGTCGTGCTCGCCCGTGACGAGGCGCGCCAGCTTGTGCTCTCCTCGCCGGTGCCCGCGCCCGTGACCGGCACCTTCGATCTGCGCAATGCCCCTGCCCTCACGCTCATCCGCGATGCCATGCACCGGCTCAGGACGCCCGAGCCGGAGGTGATCCGCGTGATCGGCGAGCCGGTGCGCATGGGCGGCCTGCTCATCGAGGTCACATTGGAGACCGGCAGGTTGCGTGCCGCTATGGTCGATTATGGTCTGCGCATCCTGTGGTTGTCGCTGGTGATCTCGGTCTTTACCGCGACCCTGCTTTTCGTGGTTGTGCAATGCTTTCTGGTGCGCCCGATCCGGCGCGTGGTCGGCAACATGCGCGACTATGCCGCCAATCCAGAGGATGCGCGCCTCGTGATCAAACCGAGATCCACCATCACCGAGTTGCGCGAAGCCGAAGAGAGTCTGCAAAACCTGCAGACCCAGCTGACCGCCGCGCTCAAGCAAAAGGAGCATCTTGCCCAGCTTGGCGGTGCGGTGGCCAAGGTCAGCCACGATCTGCGCAACATCCTGACCTCGGCGCAGCTTTTCACCGACCGCATCGAGATGAGCGAAGACCCAAGCGTCAAGCGCATGGCCCCCAAGCTGGTCAATTCGCTGACCCGCGCCGTGCATCTGTGTGAGGCAACCCTGGCCTATGGCAAGGCCGAGGAACCCGCCCCCACCCTCGCGCGCCACCGCTTGCGCGACCTTGTGGCCGATGTGCTCGACAGCGAACGCATGGCCGCGGCGGGGCACGATCTGCGCCTTGCGAACGCCGTGCCGGATGAATTGATCCTGCTGGCCGATGGCGAACAGCTTCACCGGGTGATGTCGAACCTCATACGCAATGCCCGTCAGGCCATCGCGCGCAACGGCGCGCCGGGAGAGATCACCGTCAGCGCCGCCGAGGATGCCCGCGAGTGGATCATTCGCGTGCGCGACACCGGCCCTGGCCTGCCGCCCAAGGCGCGTGAGCACCTCTTCAAGCCGTTTCAGGGCGGGGTCAGCAAGGGCGGCACCGGCCTTGGCCTGACCATCGCCGCCGAACTGATGCGCGGCCATGGCGGCACCCTGACGCTGGAAAAAAGCGACGAGACCGGCACCTCGTTCTGCATCACCCTGCCCAAGGGAAATTTCGCGGCGGTGTCATAAATCTGTCCCCTGCCCCCTTGCATCGTCCGGCTGCAAAGTCTACACGCTGCCCCAACGGACCGATAGCTCAGCTGGATAGAGTACTTGACTACGAATCAAGGGGTCGGGGGTTCGAATCCTCCTCGGTCCGCCAAAAACCCCTGAACAAACATTGTGCCAGCAAGGGGCCGCGCAATCGGCCCTTTTCAATTTTGCGCGGGGGTAACGTTTGGGCTAGCGGATCGAAGCCGGAAATCGTGTTGCAAAACCTTGCGATTCTCGCCTTGCCAACTCTGCCCGCAACCATGCCATGGCCTGAGAACTTCCAAACCCGGTCGCGACAAACGCAAATGCGTCTCCAATCCAAGCAATTCAGACGGCTTGAATTTTGTCAATATTTACATTGGCTTATGAGAAATTCACTAAAGTGGCCCACGGTACACGACGCTGTTGCGTTGAGGGGCAATTTGGATTCGATTTTGAAGATTCTCTATCACAAGGATCTTCAGGATGCTCGAGTGCCTTCTCGCCC